>NZ_BNBB01000014.1 GCF_014654615.1 Streptosporangium violaceochromogenes | reverse complement strand
AGGTGCTCGCACGCGGCCGGATACCTGGCCTCCAATGCCTCGATGACCCAGGCGTGCTGGGTGCGGACGGCCTCACCGGTGGGCTGGTCGAAAATGGTGCGTACCAAGGTGGCCACCCACGGCTGGGCCGACTTCGGCACGGTCGTGAGCAGGTTGCGCAGGTAGTGGGTTCTGCAGCGCTGCCAGGAGGCGCCCGGCAAGGTCGCGCCGATCGCCTCTGTCAGCCCGGCGTGGGCGTCGGAGACGACCAGCTGCACCCCGCCCAGCCCTCGGGCCACCAGGCCGCGCAGGAAGGCCAGCCAGCCCGCGCCGTCCTCGGCCGCCGACACCTCCACTCCGAGGATCTCCCGGTTGCCGTTGGCATTCACGGCCGTGGCCACCAGGACGTGCACGTTGACGATCCGGCCGCCCTCACGCACCTTCTGGGTGAGGGCGTCCAGCCACACGAACGCATACGGCCCGGCGTCCAAAGCGCGGGTGCGGAAGGCCTCCACCTGCTCGTCCAGAACCTTGGCCATCTGGCTGACCTGGCTTTTCGAGATGTTCTTAACGCCGAGCTGTTCGACCAGCTTGTCGACCCGCCGTGTCGAGACCCCGAGCAGGTAGCTGGTGGCCACCACGCTGATCAGGGCCTGCTCGGCCCGCCGTCGGCGTTCCAGCAGCCAGTCGGGAAAGTACGACCCGGAGCGTAGTTTTGGGATGGCGAGCTCGACGGTGCCGGCACGGGTGTCCCAGTCGCGGCTGCGGTAGCCGTTGCGCCGGTTGGTGCGCTCATCGGTGCGTTCGCCGTAGCCGGCGCCGCACAGGCCGTCGGCCTCGGCAGACATCAACGTCTCGGCCATGCTCTTCACCATGGATCGCAACAGATCCGGGTCGCCGGTCTCGATCTGCTTCGCCAGCCACTGCGCGGACGTCACACTGTTGTCTGCGGCCATCGCTTCTTCTCCTTCGAACTTGATCTTCGCACTCGAAGGATCACGCGATGGCCGTCTTCATTTCACGACGCCACGCCTGTCACCAGCGAAAACTCGTACACCACCTCCGTGGACGTAACCCCATACTCAACGGTGAACCCGGCGTAACGTCCGAAGAAGTTGAGAAGCACATAACCGCCCGGATGGAACGTCAGTCGATCCTTCGCCGCCCTAAGCCCCCCATGCTCTGGGCAGTCCTCGACGAAGGAGTTCTTCACCGCCCGATCGGCAGCCCCGCCGTAATGGCGGCACAACTCGCCCATCTTCTCGACGTCGGCACCACCCCTCGGATCACCATCCAGTTCCTCCCTCTTCGGGCCTACTCCACGACCGGCCTTCTGGGAGGCTTCGCCATCGCCGAAGCCCATGGAAGCCCCGACACGGCATACGTAGAAGGCGCCTCCAACGCTCAGGTGACCGACTGGACAGAGAGTGTCAAAACCTTAACCTTCAGATATGAAGGGATTCGTTCCGAAGCACTCCCCTGGCGCGAGTCCTTAGATTTGATCAAGGAGACGATGCAGAGATGGACGAGTTGACCCGGGAGCTAGGGGCAGCCACGTGGATCAAGTCCTCCTACTCAGGGAGCAACGGCGGCAACTGCGTCGAGGTCGCCACGTTGTCCAGCGGCCACCGGGGCGTCCGCGATAGCAAGGACCCGGCCGGACCGGCACTGGTCTTCACCCCGGCCGAGTGGAACACCTTCATCAGGGGCATAAGAGGCGGCGAATTCGACTGATTGCCACCGTCACCACCGCAAGGAGGTCGCAGCTCTGCGGGCACCTTGTAGAGGTGACCGGCTCATCCGGTTTCAACTAAAGCTGACTTTTAGTTTCACGCTTGAACGCCACACCAAACTGAAATCGGGATTCAGTCGTGCGGCGGCGTAGACGTACTCTCCCCGCCCGCCGAGGACCTTCCCGAGCTCGTCGCCGCCGCCGGGCCGTGACATCGCGTCGGCGATCGGCCCGGACGCCGGCCTCCTGGACCCGGGGCTAGAGGTCGGGCAGCCAGGAGCCGTGGAAGCCGAAGGGGACGCGCCGGGGAAGGCGGACCGAGGCGACGAACTCCAGCTCGGCGGCGTCCAGCAGAAGCAGGTGCGAGGCGTCGCCCGAGCGGTCGATGACGATGGACATCAGCCAGCCGCCGTCCTCGGCCCCGACTCCGACTCCGGCTCCCGCGGCGGGTACGAAGACCGCCTCGCCCGGCCGCCCGCCGGCCTCCCTGGCCTGGCGGGCTCCGGTCTCGACGTCGTATTTCACCACCGCGTCGTCGGTCACCGTGTACAGGAAGCGGTTGGCCCTGCCGACCCGCCCCTCGTTGATCGTGGGGAACTCCACGGGCCGGTCGTCGAGCCACTCCTCCTTCACCGTGCCCTTCACGGGGTCGAGCACCCACCGGTGCAGGACGGCGCCCTCGGTCTCGGCGACGGGATCGGCGGCACCGCCGATGCGGGGCCAGAGCTCGGCGAAGGCTCCCGGTGAGTAGCGGACCGCGTCCACCGTCACGCGGCCCGAGGTGTCCTCCCAGGCGTTGCCGACGTGGAACACATAGCAGGGGTCGACCTCGAACCAGGTCACCGCGCCCGGGCGGTTCATCACGCCGAGCCGCGCGCCGTAGGAGTCGTCCCAGCCGAACGGCATGCCGTGCCCGAGCGCACCCTTGTCGAAGACGACGGGCAGGTCCAGCCACACGACGTGGTTCTCCGTGATCGCGAAGTCGTGGACCATCGTCGGCCCCGGGACGTCCACGACCCGGCTCTCCACCAGTTCCCCCGCGGCCGACAGGCGGTGGTAGGTCAGGTAGGGGGGAAGGAAGCCGTACCCGAAGAAGTGCAGGTCACCGGTGGCCGGGTCGCGCTTCGGGTGGGCGGTCATCGCGGTGGTCAGCCGTCCGCCGAAGTCGCACGGGCCGACCGTGTCCAGCTCGGGCGTCATCTCGTACGGCAGGCCGACCTCGACCAGGGCGTAGATCCTGTCGGCGTGCCGTATGACGGAGGTGTTGGCGGTGGCGGCGGTCCGGTCGACGCCCCGGGGCCCGATCAGGGCGGCGTTCTCGGTCATGGCCCGGGTGCGCACCCACCGGTTGCGGTACCACTCGGCGCGGCCGTCGCGCAGGCGCAGGCCGTGGATCATGCCCTGGCCGCCGAACCAGTGCCCGGGGTCCCTGCCGGGCAGGGGGTTGGGGCCGTTGCGGAAGTAGCGGCCGGTGAGCTCGGCGGGCAGGGTGCCGGTGACCGGCAGGTCGACGGCGCCGATCTCGTCGGGGACGGGCGCGAGGTCGCCGGTCAGGTAGCCGGGAACCGAGGTGTTCACGATGCGCTCCAGACAGGTCGGTGGCGGGTAACCGGGCACGCCGTGGACGGCGATCCGGCGACAGCCGTAAAACATTCCTATTCAGACATGTCAAAACTAGAACGTCATGTAATGACATGTCAATCGTGGAATATAAGATGCCGCCATGAGCCTACGACACGCGCTGCTGGGGCTGCTCGGCGAAGAGCCCGCGAGCGGTTACGACCTGCTGAAGACCTTCGAGGATTCCCTGGCCAACGTGTGGCCGGCCACCCAGAGCCAGGTCTACGGCGAGCTGGCCCGGCTGGCGGAGGCCGGACTGGTGGAGGTGGGCGCGGAGGGGCCTCGTGGCCGCAAGGAGTACTCCATCACCCCCGCCGGCCGCGAGGAGATGCGCCACTGGCTGACCCGGGTCAAACCCGCCCCCCTCGCCAAGCGCAGCGAGATATTGCTGCGCGTCTTCTTCCTCGGCCAGGTAGCCCCCGCAGAGGCTCGCGCCTACCTGCGCGGGCAGGCCGAGACCGCCGAACGGCGGACGCGGGAGCTGGCCACGATGAAGGAGAGCGTGGAGCGGAAGGAGGGCGACCTTCCGGCGCACGGCCTGATGGCCCTGGAGTGGGGGCTGCGCTTCAACGCCATGCACGCCGAGTGGGCCAGGTGGGCCGAGAGCCGGATCAGGGAGGAGACGCGTGGGCGGCCGCCGGAGGCCGCCCGGCGGATCGTGCCGGGCGGCTGAGAGGACCCGCGGCTAACGGGTGGCGCGGTTGACGGCGGAGACGATGGCCTTCAGGGAGGCCGTGGTGGTGTTGGCGTCGATGCCCACGCCCCACAGCGCCTGCCCCGCGATCTCGCACTCGATGTAGGAGGCGGCCTTGGCGTCGGTGCCGGCGCTCATCGCGTGCTCGGCGTAGTCGAGCACGCGCACCTGGACGCCGATCCCCGCCAGGGCATCGCAGAAGGCCGAGATGGGACCGTTTCCGGCCCCCTTCACCTCGCGGATCTCACCGTCGACGCGCACGTCGGCGACGATGGCGTTCTGGTCGTCGCCACTGGAGGTGGTCCGGTGGGCCAGCAGGCCCAGACGCCCCCACGGGCCGTCCGGGTTCGGGAGGTACTCGTCGGTGAAGACCTCCCACATCTGCGCCGGGCTCACCTCGCCGCCATGGGCGTCGGTACGGGACTGGACGACGCGGGAGAACTCGATCTGCAGGCGGCGCGGCAGGTCCAGGTGATGGTCGGCCTTCATGATGTAGGCGACCCCGCCCTTACCGGACTGGCTGTTGACCCGGATGACCGCCTCATAGGTGCGGCCGATGTCCTTGGGGTCGATCGGGAGGTACGGCACCGCCCAGGCGAACTCGTCCACCGGGACGCCCGCCGTCGCCGCGTCCCGCTCCAGGTGCTCGAACCCCTTCTTGATGGCGTCCTGGTGGGAGCCGGAGAAGGCCGTGTAGACGAGTTCCCCGCCCCAGGGGTGACGCGGGTGGACGGGCAGCTGGTTGCAGTACTCGGTGACCCTGCGGACCTCGTCGATGTCGGAGAGGTCGACCTCCGGGTCGACGCCCTGGGAGAAGAGGTTCATGCCGAGCGTGACCAGGCATACGTTGCCGGTACGCTCCCCGTTGCCGAACAGGCATCCCTCGATGCGGTCGGCCCCCGCCATGTACCCCAGCTCGGCGGCGGCCACGGCGGTGCCGCGGTCGTTGTGCGGGTGCAGGGAGAGCACGATCGCGTCACGGTGGGCGAGGTTGCGGTGCATCCACTCGATCTGGTCGGCGTAGACGTTGGGCGTGGCCATCTCGACGGTGGCGGGCAGGTTGATGATCACCTTGCGGTCCGGGGTCGGCTGCCAGACGTCGTTGACGGCGTCGCAGACCTCCACCGCGTACTCCAGCTCGGTCCCGGTGAAGGACTCCGGGGAGTACTGGAAGTAGATCTCCGTGTCCTCCATCTGGGCGGCCAGCTTCTTGCACAGCTTGGCGCCCTCGACCGCGATCGCGGTGATGCCCTCGGTGTCCTGGCCGAAGACGACGCGGCGCTGCAGGGTCGAGGTGGAGTTGTACAGGTGGACGATGGCCTGCCTGGCCCCGCGCAGCGACTCGAAGGTCCGCTCGATCAGCTCGGGCCTGGCCTGGGTCAGGACCTGGATCACCACGTCGTCGGGGATCAGCCCCTCCTCGATGATCTGCCGGACGAAGTCGAAGTCGGTCTGCGAGGCGGCGGGGAAGCCCACCTCGATCTCCTTGTACCCCACCTTGACCAGCAGCTCGAACATCTTGAGCTTACGGTGGGAGTCCATCGGGTCGATCAACGCCTGGTTGCCGTCACGCAGGTCCACCGCGCACCACCGGGGTGCCCGGTCGATGACCTTGCCGGGCCAGGTGCGGTCGTCGAGCCGGACCGGG
Source organism: Streptosporangium violaceochromogenes (assembly GCF_014654615.1). Taxonomy (GTDB): domain Bacteria; phylum Actinomycetota; class Actinomycetes; order Streptosporangiales; family Streptosporangiaceae; genus Streptosporangium; species Streptosporangium violaceochromogenes. The sequence continues at coordinate 174,802 of NZ_BNBB01000014.1, read as the reverse complement.
GCATAGGACTGATAGCGCGCGAACGGCATGGGACTGGGCTGCTGCTGCGGATACATGCTCAAGGCTCCTCGATTGAAAACGGGCAATCGCGGCCGACGCGCATGGCTCGCTCCGCGACGAGGGAGCCGGCCTTCTACAGGCCCTCGTCGCGGCAGCTAAGAAGCAGCCCGCGCAGCATGCCTAGCACGTTAGCAGACCGTCTCGAATGCCCGTGCCACGGTCTCAGATCGTGAAACACCAGGGGCGGGACGTGCCGGAGGGGCACAAGGGGCGGAACGCACCGCCGCTCCCGGGCGCGGCCCCGCCCTCTTCGGCCCTCGCCCGGGTTACAGTGGCGCTACCAGCGAGGACGGGGGGAACGCGATGAAGGACGACGACATCCTCGCCCACATCCACGAGCTGATCGCCGAGGAACACGGCCTCCGCCGGCGCCTGGCCGACGGCGCGATCTCCTCACACGAGGAGAACAACCGGATCAGGCAGCTGGAGGAGGCGCTGGACCAGGCGTGGGACCTGCTTAGGCAGCGCCGGGCGCGCCGCGAGTTCGGAGAGGACCCCAACGCGGCGGCGCCGCGCCCGATCGACGAGGTCGAGGAGTACCGCCAGTAGGCCGCCGGCCGGAAGGCTAGCCGGAACGGCCCTGGCAGCGCGGGTCGACGGCGACCGCCGAACGGCCGGGGGCCAGCCAGGAGATCACGCTCTGCTCGGCGTACCAGCCGTGGAGGTTCACCCAGGTGCGCGGCACCGCGCCGGGATCCGGGCAGAGCACCCTCGACTGGATCGTGTCGGTCCTGATGAAGCTCACGGTGCCCTCCCGCTCCAGGAAGGTGGACATCTGGTCGTCGCTGGCGACCAGATAGCCCACGAGCACCCGCGACGATCTGTCCTCGTCCACCTGCAGCGCCGTCAGCGGGAGGATCGGGGCGTTCATCACGACCACCCCCACCAGGAAGGGAGTGAAGATCGTGATCGCGACCGCGATGCCGTGGGTGAGCACCCTGGCCGACGCCTCGGGAACCGGCCCGGTCAGCAGGATCGCCGCCGCCGGGGGGAGCACGAGGAGGATCAGGGTCGCCGTGTCGCCTGCGGCGAGGGCGCCCACGAGCGCCGGCCACAGCAGCGTGTAGGAGAGCGCGGCGGCCACCGCGGGCAGCGCGTAGCACACGACGGCCCGCAGTCCCTCGTGGAGGGGGAACCTGTCCCGGACGACCAGCCCCGCCGCCGACAGCGACAGCATCGCCAGTGTCGGTAGAAAACGCAGCTGCCAGGAGAACGCTCCGAGCGCGACGGCCAGGAGCACCACCCAGCCGGGCAGCCGTTCGGCGGCGCGCACCAGCCAGGAGGAGCGGCGCGCGCTGACCCAGTACAGGGTGCCGAGCACCCGCCCGCCCAGGACGAGGGCGGGCAGGACCCACACGGTCGTCAGCAGGACCGCGGTGAGCATGCCCAGCGGGCTGATGCTCTGCACGAGGAGAAGCAGCGTCTGGGTGTCCTGCTCACTGGCGTACCACAGCCGCGTCACCAGCAGGACGAGGGGGAACGCCGGGAGCAGCGCGAGCAGCCACTCCTGGTTTCTCGGTGTGACCCTGACCCGCTCGCCGTCGCTCACTGGGACAGGCACTCCCGGGCCGGAAGGCTCCGTTCCCACGGCCACCGGCGTACCGGCGGCGGAGACGCGCACGGCTGCTCCGCCTGTGCCACGCTCACGCCGGGATTGGCCGTAAGCAGCGGCTCGATGTAGGCGTTGTAGGCCTGCTCCCACCGCTGGTCCCGGGGGTCGGCGTAGGAGCGGTAGAGCGCGAGGTCGACCAGGGTGCGCAGCGCCGCGTTGGGCCCGACGTTGACGGCCCACATCTCGGTCTTCTCCAGCGCGATGTCGTGGTGGCGCAGTTCTTTGGGAAACTGTGCGACGAATCCGGCCAGCAGCGCCGCGTCGGTGGTCACCGCGTCGTAGTCTCCCTTCCTCAAGCCGGCCACGCAGTCACTGATGAGATTCTTGCCGGTGACGTCGGCCCTCGTGGCCTTCTCCAGCTCCCCCTCGGAGGTCGAGGTGCCGAGCGTGCAGACTCTTCTGCCCTTGAGCTGTCCCAGAGAGGTGACGTCCCCCTGATAGTCGGACCTGGTCACCACGGACTGCTCGGTGTAGAGGTAGGGGGTGGAGAAGCCCACGGAGGGGTCCTGCTTGCGGGCGGGGGTCACGCTGAAGGTGGCGACCACGAGATCCACCCTGACGGACCGGCCGTGGTCGTCCCGGGCCTGCATGCGCGCCCGGTCCTCCGTCTCGATCGCCAGAAAGTCAACCTTGTCCGGCGGATACCCCAGATCGGCGGCGATCATGTAGGCGATCTGAATGTCGAAGCCCTTGAAGACGCGATTGCCGTTCTGCTCCTGAAGGGCGATGCCGGGGGTGTCGACCTTGACGCCGACCCGGAGCCTTTCCTTTCCGAAAAGCCCCGCCTTGTCTCGTAGTTCGGCCTCGGTGGGCGGCCCGGTCACCCATAGCACGGAGGTGCCCACCACAACGGCGGCCAGGACCAGGGCGACCCACGCGGCGAGCCGGAACCGCCTGGCGCGCTGCGACCGGCCGCCCCCCTGCGAAGGGCCCGCCTCAAGCGACGGATGCGCCGTCCAGGTCTCCTGCTCCTCGGCCTCACCGGCCTCCTCGGCGGGAACGGGCGGCTCCTTGACCCCCGCCTCTCCATCCGCCGGTTTCTTCGCCATGGCACCCCCGCTTCCTCGGCTTTACCGTGGCGCCCCCGCCCCACTCCGTCGCCCGGACAGGCTATGTCGAAATTCCGGGAATCAACAGCCCCGTCATCAAGACGAGACCAAACGGGTTTTCCATGAAGACTCCGCGGGCACCGCGACCGGGAAACGGGTATTATCTCGTCTTCCCCTCGCGTCCTCTCTTTTTTTCTTCTCCCGCCGCCTTCCCTTCTCTTCCCGGCGGTACGGCCTCGCGTCTGCCCCGCACGCCGGACCATTGGCCGTCCGACGATTCCCCCACCTCAGCGGTCATCGAAGAATCATTCTTTATCTCACAGGAGATGCGAATGAACATTCGTTCCAGACACACAACGACAAGGTGTGAAAAAGCGAAATCCGCTCCCGAGGCGGGGTCATCGGGACAGGCAGGAGGCCGCACCGGCTTTCAGCCGGACGGCACGTCTCACCGGGGCCGGTTCACCGAGTGGCCCGCCGCCTTCCCCGCAGACGACGTCCCGCCCGCCACCCCGCCCGGCAGGCCGGCGAGGCGCTCAGTCGTAGAAGCCGAGACGCCGGAGCTGCTTGGGGTCGCGCTGCCAGTCCTTGGCGACGCTGATGCGCAGGTCGAGGTAGACCCGGGTGCCGAGCAGCGCCTCGATCTGCTGTCTGGCGCGGCTGCCGACATCTCTGAGGCGGGTGCCCTTGTGCCCGATGACGATGGCCTTCTGCGAGGGGCGCTCGACGAACATGTGGGCGTAGATGTCCAGCAGGTCGTCACGGCCCTCGCGGGGCAGCATCTCGTCGACGACCACCGCGATCGAGTGCGGCAACTCGTCCCTGACCCCCTCCAGGGCCGCCTCACGGATCAGCTCGCTCACCAGAACCTGTTCGGGCTCGTCGGTGAGCCGGCCCCCCTCGTACAGCGGCGGGCTGGCCGGGAGCCGGTCGATCAGCACGTCGGCCAGCACGCCGAGCCGGTCCCCCGACTGCGCGGAGACCGGGACGATCTCCGCGAAATCGGCGAGCTGGGAGACCGCCAGGAGCTGCGCGGCGATCTGCTCGTGACCGGCCAGGTCGCACTTGGTCACCACGGCGACCACCGGGGTCTTCCCGGCGGCGGCGAGCTTCTCGGCGATGAACCGGTCTCCCTTGCCGATGGGCTCGTTGGCCGGCAGGCAGAAGCCGATCACGTCGACCTCGGTGAGGGTGGACAGCACCAGGCTGTCCAGCCGCTCGCCCAGCAGGGTGCGCGGCCGGTGCAGGCCGGGGGTGTCCACGATCACGAGCTGGGCGTCCGGGCGGTGCACGATGCCCCGGATGGCCCGGCGGGTGGTCTGCGGCTTGGAGGAGGTGATGGCCACCTTCGTGCCGACCAACGCGTTCATCAGCGTGGACTTGCCGACGTTGGGCCTGCCGACGAAGCAGGCGAAACCGGCGCGGAAATCAGGGGCTGAGGAACTCACGTCCCCCATTGTCCCCGATGCCGGGCTCAACTCTGACGCAGTGTGCCGTCGGGGCCCGCCACGAGCAGCCTCCGGCCGCCCAGGTCGCGGACCGCCCGCGCGTCCGCGTCCGCCGGCCCCTCCCCCTCGGTGACCAGGGCCGCCGCCTCCAAGGACTCCGCACCGCTGGAGGCGGCCATCGCCACGGCCACCTGGAGCGCCGACAGCGTCAGCGACGGCAGCGCCACGTTGGTCGCCACGTAGGTCCGGCCGGTCTCGTCACGCACGGCCGCCCCCTCGGCGGCGCCGTTGCGGGCCCGTGCGGAACGGGCCAGAACGATGATCTTGTTGTCCTCTGGGCCGAGGCTCGTGTCACTCACGGCCCCAGCGTATTCAAGCCCGCTCACTCCGTGGCGGCCGGCTTGGGCCCGCCGGTGCGCGGCCTCTCGCGTTCCCCTCGGCCTCCCTGGGCCGGTCGGGCCCGGGCGAGGCCGCGCGCTCGATCAGGAAGCGGGCGAACCGCACGGTGCGCTCGGCGTCCACACGGTGGACCCCGGCGTGCACCAGCGAGACCAGGGTCTGCCCGGTGAGGGCGAAGACCACGTGCATCTCGTACGGATATCCGTTCAGCCGGCCACGCAGCCGCCTGGCCCGCACGTCGCCGCCCACGGCGTCCAGTTCCAGACCGGAGACCTTGAAGGAGGTGCCCTTGCCCGCCGCCGGGCTCCTGACGACCCGGCAGGCGTTCATCGCCCTGGTGATCTCATCGAAGTGGCGCCGCGCGTCCTCGCCGGCGTAGGAGGCCAGGGTGACCCCGGCCAGCTCGCCCAGGCCGTCCCCCGGGTAGGTCACGGCCACCCGCGCCCCCGGCTCCCTGCGGGGCGGATGCCCGCCGGCCATGTCGAGGACCAGCCGGCAGTCGCGGTTACGGGCCTGGAAGGGGGGCATCCAGCCGTCGCGCGTCCGGGCCGAGAAGCCCTCCGGCAGCCGCCCCGTCTCCCTGCGCAGCAGCCCCCACAGCCGCGCCATCTCCGCCCCGGTGTTCCCGCCGGAGGTGTTCACCGCCCCGCCGCCGCACGCCGCGGAGCCCGCGGCCACGATCCCGCAGACGACAGCCGCGACGACAACCCGAATCCCCCGCGTCATGACTCTTCCCCCGATGTCACATGCGAGGCGTCTTGTCCCCGCCGATCCCCTTTCTTCCCCACCGGTAAAAACGGCAATCTCAAGAAACACCGAAGGGTGCTCCCCCGTGGACGACGCCACCGGGAACACCCTTCGGTAAGAGACGTGGAGCCGCCCGAGACTCCGTGCTCTTCATCCTCCCCGGGAGGGACCGCCCCCGCGCCACGACCTCGGTCTCCGGCGACGGAACCCCCCACCGGCACCCGCGCCTCCGGGTGCCGCGGGACGACGATGCCCCACCCCGCTTGCGGAACACTTGCGGGCCGGTTGAGGCGAGGCCCCCCGAGGCCGGGGACGACACGGGGGAAACCGGCGGGAGCCGCTGGGGACGGGTGCCGTCAGTCGCTCTCGGAGGAGGCCGGGACCGCGTCGGGCTCGGCCGGGGCGATCCGCCGGACCAGGACCGTGCCGATGCGGTTACGGCGCCCGGCGAGGCTCTCCGCCGTCAGGCTGAGCCCCTCCACCACCGCCTCGGAGCCCGCGATCGGGACCCGGCCCAGCGCGTGGGCCAGCAGCCCGCCGACGGTCTCGACGTCGTCCACCTCAAGCTCGATGTCGAACAGGTCCTCAAGGTCGCCCAGGGGCAGGCGGGCGGTCACCCGGACCGAACCGTCCTCCAGCGGCTCCACCCGGGGAGCCTCCTGGTCGTATTCGTCGGTGATCTCACCCACGATCTCCTCAAGGATGTCCTCGATGGTGACCAGGCCGGCCGTCCCTCCGTACTCGTCGATGACGATGGCCTGGTGGATCTGGCGGGCCTGCATCTCGCGCAGAAGCTGGTCGATCGGCTTGCTCTCGGGCACGTAGGTGGCCGGGCGCATGATCGTCTCGACCTGCTCGGCGCGGCCGTCGTCACCGGTCTCCTGGATACGGCGCACGATGTCCTTGAGGTAGGCGATGCCGATGACGTCGTCCTCGTTCTCGCCGACCACGGGAATCCGGGAGAAGCCGCTGCGCAGGGCGAGTGAGAGCGCCTGGTTCAGGGTCTTGCCCCGCTCGATGAACACCATGTCGGTGCGGGGCACCATGACCTCGCGGACCAGGGTGTCGCCGAGTTCGAAGACCGAGTGGATCATCTCCCGTTCGTCCGGCTCGATGACCCTGCGCTCCTCGGCCAGGTCGACCAGGTCGCGCAGCTCGGCCTCGGAGGTGAACGGCCCCTCCCTGAACCCCTTGCCGGGGGTCACGGCGTTGCCGAGCAGGATGAGCAGCGTGGGCAGGGGCCCGAAGATCCGGGTGAGGCCGTACACCGGGGAGGCGGCGGCGAGCGCGACGGGCTCGGCGTGCTGGCGGCCGAGCGTGCGCGGGGAGACCCCGACGATCACGTAGCTGATCACGATCATGACGGCCGCGGCGGCGGCGTACGCGCCGCCCTCGTCGCCGAGCCAGTCGATGAACAGCAGCGTGGCGATCACCGTGGCGACCAGCTCGCAGCTCAGCCGGAGCAGGAGCAACAGGTTGAGATAGCGCGGCGGGTCGGCGACGATCGCCTGCAGGCGCCGGGCGCCCCGGCGGCCCTCACGGACGAACTCCTCCGCCCGCACCCGCGAGATGCGGGTCAGCGCCGTCTCCGCGCTGGCTATCAGGCCGCCCACCACGACGAGGAGGACGGCCGAGAACAACCACCCGTTGGCGAGGTTCACCGCTGGGGGCGCACCTCCCGCCACGACTCCAGGAGCTCACCTTGCAGGCCGAACATCTCCTTGTGCTCCTCCGGCTCGGCGTGGTCGTAGCCGAGCAGGTGGAGGATGCCGTGCGTGCACAGCAGCTCCAGCTCCGCCTCGGGGCCGTGCCCCGCCTCGGCGGCCTGCTTGGCGGCCACCTGCGGGCAGAGCACCACGTCGCCCAGGAGCGCCGGGTCGGCGGGGGCCTCGCCCTCCTGCCGGGCTCCGGTGCCGGAGCCCGGCCGGAGCTCGTCCATCGGGAAGGCCAGCACGTCGGTCGGGCCGGGCTCGCCCATCCACTGCTCGTGCAGCGCCGACATGGCCTCCTCGTCCACCACCAGGATGGACAGCTCGGCGAGGGGGTTGATGCCCATCCGCTCCAGCACGTGCCCGGCCAGCGCGACGATGAGCCCCTCGTCGACCCTGACGCCGGACTCGTTGTTGACCTCGATGCTCATCGGTCGCTCACCGTTCTCCTCGGGGGCCGCTTGTTCACACCCTTGATGGGCTGCGGCGCGTTCAGCCTCTGCGTCTCGTCGTAGCGCCCGTAGGCGTCCACGATGTCGCTGACCAGCCTGTGCCGTACCACGTCGGCGCTGGTGAGCCGGCTGAAGTGGATGTCGGCGATGCCGTCGAGGATCTCCTGCACGACCTTCAGGCCGCTCTGCGTGCCCCCGGGAAGGTCGACCTGGGTGACGTCGCCGGTGACGACGATCTTCGAGTTGAAACCCAGGCGGGTCAGGAACATCTTCATCTGCTCGGGCGAGGTGTTCTGCGCCTCGTCCAGGATGATGTAGGCGTCGTTGAGCGTACGGCCGCGCATGTAGGCCAGCGGCGCGACCTCGATCGTGCCCGCGGCCATCAGCCGGGGGATCGAGTCGGGGTCGAGCATGTCGTGCAGCGCGTCGTAGAGAGGGCGCAGGTAGGGGTCGATCTTCTCGTAGAGCGTGCCGGGCAGGAAGCCCAGCCGCTCACCCGCCTCGACCGCCGGGCGGGTGAGGATGATGCGGTTGACCTTCTTCTCCTGAAGCGCCCTGACGGCCTTGGCCATCGCCAGATAGGTCTTGCCCGTTCCGGCCGGGCCGATCCCGAAGACGACGGTGTGCTTGTCGATCGCGTCGACGTAGCGCTTCTGGTTCACCGTCTTGGGGCGGATCGTACGGCCCCGCGCGGAGATGATGTCGAGCGAGAGCACCTCGGCGGGACGGTCGGAGGTCATCCGCAGCATCGCGATGCTGCGTTCCACGGCGTCCGTCGTGAGCTCCGCGCCCGCGCGGACGAGCTCGGACAGCTCCTCGAAGAGGCGCACCACGACGCCGCTCTCCTCGGGGCTGCCGGTGATGGTGATCTCGTTGCCCCGGACGTGGATGTCGGCGCGGAAGGCGCCCTCGATGACCCGCAGCAGCTCGTCTCGCGAGCCCAGCAGGCTCACCATCGAATGGTCGTCCGGAATCACCACCTTCGCCTGAGTCCGGCTGGGTCCTTTCGACCTGGGCGGGGACGTTCTGCTGGAATCGTTTGTCTCGGACATGGGCGGGCCTTTCGGCCTGTTCGCCTCCACATATCGGTGTGTGACTTTCACGCCATCGTATCCGTGATCGACATGATCGCGCCTACCGGTTTTACCCGGGCGGCCAGGCCATGCCGCGCCCGCCCAGCACGTGTCCGTGCACGTGGAAGACGGTCTGCCCCGCCCCGGGGCCGGTGTTGAAGACCAGGCGGTACCCCGAATCGGCGATCCCCTCCCGCTCGGCGACGGCGTGCGCCGCCGTGAACACCTCGTCGGCGAGCCCGTCGTCGGCCGCGGCCAGCGCGGCGGCGCTGGGATAGTGACCCTTGGGGATCACGAGCACATGCGTCGGCGCCTGGGGGTTGACGTCCCGGAAGGCCAGGGTCCGGCCGGTCTCGTGGACGATCTCCGCGGAGATCTCCCCCGTCGTGATCTTGCAGAACAGGCAGTCGGCTTCACTCACCATGCGGGCACCCTATCCTCCGGGGACGTTGTCAATCGGTGATGGTCCATCGTCGGCAAACAAAGATCCACCCAGCTAAGGTGGGTATGCAAAACTTCAACAACGACAGATCACGCGACTAGCGCGTTATGGCCGCCTGGCGAGGACACGACTGGGTCATGCCCCCTAATGAACCGGAAGAGCGTAAACCCTCTGGGAAGGCCGAGCGTCCTACTGATGTGACCACCGAGACCCTCGTGGCCGACAGGTCGCTGGGTGCGGTGCCCGTCGGGTGGGATGCCGACATGGCCGTTACGGCGCTTTACAGCGCGCACTATCGGTCGCTTGTGCGTCTCGCAGTGCTGCTCGTCCGCGACATCGCCACCGCGGAGGAGGTCGTGCAGGACGCGTTCGTCGCCATCCACGGCGCCTGGCGCCGCCTGCGGGACACCGACAAGGCACTCGCCTACCTGCGCCAGTCGGTCGTCAACCGATCGCGCTCGGTGCTTCGGCACCGGGCGGTCGTGGAGAAGTACGCGCCCAAGGGCCTGCCCGACGCGCCCAGCGCCGAGAACGGCGCCATCGGCGAGCTGGAGCGATCCGCCGTCATCGAGGCGCTTCGCGGTCTGCCCGCACGGCAGCGTGAGGCACTGGTTCTGCGGTATTACGGAGACCTGTCCGAAGCGCAGATCGCCCACGCCATGGGCATCAGCAAAGGCGCGGTCAAGAGCCACACGGCTCGCGGCATGGCCGCCCTCCGAACATCACTGGAGCAACTGTCATGACCGACTCCCCCGATGAGTACGGCGAGCTGCTCCGCCGTGCCCTGAACGCGGAGGCGAACTCGGTCGTTCCCTCCCCCGACGGGCTTGAGATCATCCGCGCCCGCATAGAGAAACGGGGGCTCCGCGGGCTGGTGTGGTGGCGTGCCGGGGCGTCCGTCGCCGGAGCCGTCCTCGTCGCGGCCACCGTCGTCATGATGGTCCCGCAGCTCCGTCACCAGGTGGCCGAGCACGTCCAGAGCGGGGAGGTCAACTTCACCGAGTCGACCCCCCCGGACCTGTCGGCCACCTCCCGGCCCCCCCTGAGAGAAGGCCAGCAGCCCCTTCCCGTCACCAGGCCGGGCACCACCCCGCCGGTGACGTCACCCGCGGTGCCCAAGACCTCCTCGCCCACCCCCACGCCGACTCCGACGCCCTCCCGGCCCGCGAGGCCCACGCCGTCGCCCACCTGCCCCACGACCTCCGGAAACGCCACCACGGTCGAGCCGGAGGGGCTGGCCAAGGAGTGCAAGGAGAGCCGGACGCCGACTCCGACGCCCTCGGAGTCCCGCGTTCCCGCCAACCCCCCGTGCGGCACCCACGAGTGCCCTCCGGCGGACGCCACCCCGGCCCCGTCCCCGATGGAGACCGCTCAGTCGACCATCGGGAAGCCCATCGGAAACTAGCGGGTCACCAGCGGCCGGTGCGGGCCTGGAGCACCGCCGCCGCGGCGACTCCGGCCGTCGACGTGCGCAGCACCGTCGGCCCGAGCAGGGCCGGTACGGCCCCCGCCTCGCGGAACGCGGCGATCTCGGCGTCGGTGACGCCCCCTTCCGGCCCGACCACCACCACGATGTCGCCGTCATCGGGCAGCCCCAGGGCCGACAGCCGGGAGGCCGCCTCCTCGTGCAGCACGACGCCGAGTGCCGCGGCCGACAGCAGCGCGGCGACGCCGGGGGTGCCGGCGGGATCGGTCACCTCGGGCAGATGAAAGCGGCGCGCCTGCTTGCCCGCCTCCCGGGCCGTGGAGCGCCAGCGGGCCAGCGATCTGGCCGCGCGCTCCTCCTTCCACCGCGTGACGGATCGGGCCGCCGCCCAGGGGACGATCACGTCCACCCCGGCCTCGGTCATCATCTCCACGGCCAGCTCGCCCCGGTCGCCCTTGGGCAGCCCCTGCACGACGACCAGGCGCGGACGCGGCCGGGGCACGTCGTAGCGGCGCAGCACCTCGACGCGGAGGGAGTCCTTGGACGCGGCGAGGACGGCGCACTCGGCCACCGCCCCCGCGCCGTCGGTCAGGTCAAGCCGCTCCCCGGCGCGCAGCCGCCGTACGGCCGCCGCGTGACGCCCCTCCGGGCCCGCGAGGGTGAACTCCGGCCGGGCCAGGTCGGCGGCCTCGGCCAGGAAGACCGGGGTGGTCACCGGCCGGCGCCCCGCGCCCCGTCAGCGGCCATTGAAGGCGTCCCGCAGACGGGAGAAGAAGCCCTGCTGCCCGGGGGCGAACTTGCCGGGCGGGCGCTCCTCGCCGCGGAGCTTGGCGAGCTCGCGCAGGAGCTCCTCCTGGGCCGTGTCGAGGCGGGCGGGCGTCTCCACGTTGACGTGGATCAGCAGATCGCCCCGGCCGTTGCCGTTGAGGCGCTGGACGCCCCGGCCGTAGAGCGGGATGGTCTGCCCCGACTGGGTGCCCGGCCGGACGTCCAGTTCCTCGGTGCCGTCGAGCGTCTCCATGGCCAGGATCGTGCCGAGGGCGGCGGCGGTCATCGGAATCTGCACCGTGCAGTGAAGGTCGTCGCCCCGGCGCTCGAAGATCTCGTGCGGGCGCTCGACGATCTCCAGGAACAGGTCGCCCGGCGGCCCGCCGCCCGGGCCGATCTCCCCCTCGCCGGCGAGCTGGATGTGGGTGCCGTCCTCCACACCGGCGGGGATGCGGACCTTGATGGTCCGGCGGGTGCGGACCCGGCCGTCACCGGAGCACTCTTGGCAGGGGTTGCGGATGATCGAGCCGAAGCCACCGCACTGGGGGCAGGGCCTGGAGGTCATGACCTGCCCGAGGAAGGAGCGGGTGACCTGGGAGACCTCGCCCCGGCCGTGACAGACGTCGCAGGTGTCGGGGTGGGTGCCGGAGGCCGCCCCGGAGCCGGTGCACACCTCGCAGAGCACGGCGGTGTCGACGACCAGCTCGCGGGTGGTGCCGAAGGCCGACTCGCGCAGGTCGAGCTCCACCCGGATGGTGGCGTTGCGGCCCCGGCGGGCCCGCGAGCGCGGCCCCCGCCCGCCGCCCCCGCCGGCCGTGCCGAAGAAGGCGTCCATGATGTCGCTGAACGGGAAGCCCGCACCGAACCCCCCGGCGCCCGCGCCACCCCCGGTGGCGAACGGATCGGCCCCCATGTCGTACATCTGGCGTTTTCCGGGGTCGGACAGCACCTCGTACGCCCGCGTGATGTCCTTGAAACGCTCCTGGGTCTCAGGATCGGGGTTCACATCCGGATGCAGCTCGCGAGCCAGGCGGCGGTAGGCCTTCTTGATCTCTTCCGCACTGGCGTCACGGCGTACCCCGAGGGTGCCGTAATAGTCGCTCTTAGCCACTTAGTTGACCTCTTAGGATGCAGCCAGGATCTGACTGACGTAGCGTGCCACCGCGCGCACCGCGCCCATCGTGACCGGGTAGTCCATTCGCGTCGGCCCCAGCACACCGAGCCGGGCCAGTTGCTTGTCCCCCGAACCGTATCCGGCGACGACGATCGAGGTGCACTGGAGCCCGGTGTAGGGGTTCTCCGAGCCGATCCGCACCGTCAGCGCCGACAGGTCCGAGGTCTCACCGAGCAGGCGCATGAGCACCACCTGCTCCTCCAGGGCCTCCAGCACGTCACGGAGCCCGACGGCGAAGTCGGCCCCCGCGAGGTTGGCGGCCCCGGCAAAAACGATCTTCTCATCATGCCGGTCCACGAGCGACTCCAGCAACACCGACAGGATGGTGGCCGCAAGCGGCCGATCCTCCGCCGGAAGCCGCTCGGGCAGATCGGCGACCATGTCGGGAACCTTGGCCAGCCCGCAGTCGTCCAGGCAGGCGTTGAGGACCGCGCGCAGATGGGCCACGCGGTTCTCGTCGACGCCGTCGGGCACCTCCACCACGCGCTGCTCGACCCGCCCGGTGTTGGTGATGAGCACGAACATCAGCCGGCGCTCGCTCAGCGGCACCAGCTCGACGTGCCGCACCTTGGAGTGGGTCATCGTGGGGTACTGGACCACGGCGACCTGGCGGGTGAGCTGCGCCAGCAGCCGCACCGTGCGCATCACGACGTCGTCGATGTCGACCGCGCCGGCGAGGAACGTCTCGATGGCCCGCTTCTCCGCCGAGGACAGCGGCTTCACCTGTGACAGCCTGTCGACGAAGAGACGATACCCCTTGTCCGTGGGCACCCGGCCGGCGCTGGTGTGGGGCTGGGCGATGTACCCCTGCTCCTCCAGGACCGCCATGTCGTTGCGGATGGTCGCCGGTGACACGCCGAGGTTGTGGCGTTCCGCTAGGGACTTGGACCCCACCGGCTCGTTGGTGGACACGTAGTCCTCGACGATGGCGCGAAGGACCGCCAGTTTGCGGTCGTCGACCAACGTGCTCACCTCCCTACCTGCGTTCGGATGGGATAGCGTCAGGCCTGGCACTCTGTGTTCCCGAGTGCCAAGTGTACGGCCCCGGCCCACGGGGTGCGATAACGCGGCACCACGATGATGAGGCCAAGCGGTTGTCAAGTGTGCTGCTATCAGTATCCAAGCTGGAAGCGCCAGAATTCGATACATGTCCAACGATTTCGGATCCCCTTCCGGCGCCCCCTCGCACGGCCCCGGCCACGGCGCCCCCCAGCAGCCCTACGGCGGGCAGTACCAGGGCGGACCCTCATACGGCTACCCTCCTCCCGGCTACGGCGCCCCCCAGGGACCGCCGCCGAACCCCAAGATCAAGCCCGGCGTCGGCTGGATCGTCGGCGCCTGGCTCGTCTTCGTAATCAGTGTGATCGTGGGTGTCGCCGGGTTCACCGGCGGGCTCTTCAGCGCGATCGGCGACGCCGCCCCCACCCGCTCGTTCGGCCCCGGCGAGAAGGTGACGGTCAGGCTCGACCCGGCCGACAAACCCGCCATCTACGTCTCCGCCGAGAAGGGCACCCGGTTCGAGTGCCAGATCGAGGGGGATCCCGGAACGGTCAGGCTCCAGCAGCCGGGCATGCGGCAGACCCTCACCTCCGGCGGCCTGCAGTGGGAGCTCGCGCTGCGGGTGGGGGTGGACCGGGCCGGCGACTACCCGGTCACCTGCACCACCGCCGAGGGGACGACCGCGAAGTTCGGCCTGGGCAGGGAGATCGCCACCGGCTCGGTGGTGGGCGGCGCGATCGCACTGTTCGCGGTGCCCGGCCTGGGCTTCCTGCTGGCCGTCGTGGTCACGATCGTCGTGCTGGTCAAGCGGAGCGGCGCCCGCAAGCGCCAGAGGGCGGCCCAGGCCGGCGCGTGGGGCGGCCCCGGACCCTACGGCGGGTGATCACGGCTTTTGCTACCGTCCCCTTGGTCAGGCGACCCCGGGCGAGACGAGGGTGGGCGGTCGGTGATGTACGAACGTGACGTGCTGGCGGGAAACTGGCGGCGTCCCCTCAAAGGGACCATCCCCCAGATCCCCGCCGAAACAGGCATGGTCGTGGAGGACGCCGACGGTGGCTTCTGCGGGGCCGTGGTGGCCTGCGACAAGGAGTCCGTCACGCTGGAGGACCGGTTCGGGCGACGGCGGGTGTTTCCGCTGGAGCCCGCCGCGTTCCTGCTGGAAGGCAGGAGGGTGACGCTGGTACGGCCCGCCGCCGCCCCCCGGGGACCGAGACGCAGCGCCTCGGGCTCGATCGTGGTCGAGGGCCTGCGCGCCCGGGTGGCCGGGGAGAGCCGCATCTACGTGGAGGGGGCGCACGACGCCGCGCTCGTGGAGAAGGTGTGGGGGCACGACCTGCGGGTCGAGGGCGTGGTCGTGGAGTGTCTCGAAGGCGTCGACCACCTCCCCGCGATCGTCGAGGAGTTCGAGCCGGGCCCGGACCGCCGCCTGGGGGTGCTGGTCGACCACCTGGTCCCCGGCTCGAAGGAGAGCCGGATCGCCGGCCGGATCTCCTCCCCCCACGTGCTGGTCGCCGGACACCCGTTCGTGGACGTCTGGCAGGCGGTCAAGCCGTCGGCCCTGGGAATCGCCGCATGGCCGGCGGTCCCCCGCGGCGTACCCTGGAAAGAGGGCGTCATCGCCGCCCTCGGCTGGAACCTGGAGCCCGGTGACGCCTGGCGCCGTGTTCTCGGGTCGGTCACCTCCTACACCGACGTGGAGCCGGAACTCCTCGGCCCGGTCGAGATGCTCATCGACTTCGTGACCGTTTCCGGCCAGGATGGCTGATCGACACCCATCAGGAGGGGCCATGAACGACACCCCCGAACAGCCGGGGCCCGAATCCCCGGACCACGGCCGGGCACGACACCCCGAGCCGCAGGCCTGGCCCGGCCAGGGGTACCCACCGCCCGCGCCGCCGTACGACCAGGGGGGTCACGGCCACCCCGGCGCCTACCAAGGCGGTTACCCCGGCGGCCACCAGGGGAGCCACCCGCCACCGGGCTACGGCTACGGGCCCGCGGGCCACGGCTATCCGGGCCCCGCGGGGATGTACGGCCCCCGGCCCGGCAGCGACGACGCCACCATGGCGATGCTCGCCCACCTGCTGGGGCTGCTGACCTCGTTCATCGGACCGCTGGTGCTCTATCTCGCGAAGAAGGACGAGTCCCCCTACGTACGGGCCCAGGCCGCCGAGGCGCTCAACTTCCAGCTCACCCTGATGATCGCCTACATCGTCTCCTGGGTGCTGGCCTTCGTGCTGATCGGCATCCTCCTGGTGCTGGTGATCTGGGTCGGGTCGACCATCTTGATGATCATCGCCGCCGTCGCGGCCAACCGGGGTGAGGCCTACCGCTATCCGATGAACATCCGCTTCGTGAGCTGACCACCCCGCGCGGACGGGGCGCCGGTCTCGGCCCCCGCCCCCGTCCCGGCGGCCTCAGGTCAGGTCGCGCACCAGTGCGTCGGCGAGAAGACGCCCGCGCAGCGTCAGCACCGCGCGCCCCGCCTTGAAGGGCTCCGTCTCCAGCAGGCCGTCGGCCAGCGCCCTGGCGACCACCGGCGGCCGTTCGAGCTCCCTCAGCGGGAACCCCTCGGAGAGCCTGAGTTCCAGCATCAGCCGCTCCACCGCCCTGTCGCGCGGGGTCAGCACCTCACGGGCGTGCGCCGGCGAGAGGCCGGCGGCCAGGCGCCCGGCGTAGGCCGCCGGATGCTTGACGTTCCACCAGCGGGTGCCGCCGACGTGGCTGTGCGCGCCGGGCCCGACCCCCCACCAGTCGCCGCCGGTCCAGTAGAGCAGGTTGTGCCGGCAGCGCCCGGCCTCCGAGGTCGCCCAGTTGGACACCTCGTACCAGGAGAACCCGGCCTCCGACAGCACGGCGTCGGCGATGAGATAGCGGTCGGCCGCCACGTCGTCGTCGGGCATCGGCAGCTCCCCGCGCCGGATCCGCGCCGCCAGCCTGGTGCCGTCCTCCACGATCAGCGAGTAGGCCGACACGTGGTCGGGACCGGCCTCGACGGCGGCCGCCAGCGAGGCGCGCCAGTCGTCGTCGCTCTCTCCCGGCGTACCGTAGATCAGGTCCAGGTTGACGTGGCCGAACCCGGCCTCACGCGCCTCCCGCACGGCACCGGCCGGGCGGCCGGGGGTGTGCCGCCGTTCCAGCACCCGCAGCACGTGCTCACGGGCGCTCTGCATGCCGAAGCTGATCCGGGTGAACCCCCCGGCGCGCAGTTCCGCCAGACGCCCCGGATCCACCGACTCGGGATTGGCCTCGGTGGTCACCTCGGCGCCGGGCGCGAGACCGAACTCCTCGCCGATCGCCTCCAGGATCCGGACCAGGTCGGCCGCGGGCAGCAGGGTCGGGGTGCCGCCTCCGAAGAAGACGGTCTCGACCGGCAGGTCCACCGCGCCCAGGACGGCCCGGGCCCGCCGTACCTCGGCGACGGCGGTGTCGGCGTAGTCACGGTGCGAGGCGCCGGGGCCGAGCTCGGCGGCCGTGTAGGTGTTGAAGTCACAGTAGCCGCAGCGGGTGACACAGAAGGGCACGTGAACGTAGAGGCCGAAGGGCCGCCCGCCCAGCCCGTCGAGCGCGCTGTCGGGGAGACGGCCCGAGGGCGGTACGGGATCGCCGTCGGGAAGTGTGGATGGCACGGCACCAAGTCTGCCGCCCTTTCCCCACCGCCCGGCACGCCGGGCCGCCCCGCCACGGTGCCGGGAGGACGGAAAAGGGACCTCGGGACCCCCGGCCCCACGCGGCGGCCTTCCCCGCACCCTCTCGGGCGCCCCTCCCCCGGCGAGACGGGCGCGCCGGCCACGCGGCCCGCGCCCGGCTACTTCCTGGACTTGTCGCTGGAGGACTCGGTGGACAGCGCGGCGACGAACGCCTCCTGGGGGACCTCGACGCGGCCGACCATCTTCATCCGCTTCTTGCCCTCCTTCTGCTTCTCCAGCAGCTTGCGCTTACGGGAGATGTCACCGCCGTAGCACTTGGCCAGGACGTCCTTGCGGATGGCGCGGATGTTCTCGCGGGCGATGACGCGGGCGCCGATCGCGGCCTGGATCGGCACCTCGAACTGCTGCCGCGGGATGAGCTCGCGGAGTTTCTTGGCCATCTCGACCCCGTAGCCGTACGCCTTGTCCTTGTGGACGATGGCGCTGAAGGCGTCGACGGCCTCGCCCTGAAGCAGAATGTCGACCTTGACCAGCTCGGACTCCTGCTCGCCGTGGGGCTCGTAGTCGAGCGAGGCGTAACCGCGCGTGCGCGACTTGAGCTGGTCGAAGAAGTCGAAGATGATCTCGCCGAGCGGCATGGTGTAGCGGATCTCGACGCGGTCCTCCGACAGGTAGTCCATGCCCTGGAGGGCGCCCCGGCGGTTCTGGCAGAGCTCCATGATCGCGCCGATGAACTCCGAGGGGACCAGGACGGTCGCCTTCACGACCGGCTCGAAAACCTTGTCGACCTTGCCCGTGGGAAACTCCGAGGGGTTGGTCACGATGACCTCCCGGCCGTCCTCCATGATCACTCTGTAGATCACGTTGGGGGCGGTCGAGATGAGCGAGAGGTTGAACTCCCGCTCCAGGCGCTCACGGACGATCTCCATGTGGAGCAGGCCGAGGAAGCCGCAGCGGAAGCCGAAGCCGAGGGCCGCGGAGGTCTCCGGCTCGTAGACCAGCGCCGCGTCGTTGAGCTGAAGCTTGTCCAGGGCCTCACGGAGCTCGGGATAGTCGTCGCCGTCGATCGGGTAGAGACCCGAGAAGACCATCGGCTTGGGGTGCTCGTAGCCGCTGAGCGCCTCGGAGGCCGGGCGGGCGCCGGAGGTGACGGTGTCACCGACCCGCGACTGGCGCACGTCCTTCACGCCCGTGATGAGGTATCCCACCTCCCCCACCCCCAGCCCCTGGTCGGCGATCTTGGGCTCGGGGGAGATGACCCCGATCTCCAGGGTCTCGTGGGCCGCGCCGGTGGACATCATCAGGATGCGCTCGCGCTTGCCCAGGTGCCCGTCCATCACCCGCACGTAGGTGACCACACCGCGGTAGGTGTCGTACACCGAGTCGAAGATGAGCGCGCGGGCCGGGGCGGCGGCGTCGCCGACCGGGGCGGGAACCCTTTCGACGACGTGGTCGAGCAGCTCCCTGACGCCCACCCCGGTCTTGCCCGAGACCCGCAGGACCTCCTCCGGCTCACACCCGATGAGGTGGGCGATCTCCGCGGCGTACTTCTCCGGCTGGGCGGCCGGCAGGTCGATCTTGTTGAGGACCGGGATGATCGTCATGTCGTTGTTCATGGCCAGATAGAGGTTGGCCAGGGTCTGCGCCTCGATCCCCTGCGCGGCGTCGACCAGCAGGATCGCGCCCTCACACGCCTGAAGCGAGCGGGAGACCTCGTAGGTGAAGTCCACGTGCCCCGGGGTGTCGATCATGTTGAGGACGTGGTCGGCGCCGTTCACCCGCCACGGCAGCCGGACCGCCTGCGACTTGATCGTGATGCCGCGCTCACGCTCGATGTCCATCCGGTCGAGGTATTGGGCGCGCATGGAACGCTCGTCGACCACACCGGTGATCTGCAGCATGCGGTCGGCAAGCGTCGACTTTCCATGGTCGATGTGCGCGATGATGCAGAAGTTGCGGATCACCGCGGGATCGGTCTGGCCAGGCTGAATGCGCACCGGTGTCCGTTTCGACGGGATGAACATGCGATCGGCGGCTGGCATACCAGCCGCCTTCCATGGTGACATGTCCGGGTGGTTACCCGGACCAGAGCACGGTCCGGCCTGCGGCCCGCCGGCGTGGCGACCACGTCGGTCCTTACAGCCGACCGCGTCGGTCCTTACAGCACCGCCCGGAACGGCCGCGGCCATCCACGATCGAGTCTACCGGGACGCCCGCCCAGCGGCGAAGGCGACGCCCCATCGCGCCCCCGTCGTTCCCACGGCCTCCGCCGCCCCTCCCCCGGCGGGGCGTGATTCCCTCCCCGGCCCGAGCACGGTAAGCTGATCAGGCATCCGTCTGCCCAGGCTGTCGATTTGAGCGACCGCCCGGGTGGTTGGTAGCCTATTCAACTGCGTGTGGCGCGCCCTCTCTGCCCGCGCGCCCCACTCCGACGACATTCACCGAGGCTTCTTCGTGGCGAACATCAAGTCCCAGATCAAGCGTAACCGGCAGAACGAGAAGGCCCGGCTGCGTAACAAGGCCGTCAAGTCGTCTCTGAAGACGGCCATCCGCAAGTTCCGCGAGGCCGCCGACCAGGGCAAGGCCGACGAGGCCGTCGCGCTCATGCGCAGCGCCTCTCGCCAGCTTGACAAGGCCGCCAGCAAGGGCGTGATCCACAAGAACCAGGCCGCCAACCGCAAGTCGGCGATCGCCCAGCGCGCCGCCGCCCTGTCGGCCGCCAAGTAACGAGGTTCTTCCCGGCGCCGCACTCCCCTCGGGGGGTGCGGCGCTGTTCTTCCCGGCGCCGTACTCCTCAGGGGGTGCGGCGCTCCGGCGTTGACGGGCCCGCCGTACGCCCTTCTCCCGCCGTTTCCCCGGGCGCTTCCCGCGCTGTCTCCCCGTCCGCGGGCCCCCCGCCCGTTCCCGCCCGCCTCTTCCTCCCGGGAGCCTCAGCGTCCGGTACGGCTCGCGACAACCGTCTGGATCATGTGCTCCAGCGCGTAGGCGGGGTCCGCGCCGCCCCCCTTGACCTGCTCATCGGCCAGGGCCGCCGCCTGGATCGCGCGGGCGATGCCCGCCGGGCCCCAGCCGTTGAGCTGGCGCTGAACCCGCTCCACCTTCCAGGGCGGCATGCCCAGCCGGCCGGCGAGCTGCCCGCCGCGCAGATTTCTGGGGGCTCCGCCCACCTTGGCCAGCGAGCGCAGCCCGCCGGCGACCGCGCTCACCAGCAGGACGGGGGCCGTGCCGGTGGCGAGCGCCCAGCGAAGCTGCTCCAGCGCGTCACCCAGGCGGCCCTCCACGGCGGAGTCGGCCACGGTGAACCCGCTGACCTCGGCCCGTCCCCGGTGATAGCGGGCGACGGCCGCCTCGTCGATGGTCTTGCCGGGGGTGTCGAACGCCAGCTGGTTGCAGGCCGCGGCCAGCTCCCGCAGGTCGTTGCCCACCGCCTCGACCAGGGCGGCGGCCGCGTCGCCGCCGATGGTCCGGCCGGCCCGCTTCATCTCGGACTTGACGAACGCCAGCCGCTCGGCCGATTTCGTCACCTTGGTGACGGTGACCACGCGGGCCCCCGCCTTCCTGACCCCGTCGACCAGAGCCTTCCCCTTGACACCCCCGGGGTGGACGAGCACCAGCGCGGCATCCGGCGCGGGGTCGGCGGCGTAGGAGACGATCTCGGTCACGACCTCCTTGGCGAGGTCCTGGGCCGAGCGGATCACCACCACCGAACCGCCCCCGAACAACGACGGCGAGGTCAGCCGGGTCAGCTCCCCGCTCTCGACCTTCCCTCCGGCCAGGTCGTGCACCTCGGTGCCGGGGTCGGCCGCCCTGGCCCCGGCGACCACCTCACCCACGGCGCGGTCCGCCAGCAACTCCTCGTCGCCGACTACCAAGGTCACGGGTGCTGGGTCGGTTGCCGCCATGCCCAGAGCATGCCACGTACCGGTGGCCGAATCGCAATCGGCAAGCGATTCGCAATTCGAATGCAGGTGTTTTACGGCAGACTCTGAGTGACTCAAGGAGTTGGCTTTCTCCCCCGCCCGAAGGCGGGGGACTCCAGCGGTCGCCCGCTGGGTTTCCCGCTTCGCCGACGACCGCCCCGTCCGGGAGGACTCCCGATGAATTCCACCGTCTGCCGTCATGCCTGCCCCCGGTGCGGCACGGCCCTTGATGAGGGGCCCATCGTGTACCGCTGCGCCCGCTGCCACCGCTCGGTGTACGCCGCCGACGTGGACACCGAGTTCCGCGGCCCCGCCAGAGTTCCCGCCAAGGTCCTCGCCACGGCCTCCTGAGGAGGCCGCCCGCACGGGGAACGCCCCCTCTGAGCAGCCGCGGACACCGGACCTCCCACGGGCGCACCCCCTCAGGTGGCGGACAGCCCGTGCGGTGAAGGGCGGACCGGGGCGAACCGGACGGCGGGCGAACCGGTTCAACGACCGCGGGAGACGACGGCCAGGCCGCCGGTTCCGGAGACCACGGCGAGGTCCCCCGACAGATCGGTCCGGTAGACCCTCACGCCCAGGCCGCTCAGACCGGCCAGAGTCGAGGGGGCGGGGTGACCGTAGTCGTTTCCCGCCCCGACGCTGACGAGGGCGGCACGGGCGCCGGTGGCCGCGAAGAAGGCGGGATCTCCCCTGGCGGACCCGTGATGCGGGACCTTGAGGACGTCGACCCTCGGGAGCCCCTGCCGGAGCAGCCAGGCCTGCGCCTCGGTCTCGATGTCCCCGCTGAGCAGCGCCGTTCCCTCCGCCCAGCGCACGTGCACCACGACGCTGGCGTTGTTGAGCCGTGCCCCCTCTCCTCCTCCCCCGGGGGTCGCCTCCTCTCCGGGGCCGATGATCGTGAGCTGGGAAGGACCGAACCGCCAGCTCGCGCCCGGCCGGGCGGCCCACGCCGCGACCCGGCGGCGGGTGAGCTCGCCGCCGAGCCGGGCGTTCTCCCTCTCGGCGACTCTGTGCGGGGTGACCACCACCGCCCCCACCGCGCGCCTGCGGAAGACCCCGTCCAGCCCTCCCACATGATCGAAATGCGGGTGGGTGAGGATCACCAGCGGCACCTCCCGTACCCCTGCGGACCTCAGACACCGGTCCATCGGCACCGGGTCGGGGCCGGTGTCGACCACCACGGCGCGCCCGGGCCCCGCGGCGACCAGCAGCGCGTCTCCCTGCCCCACGTCGCAGGCGACCAGCAGCCAGCCCCCGGGAGGCCGGCTGACCACCATCGGCCGGGTCACGGTGACGGTGACGATCGCCCCGGCCGCCACCGCCAGGATCACCCCGCGCCATCGGCGACGCCGCAGCGCGAAAAGAGCGAGCGGTACGGCGGCGGCCAGGGCGACCAGCCCGATGAGACCGCCGGGCCACGGAAGCACCCCCAGCGGGACCCCCGCCGCGTGCTCCGCCACCTCGACGATCCATCCGGCGGCAAGACCGGCGGGCCGGACCAGCAGGCTCGCGAGCCCCATGTGCAGGGGCGCGAGCAGCGCCACGGCGAACCCGAGCAGGGTGGCGGGCGCGACGGCGGGGCCGGCGACCAGGTTGGCGGGGACCGCCACCGGAGACAGCTGCCCCGCCATCAGGACCAGCACCGGGGTGACCGCGGCCTGCGCCGCGGCGGGTACGGCGATCGCCTCCGCCGCCCAGCGGGGCAGCCGCAGGGCGAGCCGGTCCCGCCAGCGGGGGGCCAGTACCAGGATGCCGCCGGTGGCGCAGACCGACAGGGCGAAGCCGTAGGACCGGGCGAGGGCGGGGTCGAACAGGATCAGCCCGAGGACGGTCGCCGACAGCGCGGCCCTGCCGTCACGTGGGCGGCCCGTGCCGAGCGCCACGGCGGCGACGCCTCCCATGAGGAGCGCGCGGAGCACGCTGGGCGACGGGCGCGCGACGACCGCGAACGAGAGCATGGCGAGCAGGGCCAACGCCCCCCTGGCCGCGAGCGGCAGCCCCACGCCCCGCGCCAGGGCGACCACCGCTCCGGCCACGATCGCCAGATTGGCGCCGGAGACCGCCACGAGGTGACCGAGCCCCGCCTGTTTGAAGTCGGACCTGACCTGCTCGTCCATCCGGGACACGTCGCCCACCACCAGGCCGGGCAGCAGGCCCCGCTGCGCCGGCGGCAGCACGTCCGCCGCCTGGCGAAGCCCCGCTCGGAGCGCCCCCGCCACCCGCTGGATCCAGGAGGGGCCACCCAGGACACGCGGCGGTGTCCTTACCAGCACCACCGCCGCAAGCAGCTCTCCGGCGTCGGCGGGGCCGAACCTCCCCCGGAAGGCGACCCTCTGGCTGGGCAGAAGCGGCCCCCACGCCTCTCCGGAGGCGAACAGCACCACCGGAGCCCGCAACGTCACCCTGCCCGCCTCCGTCTCGATCACCTCGATCCGCGCGGGCACCACGAAGCTCGCTCTCCGGAGCCTCCCCTCGCGCCGCGCCCGCCGCCGGGGGTCGTCCGTCACCACCGCCTCCACCGTCGCGTCGGCCCCTCTGCCCGCCAGCTCGGCCACCGGTCCGGTACCGGTCGCGTGCACGTGGAACGCCACCGTCCCCGCCACCGCCGCCACACACATCAGGGCCGCGATCAGTGCGTTCCGCCCTTGACGGGCGCACCCGCCGCCACCCGGGCCCCGGCCCGCGCACGCGACCCCCTCGGAGGGCACGCCTCGCCCCGCCGCGCGCCCTTCACCGGCCGTCACCGCCGCGAACAGCCCACCCCCGGCGGCGGCCACCGCCGTCACGGCCCCCGCCCACGCCGGACAGCCCAGCAGGACGAGGGCGGTCGCCCAGGAGGCCAGGGCGGGCACCACCAGGGGAAGCGTGGAGGTGCCCCGTCCGGCCCCGCCACCGCTCCCCTCGCCCCCACCCTCGCCCCCGCCCCCACCGTCTCCGTCTCCGGCACCGGCACCGGCACCGGCACCGGACAGGCCGGGGCGGGAGATGGAGCGGTTCACACGCGCACCCTGTCCTTCATCTCGGCGTACTTTCGGTCACCAATAGGTCTGCGATGACCTAACGGCGAGACAAGAAAACGGGGCCTGCCCGGTGTCCAACCACCGAACAAGCCCCTTTGCCCCACCCCTGCGTACACCAGGAGTAGAACCATGGGTGATCCTACCCGCCTGCGTAACAACAGGTCCGGCATCGTCCACCTCGCCGTCAACGGCGACGCCGGATGCCAGACCCGCACCAACCCCGCCGCCTACACCCCCACCACCGACCCCGTCACCTGCCGGCACTGCCTCAAGCAGACCGCCGCCACCGCCGCCCTGACCCGCCGGGCCGCCGACGAGGCGGCCGTCGTCCGCGACCTCGCCGACACCCGCTCCGCCCTCGCCGACGCCGAGATGCGCTACAGCTTCCACTCCGGGTTCCTGTCGGCCCTCCACAGCATGCGTGACGTCCTCGCCGCCGCCGGAACCGACCCGGACGTGTGGGTCACCGCCTTCCACTCCAGCATCCTCACCGCAGCCGAACGGACCGAGCTGGCCGATGCCGCCGGGGCCATGATGCGGCGCCGCCGCCTGCCCGCCACCGCCGCCCCGCCCGCCAGGGACGGCGACGTCTGCCCGCCCTGGTGCGACCGGGGCGACGCCGGACACGTCCTGCACTCCCGGCGCGTCGCCGTCCTCGACACCGTCGCCGTGTCGATCTACGCCGCGTTCAACGCCGACCCCTACGTCTGCCTGTCCCTGTGGAGCCCGGACGTGGCCGCGCCGCCCGCCCGCATGTCGCCCCAGGCCGCACACACCCTCGGCCAGGTGCTCGCCGTCCGCGACGCCGACCTCAGCCGGACCCTCACCGAAGCCGCCGACATCGCCGGGGGTGCCCAGTGAACGCCTGCCCCCCGTGGTGCCGCCTCACCCACGCTCCCGGCACGCCGACCGGGCACCGCCGCGACCTGTGCGCCCTGGGCGTCGCCGCCTCCCTGCTGCAAGGCGACGACGGCGAACCGCCGCTGGTTCGGCTCTTCTACCCGGGCGCCGACAGCCGCCCCCGCACACTCGACGTGACGCCCCAGATGGCGGCGGACCTCGCCGACATCGTCGCCGCCCTCGACTTCCGCGACCTGGCGGACTTCGCCGCGGCGCTCACCTCCGCCTACCGCATGACCGGCGGTGAAGCATGATCCGGGTCGCCACCACCGCCGTCGTTGCCCTCCTGGCCGCCGTCGCCGCCGTCGTCAGCTACCGCCACATCTTGGAGGTGGTGCGTGAGCACGGCGAAACCGGGTGGGTGGCCTACCTGGTTCCGCTCACCGTCGACGGGCTTCTGGTCGCCGCGTCCCTCACCCTCCTGGAAGCGGCCCGTCGGCGGCACACCCGGCATTGGTTGTCGTGGGTGGCCGTCGCGGTCGGCATCAGCCTGACCCTGGGCGCCAACGTCTTGCACGGGTGGAAGCACGGGGTGATCGGTGCGATCATCGCCGCCCTTCCCGCGGTCACCTTGACCATCTCGTTTGAGCTGCTGATGGGGTTGATCCGGCGCGGGGCCGTACCCGCCGCGGCGCCGGTCGAGGCGGTAGCCGTACCCGTGCAGGTCACAGACTCGACGGTTACTCCCGATCGGGAGTCGCCGGAAGAGGATGCGTCGGCAGACTCCGCCGACCCGGGTACGGCCGACCCGGATTCCGCACCTGTGGAACAGGCCGACGTACCCGCCCTACCCGCGCCGTCACCTGCGAGAACGCCGGTCCTCGCACCCGTCGCCGACGAGCTGTTCCCCGTCGCCGCCACCAGGTACGCCGACAACCTCGCAGCGGGACAGGTGCCCGCCATCTCCCGCATCAAGAAAGAGCTGAAGGTCGGCCAGCCCCGCGCGGCCCGGATCCGGGCCTACCTCGGCCAGCTCGCCGAAGCCTGACCCGTACCCGTACCCGCCCCCAGGCCACACGTGCAACCGGAAGACCTGGGGGCGGGTCACCCCCAACCCAAGAAGGAGGCACACCCATGATCCACCCTGCCCCGGCCGGGGTCGACGTCCCCGCCGAACTCGCCGCCGTCCGCGGCGAGCTGTCGCGCATCGACACCAAGATCTCCGCCCTGCTCGGCCTGTCCGGCACCGCCGCGAGCGTGGTGGGCGCCCTGGCCGCGCTCGGCACCCACCGGTTGCCGGCCCCGGCCCGGGTCGGTGTGTGGGTGGCGGTGTTGCTGCTGGCCGCCTCGGTGGCGGTGCTGCTGCTGGCGATCCGCCCCCGCCTGCCCCGGCCCGGCGCCGGACACGGCTGGATCGCCTACGCCTACGCCACCACAGCCGCTCTGGCGGCCACCACCGCCGGCCAGTACGACCAGGAGCGGCGGGCCGACCTCATCGGCCTGGCCCGGCTCGCCCGCGGCAAGCACCGCCGGTTCCGGGCGGCCGTCGATTTGATGCTGGCCGCCCTGCTGCTGCTGGCTGCTTTGCTGCCGGTGGTGGCGCCGTGACCCGCCCCAGTGTGCGGGCGGGCCTGTGGGCTGTCGTGCGGCTGCTCCTCACCGCGGCTGACGACCTGGTCGCCGCGGCGGCAGGTGCCCGCCCGTTGCGGGCCGACGCCTCCGACCTCGCCCGGGTCGTCGGGGAGGCGTACCGGACCGGCAAACACCGTGTCGCCGAGGGCGACGTCATCGAGGGCGACGAGGTTGAGGAGGTGGACGAATGAGCACCGACCGTCCGGGCCGGGCACGCATCCCCGAGCTGAGCAACATCCCGTGGGGCGGCCCCCGCGCCATCACCGAGTACGCCAAACTCGGCCGGGCCCTGTGCCGCGACCTGGGCGCCGAGTTCGAGATGGGCGGCGAAGAGCTGTACGCCGTCCTGGTCCGCTCGTTCAAGGGGCACCCGGTGCTGGCGTTGCTGGGCGGCCCCGATGTGCGGCTGCGCGCCCGCCGGGTGGTGCGCCGTCTGAAGCGCGCCGCCGAACTCCAAAAGGGCTCCGCCGTCGAACTGGTGAAGTTTCACCAGCAGTTCCGCAAGGAGTTCATCGACCAGCTTCCCGCGGTCAAGGCCAAGAAGCCCGCGTTCGACTGGAGTGACGACTGATGGCCGGCCGCACCAAGGACCTGGTGCCGGTTGAGGAGTCGTCGATGGGCAAGGTCGCCGCCAAGGGCGTCTCCAAGCTCGTCACCCTGGGAAGTCCGTGGGTTCTCGGCTCCCTGCTGTTCGGGGTGGGCACCGCCTTCCACGTCATCCTCGACAGCGACGACCCCGACGTGGTGGCGTGGACGGCGTTCCTGATGTCGGTGGCGGTGGTGGTGTTGACCGCCGTCACCTACGGCCAGTCGCACGCTCGCGGCCCGTGGGGGCGCACCCACACCACCGCCACGACGCTGCTGGTCGGCCTGTGGGTGGTCGGCGCCACCATCAACGGCCCCGTCAACGTGGTCACCGGCCGGATCGCGTTGATCGGCGGGTTCACCTTGTGCGCGACCTGGAACATCCGCACCGTCATCCGGTTGAAGGGCATCGACGTCCAGGCCGCGGTCTCCGACCCGCTGGCGCTGCTGTTCGGGCAAGGCGCCGGGCGGGCCGGGATGACGGTCGAGGCCCGCACCACCGCCTCCACCGGCCACAAGGTGGAGGCGGTGGTGCAGCTGGAGGCCGGGCGGGAAACGGCTGACGACCTGCAAAAGAAGATCCCCTACATCGAGTCGGGGATGAAGCTGCCGCCCGGGTCCATCGTGGCGTCGATCGACCCGGACGACGCCAGCAAAGCCAAGATCACCGTGAGTGACCCGCGGGTGATGAAGGCCCCGATCCCCTGGCCCGGCCCTTCCCGGCCCGGGGCGTCGATCGCCGACCCGGTGCGGCACGGCCTGTGGCAGGACCTGGATGAGATCGAGTACGTGATCGTCGGCCACCACGTGCAGGTCATGGGCATGACCGGCTCCGGCAAATCCATCGGCGGAGCCTGGAACCTGCTCGGCGAGATCGTCACACGGCACGACGTCGCGGTGTTCGCCATCGACATCACCAAAGGCACCCAGACCCTCGGCCCCCTGGCCGAAAGCCTGCACCGGTTCGAGACGACCAAGCAGGGCGCCAAGCAGCTGCTTCGCGACCTACAGGCTCAGGTCAAGACCCGCACCGACGCCCTGTCGGCCAAGGGCCTGCAAAAGTGGAAGGCCGGGTGCGGCCTGACGTACTGGGTCATCTGGCTGGAGGAGTGCCCCGACATCCTCGACCTGCTCACCGACAAGGAGATGGAAGACTTCCTCAGCCTGCTCAAGGCCGTGCGCTCCGCCGGCGGAACCGTCGTCCTGTCGCTCCAGAGGTCGGACTACACTCAGATGCCCACCATCGCCCGCGGCCAGCTCGCCAAAATGTGCTTCGGCGTCGAATCCGCGGCGGACGCCGCCTTCGGCCTGTCGGAGAAGCAGGAGGACGCCGGGTGCCGCCCGGAGTTGTGGACCAACGCCCAACCGGGCATGGCCTACCTGGACGCCCCCGGCATCCCGGAGGGGAGGATCGCGATGCCGCTGCGGACCTTCGCCTGGGGCCTCGACGACGACGGCGCCTTCGACGACGAACGGGCCAACACCGCGATGCGTGAGCACGCCGCGGCCTGGCCCGCCTCAGCGAAGCCCGTCGACGAGGGGACCGCGGCCCTCTCCCGCCTGCCCGGCGGCGCCCAGGCCCTCGCCGCACCCGCCGCGGCGCTGGAGCGGCCCGAACTCGTCGCCGCAGCCGAAGACGACGAGGAGGCGGAGGATCACTCCGACGTCGTGGAGGAGTATCAGACGCTTGACGACCCTGACCCGGCTGTGCAGGCCGGGCCGGACGACGACATCCCCGACCTCGACCAGGGTGACCCGCCGTGGGAGTTCGCCCCGCCGGGCGTGCGGATGAGCCCTGCGGAGCGCGGAGCGGCCCTCATCGCGCACCTGCAAGGGCTGTGGGACGCCGGGAGCCGGGACTTCGCCACCCGGGATCTGAGGCCGTTGTGGGAGTCGACCGACATGTCCCGGCAGTGGGCGCAGAAGCAGTTGCGGCGCCTGGTCGACGAGGCCGGGGCACTCGGCTACGACGAGGACGCGCAACGGTTCCTGATGCCGACCCGGCCCGACGTCGGCTGACCAGGCCACCAAAAGAGCCCACCCCGAGGGAAGGGGGTGGGCTCTTTCGCGCGTACGGCTGCGCGTGGGAGCGCGAAACCTTTTTGATCTTGCCGCCACGGGGTGCCACGAAGGGCGCCACAACCCCTGCCACGCAGGTGCCACACCAGGTGCCACGAAGGGTGCCACGACCCGTGGCACCGCCTGTGACCTGTAACCCTCCCCCGCGTAGCACCCCCAGCCCCTCGCGAGGCGCCACGGCGTTCCGCCCGCTCGACAGCCCGGGGTTGTGGAGAGGACCGGAAAGCTTGAGTTGGGTTGGCGCCGGGCATCCGGCGGCGGAGCCAACTCAACTGCTTTGGTCCTCACCCCGAGGGGTGTCCACCGATGTCACCCTTAACATCGCCGGACACCTGCCGGCACCTCACCCCCGGGACCGTAGCCCCCGCCCCATGATGAAGCGAAGGTCTTCGGCGATCGCGTACGGCGACTGCTCCGGCGTCGCATGGAACCCGCCCTCGATGTGAACCAACGCCCCGTCGCCGCCCCGGCTTCCGCCGCCCTGGAAGACCGCCTGCCACTGCTTGTCGGTGAGCACCGGCTCGGGCCGGCCGGTTCCGTTGTGCACCAGGCTGGTGCCAGGCATGAGGTAGCCGCCATTGTCGTACGCCGCCGGCGGTTTGCCGATCACCTGCGCGGCGCGGGCGGCCACCTCCCGCACCTTCAACCCGGTCTGCGGCGCCTCAATGATCCGGTTCGGCCCGCTGTACAGCCACACATGCCCCGAGTGCGGGAAGCCGAGATACCCGGCCTGCGGCTTGCTTACCGGCGTCACCCACCGCATCTGATCCTGAGACACCCGCGGCGGGTTGTAGCCGGCCGCCTGCAACGCCCTCATCGTCAGCCCGGAGCAGTCAAAGGTGTTCGGGCCGGTAGCACCCCACTGGTACGGCTTACCGATCTGGGCGCGGGCGAAGGCGACCGCCTTGCCGCCCGACAGGCCGCCCGTCGCCTCCTCCTTGCCTGCCAGGAACTTCACCACGTCGGCCACCATCTTCTTCGGCACACCGACCAGGAGTTTCGCCCACTTCGATCCGCCCATGGCCGCTTCAGCCTTGGCCAGCAGCGGGTTCAAGAACGCCTCAGCCCCGGCTTTGACGCCCTTGGCCAAAAGGTCGCCGACGATTCCGCCGGAGGCGAAACCGCCCATGAACCTCGCCGCCCCGGACACGCCGCCGGTGCGCGCGGCCTTGTTCGCCGAATGCACGTAGTCGGCGCCGACCGCCCGCGTCCACTCGGGCCGCATGATCGCCTCACCGCCACTGACCGCGGCCAGGCCGATGTCCTTGCCCGGCGTGTACCCCGGGTAGATGCCGCCCTTGGCTAGTTTTTCGATCTTGCCCAGCTTCAAATCCAGCCCAAGCGCGTCACTCACCGTGTTCCACAACTTCACGATGCCGTTGTTGTACACGGTTTCGATGATGAAGTTCACCGGCTTCTTCGCGACGTCCTGGACCTTCTCCCACGCCGTCTTGATTAGCCCAACACCCTTGTCGAACCCGTTCGGGATGTCCTCGGTGACGGCCTTCTTCAGGAAGTCGAACGCGGGCTTGATGACCTTCGTCCACGCCCCATCGATCGCTTCGCCGACCTTCGCCCACACCGGCTTGACGACGTTCTCGTACAGCCATGAGATCTTGGGTGCCAGGGTTTCGTTGATGAACGTCCACAAAGCCTTGAGCGCGGGGTGAATGACCGTGTTCCACGCCGTCTTGATCCACTCACCGATCTTCGTGAACGCCGGTTTAACGACGTTCTCCCACAACCAGCTGACCGCCGGGGCAAGCACCGTCTTCACGAACGTCCCCAAGGCGCTCAACGCGGGCTTCACCACCGTCTCCCAAGCCCACTTCACCACCTCACTGATCTTCTTGAACGCCGTGTCAACAATCGTGCGGAACGTCTCCGAATTCTGGTAGGCCGCCACAAACGCCGTCACCAACAGCCCAATCACCGCGATGACCTTCCCCACCGGGTTCTCAGACATCGCGACATTCAAAACCTGCTGGGCGATCCCCCACCCCTTCACCGCCACCACGATCGACGCGATCGCCCCCGCGATCGTCCCCAGCACCGAAGGCGGAATCTGGGAGATCAACCCGGCCAGGCCGGACAGGCCCGCCAGGACTGACGGCCCGAACCGGGCCAACGTGGCGACGATGTTGCCGACCGCGGCCCCCACGTTCTTCAACGTCTGCCCGATCGCGGGCGCGTTCGCCTTCACATACGCCACGAACGCCTGAAACCCGCCCGAGGAGGAAAGACCCTTCCCCCAGGTGGCGAACGCCGCCGTGGCCTTCTGGATACCGCCGACAATGGTCGGGACGAACGGCAGAAACGCCCGAATCACCCCGGCCACCCCGACGCCGATGTTGCCCAGAGACTTCCCCAGACCGGTAATCGCGGTCGGCGCCTGCTTCGACAGGTCGGCGAAAAACCCCTTCCAAAACGGCTGACCCAGCGCCTTCGACGCCGACTTCTCCAACCCCACCACCGCGTCAGCACTGTTCTTAATCAGCGGTGTAAGCGGCTTGAACAAACCCTTAACAATCTTCAAGCCGCCGGTCACCATCGGCAAAACCGAAGGCTCCAACGACTTCTGCCACTTCTCATACGACGACTTGAAGGCGTCGATCTGCTTCGCGGCCGTCTTCGCGGCGGCGGACAACTCAGAAAACTTCGTCGGCTGAACTCCAGGCGCCACCGCCGCAGGGGCAGGGGTCTTCGGCTTCTCCTTCGCCGCGGCCTGCTGAAGGCGCAAAAGCTTCAGCTGGGCTTCGGAGTCCTTGATCGCCTGATTCGCCTTCGCGATTTTCTCTTTGGCCGCGACGACCTGCTTGCTTCCCTCGACCCCGGCCTTGTCGGACGCCTTCTGCTCGGCCTGCAGCTCCTTGGACCGAGCCTTGGCATCCTTGTGACACTGCTCCGCCTCCCGAACCGCCAGCTCAGCCCGGCGCCGCTCCAACTCGGTCGCCTTAGGATCAGCGGCCAGCTCAGCCGCCCGCTGACGCGCCTCCTCCACGCTCAAAGCCGCCGACTCTTCGGAGAGGGCAGCGTTCGCCACAGACCTGGCGAGGTCTTCGGCGGCCTGCTTCGCCGCGCGACGGGCCTCGGTCAGCCCCTCCTCGGCAGCCTTAGCGGCGACCTTCGCATCCGTGATGCGGCGCTCCGCCTGCTCCAGGGCGGCACTGCGCGACGCGGCATCGGCAGCCGCCTGAGCCGCCGACGTCGTCGCCTGCTGCGCGACCTTCGTCGCACCGGCCGACGCCTTCACCGCCTGCTCTTGCTCCTTGGAGGCTTCAGAGATGCGCTTCAAGCTCGGCACCGCCACCGCGGCCAGACCCGCGAACCCGGCGCCGGCCGCCACCAGCGTCCCGCCCAGAGCACCCACACCGAAAGCAGCCGTCGCCGCGGCCGGGACCGCCACCAGGGCGGCCGTCACCGTGGCGATCCCCGCCAAAGCGCCGGCAACGTCGACGTCCACCCGGGCATGCGCGGTCCTGCCGTCCACCCGGGAGATCTCGGCGTCAACAACCGTGAGTTGGGCTACCGCCCCGGCGGCGTCAGCGTCGACCTGAACCCGGGCCGTGTCCGCCTCAAGCCGCGACACTTCGGCATCCACCGCGCCCAGCTGCACCAAGGCCGCCGCCACGTCCGCGCGGACCGCCACATCCGCCGACCCGTCAAGCGACTCCAGCTCAGCCTTGATCGTCCGCAGCTCGGCCACCGCCGCGGCGGCGTCGACGTCCACCCCCACCGTTTTGCCGGACAACGCCACCAGCGACGACCGCAACTCCTGAACCTTGCGGGCGGCCGGTGAGGCGTCCGCGTCCAGTTCGGCCTTCGGTAGCGTCTTCAACGCGGCCGTCAGCCGCTTCTTGAAGCCTTGCGCGAACGCCCCGCCGGTCTCCTCGCCGTCCCTCGGCGCCTGCTGCCGCTGCTTCTTCGTCTGCTCCTGCAACGGCGCATAGATGCCGCCGAGAGCGTCTTGGATGCCGCGCTGAACGTCTTTGCCGACCGTCTGCCCCAGGTTGTACGCGGCCGGGACGAGCTGCTTCTTAAGGCCGTCGATGAAGCCCTTCGCCGACGGGACGACCGGGACGACGACAGTCCCCGCGACAAACTCGCTCATAGCTACCCCAACACCCTTCCCGGCCGCGCCGTGTAACGAATAAAGGCCGATGACCTGCTGAAATACGAAAAAGGGCCTGCGGAGCGCGGTGACTTACCGTGATCACCGCAGGTCGGAAACTCGTCGTGGCCCGTACAAATTCTCCGGCGCAATCACCTACCGGTCGGGGAGCACGCCGGGCAGGCGGGCATGCCCCAGGGGGTGAGGCGTCGGGCTTGCGTGTCGGCGTAGGCGGCGCGGACTGGGTCGGGGTGGCTCACTGGGTGACCTTCTGTCGCGGTTGCGCGTTGCCGTGGACGTGGATGAGGGGGGCGAGGTAGCCGCGCTGTACGCCTGCGTCGGCGAGGGCGCCGGCGAGGGCGTCGGCGAGGGCGGGTCCGGCGGGTGTTTGGCCGATGCGGCGGCCGTCGATGATGACGGCGTCGGACAGGCCCATGCTGGCGTTCTTCCAGGTGGCGCCTGCGTATTCCTCGCCCTCGGTGAGGCCGAGCCTCCGGAGGCTGGCTATGCCGTGGTTGACGGCGGCGTACCTGTTTTTGGCGCGGGTGATGATGCGGGCGGCGGCGTCGCGGATGAGGTCGGCGTCGGCTTGGTCGGCGTCGGTGTCGCCTGCCTGGCTGAGGATCTCGGCTTTGACCTGTTCGACGTGGGCGACGCGGTCGGCTTCGGCTTGGCGGGCGGCGGCCTGGACTTCGGCGAGGGCTTGGAGTTCGTCGAGTTCGGCGATGGTGCGCGCCTGGGCGTATTCGGCGGGTGTGACGTCGTGGCCGTCGAGGATGCGCTGTCGGAGTTCGGCGAGGCTAGGCGGCGCCTTCTGTGTGGTCTTCGGCATGGTTCTCCTTCACCTGGATCAGCCAGTCGCGGCCTGCTCTGCGGGCGGTGAGGTGGCCTGTTCGGCAGAGGCGACGGATGTGCTGGACGGTGTAGCCGGTGCGGGTGGCCATGTCCGCGGTGCTGATCTCCAGTGTTTCAGGCTGGTCGAACACGTGTTCGCTAGGGAACGTGGGGGCGGGGTTGAGGAGGGTCCGGATGTAGGCGGTGAGCCAGGCCGGTACGGGGCGGCCGTGCAGGGCGTCGTCACGGGCGTGGGTGAGCAGCCAGGCCGCCAGCCCGGGGGGCGGGGTGACGGCCTGGCCGTGGTGGGGGGCGGTCACGGGTTCCTACTCGGTGCCGTACCGGCGGGTGAGGCGCCGGGCGAGGGCCTGGGCGACGCGGGGGGTGATGCGGGGGTCGCGGTCCAGGACGGACATGATGCCGTCGACGATGAGTTCCGCTCGCTGGTTGAGGACGTGGTTGATGGCGGTTTCCCGTTGGGCGTCGGTGAGGCCGTAGGGGTTGGTCATCGGGGTTTTCCTCCTTTCAGGTCGGGCGGTCCGCCCTGCCCTTGCGCCACTGGTGGCCGCTTTTAGGCGGGGTATCCGCGACATGCGCGACATCCGCGTCTTTGCAGGTCAACCGTGTCGCGGCTAATTTCTTGTCGCGGATGTATCCGCGACAAGGAGTTCCTCCGCGACAGCCTGACCAGGCATGTCGCCTGTGTCGCGCATGTCGCGCTCCCCCTGCCTAGGAGTGGCGTAGCGCTCCCATGCGTCGTACAGGTCATCGGCTTTGTAGCCCTTGAGGTTCGCCCCTCCCGCCTCCCGCACGTCCCCGGATTTGATCTCGTACTCACCGAGCAACTTGGACAGATCGCGGGAGCCGAACGGGCGGCCGTAGAAGTTCGCCCACGGCGACTCCTCAAGCTTGTGCAGCCGGTCGAGGATGGTCGCGCTGTAGAGCTGCCGGGCGTCGCCGAACACGACCTTGAGGTCCTTCAGGAGCCGCACCGACAGGGAGGAGGAAGTGTCGGCCTCCTCGTCCCTCTCGGCGAACGCCGCCGCCGCCGACCTCGCCCGCTCACCCCACTTTTCCCCGGCCAGGTCGGCGATGATGATGAGCGACTCCCACGTGTCGGCGGCCCGGTCGTCGACCGGCATGTCCGGTTCGGCGTTTTGCAGGTCGGCCAGGTGGGCGCGCACCCACACGGTGAGCCGGTCCCGGAGGTTGTTCAGCGCGGGCCGGTCCCGGCGCCCGCGGAACGACTTGACCGTCTCCCCCGGGGCACGCCGCCGCATCTTGATGATCACCGCACGATCCATGATCGTGTCGGGCATGTTGCCGATCCCGGCGAGCGCCACCATGGCGAAGGTCGGGCAGTGCTCCGGCTTGCGGATCGTCGCATCCCACCGGATGTAAGGCCGGTTGCGCTGAAAGCCCGCGTTGATCAGGCCGCGAAGGTCTTCGTGGTCGCCGGCGGCCTTCGCCCCGAACACCGTGTCGGCCTCGTCCAGCATGAGCGTGGGCGGGTCCTCGCCGATGGAGCGCACCAACGCGGCGGGGCTGATGTTCACCGTGACAAGAGCCTGGTAAGCGGTGGCCTCGATGATGTCCAGCAGCCGCGACTTGCCGCACCGCTTCTGCGGACTGCTGATGAACAGCCGGGTCGCGATCTCCCACGCGGGCACACCGTGGGTGGCCGCGATCCACAAGGTGACCGCGTCGGCGGCCTCCTCGGAGGGGAGGATGACGTACTTCTGCAACGTCGCCTTGAGCTCGTCGAGCAGCTCGGCGCCGGACTGGTCGCCGACGGCACGGAACGGGTGACTCACGCGCTCCTCCTGGTGGTGATGCGGAAGGCGTCGCGGACGGTGCGGGCCGCTTCGCCCCGCCGGAACTTGCCGCTGAAATCCATGCGGGCGTACAGGTCGTGAAGCTCCGCTTCGGTGGCTCCGTTTTCCGCGCACCGGCACGCGGCCCAAAACAGCGCCTTGTTGCGGTTGCCCTCGGTCTGGGTGGCCAGCCACTCGACCAGGTGCGGGATGCCAGTCCCGCGCGCCTTCGGCCGTTGTGACACTTGTGACACATGTGACACGGTCTGAACCGGCGGGGTGAGGAACCGGCGGACCTCACCCCAATTGAGTTGGGCTGCCGCCTGGGAGGTCTCCGTAACCACCCGGTAGGGCCGCCCGTCGACCACGCTCGGCGGAACCAAGACGTAGCCGCCCTGAGCCTTGAAGTCGACGAAGTGATCCTTCAGGGAGCTGCACGACTGGCCGGTTCCGGCGTAGTAGAAGTGGGCGCCGCCGGACGGGGTGGCCACCACCCGGAACGGGGTGGGCAGCAGCCCGGCGGCTTTGAGGCGGTTGAAGGCCGGCCACCCGTTTCCGGCGGCTTTGACGTCGACGTCGAACACGTCGAACGTTGCGGCGCCGCAGGGTACGGCGATGTTCGCGTTTCTGATCTGCCCCCACCAGCGCCGAACCAACTCAGGATCGAGGCTCGCGTTTACGTGGCCGCGGGGGGTGAGCGGCTTTTTGCCGCCGGGGGTGCAGGGGATCACCGGCCAGCCGTGGGCGATGAGGGCCAGGGCGGCGGCGAGCATGGTGCTCATCGGGCGGCCCGCTTCTTCGTGCGGCGCACGTAGGGGATGACCTCGTATCGGTGGCCGCAACCGGCGCGGCGGGTGATGAGGCTGGGGGTGGGCCACCGGGTGTGGTGGAGGTGGATGCCGTCGCATCGGGGGCAGGCCCGCACGATGAGGACGACGCGGGTCCGGCCGGGGGCGGGCGGCAGGGTTTCGGCGGTGACGAGACCGGGCAGCGCGGGGTTGCTGCGGTTGTCAGCGCCGGACTGTACCTTGGAGGTGTGTGTGGTGCCCCTGGTGGGGGCCTTTTCCGAAAGCCGCTCCCTGGCCGGAGCGGCTTTTGGCTTCTTACGCGGCATAGATGCTCTTCTCCTCTCTCGGCTCGGCGAGCCTGAGCAGCACCACCAGGCGGCGGCACGTCTCGGGGCTCGGCAGGCCGATCACGTCGATCAGCGGGCGCACCTGGGGCGCCTCGCTCGTGGTCATCTGCGGCATGGCTAGGCGACCTCGCCCTTTGCCTCGGCCTCCAGGCGATCAACCTCGGTGGGAGGGAATCGCCAGTCGCGGCCGATGCGGTACCCCTTGAGGCGGCCCGAGTAGGCCCATCGGCGAACGGTCGACGGGTCCACCCGGAAGCGGGTGGCCACCTCCCGGGAAAGCAGGTATTCCGACATGCGCGTCTCCTGTTGCGACACGTGGATTGCGTGCATGGCGAGCGTAGCGCAAGTGCAGAGTTCAGTGCAGATATAGATCTGCATATATGCAGAACCGCAAAGGTGCTAGTTTGGCGGCATGTTCAGGGAGCGGGTGACCTTCGAGTTTGGGTACGCAGAGACGGTGGCCAACGCGCCGCCTGTGCGTGTCGGCGATCGCCTGCTTCCTCGGCGCATCGACGTCGTTCTTCCTGGGGCGGGCGGTCAGCCGCGGTTCACCGCGCGGCTTGAGGTCGTCAGCGGCATCCCCCAGTGCCGAGAGATCGCCATCTCCAGTGTCGACAACGGCCGCGAAGTCAAGCAGCTCGACTTACGCGGAGTCAGCATCGCTGAAATGGTCGAAGAGGTGTTCGCCCTGTTCTCAACCCGCG
Organism: Streptosporangium violaceochromogenes; assembly: GCF_014654615.1. Taxonomy (GTDB): domain Bacteria; phylum Actinomycetota; class Actinomycetes; order Streptosporangiales; family Streptosporangiaceae; genus Streptosporangium; species Streptosporangium violaceochromogenes. Next base: position 137,117 of record NZ_BNBB01000014.1, on the reverse strand, counting down.
TGATCTTTGAAGAGGGAGACCACATCACGGCCGTGAAGGAGGCTGGCGGGAAGGCGCACGTCGAGGCCGTACGCATGATCGCAACCACGAGGAAGGGGAAGGGCGCACGCAAGATCACGCCCGCCTTTCTTGAGGAGGTGGCCGGGGTCTACCGGGACAACGCCGCCAAGAACCCGACCCAGGCCGTACAGCGCGCATTCGACGTCAGCCCCCGCATGGCGGGCAACTACATCCGGAAGGCCCGTGACCTTGGTTTGCTCCCCGAGGTCACGGACGGACGCGGGAAAACGCGAGGCTGACCGCTTACTTGGTCGGCTTGAGCCGCGCCGGGTCGAATCGGCGCGGCTTCGTCTTGTCGTGAGGGAGTACTACGTAGCCGGGCAGGATGCTCAACACCACCTCGCGTTTCTGTGTCGGCGTCGTCCTGGAGAAGTTCTCGGCGACGTCGCCGGCGAGGATCTGCCGGAGGATGCGCGGCGCCGACGCGGTGACGTAGAGACGGGCTTCCTCGATCCTCGCCACGACGGGCTTACGGGCTTCCGTGTACTCGGCGAGCGTCAGCTCTCTTCTCCCCCACATGCCGGCCATCTCCTTCAACGTCGCCTCATCTCGGGCAAGGTCAGCACGGGCCTGGTCGACGCTGCCGGAAGAGGTGGATGCGCGTAGGCGAACGAGTACGTCGGGCTCGGTGAGGTACTCGATGATTTGCCGCTCCACTTCCTCCTCACTTTGGAGGGCGTTGATCGCGATCTTCCCGCATCCGCCCCTTGGGGTGGCACACCAGTACCGGGGACCGGTCCCGAGCTTGGGGCTTCCTGCGGCGCCCTGTAGGTCACGTCCGCACAGGGAGCAGCGCAACACGCCGGTCAGCCACCGGACGAACTGGTTGCTGCCTCCTGAGGCGTTCTCGGCGAGTCTGGCGCATACCGCTTCCCAGGTGTCGCGGTCAAGGATGCCGGACCACGTCGCGGCGCCGGTCACCTTTCCGCGGTGGGCGCGGAGGCCGGCCACGCGCGGGCTGTGCAGGACGGATTTCACGGAGCGGGCGCCCCACTTCTCGGAGCGGACGGGCTTGATCCCACGCCTGTTGAGGTCGTCGGCGATTGCGGACAACGACCAGCCGTCAAGGATCTGCGCGGCCATTTCCCGGATGACTGCCGCCTCCTCCTCGATGACCTCGATGCGCTTTTTGCCGTACCCGTACGGCCGGATTCCTCCACCTCCCGGCTTGCCTTGCTCTGCGAGTTCCTCGTGTTTGCGGCTTACTCTCCGCGAGGTGTCCCGGGAGCTCTTGTTCGCGAACGCCATGAGCACGCGGGCTTGGGTGATGCCCGCGTCGGTGCTGAGGTCGAGTCCACCGGAGACGTCGGCGACGGGGACACCGGTCGCCTCGACGATGTCGATGAGGTCTTCAAGGTCGCGGGGGTCTCTGGCGAGCCGGTCAAGATCATAAACGAGGAGGCCGTCTGATTCACCTGAGGCCAGCATGTCAAGTGCTCGGCGAAAGCCCGGCCGGACCGTGCGTAGGGCGGTGGACCCGTCAGGCAGGGTGATCTTCCGGCGCTTGAATGCCGAGATTGAGTTCTCGATGATCACGTGCGTCTCGTCGGGGCCAAGAGTCCATCCGAGGAGAAGCGCGCGTTTGCGGCCGTCTTGCTCTTGGCGCCCGACGCCGGCGGCGTCGCGGGCCTTGTCGTCCGAGATGCGGAGTAGGAGGGATCCTCTTGTCGGTGGCATGGTGATAGGTTACCGTGCACTTATTGGCTCACCGATGCCCGAGATCTCCCGGAGCTGCTCCACGGCGCGAAACCCACCGTGGGTGTCGCGGTATTCGGTGATGCGGCGGGCGAGCACCTCGCCCACCCCCGGCAGCTGTTCGAGCTGCTGGGAGGTGGCGGTGTTGAGATCGAGCACGGCCGCGGCCGGGTCGGCGGACACGGGGGCCGGAGTCGTCGCGCGGGCGGCCGGGTCCACGACGACCTGCTCGCCGTCCACGAGCCTGCGGGCGAGGTTGAGAGGACCGGTGCCGGCGCCCGCCCGTACGCCTCCGGCCGCCCGGAGCGCGTCGGCGACCCGGGAACCCACGGGCAGCGTGATCACACCGGGACGGCGCACCTTGCCGGTGACGTGCACGACGACCTCCCCCGCGGTGGTGAGCGCGGCGCCCCCGGTGGCGGCGGGCCGCGCCGGCGGACCGGACGGGGACGCCGGAGGCAGGGAGGACATCGGGGGCAGGGAACCGGAGACGGGGGTGGGTGAGGCGACGGGCTCGGGCTCCGGCCGGGACCACCAGGCGTGAGCACCCCCCACGGCGACCGCGAGGAGCGCCACGACAAGGAGTGCGCGCAGCCCGGAACGGCCGCTGGGGGCCCAGGTGGAGCTCCGCTCGGCGATGGCCGTACGGAGGACCGTGAGAAAGGGAGGCGCCGGAGTGGAACGCACCCCGGCGGCGGGCCCCTCCGGGAGGGCGGCGGAACGGGGGCCGTCGCCCCGGCCGCCGGGCCCTTCTCGCGCTCCGTCACCCGCGCAGCCGTCAGGCTCCTTCAGCCTTGGCGCCCCCGGATCGAAAGGGCCGGGAAGGCCGGGCGCCGTCAGCTTTCGCAGCCGTGACTCCGCCTGGAAACGCTCGGCAGTCTGGTCCGTGATCCGCACCCCGCGAACGCTACGGCGGTCTCACGGCGCCGTTCCCGGCCGAGCACGATCCTGTGGACAGCGCGGCGGCTCCGGAACGAGGCTGTGGATAACCTCGGCGGCGATCCCGGCGCCCCCGGTCCGGCGAAAGAACGCCGAACCCTCGAAGAAGGGATCCGGATGGCCGGCCCGGCGGGGAGCGGAGGATCGATCTACTGGACGGGGGTGCCTCCGCGCCAGACCCGGCGGGGCTTGAGGCCGAAGGACCAGGCGAAGGCCCCTTCGTGGTCGGCGTCCCACTGGACGATGTCGGCCAGGCGGCCGGGGGCGAGGACCCCGCGGTCGGGCGTGTTGAGCACGGCCGCACCACCGAGTGTGGCGGCGCGCAGCGCGTCGCCGACGCTCATGCCGAAGGCGGCCACCGCGAGGCTGATGACCAGGGACATCGAGGTGATGCCGCAGTGGCCGGGGTTGTGGTCGCTGCCGAGCGCGAGGGTGACGCCCTGGGAGATCATGCGCCGGATCGGCGGCAGGCTGCCGCGCTGCAGGGCGGTTCCCGGGCAGACCACGGCCGGAACGCCGTAGCGGGCCAGGATCGCGATCTCCTCGTCGGAGGTGTGGTGGAGCAGATCGGCCGAGGCGCAGCCGAGTTCGGCGGCGAGCTGCACGGCGCCGCGCCGGCTGTAGGCGCCGGCGTGCACGCGGGGCAGCAGGCCGACGTTACGGCCGGAGGCCAGAACCCAGCGGGCCTCCTCAGCGGTGAAATGCCCCTCGTCGCAGTAGACGTCGACGCTGTCGGCCCCGGCCGCCGCCGCGTCGGCGCACCAGGCGCCCACGGCCTCGACGTAGTCGTGCTGGCGGCCGAAGTATTCGGGCGGGACGACGTGCGCCGCGAGGAACGTGACGTGCACGCGCGGCATCATCGGCTCTTTCTCAAGCTCGCGCAGCAGGCGCACGTCGGCCAGCTCGCCGTCGCGGGTGAGGTGGTAGCCGGTCTTGGCCTCGACCGTGGTCGTGCCGCTGAGCAGCCAGGCGCGCAGGCGCTCGCGGACGCCGTTGCACAGGGTCCAGGGGTCGGTGCCGCGGGTCACCGTGACGGTGGACCCGATGCCGCCACCGGCCGCGGTGATCGCGGAGGAGGTGGAGCCGCCCGAGCGCATGGCCATCTCGGCGTAACGGTTGCCCGCGTAGACGGGGTGGGTGTGGGCGTCGATCAGGCCGGGGGTGACCAGGGCCCCGCCGAGGTTTTCGACGTGGTCGACGTCGACGATGTCGTCCACCACTCCCGGCACGCTCTGCGGCAGGTCGGCCGCGCGGCCGACCCACGCGATCCGGTCGTTGTGGACCAGGATCGCCGCGTTGCTGCAGACGTCGTTTCCGGTCCAGAGCCGGCCGATGTTGGTCAGGAGGCGGACCGTCATAGCATCACCGCCGTGCGCGCAGGGGAAGACGTCGAGGGAAAAGCCGTTTCAGGACACGATGAGTCGAACCAGCCGGTGCGGGGCGTCACGCCCACCGGGTCCGCCGTGTGTCCGGACGACATTGGGGGGTCTCCTGCTCTCATCCGCATATCGTTTGCGGCGACAGTATCGCCGAGATCATGATCAGGCGATTTCAGTTCAGTTACGTTATTTCACAAGTGAGCCCGCTGTACAGGCTAATTGGGAAGAACGCCGCTTCACCGTAGCCACATCCGGCCCACCGGAATCATGGCTTCACACGGCCCGCGCACGTCTGTGCAGCTCAAACCACTTCTCGCTCATCCGTAACGGCGACCGCCAGGATGGTTTGCACCCTAACATCCCAACGGATTTGCCCCATGGTAGCAATCTAAACCCCACCCGACCACTGTCGCTTTTGTACCTTTTGTCCATTTTATTGGACCGTCAGTGCATCCCATAAAGCATAACAAACGCAAGCCCGGCGATTGAAACACAACACGCAACTTCTCTAGAGTGGCACGCACATGGAACGCCCCACCCCGGCCCCCGTTCCTCCCGAGGGCACCCCCTCCCGGCGGGAGACGCGGGCCCGGCCGGCCCCGCGCGGCGGGCCGTGCGACCCCCGAGGCAGGGCGGAGAGGCACCCCGGCCCCCCGGCGCCCCACCCCACGGGAGGGCAAAGGTCCGGGGCGAGGGCTCGCGCACGCACCCCTAAATAGGCCCTAAGCAGGACATTCCATGTAATCTTTCGTGCGAGCTATCCGTAGAACGTACGCATGGGGGTTCATCTTGTCCGTCTCCGCAGAAGCCGGGCGGCGTCGCATCGAAGAGCTGCTCCAGGAGCACCAGGAGCGTGTCTTCAAGCGCTGGCTGCAGCTGGCGGCGTCCTCCGCCGGTCACGGCGACCGGGGCGATCTCACCGGCCAGCTCCGGGAGATCTACCAGGCGCTGAAACAGTCGTTCACCGACTCCGGAGACCTCAGCGACCTGCGCGGGCTGCTGGCCGAACTCTCCCGTTCCCGGGCCCGCCACGGCTTCAGCCCAAGCGAGACCGCCGTCATGGTCTTCGGACTGAAGGAGGCGCTCTACGAGAGCGTCGAGGCCGACGGGTCTCCGGAGGCCCTGCGAGGTTTCATCTGGTTCTCCCGGATCATCGACGACCTGGGGCTCTTCACGATCGAGAGCTACGCGGTGGCCAGGGAGAAGGTCATCATCGACCAGGCCGAGCAGCTTCTGGAACTTTCCACCCCGGTGGTCAAGCTCTGGGAGGGCATCGTCGCGGTGCCGCTGGTCGGCACGCTCGACTCGGCCAGAACCCAGGTGGTGATGGAGAAGCTGCTGCAGACGCTGGTGGACACCGGCTCCGAGCACGCGGTCATCGACATCACCGGCGTGCCCGCCGTGGACACGCAGGTCGCCCAGCACCTGCTCAAGACCGTGGTGGCCGCCCGGCTGATGGGCGCCGAGTGTGTGATCTCCGGCATCCGCCCGCAGATCGCCCACACCATCGTGACCCTCGGCATCGAGTTCGGTGACATCGTGACCAAGGCGTCGCTGGCCGACGCCCTCGCGCACGCGCTGCGGGAAAGCGGCGTCGACTTCGTTCGCAGAAGGACCCACGTCGCCGTGAGAACCGAGGAGCGCTGATGGATCGCGTGCCCGTCCTCAAGCTCGGGGACATCCTCATCGTCTCCATCCAGATCGACCTCCAGGACCAGAGCGTCCTCGCGCTCCAGGAGGACCTCGCCGATCAGGTGGTCGCGACAGGCGCGCGAGGGGTGATCATCGACATCACGGCGGTGGAGATCGTCGACTCCTTCATCGGCCGCATGCTGGCCACCATCGCGGCGATCTCGCGCATGCTCGACGCCGATACGGTGGTCGTCGGCATGCGGCCCGCGGTGGCGATCACTCTCGTGGAACTCGGCCTCTCCCTCGGTGGCGTGCGCACCGCCCTCAATCTCGAAAAGGGCGTCGCGCTGCTCAACCACCTTGAGGGTTCGAAGATCGCTTCGGTCACCCGGTGACGACCCCCGCCACGCTGCCCGTCACCAGCAACAGCGACGTCGTCCTGGTGCGCCAGCACGTCAGGACCGTGGCCGTCGACGTGGGGCTGTCCCTCGTCGACCAGACCAAGGTGGTGACCGCCGCCAGCGAGCTGGCCCGCAACGCGCTGGTCTACGCGGGAGGAGGAAGGGTACGCGTCGAGATCGTGCACAACGGCATACGGCGCGGCCTGCGCCTGACCTTCAGCGACGACGGCCCCGGCATCCCCGACATCGAACGGGCGCTCACCGACGGCTGGACCACCGGCGGAGGGCTCGGCCTGGGACTCAGCGGCTCCCGCCGCCTGGTCGACGAGTTCGACGTGCGGTCGGCCCCAGGGGAGGGGACATTGATCACGGTGACGAAATGGGCCAGGTGATCCGTTCCCAGGACGACATGTGGGCCCGCGCGGAGGACGCGAGCGCGATCGGCTCCCTGCGCCGGATGGCCGTCCTGCTGGCCGAGCACCGGGGATTCGACGAGGAGGACGCCGGGCGGGTGGCCGTCGCGGTAAGCGAGGCCGCCTCCAACCTGGTCAAACACGCCGTCGAGGGGACCTTGCTGATCCGGCCGCACCCCGAGCTGGCCTCGGCGATCGAGGTGATCGCCGTCGACCGGGGTCCGGGGATGCGCGACATCTCCCGCGCCCTGCGCGACGGTTACTCCACGGCGGGCACCCTCGGCATCGGCCTGGGAGGCATCGCGCGCATGGCCAGCGGATACGAGGTTCACTCCCTGCCCGGCCGGGGAACTGTGCTCGGCATGTACTTCACCGCGCGTGACGCCCCCCGGCCTCCGGGCCGGGTGAGCGGCGTGACGCGACCCATCGGCGAGGAGTCCGTCTGCGGCGACGCGTTCGCCGCCGTCGACACCGGAACCACCGAGAACACCGGAAACGCCGCGAACACCCGGGGCGCCGCGAACATCGGGAGCGCCGGAAGCACGGTGAGCGTGATGCTCTGCGACGGCCTCGGACACGGCGTCGCGGCGGCCGAAGCCTCCCGGGAGGCCGTGCGCCTGTTCCTGCGGCACGCGGAGCTGGCACCGGTCGGCGTCCTGGAGCGGATTCACGCGGGGCTCGGCCGGACCAGGGGCGGGGCGGTCGCCGTGGCCCGGATCGACCGGGTGGCGGCGACGGTGAGCTTCGCCGGTCTGGGCAACGTCTCGGCCTGGATCACCCACGCGGAGGGCAGGCAGGGCATGATCTCGGTGCCGGGCATAGCGGGCCACCACGCGCGGACGCTACGGCAGTACGAGTACGTCCTGCCGCCGCACAGCGTGGTCGTCCTCCACTCCGACGGGCTCTCCGACCGGTGGGACGTCTCCGCCTTTCCCGGGCTCGTCACGCGCCCCCCCTCCATCGTCGCCGCCACGCTGCTGCGCGACGCCGGGACCCGCAGGGACGACGCCGGTGTGGCCGTCGTGAGGCCGTGGGTATGACGGCCGGCGAGCTGTTCCGCATGCGCGTCCAGCGGGAGGAGGACGTGCTCGCCATGCGCAAGCTGGGCCGCGAGGCCGCGGAGGGCGCCGGGCTGCCACGCCAGGACCAGATCCGGATGGCCACGGCCCTGAGCGAGATCGGACGGGAGATCCTCAACGAGGGGTGCGAGGCGTCGGCCGTCTTCCTGCTGGAGCAGGACAACCTGATCGTCACGATCGGCTTCCCGCCGCAGACGGACCTGCGGTCGGCGGACGGCGTCACGCTGGCGAGACGCCTGGTGGACACGATCGAGCTAGATCCCGCGGGGGGAACGGTGAGTGTACTCAAACGACTTCCGTCCGGCACCCCAAGACCCTCGGCACAGGAGATCCGCGCCAGGCTCGCGGGGCTCGCCCCCGCGACCGCCTTCGACGAGCTGCGCAGGCAGAACCGCGAGCTCGCCGCGACCCTGGAGGAGGTCATCCAGCTCAACGCCGAGCTGGAGGAGACCAACCAGGGCGTGCTCGCGCTCTACAACCAGCTCTCCGAGGAGCTGGAGGAGACCAACCGGGGCGTCGTGGCGCTCTACGCCGAGCTGGACGAGAAATCCGCCCAGCTGCGGGAGGCGAGCGCCGCCAAGGACCGCTTCTGGGCGACGGTCAGCCACGAGCTGCGCACCCCGCTCAACTCGATCATCGGCCTGGTCCGCCTGCTGGTGGGGCCCGGCGGCGAGCCGCTGGCCGACGAGCAGCTCCACCAGATAGATCTCATCGGCTCCTCGGCCGAGACGCTCCTCAACCTGGTGAGCGAGCTGCTCGACATGGCCAAGGCCGAGTCCGGGCGCCTGGACCCTCAGTCGACGGCGGTGGATCTGGTCGCGCTGGCCGAACGGCTGCGCATGACGTTGCACCCCACCACCGGGTCCGACCGGGTCGCGCTCTCGGTCCGGACCGCCCCGGAGCTTCCCGAACTGCTCGTCGACGAGGTGATGCTCACCCGGATCCTGCGCAACCTGCTGTCCAACGCGCTGAAGTTCACCGAGGAGGGCGAGGTCGCCCTCGACGTGAGCCTGGACGCCACCACCCACGAGGCGGTCTTCACGGTCGCCGACAGCGGGATCGGCATCCCCGAGGAGCATCTGGAGCGCGTCTTCGAGGAGTTCTACCAGGTGCCGGGACCGATCCAGGCGCGGGCCAAGGGCACCGGCCTCGGCCTGTCGTACGCTCGCCGGCTGACCGAGGCGATGGGCGGCACGCTCCGGCTGTCCAGCGTGGCCGGCGCGGGGACCACGGCCACGCTGAGGCTGCCGCACCGGCACGAGGGGACGCCGGTGGTCGGCCGGGTGCTCGTCGCCGACGACGACGCGGACTTCCGCGCCGCCGTACGGCGGATGCTGGCCGGGTTCGCCACCCACGTCGACGAGGCCGCGGACGGGCTGGTCGCGCTGGAGATGATGGCGCAGAACCCTCCGGACGTGGCGCTGGTGGACCTGCTGATGCCCCGCCTCGACGGCGCGGCCCTGCTCCAGCGGATCGCCGACGACGAACGACTGCGCGAGGTGCCGGTGGTCGTGGTGACCGTCCCGGCCACGCACCACTGCCCCCAGGAGACCCACACCGTCGTCGCCAAGAACGAGCTGCGCAGGGACAACCTGCTGGAGGCCGTGCGCAGCGTGCTACGGCGGGGTGACGACGGGCAGGGGCCCGAAGCCCGATGAGAGGGGGGCCGCGCGATGTCTGAGGAGCCGGCGACGATATTGGTCGTGGACGACACACCGACCAAGCTCTACATCCTGTCGAGCTGGCTGCGGCGGTCGGGGCACCAGGTGCTTCAGGCAACCGGCGGCCTGGAGGCGCTCACCAAGGTCAGGGAACTGCGGCCGGACCTGGTCGTCCTCGACGTGCGGCTGCCCGACATCGGCGGCCACGAGGTCTGCGAGCAGATCAAGGCGGATCCCGCGACGGCCTCGATACCCGTCGTGCAGATCTCCGGGGCCGCGATCACCCCCGCCGACCGGGCCCACGGGCTTGAGCGCGGAGCCGACGCCTACCTGGCCGAGCCGGTGGAGCCCGACGAGTTCGCCGCGACGGTCGAGGCCACGCTGCGCTACTACCGCGCGCGGCAGCGGGCGGAGCGGATGGCCCGGCGGCTGGCGACCCTCACCGAGATCACCCTCGCGATGAACTCCGCCGAGACCTTCGACACGCTCCTGGTCACGGCCGTGGAGGGCACCTCCCGGATCCTCGGCCGGCAGGCGGGCGCGCTGGCGCTCCCACCGGACGGGCGGATCCGCAGATACACCGTCCGGCCCCCGGCGGACGCCGCCACCTCCAGGACCGCGGCACCGGACACGCTGAGCACGCTGAGCGCGTCGTCACTGGGCGACGCGGCCGGCACCCAGGTCTTCACCGTCCCGATGGAGGCGTGGATGGAGCTGATGCCGGACGCGAGGATCGGTGGCGACGTCTCGGGGGTGCTGTGCCGTACCAAGGTCGGCAGGCCGGCCGTCTACCTGGGGGTGGAGGCGACACCGCCGCTCGACGACGACGAGTCCAACGTCCTGCGCCAGCTCGGCCAGGCCCTCGCCCTGGCGGTGGACGCGCTGCGCGCCTACGCCGAGGAGCACGCGATCGCCCTGACGCTGCAGCGCAGCCTCCTGCCCCAGCGGATCCCCGAGATCGCCGGGCTGGAGATCAGCTGGCGCTACCAGCCGTCGGTCGACAACGTGGAGGTCGGCGGCGACTTCTACGAGGTGCTGCGCCTGGGCGAGCGGGTGCTCATCGCCATCGGGGACGTCCAGGGGCACTCCCTGCTCGCCGCCACGGTCATGGCGGAGCTGCGCCACGCGCTGCGCGCCTCCCTCATCGGCACCGTGGACCTGGGCGCCTCCATGGCCCTGCTCAACGACGTGCTGCGCCGCTATCACCCCGGCATGACCGCCACGGTGTGCCTGACCCTCCTCGACCCGGCCACCGGCGAGATGGAGATCGCCAACGCCGGGCACATCCCGCCGCTGTTCTTCGGGCGCGAAAAGGCGCGCTACGACCGTCTGGGCAACCTCCTGCTGGGCGTGGCCGAGGAGACCTACCGGGTCGACCGGTTGCGTCTTCCCGAGGACGACGGCGTGCTGCTGTTCACCGACGGGCTCGTCGAGGACCGTGACAGGCTGCTGGACGAGAGCCTGGAGATCGTGCGGTGCCTGGCCGAGACCGTGGAGGACGACCTGGAGCTCTTCTGCGACCGGCTGATCAAGCGGTTCGGGGCCCGCGAGGACGACGTGGCGCTGGTGGTGTTCCGGCGCTCCACGGCCCGCTGAGCCCCGGCTATACCAAGAACCCCCTGAGGGCCCCGGCGGCGCGGCCTCAGGCGGATTCGAGGGCCCCTGTGGCCACGCGCGGACCCCCTCCGAAGGCCGGAGGGGGTCCGCGCGGGCGGGAGGCGGACCGGAGGGTCAGACGGTCTCGACCGGCCTGCCGGTCCTCTCCAACTCGGCGAAGAGGCCTGGCAGGACCCTGGCGTGCAGGATCGTGCCGTCCTCGGTGTGCTCCAGGCCGAGGACCTCGCCCTCGCTGTGGGCCCGCGAGATCAGGTCGCCCCGCTGATACGGCACCAGCAGCCGGACCTCCTGGTCGAAGCGGGGCAGCTCACGCTCGATCACGGCCATCAGCTCGCCGATCCCGGCGCCGGTGCGGGCCGAGACCACGACGACGTGCCTCTCCCGCGCGGTGAGCCTGGCCAGGACCACCGGATCGGCGAGGTCGGCCTTGTTGACGACCACGATCTCCGGGATGTCCCGGGCGCCCTCGATGTCGGCGATCACCTCTCGCACGGCGACGAGCTGCGACTCCGGATCGGGGTGCGAGCCGTCGACCACGTGCAGGATCAGGTCGGCGTCGCCGACCTCCTCCAGGGTCGAGCGGAACGCCTCGACCAGCTGGTGCGGCAGGTGCCGGACGAACCCGACGGTGTCGGCCAGCGTGAACAGACGGCCCTCGGGGGTGTGCGCCCTGCGGACGGTCGGGTCCAGCGTGGCGAACAGGGCGTCCTCGACCAGCACGCCGGCGCCGGTGATGCGGTTCAGCAGCGAGGACTTGCCGGCGTTGGTGTAGCCGGCGATCGCCACGGCCGGAACCTCGCGCTCCACCCGCCGCGCCCGCTTGGTCTCGCGCGAGGCGGTCATCTCGGTGATCTGGCGCCGCAGCTTGGCCATCCGCTCACGGATCCGGCGGCGGTCCAGTTCGATCTTGGTCTCACCGGGACCGCGGCCGCCGATGCCGGCGCCGCCGGCGGCACGTCCGCCGACCTGCCGGGAGAGGTTGCCACCCCAGCCCCGCAGGCGCGGCAGAAGGTAGCTGAGCTGGGCGAGCTCCACCTGCGCCTTGCCCTCGCGGCTCTTGGCGTGCTGGGCGAAGATGTCGAGGATCAGCATGGTCCGGTCGATGACCTTGACCTTGACGACCTCCTCCAGCTGCCGAAGCTGGCCGGGGCTCAGCTCGCCGTCGCACACAACGGTGTCGGCGCCGGTGGCGGAGACGATGTCGGCGAGCTCCTGCGCCTTGCCCGCGCCGATGTAGGTCGCCGTGTCGGGCTTCTGGCGGCGCTGGATCAGCCCCTCAAGCACCTCCGAACCGGCGGTTTCGGCCAGGAGCTTCAGCTCGAGAAGGGAGTTTTCGGCGTCGGCCACCGTTCCCGAGGTCCAGACGCCGACCAGGACGACCCGCTCAAGCCGGAGCCGGCGGTATTCGACCTCGGTGACGTCCTGGAGCTCCGTGGAGAAACCCGTGACCCGGCGCAGAGCCTGGCGCTCGGCCAGGTCCATCTCGCCGATCTCGGGCAGGTCGTCGAATCGATCAAGGTCCAGCGGCTCACGAGTGTCTATGTCGTCGCTCCGTTCAGATGCGTTGGTTGGTGCGTCTTCCGGCGGAGGGCTTCGTGCGTCCTCCTTTTGAGGAGAACGCCCGGGCACCCCGGGTCTCTTCCCACGATGGTGCCACGCCGGCGTCCGCTTCCTCACCTGGTTATCCCCTTCGCGGCCGTCCGTGTCACCCGCGGGGCGGGGACGCCGTGCCCCGGTCCCGGCGTCCCCCGCCCGCGCCGCCTCAGGCGGGCAGGATCTTGGCGTCCCCCGAACCGGTCCGCACCAGGACACCCCTGGCCGAGGAGGGGTCGTCGGTGACCTTGACGGTCCTCTCCCCCGAGCCGGTCTCGGCGGTCACCTTGTAGGCGGCCGGCGGCAGCCGTACGGTGGCGTCGCCCGATCCGGTCTCGATCTCCACGTGGCCGGGCACGGCGCCGAACCTCACCTCGACGTCGCCGGAGCCGGTGTCGGCGACGAACCGCCCCGTTCCCAGGGAGCCGGCCTCGATGTCGCCGGAGCCGGTGTGGGCCTGCACCTCACCCGTCAGCGCGCGGAGCGTGATGCCGCCCGATCCGGTGTCGAGGGTGACCTTGAGCCCCTTGGGGACCTCGATCCTGGAGTCCACCGAGCAGTTTCCCGAGCACGTGTGGCGCAGTGTGAGCGTGCCGCCCTCCACGGGGTGCTCGGTCCGGGGCCTGTCCTTGGGGTTCCCGCCCCAGTGGAGCGTCTCGGTCACCCGCACCCCCGGACGGTCCGACTCGTTGACCACGACCTCCCCCGCGTCGGCGTGGACCACGAGCGCCGTCAGCCTCTCCGTGACCTCGTAGGAGACGACGGCCTGCTCGCGGTCGCCGGTGTCGAGGTCGAACCGGCAGGCCGACAGGAGGAGCGCGGACCCCAGGAGCATCCCGGCCATGGCCGTCTTCTTCTTCATGAACCCATCCCCGATCTCCCGAAGCCTCGTCTCGCGCGACCGGCACGGGCGTCCCCGCCGCCTGGCTCCCCCCGTGAAGGGGGTCGCCCCCCGCCTCGCGGGGAACCGTCTCCACTGTCGCCTGAGCGCGGCCCTCCTTCCATCGGGGAAGCCCCCGACACGACCCCTTAGGGGACCCCTGGTTTTTGACCGGCAAGTGACCATGAAGTAGCGTCTGTTCCACAATTCAGAAGCATTTTTCCATAATGCGGAAAGGAAGCCCATGGACGGCGTTGAGATCACCGGCCCGACACCGGACCGGTTCGACGAGATCCTCACGCCGGAGGCGCTGGCCTTCACGGCCACGCTCCAGCGCGAGTTCGGCCCCCGGCGCCTTGAGCTTCTGGAGGCCCGCCGTACCCGCCAGGCGGAGCTGTCGGCCGGCGGCACCCTCGACTTCCTGCCCGAGACCCGGCATGTGCGGGAGTCCGAGTGGCGGGTCGCCCCGCCGGCCCCCGGCCTGGTGGACCGCCGCGTGGAGATCACCGGCCCGGTCGACCGGAAGATGACGATCAACGCGCTGAACTCCGGCGCCGAGGTCTGGCTCGCCGACTTCGAGGACGCCAACGCTCCCACCTGGGAAAACACCGTCAACGGCCAGCTCAACCTACGCGACGCGCTCGACCGGACCATCGACTTCTCCACGGGGGGCAAGGAGTACGCGCTCAGGCCCGACGAGGAGCTCGCCACCGTCGTCGTGCGCCCGCGCGGCTGGCACCTGCCCGAAAAGCACCTGACCCTGGACGGTGCCCCGCTCTCCGCCTCGATCGTGGACTTCGCCCTCTACTTCTTCCACTGCGCGCGGCGGCAGCTCGCCAAGGGCAGGGGCCCCTACTTCTACCTGCCGAAGATGGAGTCGCACCTGGAGGCCCGCCTCTGGAACGACGTCTTCGTCAGGGCCCAGGACCTGCTCGGCATCCCCCGGGGCACCATCCGGGCGACCGTCCTGATCGAGACCTACCCGGCGGCGTTCGAGATGGACGAGATCCTCTACGAGCTGCGCGACCACTCCGCCGGCCTCAACGCGGGCCGCTGGGACTACCTGTTCAGTGTGATCAAGAAGTTCCGCACCCGGGGCAGGGAGTTCCTGCTGCCCGAGCGGAACGCGGTGACCATGACCGCGCCGTTCATGCGCGCCTACACCGAGCTTCTGGTCCGCACCTGTCACCGGCGCGGCGCCCACGCCATCGGCGGCATGGCGGCGTTCATCCCCTCCCGCCGCGACCCCGAGGTCAACAAGGTCGCCCTGGAGAAGGTCACCGCCGACAAGACCCGTGAGTCCACCGACGGCTTCGACGGCTCCTGGGTGGCCCACCCCGACCTGGTCCCGGTCTGCCGCGAGGTCTTCGACGGCGTCCTCGGCGACCGGCCGAACCAGCTCGACCGCCTGCGCGAGGACGTCTCGGTCTCGGCCGCCGACCTGCTGTCGGTCTCCAAGACCCCCGGTGAGATCACCGAGGCGGGCCTGCGCAACAACGTGGACGTGGCGCTGCGCTACCTCGCGGCGTGGATGGGCGGGCTGGGCGCGGTGGCGATCCACAACCTGATGGAGGACGCCGCCACCGCCGAGATCTCCCGCTCCCAGGTCTGGCAGTGGATCCACAACGACATCACGCTCGCCGACACCGGCGCCGTGGTCACCGGGGAGCTCGTCGAGAGGATCATCGATGAGGAGCTCGCCGGGATCAGGGCCGAGCCGGGATACGACGAGGCCCTCTACGCCCAGGCGACCGCCCTGTTCAAGGAGGTGGCCCTCGACGACGACTTCGCGGAGTTCCTCACGCTGCCCGCCTACGAGCGCCTGCCGTAGGCCGGCCGGGGCGGGCGGCCCCCGGCCGAGAGGATCGCCCGCCTTCCGGAAGGGCTCCCGAAGGCATGACGGTCTCGGGCCGGGCGGTCACCGTCCGGGAGCCACGAGACCCCGGCGCGTGAAAGGAGAGGCGATGCCGGCGCAGACACTCGACGAGCCGATCCGGCGCTTCCGGGAGTTCCTCGGCCCCGGGTCGGTGATCACCGACCCGGTACGGCTGCGCACCTACGAGTGCGACGGCCTGACCCACCATCGCGCCGTCCCCGCGGTCGTGGTGCTGCCGGAAAGCGCCGAGCAGGTCGCGGCCGTGGTGCGGGTCTGCGACGAGCACGGCGTGCCGTTCGTGGCCAGGGGCGCGGGGACGGGCCTGTCCGGCGGGGCGCTGCCGCGGACCGACGGCGTGCTGATCGTCACCTCCAGGATGCGGCGGATCCTCTCGGTCGACCTCGCCAACCGACGGGCCGTGGTGGAGCCGGGGGTCACCAACCTGGCGATCACCGAGGCGGTCCGCGACCAGGGCTACTACTACGCGCCCGACCCCTCCAGCCAGCAGGTCTGCTCCATCGGCGGCAACGTGGCGGAGAACTCCGGCGGGGCGCACTGCCTCAAGCACGGCTTCACGGTCAACCACGTGCTCGCCCTGGAGATCGTCACCCCCCAGGGCGAGATCGTCGAGCTCTCGGCGGCCGATCCCGGCTACGACCTGCTGGGGGCCTTCATCGGCTCGGAGGGCACCCTCGGCATCGCCACCAAGGTCACCGTACGGCTGACGCGGGCCCCGCGGAACGTGACGACCCTGCTGGCGGCGTTCGACGGCGTCGAGCGGGGCGGCCAGGCGGTGTCGGCGATCATCGGGGGCGGCATCCTGCCCTCCGCCATCGAGATGATGGACGCCCTGGCGATCGAGGCGGCCGAGGCCGCCGTGGCCTGCTCCTACCCCGAGGGCGCCGGGGCGGTGCTCATCGTGGAGCTGGACGGCCCGGTGGAGGAGGTCGCCCACGAGCTCGGCGAGGTGACACGGATCTGCCGTGAGAGCGGCGCGTTCGCGCTGCGGACCGCCGCCGACCCCGCCGAGCGGGCGGCCGTCTGGAAGGGCCGCAAGTCGGCCTTCGCCGCGGTGGGCCGGATCAGCCCCGCCTACATCGTCCAGGACGGGGTGGTGCCCAGGACCGCGCTGCCCGAGGTCCTGGCGAGCATCGACCGGCTGTCGCGGGAGCACGGCATCCGCGTGGCCAACGTCTTCCACGCCGGGGACGGCAACCTGCATCCGCTGGTGCTGTTCGACGACCGGGAGCCCGGCGCGGGTGAGCGGGCCGAGCTGGTCTCGGGAAGGATTCTCGATCTGTGTGTGGAGTACGGCGGCTCCATCACCGGCGAACACGGCGTTGGTGTGGATAAATCCCGATATATGACAAAGATGTTCTCTGACGACGACCTCGACACCATGCAACTGGTCCGCTGCGCCTTCGACCCCCGCGGCCTGTCCAACCCGGGCAAGGTCTTCCCCACCCCGCGCCTGTGCGGCGAGGTCCCGGGAGTCCGCAGGGGCGTGCACCCGCTGGTCGAGTCGGGCCGGGCGGAGCAGTTCTGATGGACGCCCTGCGCCGGACGGGCGTGACGATCCGGAAGGCCGGGCCCGGCGACGCCGTGGCCGGGGTGACGCCCCGCCTGGTGGCGCTGCCCGAGACCACCGGCGAGGTCGCCGCGCTCCTGCGCGTCTCCGCCGAGCACGACCTGGCCGTGGTCCCCGCGGGAGAGGGGACGAAGCTGGGATGGGGCGCTCCCCCCGAGCGGTGCGACCTGCTGATCGACACCTGCTGCCTCACCCTCGACGGCCGATCCACCGTCGAACACGCCCCCGGCGACCTGGTCGTCCGGGTCAGCGCGGGGGTTCCCGCCGCCACGCTGGCCTCTCTGCCCGGCCCCTCCGGCCTCCGGCAGGAGCTGGCCCTGGACACCCCCCTGCCGGGCGGCACCGTCGGCGGCACGCTCGCCACCGCGATCGCCGGCCCCCGCAGGCTCCGGTACGGCACCGCCCGCGACCTACTGATCGGCGCCACGGTCGTGCTGGCCGACGGGACGATCGCCACCTCCGGCGGCCGGGTCGTCAAGAACGTCGCCGGCTACGACCTGGGCAAGCTGTTCTGCGGCTCCTACGGCACGCTCGGCGTCATCACCGAGGCGATCTTCCGACTCCACCCGGTCCCGACCGCACGCCGCTGGATCGTCGCGACCCTCCCCTCCCCCGCCGCGCCGGGCGCCGGGGGAGGCCCGGACGCGACCGCCGGACCGCGGGCGCTCGTCGCCGGCCTCGTCACCGGCCTCGCCTCCTCCCAGGCCGAACCCAGCGCGATCGAACTGGACTGGCCCGCCCCCCACGGCGACCTCACGCTGGCCGTCCTCGTCGAGGGGAGGGCGGCCGAGGAGCGGGCACTGCCCCTGCGGGACCTGATCGGCGGGCACATCCTCGGAGACGGCGCGCATGTCTCCGACCGGCCGCCGCCCTGGTGGAACACGCTGCCCGGCGAGGAGGTGCTGCTGGAACTGCGGTTCCCGCCCGCGGAGGCCGGCGACGCGCTGCGGGCGGTCGCGGCGCGCGGGCTGCCCGCGCGGGTGCGCGGGTCGGTGGCCTCGGGGGTCCTCCACGTCGCCCCGCCCCCGGCGCTCGGAGGGCCCGAGCTCTCGGCGTTCGTGTCGTCCGTCCGCGACGACCTCGGCCGTCTGGGCGGCGGGGTGATCGTCCTTGCCGTACCGCCCGAGCCGGGCCGGACGGTGGAGCGCTGGGGGCCGGTGGGGGCGCTGCCGCTGATGCGGCGGATCAAGGAACGGTTCGACCCCGGCCGGAGGATGTCCCCCGGCCGGTTCGCGGGAGGGATCTGACGTGGACCCCGAGCTGATCGGCGACTGTGTGCACTGCGGATTCTGCCTGCCCACCTGCCCCACCTACGTCCTGTGGGGCGAGGAGATGGACTCCCCGCGCGGCCGGATCCACCTGATGAAGCAGCACGTCGAGGGCACCCCGCTGACACCGGAGATGGCCGGGCACTTCGACGCGTGCCTGGGGTGCATGGCGTGCGTGACGGCCTGCCCCTCGGGGGTGCGCTACGACCGGCTGATCGAGCGGACCCGGGCCGTGGTGGAGGAGAAGCACGTCAGGCGCCCCGACGACCGGGCGCTGCGGGCCCTGATCTTCCAGCTCTTCCCCTATCCCCGGCGCCTGCGGGCCATGCGGCTGCCGTTGCGGCTGAGCGCCGGACTGCGCCGCCGGATCGCGCCGAGACTGGAGCCGATCAACCCGTCCCTGGCCGCGATGGCCGACCTCGCTCCCCCTGCCCGGGCGCGGGTGCGGCTGCCGCGCCGGATCACCGCCCGGGGCGAGCGCAGGGCCGTCGTCGGGATGCTCACCGGATGCGTCCAGGGCGAGTTCTTCCCGCAGGTCAACGCGGCCACGGCCCGAGTGCTCGCGATGGAGGGCTGCGACGTGGTGATCCCCGCAGCCCAGGGGTGCTGCGGGGCGCTGTCGCTGCACTCGGGGCGGCCCCGGCAGGCCGTGCGGTTCGCCCGGCGGACGATCGCCGCCTTCGAACGGGCGGGGGTGGACACGGTGGTGGTCAACGCCGCCGGATGCGGGTCGACCATGAAGGAGTACGCCGAGATCCTCGACGGCGAGTGGGCCGCGCGGGCCCGGGCCATCCGGGTCCTCGACCTGGCGGAGTTCCTCGCCGGGCTGGGGCCGGTGGCCGAACGGCACCCGCTGCCGCTCACGGTGGCCTACCACGACGCCTGCCACCTGGCCCACGCCCAGGGAATCCGCTCCGAGCCCCGCCGGCTGCTGGCCGCCATCCCCGGCCTGGAGCTGAGGGAGATCTCCGAATCGGCCGTCTGCTGCGGGTCGGCGGGGACCTACAATCTCCTCCAGCCAGAGGCCGCCCGCGACCTCGGCGACCGCAAGGCGGAGCGGGTGCTGGCCACCGGCGCCGACCTGCTGGTCTCGGCCAACCCCGGCTGCACCCTGCAGATCACCTCGGCCGTCCGCCGCCGGGGAGCCCGGCCGATCCCCGTCGCGCACACCGCCCAGGTCCTGGACGCCTCGCTGCGCGGCCTGGCGGAGGTGCCGCAGGACGCGGGAGGCCGGAGGTCGCGGTGAACGGATTGACGAGCGCGGAGGTTGCGGTGAACGCGGAGTCCCCCAGGAGGCGTCCCGGCGAGCCGGCGGGCACGGTGCAGTCGGTCGACCGGGCGCTGGACGTGCTGGAGGCGCTCGCCGAGCGGGGCGGGGAGGCCGGCCTGTCGGAGATCGCCGCCGGGACCGGCCTGCCGTACGGGACGATCCACCGGCTGCTGCGCACGCTGCTCTCGCGGGGATACGTGCGCCAGGAGTCCGACCGCCGTTACGCGCTGGGCGGCGCGCTGGTACGGCTGGGCGGGGTGGCCGAGCGCATGGTCGGCACCCGGGCGCAGCCGTACCTGGCGAAGATGGTCGAGCTGTCGGGGGAGACGGCCAACCTGGCGGTGCTGGAGGGCGACTTCGTGGTCTACGTGGCCCAGGCGCCCTCGCCCCGGCGGCTGCGGATGTTCGCCGAGGTCGGACGGCGGGTGCTGCCGCACAGCACGGCGGTGGGCAAGGTCTTGATGGCCGGGCGGACCGACGCCGAGGTGGCGTCGCTGATCGGGCGGACCGGCATGCCCCGGCGGACCGCCAACACGATCACCGACCTGACCGGCATGCTCGCCGAACTGGAGCGGGTGCGGGCGCGGGGGTACGCCCTGGATCTCGGGGAGGAGGAACTGGGCGTGCACTGCCTGGCGGTGGGGGTGGGCGACGGCGCCCGGGTGATCGCCGCGATGTCGGTGTCGGGACCGTCCGAGCGCATCGACGCGCTCGACCGGGAGGATCTCGCCGAGGGCATGCGGAAGATCGCCGACGACTTCGGCTCCGCCCTGGGCCTCTGACCGTTCACCGCCGGCCCGGGTGGGGTCCCGGCCGGGGCCAGGCGGCGGGGACGGCGGAAGACGGCCGGAGGCCGGGAGAACGAGGGACGGCGCGTCAGCGGTTCGGGGGGGTGATGGTGAGGTTGCCCCCCTGGGGGATGGGGACGACGGAGACCTGGCCCTTCTGGATGGCCTGCCAGAGTACGGCGCCCTGCGGGCCCAGGACCTTGACGAGGTCCCTGATGGACGCGATCTCGGTGCGGACCTTGGCGTTGCGCTGGGCCTGCGCGACGTTCTCGGCCTTGGCCGCCTGCTCGGCGGCGAGGGCGTCCACCAGCGCGTCCGGCGGCTCGGGCTTCTGGATGGTCAGCGAGATGTCGCCGCACTCGCCCGTACCGCTGTAGTTCTGGTTGCAGAAGTAGTCGGCGCCGCCGGTCTCCTCGATGAACTGCCGGGCCAGCGCGCCGACCCTGGCCTCCCACGCCTGCTTCACCTTCGGGTCGTTGAACAGCCCCCGCCACTCGAACTCCTGGGACGCGGCGTCCAGGGCGCGGTCCAGCGGCACGCGCATGTAGATGTTGAGCATGCGTGCCCAGCCCTCGGACCGGCCGTCCTCGTAGGAGGCGCGGTACTTCAGCCCGATCTTCTCGTGAAAGCGCTGCAGCGTCTTGCAATCGGTGTTCAGGGTGAAGGTCGCCACCCCCGACACCGTCATCTCGACGTTGTCCTTGGAGACGACGGACAGCGGCTTGGACTCGGCGTCGCGGGCCCCGGAGAAGTCGAAGGTCCGCTGGCCGAAGGGGTAGGAGTAGGAGGTGTCGCCGGGACCCAGCAGCGTGGCGCCGCTGGAGGGGTTGATGCATCGTTCGAACTTGATGGCCTCGAACATGCCCCCCGCATAGTGCAGGACCACCTCGTCGGGCTGGGTGCTCACCCGTGAGCACCCGCTGAGCATCAGGCCGGCCACCACCAGCACGGGCACTCCGAGCAGGACCCCTTTGAGGAACCCGCTCATGGTTCCTGCCTTCTTCGCGTTCATGCCCTTCTTTTTACACCGGCTTTACCTGCGGCGGAGGCGGTCCCCCTCCGGGCCACCGGACCGTTCCGGTGGAGGTCAGCAGGAGTTGAGCACGGTCTGCATGGCCTCCTTCTCGGCGGAGGTCACCCACAGGCCGTACTTGGCCTTCACCTCGATCTGACGCGAGACGTAGTCGCACCGGTAGCCCCGGCGGGGCGGCAGCCAGGTCGCCGCGTCGCCGGCGCCCTTCTGGCCGTTCAGCGGGCCGTCCACGGCCAGGAGGTTCAAGGGGTCGTTGGCCAGCTCCTTGCGTTTGCCCTCCGGCCACTGCTGGGCGCCCTTCTGCCAGGCGTCGGCGAGGGCGACCACGTGGTCGATCTGAATGGCGGAGCTGGTCTTCTGGCCGCGCTCGAATTTGATGACCCTGCCGCTGTAGGGGTCGTCGAGGACGCCGGTCAGCACGATGCAGTCGTGGGTACCCGGTTTGAAGGTCTCGTCCTTGAGGTCGCGCCTGAGGACGTCGTTGCGGGTGTCGCAGCCGTTGTGGTCGACGTCCGCCCAGGCGGGGCCGAACCGTTGCCGGTCGAAGCCGGTCATCGGGGCGCGCCCCTTGACCTGAAGCGTCTTCAGCGCCTTGAGCGCCCCGGACGACGAGGTGCCCCGGGCCGCGGGCGAGCCCCCTCCCTGCCCCACGAGACCGCATCCGGCCAGTGTGCAGACGATCGTCGCGGCGACCGCCCCCCGTGTCAGCCTCGACCGCACCGTGCCACCTCTCACGCGAAATCACTACCCACGAAGTGGCAAATTACTCTACAGATCAATCAGGGCCATAAAAGCCTCACCCGTCCCGTCACCGGACTCCGCGACGGCCGGCCCACCGGGGGCGGCGAGCCGGTGCCGTCACGGAGCCTCCGTCCCCGAGGGGGGCCGAGCGGGCGTCCCGGCCCGCTCAGACCCGCCCGTAGGAGTCCTCAAGGCGCTCGATGTCGTCTTCGTCGAAGTGCCCGAAGGCGATCTCCAGGATCCGTACGGCCTTCCCCGCGGAGCCGAGACGGTGGGTCTGACCCGCCCGGATGAGCACCCGGTCGCCGACCGCCGGTTCGATCCGCTCCCCGTCGACCTCGAAGATCGCGCCGGGGTCGAGGGCGACCCAGAGTTCGTCCCGGTGCTCGTGCCGCTGCAGGCTGAGACGCTGCCCGGGGGCCACGTCGATGATCTTCACAGTGGACGCCTCGTTGAACGTGTAGCGTTCGAAGGCCCCCCAGGGGCGCTCGTCGCGGATAATCGCGCCGAGTCTATCGATTTCCTGCAAAATGCCTCCATCCGCTCACCTGTGTGCCAGGAACCCTCACGCGCCCGTCGAAAACGCGCAGGCCTCACAAGACCGGACTCTTGACCGGGGCAACACGATTACCTCTGGGGGCCCTCAGGTTACGAGAATTCCGCCGTCCACCGGCAGTCACGGCCCCGGTCACGGAGGACCCGGCGCCGGAGGCGGGGAAGGTCGCCGTCGTGACGGGCCCGGCGGGACCACCGGGCCGCCCCGCGCCCTCCGTCCGCCGGACGGCCAAGCCCGCACGGCGGACGGAGAGCCGGCCCGCTACAGGCCGTACTCCTTGACGATGCGCTCGTGCCGCTCCACCTCGACGTCGACGGTCTTGGCCAGGTCGAGCCAGGCCAGCGGGTGGACCCAGCGCTCGGTGGCGTCGTCGAGCACCGCGTCGACCTCGACCGGCGTGACCTCCGGCGGGACGGCGATCCAGCCGAACACGCCCGGCAGTCTCTCTCCCGAGGTCGGGTGCGTCACGGTGTAGTTCTCGTCGCTGTAGACCCACATCGGCCAGCCCCGCTCGGCCATGACCTCGTTGAACTCGGCCCACTCGGCCTCGCTCGGCGCCGCGCCGTCGAAGAACCAGCTGGTGTAGCCGCCGGGCCGAAGGATGCCGACCGCGCCGAACGGCGGGATGAAGCCCTCCTGCTCCTCCTTGCTCTCGGGCAGCGGCTCCAGCAGCTGCGGGTCGAAGACGACCAGGTCCCCGGCGTTGTACTCCATGCCGGGGGGCTGCGGGATGGCCAGACGGGCCGTGGCGGGGCCGGTCCGCAGGCCGATGACGGCGCGCTGACTGCCGTCGGGGGCCGGAAGGACGATGCGCACCAGGCCCATCTCCTCCTCGATCGGCCCCTCGTCCGACTGCAACGGCATGCCGAGCTTGGTGGTGCCGGCGCGGACGGTCTCCCAGTCTTCCGCGACCGTCGCCATGGTGATCATCCGCCAGACGTCCTCCGGCTCGACCGCCTCCGCGTCGAGGACGTCGCGCAGGATCGCGGCGCCCTTGAGGTTGTCGCCCCCCTGCTGCACGGCGGTGGCCCACAGGCGGCTCGCCTCGACCCCGGCACCGGCGGCGACCGCCGCCTCCCCCTCGGCCGCGGCCTGCTCCCAGCGCTCCCTCGCGCGGTGCAGGCGTCCCAGGGCGAGATGACGCTGGGCGTCGGGGAGCCGCCGCGCCATCTGCTCCAGGCGCTCGTCCTGGCGGGCGTCGATCAGCAGGCCGACGAGGTAGGAGACGTCCTGCGGGTCGGCGGCCTCAAGGTCGCCCGACTCGACCAGCATCGTCCAGTAGATGTCGGCGCCCCTGGCGGGGTAGCCGAGGAAGCCCAGCGTGGTGGTGTGCCGGCGGGTGGCCTCCACGTCCCGGCCGGACAGCGGGGTCAGCCAGCCCACCCAGCGCTCGGGATCGGCGTTGAAGCCGTCGGCGGCGTCGAAGTAGCCGACCAGCTCGGCCTCGGGCCCCGGGGCGTCGGGCTCGACGACCGCGTCGGCGGCGGCGCGCAGCGCGGCGATCCGGTCGGGGACGTCGCCGGGGGCGCGCAGCTCGCCGGCGGCGGACTCGGCGACGTCCGCCAGCAGCCGCGCCTGCCAGACCCCCTGCCGGGCGACCGCCAGCTCGCCGGC
The DNA here is from genome assembly GCF_014654615.1 of Streptosporangium violaceochromogenes. Lineage (GTDB taxonomy): Bacteria > Actinomycetota > Actinomycetes > Streptosporangiales > Streptosporangiaceae > Streptosporangium > Streptosporangium violaceochromogenes. The sequence goes on along the minus strand of NZ_BNBB01000014.1, from coordinate 113,034 downwards.
GAGGAGGGCCAGCTCGACCCTGGTGTGATAGCCGCCCATCATGGCGAAGTAGTCGATCCACTGCTTGAGCACCCGGCCGAGCTGCCAGGTGTTGGTGATGCGGCCGGCCCCGGCGAGACCGCGGATGGCGTGCGTCCACTCGACCCATTCACGGGGGTGATCGCCAACCACGTCGAGGTCGGGCAGGGCGTCGACGGACTCCTGCATCCGGTCGAGCGTGGCGAGCACGAGCGCGCGCAGCACGCCCTCACGGCGGGGCCTGGCCACCGGGTCGTCGGGCTTGAACCCGGTCGCGGCGTCGAGCGCGGTGAGCGCGTCCTCGGCGCGGCCCCCGGCCAGCAGCGCGCGGGCCGAGGCGGCGGCCAGCTCCCAGCTCGCCTCGCGGCCCGCCTCACCCAGCCTCGCCACCGCCGACTCCGCGTGGGTGACCGCCTCGGCGGCGCGACCGGCGTCCACCAGGGCCGCGACGTACTGCTCGGCGACGGCGGAGAAGGCCGGGGAGTCCGGCTCGACGCCGAGCGCGCCGAGGGCCGCCAGCCGCTCGGCGGCGTAGCCGGGGCCGTCGGTGTTGGCCTGAACGACGGCCAGGGCGACGGCGGCCCCGGGAGCCGCGGGGCAGTCGCGGACGTCCTGTCGCCCGGCGAACTCGACCAGGGTCTCGGCGTCGGCCACGGCCACGGCGCCCTGGGCACGGTCGCCGACGCGGCCGATCAGGTGCCAGTAGCGGGCGTAGAACTCCAGCCAGGGCAGCTCCAGGTTCTCCGCCTGCTGCGCGATGGCCGGGGCCAGCACGTCAAGCTGCGAGTATCGGCCCTCCAGAGCCTGCGCGGGCACATCGCCGATCGCCATGGCCAGGCCGGTGTTTCCGGCTTCGTGCAGTTGCCGCTGGGTGTCGCCCACCCAGGCCCAGATGTCCACGTCCATGAGACGTCAGTCTGCCAGGTCGGCGACCATGCCCCAAACGGCTCCGGCGCCCCGCCCGAAGGGGATGTCCTCCCCGGTCCGGGCCTCTCCTTCCCACGGGCCGGGCCGGAGGGAAAGGCCGGGCCACGGGAGCGTTCCCGGCGCCGGGCCCGCCGGTCCACGCCGGCGGTGCCCCGCCGCGGCGCCTTCAGAGCGTCAGTTCCCCCGAGGCGACCAGGACGGCGGGGCCCGCCAGACGGCTGGTGTCCTCGTCGAGGACGACGGTGAGCGCGCCGCCCGGCACCTGGACGATCCAGGTGCCGGCGCTCTCCCCGGCCAGGTGGGCCGCCGCCACCGCCGAGGCGACGGCGCCGGTGCCGCACGAGCGTGTCTCGCCCGACCCCCGCTCGAAGACCCGCATGACCACCCGGCGCGGCCCCACCGCGTTGAGCAGCTCGATGTTCACCCCGCCGGGGAAGACCCCCGGGTCGAACGCGGGCTGGTGGGTCAGGTCGAACCGCCCGACCGGGTCTCCGGTGACGCACGCCAGGTGGGGGTTGCCCATGTCGATGTGGAGCCCCTCGTAGTCACGGCCTCCGACGGTGGCGACGCTGTGGCCCAGCACCCGGGGCGGCCCCATGTCCACGGTCACGTCGCCGGTCCGGGCCAGCCGTACGCGCCTGACCCCGGCGCGGGTCGCCACGCCGAACTCCCCCGGCTCGGCCAGGCCCGCGTCGACGAGGTAGCGGGCGAAGACCCTGACGCCGTTGCCGCACATCTCGGCGGCCCCGCCGTCGGCGTTGCGGTAGTCCATGAACCACTCGGCCGCGTCCGCCTGGCCCGACACCTCGGGGCTGAGCTTCGTCCGCGTCACGCGCAGCACGCCGTCGGCGCCGATCCCGGCACGCCGGTCGCACACCGCCGCGACCAAGGCCGCCGACAGCTCCAGCTCGCCGTCGGGGTCGGGGAGGATCACGAAGTCGTTCTCGGTGCCGTGTCCCTTGACGAATCGCATGTCCCAACCCTATAGGCGCCGTCCTCCGGCACCCGGCGGCGGTCCGCGTCACCGGCGCACCACGGCGAGCGCCCGCCCGAGGAGGTCCGGCTCCCGCTGGGGCAGCCAGACCACCCGGGGGTCGCGGCGGAACCACGACTCCTGGCGGCGGACGAACCTGCGCGTGGCGCGGATCGTCTCCTCCATGGCCTGTTCCTCGCTCCACTCGCCGTCGAGGAACCGCAGCACCTGGGCGTACCCCAGCGCGCGGCTGGCCGTACGGCCCTTGGCGAGCCCCCGCGCGGCCAGCCCGCGGACCTCCTCCACCAGCCCGGCCTCCCACATGCGTCTCACCCGCGCGGCGACCCGCTCGTCCAGGACCTCCCTGGGCACCTCCACACCCAGTTGCACGCTGTCGTAGACGGCGTTGTAGGAGGGCATCGTGGCCGAGAAAGGCCGCCCGGAGAGCTCGACGACCTCCAGCGCCCGGACGATCCTGCGGCCGTTGCCGGGAAGGATCGCCTCGGCGGCCCGGGGATCCAGGCCGCGGAGCCGCTCATGCAGCGGGGCCGGGCCGACGCGCGCGAGCTCGGCCTCCAGCCGGGCGCGGATCTCCGGGTCGGTCCCGGGAAACTCCAGGTCGTCGAGGGCGGCCCGGACGTAGAGGCCCGAGCCTCCGACCAGGATCGGCACCACCCCCCTGCCTCTCAGGTCGTCGATCAGGGGGCGGGCGAGCGACTGGTACTCCGCCGCGCTCGCGGTCCTGGTCACGTCCCAGACGTCGAGCAGGTGGTGCGGGACACCCCGCCGCTCCTCCGGGGACAGCTTCGCTGTGCCGATGTCCATCCCCCGGTAAAGCTGCATGGAGTCGGTGTTGAGGACCTCCCCGCCCAGTGCGAGGGCCAGGTCCACGGCGAGGTCGGACTTCCCGGCCGCGGTCGGCCCGATGACGGCGATGACTGGTAGCTGACGCACGGTGATAAGTGTGTCAACTTCCCGGGTATGCATGAGAGACGACGTTGACGCGCGTCGGATCGGGGGATTCACCAATGTCGTTCTTCGACAAGGTCAAGAGCCTGCTCGGCGACCACGACACCAAGGTCGAGGATCTCGCCAAGCAGGGCATCGACAAGGCCGCGCGGGCCGCCAAGGAGCGGACCGGCGGCAAGTACGACGAGCACATCGACACCGCTGCGGCGAAGGCCAGGGAGGCGGCCGACAAGATCGACGGCCGGACGGAGCAGGAGGGGCGGCCCGGCCGGACCGGTGCGGGCGGGACGAGCGGAGAAGGAGGCGTGCCGCGGGCCCCCGCCCCGGCCGATCAGGCCGGCCCGCATCGCCCCTCGGACGGGGAGGGCACACCGCCCCCGGGCCCCGCGGGCGCCTGAGGCCGGCGGCGGGGAGGGCCTTTCACTCCCAGTCGAGCGTTGGCTGGAGGTACCCCTCCAGGGTGAGCAGCCACCGCTTGGACTCCACGCCCTCCCCGCCGCTGAAGCCACCCAGGCCGTTTCCCGCGACCACCCGGTGGCAGGGGACGACGATGGGAACCGGGTTGGACCCCATGATCGACCCGATCGCGCGGGCGGGAACGCCCGTGCCGCTCCGCGCGGCGAGCTCGCCGTAGGTCACGGCCTCGCCGTAGCCCACCGTCTCGTGGAGCGTGCCGAGCACCCTGCGCCGCACGGCCGAGGTCAGCCGCCAGTCCACCGGAACGCCGAAGTTCCGCAGCCGGCCCGCGTAGTAGCCGGTGAGCTCACCGAGCACGGGGGCCGTCCTGCCGGGGTCGTCCACCTCGGGCAGGCCGATCTCCTCCAGCAGGCGTGCCCTGAGCCCCGGTCGCCGGCCGTGCCAGCCGACCGCCGCCACGCCGTCCTCCGTGACGGCGACGAACATGTCTCCCAGGGGCGTCGTGACATCGCCGAACGCCACCGTCTTCGCCATATGGACCGTATCCTCTCGCGAACTCACCGCTCCCGGCGCCCGCCGGACGCGGCCTTCTCCGTCACCACGGCGCGGCACGTGGAAACCCCCAACCCGCGGGCACCGGCGGAAATTCCCGGCTCTGGAACGCGGGCAGGAGGCACCGCCGGGCCGCCCGCCGGCGGTGACCCGCCAGAAGAGCGGCGATCGAATCGGAACGTTTCCGGAACGGTGCTGGAACGTTTCGAAAAAAGGCTCGCCCGCCCACTCACCGATCGTCGAGGAGAGGAATCATCAGTTCCGCCTTGGCTTTCGCCACTTCGACGTCGCTGGAGTCGACGTAGAACTCGTTGCCCTCCGGGTCGGCCATAACGGCCCATCCCATCCCGCACCCCCGGTCGTTCCTGCTGATAAGCAGGGCCCCCAGTCCCATGAGCCGCCTGACCTCTCCTTCAAGCGTCCCGTCCTCGGAGCCGATCCGGATGAAGAGGCGATTGCCCCCTCGCCTGCCGGAAAGATTGTGCACAAACAACAGCGAGGACAGCTCGCCGCCGGCGGGTAATTTCACCCAGCACGAACTCGCGCCGGCGTCCACGGGGCGGCCGAGCACGGCACTCCAGAAGTGAGCCAGATTGTACGGATCGACACACTCAAACATGATGTGACGCAGGCTGACGACCATGGCCACAATCATGACAAGATCCACGCCGACCGTACACCCTGGTACGGAAAATCACCTGAATTCGCGGAGCGAAATCACCGCGCCCATCACCGCCGGTATACACGATCGGCACGGAGCGATACGCCGCGACCACGGCGCCTCAAAAACACATCCGCCGGGAACCGTCAGAGAAAAGCGACATAAAATCCACGTACACGCACACACGAATTCCCTGACAAGAAGGACGCCGAAAGAAATGAATAAATATATTCAGTGACAGGAAAAGGGAAAGGAGGGCCGTCGCCCCCCAAGGAAGGCCCTGATCACCGCCTTTTTCGCCGGCGCGGCGGCCGTACGAAGCGGGGCCCGGCGAACCTGACCGAGGTTTTCCAGCCCTCCTTTTCCCCTCGGAACGGAGGGGAAGGCGACCGTTCCCGTGACACCGGCCGGACCGCCCCGCCTCACTCCGTCCAGCGGACGACGAAATAGCCGACGCCGTAGGGAGCCGCATCGTAGAGGACCTCCCCGCCGAGGTGGCCCTGGACCCCGCCCAGCACCTGCAGGGCCGCCCTGCCCTGCACCCACAGCTCGGCGGCTTCACCGGGGTCGAGCGCCGGGACCTCGCCGGCGGCCAGCGCCTCGACGATCGCCGCGTTGTACCGCCGCGCGCGGGGGTCCAGATACCCCGGGGACTTCTCGGTGAGGCAGGCCGAGCCGTCGGCCATGACGAGCATCGCGACCCGCCCCGGCCGGGCCGCCAGCCGTACGCCGAGGCCGGCGCACGTCGCGGCGGAGGCGTCGAACGACACGGCGTGGAACTCCGACGCGGCCAGGCCCTCCCGCTCAAGCAGCCAGCGGCCGATCGTCAGGGAGAGCGGCAGCACCGGCTCCCCCTCGCCGACCCGGACGTCGGCCCCCCAGGGGGCCAGGCCTCCCGCGGCTCCGGCGCCGTAGCTCCCGGCCCGCTCGGCGCCGCCGACCACCACGATCGCATCGGGCCGGGCGTCCCGCAGGGCGCCCACGGCACGAGAGCAGGCCGTGCGGAGCCCGTCGAGCTCCGGAGCCGCCGCCCCGGCCAGCGTGGGAATCAGCAGCGGAGGATGCGGGCACACGGCCGCGGCGACAAGCACCCGGCCACATTAGCCGAGCGCCTCCCCGCGGGGGCCGTGCCCCCGCCGGAAGAACCCGTCCCCGCGAGTCGTCACCCGCCTCGGGGACGGGACGCGCCGACGGCGGGGCTAGTGACGGGCGGAGCAGCCCGGGGACTCGGGGGCCACCGAAGCGGCGGGACGGCCGACCGAGGGCATACCGAGCATGACCCCCGCACCCCGGGGCGCCGGAGCCGCCCTCCGGGCCTCCCAGGCGTCGCCCGCGCGGGTGCGGCGCGGGCCGGAGACGGGTCTGTCGGCCACCAGGTGGTGGGGGGCCGCGTAGGTCACCTCGGCGCGGACCACGTCACCGGGACGCGGGACCGACGCGCCGGGGGTGAAGTGGACCAGGCGGTTGTCGGGGGCACGGCCGGACAGGCGGTTGGTCGCCTCGTCCTTACGCCCCTCCCCCTCGGCCACCAGCACCTCAAGCGTCCGGCCGACCTGCTTGGCGTTCTCCTCCCAGGAGATCTCGGTCTGCAGGGCGACGAGCCGTTCGTAGCGCTCCTGCACGACCTCCTTGGGCACCTGGCCGTCCATGGTCGCGGCGGGCGTGCCGGGACGGATGGAGTACTGGAAGGTGAAGGCGTTGGCGAAACGCGATCGCCTGACCACCTCCAGCGTGCCCTGGAAATCGTCCTCGGTCTCCCCGGGGAAACCCACGATGATGTCGGTGGAGACGGCCGCGTCGGGCATGGCGGCGCGGACCCGGTCGATGATGCCCAGATAGCGCTCGGCCCGGTAGGAGCGGCGCATGGCCTTCAGGACCCGGTCGGAGCCGGACTGCAGGGGCATGTGGAGCTGGTGCATCACGTTGGGCGTCTCGGCCATGGCCTCGATGACGTCGTCGGTGAAGGCGGCCGGGTGCGGGCTGGTGAACCGGACGCGCTCCAGGCCGTCGATCTCCCCGCAGGCCCGCAGGAGCTTGCCGAAGGCGAACCTGTCGCCGAACTCCACGCCGTAGGTGTTGACGTTCTGGCCGAGGAGGGTGATCTCCAGCACCCCCTGGTCGACCAGGGTCCGCACCTCGTTGAGCACGTCGCCCGGACGGCGGTCCCTCTCCTTGCCGCGCAGCGACGGCACGATGCAGAAGGTGCAGGTGTTGTTGCACCCGACCGAGATCGACACCCACGCGGCGTAGGCGGACTCGCGCTTGGTCGGCAGCGTGCTCGGGAAGGTCTCCAGGGACTCCTTGATCTCGACCTGGGCCTCGCGCAGGACGCGGGCCCGCTCCAGCAGCACCGGCAGGGAGCCGATGTTGTGGGTGCCGAACACCACGTCCACCCAGGGCGCCCTGCGGACGATCTCCCCCTGGTCCTTCTGGGCCAGGCAGCCGCCCACGGCGATCTGCATGTCCGGATTGCCGATCTTCGAGGGGCGCAGGTGGCCGAGATTGCCGTAAAGCCGGTTGTCGGCGTTCTCCCGCACGGCACAGGTGTTGAACACGACCACGTCGGCCGTCTCCCCCTCGGGCGCCGGGATGTATCCGGCGTCTTCGAGAAGGCCCGACAGACGCTCGGAGTCGTGCACGTTCATCTGGCACCCGTAGGTACGAACCTCGTACGTGCGGGCGCTCTCCACGGTGGCAGTCATCTCATGGACAAGGGTAGGCGCTCCGCCGACCCCCGGGGGACGGCCCGCCCACCCGCTTCCTTTCATTGCGATATACGAGACATAGCGGAAATGGGGTTAATTTTTACCCTGCCCGGGGAGGCTGTGATCGGATCGGTACCGCAGGGTTAGCCCCAGGTGCCTCTTACAGCTTTACGTTGTGTTTCATGACGAAGAACGGGGATGCGGCTCCTCTGGTCGTCCTTACGGACGTCAACAAGCATTTCGGCGGCCTGCACGTCCTGCGTGACATCAACCTGACGATCTCCCGGGGCGAGGTCGTCGTCGTCATCGGTCCCTCGGGGGGCGGCAAGTCGACCCTGTGCCGGACGATCAACCGGCTGGAGACGATCGACGGTGGAACGATCACGTTCGACGGGCGCCCGATCGCGTCCGAGGGCAGGGCCCTGGCCAGGCTCAGGTCCGAGGTCGGCATGGTGTTCCAGTCCTTCAACCTGTTCGCGCACAAGACCATCCTGGAGAACGTCACCCTCGGGCCCGTCAAGGTGCGGGGCCTGTCCAAGCCCGCGGCGGCGCGGCGGGGCATGGAGCTTCTGGAGAGGGTCGGGATCGGCACCCAGGCGTCGAAATACCCCGCGCAGTTGTCAGGAGGCCAGCAGCAGCGCGTGGCCATCGCCCGCGCCCTGGCCATGGACCCCAAGATGATCCTGTTCGACGAGCCGACCTCCGCGCTCGATCCGGAGATGGTCCAGGAGGTGCTCGACGTCATGGTCGGCCTGGCCGGTGAGGGCATGACGATGATGGTCGTGACCCACGAGATGGGGTTCGCCCGGCGCGCGGCGGACCGGGTGGTGTTCATGGCCGACGGCCGGATCATCGAGGAGAACACCCCCGACGAGTTCTTCACCGCCCCCCGGACCGACCGGGCCAGGGACTTCCTCTCCAAGATCCTCACGCACTAGCGGCTCACCCCACTGAGAAAGACGAGGTAGCAGGATGCGCGTACATCGTGTCGGAGCCGTGGTGATCACGGTGGTGACCATGGCGGCCGGGCTTACGGCGTGCGGGAGCGGCGGCGGCGACACATTCGTCGTCGGCGTCAAGTTCGACCAGCCCGGCCTGGGTCAGAAGCAGCCCGACGGATCCTTCAAGGGCTTCGACGTCGACGTGGCGAAATACATCGCCAAGGAGCTCGGCTACAAGGACGACAAGATCGAGTTCAAGGAGGCCATCTCGGCCAACCGCGAATCGTTCATCCAGCAGGGGCAGGTCAACATCGTCGTCGCGACCTACTCGATCAACGACGAGCGCAAGAAGAAGATCGCCTTCGCCGGGCCGTACCTCGTCACCGGCCAGGACATCCTGACCCGCGCGGACGACACGTCCATCAACGGCGTCGACGACCTGAAGACCAAGAAGGTCTGCGGCGCCCAGGGGTCGTCCTCGCCCAAACGCCTCGCGGACAAGTTCGGCGAGGCATGGAAGAGCCAGTACCTCACCGAGCAGCAGGGTTACGGCGCCTGCCTGCCGCTGCTGGAGAACAAGCAGGTCGACGCGATCTCCACCGACGCCACGATCCTCGCCGGCTTCGCCGCCCAGTCGCCCGGCAAGTTCCGCCTCGTCGGCAAGCCCTTCTCCGAGGAGAAGTACGGCGTCGGCGTGAAGCTGGAGGACAAGGACACCCGCGAGAAGATCAACAAGGCTCTGGAGAAGATGTTCGGCGACGGCAGCTGGAAGAAGGCCGTCGACGCGAACTTCGGCGAGTTCGGCCGCTTCTTCACCACTCCGCCCACCATCGAGCGCTACTGACGGTCCGCTACGGCCGGGGCCCCTCCCGCCCCGGCCGGCAAGGCCCCTGGAGGGATGAGTGCAGGCACTCCTCGACGAACTCCCGGTCATTCTGCAGGCGTTCTGGCTGACGATCCGGCTCACGCTCGCCTCCGCGGTCCTGGCCCTGGTGTTCGGGACGATCCTCGCCGCCATGCGTGTCAGCCCCCTTCCCGTGCTGCGCGGGATCGGCACGGTGTACGTCAACACCCTGCGAAACACCCCGCTGACCCTGGTGATCGTGTTCTGCGGACTGGGTCTCGGCCTGGTCCTGGACGTCTCGTTCTCCACGAGCCTGTCCACCAACTACCTCTGGCTGTCGATCATCGGGCTGTCCGCCTACACCGCGGCGTTCGTCTGCGAGGCGCTGCGGGCCGGGATCAACACGGTGCCGGTCGGGCAGGCGGAGGCCGCCCGCGCCATCGGCCTCACCTTCTTCCAGAACCTGAGGCTGATCGTGCTGCCCCAGGCGCTCCGCACGGTGATCGCCCCGCTGGGCAGCATCCTGATCGCGCTCACCAAGAACACCACGATCGCCGCGGCCATCGGCGTCGGAGAGGCGTCCCTGACGATGAAGACGCTTTTCGAGTCACACGGCGACGCGGTCGTCCCGATCTTCCTGGGGTTCGCCTTCGGCTTCCTGATCCTGACCCTGCCGACCGGCCTGCTGTTCACCTGGCTCTCCCGGCGCCTGGCGGTGATCCGATGAGCGCGCCGGCCGTCCCGTCGAAACGGGCCCGTGTGCCGGCGGGGGGAGCCCGGGTCAACGTCCTGTACGACGCGCCCGGCCCCCGCGCGCGCCGGCGCAACGCCGTGTTCACGGTGCTGGTGATCCTGGCCGCGCCGGCCGTCCTCTTCCTGATGGCCGTCAAGCTGAACGAGAAGAAGCAGCTCGACCCCGCCCTGTGGACGCCGTTCCTGCGGGGCGACGTGTGGGTCAACCTGATCCTTCCCGGCCTGCTGAACACCCTGAGCGCCGCGGCCGTCGCCGCGCTGATCGCGGTGCCGTTCGGGTTCGTCTTCGGCATCGGGCGGCTGTCCGGCCACGCCTGGATCCGCCTTCCCGCCGGCGCCGTGGTCGAGTTCTTCCGGGCCATCCCGCTACTCGTCATGATCTTCGCGGTGATGTTCGGCGGAAACGCGATCCTCGGACTCACCGTGACCCCGTTCACGGCCGTGGTGATCGGCCTGGTGCTGTACAACGGGTCGGTGCTGGCGGAAATCGTGCGGGCGGGTATCCAGTCCATCCCGCGCGGCCAGTCGGAGGCCGCGCTCGCGGTCGGCCTGCGCGGGGGCCAGGTCATGCGGATGATCCTGCTGCCGCAGGCGGTCACCGCCATGATGCCGGCGATCGTCGCGCAGCTGGTGGTACTGCTGAAGGACACGGCCCTGGGGTTCATCGTCTCGTTCGAGGACCTGCTGAACGCCGGGGCGCGGGTGCTGCCCTCCAACTTCAACAACCTCATCCCCTCGGTGATCGTCATCGCGATCGTCTACATCGTCATCAACCTGATCGTCAGCGCCATCGCCATATGGCTGGAGAAGCGCAGCCGCCGCAACCGTAGATCCACCGCCCGGCCGGTCGAGCCCCCCGGAGCGATCGTGGCGCCCGGCTCCGCGACCGGCGCCCCCGCTGCCGGCGTCTCCCTGACCGACTGACCTCCGCCCCCCGGCCCACCCCGTCCCCGCCCGCCCCTCCCACCCCGGCCCCCGCTCCGCTCCGCCCGCTCCGGTCCACCTGCCCGGGAAAACCTGATCGTCATGGTTTGGGAGGCCATCCCGGGCGTCCGGAAAAAAGGAATCCTCGCATGTCGCGGGCTGTGCCCCCCATACCGGCGACAGGCGGCGGGTTATCCGGCAGGATTGCGCCATGTCCCCCGAGCAGGTGGTCAGACCGTACGGCACCTGGCCCTCACCGATCTCGACCACGGGCGTCGCCCGCTCCAGGCTCCGCCTGGCGTTCCCGACGGTACTGGGCGAGGAGACGTGGTGGAGCGAGGACCGCCCCACCGAGGGCGGCCGGACCACGATCGTGCACCGAGACGCCCGCGGAACATGCCGGGAGCTGCTGCCCGCGCCGTGGAACGCTCGAACCCGCGTCCACGAGTACGGTGGGCGGTCCTACGCGGTCGTCCCCGGCGAAGGGGTGGTGTTCGCCGAGTTCAGCGACCAGCGTCTCCACCTTCTGCTCCCCGGCGCCGAGCCCCGGCCGATCACCCCCGCCCCCGCCCAGGAGGCCGCCCTGCGCTACGCGGACCCGCTGGTGCGCGACGGGCAGGTCTGGTGCGTGCGCGAGCGCCACCGCGAGGACGGCCGGATCAGCCGCTCGATCGTCTCCGTCCCGCTGGACGGCGAGGGCGAACCGCGCGAGTGGGTGACCGGCAGCGACTTCTACGCCTGCCCCGCCCTCTCCCCCGACGGCGGCCACCTGGCCTACATCTGCTGGGACCACCCGCGCATGCCCTGGAACGGTACGGAACTACGGGTCACCCGCCTGGCCGACGGCGTCTCCTCGACGGTGCTGGGCGGAGCCGGTGAGGCGGTGCTCTCCCCCCGCTGGCTCGACAACCGGCACCTGTGCCTGATCTCCGACAGGTCGGGCTGGTGGAACCTCTACCGGACCGATGCGGGCGGCACCTTCCTCCAGGCGCTCTGCCCGAGGGAGGAGGAGTTCGCCGGGCCGCTCTGGCATCTCGGCGACTCCCCCTACGAACTCCTGCGCGACGGGCGGATCGCCCTCCTCCACGGACGGGGAGACCTGCGGCTGGGCGTTCTCGACCCGCGCAGCGGCGTGCTGACCGACCTTGATCTTCCCTACGACGGCTGGCAGCCCTCCTTGAGCTCCGACGGTGACACGCTGATCGGCATCGGGTACGGCCCGGCCGTGCCCCGGACCGTCGTACGGGTGAACACCACCACCGGGCAGGCGGAGGAGGTACGCCGCGACCTCGACGGGCTGCCCGAGGCCGCCTACCTCCCCGTGCCGCGGAGCGTGGAGATCGAGGGGCGGTCGGGGCGCCGGGTGCACGCGTTCGTCTACCCGCCGTCCAACCCCGGGGTCCGCGGCGACGGCGCCCCGCCGTACGTCGTCTTCGTCCACGGCGGTCCCACCTCGCACAGCGTCAGCGCGCTCGACCTGGAGAAGGCCTTCTTCACCAGCAGGGGCATCGGCGTGCTCGACGTCAACTACGGCGGCTCCACGGGATACGGCCGCGCCTACCGCGACCTGTTGCGCGGGCGGTGGGGAGTGGTCGACGTGGAGGACACGACCGACGCGGCGAGGTGGCTGGCGGCCGAGGGGCTGGCCGACCCTCGGCGGATCGCGATCCGGGGCGGCAGCGCGGGCGGCTGGACGGTCATGGCGGCCTGCTGCGCGTCGGAGACGTTCGCCGGAGGCGTCTCCTACTACGGCGTGAGCGCCCTCGCCCCGCTGCGCGCGACCACCCACGACTTCGAGTCCCGCTACGTCGAGTGGCTGGTGGGCCCCGAAGACCCGGTTCTGTACGGCTCCCGCGAACCCCTCGGCCGGGTGGCCGGGGTGACCCGCCCGATGCTGCTGCTGCAGGGTCTGTCGGACCCGGTGGTTCCTCCGGAGCAGTCCCAGGCCTTCGCCGATGCCCTCGCCGAACGTGGGGTTCCCTGCACCTACCTCACCTTCGAGGGCGAGGCCCACGGTTTTCGCCGCGCCGAAACCCGCAGTGCGGCCCTGGCCACCGAACTGGCCTTCTACCAGCAGCTCTTTCGCTCCTGACCCCGCATCCGCGCCCCCCGCCGAGCCTTCCACCGGCGGCGGAGATCGGTGGGGTGGCGAAGGTCAAGGGAGTGGCGAAGATCAAGGGGATGGCGAAGGTCAGCGGAGCGGCGAAGGTCAGCGGGCGAACTCCGTCGCGCGAGACTCGCGAACCACGGTGATGCGGATCTGTCCCGGATAGGTGAGTTCCTCCTCGATCTGCTTGGCGACATCCCGGGCGATCACCTGAGCCTGGACGTCGTCGATCGAGTCGGGCTTGACCATGACGCGGATCTCCCGGCCGGCCTGCATGGCGAAGACCTTCTCGACTCCGTCGTGGGAGACGGCGATCTCCTCCAGCCGTTCCAGCCGCTTGACGTAGGCCTCAAGCGACTCGCGCCGGGCGCCCGGCCTGCCACCGCTGATCGCGTCGGCGGCCTGGGTGAGGACGGCCTCGACGGTTTTGACCTCGACCTCGTTGTGGTGGGCCTCGATCGCGTGGACCACGTCCTCGTGCTCGCCGTACCGCCTGGCGATCTCGGCGCCGATGAGCGCGTGGCTGCCCTCGACCTCGTGGGTCAGGGCCTTGCCGATGTCGTGCAGGAGCGTACAGCGTTTGAGCAGCATCGGGTTGAGCCTCAGCTCGGCCGCCATGATCCCGGCGATGTGCGCGGACTCGATGAGATGGCCGAGGACGTTCTGGCCGTAGGAGGTGCGATAGCGGAGCTGACCGAGCAGCGTGATCAGTTCCGAGTGCATGTCGGTGATGCCGAGCTCGACCAGGGCGTCCTCGCCGGCGCGCACGCACAGGTGCTGGACCTCGGTCTTGCTCCGCTCGTAGGCGTCTTCGATCCGCTGAGGGTGGATACGGCCGTCGAGGACGAGTTTCTCCAGCGTGAGGCGGGCGGTTTCTCTGCGAACCGGATCAAAGCATGACAGAAGCACCGCTTCGGGCGTGTCATCGATGATCAGGTTGACACCGGTGGTCGACTCGAAGGCCCGGATGTTACGGCCCTCCCGGCCGATGATGCGCCCCTTCATCTCGTCGCCGGGCAGGTGCAGGACGCTGACGACCGACTCGGCGGTCTGCTCGGTGGCCACCCGCTGGACCGCCAGCGTAACGATCTTGGTGGCGCGTTTCTCCCCCTCACGACGAGCCTGACCTTCGATCTCTCTGACGATCAGGGCGGCCTCACGCTTGGCCTGGTGCTCGATATCCTTGATCAGCTCGGTCTTCGCCTGGTCGCCGGTGAGCCCGGCCAGCCGCTCCAGGACGGCCTTGCGCTCCTCGTCCACCCGGTCGAGGTCCTCCCGGCGGGTGGCGAGATCGGTCTCCGTCTCGGCGAGTGCGCGTGCCCTGTCGGCCTGGCGCCTGGCCTCCTCGTCGAGGCGCTGCTCACGTTCGGCCAGCCGCCTCTCGCGGCGTTCGAGATCGGAACGGATCTCCTTGAGCTCGTACTTCAGGACCCGGCTTTCGGCCTCGGCCTCTTTGCGCAGCTCGGCGGCCGCCTCGACGGCCGCCTCCGACCTGTGCAGGATCTCCTTCGCGTCGTTCTCCGCCCTCAGGCGGATCTCGACCGCCTCGCGCCTGGCCTCCTCCAGCTCGGCCTGAACCGCGGCCTGCTGCTCGGGAGAGGGATCGTGCGGCCTCGCGGTCAATCCACCCGTACGGCGCAGCAGCATGATCAGCACGGCCAGCGTCACCACGGCGAAAACCGCGACCACGGCCGTCAAAGTGACGACCAGAACCGGATTCATGCGCGCCCCGCCCTCCCCGCGTCGCAGATATCAAGCACGCGAGGGTCACACGCACCGCACGGAACAACCAAGCGAAGGCCCCACCAGGGCAGGTATCACACCAGGGCCGACGCTACACCGGCTATCTCCCCGGCCCGCCGTCCGCCCGCATCTATCAAGATCGCTTGTCCATGATGCACCGTTATGACAATCCGCGCTGCGCGGAGTAACTCCTCACTGCCGTCGAGATTAAGCGTCAAAGAGGTAACGAGCAAGCAAAGTTTGATCGAGAAGCACCTAAACACGAGAGGACGTTATTTCTTACTTACGCCCTGCCTCACACCTCCGCGACATCTCCGCGCCTCACACCCCCCGCGACGTCTCCACGACACGGAGGGGGGAGAGGCGGGAGCAGAAGGGACACGGGGCCGCGCCCCGGAGCCCCTGCCCGCACGAGCCTCCAATCGCACAGCCCTCACCCGCACAGGCCCCCGCCTGCCGGGGCCTCCGGCCGGCGCCCCGGCCCCGCGGGCGCGCCGTCGGACGGATCTACCACGGGCCGGGGTCGTCGAGCTCTTCGGGAAAGCCCTCCGTTTCCGCCTTCTCGCTCTCCAATGCCTCGCGGACGACGCGGAACGTGAGGCCGGGGCCATACCCCTTGCGGGCGAGCATTCCGGCCAGCCTGCGGGTCCGGGCCGCGGGCTCCAGCCCCCGGGTCGAGGACAGCTTGCGTGCCACCAGCCTGCGCGCCGTCTCCACCTCCCGCCCGGGGTCGAGCCGTTCCACGGCGTCGTTGACGGTGTCCTCGTCCACCCCCCGATGGCGAAGCTCCGCGGCGAGGGCCTTACGGGCCAGCCCCCGCCCGGCGTGCCGGGAGCTCACCCAGGCGTCTGCGAACGCCTCGTCGTCGATGAGACCGACCTCGGAGAACCGCTCAAGCACCGCCTCCGCGGCCTCTTCGGGCACCTCGCGCCTGCTCAGCGCCTCCGCGAGCTGAGCCCTGGTGCGCGGTGCCGTGGTCAGCAGCCGAAGGCAGATGGCGCGGGCCACCGCCTGGGGGTCGGCGTCGGGCCCCCGGCTCGCCAAAGACCCCTCGACCGGCCCGTCGGGTGGGACCTCTCCGAGACCGCTCCGAGGTCTTCTCGCACGTCGGGCCCCGCGACCGGCCCGGCCCCCGCCCGCCCCGTCGCGGCGTTCTGCCGCCCCGGGAGGCGAACCCTCCCCCGTCCCGGAGGCCGCCCCAGAGGCCGGCTCGTAGCCGCCCTTCGGGCTCCGCGAGGCGCCTTCGCCGGCCCCGTCCCCCGCCTCGGGCCGATCTCGGCGCGGCCACCGCGATCGCCCGCCTCCTCGCCCGCCCACCCCATCGGACACGGACTCCGCCGTATCGGGCCAGGCGCCCCAGTCACGCGGCCCGGCCGCGCCGGCCGGACCGGAGTCAGGTCCCGTGGTCATCGGTCGGCCGATCAGGCGTCACCCGGCTTGGAGGCCGCCCTGGAACCGCGACCGGAGGTGGCGGGAGCCGGAGGAGCGGGCGGCGGAGTGGCCGGGCTGTCCAGGCGAGGCCCGATGCCGAGCTTCTCCTTGATCTTCTTCTCGATCTCGTTGGCCATGTCGGGGTGGTTCTTCAGGAAGTTACGGGCGTTCTCCTTGCCCTGACCGAGTTGGTCTCCCTCGTAGGTGTACCAGGCGCCGGACTTGCGGACGAAGCCGTGCTCGACGCCCATGTCGATCAGGCCGCCCTCGCGGGAGATGCCGACGCCGTAGAGGATGTCGAAGTCGGCCACGCGGAAGGGCGGGGCCATCTTGTTCTTCACGACCTTGACACGGGTGCGGTTGCCCACGGCCTCGGTGCCGTCCTTCAGCGTCTCGATACGGCGGATGTCCAGGCGGACCGAGGCGTAGAACTTCAGGGCCTTTCCACCGGTCGTGGTCTCGGGCGAGCCGAACATGACGCCGATCTTCTCGCGGAGCTGGTTGATGAAGATCGCGGTGGTTCCGGTGCTGTTGAGAGCGCCGGCGACCTTGCGCAGGGCCTGGGACATCAGGCGGGCCTGGAGACCGACGTGGCTGTCGCCCATCTCGCCCTCGATCTCGGCCTTGGGCACCAGTGCCGCGACCGAGTCGATGACCAGCAGGTCGACGGCGCCGGACCGGATCAGCATGTCGGCGATCTCCAGCGCCTGCTCGCCGGTGTCGGGCTGGGAGACGAGCAGCGCGTCGGTGTCGACGCCGAGCTTCTTGGCGTACTCCGGGTCGAGGGCGTGCTCGGCGTCGATGAACGCCGCGATGCCGCCGGCCCGCTGGGCGTTGGCCACCGCGTGGAGCGCGACAGTGGTCTTGCCGGAGGACTCGGGGCCGTAGACCTCGACGATGCGGCCCCGGGGAAACCCTCCGATGCCGAGCGCGACGTCGAGCGCGATGGAACTGGTCGGGATCACTTCGATGGGCGCGCGGGTCTCGTCACCGAGGCGCATGACGGAGCCCTTGCCGAACTGCCGCTCGATCTGAGCGAGGGCGGTCTCAAGCGCCTTCTCGCGGTCGTTAGCTGCCATGGGAGCCCCCTGGAGGGTCGCGGGTCGGATCGGTTGCCAGAAAGCTACGGGGTGCCACCGACATTTTCCGGAGAGCACGCCGAGGAGTGAAGGCTCGTCCAATATAGCCGAACGACTGTTCGATCGTGGCGCGATGGCACGACGTGTCCCGGGTCGTCGCGGACCGTGTCGCAGACCATAAGGAAGCACGGTCCCAGACCGTCCCGGACCCCATCCGGAAGGCGACATTTCCGAAGCGTCACCCCGTGTGGGTTGTCACCGGACCGGTCCGGAGTGATCCTGAGGGCAAACGAGCCCGAGGTACCCGACGTGACCGACACGTTCACCCAGCAACGCCTGATCCACCTTGGCTCCCTGGCCGCCGAGCTGTCGGAGCGGGGACTGTCCAGCCGCGTGCTCGGAAGAAACGCTCCCGTTCTGTGGGTGTGGGATCCCGGCAGCGGAAGCCAGACGATCGTCTTCGCCACCCCGACCAGTGACGGCTGGTTCTTCCTGTGGTCGCCGGACGGCCAGGAGTGCGCCAAAGACTCCCGGCGGACGGCCGAGGCGCTCAAGGGCCTGCTGGGCGGCTCACCGTAGACGGAGCCGCCCACGTGAACGGCGTCAGCGGAGCCGGGACGGGACGTCGGACACCGCGCACACGGCCCGCCAGACGTCTTTGGCCGCGAAGCCGTCGGCCAGCGCCTGGCTCACCGTCCGGCCTCCCAGGTCGGCGAGGACGTAGTCGCGAGCCCAGGACTCGGCGTAGGGGTCGCCGAAGTGCAGTCTCATCCGGTTCCAGAACTCCGACAGCCGCATCACACCAGTATGGGCCTCCCCGGCGGGGCGGGATCCCGCCCCGCCGGGCGAGCGGGGCGCCCGGGAGATGCTCCACGGCGGCGTACGGGACAAAAGCGAGGAGAGAGGTGACAGAGATACAGAAAGCGCATGGGCCCCTGGAAAAGATGCAGAGCAGCGGGGGACCACGCGGGACGGCGCCGGGCGACGCGGGGGCCAACCCTTTCGCAGGGTGTCCGTGGCGGGTGTCTCACAGAGAAGCGGGTGTCTCACAGAAGATGCGCGCCGTACATCTCACCGAGCGGATCGGCGAGCAACTCCAGGCGGGTGCCGTCGGGATCCCTGAAATGGATCGAGGCCCCGTTCTCGATGCGGTGAGGCACACCCGCGGCCTCCAGCTTGCTCAGCAGACGCTCCCAGGTGGAGGGGTCGACCGAGACGGCGAGGTGGTGAAGGCCGCCGGTCACCTCCCTGTAGGGGCCGAGGTCCAGGTCGGGAAAGTCGAAGAAGGCCAGCAGGTTGCCGTTCCCGACGTCGAAGAAGAAGTGATGCGACCCCCGGCGGCCGGGGTTGTCGAGGATCTTCGTAAGGGGAAACTCCAGAAGATCCTGATAAAAGGAGATCGTCGCCTCGATGTCAGAGGAGATCAGGGCGAAGTGATGTAAACCCCTCGCGCTACTCAGCGGGCGGTGGGCTCTCAGACGCTCCGCCCTGATCCGTTCACATGTCGTTCCAACTGCCGGGTGGTCGATGCTCATCGCTGGCTCACCGCTCAATGCGTCGGATGGTCGTCTGGGATCTATCTCCTCCTTATCGGGATATGAACCTTCCCGAACGTCACGCCATGGTGACGAGAGCCTGCTTTCTGCCGGGAGTCCGTTGAGGGGTCCGTTTCCGGCGGACGTCCCCGGACGGGCGGGGACACCTTTAGGGGACACCGCCAGAGGACACCGTTAGAGGACACCTGCACCGGCCCGCGGCGGTTCTGTCGGTGGTCCGGTGCACCATGGGGTACGACGACGGCGGCGGAGGGCGCCGCGGGGCCGGAACGGCGAGAGGGGGCCGGTGGTGGACGGAGCGGGCGCGATTCCCGGGGGTGACCAAGCGGGCGGGGCACTCGACCACTTCACCCCCGTGACCCGGGAGTGGTTCGCCGGGGCCTTCGCCGCCCCCACCCCCGCCCAGGAGGGGGCCTGGGCCTCGATCGCCCGGGGGGACAACACCCTGGTCGTGGCCCCCACCGGTTCCGGCAAGACACTGGCGGCGTTCCTCTGGTCGCTCGACCGGCTGGCCGCGGGCGCCCACGAACCCCCCGAGAGTCCTCCGGGCACTCCTCCGCCCTCCGGCCCCTCACGGTCCGCGCGCGGTCCCTCCCGGAGGGAACGCGAGCCGGTAGGGCGCTGCCGGGTCCTCTACGTCTCCCCGCTCAAGGCCCTGGCGGTGGACGTCGAGCGCAACCTCCGGGCGCCCCTGACCGGGTTGCGGCAGACCGCGCGCCGGCTCGGGCTGCCGATCCCGGAGATCTCGGTGGCGGTCCGGTCGGGTGACACCTCACCGCAGGAGCGGCGCCGTATCACGACCACGCCGCCGGACATCCTCATCACCACCCCCGAGTCGTTGTTCCTGCTGCTCACCAGCCAGGCCCGTGAGGCGCTGCGCGGTGTGGAGACCGTCATCGTCGACGAGGTGCACGCGGTGGCGTCCACCAAGCGCGGCGCGCACCTGGCCCTCAGCCTGGAGCGGCTCGACGCCCTTCTTCCCCGGCCCGCCCAGCGCGTCGGCCTGTCGGCGACCGTCCGGCCGGTGAGCGAGGTGGCCGCCTTCCTCGGCGGCCCGCGTCCGGCCTCGGTGGTCCAGCCGCCCTCGGAGAAGGCGATCGAGATCAAGGTCGTCGTCCCGGTCGAGGACATGACCGAGCTCGACAGCCCGCCCCCCTCCCCCGGTGGGACCGGTGAGCCCGGCGGCGACCGGTGGGCGATCGAGGCGCCGCCCCGGCGTTCCATCTGGCCGCACGTCGAGGAGCGGCTGCTCGACCTGATCAAAGAGCACGACTCGACGATCGTGTTCGCCAACTCGCGGCGGCTGGCCGAACGGCTCTGTACCCGCCTGAACGAGCTGGCCTGGGAGCGGCGGGCCGACGCCGAGCGGCCCGCCACCCCGGAGCCGGCGCACCGGGCCGAGGGGTTTCCCGCGCCCCCCGCCTCCCCTCCCCCGGTTCCCCCGGTGCCGGCCCCTCCGGCGTCGTCCTCTCCGGCCGCGATGATGGCGCAGGCCGGCGCCGCGAAGGGCACGATCCCGGAGATCGTGCGAGCGCACCACGGGTCGGTGTCCAAGCAGGAGCGCTCCCAGATCGAGGAGGCCCTGAAGTCCGGGCGGCTGCCCGCGGTGGTCGCGACCTCCAGCCTGGAACTCGGCATCGACATGGGTTCGGTGGACCTGGTCGCCTGCGTGGAGTCTCCGCCGAGCGTGGCCGGCGGTCTGCAACGGATCGGCCGGGCCGGGCACCGGGTGGGAGCGATCTCGCGCGGCGTGATCTTCCCCAAATACCGGGGCGACCTGGTCCAGACCGCCGTGGTGGCCGAGCGGATGCGAACGGGCGAGATCGAGGAGATCCGATACCCCCGCAACCCGCTCGACGTGCTCGCCCAGCAGATCGTCGCGATGACCGCCCTGGACGACTGGACGGTCGACGACCTGGACGCCGTGATACGGCGTGCCGCCCCGTACCGCGAGCTGCCCCGGAGCGCGCTGGAGGCGACGCTCGACATGCTCGCCGGCCGCTACCCCAGCGAGGAGTTCGCCGAGCTGCGCCCTCGCATCGTGTGGGACCGCGTCACCGGCACCCTGTCCGGCCGTCCCGGAGCCCAGCGGCTGGCGGTGACCAGCGGCGGCACGATCCCCGACCGGGGGTTGTTCGGAGTGTTCCTGGCCGGCGAAAAGTCCTCCCGCGTGGGCGAGCTCGACGAGGAGATGGTCTACGAGTCACGGGTCGGAGACGTGTTCGTACTGGGCGCGACCTCCTGGCGGATCGAAGACATCACGGCCGACCGGGTGGTGGTCTCCCCCGCCCCCGGGCAGCCCGGCAAGCTCCCGTTCTGGCACGGCGACAACGTGGGGCGCCCCGCCGAGCTGGGCAGAGCGATCGGCGCCTTCCTCCGTGACATGTCCGAGGCCGGCGCGGACCTCTGCGCACCCCCGGCCTCCGCCGCGGGGCCGGGCACCGGGCGCCGGGCCGACCCGGGCCGCGCCACCGCGCGCCCGGCCCCCTGCGAGCGGGAGGATCCCGCCTCCGGCCCGGCGTCGCCCCCAGGCGAGGGCACGGGCGAGGGCACGGGCGAGGGCACGGGGCGCGCCAGGGCGCTGGCACGGATTCAAGCGGCGGGGTTCGACGGGTTCGCCGCGGCCAACCTGCTGTCCTACCTCGCCGAGCAGCGTCAGGCCACCGGGTATGTCCCGGACGACCGCACGCTGCTGGTCGAGCGGTTCCACGACGAGCTGGGCGACTGGCGGGTGGTGGTGCACTCGCCGTACGGAGCGCGGGTGCACGCCCCGTGGGCTCTGGCGATCGGGCGACGGCTGCGAGAACGCTACGGCGCCGACGTGCAGTCGGCGCACTCCGACGACGGGATCGTGGTGCGCGTCCCCGACACGCTCGCCGGCCCGCCGTCCGACATCGCGATCTTCGAGGCGGACGAGATCGAGCGGATCGTCACCGAGGAGCTCGGCGGCTCGGCGCTCTTCGCGGCGCGGTTCCGTGAGTGCGCGGGGCGTGCTCTGCTGCTGCCCCGGCGCGCGCCGGGCCGGCGCACCCCGCTGTGGCAGCAACGGCAGCGGGCCTCGCACCTGCTCGGCGTGGCCGCCCGGTACGGCTCGTTCCCGGTCGTGCTGGAGACGATGCGCGAGTGCCTGCAGGACGTCTTCGACGTACCGGGACTGGTCCGGCTCATGCGGGACATCGCGGCCCGGCGTGTGCGCCTGGTGGAGGTCGAGACCGGGCAGGCGTCGCCCTTCGCGGCGTCGCTGCTGTTCAACTACGTCGGCGCGTTCATGTACGAGGGGGACGCCCCGCTGGCGGAGCGCCGCGCACAGGCGCTGGCACTGGACACGAGCCTTCTGGCGGAGCTGCTGGGCCAGGCCGACCTGCGCGAGCTGCTCGACCCCGATGTGATCACCGACACCGAGCGTGAGCTGGCCCGCCTGGACCGGCCGCTTCGCGACGCGGAGGATCTGGCGGATCTGCTCCGCTCTCACGGCCCTCTGGTCGAGGCCGACGTGAGCCTGCGCGACGGCGACCCGGCGTGGCTGGCCACCCTGGAGACCGCCCGGCGGGCGATCAGGGTGCGGATCGCCGGACAGGAGCGGTGGGCGGCCATAGAGGACGCCGCCCGGCTGCGCGACGCGCTCGGTACGCCCCTGCCCACAGGGGTTCCGCACGTGTTCCTGGAGCCGGTGGACGACCCGCTCGGCGACCTCGTCGCGCGGCACGCCCGCACGCGCACCCCGTTCCCCGCCGACACGGTGGCCGCCAGGTTCGGCCTCGGCCTCGCGGTCGTCACCGACGCGCTGCGCCGGCTGGCCGCCTCGGGCCGGGTGGTGAACGGGGAGTTCAGGCCCGGTGGCCGGGGCGAGGAGTGGTGTGACGCCGGGGTGCTGCGGACGCTGCGCCGCAGATCGCTGGCCCGGCTCCGTAAGGAGGTCGAGCCGGTCCCCCCCGAGACCCTGGCCGCCTTCTCACCCGCCTGGCACGGCGTCACCGGCGCCCTCCAGCCGGGCGGACCGCCCGTCGACACACTGGTGAGTGTGATCGAACGGCTCCAGGGGGCGGCGGTGCCCGCCTCGGCCCTGGAGACGCTGATCCTGCCCTCGCGGGTGCCCGGCTACGACCCGTCGCTGCTGGACGAACTGACGGCCTCCGGCGAGGTGATCTGGGCGGGGCAGGGGTCCCTGCCGGGTGGTGACGGCTGGGTGGCCCTGTACTTCTCGGACACCGCCCCCCTGCTGCTGCCCGAACCGGCGGAGATCACCATGACCCCGGTGCACGAGGCGGTCTTAAGGGTCCTCGACGGTGGCGGCGCGCTGTTCTTCCGCGATCTGGCGGGCCGGGCCGGTTCTCTCGTGCCGGGGACGGCCCCCGGTGACGGGGAACTGGCCGCCGCGATATGGGATCTCGTCTGGGCGGGCCAGCTGACCGGAGACACCCTCGCGCCGCTGCGCACCACGCTCGGCACCGGACGCCCCGCCCACCGCCGGTCCCCCACGCGACGGCGGCGCGCGGTGCTGCCCACCCGGAGCGGGCCGCCGACCGTGGGCGGGCGCTGGTGGGCACTGCCGGCCCCGGCCGGCGACGCGACCCAGCGGGCGCACGCCCAGGCCGAGGTCCTGCTCGAACGGCACGGCGTGGTGACCCGTGGAGCCGTCGCCGCCGAACGGCAGCCCGGCGGTTTCGCCCAGGTATACCCGGTGTTCCGGGCCTTCGAGGAGAGCGGCCGGTGCCGCCGCGGCTACTTCGTCGAGGGCCTGGGCGGCGCCCAGTTCGCCCTGCCCGGCGCCGTCGACCGTATGCGCGCCGCCGTGCCGCCGCCGGGGGGCGTCACCACCGATCCGCGAGGCGACCGGCCCGGCGCCGGGCACACGCGAAGGGCGGTGGTGCTGGCCGCGACCGACCCGGCCAACCCCTACGGCGCGGCCCTGCCGTGGCCGGCACACCCGGGTGAGGTCTCCCACAAACCGGGCCGGAAGGCGGGGGCCCTGGTGGTCCTGGTGAACGGCCGGCTGGTGCTTTACGTCGAGCGCGGCGGCAGGACCCTCCTGTCGTTCGCCGGCGGCGACGACCTGCGGCCCGCCGTGGAAGCCCTCGCGCTGGCCGTACGCGACGGTGCGCTGGGCAGGCTGACCGTGGAGCGCGCGGACGGCACCGCCGTCAACGACTCTCCCCTGGCCGCCGCCCTGGAGTCGGCGGGCTTCCACCCGACTCCCCGGGGTCTGCGTCTGCGCGCCTGAACGGCATCGGGCGGCCCGGCGCGGAAGCCCACACCCGGGGAAAACCGGAGCCGAATGAGCTCGGTGCCGGGTCACTTTATAAAAACGAAGTTTGGTGGCCTTTGGCGGGTCAAGCGGAGATGAGAGGGGAAATCCGAGGGTTTTCGTGAGCGGACCGGAGGACCAGATCGCGTCCCCACGGGGGAATCAGGATTTCCTTGGCCGCCGGGCGTGACGGGAGTCCGCCGCCTGGGAATGTGAGCGGATGGCCGACCGCCCGGGGCGGATATCCCCCGCAGGAGCGTGCACATCCCGAGAAAGGTCATCACGTGATCCAGGAGCATCGTTATGTCGTGGTCGGCGCCGGTCCGGCCGGGTTACAGATCGGCTATTTCCTGCAGGAAAGGGGGGCGGACTATCTGATCGTGGAGCGTGAGCGCTCCGCCGGAAGGTTCTTCACCCGTTTTCCGCGGCACCGCCGGCTGATCTCGCTCAACACGATGCACACCCGCTCCGACGACCCGGAGATCCGGCTCCGCTGGGACTGGAACTCGCTGCTGAGCGACGACCCGTCCCTGCTGTTCCCGTACTACAGCGACGACTACTTCCCCTCCCCCGACGACCTGCGGCGCTATCTGACCGACTTCCACACCACCCATGACCTGAGGATCGCCTTCGACACCGGTGTGGGCCGGGTGTTCGCCAAGGAGGGGGGCTTCCGGCTGGAGACGGAGGACGGACGGGAGATCCAGGCCGAGTGCCTGATCTGGGCCGGCGGATGGGGAGAGCCCCACGTCCCCGACATTCCCGGCATCGAACACGCCGAAGGATACGAGGACATGGCCGTCGACCCCGAGTCGTACACCGGCAAACGGGTGCTGATCCTCGGCAAGGGCAACGCGGCCTTCGAAACCGCCCACTCCCTCCTCGGTCACGCGGCGGCGATCCACCTGGCCAGCCCCCGGCCGGTCCGGCTGGCCTGGAACTCCAGGCTTCCGGGCGACGTGCGCGGCTCCTACGGCGCGCTGCTCGACAGCCACCACTTCACCACGCTTCACGCGCTGCTGGACTGCACGGTCGAGCGGATCGGATTCGACGGCGTGACCTACACCGCCGACGTCGTCCACAGCGACGCCGACGGAGAACGCGAGACGCTGGAGTACGACGCGGTACTGCGCTGCACCGGCTTCCGGATGAGCACCGAGGTGTTCGCCGACGGGCTGCGCACCGACTCGCGCGGGAGACTGCCCGCGATCGGACCCGACTGGGAGTCGGTCAGCCTCGACGGCCTGTACTTCGCGGGCACGACGATGCAGGCCCGCGATGCCAGGCGGGGTGCGTCGGCGTTCATCTACGGCTTCCGCTACAACCTGCGGACGATGAACCGTCTCCTCGCCGAGCGCTATGACGGGGTCCGGCTCCCCCGCGTTCCCGTCGCCCGGCCGGCGCTGACCGCATCGATCCTCGACCGGGTCAACCGCAGCTCGGCCCTGTGGGCGCAGGCGGGGTATCTGGTCGACGCCATGGTGATCACCGAACACGGCATCGACCGCTACGAGGACATGCCGGAAGACTACGCCGTCGAACGTTTCGGAGACCTGGTCACCGTGGGCCTGCGTCAGAACCGGGATCCCGATCTCGACGACCTGGAGACCGGCGCGTTCGCGGTCGAGCGCCGTCCGATGGCGGCCAGGGCCGCCGAGAGCGGAGCCATCCACC
Source organism: Streptosporangium violaceochromogenes (assembly GCF_014654615.1). Classification (GTDB taxonomy): domain Bacteria; phylum Actinomycetota; class Actinomycetes; order Streptosporangiales; family Streptosporangiaceae; genus Streptosporangium; species Streptosporangium violaceochromogenes. The sequence continues at coordinate 87,515 of NZ_BNBB01000014.1, read as the reverse complement.
CCGTGGTCCGCGTTTTCAGGGGCGGCGTGCTGACCGGCGAACTTCACCTTCCCGGGAGCGTCGTCACCCAGTGGCGCCATCCCGACCGGCACGTGGCGCCGCTGGACCGGTTCTTCGACCGGCTGCTCCCCCTGTGAACCTCTGAGCCGCGCGGCGCCCGTGCCCCCGTCCGGCGGGGTCCGCCACCCTGCCCGCCTCTCCCCGCGTGCCGTCAGAGGGCGCGGGGGCCGTAGAGGGCGGAGCGGGCGCCGGTGCTCAGCGCCCAGTAGCGGTCGCCGTAGGACCAGTGCCACCACTCGGTGGGGTAGTTGACCAGCCCGGCACCGCCGAGGGCGGCGCCGAGGAGCCGCCGGTGGTGCCGGGCCTCGGCCGAAAGACCCGCGGCGGCGGTGTAGCAGGCGCCGCCGCTCTGTTCGGGGGTGGCGTTGAGCGGGGTTCCCATGTCGAGTTCGTCACCGTCGCCGGTGCACAGGGTCAGGTCGACCGCCGCTCCGGCGGTGTGCGGGGCGACTTCGACCGGCGAGACGTAGCGACTCGCCGCCATGGAGATCTCCTCGGGCGACATTTCAGGAAATGTCGCCCGTAGCTCTGCGGAATACTTATCGAAGATCCGCTGCTGCGCCGCGGGCGACCGGTAACCCTCCACGACCAGCAGCCGGTACCCCTCGGGAAGTCGCGACTGGGCGTCCTCCAGCCGGAGGAGCAACCCGTGCCGGAGATGGGCGAAGGCCCCTTCCGGATCGGCCTGCCGTCCGTCCACCCGCAGCCGCCCCCGGATATCGACGAGCTCCTCACCGCACTCCTCAACGGGAATCGAGGCGACCCGGGGATCGGAGATCAAAACGACGTCGCGCATACCCGCCATTCTCACATCGCCCTGGAGAAGGGGCACCCACACCCCTCACGGATCTCGCGCTCCGTAGCCGGCCGCCGCCCCCCCCGGAAGGGATCACCCCATGGAGCACACCTCTCACCCCGGGTCACATCACGCGGCGAAGGCGGGCCCCGCAGGCCGAAATCGCAATCATGGGTCGGGTTTTTCCGGGACCTGACGCGTAAGCAGTCAAAGGTAGGCGGGATAATCGATTACATGCGTCTATCCGCTCGTGTCGACTATGCCCTACGTGCCGCCACCGAACTCGCCGCTGCGGGTGACGGACCTACCACCGTGGGTGAGATGGCCAAGGAGCAGGACATGCCGCCCAAATACCTTGAGAACATCCTGCTGCAGATGCGCCGGGCCGGGCTGGTGCGGGGCCAGCGCGGCCCCGAAGGGGGCTACGTGCTGGCCCGTCCCGCCACCGAGATCACCTTGGCCGACGTGATCCGCGCGGTGGACGGCCCGCTGGCCAACGTGCGGGGCGAGCGGCCCGAGCACGTCGGGTATCGAGGACCCGCCGAGGCGTTGCAGCAGGTCTGGATCGCCCTGCGGGCCAGCGAGCGCGCGATCCTGGAGGAGGTCACACTCGAGAACGTCGCCACCGGCGCGCTTCCCGAGCGGGTCCGCCGGCTCACCGCCGACCCCTCCGCCTGGGACTGAGCCCGCCCCATGCCCGAGGGTGACGTCGTCTACCGCACCGCGAGACGGCTCGGCCGGGCCCTCGACGGGCGTGTCCTCACCCGATCCGACTTTCGCGTTCCCCGGCACGCCACAGCCGACCTCACCGGCCTGACCGTGCTGGAGACCGTCTCCCGGGGTAAGCACCTGCTCACCCGCCTGGACGGCGGACTGACCGTTCACACCCATCTGCGGATGGACGGCCTGTGGCGTGTCCTTCCCGCCGGAGGCCGCACGCCCCCGGGAGACCTGGTCCGCCTGGTGCTGGCCAACGCCGAATGGCAGGCGGTGGGACTGCGGCTCGGCATGGTCGACCTGGTCGCGACCGGGCGGGAGGAGAGGCTCGTCGGCCATCTGGGCCCCGATCCGCTGGGACCCGACTGGGATCCGGCGGAGGCCGTACGGCGGTTGAGGGCGAGCCCCGAGGCGACGATCGGGGAGGCGCTGCTCGATCAGCGCAATCTGGCCGGGATCGGGACCATCTACCGGGCCGAGACCCTGTTCCTGGCCAGGGTGTGGCCGTGGCGGCAGGTGGGTGCGGTCAGGGATCTGAGGGGGGTCGTGGAGCTCGCGCAACGGTTGCTGTACGCCAACAGGGAGCGTCCGAGCAGGGTGACGACCGGGGACCCACGCCCGGGACGGGACACATGGGTGTACGGCAGGGCAGGCCGGCCTTGCCCGCGCTGCGGGAGCCGGATCAGCCGTGGGGAGATGGGTGCTCAGCCACGGGAACGGCTGATCGTCTGGTGCCGTCGATGCCAGCCGGAGGAAACGGCCGGTTAGGCGGCCACCATGTCGTTGACCTCGGGAAACACCGAGTCCGACATGGCTGCGGGCACGGTCTCGTTGATCGGCAGGCGCTCCCGCTCGGGGACGTCGCCGGCGAGAACCGGGGCGTGCTGAAGCTCGGCCAGAGCGAACTGGTCGGAAACCTCGCGCAGCACCTGCGACAGGGGCACACCGAGGGCCCCGCAGATCGACGCGAGCAGCTCGGAGGATGCCTCCTTCTGGCCCCGCTCCACCTCGGACAGATATCCGAGGGAGACCCGAGCCAGCGTGGACACCTCACGCAAGGTGCGACTCTGCCGCACCCGAAGCCTCCGCAGCACGTCACCGAGCAGCTGACGCAGCAGGACCATCTGTCGCTCCCTCCCCGGCGCAGGTGTTTTCACGACACTCCGCGCGATCGGTTCGTGCCGCCCGTTCTTCGAACGCGACCCTTCGTACATACTCCTCGCCGTCATCATCGCTTGACCTTTACCTCACTCACAGTTCCACCGTACCTGCATCCACCAACGCTGCGGCAGACCGTGATGAGCATGTTCGCTGGGGACGTAACGCGGTAATCACCCGGATTGTTCCCCCAAGTTCGCCTCCAGCACACCTCGAAGCAGGTCCACGGCCTCATTGACTGTGAATTGGCGAATTTCTTCACGCGTTCCCGCGAGATTCAGATCCCGGTGCCATACCCGTCCGCCGACACCGCTAACGGCCAGGTGCACGACCCCCGGCGGCTTGCCGTCCTGCGAGCCGGGACCGGCAACGCCGGTGGCGGCCAGGCCGTAAGTAGCACCGGTGAGCCTGCGGACGCCGGAGGCCATGGCGGCGGCGACCTCGGGATGGACGGCCCCCTCCCGCGCCAGAAGGTCGGCGGGAACGCCGAGCAGGCGGTGCTTGAGCTCGGTGGCGTAGGAGACGACCCCGCCCACGAAGGCCGAGGAGGCCCCGGGGGGATCGGCGAGCGCGGCGCCGATCAGCCCGGCCGTCAGCGACTCGGCCACGGCCACCGTCTCACCCCGGCGGACGAGCAGCGAGAGCAGGGTGGTGGTGGCCTGGAGCCGGTGACTCATCAGGCCCGCGCCCTCTTGGCCACCTGACGGAGCCTGACCGCGCGGATGATGTAGTCGAGGCCGGTCCCGACGGTCACGACGACCGCCGCGCCCATGACGGTCCAGCGGACCGGCTCCGGCACCCCCGGCCACATGTAGGAGACTATCGCGGCGATCTGCAGGACGGTCTTGACCTTCCCCCCGTAGCTCGCGGGGATGACCCCGTGCCTGATGACCGCGAAGCGCAGCAGGGTGACGCCCATCTCCCTGCCGAGGATCACGGCGGTGATCCACCAGCTCAGCTCGCCCAGGATCGAGAGACTGATCAGCGCGGCGCCGATGAGCGCCTTGTCCGCGATCGGGTCGGCGATCTTCCCGAAGTCGGTGACCAGGCCGTAGCGGCGGGCCAGTTCGCCGTCGAGGAGATCGGTGAGCGAGGCCACCAGGAAGACCACCAGCGCGGTGACCCGCCAGCCGGTGCCGGGCAGGAACAGGCAGACCGCGAAGAACGGGACCATCGCCAGCCGTATCACCGTGACGACATTGGCGATGTTCCACGCGCTCACCTTCGAGCCCATGGCCGCCGACGCCCGATCGGTGCCGGTCTCTGGCGTGTTGGTCATACTTTCTCCTGGCCCGCCGGCACACTCATGGAGCTGCCTTGATACGGGCGATCAGGTCGACCCCCTCGGAGTCGACCACGACGGCCCGCACGATCTGCCCGGGGACCAGACCGATGCCCTGGACCGTCACCGAGCCGTCGACCTCCGGCCCCTGGTGGGCCGCGCGGCCTTCGTAGCCGCCGTCGCCGAGGTCCTCCTCGACGAGGACGTCGACCTCGGTGCCGATCCGTTCCTCGGCCCGCTGGGCCATGAGCTCCTCGGCCAGTTCGGTGAGCGTGGCCAGGCGGGCGTCGACGACCTCCTGGTCGAGCTTGCCGGAAAGGGACGCCGCCTCGGTGCCGTCTTCGTCGGAGTAGCCGAAAACGCCGATCACGTCGAGTCTGGCCTGCTCAAGGAAGGACACCAGCTCGCCGAACTCCTCCTCGGTCTCTCCGGGGAATCCCACGATGAAGTTGGAGCGCACGCCCGCCTCGGGGGCGATCGCGCGGATCGACGCCAGCAGGTCGAGAAAACGCCTGGGGTCGCCGAAGCGGCGCATCCGGCGCAGCACCGAGCCGCTGGCGTGCTGGAAGGACAGGTCGAAGTAGGGGGCCACCCCCTCCCCCGCGGCGATCGCCTCCAGCAGGCCGGGGCGGAGCTCGGCGGGCTGGAGGTAGCTGACCCGTACCCGCTCGATGCCCTCGACCGCCGCCAGGGAGGGCAGCAGCTTCTCCAGGGCCCGGAGGTCGCCCAGGTCTTTACCGTAGGAGGTGGAGTTCTCGCTGACCAGCATGAGCTCCCTGACGCCCTGGCCGGCCAGCCAGGCGGCCTCGGCGACGAGCTCGGCGGGCTCGCGCGAGACGTAGGCGCCGCGGAAGGCCGGGATCGCGCAGAAGGTGCAGCGCCGGTCACAGCCGGAGGCGAGCTTCAGGGAGGCCACCGGGCCGTCGCCCAGGCGCTTGCGCAGCGGCCGGGGACCGCTGGCGGGCGCCAGGCCCTCGGGCAGCTCGCCGTGGCCCGGAATGCCCGTTCTGGGAGCGGCGGCACGCTCGACCGGCGAGATCGGCAGGAGGGTCCTGCGGTCGCGGGGACTGTGCGGGACGAGCGGCCTGCCCGCCAGTACGTCTTCCAGCCGGGCGCCTATCTGGGTGTAGTCGTCGAAGGAGATGACGGCCGCCGCCTCGGGAAGGGCGTCGGCGAGCTGGTCGCCGTACCTTTCGGCCATGCAGCCCGCGGCGACCACCTTGGCCCCGGAGTCGGCCGCGGCCAGCAGCGTGTCGATGGAGTCCTTTTTCGCTGAGTCGATGAAGCCGCAGGTGTTGACGACGACGACGTCGGGAGCGTCGTCGCCCACCTGCCAACCGGCAGCCTCAAGGCGCGCGGCGAGCTCCTCGGAGTCGACCTCGTTACGCGCGCAGCCCAGCGTGATCAGCGATGCGGTTCGGCGGGATGACATGGTGAACACTACGGTATCGGGAGTTGGCCACCACCTGATGCACCTCCCCCACTCCCGGACCGCGCGCGGCTACCTCGGCCCGGGCGTCGTGGTCTCCCGCGCGGAGGGCGCCGTGGCCCGGTAGGAGCGGTTGAGAACCTGCCCCCGCCGCCCGGGGGTGCCCAGGTTCTTGCCGTTGACCTGCAGCGAGACGGCGCCTCCGTCACCGAAGGTGACCTGTATCCCCTTGTCGGCCCTCCACACGGAGGTCTTGCCCGCCTCCAGGGTGCCGGAGAAAAGCCGGCGCCCGCTCATGTCCTTCACATCGAGCCAGGACGAGCGCTTGGCCTTGACCTGCAGGACGACCAGATCGCCCAGCCTGCCCGAGGTCAGCGACGCCGGCTTGCGCGGCGGCTCGGGCGTGTCGGGGAGCCCCGACGGCACGGCCGGGCGAACCTCCGCGACGGGTGTCTCCTCGCCGCCACCCATCATCTTGACCACGCCGAACACCACGACGATGGCCAGCGCGACCGCCATGGCGGTCGTCCAGTTGGGCGAACGGCTCTCGCGGATCTTGATGGGGTTGTCGGCCTGGAACACGCTGGCCGCCCGGACCGGCAGCGGCACGCCTCCGTGCAGTTCGTCGTACTCGTGCACCATGGCCTCGGGATCCAGCCCGACGACCTTGGCGATGTTGCGGACGTGCCCGCGCGCGTAGAAATCCCCCCCGCACTGGGAGAAGTCGTCCCGCTCGATCGCATGGATCAGCGCCTCGCGAACGCGTGTGCGCCCGCTCAGCTCCCCCACGCTCAGGCCCGCCGCCCGGCGCGCCTCTCCCAGACTGCTGCCAATGGTCATGCCGCACGCCCCCAAAGCCCCCGACGCTGCGTAGTGAGTACCATTCAACCAGTAATCGGATGCTCACCGTACAGCGGGGGCGTCATTGACCGCGCAGGTCGGTCAGAAGGCCGGGGAGCTCGTCGGGCTTGACCATCACCTCCCGCGCCTTGGACCCCTCGCTGGGGCCGACCACGTTGCGGCTCTCCAGCAGGTCCATCAGGCGGCCCGCCTTGGCGAAGCCCACCCGGAGCTTGCGCTGGAGCATCGAGGTGGAGCCGAACTGGGTGGTCACGATCAGCTCGGCCGCCTGCACCAGCAGGTCGAGGTCGTCGCCGATGTCCTCGTCGATCTCCTTCTTCGACGTGGCCGCGACCGCCACGTCCTCGCGGTACTCGACCTGCATCTGGGCCTTGCAGTGCGCGACGACCTCGACGATCTCCTTCTCGGAGACGAAGGCGTTCTGCAGCCGCATGGGCTTGCTCGCGCCCATCGGCAGGAACAGGGCGTCACCCTGGCCGACGAGCTTCTCGGCGCCCGGCTGGTCGAGGATGACGCGGCTGTCGGCGAGGCTGGAGGTGGCGAACGCCAGCCGGGAGGGCACGTTGGCCTTGATCAGGCCGGTGACGACGTCGACGGAGGGGCGCTGGGTGGCGATGACCAGGTGGATGCCGGCGGCGCGGGCGAGCTGCGTGATGCGGACGATGGAGTCCTCCACGTCGCGGGGGGCGACCATCATCAGGTCGGCGAGCTCGTCCACGATCACCAGCAGGTACGGGTAGGGCTGGTAGACGCGCTCGCTGCCGGGGGGCGGCACGAGCTTGCCCGCGCGCACCGCCCTGTTGAAGTCGTCGACGTGCCGGAACCCGCTGGCGGCCAGGTCGTCGTAGCGGCGGTCCATCTCGCCCACCACCCACTCCAGGGCCTCGGCGGCCTTCTTGGGGTTGGTGATGATCGGGGTGATCAGGTGGGGGATGCCCTCGTAGACGCTGAGCTCGACGCGTTTGGGGTCGACCAGCACCATCCGGACCTCGTCGGGGGTGGCGCGCATCAGCACCGAGGTGATCAGGCCGTTGACGCAGACCGACTTTCCGGCGCCGGTCGCGCCCGCGATGAGCAGGTGCGGCATCTTGGCGAGGTTGGCGACGATCGTACGGCCCTCGACGTCCTTGCCGAGGCCGACGATCATCGGGTGGTGGTCGGCCTGGGCCACCTGCGAGCGCAGGATGTCGCCCAGCGAGACGAGGTCCTTGTCGGTGTTGGGGATCTCCACCCCGATCGCCGACTTACCGGGGATCGGACTCAGGATCCGGACGTCGGCCGACTTGACCGCGTAAGCGATGTTCCTGGTGAGCGCGGTGACCTTCTCCACCTTGACCGCCGGGCCCAGCTCGATCTCGTACCGGGTCACCGTCGGCCCCCGGGTGAAGCCGATCACCTGGGCGTCGATCGCGAACTGCTCCATCACACTGGTCAGCGCGTTGACCACGACGGTGTTGGCCTTGGTCTGCGGTTTGGGGGCGCTTCCCGTGCGCAGGACCTGGGTGTCGGGCAGGGTGTAGGAGCCGGCCTGCGGGGACAGGACGAGCTGCTCGACCGTGCGCGGCGCCGGTGTGGGGGCGGGCGGCTCGGCCCTGTCCGCCGCGGGCGCGTCCACGACCGGCGGCGAGGCCGTCTCCTCGGCCATGCCGGGCACGATCTCCGGGGAGTGGTCGGCGAGCCGCTCCTTCGGCTCGGTGACCACGGGGGTGTCGTACGGTTTGACACCGTCGTCGGGCGTGCCCGGCCTCTTGCGCGCGGGCCGCCTGGCGGTCCGGGCCGGCCCGGCCGGTGTGTCGCGGTCGAAGAGCAGGTGCCGGATCTCGGCCAGCCGTTCCGGGATCCGGTGGACCGGGGTCGCGGTGATCACCAGGATGCCGAATCCGGACAGGATCAGCAGCAGCGGGACGGTCACGAACGGGGGCAGGATGCTCGCGGGCGGCGCCGAGACGATGAAGCCGACCATGCCGCCGGCGGCCGACACCTTGTCCATCCCGTCGGAGGCGCCTCCCGACGGATAGGGCGTGTCGTGCACGACGTGCACGACCCCGAGCACGCCGATCATGAGCGCGGACCACCCGATGATCATCCGGCCGGTGTCGGCGTTCTGGTCGGGGTGGCGCAGCAACCGCCAGGCCAGCAGGGCCAGCAGGACGGGCAGCAGCCAGGCCAGCGACCCGAAGACGCCGCGCATCACGCCGTTGACCACCTGCGAGACGGTTCCCTGGGGGACGCGCCAGAGAATGGCGGCCAGCGCGACGGCCCCGGAGAACACGGCCAGCCCGAGCCCGTCGCGGCGGTGGACGGGGTCCAGTTCCCTGGCGTTCTGCCCCAGGGCCCGCGCCGCGCTGCCGACGCCGCCCGCGACGAGCATCCAGATCCCCATGAACAGCTTGCCGATCATGGTGAAGATCCAGCCGATCGGATCCTGGTGCGGCGGGGCGGGCCTGCGGGCCTGCGATGTGCCTTTGGGCCGCGCGCCCGGCGCCTTCCTGCGGGGGGCCGCACGAGCCCCGGAGGACCCGGCCCGACCCGAGGCCCCCTTGGCGGGGGACTTGCCTGAGGCGCCTTTGGACGTACGGGTGGCCATGCTAGTGAGGCTAACGAGGCGAAGGGCCGATGGCGCGGAGGCACGCCGGAAGACAGCCGGGCGGGGCTCCGGGCGGGGCCGCGGGACGGCCGCCGAAGCGGGCCCGGCCGCCGTCCTGTCGGGTCCGGCGGCCGGGCGCGCGAGGTCGCGAAAGGCGCCCGGGGTCAGACCTCGATGACCACCGGGATGATCATCGGACGCCGGCGGTAGGTGTCGCTGACCCAGCGTCCGACGGTCCTGCGGACCACCCTGCGGATCTGCTGGATGTCCACCACGCCGTCGGCCGCGTGCTCCTGCAGGGCCCTTTCGATCTGGGGGAGGACCTCGACCAGCCGGTCGGGGTCGATGCCCGACCCCCGGGCGTGGATCTCGGGGCCGGCGGTCAGCTTGCCGGTGCCGGTGTCGACCACCACGACGATGGAGATGAAGCCCTCGTCGCCCAGGATGCGCCGGTCCTTCAGCGCGAAGTCGGTGACGTCGCCGACCGAGGTGCCGTCCACGTAGACGTAACCGGCGGGAACCGCCCCCACGATCCTGGCCCGGCCGTCGACCAGGTCCACCACGACGCCGTCCTCGGCGATCACGATGTGATCGTCCGGAACCCCGGTGAGCGCGGCGAGCTTGGCGTGCGCCCGCAGGTGCCTCCACTCGCCGTGCACCGGCATGAAGTTGGAGGGCCGGGTGAGGTTGAGCACGTAGAGCAGTTCGCCGGCGGCGGCGTGCCCGGAGACGTGCACCTTGGCGTTGCCCTTGTGCACCACGCGGGCGCCCCAGCGGCTCAGGCCGTTGATCACCTTGTTGACGGCGGTCTCGTTGCCGGGCACCAGCGAGGAGGCCAGCAGCACCGTGTCGCCCTCCGCCACCCGGATCGGGTGGTCACGGTTGGCCATGCGCGACAGCGCCGCCATGGGCTCGCCCTGCGAGCCGGTGCAGATCAGCACCACGTCCTCGGCCGGCCAGCCCTCGATCTCCTTGGAGTCGACGATGACGCCGGGCGAGACCCGCAGATAGCCGAGGTCGCGGGCGACACCCATGTTCCGGATCATGGAGCGGCCCACCAGGGCGACCTTGCGGCCGTGCTTCTCCGCCGAGTCGATGACCTGCTGGACGCGGTGGATGTGAGAGGCGAAGCTCGCCACGATCACCCGCTTCTCCGCGGTGCGGATCACCTCGTCGATGACCGGCGCGATCTCCCGCTCACTGGTGACGAAGCCCGGCACCTCGGCGTTGGTCGAGTCCGACATCAGCAGGTCGACGCCCTCGGCGCCGAGCCTGGCGAACCCGCCCAGGTCGGTCAGCCGCCCGTCGCTGGGCAGCTGGTCCATCCGGAAGTCGCCGGTGTGCAGGACGATGCCCGCGGGGGTCCTGATCGCGACGGCCAGCGCGTCCGGGATCGAGTGGTTGACGGCGAGGAACTCCGTCTCGAACGGCCCGAACCGGCGCCGCTCCCCCTCGACGACCTCGACCTTGACCGGCTGGATGCGGTGCTCGGTGAGCTTGGCCTCGATCAGCGCCAGTGTCAGCCTCGACCCCACGATCGGGATGTCACGGCGCTCCCGCAGCAGGTACGGCACGGCCCCGATGTGGTCCTCGTGGGCGTGCGTCAGCACCACCGCCTCGATGTCGTCCAGGCGGTCGCGGATGTACTCGAAGTCCGGCAGGATCAGGTCGACGCCGGGCTGGTCGGGCTCGGGGAAGAGCACGCCGCAGTCGACGATCAGCAGGCGGTGCTCGTACTCGAAGACCGCCATGTTGCGGCCGATCTCACCGAGGCCGCCCAGGGCGACGATGCGCAGCGCGCCGTCGGAAAGCTCCGGCGGCGGTCCGAGCTCGGGATGGGGGTGACTCATGCGGCCGCACCTTTCTCATGGGTCGCGGCGGCGCCTCCGGGCGTGGGGACTGCTCCCTCGCCGAGCACTCCGATCCCCGGCGGGCCACCGTGTTCTCTCTGACGCAAACTCCCGTTTCCTCCCATCGCGGCCGGCTTCGGCCGCCACGTTCTCTCTCATGGCACAACCCCGTCGGGCAGCTTCACGCCACCCGCGATCAAGTCTTCTCTCAGCCGCGCGATCTCCCGCTCGGTGGCCTCCACCAACGGCGGTCGCGCGGGGCCGGCGGAGCGCCCCATCAGGGTCAGCGCGGCCTTCGCCATGATCGCTCCCCCTGCCTGCGTCATGATCCCGGACACCACCGGCAGCAGCCTGCGATGGACGGCGAGCGCGCCCGAGACGTCGCCCGCGCGGTACAGCCTCATCATCGCGGCGATCTCCGTGCCCACGACGTGCCCGACGACGCTGACGCATCCGGCGGCGCCGACCGCGAGCCACGGCAGGTTGAGCGTGTCGTCACCCGAGTAGAAGACCAGGCCGGTGGCGGCCATGACCTGCGACCCGGCGAACAGGTCGGCCTTGGCGTCCTTCACCGCGACGATCCGCTCGTGGTCGGCCAGCCGCGCCAGGGTGCCGGACTGGATGGGCACGCCGCTGCGGCCCGGGATGTCGTAGAGCATCACCGGCAGACCGGTGGCGTCGGCCACGGCGGTGAAGTGCCGGTAGAGCCCCTCCTGGGGCGGTTTGCTGTAGTAGGGCGTCACGACCAGCAGGGCGTCCGCCCCGGCACGCTCGGCGGTCCTGGCCAGCTCGACGCTGTGGCGGGTGTCGTTGCTGCCCGCTCCGGCGACGACCGTGGCGCGGTCGCCGACCGCCTCGACGACGGCGCGCAGGATGCGCTCCTTCTCGTCGTCGGAGGTGGTCGGGGACTCTCCCGTGGTGCCGCTCACGATGAGGCCGTCGTTGTCCTGCTCGTCCACCAGATAGGTGGCCAGGTCACGCACCCCCTCGTAGTCGACCTCGCCGTCGTCGGTGAACGGTGTGACCATGGCGGTCAGCATGCGGCCGAAAGGGGCCTCGGAGGTTCCGGTTGGCGCTGCCATAGACCGAACGCTACCCGGATCCTCGAAAACGGTAGACCTCGCCACCCCGCCCAGCCTCCGTACCTCGATGGGCTCATTGGGGAATACGCCCTGACGCCACCCACCGCATACCGTACACGGGGATATGCGCGCGGTGGCGGGCTCGCCCGGCCGGGGGCGCGGTGGCGCGGCCTCACCGGACCGCCCCCTCCCCGCCGGCCGAGAACCGCGCCGAGGGCCGCGATCCGCGTGGCGGCTTTTCGGTCTTCCTCGCCCGGCGGCCGGTCCGCGGCCGTTGGCGATGCGCGGCGGGCTCCGCCGAAAGCGAAGAGACCGCCGATATGTGCTCGGGGGTACACAGATCGACGGCCTCTTCCCTTGAATCGCGGGGACTTACGCGGGCGTTACACGTACTCTGAGAGATTTTCGGACGCTTCACGGAGACATCGCAAAGTTGGGGCTCCAAATCGCTGCCATTACCCTGAGTTGTCCATCGAATACGTCAGGATGGGGCGCGACGCCTGTCGAACCCAGGGATGGACACGTGGCAAGCTCCGATCCGGTCTACCTCCGCGTCGTCGCCGATATCCGCCGCCAGATCGTCGACGGTTCCCTTCCTCCCGGCGCGCCGATCCCCTCCCGCGCCCAGCTCACCCGCAAGTACGGCGTGGGCGAGACCGCCGCCCGCCACGCGCTGCGCGTGCTCACCTCCGAGGGGCTGATCGTCGGCCGCGTCGGCTCGGGTCACTACGTCAGGGCCAGGCCCGTTCTGCTCCCGCTGCACCGCTGGCGCTTTCACGACCCCTACGCCCCGCTCGGCTCCGACATCACCGCGCAGGGCGCCCGCGCGACCTGGGAGCGGCGGGTGGAACGTACCGAGGCCACTCCCGACATCGCCCAGCGCCTCCGCCTGGACGGGCCCGCCCCGGTGACCCGCGTCCGTTACGTCTTCCGCGGCGACGGCAGACCGGTCCAGCTCGCCACCTCCTACGAGCCCGCCGACCTCGGCGAGCCCGCCGCCGAGGAGAACCCCCGCGGCCTCATCGCGCGCCTGGCCGCCTTCGGCGTGAAGGTCACCGAGATCGTCGAGCAGGTCTACACCCGGGTTCCCCAGCCCCCCGAGAGCGACGTCCTCGCCCTTCCCACCGGCGTCCACGTGCTCCACGTGGAACGCACGCACTGGGCCGGCGACCGGCCGGTCGAGACCAGCGACATCGTCGTCCCCGGCGACCGCTTCCGTCTGGTGTACACCCACGCCGTGCAGCCGTAGACGCCCGGCTCCTTCGAGGTCGCGTTCTTCCGGCCTCAGCCGGGCAGCTTGGCGGCGAGAACGTTCAGCCTGTTGACGGCCGGGGGCTTGGCGAAGATGGCGGGGGTCTGCTCCTTCAGGGCCTGGGTGGCCGACCCCGACAGATGGGCCTCACGGCTCTCCTCGTCGGGGAAGGCGCCGAAGACACCGAAGGTCGTCGGGCCCAGCTGGACCGCGAACCACGCGGTGGTCCCGGTCTCCGCCTCGACGGACGGAAACTCCTCCGTGAGAAAGCCCGCCGCCTCGCTCTCCTTGCCGGGCTTGGCTTCAAGCAGAACGAACACTCCCAGGCTGGCCATGCATCCTCCCGCCGACGCAGCGAAGGTTTCGCTGTCTCCCCTCAGCGTCTCCACGCCATGACCACGACTACACCGTGCCCTCGCCCCGGACCTTTAAAGATGCGCCTAAGGATGCCCGCCGCCGTCCGCGGCCGGCCCCGCCCCGGCGCGTGCCCGCAGGACCTCCAGCGCCCGGTCGGCGTGCTCCTGCATGCTGGTCTCACTGTGGATGATCTCAAGGAGGCGGAAACCGGTGTCGATGACGAAGGTCATCCGCCGGGTGAGGAAGGGCCCGACCGCGAAACTGCGGCGGGCGCCGAACGCGCGGGCCACCACGCCCTCGCGGTCCGACAGCAGGGGAAAGCCCAGGTCGTAGGTCTCGGCGAACCGCCTCTGCCGGCCGACGACGTCGCGGCTGATGCCCACCGGCCCCGCGCCGACCTCCGCGAACTCGGCCGCGAGGTCGCGGAAGTGACAGCTCTCCGCCGTGCACCCGGAGGTCATGGCCGCCGGGTAGAAGAACAGCACCACCGGCCCCTTGGCGAGAAGCTCACCAAGCCGCCGGGGCGTGCCGGTCTCGTCGAGGAGCTCGAAATCCCCGACCACATCTCCGACCGCGAGGCTTCCCCCCACGACATCCCCTCCTCGTGTCACCGAAAGCACGTAACCGACGAGCCTGCGCCCTCACCGCCCGCGTGCTTCCCGACGGATGGGGAGACAGATGTTCCGGTCCCATTGTCAACCAACGGGCGGCCCCCGGCCACCTTGACGCGAACTCCCGTCCCCGCGAATCCGTCAGAGGAGTCAGCGGAGAGGGGTCAGGACCGTGGCGCTCCCTGGGAGCCGGGCGGCGGCGCCGGACCGCCGGCCGTACCGGCCTCGACACCCCAATGAAACACCAGCGAAATAGCAATGAAGGTGTCGTAGTGAACACAACCCCCCACTGCCATACAGTGGTCTCGAAGAGGTGAGCGACCCCATGCACAACCCCGCCGACCTGGTGCGCGACTTCGTGAACACCTACGACGTGGAGACCGGAGCCGATGCCATCGCATCACCCCCGGCGCTGGTCACCTGGCTCGGAGGACGTGACCTGATCGGGCCCGGGGACGCCGCCGGCACCGCCGACGTGATCCTGGCCTCCGACCTGCGGGAGACCCTTCGCGCGGCGCTCCGCCACAACCACGACCGCGGCGAGGCGGCGCCGCCCCGATCGTTCGCCGCGCTCCCGCTGCGGGTCACGCTGACGGCCTCGGGCCCGGTCCTCGAACCCGTCTCCGCCGGGGTCCCCGGCGGCCTGGCCCGGATCGCCTGCGCCGTGATGGGCGCTCAGGCGGACGGCACATGGCCCAGGCTGAAGGTCTGCGCCGAAAGCACCTGCCAGTGGGCCTTCGTCGACTCCTCCAAGAACCGCTCGCGCTCCTGGTGCTCCATGAAGGTCTGCGGCAACCGCACCAAGACCAGGGCATACCGGGCCCGCCGCCAGGCCGGACCGGACTCGGGTCATCCCCTGAGCGGATTCCCCGATACGGTGTAGGGGCCTGTCTCACGGGTCCCCCCCGCCTGACGCCCGCTCGCGGGAGACGCGATCCGCGAGCCGGCGTTTCCCGAGGTGACCGCAGACGGCAGAGAAGGAGCGGGCCGAGATGGCAGACGTAGGCGTGCGGGCGGCTCGGCACGATGATGTCGCCGCGGTGACGAGCACCCAGATCCGCGCCTGGAAACACGGTTACCGGAACTTCCTCCCCGAGGGCCCCCTGGAGCAGATGACCGGCCCCGCGGCCGAGGCCCTCTGGCGGCGGCAGTGGGACGAGGCGATCACCTCCCCGCCCAGCCCGCGCCACCGGGTGCTGGTCGCGGTGGAGCAGGTCGTTCTGGACACCGACGCCTTCCCCGCGCTGGGACCCGGCGGCGCCGAGGCGGCCGCGGCCTCCCGAGGCGCCGAGCGGGTGGCGGGCCTCGCCTCCCACGCCCCCGCCGAGGATCCCGATCTCGACCCCACCACGACCGGCGAGATGCTCACCTTCCTCGTGGACCCCGACCACATCCGGCGCGGCCACGGCAGCCGCCTGCTGAACGCCACGGTCGACCACCTCAGGGAGGACGGCTACCGCACCATCGTGACCTGGGTCTTCGCCGACAACCACGCCGTGCTGGGCTTCCTTGAGTCGGCCGGGTGGGGAGAGGACGGAGCCGAGCGGGTCCTCAACATCGGACGGCCGGTGCGGATGGTCCGCCTGGCCACCGACATCAGCTAGTCCCGGAAAGGAAGCCCGCACCTCATGGCCTCCCCGAGCCAGTGGATCGCCGGAGCCCGCCCCCGCACCCTCCCCGCCGCCGTCGTACCGGTCGCCGTCGGCACCGGGGTCGCGATCGGCCACGACGGAGCGGTGTGGTGGCGCGCTCTTCTCGCCCTGTTCGTGGCGCTCGCGCTACAGGTCGGCGTCAACTACGCCAACGACTACAGCGACGGCGTGCGCGGCACCGACGACGAACGGGTCGGCCCGATGCGCCTGGTCGGCTCGGGGGCCGCCGCGCCCCGCGAGGTGCTCTCCGCGGCCCTGGGCTGCTTCCTGGCCGCCGCGGCGGCCGGCCTCACGCTGGTCGTGGCCACCCGGGCGTGGTGGCTGCTCCTGATCGGCGCGGTGGCCATCGCGGCGGCCTGGTTCTACACCGGCGGCTCCCGGCCGTACGGCTACCGCGCGCTCGGCGAGGTCTCGGTGTTCGTCTTCTTCGGCCTGGTGGCGGTGGCCGGCACCGTGTTCGTACAGCTGGAGCGCCTGCCCTGGACGGCCCTTGCGGCGTCGGTCCCCGTGGGCCTGCTGGCCTGCGCGATGCTGGTGGTCAACAATCTGCGCGACATCGTGACCGACGGCCCGGCGGGCAAGCGCACCATGGCCGTGGTGCTCGGCGACCGCCGGACCCGCTCCCTCTACGCCCTGTGCCTGACCCTGCCGCTGCTCGCCGCCGTGGCCCTGACGCCGTGGGAGCCGTTCGCGGGGCTGGCGGTGCTCGCCGCCCCGTTCGCGATCGCCCCGGTCAAGACGGTCGGACAGGGCGCGAACGGCCCCGCGCTGATCGCCGCCCTGCAGCAGACCGGCCGCCTCCAGCTCGTCTACGGTCTGCTGCTCACCACCGGGCTGGCGCTGAGCGCCCTTTAAGCCCCCGCGCCATCGGCCCCGGCGTCCCGCGGGCGCCGCCTCACGCCGCGTGGAACCGCTCGGCGGCGCCCTCCAGGAGCCGTCGGGCGTCGTGCCCGTACACGGCCGCGCCGTGCAGCCTCTCGAACGTCCTCTCGTAGACGGCGATGTCACCGGGCGCCCTGTGCTGGAGCCGGCCGGGCACGGTGTCGATGCGCACCCTGGAGGTGTCGTAGATCCAGAAGTTCTCCGGCGGCGTCATCAGCGGCCTGGCCGCCGCAGGGATGATCCCGAACGACAGGTTCGCCACCCCGGCCGTCAGTTCGACGAGGCGATCGATCTGGGCCAGCATCTCCTCCGGGCCGGCCAGCGGTGCGTGGAGCGCCGGCTCGGCGACGACGAACGCGAACCGCTTGCCGCCGTCGCGCAGAACCTCCTGCCGTTTCAGGCGGACGGCCACGGCGGCGTCGACGTCGTCGGGAACGCCCCGGAAGTCGATGACGGCCCGCAGGTGCCCGCGAGCGTAGCCGGCCGTCTGCAGCAGCCCGGGAACCACCGAGCACTGCCATATCCGGAACCACTGGATCTTCTCGTACGGCGGCAGGACCGTCCTTTGCACGTGGCCGAGGCCGCTCTCCTCCAACCGGCGCCACTGGGTGGACATCGCGTCGATGTTCTGGATCGCCGCGATGAGGTCGGTGATCTGCTCCTCGGCGTCACAGGCCGTGCACCAGGCGCTGACGTCGGCCTGGCTGGGCATCTGGGTGCCGTTCTCGATCTTGGAGATCTTCGTGTGGTCCATGCTGGTCTGCGCGGCCAGGGCGCGGCCGGTCAGGCCCGCGTCGGTGCGGATCGCCCGCAGCCGTGCCGCGAGGATGCCCTTCGCGCTGTTGATCCGTTCGGCGGAGGCCGCCATGGTCCACCTCATTCGTGTCGAGAAGCAGTCCCAGGGGGGAAGGTACGCCGTACGGTTGCACTGAGTCTCGAAAAGTTGCGAATTGTTGCGGTCCATTAAGGAGACGTGTCGGGAAGGCCACGCAGAGCGACCGCCCCGGCTCCCCGGGCGGACGGCGGTGGGACAGGTCCACCGGGGAGGGGCCGGCGAAGGGCGCGACGGCTGTTCACGGCGGGGGAGGGCACAGCGACGACGCGCCGGGATCGCGAGGTTCTCCGGGAGAAGGCGCCTCCCATCGCGCCGCCCCCGCCGGAGATCCTTCCTCCTGCGGAGGGCGGGCGGCTCCCGGAGCAGGCCTTCGGGGATGACACGGCTTCGTCTCTCCCCGCGGGGGGGGCGGACGGGGCACGGCGAGCGCGGCGGGGCCCATCGGGCGGGCCCGAAGAGGAGACGCCCCGCCGGCCGCCCGTCACAGGTCCAGCAGATGCTCCAGGCCGACGGTCAGGCCCGGGGTCTCGCCGATCCGGCGCACCCCCAGCAGCACGCCGGGGGTGAACGAGGAACGGTTCATGGTGTCGTGACGGATGGTGAGGATCTCCCCGTCGCCGCCCAGGAGCACCTCCTGGTGGGCGATCAGCCCGGCCAGCCGGACCGAGTGCACGTGGACGCCGTCCACGTCCGCGCCGCGCGCCCCCTCCAGCTCGGCGCTGGTGGCGTCGGGCATCGGGGCCGCGCCCGCCTCGCTCCGCGCCTCGGCGATCAGCTCGGCCGTACGGCGGGCGGTGCCGGAGGGCGCGTCCGCCTTGTTCGGGTGGTGCAGCTCGATGATCTCGGCGGAGTCGAAGTACCGGGCGGCCTGCCGGGCGAAGCGCATCATCAGCACCGCCGCGATACCGAAGTTGGGCGCGATGAGCACGTTGACCCCGGGGGCGGCGTCGAGCATGCCGCGCACGGCGGCCAGGCGGGCGGCGTCGAAGCCGGTGGTGCCCACCACCGCATGGATGCCGTGGGAGACACACCACCGGAGGTTGTCCACGACCACCTCGGGGTGGGTGAAGTCCACCACGACGTCGCAGCCCGTCAGATCCTCGATCGGGTCGCCCTTGTCGACGGCCGCGACCAACTCCAGGTCCGCGGCCGCCTCGACGGCCCGGCACACTTCCACACCGACGCGCCCTCGGGCGCCGAGAACTCCAACCCTGATCACGGCCCCAAGGTTATACCTTCCGCCCCCGGCCTCACCCGGACCCCGCGGGCACCGGCCGGCCGGGCCGGGGCGAGAGCGGGGTGAGGGGCAGGCCGGGGCGCGGTGAAGGACGGGCGAGGGCGGTGAAGGACGGGCCGGAGGCGGCCCCGGGAGCGCCTCAGGCGCTCCCGGGGCCGCCTCGCGACGGGACCGTCCGCAGGGGGGCGGCCGCCGGAGCGCCGTCGCAGGCTAGAGGTTCAGAGCCCAGCCGAAGTCCCTGTCCTCGTAGGGGCCGATGACCGCGAGGGTCAACGGCCGTCCGAGGACGTCGCGGGTCACGGCGGCGATCTCCTCCGGGGTCACCGCCTCGATCCTGGCCAGGACCTCGTCCACCGACAGCTGCTCGTCGAAGACGAGCTCGCCCTTGCCGATCCTGGACATCCGGGAGCCGGTGTCCTCCAGGCCCAGCACCAGGCCGCCGCGCATCTGGCCCTTGCCCCGGACGATCTCCTCCTCGGTGATGCCCTCGGCGATCACGCGGTGGATCTCCTCGTGGCAGATCTTGAGCACGTCGTCGATCTTCGACGGCAGGCAGCCGACGTAGACGCCGAACTGGCCGGTGTCGGCGTAGGCGGAGGTGTAGGAGTAGGCCGAGTAGGCAAGGCCCCTCTTCTCCCTGATCTCCTGGAACAGCCGCGAGGACATGCCGCCGCCGAAGGCCGCGTTGAACACGCCGAGCGCGAAGCGGCGCTCGTCGGTGCGGGTCAGGCCGGTCATGCCGAGGACGAGGTTGGCCTGCTCGGTCGGCCGGTGCAGCACCCGGACGCCGGAGCGGACGTCGACCCCGGGACCGGAGACGCGCGGGGAAACCGGCCGGGCGTCCCCGCCCAGGGCCCCCGCCCGCTCGTAGGCGGCGGCGACCAGGGCCACCACGCGGTCGTGGTCGACGTTGCCCGCCACCGACACCACGGTGTGCGTGGGGAGGTAGTAGCGCCGGTAGTACTCCGCGATCCGGTCACGGCTGACCGCGTTGATCGACTCGACCGTGCCGAGGATCGGCCGGCCGACGGGCGTGTCGCCGTACAGCTCGGCGGAGAACTGCTCGTGCACCACGTCGGAGGGATCGTCGTCGTGCATGGCGATCTCCTCAAGGATCACGCCGCGCTCGGCCTCGACGTCCTCGGGGGTGATGAGCGAGGAGGTCACCACGTCGGCGAGCACGTCGATCGCCACCCGCAGGTCCTCGTCGAGGACCCGCGCGTAGTAACACGTGTACTCCTTGGCGGTGAAGGCGTTGATCTCGCCGCCGATGCCCTCGATCGCCGCGGAGATCTCCAGGGCGTCCCGCGTGGGAGTGCCCTTGAACAGCAGGTGCTCAAGGAAGTGCGAGGCCCCCATGTGCTCGGGGGCCTCGTCCCGGGAGCCGATGCCGACCCACATGCCGACCGCGACGGAACGCACGGCCGGCATGGACTCGGTCACCACTCGGAGCCCACCGGGGAGGACGGTGCGCCGTACGATTCCGGCGCCGTCTCCGCCGGAATGCGTGGTGGTGGTCATCACGAGTTGCGGTCTTCTCCCCCGCGACCACCGCTGCTCCGAGTGCGGGTACGGCGGGGCCGCTCCTCGCGGGACCGCTCGGCGGCGGGCGACTGCTCCTCCTCCGGGGCGCCTCCCTCGGCCCTGGCCTCGGTCTCCTTGTCGACGACCTCGACGGGCACCAGGGAGAGCTTGCCACGCGCGTCGATCTCGGCGATCTCCACCTGGATCTTCTCCCCGACGTTCATGACGTCCTCGACGTTCTCGATGCGCTTGCCGCCGTGCAGCTTGCGGATCTGGGAGACGTGCAGCAGGCCGTCCTTGCCCGGCATGAGGGAGATGAAGGCGCCGAAGGCGGCGATCTTGACGACCGTGCCGAGGTAGCGCTCACCGACCTCCGGCATGTGCGGGTTGGCGATGGCGTTGATCGCGGACCTGGCCGCCTCGGCGGACGGGCCGTCGGTGGCGCCGATGTAGATGGTGCCGTCGTCCTCGATCGTGATCTCGGCACCGGTGTCGTCCTGGATCTGGTTGATCATCTTGCCCTTCGGGCCGATGACCTCGCCGATCTTGTCCACCGGGACCTTGATCGTGATGATGCGCGGCGCCGTGGCGTTCATCTCCGCCGGGGAGTCGATGGCCTCCTGCATCACGTCGATGATGGCCAGGCGGGCGGCCTTGGCCTGCTTCAGCGCGGCGGCCAGGACCGAGGCGGGGATGCCGTCGAGCTTGGTGTCGAGCTGGAGCGCGGTGATGAGGTCGCGGGTGCCGGCGACCTTGAAGTCCATGTCGCCCATGGCGTCCTCGGCGCCGAGGATGTCGGTCAGCGTGACGAACCGGTCGTCCTCGTTGATCAGGCCCATCGCGATGCCGGCGACGATGCCCTTGAGGGGGACACCGGCGTCCAGCAGCGCCATCGTCGAGGCGCAGACCGAGCCCATGGAGGTCGAGCCGTTGGAGCCGAGCGCCTCGGAGACCTGGCGGATCGCGTAGGGGAACTCCTCCCTGCCCGGAAGAACCGGCAGCAGCGCCCGCTCGGCGAGCGCGCCGTGGCCGATCTCACGGCGCTTGGGCGAGCCCACGCGCCCGGTCTCGCCGGTGGAGTAGGGGGGGAAGTTGTAGTTGTGCATGTAGCGCTTGGTGCGCTCGGGGTTGAGCGTGTCGATCATCTGCTCCATGCGGAGCATGTTGAGCGTGGTGATGCCCAGGATCTGGGTCTCGCCGCGCTCGAACAGGGCCGAGCCGTGCACCCGGGGCACGACGTGGACCTCGGCGCTGAGCCCGCGGATGTCCTTGACTCCGCGGCCGTCGATGCGGACGCCCTCGGCCAGGACGCGCTCACGCATGAGCTTCTTGGTCAGCGAGCGGAACGCGGCGCCGATCTCCTTCTCGCGGCCCTCGAAGTCGGGGCCGACCTTCTCGGCCGCCAGGGCCTTGACCCGGTCGAGCTCGGTCTCGCGCTCCTGCTTGCCCGCGATGATCAGGGCGGCGGCCAGCTCGCTGCGCACCGCGCCGGTCACGGCCTCAAGGACGTCGTCCTGGTAGTCGGGGAACAGGGGGTACTCGGCGGTCTCCCTGGCCGCGACCTTGGCGATCTTGGCCTGCGCCTCGCACAGCACCTTGATGAACGGCTTGGCGGCCTCCAGACCCTGCGCCACGGTCTCCTCGGTCGGCGCCACGGCCCCCTCGGCGACGAGCTTGAGCGTGTCGCGGGTGGACTCGGCCTCGACCATCATGATCGCGACATCGCCGTCGTCCAGGACCCGGCCGGCGACCACCATGTCGAAGGTGGCGTTGGCCAGCTCCGTGTGGGTGGGGAAGGCCACCCACTGGCCCTCGATCAGCGCGACGCGGACGCCGCCGATCGGGCCGGAGAAGGGCAGACCGGCGAGCTGGGTGGACAGGGAGGCGGCGTTGATCGCGACCACGTCGTAGAGGTGCTCGGGGTCCAGGGCCATGACGGTCGCGACGACCTGGATCTCGTTGCGCAGCCCCTTGACGAACGACGGGCGCAGCGGCCGGTCGATCAGGCGGCAGGTGAGGATGGCGTCCTCGGAGGGACGGCCCTCACGCCGGAAGAAGGAGCCGGGGATGCGGCCGGCGGCGTACATCCGCTCCTCGACGTCGACCGTCAGCGGGAAGAAGTCGAGCGCCTCCTTGGGGTTCTTGGAGACGGTGGTCGCCGACAGCACCATCGTCTCGTCGTCGAGATAGACGACGGCGGAACCCGCCGCCTGGCGCGCGAGCCGACCGGTCTCGAACCGGACGGTGCGCGTACCGAACGCGCCGTTGTCGATAACGGCTTCACTGCTGTGGACACCCTCCACGGGGGACCTCCTTGAATCGGTCGCCCGCGCCCGCTCCGGCGCATGTGCCGCGCCTTGAGTCGTCTTCTCGCCGGCTCCCCGTAGGCGCAGCGCCGGTCTTCGATCGAAGCGCCCGGTTCCGTATGGCCTTTCGCCATGATGACCGGGGGCCACTACCGAGGACCGGCCCTCCGACGCCGTGGGGCGCCGCTTGCTGTGCGGACGCGGGGCACTTTCTCGGCTCTTCAGTTTTACTTCACCGCGGCGGCGTCCTCATGGCGCGACGCGCCGGACATCCGCCCGCGTGAGGTGCGATACACGCGGAAAGGGAGCGGCGCGCGCCGCTCCCTCACCACCCTACCTGCGCAGGCCGAGCCGCTCGATGAGCGACCGGTAGCGCTCGATGTCCTTGCTCTGCAGGTACTTGAGCAGGCGGCGGCGACGGCCGACGAGCAGCAGCAGCCCGCGACGGCTGTGGTGGTCGTGCTTGTGCAGCTTCAGGTGCTCGGTGAGCTCACTGATGCGCTTGCTGAGCAGCGCGATCTGCACCTCGGGCGAACCGGTGTCGGTCTCACCCTTGGCGTACTCACCGATGATCTTCTTCTTGGCGGCGGTGTCGAGCGACACGTCTCTCCTTGGACCTCTACGGGCACGCACGATTCACAGATGCCCGAACGACCGTGCGTGCCTACAGTCGCCGTGGCGGGATCAGCGCCGGGGTTTCGACACCACCGGTTACACAGCTGACACGCCAGATTACCACCGGGTCCGGGCGGATCGCACATCCTTCCGCCCGGCGCGGGCCCGTGCCGGGCGCCGTGGAAGACGCCCTGGAAGACGAGACGCCGTCAGGAGGTGAGGCGGCGGACCTCGGCCACGTCGGCGCGGATCTGCTCCACCAGCGCCTCGACCGAGTCGAACCGGAGGTTGGCCCGGAGCCGGGGCCCGAAGTCCACCGCCACGTGGGCGCCGTAGAGCTCCAGGTCGTCGTGGTCGAGGGCATAGGCCTCGACGGTGCGGGAGACGTTCTCGAACGTGGGGTTGGTGCCCACGGAGATCGCCGCGGGCCAGCGCCTCCCCTCGTAGACGGCGGGCAGGCCTCCGGTGGAGACGCCCTGCAGCCAGCCGGCGTACACACCGTCGGCGGGAATCGCGGTGAAGTCCGGGGACTCCACGTTGGCCGTGGGAAAACCGAGGCGCCGGCCACGCTGGTAGCCCCGGACGACCACCCCCTCCACCCGGTGCGGGCGGCCGAGGGCCTGGGCCACGGCGTCCGTGTCGCCGGCGGCGAGGCGGTCGCGGATGAAGGTCGAGGAGATGGCCTCGCCGTTGCTCACCAGCGGAACCGCCTCGGCGACGAAGTCGTACTTCTCACCGAGGTTGCGCAGCGTCTCGACGTCGCCCGCGGCCTTGTGGCCGAAGCGGAAGTTCTCCCCCACCACGACCCCCGCGGCGTGCAGCCGGTCCACCAGCACGGTCTGCACGAACTCGTCGGGGGTCATCCGGGAGAACTCCAGCGTGAACGGCAGCACGCAGACCGCGTCCACCCCGAGCCCGGCGAGCAACTCGGTGCGGTGCCTGGCCGTGGTCAGCCGGAGCGGGTGCGTGCCGGGGCGCACGACCTCCTCCGGGTGCGGGTCGAAGGTCACCACCACCGAGGGAAGACCGAGCTCGCCCGCCAGGGCGACGGCGCGGGTCACCATCTGCCGGTGACCCCGGTGAACCCCGTCGAAGACGCCGATCGTGATGACGGACCTGCCCCAGTCTTCGGGCACGTCGTCCAATCCGTGCCAGCCTCGCACCGTAGCCTCTTCCCCTTGCTCGCTCATCAACCCCTAAAGCCTGCCATGCTGCCCGGCTCAGACTCCAATCGGGGAGCGCGAACCCGTAAGGCGGCGCCAGGTCCGCCGGTCCGGGAAAAGGCCGGGCCCCGGGGGCCGGGCGGGGACCGCCACCGCGACCCTCCACACAACGTGAGGGGACATATCCCCAAATAAGACGAATATCCATGTCACATGCATCTTATGGACTAATGGACTGCACAAAACACCTTTTTTGGGGTCATAAGGTTGTGTAACGTGCCGGATGTGCACCCCGACTCAACGCCCCCGGCCACCGACGACCTCTCCCGCGTGCTGAGCCGCGTGCTGGACGGCGCCGCCCAGCCCTCCCCGCTGGGCCCCGTCAAAGTGCATTCGGTGGCCACCGAGGTGGCCGACCGGCTGATGACCGCCGTGGCGATAGGCGACTACCTGCCCGGTGAGCGCCTCCCCGGTGAGCGGGAGCTCGCCTCGATCCTCGACGTGAGCCGCGCGACGGTCCGCGAGGCCATCGGCCGGCTCCAGGCGTTGGGCATCGTGGAGATCAGGCGCGGGCGGACCGGCGGGGCCTACATCCGGGCGAGCTGGACCGACGCCACGGCCTCGGCCGTCCGCCGGACACTCCTGCCTCGCTGGCCCGAGATGGAGCAGCTGTTCGACGTGCGCCGCCTGGTGGAGGGGATGGTGGCCCGGACCGCCGCGCTCCGCCGTACCGAGGAGGACCTGGCGGCGATACGGCTGGCGCTGGACGCCTACGCCAAGGCCCGCACACCGGCCGAGGAGCAGGCCGCCGACGCCGCCTTCCACGGCGCCGTGCTGACCGCCACGGGCAACCCGAAGATCAGCTCTCTCAGCCGTGACCTCCTGACCCGGGTGAGCCTCGGCTTTCCCGTCGAGCCGTACGGCGAGGACGACCCGGAGGACTACCGGCGGACGCTGATCCAGCACCGGAAGATCTACGAGGCCATCGCGGCCGGCGACGCCGAGCAGGCGGGCTCGCTGGCCGAGGAGCACTTCACGCTCACCGCCGACATGATGCGCGACATGCTCAAGCGCGCCCGGGAGCGCAGCGCCGGCTGAAAGCGGCGCCCGGGACGCCACCGCCGCGCCCGGCACCGCGTCAGGAGGCGAACACCGCCAGAGACCTGGTGATCCTCCCCTGCTCCTCGACCAGGGCGACCAGCGTGCCGTCGGGGGCGAACACCCCGATCGGGCCCAGCCCCAGCCCCAGCGCGGGCAGCCGGCCACCGTGCGCCACGAGGCCCGCCTCCTCGGCGGTCACGTCACGCCGGGGAAAGACCGCGGCCACCGCCTCACCGATCGGCAGGACGGCGCAGCCGGCGGAGAGCTGCTCGATCGTGCGGGCCGCCGACAGGTCGTACGGACCCACGCGGGTGCGCCGCAGCGCGGTCAGGTGCCCGCCGACCCCCAGGGCTGCGCCCAGGTCACGGGCCAGTGCCCGGATGTAGGTGCCGCTGGAGCAGGTCACCGAGGCGTCGACGTCGATCACGTCGCCGGCGCGGCGGACAGCGGTGATCTCGAAGGCCGACACGGTCACCGGACGCGCCCGGAGCTCGACCTCCTCCCCCGCCCTGGCCCGCTTGTAGGCGCGCTCGCCGTTCACCTTGATCGCGCTGACCTGCGGCGGAACCTGCGTGATCCGGCCGGTCAGGTCGGCGACCCCCTTCCTGATCTCCTCGTCGGCGACCCCCGCCGCCGAGACCGAGGCGACGACCTCGCCCTCGGCGTCGTCGGTGTTGGTCGACAGGCCGAGCCGGATCGTGGCGTCGTAGCCCTTCTCGGTGAGCGCGAGGTGACCGAGCAGCCTGGTGGCCTTCTCCACACCGACCACCAGCACGCCGGTGGCCATCGGGTCGAGCGTTCCGGCGTGGCCGACCCTGCGGGTCCCCGCGATACCCCGCAGCTTGCCGACGACGTCGTGCGAGGTCCACCCCGCGGGCTTGTCCACGATGATCAGTCCGCTCGGCGGCGGGGTGCGCTTGACGCGAGCCGTGCTCATTGGCGAGGTCCTTGTCGACGGGTGGGATGCGTATCAGGCGTGCCCCCCTTTTCTTCAGGGAGCGGGTCGGCGGGAGAGGCGGAGCGGAAGCCGCCGGCGCCTCCCGGCGAAGGGGGTCACAGCAGCGCGCGAAGACCCGCCATCGTCTGCTCGACGGTCAGGTGTGAGGTGAAGCCCGCGGCCCGGGTGTGGCCGCCGCCGCCCAGCGCGGCGCAGACGCGCGCGACGTCCACCGCCCCCTTGGAGCGCGTGGAGACCTGCCAGGCCCCGTCGTCGTCCTCCTTGAGGATCACGGCCACGTCCGCGTCGTCGGTACGGCGGATGACGTCGATCATGCCCTCCACCTCGTCGTACGGCAGGCCGCACGCCGCCCGGTCGGCACGGGTGACGAACGTCCAGACCAGCCCCGCGGGTCCCGTCCCGGGCTCCAGCCGCGCTCGCTCCAGGACCATGCCGAGCAGCCGGAGATAACCGAAGGGGGAGCGGTCCCACAGCTCCCGGGCGATCCGCTCGGGGTCCAGACCGGCGGCCAGCAGCCGGGCGGCCATGAGGTGGGCCGCCGGGGTGGTGGAGGCGTGCCGGAAGGAGCCGGTGTCGGTGACCAGCCCGGCGTACAGGCAGGTCGCGATGTCCTTGTCGACCGGCAGGCCGAGCCGCCCGATCAACTCCTCGGCGAGCACCGCGGTGGCCGCCGCGCCGGGGTCGACGAGGTTGAGCGTGCCGAACCCGGTGTTGGAGGCGTGGTGGTCGAGCACGATCAGCTCGCGGGCCTTGCCGGCGTTGGCGACGAGCGTGCCGAGCCGGTCGGCGATCGGAACGTCGAACGTGATCATCAGCTCGGGGGCCGGTGGATAGTCGCCGGGCTCGACCAGCAGGTCCTGGCCCGGCAGGAAGCGCAGCAGCCGGGGCACCCGGAAGCGGCGCTCCCCGAAGGAGGCCACGACCCGCACGCCCCGCGCCCGCAGCGCCAGCCCGACGGCCAGCATCGAGCCGAGCGCGTCGGCGTCCGGCGAGATGTGGCAGGCCAGCGCGACCTCCCCGGCCGACGCGACCAGCCCGACGGCCCGGTCCCAGTCACCGCCGGGCACCGGACCGCCGGCGTGCGGGTCGGACATCACGTCGCGGGGTGTCCCGCACGCTGTGACGGCTCGTCGTCGTCCTCCTGGGACTCGTCCGGCCTGCGGTAGGGGTCCTCGTCCCCGGCGTGCTTGGCGTTCTCGGCCTTTCTGGCGATCTCGGCGTCCCTCTCCCGGGCCTCGGCGAACAGGCCGTCCAGGTGGCGGGCGTTGTCGGGGAGCGGGTCGTGGGTGAACGTCAGCGTCGGCGTGTGGCGCAGCCCCGTCTGGCGGCCCACCTCCGAGCGGATGAGCCCCTTGGCGCTCTCCAGTGCCGCGGCGGAGTCGGCCCGCTCGGCCTCCGAGCCGAACACGGTGTAGAACACCGTGGCCTCGCTCAGATCGTTGGTGATCCGCGCGTCGGTCACGGTCACGAAGCCCAGCCTTGGATCCTTGATCCGGCGCTCCAGCATCTCCGCCACGATCTGGCGGATCCGATCGGCGATCTTACGTGCTCGTGCGGCGTCCATATTCTTCGCTCCCCCCTTCTCACAGTAACGACCTCTCAAAGGTAACGACCGAAAGGTAAAGGGTCGTTTCGCCTGAAGGAGGCCGTACCGTGGCTAGTCCTCGTCCTCGTTGTAGAGCCGGCGCCTGGCCGACAGCACCTCGATCTCCGGACGGAAGGCGATCAGGCGCTCGCAGTCGTCCAGCACCGCGCCGCAGTTCGCGGCGGTCGCCGAGACGACGGCGATCCCGATCTCGGCACGGCGGTGCAGCTCCAGATGGCCGGTCTCGGCGACCGCCACACCCGGAAACCGTCGCTGCACCTCCGCGACGATGGGACGCACCGCGGAACGCTTCTGCTTCAGTGAGCGGACATCACCCAGCAGGATGTCCACTGTCAGGGCACCTATGTACATGTCACGTCGTTCGCCGCGAGGCCTGCGGGCACCGGCGCCGCGGGGAGCCACCCGCCGGCCCGGAGGCCACCCCTTGGACGGGTGGCCTCCTCGGCCGGCGGGCGCTCCCCGCCGTACCGGAGCGTCAGGCGCGCGGCTTCTCCCGCATCTCGAACGTCTCGATGACGTCATCGATCTTGATGTCGCTGTAGCCGACGCCGATACCGCACTCGTAGCCCTCGCGGACCTCGGTCGCGTCGTCCTTGAAGCGGCGCAGCGACGAGACGGTGAGGTTGTCGGAGATGACGACCCCGCCGCGGATGAGCCGCGCCTTGCTGTTGCGGACGATCGTGCCCGAACGGACCAGCGCACCGGCGATGTTGCCGATCTTCGGCACCTTGAAGACCTCGCGGACCTCGGCGGTGCCCATCTGGACCTCTTCGAACTCGGGCTTGAGCATGCCCTTGAGTGCGGCCTCGATCTCCTCGATCGCCTGGTAGATGACCGAGTAGTAGCGGATGTCGACGCCCTCGCGCTCGGCCAGGTCGCGCGCCCGGACCTCCGGGCGCACGTTGAAGCCGATGATGACGGCGTTGTCGTCCGCGACCGCCAGGTTGACGTCGTACTCGGTGATCGCGCCGACGGCACGGTGGAGCACCCGCAGGCGCACCTCGTCACCGACGTCGATCTTGAGCAGCGCGTCCTCAAGGGCCTCGACCGAACCGGAGACGTCACCCTTGATGATGAGCTTGAGCTCGTCGACCTGGCCCTTCTCCATCTCGCTGAAGAGCTCTTCGAGCGTACGGCGACGGCCGGACCTGGCCATGTCCGCGATGCGCTTGCGCGCCGCCCGCTGCTGGGCGATCTGGCGCGCCATCCGGTCGTCGGTGACGACGATGAAGTTGTCACCGGCGCCCGGCACCGCGGTCAGGCCGAGGACCTGCACCGGCCGCGACGGGTCGGCCTCGTCGATCGACGCGCCGTTGTCGTCCAGCATCGCCCGGACGCGGCCGAAGGCCTCGCCACAGACGATCGAGTCACCGACCCGGAGCGTGCCGCGCTGGACCAGCACGGTCGCGACCGGGCCCCGGCCCCTGTCGAGGTGGGCCTCGATGGCGACACCCTGGGCGTCCATCGTGGCGTTGGCCCGAAGGTCCAGCTCGGCGTCCGCGGTGAGCAGGATCGCCTCAAGCAGGCTGTCGATGCCGATCCCGTTCTTGGCGGAGATGTCGACGAACATCGTGGTGCCGCCGTACTCCTCGGCGACCAGGCCGTACTCGGTGAGCTGGGCCCGGACCTTGTTGGGGTCGGCGCCCTCCTTGTCGACCTTGTTGACCGCGACCACGATCGGCACGTCGGCCGCCTGGGCGTGGTTGAGCGCCTCGATGGTCTGCGGCTTCACACCGTCGTCGGCCGCGACCACCAGGATGGCGATGTCGGTGACCTTGGCGCCTCGGGCACGCATGGCGGTGAACGCCTCGTGACCCGGGGTGTCGATGAAGGTGATCCTGCGGCTCTCGTCCTCGTGCTCGGTGGAGATCTGGTAGGCACCGATGTGCTGGGTGATGCCCCCGGCCTCGCGCGCCACCTCGTTGGTGTTCCGGATGGCGTCGAGCAGCTTGGTCTTGCCGTGGTCGACGTGACCCATGACGGTCACCACCGGCGGACGCGCGACCAGGTCGCCCTCGTCGCCCTCGTCCTCACCGAACTCGATGTCGAAGGACTCGAGAAGCTCGCGGTCCTCCTCCTCCGGGCTGACGACCAGCAGGTTGTAGTCGAGCTCGGCGGCGAGCAGCTGCAGCGTCTCCTCGTTGACCGACTGCGTGGCGGTCACCATCTCGCCCAGGTGCAGCATGATCTGCACCAGGGACGCCGGGTTCGCGCCGATCTTGTCGGCGAAGTCCGCCAGAGAGGCACCCCTCGACAGGCGGATCGTCTGGCCGCCGCCGCGGGGGACCTGCACGCCGCCGATCGCCGGGGCCTGCATGTTGTCGAACTCCTGGCGCCGCTGACGCTTGGACTTGCGCCCGCGGGTCGGACGCCCGCCCGGACGGCCGAAGGCGCCGGCCGTACCGCCACCCCGGCCGCGACCACCGCCACCGGGACGGCCGGCGAAACCGCCGCCACCGCCACCGGGACCGGCCGTTCCCGTACCGGGACGGCCCGCGCCGCCACCGCCACCGGGACGGCCGGCGAAACCGCCGCCACCGCCACCGGGACGACCGCCGCCGCCACCCGGACGGCCACCGCCGCCGGGACGGCCCGCGCCGCCACCGGGGCCGGAACGACCGGCACCGCCGCCGGGACCGGCGGGGCGGCCCTGGGGCATCATCATCGGGCTGGGACGGGGACCACCGGGACGCGGGCCACCCGCTCCGGCGCCACCCGGGCGCGGACCGGCCGACCCGGGCGGACCCGGGCGCGGCCCCGCCGCCCCGGACGGACCCGGACGCGGCGCGGACGAACGGGGACCGGCCCCGTCGCGCTGCCCCTGCTCGCGGGGACCGCGGTCCTCGCGGGGGCCGGAACGCGGCCCCCTGTCACCGGCGCCGTCACGGCCGCCGGGACGCGGCGGACGGGTCTGGCCCATGCCGCTGGCGTTCGACGAGAACGGGTTGTTGCCCGGACGCGGGCCGCGAGGGCCGGGACGCGGACCGGGCTTGGGCGCGCCGGCACCGGGACGCGCGCCCGAGGGCGCTCCACCGCCGCCGGGACGCCCCTCCGCACGGGGCGCCGGCCCCGGACGCGGAGCCGGGCGGGGACCCGGCTTGGGGCCGGGGCCCGCCGGACGGGGAGCCTCGAACCGCGGCGGCTGAACCGGCGAGGGCTGCTGCGGTTGCCGGGACTGCGCCTGCTGGGGCTGGGGAACCGCCGGCGGGGCCTGCGGCGCGGGGGCCGCCGGACGCGCGGCGGGACCGGGCCTCGGCCCCGGCTTGGGAGCCGGCCCCGGCTTGGGGACGGAGGTCGGCGCCCCGGAGGCGCCGCTTCCGGCCTGGCCACCGGCCGGCCGGGGTGCCGCCTGCGGCGGCCTGGGCGACCTGTTGCCGCCCCTGTCGGACGACCCTCTGGAGGGGCCGCCCAAAGCTTCCGTGAGCCTGCGGACTACCGGTGCTTCGATAGTCGAGGACGCCGAACGCACGAACTCGCCCATCTCCTGGAGCTTGGCCATCACGACCTTGCTCTCCACACCGAACTCCTTGGCGAGCTCGTATACCCGGACCTTCGCCACTGCACTCCCTTACTCGGCCCGGGAGGCTGTGCCGCCGGACCGTCGTTACGTAGACGTACTCATCGCCGCATGCTCATCAGGCGCTCATAGCTATCTGACCAGCCCATCAACTCGGCGTCCTACATGACAATCGGTAACCATCTCACCCGCTCCTTTCGGCCTGAGGCCCTGCCAGGTGCTCTCGCAGGCGCGTGAGGTCGAGCGGACCCGCGACGCGAAACGCCCGCGGAAACGCCCGACGACGCTCTGCGAGTTCCAGACAGCTCAGGGATGGGTGCAGGGAAGCACCACGCCCCTGAAGCCGTCGTCGCAGGTCAGGGACGATGACGTCCTCGACCACAACCAGGCGGAGCAGCTCGGAGGAAACCGTGCGGACCCGGCAGCCCACACACATTCTCAGTGGGGCGGCCCGGCCACCGTATTCCAGCTTACCGTGTGGGCGCATCTGCGGAACCGGCCGCGTCCCCCGCTTGTGTATCGGGACGGATGTCGATACGCCAGCCGGTGAGGCGATTGGCCAGGCGGGCGTTCTGCCCCTCCTTGCCGATCGCCAGCGAGAGCTGGTAGTCCGGAACGATCACACGGGCCGCGCGGCCGTCGGCGTCGATCACCTCGACGTGGGAGACACGGGCGGGCGAGAGCGCGTTGCCCACGAACTCCGCCGGGTCCTCCGACCAGTCGATGATGTCGATCTTCTCACCGTGCAGCTCGGCCATGACGTTCCGGACGCGCGAGCCCATGGGACCGATGCAGGCGCCCTTGGCGTTCACTCCTGGCCGGCGCGAACGCACCGCGATCTTCGTCCGGTGGCCGGCCTCGCGGGCGATGGCGGCGATCTCGACCGTACCGTCGGCGATCTCCGGCACCTCCAGGGCGAAGAGCTTCTTCACCAGTCCCGGGTGGGTCCGCGACAGCGTCACCGACGGGCCCTTGTGTCCCTTCTTGACCTGGACCACGTAGCAGCGGATGCGCTCGCCGTGGGTGTACTCCTCGCCGGGGACCTGCTCGTTGTGCGGCAGGATCGCCTCGATCTTGCCGAGGTCCACCAGGACGACCCTCGGGTCCTTGCCCTGCTGGATGACACCCGCCACGAGCTCGCCCTCACGGCTGGCGAACTCACCGAAGTTGATCTCGTCCTCGGCGTCCCTGAGCTGCTGCAGAATGACCTGCTTGGCCGTGGTCGCGGCGATGCGGCTGAAGTTGCCCGGGGTGTCGTCGAACTCCCTGAGCACCTCCCCGCTCTCGGCGTCGAGCTCGGCGGCGAAGATGGTCACGTGCCCCGACTGCCGGTCGAGCTCGGCGCGCGCCTTGGCCGCCGCCCCCTCGCTCCGGAAGTACGCGATCAGCAGCGCGTCCTCGATCGCCTTGACGACCAGGTCGAAGGAGATGTCCTTCTCCCGCTCCAGGCTGCGCAGGACGCTCATGTCGATGTCCACGAAGCTCCCCCCTTAGCCTTCGTCGCCGTCTTCGCCGTCGTCTTCGGCGTCGTCCAACCGGCGGAATTCCACCTGCACCCGGCCCCGGGTCAGGTCCTGATACTCAATACGGCGTGGCGCGCCGGAGACGTCCAGCTCCACGCCCGCCTCGTCGCTTCCCACGACGCGGCCCTCCACGCAGGTGCCGTCCCGCAGGTCGGCCCTGACCAGCCGGCTCACCGCGCGGCGCCAGTGGCGCGGTTCGGTGAGCGGGCGGTCGACGCCGGGGGAGGAGACCTCAAGCACATACGGGGTGGCGCCCATCGCGTCACCGGCGTCCAGCGCCGCGGAGACGGCGTGGCTGACCTCGGCCACGTCGTCCAGGCTGACCCCGCCGTCACGGTCGACGACGACGCGCAGCAACCGCCGCCTGCCCGCCGGCGTGACCGTGACGTCCTCCAGGTCGAGCCCTTCGGCTCCCACGACGGGTTCAAGCAGCTTCATCAGGCGGTCGCGGGATGTGGCGCTGCCCATGCCGACCTCCCATTATCACGATCTCAGCCGGGCGGACCTCGCCCTTGCGGTTCACCAGCCTATCCACACCGGGGCGTGGAAAGAGCGCCACTCGGCACGGCTCGGCACGGCTCGGCACGGCGACGCCCCCCGGGAAGCGGGGTGATCGCCCTTCCGAGCCCGTACGATGCTAGATGCGTCAGCAGTCTCACCCGCCACCGGAGGTCGTCCGTGCGTCCCGTCTCCCGGCGTGCCCTGTTGCGGGGCGGTGCTCTCGGGGTGACCGCCGTGGCCGTGGCCGGATGCGCCGCCAGGGAGCCCGAGCGCCCGGCGGCCTCACCGCCCGACCCCGAGACGGTGCTGATCAGGGAGTTGATCGAGGCCAAGGAGCGGGCCGTCGCCCTTTACTCCTCGGCGGCCTCCGACAGGCTCGTCCCGTTCAGGGAACGACACGAGGCCCATCTCGCCGAGCTCCGCCGCCGGCTGCCTCCCGCCGCCTCGGCCACCGTCCCGCCCTCCTCTCCGGGGCCGGCCGCCCCGTCCGGCGGCCCCGCCCCCGCGCGGTCCGGACAGCCGGAGCGGGGGGAGAAGGTCTCCCTGCGGAGTCTGCGCGAGCTGGAGCGCGAGGCCGCGGCGTTGCGCGTCCGCCAGCTCGACGGGGTCTCCCCCTCGCTGGCCCAGCTGATCGCCTCCATCGGCGCCTGCGAGGCGGCGCACGCCCTGGCCCTGTCGAGACCGCTGTGAGGGCGCCGTGAGGGCCGACGAGGGGCTCGGGACGGCCCTGGCGGCCGAGCACGCCGCCGTCTACGCCTACGGGGTCATCGGCGCCAGGACGAGGGGGTCCCTGCGCGCCGCCGCGACGGCCGCCTTCAACGCCCACCGCGCCCGCCGGGACCAGCTGCGCGGCCTGATCGCCGCCCGCGGCGGGACCCCCGTCGAGCCGAGCCCGAGCTACGGCCTTCCGATCACCCCCTCCACCGCCGCCCAGGCCGTGGAGCTGGCCGTGCTGGTCGAGCGGAGGGTGACGGCCGCCTACCTGGAGCTGACCGCCTCCTCGGACGCGGACGTCCGGCGGATGGCCGCGCTGGCCATGCAGGAGTGCGCCGTCCGTTCCTACGGCCTGCGCCCGGAGATCGAGCCCTTTCCGGGGATGCCCTCCCCCGCGGCCGTCACCCCGCCGCCGGCGTCCCCGGCCTCCCCGGTCTCCTCAACGTCCCCGGCGCCTCCGGCGTCGTGACCGCCCGGCGGGTGCCCGGCCGGCGAGGGCGCCGGCCGGGCGGGGCGGTCAGACGCGGCAGGCCGCCGCGACACGGTCGGCGGCCTCGGCCAGGGGGATCTCCTCCTTGACGCCGGTGGCGCGGTCGCGCAGCTCGGCGACCCCCTGGGAGAGCCCCCGGCCGACGATCAGGATCGTCGGTACGCCGAGCAACTCGGCGTCCTTGAACTTCACGCCCGGGGAGACCGCGGCGCGGTCGTCCACCAGCACACGCAGGCCGCGGGCCTGGAGCTCCCCGGCGACCCGGACGGCGGCCTCGATCTGGCCGTCCTTGCCGGTGCCCACGACGTGGACGTCCGCCGGGGCGATCTCGCGGGGCCAGAGCAGCCCCAGCTCGTCGTGCCTCTGCTCGACCAGCACGGCCACGGCCCGGGACACGCCGACGCCGTAGGAGCCCATGGTGATGCGGATCGGCTTGCCGTCGGGGCCGAGGGCGTCGAGCCGGGCGGCGTCGGCGTATTTGCGGCCGAGCTGGAAGATGTGGCCGATCTCGATGCCGCGGTCGATGGACAGGCCCTCGCCGCAGACCGGGCAGGCGTCGCCCGCCCTGACCTCGGCGGCCTCGATGGTGCCGTCGGCGGTGAAGTCGCGGCCGGCGACCACGCCGACGGCGTGCCTGCCCTGCTCGTTGGCCCCGGTCACCCAGGCGCTGCCCTCGACCACGCGGGGGTCGACGAGGTAGCGGATGCCGAGGTCCTTGAGCACCTGGGGGCCGATGTAGCCGCGGACCAGCCCGGGGTGGCGGGCGAAGTCCTCGGCCTCGAAGACGGCGGGCTCGCCCGGGGCAAGGGACGCCTCCAGCCGTTTGAGGTCCACCTCACGGTCGCCGGGAACGCCGACGACCAGCGTCTCGGTCTTGCCGGAGCCGGGGACCGTGACCTTGAGCACGATGTTCTTGAGCGTCTCGGCGGCGGTGACGGCCAGGCCGTGGTGCTCGTTGAGGTGGGTGACGAGCGACTCGATGGTCGGGGTGCCGGGGGTGTCGAGCACGCGCTGCGCGGGCCGCTCTCCGGTGGGCGCGGCGGGCGCGGGGGTGACGACGGCCTCGGCGTTGGCCGCGTAGCCGCAGGCGTGGCAGGCCACGAAGGTGTCCTCGCCCGTCTCGGCCGGGGCGAGGAACTCCTCGGAGGCCGAGCCGCCCATCGCGCCCGAGGTGGCGAAGCAGATCTTGTAGGTGATGCCCAGGCGGTCGAAGATCCTGATGTACGCCTCACGGTGGCGCTCGTAGGAGCGTTTGAGGCCGTCGTCGTCCAGGTCGAAGGAGTAGGAGTCCTTCATGACGAACTCCCGGCCGCGCAGAATGCCGGCCCGGGGACGGGCCTCGTCACGATATTTCGTCTGAATCTGATAGAGCGTGACCGGATAGTCCTTGTAGGAGGAGTACTCCCCCTTCACCATGTCGGTGAACAGCTCCTCGTGGGTGGGACCGAGGAGGTAGTCGGCGCCCTTGCGGTCCTTCAGGCGGAACAGCGTGTCGCCGTACTCCGTCCAGCGGCCGGAGGCCTCGTAGTACTCGCGGGGCAGCAGGGCGGGGAAGAGCACCTCCTGGCCGCCCATGCGGTTCATCTCCTCGCGCACGACGCGGGCGACGTTCTCCAGGACCATCTTGCCCAGCGGCAGCCAGGAGTAGATGCCGGGTGCGACACGGCGGACATAACCGGCGCGGACGAGCAGCTTGTGGCTCGGGACTTCCGCGTCTGCCGGGTCGTCCCTCAGCGTTCGAAGAAACAACGACGACATGCGCAGCAGCACGGCTACTCCTCGCTAGCAGGGACAGATGCCCTACAGGCTATCGACTTCTCCGACCCCGCCGCCTGCCCTTAACCGCCGCGGCGGGGAGCCGGGCACGGCCTCAGAGCCCGGCGGCGGCCGCGAACGCCGAGCAGACGACGGCCGCCGCCACGAGCGCGGCACGCCTCAGGGAGCCTTTCCTCTCCTCCCGGCGAAGCGCGAACAGCAGCCCCAGCGCGCCGGCGGTCACGAGCAGGGCGTTCCAGGGCCAGAACCCGTAGACGTGTTCCAGCCCGCCGCCCAGGCTCTTGTCCGCGGCGTCGACCATGACGGCGCCGGCCAGCGCGCCGTTCGCGACGTCGGCCCAGCGGTCCTTGCGTTTGGTGAGATGGGCGAGAACGGCGAAGGCGGCGAGGGTGGCGACCATGAGATTCAGCATGGGGCCGTCGACCTCGGCGCCGAGGAGGCTGCCGGCCGGGTCGAGGAGGGTGAAGACCAGCAGCGAGATGATCGGGCCGAAGGCCGCCAGGGTGCCGGCCAGCAGGGCCCAGCCGAGGCCGGCCGCGGTGCGTCCCACCACGACGACGAGCAGGATGAAGGCGTAGGGCTGGTAGATCGAGGGGAGCGGGCCCGTCCCGCGGGCGAGGACCGCGCCGAGCGCGCCGAGCGCCAGACCCGCCACGAGCGAGAGCACCATGTGAAACATGATCGCGCGCTCGTACCGGTCTCCCTCGACGACGTCGAGCGCGTAGTCCCGCTCAGCCATCCGGCGACCCTCCCAACGGTCATGGAAAGCGTATCTGACCTGCAACAATACGCAAAATATGCCAAATATCCACAAAGAGGGACGACATACCCGCCACCCCTGCGAGGTCGCGCCGGAAAACCCCGGCCCGCCCCACCTCGTCCACCCCCTGCCCGCGCCCTGCCCGCACCGACCCGCATCCCGCCCGTCCCCGGCCGGGCCCCACCGTGGCGTCCTGGCACGACGCGCCCCGGGTGAGACAGAATCATGTTCAGGGCAGCCGGCGCCGGGGAGGCGATGTGTCACTTAAAGTCGCGATTATCGGATCGGGACCCGCGGGCATCTACACCGCCGAGGCACTGATGAGACAGGCCCCGGGCGAGGTCTCGGTGGACGTGCTGGAGCGGCTGCCCACGCCGTACGGCCTCGTCCGGTACGGCGTGGCCCCCGACCACACCTCGATCAAGTCGATCGCGGACTACCTGCGCCGGGTCCTCGAACTGCCGGGCGTCCGCTTCCTGGGCGGCGTCGAGCTCGGCAAGGACGTCGAGGTCGCCGACCTGCTCGACTGCTACGACGCCGTCGTCTACTGCACCGGCGCGATGCTGGACCGGCGTCTGGGAATCCCCGGCGAGAACCTGCCGGGAAGCGTGGCGGCCACCGACTTCGTCAACTGGTACTGCGGCCACCCCGACACGCCCGCCGACCGGTTCGTCCTCGACAGCCCCGAGGTCGCGGTGATCGGCGTGGGCAACGTCGCGGTGGACGTGGTGCGCATCCTCGCCAAGACCGCCGAGGAGCTGCGCGCCACGGACGTGCCGCAGGAGGTGCTCGCCCGGCTGGCCGGCAGCCGGGTCAAGACCATCCACATGATCGGCCGCAGGGGGCCCGAGCACGCCAAGTTCACCCTGAAGGAGCTCCGGGAGCTGGGCGAGCTGGCCAACGCGGACGTGCGGGTGCGGCCGGAGGAGTCGGACGCCGACGTCACCGGGGCCTCGCGGCAGGTCAGGGGGAACGTCGAGGTGCTCAAGGGGTGGGCCGCCCGCACTCCGGCGGGACTGCCCCGGCTGCTGGACGTCCGCTTCCGGATGCGGCCGGTGGAGATCCTGGGCGAGGACCGGGTGGAGGCGCTCCGGCTGGAGAGGACCCGCGCGACGGAGAACGGGGTGGTGGGCACCGGCGAGTTCGAGACGCTCCGGGTCGGCATGGTCCTGCGCTCGGTCGGCTATCAGAGCGTGCCCCTGCCGGGGGTCCCCTTCTCCGAGACCACCAAGACCGTGCCGAACGTGGCCGGCCGGGTGCGCGACCGGGAGTACGTGGCCGGCTGGCTCAAGCGGGGGCCCACCGGCGTGATCGGCACCAACAAGTCCGACGCCGCCGAGACCGCCCGCACCCTCCTGGCCGACCTCGCCGGCCGGGCGCCCGTACGGCGCGCCGACCTGGACCCCCTCCTCGCCTCCCGGGGCGTCTCCCCCGTCACCTACCGGCAGTGGCTGGCCATCGAGGAGGCCGAGATCGCCCTGGCCAGGACGCTGGGGCGGGGCAAGCGCGTCAAACTTCTCGGCCTCGCCGCGATGCTCGGCGCCTCCGGCCGGTGACGGCGGGCCCCGGCGGGCCGTCACCGCCGTCGACGCGGTGACAGGACGCCGGGCGGCCGGTCACCCGTGAGCCTCGCGGGGCCTCGGCGGGTCTCAGCAGGCGGGTCTCAGCAGGCCTCGGGGCCTCGGGGTGGAAACGGCCCGGCGCGACCTCGCGGTTCAGTCGATCAGGGTCCGCCACTCGCGAACCCGCCGCGCCTCGACCGGGGCGGACCACGAGGCCCGTACGGCGCCGCCGACCTGAAAGGCCCGCACGCCGTACTCCAGCAGGGCCGGGACGTGCACCGGCCGAAGACCGCCGCCCGCCAGGATCAGCGGGCCGTCCCCGGCCTCGCACCGGGTCTTGATCGTCGGCAGGCCGTCTCCCACGCCGCCGGGCGCGCCCGCGGTGAGCACGGTGGCGAGGTTGGGCAGCAGCCGCACGGCCCGCCACCCCGCCTGGAGGTCGGCGGCGTGGTCGACGGCCCGGTGGAACGTCCAGGGCAGCGGGGCGACCGCGTGGATGAGCGTCTCGGTGGCGGCCAGGTCGACCGCGCCGGCGGGGTCGAGGAAGCCGAAGACGAACCCGGCCGCGCCCGCCTCGGAGAGGGCCTTGACGTCACGCCGAAGGCCCTCAAGCGACTCGGGCCGGGCCAGAAAGGAAGGCTCGGCCCGCAACATCACCATCTGCGGCAGCGCGCACTCCTTGGAGATCGCCGCGACCGTCTCCGGTGCCGGGGTGAGCCCGTCGGACGCCATGTCGGTGACGACCTCCAGGCGGTCGGCACCGCCCTCTTCGGCCGCGACGGCGTCGCGCACGTCAAGCGCGATCACCTCAAGCAAGGATCCGGTCATGGAGTGAGGCTATCGGATGACTTTGTCCTGGGATCGCCGTGGTTCAGACACGCTCCGCCACGGAGGCCCCGCGCTCGCCCGCGGGGGCTCCGGCACGCTCCACCGCCGCCTCGCGGCGGTCGGCGAACGGCAGCGGAGTCCCGGGGGCGGCGCCGCGCAGACCGCCGGCCCGCTGGAACAGCGCCCCCGAGGCGCGGTGCGGCAGGTCGACCGTGCGCAGGTGGGTGAAGCGCTGGCCCCGATAGTAATCCTGGAGGGCGGTGTTGTCCTTGGAACAGTCAAGCCGGAGCCAGCGCCGTCCCGTCGCCAGCACGCGCAGGCCCGCCCAGTCGAGCAGCGCCTGCCCCAGGCCCCGGCCGGAGGAACCACGCGCCACGGACAGCTTGTGGACGTAGAGCGCCGACCCGGGCGCGTCCTCGGCGCGCCAGAACTCGGGGTCGGCGTGACCGTCCAGCGCGATGGTGGCCACGATCCCCTCCTCGCCGTCCAGGAGGTACAGGCTGCCCTCCTCGATCAGCGGGGTGATGCGCTCGGCGGGGAAGCCGCCGGCCGGCCACTGCCGCACGCCCCGGCCGTTCAGCCATCCGGCGGTCTCGGCGAGGAGCGCGAGCACTCCCGGAAGGTCGGCGGGAACGGCTCGGCGGAGGGTGAGCGGGCGGGCGGTGACGGGGTTGACGGTGTTCGGGTGCATGGTTCATCCCTTCATTGCGCGGAGTGCGCGAACAGACACGGAGCGTGGCCGCATAAAGGCGCACGAAGTCCATGTCAGCCCAGGCGAAGCGCCTAGGGGGTGGGGGCGAACGGTGAAAGGGAGCCGCGCCTACCCGCCCGGCGGGCGCGGCCCGACGGCCGCCCGCGGCGCGGGCGCGAGACGAGCCGGCCCGTCAGGACGGGAAGGGAGGCCTCAGCGGCTTTCCAGCTCGTATCTGATCAGGTGCTTGTCCGCCGGCAGCACCGAGACGGCGACCCTGACGGGGGTGTCGCTCCCGTCGTAGCCGACGCGGATGTAGACGACCACCGGCGTGCCCGACTGAAGCTGCAGCCGCTGGGTTTCGGAGCTGTTGGGCATGCGCGCCCAGATGTCGTCCACCATACGGACCTGCGGGTGACCGAGCTCGGCCAGGACCCTGTTGGCTCCGCGCATGATGTCGCCGGGACGGGCGATCTCCGAGCCGGCCACCAGCGCCAGCGGGAAATAGGAGTCGTTGGTGTTGTACGGCCGGCCGTCCACGAACCGCAGTCTGCGGCGGACCACGGCGAGCTCGTCGTCGGCCAGCCCCAAACGGCTGGCGATGTCCTCGGACGGATGCACGATCGAGACCTCGATGTGCTGGCTGGGCACCCGCCCCTCCCGGGAGACGGCCCAGGCGAAGGCCTCCCTGGTCTCCTCGGGCTGCGGCTGCAGCTCGCGCTGGGGATGGATGAGCAGCGGGCGGCGCTCCCTGACCACGGTGCCCCGGCGCGGGGTACGGGTGATCAGCCCCTCGTTGACCAGCTCCCCCAGGGCGAGACGCACGGTGTTCCGGCTCACCTGGTGCGCGGTCATGAGTTCCACCTCGGTCGGCAGCTGATCGCCCGGTTTGAGCGCACCGGAGTAGATGGTCCTCCGAAGCTCGGAGGCCACCAGCTGATACAGCGTTGACCGCGCCATTTAGTCCCCTTTGTGCCAACAAAACTAGACGATCTGGTTTTACCGGGGAACAGCCTCTTGACCCAACCTCTCTCTACCTCCATCATCCAATCGTTGGTACAAATCCATCGAAAGGTCGGCAAGGGGGGTGAAGTCGGTGTCACTGGTCCCTACGGGTGCGCCGCGTCCACCCCGGCGCGGCCTCGGCGTGGCCGCGCGTTCACTGCGCTACGCGTCGCGTCGCCGGGCTGCCCCCGCCCTCCGCCGACGAGGCGGAAGCGGGGCGACCCTTTCGGTACCCACCGATTTCGCCGTATGGTGGAGAAACGGATTTTTCATCTGGAACGATAAGAGGCGGGAGACCTCGCGCCCGGCCGACGACCCGGCCGGGGAGGCACACCTCTTGTCACCGCGTCACCGGAGACCCCGCCCCGGCGACGACCTCTCGCGGGAGGGCACGGGCCCACGAGCCGACGCCCCTCCCCCCACCGACGCCCCGCGCGACTGAACGGTTCGAGGACCCCAACCCTCGCCGGGGTCCTCGCGCCGCCGCGTCGGGGAGGAGCGTGTCCTGGCGGGTCCCCCACGCCCGCCAGGACACGTCTCCATCACCGATCCACCACCGGGGTCTCCCCCCGCGGGGCCGGAGCGCCCCTTGCCGCGGGGCCCGGGATTCACCGGGAACCCCACACGCCTCCGCCGCCGTACGGCGGACGTCCTAGGGGCTCGGCTCCGCCTCACCGGCCGGCTCTCCGGCGGACGCGTTCTCATGACCGGCCTCTGCCCCGGGCCCGGCCTCGGGCCGGAGGGAGGCGCCCCGGCGCGGCATGACCACGACGGCGAGGACCCCGAGAAGCACCACGACGCCCATCACGAGGAAGACGTGGTGGACGGCGGCGGCCAAGGCGGCGCGGGCGGCCCGCGCCCGGGGGCCTTCCAGCGCGGCGGCCACCTCGTCGACCGAGGCCACCGTTCCCGAGGAGCGCGCGGAGGCGTTGGCCACGGCGGCGAAGAGAGCCGCGCCCACCGCCCCTCCGACGATGCGGAAGAACATCACCCCGCCCGTGACGACGCCGCGCCGCTCCCAGCCCACCGCCGACTGCGCGCCGACCAGGCAGGAGACCGACAGCAGACCGAGGCCGAAGCCGTTGACGAAGGAG
The DNA here is from genome assembly GCF_014654615.1 of Streptosporangium violaceochromogenes. Lineage (GTDB taxonomy): Bacteria > Actinomycetota > Actinomycetes > Streptosporangiales > Streptosporangiaceae > Streptosporangium > Streptosporangium violaceochromogenes. The sequence goes on along the minus strand of NZ_BNBB01000014.1, from coordinate 45,133 downwards.
CAGGCCCCCATGTAGACGAGCGAGGAGGACGGCGTCAGCGCGACGTACATCACCGCCGACACGGCGACGAGCACCAGCCCCGCCAGCGCCGTGGCGCGGAAGCCGTACCTCAGGTAGAGCCGGTCGGCGAGACCGGCGGCCAGCGGCCAGCCGAGGGACTGCACGGCGAGCGCGAACCCGGCGGCGACCGCGCCCGCGCCGAGCACGCCCTGGGCGTAGGTGGGCAGATAGAGGGCGGGGGCGATCATCATCATGCCGACGGTTCCGCTGCCGATGAAGGCGCCGAGCAGGAACCGATCCCGCCAGATCCACGGCGGGACGACGGGTTCGGCCGCGTGGCGCTCCCAGCGCAGGAAGGCGGCCAGCAGCGCGAGACCGAGCAGGACCGCCCACCAGGTCGCGTCCTGCAGGCCCGTCATCACCGCGACGACGCCCGCGCCCAGCAGGGTCGTGCCGAGCACGTCGAGGCGGTGCGGGCGGCGTTCGAACGGCTCACGCAGGAACGTCGTGACCATGGCCACCGCGGCGATCCCCACCGGCAGGTTCAGCAGGAAGATCCACCGCCACAGGCCGAGCTCCGACAGCAGGCCGCCGAGCAACGGCCCGAGCAGCGCCGCCGTCCCCCACACCGTCGACAGCAGCGCGGAGATCCGCCCTCGCCGGGCCAGGGGGTAGATGTCCGCCGCGATCGTCTGCGTGATCGGCTGGATCGCTCCGGCGCCCACCCCCTGCAGGACGCGTGCCGCGATGAGGACGGGCATGTTCTGCGACAGGCCGGCCAGCAGTGAGCCGAGCATGAAGATCGTCGTTCCGGCGAGCAGCATGGGCCTGCGCCCGTAGACGTCGGCGAGCCGGCCGTAGACCGGGGTGAACACCGCCTGGGCCAGCAGGTAGACCGCGATGACCCAGGGGAACAGGGAGAAGGAGCCGAGGTCGCCCACGATCGCGGGAACGGCGGTGGCCACGATCGTGGCGTCCATCGCGGCCAGGGCCACGCTGAGCATGAGCCCGGCCACCACCGGGCCACGTCGTGTCACCGTCGGCTCCTCCTCACGGGGCGGTCACCTTCGGGGAGACGTGAGGCGATACCGCCGGGCCCTCCCGCCGGTTGGTCGTGGCTGGAGATTGAAAACCTCACCACAGTACATACGTGGATCTTGTCCCCCCGACGGGGGCCGGGGACCGTGGTCCGGGAAGGGTGATTGGTGCGCTCCACATCTGTGACGCCCGGTGTCTGGCGGAGTTTCGGTCTCTGCCTCTAACGTGCGCATCATGACCACCGACAGGCGCTCGGCGCACATCCTCGACGTTCTGATCACCGAGTTCGGTGACTCCATCAGACGTGACCCCGCGGCCTTCCGGCGCAAGTTCCGGAAGATGGCCGCCTCCCCCTTCGCCTTCTACCGGGGCAGCGCCAGCCTGTTCTACGCCGACATGACCGGAGCGTTCGCCGACGACTCCTTCCTGGACTGCCAGACACGCCGGGTGTGGATCCACGGCGACCTGCACGCCGAGAACTTCGGCACCTACATGAACGCCTCGGGCGTCCTGGTCTTCAACGTCAACGACTTCGACGAGGCCTACGTCGGGCCCTACGTCTGGGACCTCAAGCGGTTCGTGGCCAGCGTCGCCCTCATCGGCTACGCCAAGGCCCTGTCCGACGCGGTGATCGGCGAACTGGTGACCGTGTTCGCCCACGCCTACCTCACCGAGCTGACCGGCATCTCGGAGGGCGGGGACGACGCGATCGGCTCGCTGACGCTGGAGACCACCACCGGTGTGCTCCACCGGGTTCTGCAGGTCGCCCGGCTGAACACCCGGGTGGCTTTGCTGGATGTGGAGACCACGATCGACGACTTCGACCGCAGGTTCGCCGCCCTGGAGGGCCGCCACCCGGTCGACGAGGAGACCCGGCACGCGGTGGAGGCGGCCTTCCGCGAGTACCTCACCACGCTCCCCTCCGTCTCCGAGGTCGAACACAAGATCAAGGATTTCGCGCTCCGCACGGGAGTCGGCATCGGCTCGGCGGGGCTGCCCTCCTACAACATGCTTCTGGAGGGCCACACCCAGGCGCTGGAGAACGACGTCATCCTCTACATGAAGCAGGCGCAGGTCCCGGCGGTGGCCCGATACATCGACGACGAGAAGGTGCGCGCCTACTTCAAGCACCAGGGGCACCGCACCGCCGAGTCGCAACGCGCCCTGCAGGCTTATGCCGACCCCTGGCTCGGTTACACCACGCTGAACGGCGTCGGCCAGCTCGTCGCCGAGGTCTCCCCCTACTCCGCCGACCTCGACTGGGGCGACGTCAACGAACCCGACGAACTCGCCTCGGTGGTCCGCGACCTCGGCAGGGCCGTGGCCCGCATGCACTCGGTGGCCGACGACGAGTCCAGCCACGACCTGGTCGACTTCTCCACCGAGGACGCGATCGTGAACGTGATCGTCGGCGACACCGGCGGCTTCACCGCCATGCTGGTCGACTTCGCCCACCGGTACGGCGCGCAGGCGAGGACCGACCACCGGCTTTTCGTCGATCTGTTCCGCAACGGTCTTCTCCCCGGCCTCTGACGCGTCCCGCGGCGGGGCCGGCCGTCACGGTCGCGGCCGTCGCCGGGGAGGCGGGGCGCGACTCCCCGTTCCCCGGCCCGTCCGGACCGTTCCGGCGGAGTCCGCCGCTTCCGCGGAAGGGGGCGGACGGCGGGCTCGGACGGAAAGAATGGACGGCCCGGCCGGGCCGGGGCCATGGTTCCGGGATTATCGCCTCGTTCCATCCGTGGATTGCGGATCACTCATTCCGGTTGGGGCAATGGCCGGGAAAAGCGCGTCGCCGCGCGCTCCGCCTTCCCCGCCGGATCGGCGAACATCACGAACCCACCGGTTCTTGTTCCCTTTCCCGGGTGCGGGAAATATCGCGGTGCGCCGACGGGCGCGGGGCTCCGGTGGAGAACGTCCCCCGGGAGCGCGGACGGCGAGCGGGCGTTCACCGCCGAAGGCACCGGGGTCCGGCATGTGCCGCTCACCGGGCCTCCTGACGTGCGGCGAGGGTGAAGTCCCGAAGACCCTATACCTCACTCCGGCGCCGCGGCACCTGATTCGGTGGTCTTGACGGCCCCCACGGGGATTTCACGCGCCACGGGATGTCCGGTGAGAGCGGAAACCCAGGGTTATCGGCTTTCATAAACTTTCGGGTGGCTGTGAACCCCGCCGGGAGGAGCCGTCGCGGCGCCGGGGGTAAACCCCGCGCGGGCATTCAGAACGGCGAGGTCAGTGCGTGCTTGTTTGAACGGAAAGACGCGGGCGTGACGTCGTGTTCCCGTGAACAAGCGATTGCGCAAAGGCCCATAATGGGGGACGTGAACACGCGAAAGAACTCCGGTACGGCCATGCCCGTCAGGCGGCAGAGCACGACGAGGCGCACGGCGGCGCCCGCCTCCGCCTCCGAGCGCCGTGACCATCTCGTCAAGCTCGCCGCCGAGCTCTTCGCGCGCAAGGGCTTCCAGGCGACCACCGTGCGGCAGATCGCCGAGGAGGCGGGCATCCTCTCCGGCAGCCTGTACCACCACTTCGACTCCAAGGAGACGATCGTCGACGAGGTGCTGACCACCTTCCTCGACGATCTCGTCGGCCGCTACCGCTCCGTGCTGGTGGAGGCCCGCGACCCCCGCGAGACCCTCTCGGAGATGGTGCGCATCGGGTTCGGCACCCTCGAACCCCATCGCGCGGCGATCACCGTCATGCAGAACGACTGGAACTATCTGCGCTCCCTGCCCGGCGACCGCTTCGACTATCTGGTCAAGGTCGAGGAGGAGGTCGAGCGCATGTGGATCGAGCAGATCAAGCTCGGCCAGGCGAACGGCATGCTCCGGCCCGACGTGGATCCCAAGCTCACCTACCGCATGATCCGCGACACCATCTGGGTCACGGTCCGCTGGTTCCGGCCCGGCGGCCGGCTGGACACCGCAGGCCTCGCCGAGCACTACATCACGATCCTGTTCGACGGCCTGGCGACCGGCGAGCGCGGCGACCGGCGGACGTGACGGCCCGTCCGGCACAGGGCGCACGGCCCGCCGCCCCGTCCGGGCACGGCCCGGCGGGAGGCCCCCCTCGGAGCGGCCCCTGGGGACCGGCCCACGCGCCGGCGGAGCCGCCTACCCGATGGCGTAGGAGTCTCCGTAGACCTTCCAGGACAACGGAGGGTCGAGGTCGAGGTTGCCCGCCTTCAGGAAGAGCCGCTGCCCGGTGTCGATCCGGTCGGTCTCCTCGTGCGCCGACTCCGCCCGCATCGCGGCCCTGCGCGCGTCGAGGAAGGCGTGCAGATAGGTGACCTCGTCGCCGCCCCGCGACGGAGGGACGGCCCTGCTCAGGGCGTTCGCGCGGATCGCGCCGAAGCCGAGCGGGTCGTCCCCGTCGCCGTGCATGACGAGGGCGTCGTAGTAGACGAACTGCCCCAGGGCGCGCAGGCCGTCCTTCCTGGCCCGGCTCACCGCCGGGTCGAAGTAGACCCGGTCCCGCTCGTCGTCCTGCGCCTTCCTGAAGGCGTCGTCCCCGGCCGCCGCGGCCCAGGCCCTGGTGTAACCGCGGCCCAGGCCCGCGTGCGAGTCGCCGCCGTTGACCGCGCGCAGGGCGGGAAGGTAGCGGGCGAGCACGTTGCCGGGCCTGCGCCGGGTGTAGAGCTCGACGAGGTCCAGCATGTCGCCGGTTCCGGAGCAGAAGCCGATGATCCCGGCCGTGTAGCCGCGCCCGTCCTCGATGTCCTCGATGTATCCGTACTGCGCCCTCCAGTCGAGGGAGGAGTTCTCCGCGCTGGAGACCAGCCTCATCGCGATCTCCTTCTTGACCGGGTCGTCGAGACCGGGCGCCGGAGTGGCCCGCGCCTCCGCCGTCGTGGCCGGGGAAGCGGGGGTCGGGGAGACGGGAGCCGGGGCCGAGGAGGCGGGAGCCGGCCGGCCTGTCGCCCGCACCGGGTCCCCGGAGACGGCCGGCGCCGGAGCACAGGCGGGGGCCGCGACGAGCGCCGTCGTGAGGACCGAGGTGAGGGCGAGATCCGGCAGGCGGCGGAGACGCCGGGGGAAGGAGGCTGGCACGTGTCTCTCCGGGGGACGGGGGATCGGTCGCGGGCGAAGGCCGTCCGTCCGCCGGGGGACCTCCGCGCCGGACCCCGGCCCTCGGCACGCCCGCCCAGTCAACCCCCTTTCCTCCGTTCACCAAAAACGATCTCCCCCGTGGGGTGGCCGGCCCCGCCGAACGTGGGGTGGCCGGCCCCGCCGAACGGAGCGCCGTCGCGCACGACCGGGTTCCCGGCGTCCCGCGCGGACTCATGCGAGTCCTCCCGGGCGTGCCCCTCCCCGCGCTCTCGGCCTGGACGCACGGGATTGAGTAACATCCCGTTCACATTCGGGCAACAGATGCGAAACCGCGATTTGCAAGTCTTTGTGGGCAGCAACCCCATTCCCTCCCCAAGGACTCCGCCGATGACCTTCAAGGCCGAATACATCTGGATCGACGGCACCCAGCCGACCGCCAAGCTCCGTTCGAAGACCAGGATCCTGGCGGACGGTGCCGCGCTGCCGCTCTGGGGTTTCGACGGATCCAGCACCAACCAGGCCGACGGCGGCTCCTCCGACCGCGTGCTCAAGCCGGTGTTCACCTGCCCGGACCCGATCCGGGGCGGCGACGACGTGCTGGTGCTGTGCGAGGTCCTCACCCCCGACATGGCCCCGCACTCCAGCAACACCCGCGCCCCCCTGACGGAGGTGGCCGAGAGGTTCGCCGAGCAGGAGTCGTGGTTCGGCATCGAGCAGGAGTACACCTTCTTCAAGGAGGGCCGCCCGCTCGGCTTCCCGATCGGCGGGTTCCCCGCCCCCCAGGGCGGCTACTACTGCGGTGTCGGCGCCGACGAGGTCTTCGGCCGCGACGTCGTCGAGAAGCACCTCGACCTGTGCCTCGCCGCCGGCCTGACGATCTCCGGCATCAACGCCGAGGTCATGCCGGGACAGTGGGAGTTCCAGGTGGGTCCCGCGGGCCCGGTCGAGGTCGCCGACCAGCTCTGGATCGCCCGCTGGCTGCTCTACCGCGTCGCCGAGGACTTCGACGTCGCCGCCACGCTCGACGCCAAGCCGGTGAAGGGCGACTGGAACGGCGCCGGCGCGCACACGAACTTCTCCACCAAGGCCATGCGCGAGGGCTACGACCCGATCATCACCGCCTGCGAGGCCCTCGCCGAGAACGCCACGGAGCACGTCAGGCACTACGGCGCCGGCATCGAGGAGCGGCTCACCGGCCACCACGAGACCGCTCCCTGGAACGAGTTCAGCTACGGCGTCTCCGACCGCGGCGCCTCGGTCCGCATCCCGTGGCAGGTCGAGGTGGACAAGAAGGGCTACATCGAGGACCGCCGCCCCAACGCCAACGTCGACCCCTACCTGGTCACCCGCCTCATGGTGGACACCTGCTGCACGGCCCTGGAGAAGGCCGGCCAGGTCTGACGGCCCGCCCCGTACTCCAAAACGATTAATACGGATCCAAATAACGTGCTTTAGGACAACGCTAAACCGTCGGCGCGCGCCGTAGCATAACTCCGATGCGGGATGTGGTAGAGCAGTTGCAGCGCCTGGGCATGTCGGGATACGAGGCCAAGGCGTATGTCACGCTGGTGGTGGCCGGACAGCCGCTCAACGGCTACGAGGTGGCCAAACGCTCCGGGGTGCCGCGCAGCACCGTCTACGAGACGCTGGGCAAGCTGGTCGCCAGGGGTGCGGCCTACGAACTGCGCGGGGCCGAGGAGGCCACCGGTTACCTGGCGCTGCCGCCCCGCGCGCTGCTGGAACGCATGCGCAGGGAGTTCGACGACTCGATCGGGGCCCTGCAGTCATCGCTGCCCACGATCGCGGCGCCGCCCGGTTCCTACCTGACCCACAACCTCAAGGGCGCCGACGCGCTGCTCACCCGGGCCGAGGATGTGGTGGCCTCGGCCCGCACCGACCTGTTCCTGTCGATCTGGCCGGAGGAGATGAGACTGCTGTCCCCGCTCCTCGGGCGGGCGGCCGAGCGGGGGGTCGAGGTGTCCGTGGTGCACTTCGGGCCCGCCCCCGCCCTGGTCGGGCACCTGTACGAGCATCGCTTCCCCGCCCCCGAGGCGGTCGCCGGGAGCCTGGGATGCCGTCTCCTGGTCGTCGCGGGCGACAGGAGCGAGGTTCTGATCGGCGGTTTCGCGGGGGGCGCCGCCTGGGGCGTCTACACCGAGGATCCGGCCGTGGTCCTGATGGCGGTGGAGTACGTCAGGAACGACATCACCTCGCAGGTCGTCGCCGACCGGGTCGGGCACGAGACGCTGCGCGAGATCTGGAGCGGCGATCCGGACCTCGCGCGCCTGCGCGCCGGCCACGGTCACCCGGCCGCCCTGCTCCGCGCCACGAGGATGCCCGCCCCCTGAAAGCGCCGGGCGGTCACCGGCCCCGCCGTGGGGCCGGCACGACCGCGGTCTCAGCCGTGGACGCCGGCGACCATGTCCATCAGGCGTCCGAGGACCCGGTCGCCGCCGACGCGGACGCCGTCGTGCTCCCACTCGTTGGTCACCCAGGTCCGGACGTTCCCGATCGAGCGGGCGGTCCGCACGGACAGGCCCTCGTCGACGTACATGTCGTCGTAGTAGACGGCGGCGGCCACCGGGACCTCGTTGGCGGCCAGCCGTACCGGGTCGTAGAGGCGGGGCCAGGCGGGGTCGGCGGCCAGGATCTCGGCGGCCCCCTTGAAGGGACGCAGGGCCGCGATCTCGTCGAACATCCAGGGGTAGATCATCTCCCCGACGGGAAGCAGCGGTGTGGCGTCCTCGGCGAACTCCGGGGGCAGCAGCCGGTGCGCCGACCACGCCGTGGCGGTCCCCTGGGCGTAGATCGGCTCGTGCAGCACCGCGTAGAGCGGGTTGCCGACGAAGCCGGTGGCCATCATGGTCTCGTAGAGGAACAGGTCGGAGAGCTTCCCGCCGGTCCACGCCTCGTCGAGAACCCAGTGCAGATAGTCGGCCCCGTCGCTCATCCCCAGGCACAGGCCCATGGTCTGCAGGCGGCGCACGGTCAGCGGGTCGCCGTCCGGCAGCCGGACCTCCTCCCCGCGCAGGTGGGCGGCGATCTCGTTCAGCCTGGCGGAGTCGGAGGGGTAGCGGGCGAAGAAGCGATTCACCTTGGCGCGGACCCGGGGATAGGTGCGGGAGTAGACGTCGTCGGCGGTCGCGTCGAGCCCCGGCAGGCCGCCGGTGATGTAGCAGGCCCTGAGCCCCTCGGGGGCGCGGGACAGATAGGTGAGCGTGATGAAGCCGCCGTAACTCTGGCCCAGGGTCTCCCACGGCCGGTCGCCGAGGAGTTCGCGCCGGATCAGCTCGGCGTCGGCCACGATCGCGTCGGCGCGGAAGTGCGTGAGGCGGGCGGCGATCTCGGCGTCCGTGCCCGTCAGCGTCCTGGCGGTGACGGGGGTGCTGCGGCCGGTGCCCCGCTGGTCGAGCAGGAGCACCCGATGGGTCTTCAGCGCGTGCCCCAGCCACCCGTCGGCCGCTCTCGGCCTCGGCGACTTGTTGCCCGGGCCCCCTTGGAAGAACAGCAGCCAGGGCAGGTCCCGGTCGCGCTTGGCCGGGTCCACCGCCTCGCGGGCGAAGACCTCGATCGTCGCGCCGCCGGGATCGGCGTGGTCGAGGGGGACGGTGAAGACATGGTCGGTGAGAGCGACACCGGGCAGCAGAACGGTCACCGGAAAACAGTACCGGCAGGGTTTTTCAGGTGACATGTCCGTCCCTTCGCCGCGAGTACATGTCACCTGGAAAGCCGCTCTAGATGTATTTAGCTGACTTTTCAGGGAAATCCGAGGGCCGTGACAACCCCCCTCCGGGGTGAGACCGTCGAACAAGCGACGGCGCTCGGAGGGGGACGTCAGATGGTTCCGGGGTACCACGAGGTTCGGGAACTCGGCACGGGAGGCGGCGGCCGGGTGGTGCTGGCCACCTACGCGGCGACAGGCGCCTACGTGGCGATCAAATACCTGAACGCCTCCCTGCGGGGCGATCGCCGTTTCCTGCTGCGCTTCCGTGAGGAGGCGCGCGTCATGGTGGAACTCGCCGACCCGAACGTGGTCCGCTTCTACGAGTACTACGAGGACGCGACCGAGGCCGCGATCGTCATGGAGCTGGTGGACGGGGTCGCCCTCAGGAAGATTCTCACCGCACACGGCGGCACCGGCCCCGAGGCGGCCCTGGTGGTGCTCAAGGGGTCGCTGCTGGGCCTCGCGTTCGCGCACTCCGCCGGGATCGTCCACCGCGATTACAAGCCGGAGAACGTGCTGATCCAGGCCGACGGCGGCAGCAAACTGACGGACTTCGGCGTCGCCGCCCACATCGGCGAGCCGGACGTGCCGGCGGGCACCCCGTCCTACATGGCGCCCGAGCAGTGGGCCGGAGGCCCGGCCACCCCGGCGAGCGACGTCTACGCGGCCACATGCGTGTTCTTCGAGTGCCTCACCGGGCGCCGGCCGTACCGGGCCGACCACCCCGCCGCACTGATGCACCGGCACCGGACGGCGCCGATCCCGCTGGAGGCGGTGCCGGCCCCGATGCGGGGGCTGGTGGCCCGGGGCATGGCCAAGGGCGCGGTGTACCGGCCGCCGACGGCCGGGGCGTTCGTCGCGGAGCTGGAGGCGGCGGCGGTGGCCGCCTACGGGCCCGAGTGGGAGCAGCGCGGGCGGCGCCACCTGGCCGAGCTGGCCACGCTGCTGGCGCTGGCGTTCCCCCTGGCCCGACCGGCGCCGAGGGCGAACACCTCGATCGCGCGCAGCCTGCTCGGCCGGGCGGGCGGGGCGGGCCGATCGGGCCGGGCGGGGGTGACGCGCCGCCCCCGGGTGGGCCCCCGGCTCCTGGCCTCGGCGGGCGTGATCACCGTCGCGGTCGCCCTCGCACTGATCGCCGCCGGCCGGTCGGCCGACCGGCTCTCCGCGGACGCGGTCTTCACCCCGCCGCCGATCACCCCCTCGACCCGGGACACGGCACCGCGTGAGAGGGGGGAACGGCTGCCGCCACCGCCGAAGGCCGTCGTCGTGGCCAACCCTCCGCGCAACACCGCGGGCCGGCCCGAGCTCTCCTCGGGCACCACCGCCCCCGGCCGCCCCTCCCGCCCGACCTCGGCCTCCACGTCCACCCCCGCGCGCCCCTCCCCTCGGCCGTCCTCCCCTTCCACGCCCCCCGTCCCGGTCACGCCCCCGCCCGGGACCCCGTCGCCGTCACCGTCGTCGTCGACGGCGCACGCCGTCACCGATCTGGCGATCACCCGGGTCGACGCGACCGGGGCCGCGGTCTCCGTGCACGCCTCCAGCCCCCGGGAGGTCACGCTGACCGCCGGGTTCGCCGAGGGGAAGGATCCCGGCCGGCTGGTCGCGACGCCCCCGCGTGTCCTCACCCTCGCCGGAGCCCGCGCCTACACCCGGTCCGTCCCCCATGCCTTCACCGCTCCGGCCTGCGGGCAGACCCTCTACCGGCGGGTCACGGTCTCCACCTCGCCCGGCCTCCCCGCCGGAGAGCTGAGCCGTACGGTGGAGGTCAGGGGCGCCCCGTGCCCGGCCCCCGGGGTCGAGAGCCTGGAGATCGTCTCCTTCGACGGCACCGCCGTCCGCTTCCGGGTCCGGACCACCGACACCTCGGCGGTGAAGGTCCGGGTGGGCTTCACCCAGCGGACCGCCGGCAGGACCGTGCCGGGCAGGACGCGGGTGCTGGTGCTGTCCGGCCACACCGGCTACACCCGTGAGGTCGCGGGTGTGTTCGGCCCGTCGCCCCGGTGCGGTGACCATGTCCGCCGGACCGTGACGATCACCACCGTCCCGGGCGGCGGGACACACTCGCGCGAGGTGCGGCTTCCCCTGCCCGCCTGCGCCCCGGAGTCCGGGCCGACGCCCTCCTCGGCCCCCTCCTCGGCCCCCTCCTCGCCCTCCGCCTCCCCCTCGGCGTCCCCGGTGCCTTCTGCGTCCCCGGCGCCTTCCAGGCCCCCGGCGTCCCCGGGGCCGTCCACCGGTGGCGCGTCGCCCGCCGCCGACGTCCCGCGGCAGGACCTCCCGTAAGGGCGACCCTCAAACCTCACCCGATGGTGACATTTAGGAGATCCTCCCCGTAAAGAGATTCAGCCCGAAAAGTCACACAAACGGCGCTGACGTCAGCTTTTATCGCCCAACATGCTGTATGCGAGCCGTACGCATGTTTTACTCTGTCGTGACCTCCCCCTCACGCCCAGGTAGCCTCTCTGGTCACGGAAGACAACCTCTCCATGGAGCCGTCACGCACATCCCCCCTCCCCCATGACCCGCCCGGATGAAACGTTCCATCGCCCGCCCCACGCCTCGCGGCGGCCGGGACGCGCGGACGAGACGACCGTGACCTCACGGCTACCGGAGATGAGCCGAAGTTCCTCATGACCCCAGAGATGCAGAAGTTCATCAGGCTGCTGGAGAGCCAGCTCGGGTACTCCGAGCGCGGCGGCCGCACCAAGTTCGGTGAGTGGTACGGCGGTGAGGTCGAGTTCGACGCCGACTACGGCGCGGCCCCCTGGTGCGACATGTACCTGTCGTGGGCGGCGAAGAAGCTGGGCTACGAAGAGTGGGTGGGCCAGTTCGCCTACACCGTTCACCACGCCCGGTGGTTCCAGCGGCAGGACGCCTGGGGCACCGTCCCCCGCCCCGGCGCCATCGTCTTCTTCGACTGGAGCGGCTCGAAGAAGATCGGCGGCATCGACCACGTCGGGATCGTCACCCGGGTCGAGGGCACGACGATCCACACGATCGAGGGGAACATCGACGGCGGGGTCGCCAAGCGGAAGCAACGCGGCACCGACAAGGTCGTCGGGTACGGGTATCCCGAGAAGATCAAGGCCCGGCTGGAACGGGAGGCCGCCCGGAAGCAGGAGATCGTCACCTCCGAGGCACGCGCGGACGGCCGGGTGACGCTCGGCCTCGGACCGGGCTCGTCGACGACCGCTCCCGTGCGGGAGACCGTGCCTCCCTCCCCCGTCCCGGCTCCGGCGCCCCGGCACGCCAGGCCGGATCCGGCCGCCGCCCGGACCGCCTCGCCGGCGGAGGCGGGACGGCCCTCCCCCGGTTCCCGGAAGAAGGCGGAGCACACCCCCGCGACCGCCGCCGGGGCCCAGAGCCGGGCCGGCACGGCCGGAAAGCACGCCAAACCCGCCGCCGCCGACACCAACGCCGTCGCCGCCGCCCCGGCCCCCGTCGCCACCGGTCACGACGTCTCCCCGGACGTCTCGCAGATCGGCACCCCCGCCGTCCTCGCGCCGGTCCTGCTCGCCGCGCTCGCGCTCATCGTCCACACCAAGGCCAGGCAGACGCGGGGAAGGCCCGCGCTCGCCGCGCGGGTCGCGACCGGCCGCCGCCCTCACCGGGCCCGGAGCCATCGCCGCGCCCCCGGGCGCAGGCGGGCCTTTGGCGGCGCGTCCCCGCCCTTGGAGACCGCGCCCGCCGCACCCGCCGCTTCCGCCGCGCCCGTCCTCTCCGCGCCCGTCCTCGCCGAGACCCGCGGGGCCGTCCGGCAGGCCGTTCCCGAGATCACCCTCGCCCCGGCGGGGGCCGCCGGGTTCCCCTCGCTCACCTCACCGATCTCCCACGTCGAGGAGTCCCACGCGGGCGATCCCGCGCCGGGCGGCCCGGCTCCCGCGGCCTTCCGCCTCGGTGACTCCCGTACCGGGGGGCTCCGCCCGGAGCTGATCTCCCTCGCCGGGGAGACGTTCTCCACCGGCCTGGCCCACGCCGGGAACACACCCGCGCCCCGGAGGAGCCGGGGCACCCACGCCGGCGGGACCGCCCCCGCCGACCGGCGCCGCGACGACTCCCCGACGCCTTACCAGGGCAGGCGCCGCCGTCGCGGGCGCCCCGTGGCCGAGTCCTCCACGTTCGTTCAGGACGCTCCGCTGCGCGGCCGGCGGCACCGCCGGCCCGAGGCCGCGGTGAGCACGACCATGCAGGCCGTGCCCGCGACAAGGGCCGCACGCGGCCGCGCGGGGGTCTCGCGGGTCGCGGAGGTCTCCGGGACCTCCGGCGTGCCCGGCTCCCGCGACGTGGCGGCCGGGACGGTCGCGTCTCCGGCCGCCGAACCCGGCGACGTTCTGGTCCACAGCGGCTACCGGGGACGCCGCCGGGCGAGGATACCGGCCTGAGCGCCACCGGGGAACAGAGGCGGGCGGGGAACCGGAGACACCGGGAAAAGGGGTGAGGCCGCCCCGAAAGGGACGGCCTCACCCCGGGACGGCCCGCGGGCTCCCCGATCACCCCCGATCGGCGTCACCGGCTCCGATCAGGCCCCGGTCCGGCGGGCGCTTCAGCCCCGGTCCGGCGGGCGCTGTCCCAGGGTGCGGCGCAGTTCCTCCAGTTCCGCCTCCAGCCCGGCGATCCGGGTGTTGGCTCCGGGGCCCGCCGGCGGCACGGGCGGCTGCTGCGGCGGGCCGTACGGCGGCCGGGCGGCGTGGGCGTCCTCGGGCGCGGCCGGAAGCGGGTACGCCGGGCGCTGCCGATGGTGCTGCGGCAGGCCGTACGGCTGCCCCGGATGACCGGGATGACCCGGGTGACCGGGCCGGTCGTGCCCCCTCCCCTGCCCCGGCGGCAGGTAGCCGGGCTGCGCGCCGCCGTAGGGCGCGGGCGGGAAGGGGACGGGCCGCGCCTTCGACCGGCCCCTGCCCCGGAGAACCGCGACCAGCACACCGGCCACCACCAGCACGGCCAGGCCACCCCCGCCCCACAGCGCCAGCGGCAGGATCGCCGGGGAACTCTCGTCCTTGCCCGCGGTGATGGCCTGCTGGGAGTCGGTGATGTACTTGGCGACGTAGGGGTGGTTCGGGTGCAGCGCCTGAACCTCACGGAACTTGGGCAGCGCCTCGGAGTAGTGGTTGGCGAAGAACAGGTCGAGCGCCTCGTTGTAGGTCTTCGTCGTCACCGACTCGGCCGAGGCGATGTTCTTCTCGTTCAGCTTCTCCTTGACGACGCTGACCGGGAGCACGAAGCTCTCGCCCTCGGTGGAGCCGCCGTCCTGCTGGATCAGTCCGCCGACCAGGATGCCGATGACGTTGCCGTCCTTGCTGAACACCGGGCCTCCGGAGTTTCCCGGGTAGGACGGGGCCTGGGTCTGGATGTACGGCACGCCCTCGGGGGTCTGACGGGCGGCGTTGTAGGGCCCCTCGGTGAAGGCGGGGTCGAGCTTGGACTCCACGTTGAAGATCGAGGTCTGCGTCACCGTGCCGGGGAACCCGCTGATGTAGAGGGTGTCTCCCACCCGCACGTCGGAGTCCTGCCCCAGTGGCAGGGTCGGCAGGTTGCTCTGCCCGTTGGCCTTGAGGATCGCGACGTCCTTGCCCGGGTAGACGGTGCCCTTGGCGACCAGCTCGATCGGCACCGCCTTGGCGGTCTTGTCCACCCCTCCGCCGGGCAGGCTCTGCAGCAGCGAGAGCGAGCTCTTGACATTGCGGATCTTGATGTTGTCGGCGTTCCAGACCTGGAAGATCTTGGCCGCCGTCTTGACGATCTCCTCGTCGGAGGCGATGTCCCCCAGGTCGGCCACCAGGTCGGCGGCGTCCTTCTCGTTGATCTTGGTGAGGGCCTGCGTGGCGAAGGTCCGCGCCAGCTCGGTCTCCTCCTGACCCACGCAGTGGGCCGCGGTGACCATGTAGCCGTCCGGCGTCACCCACCAGCCGGTGCACAGCCCTCCGGCCGTCGCCTCCACGACCCGCTCCGGCGCCCCGGGCGAGAAGTAGCGCCCCGGCTCCCTGGCCATCTGCTGGACGACCCACCGGTAGATGCTGTTCTCGTCGGAGGAGATCTTGCCCGACTGCACGGCGGCGACGCCCCGCTGGGTCAGCGACTTGATCGCCTCCGGGTTCGCCACCGGGGTCGGCACGGCCACGTCGGCCGTGTAGGACACCGAGGTCAGTTGGACGGCCGGGTGCGTCCTGGCCGCCAGCCACGTCCCGACCGGGACGTCCAGGTCCTTCGGCTTGGCCAGGGCGGCCCCCGGAAGGGCCAGCACCCCCGCCAGGACCAGCCCGGCCACGGCGCCGAGTCTTCCCACCATTCGCTTACTCTCCCCACAGACGTGCTTCCCGGAGGGAAAGCATGGTTCAGGTCACTTGGGGAGCACTTGGAAGCGGCTGGGAAGGTACATACCAGCCTTTAGGGAGCACTCATCGCAAAATGATCACCGGGGCCCCGGCTCCGGGGTGACGCCGGCGAGTGCCCCTCCCCGCTCCTCCCCGGCGGGCTCCTCGCCGTGCCCCTCGATGGACAGGTCGGGCAGGGCCCGGTCCAGCCACGCCGGAGACCACCAGCTCAGCCTGCCGAGCAGGGCCATGGTCGCGGGCACCAGGAGGCCGCGGATCACGGTGGCGTCCACCGCGACGGCCGCGGCCAGACCGACACCGAAGATCTTGACCATGGGGTCGGGGTAGGCGACGAAGGCCACGAAGACGGCCACCATGATCAGCGCGGCGGAGGTGATGACCCGGCCGGTCGAGCCCAGCCCCTCCGCCACCGCCCCGCGGCTGTCCCCGTGCCGCAGGTACGCCTGCCGTACCGCGGTGAGCAGGAACACCTCGTAGTCCATCGACAGGCCGAACAGCACCGCGAACAGCATGAGCGGGATGTAGCCGTCGATCGGCACCGGGAAGAAGAACGTGTCCACGCCCACCGGCGGGTCCATGCCGACCAGGCGGGTGCCCAGGCCGAGGGAGAAGACCAGGGCGAGCACCCCGAACGCCGCGCCGAGCGAGACGAGGTTCATCAGCGCGGCCTTGACCGCGACCACCGGCGATCGGAACGCCAGGAGCAGCAGCAGGGCGCTGAGCAGCACCACCACGCCGACGACCAGAGGGGTGCGCTCGCCGATCCTGTCACTGGCGTCGGCCATGGCCGCCACCTCGCCGCCCACGTGCACCCGCGCGCCCTCGACCTCGATCGCGCGCACGGCCCGGACCACCTCGACCGCCCTCGCGTCGCCGGGCGCGTACCGGGGAACGGCCTGGAGCAGCGCGGCGGTGCCACCCGCGTTGAGCACCGGCTCCCCGGCGTGGGCCACCCCGGGGACGGCCCGGACCCTCTCCCCCACCTGCCCAAGGGCGGCGGGTGCCGCCCCGCCCGCGACGGCCTCCGCGTCGAGGGCGACCACCACCAGCAGCGGCCCGTTGGCACCGGGGCCGAACCCGGCCTGGATCAGCTCGTAGGAGCGGCGGGCGTCGGTGCCGCGCTCGCCGTACCCGTCGTCGAGCGAGCCGAGCTTGAGGCCGAGGGCGGGCGCGGTCAGCGCCCCGAGGATCACCACGCTCAGCGCGAGCACGCTCCATGGCCGCCGCGCCACCCGGGCGCCCAGAGCACCCCACCAGGAGGAGCCGTCGCCGTGGCGGCGGCCCACGAAGGGCAGGCGCAGCGCGTTGATCCGGTGTCCGAGCAGGCCGAGCAGCGCGGGCACCAGCGTGACCGAGGTGACCACCGCGCAGACGACCGAGACGCCGGTGATCCAGCCGAGCGTCTGAAGCATCGGAAAGCCGCCCAGCGCCAGCGCGCTGAGCGCGACGATCACCGTGCCACCGGCGAACACCACCGCGCCGCCGGAACCCGCGACCACCTGGGGCACCGCCCGGCGCACCGGCACCCCGTCGGCCAGCAGCCGGCGGTGCCTGCTGAGCAGGAAGAGCGCGTAGTCGATGCCGACGCCCAGGCCGATCATCGTCGCCATGATGGACGCCTGCTTGGGCACGTCCACGACGTGGCCGAGCAGACTGATCACTCCCAGCCCGGTCGCGATGCTGACCAGCGCCGCGAAGATCGGGACCATCGCGGCGACCAGCGTGCCGAACGCGAACAGCAGCACGAGCAGCGCGCAGGCCACGCCGACGATCTCGCTGGCCCCGGTCTTGACCTCCTTGTCGGCCGGGGTGGAGGCGTCGGCCGGAACCGCCTCCACGCCGAGCGCGCGCACGGGCTCGGCCGCGGCGGACAGACGCGCGGTGGTCTTCGCCGCCTCGTCGTTGTCATGTCCCCGCAGCCTGATCGTGATCAAACCGGTCCTGGCGTCCGGCGCCAGTCCGCCGGGACGGTAGGGACTCTCCACCGCCACCACGTGCGCGACCCCGCGGATGCGCTCCATCGCCGACCGCACCGCGGCCGTCACGGGCGGCGCGGTGAGGGGGCCGCCGGGAGAGTGGAGCACGATCTGGACCGTGCCCCCGGCGTCGAAGCCCGGCCCGAACCCCTCGCGCAGCAGGTCGTGAGCCCGCTGAGCGTCGGTGCCGGGCGCGGTCGCGTCGCTGCTCACCGGGCCGGGGAACAGCAGGGATCCCGCGGTCAGCAGGAGGGCCACCGCTCCCCATAACCCCAGCACCAGCCCGCCGCGCCGCGCGCACCACCCTCCCAGCCGACCCAGCAGACCGGACATCGACGACCACCCCTGTTCCCGCGAAATGTTCCTGAACCACCGTCCTGTACGAACGTACAGCCTCTACGATGTGATCGTAGAGGCGGGTACCGGGGAACACCGCGGAGCACGGGGAAACGGGACAATGACCACATCCGGGAACGGCGACGACACGCGGGAGCGCATCCTCCAGGCCGCCCGCGCCCTGTTCGCCGAACGTGGCTACGCCGCGACCTCTCTGGCCGACATCGCCTCGGCCGTCGGGCTGACGAAGACCGCCGTCGCCTACCACTTCCACCCCAAGGACCGCCTCGCGACCGAACTGATCGCCCCGGCGGCCGAGGACATCGTGGCCCTGCTCGCGATCGGCGGCGGGCGCGTGTTCGTCACCGAACTGGTGACCTTCGTCGTCCGGCACCGGGCGATCATCCGGCTGATCATGGACGACATCCGCCACGCCGACAGCGCGCCCCCCGGCTCGCCCGGTGAGGCCATCCGCGCCTTCAGGGACGAGATCTACAACCGCCTGGCGGGCCCCGATCCCGACCCCGCCCGGCGGGTGCGCACCTGGACGCTCCTGGGCGCGCTGCAGTACAGCGTGGTCGAAACGGCCGATCTCCCCGAGGAGACCGTCCGAAAGTCCCTGCTCGCCGCCGCCCTCGCCCTGTGGGACTCCCGCGGCTGAGCACACCCCGCCCGCCGCGGGACACACGGCCCCGTCACGGACACCTCGGGCACATACCGGCACGACATGAGCACGACGCAGACGCGGCACGGGCACGGTACGGCGCGCCCGGACGGCCGGCGGACCGGGCGGCTCAGAAGAGGACCGACATGAAGGTGCCGACCTCCCTGAAGCCCGCCTTGCGGTAGGCGGCCCTGGCCGGGGCGTTGTAGTCGTTGACGTACAGCGAGACCACCGGCGCGTAGCAGTCGAGCGCCTGCTCGACCACCGCGGCCATCCCCGCCGCGGCGTACCCGTGACCGCGCAGCTCGGGGTGGACCCACACGCCCTGCACCTGGCAGGCGTACGGTGTCACCGCCCCGATCTCGGCCTTGAAGACCACCCGGCGGTCGTCGATGCGCGCATAGGACCGGCCGATCCGGATCAGCTCTGCGACCCGTGACCGATAGAGGGCCCCGCCGTCCCCGGCTTCCGGGGAGACGCCCACCTCCTCGGTGAACATCGCCACGCAGGCCGGTAGCAGGAGCTCGAACTCCTCGGGCCTCACCCGCCGGACCAGCGGGTCGGCCGGGATCGGGGAGGGGCGGGTGGCCTCCATCAACGGCTGGGACCAGCGGATGGCGCGGGCGGCGCCCCAGTGGGGCTCCAGCCGTTCCCACAGAAGCTCGACGGCGCCGGCGGGGCCGACGATCGAGGAGCACCGGCGCCCCTGCCTGCGGGCCCGGTCGGCGAAGGCGTGCACGGCCTCGGGGCCGGCGCTCACCGGGACCAGGTTGGCCCCGGAGTAACACAGAGAGGTCAGGCCACCGCGGGGCCCGAACCCCCACATCTGACCGCCGAGCCTGGTCGGGTTCAGGCCGACGGCACGAACCCTGGAGGCCACGAAGACGTTGGATACGGGGTCGGCGTCCAAGATCGCCAGTACCTCGTCACGGTCATTGTCGTCGAGCACACGCGACGCCATTGTGCGCAGCATCACGCGGCCCAGCCTACGCGACCCCCACGATTTTGGCAGGAACCAACCTAGAGCCTGTCATCTACCGCGCTTGCGCCCTCGACCCGGCGCGGACGACCGGCAGGGGCTCGGGCGTGCCGGAACAGCGGGCGTCCGGAGTCGCGGGGGCCTTCCGGACACGCGAGGCGCCCTGCCCGCCCCGGACACGGGCGGCCGTCCCCGGCAGGGTTCCGTCCTTGAGATAGGTCACCAGGAGGCGGTCCACACAGCGGTTGCCTCCGAACGCCACCCCGTGGTTCCCCCCGGCCACCGCCAGCAGCCGAGCGCCGCCGAAGATCCCGCGCATCCTCACCGCCCCGGTGTACGGTGTGGCCGCGTCGCGCTCGGACTGGACGATCAGGAACGGCGGCAGTCTCCGGTCGTCCCTGAGCCGGACGGGCGTCCCGCCCCGCTCCGGCCAGAAGACGCACGGCGCGTTGTACCAGGCGTTCTGCCAGGTGAGGAAGGGCGCCTTGGAGTGCATCCTGGTCATGTCGGTCCGCCACCGCCGCCAGTCACGCGGCCAGGCGACGTCACGGCACTGCACCCCCAGATAGACGGCGTAGCCGTTCTCGGCCTCGGCGTCGTTTTCGGCGTAGCGGCGGTAGGCGGCCAGCAGCGGGGCGGTGTCGCCCTTCCTGACGTAGGCGGAGAAGGCCTTGGCAAGCGGCGGCCAGGCCACGTCGGAGTAGCCGCCCGCGGTGTAGATGTCGTCGAGCTCGCTCGGGCCGACCGTCCCGCCCGCGGGGCGGGTGCGCAGCCTCTCACGCATGGCGTACCACGCGAAGGAGACCGCCTTTCCGGTCCCGCCGAGCCCGTAGACGTCGTTGTGGCGGGCGGTCCACCGCAGAAAGTCCCGGTGCCGCCGGTTGAAGCCGACGTCCTGGGCGAGGTTGGCGCCGTACCAGACCCCGCCGGGGTCGACCGCGCTGTCCAGGACCAGCCGTTTCACCCGGTCGGGGAAGAGGGTCGCGTAGACCGCGCCAAGATACGTTCCGTAGGAGTAACCCAGATAGCTGATCTTGGTCTCGCCCAGCGCCGCCCTGATCGCGTCCATGTCGCGGGCGGAGTTCTCGGTGGTCATGTGCGGCAGCATCCAGCTCCATCGGCTCTCGCACGCCGCGGCGTACTGGCGGGCCCTGCCGAGCAGCACGGCCTCCTCCCGCGCGTTCGCCGGCACGTTGTCGGGGCGGGGCGCGGCGTAGTACTTGGCCGGATCCACGCACCGGAGCGAGGGCCGGCTCGCGCCCACCCCCCGCGGGTCGAACCCGACCACGTCGAACCGTCCGGCCAGGCCCGCGGGAAGCTGGGCGGCGACCTGCTTGGCCAGCTCCAGCCCCGAGGCCCCGGGCCCCCCGGGGTTGACCAGCAGCACGCCCAGGTGGTTGTGGTCGCGAGAGGCCCCTCCCCTGACGCGGTTCAGTGCCAGGGTGATGGTCTGATAGGGGTTGGAGTAGTCGAGCGGGACCCGCAGCGAGGCGCACTCCACCCGCGCGCCCGCCGGCTCGGGCAGCACGTCTGTCAGCAGGTCACCCCTGTCAGGGCCTCCGCAGGGCCGCCAGACCGGCTCGTCCCGGCCCTGCGCCGCCGCCCCCGGCGGCGCCCCGAGGGCGATCACCAGCATTCCGATGCCCGCGACGACTCCGACGACCCTCTTCACAAACTCCCCCTACTCCTACGGCAGAGGCGATGTTCTCCCAGGCGCCGGCATCGTCACCGGCCATACGGCCAGACGCTTACCATTCTGTAGTCAAGTGATTGCCATGTGTAACGGGTTCGTTCCGTCGGTCTCCGGGGTCCGCGGGGGACGGAACCGGCGCGTGAGGGCCGCCCCGCTTCCCGGCGGGGCGCCGCCGGTCACCCCGTCAGCGGACGACGACCTCGGGGGCGGCGTCGTCCACGCCGACCTCCACACCCATCTCCTCGGCGAGCCGCAGGGCCTCCTCGATGAGGGTCTCCACGATCTGCGACTCGGGAACGGTCTTGATGACCTCACCCCTGACGAAGATCTGGCCCTTGCCGTTGCCCGAGGCGACCCCCAGGTCGGCCTCGCGCGCCTCGCCGGGGCCGTTGACGACGCAGCCCATCACCGCCACCCGCAAGGGGACCTTCAGGCCGGTCAGCCCGGCCTGGACCTGCTCGGCCAGGGTGTAGACGTCGACCTGGGCGCGGCCGCACGACGGGCAGGAGACGATCTCCAGACCGCGCTCGCGGAGGTTCAGCGACTCAAGGATCGCGGCGCCGACCTTGACCTCCTCCACCGGGGGGGCCGACAGCGACACCCGGATGGTGTCGCCGATCCCCTCGGCGAGCAGCGCCCCGAAGGCCACCGCGGACTTGATCGTTCCCTGGAACGCCGGACCGGCCTCGGTCACCCCCAGGTGCAGGGGGTAGTCGCAGCGCTCGGCCAGCAGGCGGTAGGCCTGCACCATGACGACCGGGTCGTTGTGCTTGACCGAGATCTTGATGTCCCGGAAGCCGTGCTCCTCGAACAGCGAGCACTCCCACAGGGCCGACTCCACCAGCGCCTCCGGCGTGGCCTTGCCGTACTTCTCCAGCAGCCGGGGGTCGAGCGAGCCGGCGTTGACGCCGATCCGGATCGGCACGCCGTGGTCGGCGGCGGCGCGGGCGATCTCACCGACCCTGTCGTCGAACTTCTTGATGTTGCCCGGGTTGACCCGGACCGCCGCGCACCCCGCCTCGATGGCGGCGAAGACGTACTTCGGCTGGAAGTGGATGTCGGCGATCACCGGGATCTGGGACTTCCTGGCGATGGTCGGCAGCGCCTCCGCATCGTCCTGGGAGGGCACCGCGACACGCACGATCTGACAGCCGGAGGCGGTCAGCTCGGCGATCTGCTGGAGCGTGGCGTTGACGTCGGCGGTGACCGTGGTGGTCATCGACTGCACGCTGATCGGCGCGTCACCGCCGACCGGGACGGAGCCGACCATGATCTGGCGGGACGCGCGTCGCTCGGCGATCGGCTTCGTTCTGACAGAAGGGATCCCGAGAGCAACAGAAGTCATTTTCAGCCCTTGAAGAGTGGACGACCCCTCCAGTCTAGGCATTCGCCGTGAGCTCGCGGGCCCTGGCACGCGCCCACCCGTCGGCGTCGAGCACCTCCGCGACCGTGTCGGCCCCGGTGACGGTGTGCTCGGAGACCACCGCGGCCACGGTGTCGACGATGCCCGGGAACGGCAGGCGGCCCGCCAGGAACGCCTCGACGCAGACCTCGTTGGCGGCGTTGTAGACGGCCGGGGCCGTCCCCCCGGCCGAGCCGACGTGGCGGGCCAGGGCGACGGCGGGGAAGGCCACGTCGTCCAGCGGCTCGAAGGTCCAGGTCGCGGCGCGGGTCCAGTCGACGGCCGGGGCGGCGCCGGGCACCCGTTCGGGCCAGCCGAGGGCGAGCGCGATGGGGAGCCGCATGTCGGGCGGGCTGGCCTGGGCCACGACCGAGCCGTCCACGAACTCCACCATCGAGTGGACGATCGACTGCGGGTGGACCACGACGTCGATCCGGTCGAAGCCGACGTCGAAGAGCAGATGGGCCTCGATGACCTCCAGGCCCTTGTTGACGAGCGTGGCGGAGTTCACCGTGATCACCGGGCCCATCGACCAGGTCGGGTGTGCCAGGGCCTGCTCGGGCGTCACTCCGGCGAGCTCGGCGCGGGCCCTGCCCCTGAAGGGGCCGCCACTCGCGGTGACGATCAGCCTTCGCACGGCCGAGGCGTCGGCGCCCGAGGGACCGGCCGCCCACAGGCACTGTGCGAGCGCCGCGTGCTCGGAGTCGACGGGGACGAGCTGTCCCGGCTTGGCCAGGCGCTTGACCAGCGGCCCGCCGACGATCAGCGACTCCTTGTTGGCCAGGGCCAGCACCCTGCCCGCCTCCAGCGCGGCCAGTGTCGAGGTCAGCCCCAGCGCCCCGGTGATGCCGTTGAGCACCGTGTCACACGGCCAGGCGGCGGCCTCGGCGACCCCCTCGGGCCCGGCGAGCACCGTGGCGACCACCCCGCGGGCGGCCAGGGCCTCCCGCAGCGCGGGTGCGGCGGAGGCGTCGGCGACCGCGACCGCCTCGGGCCGGAACTCGGCCGCCTGGCGGGCCAGCAGGTCGATCCGGCCGCCCCCGGCGGCCAGGGCGGCGACCCGGAACCGGCGCGGGTTGCGGGCGACGACGTCGAGGGACTGGGTGCCGATGGAGCCGGTCGAGCCGAGCAGGACGACGGAGCGAGTGATGTCTGGCTGCACCGTCCCATTCTCCCGGCCGGAGTCGCGGTGTCGAACCGAGGAGCAAAATTGCGACCTATAAAACATATGACAAAAAGCTCCATATAGGCCCGAATTTCACTGAACCAATACTTTTAAGCCAAAGAAATGAAGGTTCCGGCCTCCGCGCGCCCTTGGAAACCCTCGGGCTCCACCACCAGAAACACCCCTCGGATCCACCGAAAGTATCCACAACAACACTCCCGGTAGTACACAATCGGTTCTCTTGACTACTCCCCGCTCTGAAGGACGGGGATTCCAGCGGTCACCCGCCGGGGTTCCTGTTTCACCGGCGACTGCACCCGGGAGGACCCGGAATGTCTGACGTCACCTCCACAGGCAGACACGGCAAGACCTGCCGCCAGAATGTTCTTCGCGGCGTTCACGTCCCGGTCGTGCCGGGTGCCGCAGGACGGGCACTGCCACGTCCGAGTGCTGAGCGAGAGGCCTGCGAGCAGATGCCCGCACGCCGAGCAGGTTTTCGAGCTGGGATACCAGCGGTCGATCACGATCAGGTGGCGGCCGTGTCTGGCCGCCTTGTACTCCAGCATGCGACGGAAGGTGCCCCACCCGCAGTCGGAGATCGCCTTTGCCAGGCTCCGGTTGCGGACCATGTTCCTCACGGCGAGGTCTTCGATCACGATCACGTCATGGTCGCGGACCAGCCGGGCCGAGGTGCGGTGCAAAAAGTCGGTGCGGGAGGCGCGGACCTTGCGGTGCGCGCGGGCGGCCTTGGCCTTGGCCCGGTTGTTCGAGCCGCGCCGTTTACGCGCCATGCGCCGCTGACAGCGGGCCAGGTTGCGTTCCCGCCTGGCCAGGTGGCGTGGGTTGGCGATCTTCTCGCCGCCGGAGGTGACGGCGAAGTCCCTCACGCCGACGTCCACACCCACCGCAGCACCGGTCGCCGGGGCCCGCTCCGGGTCGTCGGCATCCACGGCGAAGGAGACGTACCAGCGCCCGCACGGGTCGCGCGAGACGGTCACCGTGGTCGGGTTGATCGTGGCGGGGTCGATGTCCGGCCACGACCACACGAACGCCGGCGGGGCGTCCGTCTTCGCCAGGAACAGGCGCCCGTCGCGGTAGCGGAAGGCCGAGCGGGTGTATTCGGCGCTTTGGCGTGCGGTACGGGACTTGTAGCGCGGATACCCGGCGCGTCCGGCGAAGAAGTCGGTGAAGGCGACCTGCTGGTGGCGAACGGCCTGCTGCAACGGGACCGACGGCACCTCGTTCGGCCACGCCAGCTCGTCGCCGGTTTTCATCGCTGTCAGGTAGGCGTTGGCCTGCGTGAAGTTCGTTTTGACGCCCTCGCCGTGATAGCGGGCGTGCCGCCAGGCCAGGGTCCGGTTCCACACCACGCGTACGCAGCCGAACGTGCGGCTCAGCATGGCCGCCTGTTCGGGGGTGGGGTGAGCCCGCACCTTGTACGCCGTACGAATGTTCGAAGCTTAACGGAAAGTACGGCATCCGATAAACAGCGCGGCACCGCGCCGCGTTTCCTCCCCGGCCTGAAGGCCGGAGTCTCCACCCTTCAGGAGTCTCGATGACTTCGAGCCTCCCCCTGCTCGCGGGTGCCGCGCTCGTCACCACGCTGGCGGGTGTTCCCGCCCCCGCCTCCATTCCCGGCCCCGGCCCGGCGGTCGCGGAACACGCACGGACGGCGGGCGCCCCCGCCCGGCGGGCCGGAACGATCCCGGGGCCGCGGACGACGCCCCCGCAGGCGACGTCCCCCCGGGCGGTGGACGTCGCCGAGCGCCCGGCCGTCCACGACCCGTCCACCCGGCGCCGGGCGCTCGCCTACTGGACCCCGCGCCGGATGGCCGCCGCCGTCCCGATCGGCTCGCCCGGCACGGCCGCCGGGGCACCGGGAGGGTCTCCGCCGGCCGTGCGCCACCGGCACGGCCGGGCCCTTGGCACCCGGTGGACCGCGGGGGCCCGGTGGACCGGGGGCGGACAGGTCACCCGCACCACCGGGCGGGTGTTCCTGACCCTCGCCGGAGCCGACTTCGTCTGCTCGGCGAGCTCCGTCAAGAGCGCGAGCAGAGACCTGGTGGTCACCGCCGGGCACTGCGTCAAGGACGGCGCCGGCGCGTGGGCGGACAACTGGGTCTTCGTACCCGGCTACGACCGCGGGCGCCGGCCGTACGGGCAGTTCACCGCCCGCCGCATGTTCGTCGCCGGCCCGTGGGCGCGCGGCGCCGACGACGGCCACGACCTGGGCATGGTGGCGGTCGGCCCGCGCGGCGGCAAGCACCTCGGCGAGATCGCCGGGGCCCAGGAGATCGCCTTCGGCACCCCGTCGGCACGCCCGGCGCACGGCTTCGGCTTCCCCGCCGAGGCGCCCTACGACGGTGAGCGCCTGGTCTACTGCTCGGGCCCGCTCCGTGGCGACCCGCACGGCCACGGTGACCGGGGGCTGCGGTGCGACATGACCGCCGGAGCCAGCGGCGGCCCGTGGCTGAGCGACTTCGACCCCGCCACGGGCCGGGGCACGATCACCTCGGTGAGCAGTTTCAAATACAGCGACGACCGGGGCACGATGTACGGCCCCGCCTTCGGCGAGACGGCCAGGCGCCTGTACGCCGTGGCCCAAATCTCCTGACCCCGCGGAAGGCAAGGTCTCC
Source organism: Streptosporangium violaceochromogenes (assembly GCF_014654615.1). GTDB lineage: Bacteria > Actinomycetota > Actinomycetes > Streptosporangiales > Streptosporangiaceae > Streptosporangium > Streptosporangium violaceochromogenes. The sequence continues at coordinate 19,142 of NZ_BNBB01000014.1, read as the reverse complement.
GCCCCGCGGAAGGCGTGGAAAGCCCGTGGAAGGCGTGGAAAGTCCTTCCCCGCACCCCGGGGCGGCGGTGACGCGGGCCGGGCGCCTCCCTTCTCTTTTCCGGGAACGCCCCCTGCGGGGACAGCCCGGTGAGGACTACAGGGACAACCCGGTGAGAACCATGACCTTCTCGTAGGTGAGATCGGCCATGGCCGAGCGGACCCCCTCACGGCCGACGCCGGAGTCCTTGACCCCGCCGTAGGGCATCTGGTCGGCGCGGTAGGAGGGGACGTCCCCGATGACCACCCCGCCGACCTCAAGCTCCCGGTTCGCGCGGAAGGCGATGTCCAGGTCGCGGGTGAACACCCCGGCCTGCAGACCGTACCGGGAGTCGTTGACCGCGGCGAACGCGGCGTCCACCCCGGAGACGGACTGGACGGTCATCACGGGCCCGAAGACCTCCTCGCAGAAGATCCGGGCCTCGCGCGGGACGTCGGCGAGCACGGTCGGCGCGATGGTCGCGCCGTCGCGGGTGCCGCCGGTCAGCAGCCGGGCACCGCCGGCGACGGCCTCCGCGACCCACTTCTCGACGCGCTCGGCGGCCTCGGCCGAGACGAGGGGCCCGACCTGTGTCGCGTCGTCGGAGGGATCACCGGTGACCAGGGTCTCGACGGCCGGGATCAGCCTGGCCAGGAAGTCCTCGCGCACCGCCTCCTCGACGATGACCCGCTGGACGGCGATGCAGCTCTGCCCGGCCTGGTAGTTGGAGAACAGCGCGACCCTCGACGCGGCCCAGTCGAGATCGGCGTCGGCGAGCACGACGGCGGCGGCGTTGCCGCCGAGTTCCAGGGTGACGTGCTTGCGCGGGACCCTGTCCATGATCGCGTAACCGACCGGCCCGGAGCCGGTGAAGGACACCACGGGCAGGCGCGGGTCCTCCACCAGGGCCGCCGCGCGGTCGTTGGGCACGGGCAGCACCGAGAACATCCCCTCGGGCAGCCCGGTCTCGGCCAGGATCTCCCCCAGCACCAGGGAGGACAGCGGCGTGGCCGGGGCGGGCTTGACGACGACCGGGGCGCCGACGGCGATGGCGGGGGCGACCTTGTGGGCCACCAGGTTGAGCGGGAAGTTGAACGGCGTGATCGCCAGGACCGGGCCGTGCGGGACACGGGACACGTAGGCGAGACGGCCGGTGGAGGCGGCGTCGGTGTCCAGCCGCATGGTCTCCCCTCCGAGGCGGCGGGTCTCCTCGGCCGCGAACCGGAAGGTGGAGATCGCCCGGGTGACCTCCCCCCTGGCCCAGAGGATCGGCTTGCCGTTCTCGCCCGTGATCAGCCGGGCGATCTCCTCGGCGCGCTCGGCCAGGCGGCGCGAGACGTGGGCGAGGGCCTCCGCGCGCACGTGCAGGGGGAGGGCGGCGGCACGCCCGCGCACGGCCGCCGCGGCGGCGACGGCCTCCTCCACCTGGCTCGGAGTCGGCACGGAGCAGACGCCGACGACACGGCCGTCGTAAGCGTTGGTCACGGTGAGCTCGGCGTCTCCGGCGGCGGGGCGGCCGGCGACCCAGAAGGGGTGCGGATCCATGGCTCAGACGCTAGGGCACCCGCCGGGAGGGAGGCTTACTCCAGTGTGCACAAGGCTCTTGCGCGATCGCTCCGTTACGCATAAAAATAATTCCCTCCAAAGCTGTAACGAAAACAGACCCCTTTATGGATATTTCTTATATGACGACGGTTTGAACGATCTTCGGGCTGGCTAAGTCACCGATTGCAACTCCCTCACAGCGGAAGGGCGTGGGCCGCATGACCTCTCCGGCGCCGCGCGGGCTGCAGGGTGCCTACCTCCTCGGCGAGCGGGCCGGCCAGGACGAGCTCCGCCGCAAGCTGCTCGACGTGGCCAGCCACCTCCTGGTCACCAGCGGGCCCGAGAGTCTGTCGATGCGCCGTATCGCCACCGAGGCCGGGTGTTCGACGACCGTCATCTACACCATGTTCGGCAGCAAGGAGGGCCTGGCCGAGGCCCTCTACCTGGAGGGCTTCGAGCGCTTCCGGCGGCGCCTGGAGGCCGTGCCCTCGCGGGGCGGCGCTCTTGAGCACCTCGCCGCGCTCGGCCCGGCGTACCGGGAGGCGGCGCTGTCCGAGCCCGGCTACTACGCCCTGATGTTCGAGAGGGCGATCCCCGGGTTCATGCCGAGCGAACGGGCCCGCACCCTGGCGCGGGCGGCGCTCAACATCCTCGACCGGGTGATCGCCGACTGCATCTCATCGGGTTACATCGTTCCGACGCAGCCCAGAAAGATCGCCGATGCCCTCTGGGCCGCCGCCCAGGGCGCCATCGGCCTGGAGCGCGCCGGCCACCTGCGAGACAGCGGCACCTACGAAGCGGTCACCCACGCCACCATCTCCCGTTACCTCACCGGCAAACCCTGAACCGGCGAACCCTGAACCGCCGGACCCTCACCCGGCCACCGCCTCCGAGACCGCCAGCGCGACCCAGAGCTCGGCGCGGACCGCGGGGTCGTCCAGATCCCGTTCGAGCAGCCCGGCGACCCGGCGCATGCGGTAACGCAGGGTGTGGCGGTGCACACCGAGCCGCTGCGCCGCCGCGTCCCAGTGCCCGTTGCAGGCCAGATAGGCGCGGAGCGACTCCAGCAGATCGGCGCGCGAGCCGTACTCCCGGAGCGGGGCGAGCAACGCCGAGGAGAACGCCTCGGCCGCCGCGGAGTCCAGCAGGGAGAGCAGCCCCTGGCCCGCGAGGTCGGCGAAGCGGATCATCCGCTCCTCGCGGCGCCGGGCCGCGGCGAGCGCCCGGTCGGCCTGCCCGAGCCCGGCGCGCAGGCCGGCGGGACCGGTCGGGGAGCCGATCCCGACCGGGCCGTGCTCCCGGAGTGTCAGGGCCGTCTCCTCGGCGCGTGAGGCCGCGACGACGATCACCACCCGATCACCGTCGGCCGCCGCGAACCCCTCGGCCGCCGCCTCCAGCACCTCCTCCCGATCGCCGCCGACGGCCAAGACCACCAGCGGCCCCTCCGGGAGGGCCTCCCCCAGCAGCTTCAGCGTCTCGCACCCGGCCTCCACCTGACCGGCCAGCAGCAACCCGAGAACCGCCGAGCGGATCCTGCGCTCGGCGGCCACGTGTTCCCTGCCGTGCTCGATGGCGAGCGTCAGCAGGGACCCGGCCGCGTTGACCACGGTGTGCGCGACCGGCGTGAACGGCCGGTCGAGCCCGACGGCGAAGAACCCCCTGACGCGGCGGGCACCGAGCGGCTGCACCACGACGTGCTCACCGGGCGTGGAGAGCGCCAGGCTCGCGGGCACGCCCCCGGCCCCGGGCCTTCTCAATCGTTCCAGCTCGGGCAGGAGGCGCCCGATGTCGGTGACGCCCTTTCCTCCGGCATGCCGTACGGCTCCCGCCTCGTCGAGCAGGACCGCCCAGCCGCCGAGCTCACGTGCCAGGCGGTCGATCACCGCGAAAGGCCCCTCCGGACGGAGCGCGGCGCGCGTGAGCCGGCCCTGGGCGGCGAAGGCCCGGCTGATCTCGTCGTACTGCTCGGCGGCGATCAGGTCGCTGACCAGCTTGCCGATGGCGACGAACGGGATGTCGCGCGGCACCTCGATCAGCGGCAGCCCCGCCCGGAGGGCCGCCTCCGCCAGCCCGGCGGGGATCGTCTCATGGCTCAGGCCGACGCCGAACCCAAGGCCGGTGACCCCCCTGTTCACCAGCCGGTCGACGTATGGCCCGGCGTTGCCGGCGTCAAGGCGCATGCCCGTGGTGAGGACCAGCTCACCGCCCTCGAGGAAGGGGGTCGGGTCCTCCAGTTCGCTCACCGCCACCCAGCGGACCGGCCGGTCGAGCACGTCCCGCCCGGCCGGCGCGCCGAGTCTGAGCGCCAGGCGCCGTACGACGGTGCGAAGCGTCGGTGCCACACCCACTCCTGATTTGTACGTTACGGCTAGGGTGCCCCTGGTAATTTTTCCATAGTGCATCATCCGGATACCGGCATGCGCGACATACCGTCACACCATGAGTTCCGCCACCCACGGCGGCCCCTCGCTTCCGCAGGAGCGCCGGGTCGTCACCGAGATTCCCGGCCCGAAGTCCCGCGAGTTGTTCGCGCGCAAGCGGGCCGCCGTGCCGCCCGGCATCGGCACCACCCTGCCGGTCTTCGTGACCCACGCCGGCGGTGGCGTGGTCGTCGACGCCGACGGCAACTCACTGATCGACTTCGGCTCCGGCATCGCGGTGACCAGTGTGGGCAACGCCGCCCCGCGGGTGGTCGAACGGGTGACCAGGCAGGTCGCCGACTTCACCCACACCTGTTTCATGGTCACGCCGTACGAGTCCTACGTCCGTGTGTGCGAGAAGCTCAACGAGATCACCCCCGGTGACCATGAGAAGCGCACCTTCCTGCTCAACAGCGGCGCCGAGGCCGTGGAGAACGCGGTCAAGGTGGCCCGGCACGCCACCGGGCGCCAGGCGGTGGTGGTCTTCGACCACGGCTACCACGGCCGGACCCTGCTGACGATGACCCTGACGGCCAAGAACATGCCCTACAAGCACAGGTTCGGCCCGTTCGCCCCCGAGGTCTACCGGATGCCGCTGGCCTACCCCTTCCGCTGGCCCACGGGCCCGGAGAACTGCGCGGAGGAGGCCGCCGCCCAGGCGATCGACCAGATCACCAAGCAGATCGGCCCGGAGAACGTGGCCGCGGTGGTGATCGAGCCGATCGCGGGCGAGGGCGGATTCATCGAGCCGGCCAAGGGCTTCCTGCCGAGACTCGCGGAGTTCTGCCGCGAGAACGGCATCGTCTTCATCGCCGACGAGGTCCAGACCGGCTTCTCCCGCACCGGTCACCTGTTCGCCTGCGAGGACGAGGACGTCGTCCCCGACATCATCGTCACCGCCAAGGGCATCGCGGGCGGCCTGCCCCTGTCGGCCGTCACGGGTCGCGCCGAGATCCTCGACAGGGTCCACGTGGGCGGGCTGGGCGGCACCTACGGCGGCAACCCGCTGGCCTGCGAGGCTGCGCTGGGCGTGCTGGAGACCATCGAGGCCGACGACCTGACCGGCAGGGCACGCCGCATCGGCGAGATCATGCTTCCCCGGCTACGGGCCCTCGCCGGGAAGAACCCGCTGATCGGCGACGTACGCGGGCGCGGCGCCATGATCGCCGTCGAGCTGGTCGTCCCGGGCACCCGGGACCCGCACCCCACCGCCGCCGGTGAGATCGCCGGGAGGTGCCACGCCGAGGGACTGCTCGTGCTGACCGCGGGCACCTACGGAAACGTCCTGCGCTTCCTTCCGCCGCTCGTCATGCCCGAGCACCTGCTGGAGGAGGGACTAACGATCCTAGAAAAAGCCATAGGCGAAGTTTGACGGTTTAGACCACCCCAAAAGGGGCACCCGGCTTGAGGCTGGGTGCCCCTTTTCATGCATTACGGCAGGCACATCCAACGTGATTTAACCACCGCTTGACATCCAGCACAGCGATCACGGACAGCAACGGCGTTATAACGGTTCCGGTATACGACTGCGCGATCAAGGCGGGAGACGTGATGAACTGGAGGCCGACCAGGACGGCACGGGCCACGACGACGTTCAACCCCGAGGGCCTGACCAGGGCCCAGCGTGAGGGCGACGCCTGTGTGGCCTGCCACAAAAAGTGGCCCCGCCCGCGGGCGCAGGTCGGCCGGTTGCCCGACAACGCCTCCCTGTTCGCCTGCCCGGAGTGCGCGGAGGCGCTGATCGGACAGCCGGAGGAGAACGTCTACCCCCTGCCCCGCCGCGTGGCCTTCTCCTAGAGGGCACCTCCCTCCCGGAAGGGGTCTTACTCCCGACTACCCATCAGGCACCCGGGCACCCTTTCCGGGAGGCTCTCAGCGGCCTGCTCCGCGACTTTCCCCGGACCGTTCCCCTGGCTCTTCCGGTTCCTCCGGCGCGGGGAAGGCTCCCCCGGCCCGGAAGAGGGATCAGGCCGGCAGAAGACGGCGGGTCTGCTCGCGCATCCCCCAGGGAGAACCGTAGGCGTTGAGCAACTCCAGGAACGGCACCGCGTCGAACGCCTCGGGCCCCAGAACTCCCGTACCCGACCAGACGCCGGTGGCCAGCAGCTCAAGCGCGACCACGGGGTGCACCGCCGTCTGCCAGACCACCGCCTGACAGCCGTACTCGCGCATCGACCAGGAGTTGTCGACCACGTGGTACAGGTAGACCTCCCGCGGCCGGCCGTCTTTGCCGACCCCCTTCACCCAGGTACCCGCGCAGGTCTTGCCGCGCATCCGGTCGCCGAGCGTGGCGGGGTCGGGCAGGCTGGCGGCCACCACGTCGCGGGGCGACGCCTCCACCCCGCCGACCCGGATCTTGCCCGCGTTGTCCAGGCCGAGCTTGCGCAGGGTCTTCAGGACCGCGATGAACTCCCGGCCGAGGCCGTACTTGAACGTCACCCTCCCCACGTCGATCCAGCGCGGCACCAGGAGCACCTCCTCGTGCTCGACGTTGACGCACTCGACCGGCCCGATGCCCTCGGGAAAGTCGAACACCTCGGGCTCGCTGAACGGCTCGGTGGTGTGCCAGGCCCCGTTCTCCCAGACCACCGGGGGGTTCAGGCATTCCTCGATGGTCGTCCAGATGGAGAAGGTCGGCGCGAACTCATAGCCCTCGACCACCAGGTTCGACCCGTCACGAACCCCGATCTCCTCCACACTCTCGAAGAGGTGGTCGGCGGCGTAGCGCGCGAACACGTCGGCCAGCCCGGGTTCCACCCCCATGCCCACGAGCGCGAGCGCGCCCCGGCTCCGCCACGCCTCCGACAGCGCGAACTGCTCGTCTCCCAGCTTCACCCCGGTCAGCTCGTACGGCCTGCCGGGGTGAGGCCGTGACAGCGACATCGCCATGTCCAGGTAGAGCGCCCCGGCGTTGAGCGCCGCCAGGAACAGGGACATGGTGAACCGCGGATCCACGGCGTTGAACAGCACGTCACACCGGTGCTCGGCCAGGGCCGCCTCCACCGCGGCCTGGTCGGAGGCATCCAGCACGGCGGCGCTGAAACGCGGATCGCCGATCGTGGCCACCACCTCGGCGGCGCGGCTCTGTCTGGAGTCGGCCACCACGATGTGTTCGAAGAAATCTCGTCGCGCCGCGATCGGCACCACGGCGGAGCCGACACCGCCCGCTCCCACAAGAAGGATTCTCATGGCGGGATCCTATCCACTGACTGGTTGACCAGTCGATAGCCAAAAAGGAATTTCACCACTAAATCCATCGTCATCGGTCAATATCATGACGAAAACCACACTCTTTTCAAGATCATGCAGATGCGCCCGGCCGGAGACGACGCCGCGGGGCCGTGGCGCGGGGCCGTGGCGCGGCGGCCGGCCAGACGCCCCGCCGGCGGCCGCGACCGGTCCCCACCCCGCGAAGAGGCGCGGAGGGCCGGAAGGGGAGGCGGCGGAAACCGTCGCAGGAATTTCACCGGACGGTTCCCGGTGAAAGAAAAGTCCGCGGGGCCGGCCCCGCGGAGCGATGAGGCGCCGACGGCGAAAGCGGGGCCCCTCGCCTCCCTTTCCGCGTAATTCGGGAGGCGACAGAAAACGTGAGGTCCGCCGAACCCGTGAGAACGCCGCGTCCCGGCACCCGGACAACTTTTTCGGCACCCTTTGCACCCACCGCGCGAACAAGGGGCTATAGAACGGAGAAAGCAAATCAAAGGTCAGCGAAAAGCGACGGGCCGAACAGTGCGGACAAGGCCGGCCGGAGGCGGGTACGGCGCGTTTGTCTCACGAAAACGGTGTGCACACCATCAACCCTGAAAGGGAAATCGTATGACGACGGCCGCAGAACGCGCCGCACCCACCGAGGTCCCCGAGCGCGAGGCCGGCGAAGAGCGGACCCTGGAGACGCTCCTGCTCACCGCACTCGCGGCCCGCCGGGAACAGGGAGCCGGGACCGTCATCGAACACCCGCTCCTGCTCGCCGCCCTCATGCGCCGCCGTGAAGAAGGCGGAGAAAACATCATCGAAAACCCGCTGCTCCTCGCCGCGCTCGCCTGCCGGTAACGACGGAAACGCCGGAGCGCAGGGTAGGAACACCGTCCCCCGGTCGTCGCGGAGCCGACGACCGGGGGCGGTTCACACCGCCCCCAGCCCAGAGGGGGAAGGCGCAAGACGTGAGGCACCGGCCGCGGCGGCTCCGTAAACCTCTCGGAGACCTTGAGCGGGGCCGGGGCGGGGTCACACCGTTCCAGGGCCGCCGGGGCCGGCCCTCCCCCGGCCGAAAAACACGTCAGGGCGCCGGATGCCGGGGACCCGCCGGGCAGGAACGCTCACTTCACCAGTTTCCGCCAGCGTTTCACCCACTCGGCGTAGTCGGTGCACGTCCCGCCCAACCCCCCGCAGTCCTTCGCCGGGCGGGTGGCGAAGAACACCTGGCCGGGCAGGTGGTCGTCACGGACGTGGTAGACGTCGCACATCCGGCGGGCGTGGCCGTCACACGCCTTCGGGTTGGCGGGGGCGAGCCCCGTCCAGGCGGAGGCGGAGCGCTGCACGTCCGGTGAGCCGACCCAGTCGAGCCACCTGTAGGCGCAGTTCGGGCTGGCGGCGCCGGCCGCCAGCATCCAGGAGTCGACCCACCCGGTCGTGGCGGGGACCTTCATCGCCTTCACCGGCCTCCCCGCCCGCCGGAAGAGGTCGAGGTGGTACGGCAGAGCCTGGGCGACCCGCACCGCCCCGGTCGAGAACGCCTGGATCACATCCAGCGAGTCCTGCCAGTAAACCCGCTCCGGGCCGTCCTTGGTGGTGAGCAGTCTCTCGGCGGCGTCGAGCTGGGCGGGGGTGAGCTGGAACGGGTCCTTGATTCCCAGCCCGGGCTCGGCACTCCGCAGCGCGAGCGCTGCGTCGGCGATGCTCAGCGGGCTGTTCCTGATCGCCACCTCCCCCTTCCGGTAGAGGACGTCGGCTCCGCCGGGGGCGTCCCCCTCATAGACGACCTGGTTGAACCCCCACAGATACGGGACGCCGTAGACCTTGTCCTTCCGCCGTATCGAGGGCAGATCGCGCAAGCGCTTGGAAATGTCCTTGTAGGACCGCAGCAAGGTGGAGTCGATCGGCCGGACCCGCCCCTCGGCGATCAGCCGCCCGGCCAGGTCGGGCGGGGGCGAGAGAACGTCGTAGGAGCCGGCCTTGAGCCTGTCGGCCATCTCCTCGCTCGTCCACACCCGGTCGAGCCTGGTGACCCTGCAGCCGGTCAGCTTCTCGAAGGGCGAGACCCAGTTGGCGGCGGAGTTGGCGCCGCCGTACTCCACGTGGCTCTGGAAGGTGAGCACCTGGAGCGTGCCCTCGCTCTTGCCGATCGACGCCGAGGGCTTCGGGGTGGGGGCGGCGGCCTGCGCGGAGGCCACGCCGGGTGAGGGGGAGGAGGGCGCCGTGGAGGGGGAGGGCTCCTGCCGTACGGCACCGGCCGCCCCCGCGAGAGAGCAGACCGCGAGCACCAGCGCGCCCGTCCCCGCCAGTGCGCCGAGACGTGCGCGGCGGAGCCTGTTCCTGCCCACGGGAGAAGCCCCCTCATCAAGCCGTCGTCCACCTGATCGGAGCCTACAGGTCCTTCCCTTCGCCACATCCCCACAGGGGGCCGCTCACCACGGAAAAGAGGGCCGCTCACCACGGAACAGGGGGAGGGGCCCCGCGCCGGCGGCGGGTTTCTACCTGCCGGTCGGGAAACCGAGGTTGACGCCGCCGTGACCGGGGTCGAGCCAGCGGGAGGTGACGACCTTGCCCCGGGTGTAGAAGTGCACGCCCTCGGTGCCGTGGACGTGGGTGTCGCCGAACAGCGACGCCTTCCAGCCGCCGAAGCTGTAGAAGGCCATCGGCACCGGGATCGGCACGTTGATGCCGACCATGCCGACCTCCACCTCGTTCTGGAAGCGCCGGGCGGCGCCGCCGTCGTTGGTGAAGACGGCCGTGCCGTTGCCGAACTCGCCGCCGTTGATCAGCTCCAGTCCCTCCTCGTAGGAGGAGACGCGCACGATCGACAGGACCGGCCCGAAGATCTCCTCCCGGTGGACCCGGGAACCGGCGGGGACATGGTCGAGAACCGTGGGGCCGAGCCAGAAGCCGGGGGTGTCGGCGGCGGTGGTCCCGCCGCGCACCGGGGTTCCGCGGCCGTCCACGACGAGCTTGGCCCCCTCGGCGACACCCAGGTCGAGGTAGGAGGCCACCTTGTCCCGGTGTGCCCCGGTGACCAGGGGGCCCATCTCGGAGGCGGGGTCGTCGCCGGGGCCGACGGTCAGCGCCGCGACCCGGGAGACGATCCGGTCGACCAGGTCGTCGCCGATCGGGTCCACCGCCAGCACGACGGAGATCGCCATGCAACGCTCACCGGCCGAGCCGAAGCCCGCCGACACCGCGGCGTCCGCGACGAGGTCGAGGTCGGCGTCGGGCAGCACGAGCATGTGGTTCTTGGCGCCGCCCAGCGCCTGGACCCGTTTACCGCGGGCGGTGCCGGTCTCGTAGACGTACCTGGCGACGGGGGTGGAGCCGACGAACGAGACGGCACGCACGTCCGGATGGTCGAGCAGCCGGTCCACCGCCACCTTGTCCCCCTGCACGACGCCGAAGACGCCGTCGGGCAGCCCGGCCTCCTTCCAGAGCGCGGCCATCAGCAGCGAGGCCGACGGGTCCCTCTCCGACGGCTTGAGGACGAAGGCGTTGCCCGCGGCGATCGCGATCGGGAACATCCACATCGGTACCATCGCCGGGAAGTTGAACGGGGTGATCCCGGCCACGACGCCCAGCGGCTGGCGGATCGAGTAGGAGTCGACCCTGGTGGAGACGCCCTCGGAGAAGCCGCCCTTGAGCAGGTGCGGGATGCCGCACGCGAACTCCACGACCTCCAGGCCCCGAAGGACCTCGCCGAGCGCGTCGGAACGGACCTTGCCGTGCTCCTCGGAGACGAGCGCGGCCAGCTCGTCGCGGTGGGCGTGCATCAGCTCACGGAAGCGGAACATCACCTGTGAACGCTTGACCAGTGAGGAGTCGCGCCAGGCGGGGTAGGCGGCCGACGCCGCCGCCACGGCGGCGTCGACCTCGGCGGCCGACGCCAGGTGGACGTGCCCGGAGACCTCCCCCGTCGCCGGGTTGAAGATCTCGCTCGTACGGCCGGACCCCCCGGCGGGGGCCCCGGCGATCCAGTGAGTGACGTTCTTCACGATGAGACGACCTCGGCGTTGACGGTTTCCAGCGCGTTGACGATGATCCCCAGCCCCTCGGCGGCCTCGCCGGGCGTCAGGGTGAGCGGCGGGGCCATGCGCAGGACGTTGCCGTGCAGGCCGCCCTTGCCCGCGAGCAGGCCGGCCTTTCTGGTCTCCTCCATGAAGCGGCCCGCGAGCGCCGGAGAGGGCCCGCCGGTCGCCGGATCCACCAGTTCGACGGCGAACATCAGGCCCCGGCCTCGGACGTCACCGACGATCGGCAGGCGCGACGCGGCCTCGCGGAGCCCGTCGATGATCGCGGAACCGGTGCGGGCCGCGTTCGCCTGCAGGTCGTGGTCGAGCACGTAGTCGAGGGTGGCGTTGGCGGCGGCCATGGAGAGCGGGTTGCCGCCGAAGGTGGACAGGCCCACCGCGTGGAGGCCGTCCATCAGCTCGCCCCCGGCCACCACGCCTCCGACCGCGAACCCGTTGCCCAGCCCCTTGGCGAAGGTCATCATGTCCGGCGTGACGCCGTGGTTGTGGATGCCGAAGAAGGCCGAGCCGGTCCGGCCCCAGCCGGTCTGCACCTCGTCGGAGATGAACAGGACGCCCTCGGCGTCGAGGATCTCCTTGTAGGCGGCGAACAGCCCGTCGGGGGCCATGGTGAACCCGCCCACCCCCTGGATGGGCTCGGCGATCAGCGCGGCCACGTCACCGCCGACGACGGTGGACAGGACGTGATGCAGGTCCTCCGCGCACGCCTCGATGTAGGCGGCGTCCGACAGGCCGCGGAACCGGGTGAGGTGCCGGTCGGCGCCGTGCAGGAAGTGCACGTTCAGCGGGGACAGCGAGGAGTTCTTCCAGGCGCGGTTGCCCGTCACGCCGACCGTTCCGAAGGAGCGGCCGTGATAGCTCTGCCGCATGGCGAGCACCTGGTCGGATCTGCGCGCGTAGGTCGCCAGCAGCAGCGCGGTCTCGTTGGCCTCGGTGCCGGAGTTGGTGAAGAAGACCTTGGCGTTCTCGATGCCGGACAGCTTGGCGATCTTCTCGGCGAGCTCGACCTGCCCGCGGAGCAGGTAGACCGTGGAGGTGTGCACGACGCCGGTGGCGAGCTGCCGCTCGACGGCCTCGCGCACCTCGGGCACGTCGTACCCGATCATGTTGGTGAGGATGCCCGCGAAGAAGTCCAGATAGGTCTTGCCCGAGGCGTCGACGACGCGGTTGCCCTTGCCCCCGACGATCTCGATGGGATCGTCGTAGTAAAGAGCCGTCCAGGCGGGCATGACCGCGCGGTGGCGCGCAAGAAGGTCCGACATACATCGAGTATCGCCGTTCGTACTCTCCGCTCCTACCGACAACATGTCGGGATATACCCCTCAAATCCAGCAAAGTGTATGAGAACCCTCTCCGCCCGCCCCGCCCTCTCTTCCCCGGAACGCCGACCTCCTGAGAACACCGACGGCCGGCCACAAGGACCGGCCGCGGGGAAGGCGACGTGAACGACCGAAGAGCCGGTCAGCCCTTGACCTCCACGACTTCCACCGGATCCGCCTGCGGAACGGCCTGCGCTCCCGGAACGGGCCGCAGCACCGTGAGCGCCAGCCCGACGGCCGCGAGGGTGAAGAAGACACCCACCCAGGAGCCGAACGACATGGCGGAGACGAACGCCTCCTTGGCGGCCCTCACCAGTCCCGGATCCCCGGTCTGGAGCGCGGCGCCGATCGAGCCCCGCGCGGCGGCCGGGGCGTCCGCGGGCATCGACGAGGTGTAGACCGCCGCCAGCACACTGCCCAGCACGGCCACGCTCAGAGCCATGCCCACCTGCTGCACCGTGTCGTTCATCGCCGACCCCACCCCCGCGTGCTCGGGCGGCACCGCCCCCATCAGGGTGGCGTAGATCGCCGGCCCGGCGAGGCCGCCGCCGACGCCCATCACCATGAGGCCGGCGATCAGCATGCCGTACCCGCTGCCCGCGGTCATCATGGCGAGTACGGCGAAGCCGGAGGCCATCACCGTCATGCCGACGGCGATCAGCACCCGGTTTCCGACCTTCTGCCCGAGCCCGGCGCCGACCGCGTTGAAGATCGCGGCGGCCACGGCGTACGGAAGCAGCGCCAGCCCCGCCTTCATCGGCCCGTACCCCAGAACGAACTGCAGGTACTGGGTGAGCATGAGCAGCAGCGCGCCCGTGCCGAACGACATGAGCACGATCGAGAACGAGGACCCGCTGAAGTTGCGGTCGCGGAACAGCCCAAGCGGCAGCATCGGGCTGGCCGCCTTCCACTCCCAGAGCACGAACGCCCCCAGCGCCACCACGGCCAGCCCGGCGGCGACCAGTACCGAGGCGGAGGACCAGCCGTCGGCGGGCACGGAGATGACCGCGAAGACCAGGGCGCTCATACCGACCGTGGACAGCAGCACACCAAGCGGGTCGAGTTTGCGCGCCGGGCCGCGCGTCTCCTTCATCAGGAACACGGCCGCCACGATCGCCAGAAGCGTGATGGGCACGTTGATCAGGAAGATCGAGCCCCACCAGTAGTGATCGAGCAGGAAGCCGCCCACCGTGGGACCGGCGATCACTCCGAGCATGGCCACCGCGCTCCACGCGGCGATGGCCTTGCGGCGCTCGTCGTCGTCGAAGGCGGTGATCAGGATCGACAGGGTGCTCGGCATGAGAATGGAGCCGCCGACGCCCATCAGCGCGCGGGCGGCGATCAGCTGCCAGGGCTCGGTGACCGTCAGGGCCACCAGCGAGGCCCCGCCGAACAGCGCCAGCCCGATGATCAGGAAGCGCTTGCGGCCGTAGCGGTCGGACAGGCTGCCCGCGGTCAGCAACAGCCCGGCGAAAACCAGGATATAGGCGTCGATGATCCACTGAATGTCGGCCGGACCGGCCCCCAGCTCGGTCATCAGCACCGGGATCGCCAGGTTCAGAACGGTGTTGTCCACCATGAGGACCATCAGGCTCAGGCAGAGCACCGCCAACATCCACCAGCGCCGCGGATCGGGCGCCCCTCGTACAGTGTTCGATTCCACTCGCACAGCGTACGGCAAAAATCGTACAGTGTGCGAGCTGTTTTATGCTGGGAGGGTGAAGCAACCGTTGACCTCGGTCTGGACCCGCCCGAGCCGGCCCGCGAAAAGCCCGGCGCTGAGCCGGCCGCAGATCGTGCGCGCGGCCGTCGAACTGCTCGACGCCCAGGGAATGGACGCGCTGAGCATGCGCCGCCTGGCCGCCAGGCTCGGCTCCGGAGCGACGAGCATCTACTGGCACGTGGCCAACAAGGACGAGCTGCTCGACCTCGTCCTCGACGAGGTCTTCGGCGAGGTTCCGCTGCCCGAGCCGGAGGCGAGCTGGCGGGAGGCCGCCTCGATGTTCGCCTACGGCCTGCGCGCGACCCTTTTCACGCACCCCTGGTCGGTGACGCTCATCGGCAACAGGGTCACGGTCGGCCCCAACGCGGTCCGGCTGACGGCCCGGCTGCTGGAGACGTTCACGGGGGCCGGCTTCCAGGGGCAGTTCCTGGACCGCGCGTCCTCCACGCTGCTGGCCTACGTCCTGGGCGCGACCACCCCCGAGGTCGCCTGGCGGTCCATGATGGCCGACTCCGGGACGAACGAACACGAGCTCTTCGAGGCCGGCCGGGAAGTCATGAAGCAGACCGCCCGCGATCACCCCGAACTCCTGGCACGCTACGCCGATTACGAGGGGAAGGACGCCACGATCGTCCGCGCGCTCGTCTTCGACTTCGGGCTGACCTGCGTCCTTGACGGTCTGGAGGCGCACCTGCGACGCTCCGGCGCTTCCCCCTCCCCCTTCCCGGCCCCCGAGGGCGGCCCTCCACCCGGCACCGACCGGCCGGAGGGCCTCAAGGGCGCGCGGTAGCGGAGCGCGAAGAGATCCCGCGGCCGACGAGCCGCCCGGGAGCCGACGTAACAGCCTGTAAGTCAACTGCTGTTCCTACTTACAACCTGGTAAGGTATCCTCGGCCTGTGCTCCCTACCATCGCCGACGTCCTCGCCCTGGAGCCCGTCCGCAGAGGCATCCCCCGGGTGGTCGCGGGGGCCGATCGGCTGGACACCCGGGTGCGCTGGGTCCACGTCGGCGAGGTCACCGGCATCGCCCGCCTGCTACGGGGTGGGGAACTGGTGCTCACCACCGGCGTCGCCCTTCCCGACGACCCCGACGGCCTGGCCTCCTACATCGCCGAGCTCGCCGCCGTCGGAGCGTCCGGGCTGATCGTGGAGCTGGGCCGCAGGTTCGTCGGAGAGCTTCCCCGCCCGATGGTCAAAGCCGCCGAGGAGCACGGTCTGCCCCTGGTGACCCTGGCCCGCGAGACCCCCTTCGTGCAGATCACCGAGTCGGTGCACGCCAGGATCATCGACGTCCAGCTTGAGGAACTGCGCGCCTCCGAGCAACTCCACGAGGTCTTCACCGAGCTGTCGGTGGAGGGGGCCTCCCCCGCCGAGGTGCTCAGCCAGGCCGCCCGGCTGTCCGGGCGGCCCGTGCTCCTGGAGAACCTCGCCCACCAGGTGCTCGCCTGCGAGACGGCGGGGCGTGACACCGGCGCGCTGCTGGCGGGCTGGGAGACGCGCTCCCGGGCCGTGGCGCCCGACACCCGCACCGCCTACGACGCGGCCTCCGGATGGCTGGTCACCATGGTCGGCGCGCGCGGCCAGGACTGGGGCCGGCTGATCCTGCTCTGTGACGACCCGCCGGGGCCGCGCGACATCGTGCTCGCCGAACGCGCCGCGACCACCCTGGCCCTGGGCCGGCTGCTGGAGCGCCACCAGGAGTCGCTGGAGCGCCAGGCGCACGGCACGATCATCACCGGCATCCTGACCCACGCCTACGCCGATCCCGAGGAGGCGGCGGCCCGCGCCCGGGCGGTCGGCGTGCCGCTCACCGGCCGCAAGCTGATCAGCATGGTGCTCCGGCCGGCCGAGGCGCCCGAAAGTCCGCTGGAGGGCCCCGAACACCTGGCGCGGCTCAGCGAGCTGGCCGACGCCACCGCCGCCGCCTGCCGCGACCTCCGCCTTCCCGCCCTGGTCGGGGCCCTGGACCAGAACCGCGTCGGCGTCCTGCTCCCCCTGCCACCGCGCACCTTCGCCGAGCCCGCGCTGACCGCTCTCGCCGACCGTCTGCGAGTGACCTTCACCACACCGTTCGTCCTCGCCGCCGGTTCGGTCGTCGACTCGATCCGCGACGTACGGCGGAGCTTCCTGGAGGCCGAGCAGGTCGCCGACGTGGCCGTCGGGCAGCCCGACGGCCGCCCCTTCTACCGGCTCCCCGACCTGCGCCTTCGTGGTCTGCTGCACCTGCTCCGAGACGACGCGCGCCTGCAGACCTTCGCCGAACGCGAGCTGGGGCCCCTGCTGGCCTACGACGCCCAGCGGGGCGGCGACCTGACCAGAATCCTGCGGATCTACCTCGCCGCAGGCCGCAACAAGGCCGTCGCCGCCCAGAAAGCCCACCTGTCCCGCCCCGCCTTCTACGACCGGCTCCGTAGGCTGGAACGTGTTCTCGACATCGATCTGGACGATGTCGAGTCCTGCCTCTCCCTCCACGTCGCACTCCTGGCGCTGGAATCCTTCCGGAGAGACAACCCCCGCACCTGAAAGGTCCACATGCCCGAGATCTTCGTTCCTGAGACCGCCGACCTCGCCCGCATGGTCGCCGCCGCAGGAATCTTCGCCGTTCCCGTCGGGGATGTGCGGCTGTCGCCCGAGGAACTGGACCCCTCCCAGGTCCTCGCCGGCGCGCCACAGATCTCCTCGGTCGAGTTGTGGACCTCTCCGGACGGTTCCCAGAGCCGGGGCATCTGGGAGATCACCCCGGGCACCGTGACCGACGTCGAGCGGGACGAGATGTTCGTGGTCCTGTCCGGCCGCGCCACCGTGGAGGTCGAGGGCGGAGTGATCATCGACCTCGTTCCGGGGTCGATCTGCCTGCTGGGCAACGGCGCCAAGACGACCTGGGTCGTCCACGAGACGCTCCGCAAGGTCTATCACTCCACCACCGCCGAGCAGCGGCCCGCCTTCTGACTTCTGAGCGACGGCACGGCCGCGGTCGCGGCGCAAGCCGTACAGGACCCAGAACTCCGTACGGCTTGCGCCTTTCCACCGACGACCGCCTCGACAGGCGTGCCCTTCGGGCCCCGGCCTGGGACGTCTGAGGAAGATCCGCGAGAACGCGGACTCCTGAACGTAGCGCCGCCCCCCAGCCTCGCGCAGCGAAATCACCAGGAGTGACCGCTGCTGACCGGCGACCTTTCCTTCAGTCAAAAAAGGATAAAACCAGACAAACAGCTCTTTCGTCAA
This sequence comes from Streptosporangium violaceochromogenes, assembly GCF_014654615.1. Lineage (GTDB taxonomy): Bacteria > Actinomycetota > Actinomycetes > Streptosporangiales > Streptosporangiaceae > Streptosporangium > Streptosporangium violaceochromogenes. The sequence continues at coordinate 1,660 of NZ_BNBB01000014.1, read as the reverse complement.
CAAAAGCTCACTGTGGCAAACACCACTTTCTTCCGACGTTTAGCGTGTTTCACTCACCCCGGCAGGAAGATCTCGGCACGATAGTGCACCGGAGTATGGCAAGCAGCGGGGAGAGATATAGATGTCGCGACGTCTCATCGTCGGGCTTTCAGTGATAACGCTCACTGTCACAGCCATTCCGGCCCAGGCGGAACAAGCCGCCCTGACCTTCCCCGCCTCCGCCTTCCCCCTTGGCGAGCGCGCGGTCCCGGTCAAGGCACAGCGCATGGTGGCCCCGGGAGTGTCCCTTTTCACCGTCAGCCACGGCAGATCCACCCAAGGGTGGACGGTGACCGTCCCGATGCCCAACGGTCACGACGACGGCGGTCTCACCACCGCCCAGGCCAAGGCCGGGGAGGTCGAGGCCGCCGGCTTCACCCCCAACCTCCAGAAGATCGTGCAGCCCGCCGCCGCGGACGCCCCCGCCGTCGAGCGGTATGTGGTCCGCGTCGGCATGTGGACGTTCAAACAGCGCGCCAAGGCCGACAAGGTGGTCAAGGAGCTCAAGGAGTCCGGCATCCGGGCCAGAACCGACTATCTAGGCGACGACGGCCTGGAGACCACCGGCCCCTGGCACATACAGGTGCTGATGACCGACCCCAAGGTCTTCAGGGGCTCCTTCAAGACCAGCGTCGGACGCAACATCGCCAAGCGTGAGACGACCAGCTCGATGGCCAAGCTCAACGGCGCCATCGCCGGCGTCAACGGCGGCTTCTTCAACATCCACACGGTCAAGGAGATCAAGGGCGACCCGATGGGGGTCTCCGTGGTCGGCGGCAAGCTCCTCAGCGAGGCGGTGCCCGGCCGAAGCGGCCTGGTCATCAACGGCCGCAAGGTCCGAATCACAGAGCTGAAGAGCACCGTCACCGCGACCTCCTCCGATGGAGCGAGAACCGAGGTCCACGGCGTCAACCGGGCGCCCGCCGCCGACGAACTCGTCCTCTACACCGAGGAGTTCGGCACCAAGACCGCGGACGACGGCGGCACCGAGGCCGTCATCAACGCCCAGGGCAGAGTTGTGACCACCCGCCAGGCCGGCGGCGCCGTCCCACGAGGCTTCTCCGTACTGCACGGCACCGGAGCCATGGCCGACTGGCTTACGGAGCACGCCGCGCAGACCGCGACCGTGGCGCTGAACACCAAGGTCATCGACCTGCGGACGCGGCGAACCATCCCCCTTACCCCCACCACCTACGTGATGGGAGGCGGGGTCGGGCTGATGAGCAACGGCCGGATCCGAATCACCGCGCAGGCCGACGGACATGCCTCGGTCAACATGATGCTTCGCCGCCACCCCCGCACCATCGCCGGCGTCACCAAGTCCGGCGGCCTGATCCTGGCCACGGTGGACGGCCGCGTTCCCGGCGTCACCGTGGGCGCCTCCATGGTGGAGGCCGCCCAGCTCATGCGCTGGCTGGGCGCCAAACAGGCCATCAACCTCGACGGTGGCGGCTCCACCGCGATGGTGGTCGGCAACAAGATCGTCAACCGCCCCTCCGACGGTGCCGAACGCCCGGTGGGCGACGCCCTGCTCGTCACCCCCTAGGTGTCCCTTACCCGCTCTTCGATTTTGAGGGGGATGTTCACCCTCATGCCGCTGGGTTGATCGTTTGATGTGTGC
>NZ_BNBB01000013.1 GCF_014654615.1 Streptosporangium violaceochromogenes | reverse complement strand
ACTCACCCGTCTGCAACAACGCCGGAACCATCGCCGACTGAAACGACACCACTCGGCCAGCCGCCCTAAGCCGGGCCGCGTTCGCCGCCTCCCGCCCGGCAAGCCCACCCCTGAGCCGGGACACCTCATCCCGCAATCGGGTGAGCAGGGCATCCACCTCCCCGCGGCCCACCTCATCCAGGCCCAGAGCGTTGATAAGCCGATCGACCGTCTCCGGCACCGGCAACAACCGCCCCGTCTCAATCCTGGAAATCGTCGGCTGAGCCACCCCCGCCCGCACCGCCAGCTCCTTACCCGTCAGCCCCGCATCCTTACGCAGCCGACGAAACACCTCACCCAACGCCCGAAGCCGATCCCGACGATCCTCCACACCCAGCGTTCTACCAGCCGCTCCAACCCTGAGCGCAGCCCATCGGGGATCACTGCCGAATTGTTCTCATGGGTATCAAGCGGCGGCGCGCCGCGCCGCCGTACTCGGCCCTCCGCCGCCCGCCGGCCGGGCGTGCGGCGTGGGCGCCGGTCCCGACCGGCGGCGCCCCGGGCCGTGCCCGCACCGCGCACTCGCCTTACCAAGGCACTCACCGACCACCGGCCCGCCGCCGTAAAATTCCCTTCCCCTGAACGTCGCGGCACTCTAGCGTCGACTCATGGAGTTCGGAGATGTCGCATCGATCCTGGTGACGTTCGTAGAAGACCGCAATGGCCGCGCACTGGTCCGACTACCGAATGGCTCAAAAACGAGCCTGCCCTATGCGTCTTTAGACTTAGTCGTGACCGCCGACGAGTTGGAACGCCCGGTTTCCCGCGATGACCTGACCACCGGGCCACTGCTGAAGCCTCACCGCCGTTCACCCCAGGATGACCATGCATCTGACAGCACCGTCCCAACTCCGGAGTGATCGCCAAGAACATGTGGAAGCCTGTAGAGATCCAATGCTGCCCCGGCGATCGCCCTGCGGTGGCTGATCTCCGTACGGGGCTGGGGGCGATCGACGGTCCGGGGTTTCGTCCCTCAACCCCGGCCCACCGAGCATCAGGGCGACGAAGGCGCAGACGCTCCCCATGCCCCCGCGTGCCCGTTGCGTGCCCGTCAGAAGAGTGACCAAGGGGGACTCACGGGGAACCACGGTCACTGACCCCACTCCCCTACGGGTCAGCGTCTTCCCAGCTCAGGGACCAGACTCGATGGAGACTTCCCAAGCTGACAGCGCGGGTTCGATTCCCGTCGCCCGTTCCACACACAAAGGCCCAGGTCAGAGGATGATTCCCGACCGGGCCTTGATCTTTTTCAGCGCCTCAGTGGCGAGCCTGCCGAGCGCGTCAGCGATGGTCCGGTCGCGCTCCATGGCGGTGTGCTGGTAGATGAGGTCGGTGAAGTTCGCCACTTCGCTTCTCTGCACTTCCCGAAGCTCGAACCCACTTATCAGAGTAAGATGGCTATCGTTTATGGGTGAATGCGCAGCTTTCAGACATTGATCGCTAGCATCGCCGGATGTCAATCATTCCGGTAGTGGAGCAGCAGGCCAGGCGTCGCATGGCGTGGCTCGATGCCCTTCGCGGTATCGCGGCTGTGGTGGTGGTCTTTGAGCATGGCTTCAAGTTTCTGCTCCCTGAGGCGCGGCTGCCGGTCAAGGCGGTTTTCGAGCCCGGCTGGTATGGGGTACTAGTGTTCTTTTTGGTTAGCGGCTACATCGTGCCTGCATCGCTGGAGCGGCGAGGCAGCGTGCGGGCTTTTTGGATTACTCGGTTCTTCCGGTTGTATCCACTGTTCGGGGTGTGCGTGGCGGGTGTGGCACTGCTGACGGCGGCCGGTTGGGACGGTTTACACATCTGGTGGGGCTCGCGGACGATCTCCATGACGGTGGGTCATCTGATGATGCTGCAGAACCTGCTGTATGCGCCGAATTTGGTCAACGTGCTGTGGACGCTGTCGTATGAGATGGCCTTCTACCTGTTGGTGACCGCGATGTTCAGTCTCGGCGTGCACCGCAGGAGCACTGCGGGCGCGCTCGGTTTCGCTGTGGTGGCCGTGCTGGGCGCAGGCACGCTGCCGGTTACGCTGCTTTCGGCCGGTGGATCAGGGCGGATGCTGACGGTGGTGCTGGTGGTGGCCACGCTGGTAGCGGTGGGTCTGGCGGCGGTGCTCGCGGGTTCAGGTGTGGTACGGCAAGCGGGCGCGGTCGTTATCGGGGTTACCGTGCTGGGACTGCTGGCGGTCAACCAGAGTTATCCCGGCCCTGGGCAGGGGGTGCTGATCCTAGCCACCATGTTCGCCGGCACGGCGCTTTATCGAGCCGAGCAAGGCGAGATCTCCTGGAAACAAGCGGGATGGGTGGCGCTGGTGCCGCTGGCCGGGATCTGGCTGGCGCGTGGTGAGTTCGGCCTACAAACGGCGATAGCCGCCGCCTGGATCACCTTCATCGTCGGGATGGCGCTGCGGCACCGCAAGATGCCGCAGGTTCTGGCCTGGCTGGGGCTGGTCAGCTATTCGATCTATCTGCTTCACCCGCTGCTGCTGGAAAGCGTCGAGCGGTTCTGGCCCGAGCCGCTGGCCGTGCCACTGGGTCTGCGGCTACTGGCGCTGGCAGGCGTGGTGGTGCTGCTGTTCGGGCTCAGCGCGCTGACATGGCGTTTCGTGGAGGCTCCAGCGCAACGGCTGGGTAGGCGCCTCATCTCAGGCGATGGCTGACGCCCCGTAAACGCGACCGTAGTGGCAAGATCGGCACCCCGTTCGCTCCCCGGTGACACGGACCCGAGTGGAGGCCCGGGTTGCTGCGCTGGTTGGCACGTCGCGCGCTGTGGTGCTGTGCTTTGAAGCGGACCAACAGCGATGCCACCGCGACGTCGTGTTGTCCTGCCTTGGCCCGATGGAGTCGATCGCCGATCGGCTGGCGACAGGGCCGGTGAGAACTCAGATTGATCGCTGGCTGAACCTTCGATCCTACCTGCCATGACGTGCAATATGCGTGCAATGATCATGAGGGCGAGAGCGGTACAGAAGTGATGCGTCGCAGGTCATGAGCAGTGTCACGCCGGGAACGGTCACGTCCTGTAAAACCGTCGGCTCAGCCTACGCAGGTTCAAGTCCTGCACCTGCCACCCCAGCAGAAAGAGGCCCCTCACCAGCGCGAACACGCTGGAGGGGCCTTTCTCGTGTGTCCGGTTGTCCACGGTCGTCAACGACGATCTATGGGCGTCCGCGTCGTATGCGCGTCGGCGCTCAACCGGGGGTCTGTGAGCGCCTCGGCGATCAGCTTCCGGGCGTGCTCGTCCTGCCCGACGACGCACTTGGCGTAGACCTGTAGGAGCACGTTCACGCTGTGCCCCGCTCGCCCGGGACCTGGGGTGCGGGCACCCCGGCGCTTGGGCACCCGTTCCTCGTGCGCGTCGCCGCTGTCGGTCCACCGCGTGTTGACCTCCGGGCGGGAGACGCCGACCGGTCTTGAGCGGAAGGTGACGGTCCTGGAGTCGCAGGCCGGCGCGTACCGTTCGCCGCTCCTCGACTAACCTGCCGGCCACGGTCGCGAGTCGCCGTAGGAACTCTGGTGCCCGGCGCGGCCGGGCGAGGCGCCGTCGCGATCTGCGGCCAGATGCGGGATGCCGGAGTTCGCAGGCCGTGCCCGAGCGGGGCGTCGCCCACGTGCGGCCGCCTTGCCGAGGTCGGGTGCGGAGAGTCCTCAGCCGTTCGGCGCGCTTACGGCCGCCGGGTGTTCGGGCGTGGCCCGGCCAGGCGAGTGGCGGCGGGTATGCGTGTGTGATAGCTTGGATGAAGTTGCAGTTTTGGTACCCATGAAGAACTTATGTGCACCTGACGGTATGTAGCCTCAGGTGCATTTTTCTTTTCCGGTCTTCTCCGGATGGGCCTACCTCGGCGACGCGGAATTCGTGCAGTGTGGATTCCGGCTCTGCCCCTATCAAGAGGAGATCAGTATGGCTACTGGCACCGTTAAGTGGTTCAACGCGGAAAAGGGTTTCGGCTTCATCGAGCAGGACGGCGGCGGCGCCGACGTCTTCGCGCATTACTCCAACATCGTTTCTCAGGGCGGTTACCGCGAGCTGAGCGACGGCCAGAAGGTGACCTTCGATGTCACTCAGGGGCAGAAGGGCCCCCAGGCCGAGAACATCGTTCCCGTCTGACGAAGCACCGCCGCGAACCGAGGCCCGCTCTTCATGAGTGCGGGCCTCGGTCTGTTCTGTCCGGCTGTTGTGTCTCCGTCGGCGGCACGGACATGTTCACCGGGTACGGTCGGCGCGCTTGAGGGAGGCGGGGAGGAACCGCTCCGGGAACACCGAAGGGGGCGGGGCCTGGCCGTACGGCATGGCTCTCACGTGGCCGGCGCGTCACCGATCCGCCTGCCGGTGATCTTCCGATTTCTGTCGGGTGACGGTGCACCGCGCCGCTGTACGGTCCCCCTTCCCGTCGGTCCGCGATCAGGCCGGTTCCGACGCGGTCTCTTCTGGCTGGATCGTGGCCGCGTCCGGCCTGGCCGTCCCCGAGGGGACCAGCAGGAAGATCTTGGGGCTTAGGCGTTCCATGTCGCCGCGTCGTCCGCAGATGAGGCCCGCCGCGAAGTCCACGAGTTGCCGTGCTTCGTCGTCGGGCACCCCGGTGAGGTCCATGACGACCGGAATGTCTTTGCGGAAGTAGTGACCCACCTGCCGGATGTCGTTGTAGTCGCGGGGGCTGACCGTCTCAAGTATCACGACATCAGTCTTCCTGAGCCGGTGGGAACATCAAGGGCTCTCTCGGGGTATGCGGGGAGGGGGGTCCGCTGGGGGACGTTCAATCAGGACGTCGGAACGGGGTCCGGTGCCCCCGGGGAGCGCTCGAATTCCGGCGACGGAATCCTTGGGAAACCCTCGGAGGAAGAGGGCCCGTGAAACTCCTGCCCGTCTTCATGGTTCCGTCGTCGGTGCGGTGCGGTGCGGTGCGGTGCGGTGCGGTGCGGTGCGGTGAGGTGCTCGGAGCGGTGGGTGCCGGGGGCGGCGGTTCGTAGAGCGCCGGGCGGTGAGCCCGATGCCGGCGCCGGTCAGGGCCACGGCCACGGCCGGCGAACTGCCGGAGAGGATCACGCTCCCTCCGGCCGCTTTGATCAGTGCGTTGACATCCTCGACCTCTCGCTCCAGCGCTCACGGCGCGGTGTCACCGGAATTGCCGTCCCCTCGACCCGGTGACGAGGCCGCCGGGGGCCCGGACGGTATCCGGGGCCCCGGCGAGTGCGCACGGCGTGTTCGCGTGGGGGGCGGTGCTCGCGCCGTGGCCCGCCCCCGTGGCGCCGGGGTGGGGACGCCGATGGTGCGCCACGGGGACGGGAAGAGGGAGGCGGGGATACGCCTATGCGGGGGTGGCCGCCTCGGGTGACCGCCGGGTACGGGGTTCGACGCCGAAGACGACGACCGCGACGAGTGCGACGAGTGCGATGACGGCCAGGAGCAGAGGGATCGCGCCGAGAAGGGCGGTGGCGCCGATGGAGGGAACCGTGATCCCGGCCACCAGGACCGCCGTGACCGCGGTCCCGCCGAACTTGCCGACGCCCGCGGACAGGCCGGAGCCGCGAGAGCGGATCCGGGTCGGGGAGATCTCCGAGCTGTAGGCCGCCACCGCGGCGATCGTGGCGGTGCCGACGATCGGCCCGGCGAGCAGCACGTATGGCCAGGTGTCGTCGTGTACCGGCGCCACGCCCGCCACACAGGCGAGAAAACCGGTCCAGAGGGCCGGCGGATGGGCGAATCCGATGCCGCCTGCGGGCCGTGCGCTCATGCGTTTCCTCGGGATCGCGGTTGTCGGGGAACACGTGGAACCCGGATCCGGCCGGGCCGCTGTCATGGGATGTCTGAGGTTCGATGCGCTTCACACCGTTTCGGGTGCGCTGGGCAGTCCACCATCCGTCACTTGCGGCTCACTTGCGGCTCAAATGATCCGCCCCGCCGCGCGACCGCCACCGGACGGAGACCCGTCGCGCCACGCCTCGTGCGGGGCGCGGGAGAGAAAGCCCCGGATGTTGTCGGGCCGGGCTCCGGCGTCGGCGCGGATGCGCTCTTCCGGTTTCACCCCTCCAGCGCATTCCAGAGGGTGGCGAACTCCTCGGCGGTCAGCGGGCGCAGGCCGAAGTCGTCGGGGTGGAGCGGGCCCTCGGCGAGGAAACCGTGCTCGTCGTCGATGTGACGCCAGGAGTACCGGCGCACGACGCCGTCGGCGCCCAGTTCGGCGTGTCTGACGGGCCAGTATTCCCCGCCGTCGTCGGCGACGGTCTCGAACAGCCAGATGTGGCCGTCGCCGTCCGTCCCGTGCCAGTACCGATGCGGCCTGCCGCTCTCGTCGAGCGCGCGGATCGCCGCCTTGCGCTGGTCTCGCAGCATCGTGATCGTGCTCCTCGCGGTCGTCCGGGCAGGTGTCCCGCCGTCCGGGCATGCTTTCGAGATCCGGGTGCGCCTTCGGGGGAGCGGGCGGGGACGCCTGTCCGGGCGGTTTCCGGCCTCAGGATGCCCCCTCGCGGGTGGTTCCCGTGATGGCCTCCGAAGAGCGTACGCGCCGTAGCCGGACCCCGGCGCGAGGCGCGGGAAAACCCCGCGGGCAGGACCGTTCCGGGCGTCGCCGACGAGGCCGCGGGCGGGGTGGGGCGGGGGTTTCGGGGGCCCTTCGAACGCCGGCGACAGGGGGGCCGGGCGGTCCTCGATTGATTTCCCATCGCGCTGCCGGGCCGTGTATGGTTACACCTGTCCGCAGCGCGAGGGCGGAGCGGACAGGCCCCTTTAGCTCAGTCGGCAGAGCGTCTCCATGGTAAGGAGAAGGTCTACGGTTCGATTCCGTAAAGGGGCTCGACAGCCCCGCAGGCCCTGACCGTCAGGTTGGGGCTTTCGGCTTGGATGGACCTCGCTCCATCCGGCGCGCGTCCTGGAGGTTCCCGGCGCGTCGGCGGCCATGGCCGGGAGATCCGGTGATAGTGGCCCTGACCTGCGCAGGTACGCAGTGCCCCTGCGGTTCGGGTATCCTTGCGGGGGCCGTCAATTTTGCCGGTTCCAAGGCGGAGTAGCTCAGTCAGGCAGAGCAAACGGCTCATAATCGTTGTGTCGCCGGTTCAAGTCCGGCCTCCGCTACTACCCTCCCGGGTTCCCCTTCGTCGGGGAGACCGGTGAGGGTTGTCCCAGTCCCGAACGTAGAAAGGCACTCCCACGTGGCTGCCACCGACGTTAGGCCGAAGATCACGCTGGCCTGCCAGGAGTGCAAGCACCGCAACTACATCACGCGGAAGAACCGGCGCAACGATCCTGACCGGCTTGAGCTGAAGAAGTACTGCCCCAACTGCAAGTCGCACCAGGCGCACCGCGAGACCCGATAGGTCCCTTCCGTGCGGTCTCCCGCTCCGGCCGGGAGACGGGCGCTTCGTAGGCCTCTCAAAACTCAACACGGACCGGCGTCCCCTGGCGGGGCGCCGGTTTGTCGTGTCCGCACAGACTTTCTCCCCGGTCGTTGACCATGATCGATGGCCCTGGCCCGGCATGCGCCGGGCTACGGTTTTCCATGGCCGCCCGGGGACGGCTCCCGCGGGTTTCCGTCCTGTTACTGTCGGCCTCAACAGCTCGGTATCCACAAAGGAGCACGATGGCTCTGAACCGTGATTTCGTCGGGCGGGCGTCCGAGCCCTCCCCGCCGTACGAGGTCAGCCGTGTGAAGATCAGGGAGTTCGCGGCGGCGATCGGCGACGACAACCCGGTCTACCGCGACCGTGAGGTCGCCCAGGCGGCCGGGTATCCCGACGTGATCGCGCCGCCGACCTTTCCCATCGTGTTCAGCCTGACGGGCGGGTCGATCCTGGCGGACCCGGAGCTCGGCCTGAACTTCGCCATGGTCGTCCACGGTGAGCAGCGGTTCGAGTACCGCCGGCCGATCAACGCCGGCGACGAGCTGGTCACCGTCTCGACCGTGACCGACATCCGCGGCCTCGGCCGCAACGAGATCATCACCGTCAGGAGCGACGTCTCCACCGTCGAGGGCGAGCTCGTCTGCACCACCTACAACACCATCGTCGAGCGTGGAGGGGCGGGCTGAGATGGCCGCGACTGTCAGGTACGACGACGTCGAGACGGGGCAGCAGATCCCGGCGACCGAGTATCCCGTCCGCCGGGTCAACCTGGTGATGTACGCCGGGGCCTCCGGCGACTTCAACCCCATTCACTGGAACGAGCGCTTCGCCAAGACCGTCGGCCTGCCCGACGTCATCGCCCACGGCATGTACACCATGGCGCAGGCCGGCCGGTTCGTCACCGATTGGGTGGGTGATCCTGGCGCAGTCGTCGACTACGGCGTGCGGTTCTCCTCCATGGTGGTCGTCCCCGACGACGACCAGGGGGCCGTCATCACGGTGAGCGGTGTCATCGAGGAGAAGCTGGAGGACAAGCGTGTGGTCGTCGCGCTGACCGCTCGCTCCGGAGACTCCCGGGTGCTGTCCAAGGCCCGCGCGGTGGTCCAGCTCGCCTGATCCCGCTCCACGGTTTCCCTCCCGGTTCACGGGTAGCGTCCGAAGATGAGCGAAGTACCACCTCACGTGATCGCCCTGGCCGAGCGCCGGGCCAGGGCGCGGGCCGGCCGTGACGACGCCGGAGCCGACGCCCTCCGCGACCGGATCGAGGCCGAGGGCTGGCTCGTCCGTGACGCCGGCGACGGTTTCGAGCTGCTTCCCCGTCCGTCCTTCACGGTGTGGCCCACGGTGGGGTCCATCCCCGTGCCGGGCCGGATCGGGCGGGGCCGGCCCGGGGACGGGCCGACGGGCCGTCGGGACCAGGCAGGCCATCGGGAGCAGACCGACGGTGACCAGGCCGACGATGAACAGGCCGGGACGCGAGGGACCGGCGGAGGAGAGGAGCGGGCCACCTCCCCCGACCCCGGCCGGGTCGCGCGGGCCGCCGAGCCGTCCAGGTCTCCCGGGCGGCTCGGAGACCTGGACGCGGACCGGGTGGCCGAGACGGAGGCCGCCCCCGCGCAGAGGCCCGAGGGCTCCGAGCTCGCCGGCCGTTCGGAGGGTGATCGGGGTGACGAGGGCGACCCTCAGCGGATGATCTCCTCGCAGTTGCTGTGGGACGCCAGTCTCGCGGTGTCACGCCTGGACGAGGAGATCACCCCGCTTCAGGCGGAGGAGCCGCCCGCGCCGCCGCCCGTGACGGTCGGGCTCGTGGTGGACGGCAGGCCCGACGACGTGCGACGGTGCGTCCGCGCGCTGGTCGCCCATACCGAAGCCAAGATCGCCGCCTTGGACCTGGGGAACGTCGACGGCGCCGGGGCCGTCCTGGAGGAGCTGGCCGCGGAGCATCCCCGCAGGGTGAAGGTCTGGCACGTGGCCGAGACGCCGCACTGGCGGGGTGGCTCGGCGGGCTGGGGCGAGAGCCGTACAACGCTGCTGGAACTCGACACCTCCGAGGTGCACGTGGTGATGGAGACCTCCACGATCATGGACGGCGACGCGATCACCCCGCTCCTTGAGGCTCTGGAGGGCGACGTGGTCGCGGCGGGCTGGAAGGGGATGAACCCCGGTGAGGACGGCCGGGAGTGGCACGAGGCCGGGCCCGGCGAGGTCCGGGGGGTGCTCGGCCACCTGTTCGCCGTCAGGCGTGAGGCGGCGCTCGCCGCGGGCGGTTTCTCCCGCGACGCCCGCTATTACCGCAACGCCGATCTGGAGTTCTCCCTCCGGCTGCCGGGAACCGTCGTCGCGCTGGGCGAGGACCTGCCGGTCCACCGGGAGCCGCACCGCGACCACCGCGACGTCGACCCCGCCTACCACGACGCGGAGTCCCGCCGGACCTGCGATCGCGTGCTGGGGTTGCTCCGGGCCACCTGAGGCCCCGTAGTCTGGTCGCCGGATGTCGCACACCGCGTTGTGGGGACGGGGCATGGCTGAGCGGGTTGCAGGGGTACGGCTGGCGCCGTACACGACGTTGGGGCTGGGCGGACCGGCCGGGGCGTTCGCGGAGGCCTCCTCGGCGGAGGAGATCGTCGAGCTGGTGGCCTCGGCGGACCGGGCGGGAGAGCCCGTGCTGGTGCTCGGCGGGGGCAGCAACCTGGTCGTGGCCGACGAGGGGTTCGACGGGCTGGTCGTGCGGGTCGCCTCGCGGGGGGTCGACATCGTGGGCGACCGGGTGACCGCGCAGGCGGGGGTGGACTGGGACGCGCTGGTCGCCCTCGTGGTCGCCGAGGGCAGGTCGGGGATCGAGTGCCTGTCGGGGATTCCCGGGCTGGTCGGGTCCACGCCGATCCAGAACGTCGGGGCCTACGGGCAGGACGTCTCGCAGACGGTCACGGGGGTGAGCGTCTACGACCGGGTGACCGGCGAGGTGGTCGGGCTGACCGCCGGGGAGTGCGGGTTCTCCTACCGCGACAGCGTGTTCAAGGAGGAGCCGGACCGGCACGTCGTGCTGGCGGTCACCTACGAGCTGGCCCGCGACGGGCTTTCCGGGCCGATCGCCTACGGGGAGCTGGCGGCCGCGCTGGGGGTGGAGCCGGGGGAGCGGGTGCCCGTGGCGCGGGCCAGGGAGGCCGTGCTGAAGCTGCGCCGGGGCAAGGGGATGGTGCTCGACGCGGCCGACCCCGACACCCGCAGCGCGGGCTCGTTCTTCACCAATCCGGTTCTCACCCCGGCGCAGGCGGCCGAGCTGGAGCTGCGCGTTCCGGGGTTTCCCCGCTGGGACGCCCCCGGCGGTCTCGTCAAGGTCCCGGCCGCCTGGCTGATCGAGAACGCGGGCTTCCCGAAGGGCTACCGCCGCGGTCCGGCGCGCATCTCGACCAAGCACACTCTCGCCCTGACCAATCCCGAGCTGGCGGCGACCACCGCCGAGGTCCTCGCCCTGGCCCGGGAGGTCAGGGACGGGGTGCTGGAGAAGCTCGGCGTCACCCTCGTCAACGAGCCCGTGATGGTCGGCACACATCTGTGATCCCTCCCCGCGCCGGAGGGGCTTCCCCTCCGGCGCGCGGGCGGGTCTCCGTTGCCCGTCGTGTGCCGTCGGCGGGCTTCCCTCCGGCGCGCGGGCGGATCGGTCCCGGTCCCGCGCCCCGGCGGAATCGCGCGTGGCGTGGGCTGTTAGAGTCGGGTGGAAAACACCGAAGGGGAGTAGTCCTAATCGCGTGATCGACATGCTGGCGTCCTCGGACGCCCGGTCGCGCGGGCCTTGGAACAGGGCGGACGAGACCTTCGGCCCGGCAGCACACATGGCGCAGCCGGGCCGAAGCCGTGCCCGAAACTCCCCGGGTGCCGCCCTCCGGCCCGGTCGCGCGGAAGGGCACCTTCGTTGGAAGCGTTCTGGATCGGTCTCGTTGTGATCTTCGTCGCCGAGCTCGGCGACAAGAGTCAGCTCATGGCGATGACCTTCGCGACCCGCTTTCGGCCGTGGCCGGTTCTGGCCGGCATCACCGTGGCCACCGCGGTCGTCCATCTGGTGAGCGTCGGCCTGGGCCGTCTGGCCGGTGATCTGATCCCCACCACGGCGATCTCGGTCGCCGCGGGCCTGGCCTTCCTCGGGTTCGCCGTCTGGACGCTGCGCGGGGACGAGCTGACCGACGAGGAGGCGAGCAGGGCCAAGCGCGCCACCCGGTCGGCGTTCGTCGCGGTGAGCGTGGCCTTCTTCCTCGCGGAACTGGGGGACAAGACCATGCTGGCCACCATCACGCTGGCCACGCAGTACGGCTGGTTCGGCACCTGGCTCGGCTCGACGGTCGGCATGGTCGCCGCCGACGCGCTGGCGATCGCGGTCGGGCGGATGCTCGGCAGGCATCTGCCGGAGAAGGTGATCCGGTACGGCGCCGCCGCCGCGTTCGCCGTCTTCGGCGTGCTTCTGCTGGCCGAGCCGCTGCTGGTCTGATCGGCCGGCGCTCCTTCGGCCTCCGCGAGGAGCCGTTCAGGGCCAGTACGGCCGTGCGCGCCCGGCGGCGGCGACGATCGGCGCGCCGTCGATCTCGGTGAACGTCAGCGGCACGTCCATGGCGAGCCATTCCACCGCGAACGCGAGCGGCTCGGGCGGCGGCAGGGGCCACAGCCACAGATGGCGGCGCGCGTGGATGAGACGGCTGCCCGCCACTACGGTGCCTCCGCCGTTCTCATGGAGGATCGCCCCGCCGGGCTCTGGCGGAGGCTGTTCGCCGGTCTTCTCCCTGCGGCTGTCCACGGCCGTCGCCTTCGATCCGTCGGGAAGGAGGACACCGAAACGGAGTGATCCGTGGTCGAGAGCGCCTTTGGAGCGGCGTCTGAAGGGAAAATGCCCGAAGGCCAGGTCGTTCCGGGCCCACCAGGTTTCCTCGTCCATTTCCTCGGTCCGGCGGATCGCCACCCGGATGTGGAGCATCACCCCCGCCGGGAAGGCGTGGGCGTAGGCGAGGGCGACGGCCAGGCTCTCACTGTGGAACAGCCACCTCTCGATGGGGACGGTGCCGCCCATGACGTCGTCCGGAGGAGCGACCCAGGGGGGAATCACCCTCTCCTCCTCCGGTTCCTCGTCCACCTGTGCCGGTGCGCTGAAAAATTCCATGGAAACAAAATATGGGAGCACGGAGTTTTGTGTGCGGAATTGATTGTTATATTTCGGGGGTTCTGTTCGGAATATCGTTTGCCGATGAACAGGATAAATCGTTTCCGGTGGCCGGCCCGCCCGGCGAAAGCGCCGCGGGCCGTGTCGCGCCGGATCCACCGGCCGGTGAGAGCGGGTAATGCGGTCCGGGGTCACCTTCCGGATGGAAGGCCGATCCGATGCCTGTCACGCCGTACCGGCCGGTGGGATCTGAGCCGGGGAGATCTGGCAGAGTCTCGGATGCTCCGACAGAACAGCACGAGGAACGGACACATGGCATCCATCGAGTTCAGCACGCCTTCCACCCTGCCGCCGACCAACGGCTACAGCCACGTGGCCAGCGTGCCGCCGGGCAGCAGGCTGGTGTGGACCTCCGGACAGGTCCCGATCGCCGCCGACGGGACGGTGGCCGCCGACGGGGACTGGGAGGCCCAGACCCGCCTGGTCATGCGGAACGTCGGGGCAGCGCTGGAGGCGGGCGGGGCGACCTGGGGCGACGTCTTCAAACTGACGATCTTCGTGGTGGACACCTCGGCACTGGCCGTCGTGCGAGCCGTACGCGACGAGTTCGTCGACCTGGAACGGCCCCCGACCAGTTCGCTCGTGCAGGTCGCCGGCCTGTTCCGCCCTGGCCTCCTGATCGAGATCGAGGCGGTCGCCGCGGTGCCCGCATGACCGTGGAGCCGGACGGCGGCCCCGGCCGCGGGGTGGGCGGCGTCGCGTTCGCCTGGGAGATGAGCTCCTTACGTCAGCCGATCAGGGCGAGGCGGTGGGCCGTGGCGGCGGCCTCGCCCCGGGTGGAGACGCCGAGCTTGCCCAGGATGTTCGAGACGTGGGCGCTGACGGTCTTGGCCGAGATGAACAGCTCGGCGGCGATGGCGCGGTTGGAGCGCCCCAGGGCGACCAGGCGGAGGACCTCCCGCTCACGCGGGGTGAGCAGGGGGACGGCGCCCGTCGTCTCCTCGGTCAGGGAGACGCCGACCCGGCGGGCCAGGGACTCGATCTCGTCGCTCAGCGGCCTGGCCGACAGCGCGAGGGCGACGGGGTGCGCGGTGCGCAGCCGTACGGCTGCGCTCTCGCGCGCGCCCGCGGCGGCGGCGGCCCGTCCCGCGTGGAGCAGCGCCCTGGCGCGCATGTGGGGGCGGCCCAGTTTCTCCCAGGCGGCGGCCGCGGCGTCGTGTTCCCGCAGGACGCAGAGCCGGTACGCCGCGGCGACCGGGTTGAGCGCCTTCATCGCGGCCTCCGCCCGCCGCACCCGGTCGTTCAGCGCCGCCGCGCGTTCGGGGGCGAGCGCCTCGGTGACCTCGCCGACCCCGGCGAGCGTGGCGAGGGTCCGCCAGCCCAGCATGGGCGTGCCCGTGGCCCGGTGGTCGCGCATGGCCTGCTCGGCGACCTCAAGCGCGGCCAGGGGCTCACCGGCCAGCAGGTGCAGGCCGACCTTGAGCCGGATGTTGGTCGTCCACTCCTGGGTGAACTCCTCCTGGACGGTGAAGGCGTCCACCTCGCCGAGCACCGCCTGAACCACCTCCGTCTCGCCCCGGGCGACGGCCACCTCGGCGCGGATGCGGCGCAGGTGGTGCCGGGTGCGCAGGGGCGGGTCCATGGCGAGCGCCCGTTCGGCCAGTTCGGCGGCCTCGCCGAACCGGCCGAGCACCTCCAGCGCCTCGGCCCGGTTGTTGGCGATGAACACTCCTGAGGAGCGGTAGCGGCCGTACTTCCTGGCCAGCCGCTCGCCTTCGAGCGCCAGCTCGATCGCCTCGGTCGAGCGGCCCATGCTGTTGAGCGCGTCGACGTTGTTGCCGAGCGCCCGCAGGATGATGCGGCCGGCGCCCTTACGCTCGCCGATCGCCTGGGCGGTCGCGTTGACGGCGATCGTCTCGTCGTGGGAGCCCCCGATCGAGTGCCCCAGGGCGAGGTTGAGCAGCAGGTCGGCCTCCAGGCACTCGTCGCCGTGCTCACGGGCGATCTTCAGCGCCTCCTCGGTGAGCGCGGTGCCCTCGGCCACCTCGCCGCTGAACGTCAGGAAGGAGCCCAGCTTGGACAGCACGTGGGCGCGGTCCAGGCCCGGCTCGGGGACCAGCCGCGCGGCGTGGCGCAGGTCGCCGAGCACGCCGGGCTTGCGCTTGGACAGCTTGAGCTGCGACAGCCGTACGACCAGCTTGGCCACCCGCTCGGGCTCGGTGCTCTCGTCCAGCTCGTCCAGGGCGGCCTTGGTGAACCTGATGCCCCGGTCGATCTCGCCGCAGACGTGGGCGGTCTCCGCGGCGTGCTCCAGGACGGTGGTGTGGTCGGCGCCGATCCGTTCCGAGGCGTCGGAGACCTTGCTCCACAGGGTGAGTACCCGCTCCAGGAGCTGCAGCGCCTCGTTGTAGGCGAACGTCTTGGCGGCCTTCCCCGCGGCCTCCCAGGCGGAGATGAGGGCCCACAGGTCGTCGCGCGCCGCGTACCAGTGGTGGGCGATCTCGATGGGGGCCCGCCCGTGCGGGACCAGTGCGCGGTCCGCGCCGATCTCCTCGGCGAAGCGGGCGTGCAGCCGTACGTGCTCGCCGGGCAGCAGATCGTCGTGGACGGCCTCGCGGATCAGGGCGTGCCGGAAGGCGTAGGCCCGGCCGTCGGCGACCTGGAGCACGTTGGCCTCGACGGCGGGCCGCAGCGCGTCCTCCAGGGCGACGTCGGACAGGCCGCTGACCGCGGCGAGCAGGTCGTGGCCCACCCGGATGCCCCCGGCGGCGGCGACGCGCAGCACCCGCTGGGTCTCGTCGGGGAGCTGTTCGACGGTGCCGACCATGAGGTCGTGCAGGGAGTCGGGGAAGGCGCCGTCGCCGCCGCACTCCACCAGTGCCTCGACGAACAGGGGGATGCCCTCGCTGCGCTCGAAGACCTTTCCGACCTGCGTGAACTCGGGGGTGCGGCCGAGGATGCCGGTCATCTGGGCGGCCACCTCGTCCCGGGTGAGGCGGGGCAGCTCCAGCCGGAGCACGCCGTCCACGCGCCCGAGTTCGGCGAGCACCTGCCGGAGCGGGTGCTGGCGGTGCAGCTCGTCGGAGCGGTAGGTGAGAATCATCAGAACCGGCGCGGTGCGCAGGTTCCGGCTGAGAAAGGCGATCAGGTCCCTGCTGGATCTGTCGGCCCAGTGGGCGTCCTCGATGATCAGGACCACCGGGCGGCGTTCGGCCAGCCGCTCCAGGAGGGTGAGGATCTGCTCGAAGAGACGGGCGCGGGCGGTCTCGCTCCCCACGTCCCCGCTCGGCTCCCCGAACTCGGGCAGCAGCCGGGCCAGGTCGCGCGCCGCGCCCTCCGGTAGCAGCGCCGCGACCTCCTCGGCGCCGGATTCGCGCACGAGCTGGCGGATCGCCGCGGTGAACGGCGCGTAGGCGAACCCCTCGGTGGACAGCTCCACGCAGCCCCCGATGAGCACGTGGGCCCCGTCCTTCGCCGCGCGTTCGGCGAAACATCCGATCAGTCGTGTCTTGCCGACCCCGGCCTCCCCGCCGAGCAGGACGGTCACCGCCGTGGTGTCCCGGGCTCGTTTGAACGTCCGCTCGAACGCCTCGGTCAGGCCCGAGAGCTCTGCCTCGCGCCCTACAAAAACGGGACTTACCGCCCGACCAATCATGGCTTCCAGCATGTCATGCCTTACGCGACAACATCCTCTTATTTATCGCTTGGCTGAACGGCCGAAGGGCGCGTCACGGCGGCTGAGAGGCCCGGCCGGACGGGAAGCTGCGGCCGGGCTCTCGTGACGTGGTCATGCCGAAATGAGCTTGGCGAGGAAACCGCGGCGGCGCCCCGTGGGGGAGTGCTTCTCCTCGTACACACGCGCCTCACGGGCGCGACGGTACTCGGCCGCCTCCCTGCGCAGCTCGGCGGCGCGCTGGTTGATCAACTGCATGTGAATCTCGGGAATCATCTCCGACCCTTCCTGGGCTCCACGATCCGTGGTGTCACTTCCTTACACACTCAAGATTCGTCCTAAGGGCCCCCTCCGCACATCGGACGTATGCCCTATCTCCAGGCGTGACCGGCTAAGGCGGGTGCCTAGGACAGGCCGGCCCGGCCTTAGGCGGCCACCGTGGAACGAGACAGCCGCGGCGGGTTCTTCACCGGCGGGAGCGGACGGGAGCGGACGGGAGCGGACGGAAGGCGCCGCAGGCGGTCCGCTTCGGCACCCGGTTCGGCGGATGTCGACGAAAACACGGGAGGATACCGGGCAGTGTCCGGTTTGGAACTCATCACGCCGGTCGGCATGCTGGAGAGGTGTCAACTGTGACGATCCCGCTCGCCGGCGTGGCCACCTCCAACGCCGCGCTGCGAAACCTCCTCCACGGCCTGCCCGGTGTCGACCGTGTGGGCGCCGACCAGCGGGCCGCGATGCTCGGGACCCGTTCGATCAAGACGACCGCCAAGGCCGAGGGCATCGACCTGGCCATCCGCATGGTGGATCTCACCACCCTTGAGGGCGCCGACACCCCCGGCAAGGTCCGCGCGATGTGCGCCAAGGCGGCCCGCCCCGACCCCGGCGACCCCTCCGTGCCGAAGGTGGCCGCCGTGTGCGTCTACCCCGACCTGGTCGCCCGCGCGGTGAGCGCGCTCGGCGGTTCCGGCGTGAAGGTCGCCAGTGTCGCCACCGCCTTCCCCAGCGGTCGCTCGTCGCCGGAGGTCAAGGTCGCCGAGACCGCGTTCGCGGTGGCGGCCGGGGCCGACGAGATCGACATGGTGATCGACCGGGGGGCGTTCCTGACCGGCGACTACCTCAAGGTCTTCGAGGAGATCGCCGCGGTCAAGGAGGCCTGCGCCCGTCCCGGGGACGGGCGGGACGCCCACCTGAAGGTGATCCTGGAGACCGGGGAGCTCGCCACCTATGACAACGTACGGCGGGCGTCCTGGCTGGCCATGCTCGCCGGGGGCGACTTCGTCAAGACCTCCACGGGCAAGGTGCAGCCCGCCGCGACCCTCCCGGTGACGCTGATCATGCTGGAGGCGGTCCGCGACTTCCTGGCGGCGACCGGCCGCAAGGTCGGGGTCAAGCCCGCCGGAGGCATCCGGACCACCAAGGACGCCCTGAAGATGCTCGTCCTGGTCAACGAGACGGTCGGCGACGGCTGGCTCGACCCCGGGTGGTTCCGCCTCGGCGCCTCCAGCCTCCTCAACGACCTGCTGATGCAGCGTCAGAAGCTGGCCACCGGCCGGTACGCCGGACCCGACTACTTCACCCTCGACTAAGGCGTCCACCATGTTCGAATACGCGCCGGCGCCCGAGTCACGGGACGTCGTCGACATCAAGCCGTCCTACCGGCTGTTCATCGGCGGTGAGTGGGTCGACTCCCGCGGGGAGGAACGGCACAAGACCGTCAACCCCGCCACCGAGGAGGCCCTGGCGGAGATCGCCTGGGCCACGGAGGAGGACGTGGACCGGGCCGTGGGGGCGGCGCGGCAGGCGTTCGGCGCCTGGTCGCGGACGCCCGGGTCCGAACGGGCCAAGTACCTGTTCCGGATCGCCCGCATCATCCAGGAGCGCTCGCGCGAGCTGGCCGTACTGGAGTCGCTGGACAACGGCAAGCCCATCCGCGAGTCCCGCGACGTGGACCTGCCGCTGGTCGCGGCGCACTTCTTCTACCACGCGGGCTGGGCCGACAAGCTCGGCTACGCCGGATACGGCCCCGACCCCCGGCCGCTGGGTGTGGCCGGGCAGGTCATCCCGTGGAACTTCCCGCTGCTCATGCTGGCCTGGAAGATCGCCCCCGCGCTGGCCTGCGGCAACACGGTCGTCCTCAAGCCCGCGGAGACCACCCCGCTGACCGCGCTGCTGTTCGCCGAGATCTGCCGTCAGGCCGACCTGCCGCCGGGGGTGGTCAACATCGTGACCGGTGCGGGCGAGACCGGTGCCGCGCTGGTGGGCCATCCGGGGGTCGACAAGGTCGCCTTCACCGGGTCCACCGAGGTCGGCCGTCTGATCGCCCGATCGGTGGCCGGATCGGGCAAGAAGGTCACCCTGGAGCTGGGCGGCAAGGCCGCCAACATCGTGTTCGACGACGCCGCGCTCGACCAGGCCGTCGAGGGAGTCGTCAACGGGATCTTCTTCAACCAGGGGCACGTCTGCTGCGCGGGCTCACGGCTGCTGGTCCAGGAGTCGATCGCCGACGACCTGCTCGACGCGCTGAAACGGCGGCTCGCCACGCTGCGCCTGGGCGACCCGCTGGACAAGAACACCGACATCGGCGCGATCAACTCCGCGGCCCAGCTCGCCAGGATCCGCAGGCTGTCGGACCTCGGGGAGGCGGAGGGGGCCGAGCGGTGGTCACCGGTGTGCCCGCTGCCGGAACGGGGTTTCTGGTTCCCGCCGACGATCTTCACCGGTGTCGCCCAGTCGCACCGGATCGCCCGGGAGGAGGTCTTCGGCCCGGTGCTGTCGGTGCTGACCTTCCGCACGCCCGCCGAGGCGGTGGAGAAGGCCAACAACACCCCGTTCGGGCTGTCGGCGGGCGTGTGGACCGAGAAGGGCTCACGCATCCTGTGGATGGCCGACCGGCTCCGCGCGGGCGTGGTGTGGGCCAACACCTTCAACCGGTTCGACCCCGCCTCACCGTTCGGCGGCTACAAGGAGTCCGGGTACGGCAGGGAAGGCGGGCGTCACGGACTGGAGGCGTATCTCGATGTGTGACCGTCACGGAGCGCGGCAGGGCACGGGGAGAGGGCGTGGAGATGAGTAGGGCCGAGCCCGCGCGGCTGGCCGTGCGCAAGACCTACAAGCTGTACATCGGCGGGGCGTTCCCGCGTTCGGAGAGCGGAAGGTCCTACGCCGTGACCTCCTCCAGGGGCGAGTTCCTGGCCAACGCCTCCAAGGCGTCCCGCAAGGACGCCAGGGACGCGGTGTCGGCCGCGCGCAAGGCGTTCGCGGGCTGGTCCGGCGCGACCGCCCACAACCGGGGGCAGATCCTCTACCGCGTGGCCGAGATGCTGGAGGGCCGCCGAGCGCAGTTCGCCGCCGAGCTGACCGAGGCCGGCACCCGCCGGGCGGGGGCGGTCGTGGACGCGGCCGTCGACCGGCTGGTCTGGTACGCGGGCTGGTCCGACAAGATCGGCGCGGTGGCGGGGACGGCCAACCCGGTGGCCGGGCCGTACTTCAACGTCTCCTCGCCGGAGCCCACCGGGGTGGTCGCGGTGATCGCCCCGGACGAGCCCCTGCTCGGGCTCGTCTCGGTGATCGCCCCGGTGATCGTCACCGGCAACACCTGCGTGGTGGTCGCCAGTGAACGGGCGCCGCTGCCGTCGATCACCCTGGCGGAGGTGCTCGCCACCTCCGACCTGCCGGGCGGCGTCGTCAACATTCTCACCGGCTCGGCCGGCGAGCTGGCCCCCTGGCTGGCCGGGCACATGGACGTCAACGCCGTCGACCTCACCGGCGTGACCGACCGGAGTCTGGCGGTGGCCTGCGAGGAGGCGGCGGCCGAGAACCTCAAACGTGTCCTGCGTCCGGCCGCACTCTCCTTCTCGCGGGGAGGGAAGGGCTCGGGTGAGGGGAAGGGGGAGTCGGGGGCGGGGGGAACCGACTGGTTCGCCGACCCCGGCACCGGACGCCTGACGGCGTTCCTGGAGACCAAGACCGTCTGGCACCCCCTCGGCCCCTGACCCCGGTCTCCGGTCCGCCCCACCTCGTGACCCGCCCCTGATCCGCCCTGCCCCTGGCGTGCTCCGGCCTGTGTCCACCCGCCTTCGCCCTCCCGGCCGCCTTGTGCCCTCAGGTGAGGGGGGCGTGGCGGAGCCAGGGGTGGACGGTCTCCAGGTGCAGGGCCAGCGCCAGGAGCCGGGACTCCCCCCCGGGGGTGGTGACGAGCTGGACGCCGATGGGCATGCCGGTGGAGTGCCAGCCGTACGGGAGGGTCAGGGCGGGCCAGCCCGCCATGTTCCAGGCGCCGGTCGCGGGGGCGTAGGTCACGTTGGCGCGGACGTTCGCCAGAAGCCCCCGGCGTCCCCAGCGCTCGGCGGGGGGAGCGACGGCGGCCAGTGCCGGGGTGATGAGCACATCGGCGTCGCCGAGCCACTGCTCGGCCGCGTGGGAGCGCCAGCGCTCGCGGCCCGCGGCGCCGTTCATCCCGAGCGCGCCGAGCAGCCGGCCCGCCCTCGCGAGCGACCTGGTGCGGCGCTCCAGCCCGCGCGCCCTCAGCCCCGCGGCCCGGTGGCGGGCGCGGGCCAGCCAGGACAGGAGCGTGGCGTGGCCCAGCCAGCCGGGCATTCGCGTCTCGTGCTCCACCAGGGTGTGGCCCGCGGCCTCCAGCGCGCCGGCCGCCTCGACCACCGCCCTCTGGAACTCCCGGTCGACCGCGAACCCCTGGGGCAGCGGCGCCGGGGCGACCGCGACACGCAGACCCGCCCGGGCGGGGCCGCCCGGGCGGCCCGTTCCCCCGCCGGACAGGGCCAGCGTCATGTCGTCGGCCATCACCGCCAGCGCCAGGGCGAGATCGGTGACGGTGGTGGCGAGCGGGCCGTTCTCCGCCATGCCGTACCAGTCGTCCTCGGGCGGCGGGACCAGCTTGTGCCCCGGCTTGATCGAGACGATCCCGCAGCAGGCCGCGGGAACGCGCAGAGAGCCGAGCCCGTCGTCGCCATGGGCCAGCGGGACCATCCCCGCGGCCACGGCCGCCGCGCTCCCGCCGGACGAGCCGCCCGGTGTGCGCCGAGGGTCCCACGGGTTGCGCGTCACGCCGTACACGCTGTCGCAGAACGCGGCCAGGCACAGCTCCGGCACGTTGGTGATCCCGACGACCACCGCGCCCGCAGCCCTGAGCCGGGCCACCACCGGGTGGTCCGAGGGCGCGGGGTCCGGTGACGTCGCGGCGGACCCGTCGCGGGCCGATTCGCCCCGGACCGCCGCGTTGTCCTTGATCGCCACCGGCACCCCGGCCAGCGGTAGCTCGGCGAGGTCGTCCCGGTCCTGTACGGCCCGCGCCTCGGTGAGCGCCCGCTCGGCGCGGACCTCGCGGAAGGCCCCGATCCGTCCGTCGCGTTCGGCGATCACCCGCAGGTGCTCCTCGACCACGACGGGGGCGGTGACCTCCCCGCGGCGCACCGCCGTCGCGATCTCGGTCGCGGACCTCTCCACCCAGGACATGTACCGAGTCTGATGTGACGGATGTGCCAGGGGAAGCGCCACACGTCTCAATCGGATGACTTGTCCGGCTCCTTGGCGTTATCCCGCTGAGGGCACCTGAGATCACGGCCCGCCCCCTTGAGCGCCAGGCGGAGCGCGTACTCCAGCTGGGCGTTGACGCTCCGCAGGTCGTCGGCCGCCCACCTGGCGATCGCCTCGTAGACGGCCGGATCGAGCCTGAGCAGGATCTTCTTACGCTCAGGCATACAGACTGCCGGCGTTGACCACCGGCTGTGTCGCCCGGTCACCGCACAGGACGACCAGCAGGTTGGACACCATCTGCGCCTTGCGCTCCTCGTCGAGTTCCACGACCCCCTCCTCGGCCAGCTTGTCCAACGCGAGC
Source organism: Streptosporangium violaceochromogenes (assembly GCF_014654615.1). Taxonomy (GTDB): domain Bacteria; phylum Actinomycetota; class Actinomycetes; order Streptosporangiales; family Streptosporangiaceae; genus Streptosporangium; species Streptosporangium violaceochromogenes. Next base: position 181,011 of record NZ_BNBB01000013.1, on the reverse strand, counting down.
CGAACCATTCCTACCGCGCCGGCGACGATCTGGGAGCGCGCCGCGACGACCTGGGTGGCCTGCTGGCGGACCAGCATCGCCTGGGCGATCTCGGGGGCGTAGGCGAGGTGGGTGATCCGCGCCTCCAGTACCTCCACGCCGGCCATCTCGGTGCGGTCGCTCAGCTCGGTGGTGAGCTCGGCGGCCACCTCGGTGCCGTCACGCAGGCTGGTACGGCCCTCGTCGTGGGCGTCGTAGGGGTGGCTGGTGGCCAGGTGCCGTACGGCGGCCTCGGACTGGATGGCCACGTACTCCTCGTAGTCGTCCACCGCGAACGCGGCCTTGGCCGTGTCGGTCACCCGGTAGACGACGACGGCGGCGATCTCGACGGGGTTGCCGTCGGCGTCGTTGACCTTGAGCTTGGCCGTCTCGAAGTTGCGGATCCGCAGGGTGACCCGGTGACGGGTGGTCAGCGGCGCCACCCACTGCAGGCCCGCCTCGCTCACCGAACCGACGTAGCGGCCGAGGAACTGCACGACCCTCGCCTCGTTTGGGTTGATCACCGTGAACCCGCTCGCCACGACGGCCACGACGACCACCCACACGGCCCCGGCCCCGATGAGGGCCACCGTCCCCGTCGCCCGGCCGACCGCGGCCAGGACGATCCCGAGAACCACGAGCCCGATGAGAACGGCGAAGCCGTTGAGCCGGAAGGCGCGTCGCTCCATGCCCTCCCCCTTTGCTATCGAAGTGATATCACTACGATAGCTCTTGGAACGGGTGCCTGTGAACCGGTCGATCCCGTCTTCTCGAGTCCCGCGCTCTTCCACGCACTCCCGTGCGCTTCTGCGGGCCACGAGGGGCCGGGAAGGACGAAGAGGGGGAGGGGGACCGAATCCCCCTTCCCCTCCCGGCTCGCCGGGCGCCGGGTGCCGGGCGTCCGGTTAGAGCGTGTTGAAGGACCGGCCGGCGGCGCCGGACACTAGTTCGGCGTGGAGGCCGGCGGGCCCTCGGTGGTGAGGGCCTGGCCCGCCAGCCAGTCGATGAGCTGGTGGAGGATGACGTCGGGCAGCAGCTTGATCGCCCACTTGAGGGGGTTGAAGGGGGAGAGGCTGTTCACCCAGTCCATGAAGGCGCCGCGGCCCCTCTTGGCGGCCTGGACGGCCGCCCGCCACACCGCCACTCCCAGACGCCTGAGCAGGGCGATGATGCCGGCGAGTCCGCCCGCGGCGGCGACTTCGCCTTCCTGCCTGGCCTCGTCCTCGGAGGCGCGCTCGATCTCGGGGAAGGACGAGGGGATCGTGTCCTGACTCATGGGGTTTCCTTTCTGTACACCGGTGAGAGGGGTCTCGCCGGGGTGGGCGGGTGTCGCCCGTGTCGTCTCCGCCGGGTTCGGTGGGTTCGACACTTGAATCGTCGGTCCGCCTCACCGGGAGGGGGAAGGAGTTTCCCGTCGCCTCGGAGACCGGGCGACGGGAAACCCCTGATGTGGATCTTCGCGGCTTATCGATTTCGGGGGATTGGTCAGCTATGCGGCTTTTATTGCTGTGGTCCGGTGCGGCCTCCGGTACGGGTGTTTCCTCGCCGTTTCCCGTGTCGACCCCCATGTCAGAAGCGGTGAATATCACCTTATTCCCGCCTTTGTTCGCATAGACGATAATTCGTGATTTCGACTGTTCTGGTGCGGGGATGGGTATTTCTTTCGCTGCCGTTCCAGCGGAAGTTCCTCCTCGCCCGAGAGGCCACCAACACCGCATTGGCTATTACAGTCAGCATTCAAGTAAATTTTTTTGGGGCGTCGCCGGAGAGAGGCTGGGGTTCGGTGAGATCGGAGCGGCGAGACGACCCATCGGCGGTGCCACCGGAGAAGGGCGCGGCCGTACGGCCTCCCCGGCCCGGGGCGAGGCTGCGGCAGCTCAGGGTGGAGCGCGGCCTGTCCCTCAACGACCTGTCCCGGCTGACGCACTACAGCAAGGGATATCTCAGCAAGATCGAGACGGACGAGAAGGCCCTGACCCCCGGTGTGGCGAGCAGATGCGACGACGTGCTGGAGAGCGGCGGCGAGCTGGCGGGCCTTGTCGCCCACGGCACAGCTCACGACACGGCCCACGGCACACGGGAGGAGGGCGAGGGAGCGGACGGCGAGCCGGCGGCCGAGATATGCCCCTATCGGGGGCTGGCGGCCTACGGCCCGCAGGATCACCGCTGGTTCTTCGGGCGGGAGAGTTCCGTCAGCGTGCTCCTGGCGTGGCTGACCGAGCGGCTGGAAAGGTCGGGCCCCTTGGTCGTGGCCGCCCCCTCGGGAGCGGGCAAGTCCTCCCTGTTACGGGCCGGGCTGCTGCCCGCCGTCGGCCGGGGCCTGCTGCCCGAGGCGGGTTCCCCGGACTGGCCCACGCTCCTGATCACCCCCGGAGAGTCCCCCGTCGGGGAACTGCTGGGCCGCCTGGACCGGATCACCGGGATACCCGTACTCGTCCTGGCCGAGGCGCTGACCCGGGACCCGGCCCTGTTCGCCGCGCACGTACGGCGGGGCCTGAACCGCGCCTCCTCCCCGCGTCCCGGCAACCCCGACCGTCCCGGACCTCCCGGCCCTCCCTGGGAAAGGCCCGGGGAGGAACGCGGGGGAGAGGCCGGGGGGGAGATCGGGAAGGAGTCCGGGGGAGAGCTCAGGGGGGAGGCCGGGCGGGGGAAGACCGTGCCCGGGGCCGGCGACGGGACGGCGGACGCGGGCACGCGGCGCCTGGTCCTGGTCGTCGACCAGTTCGAGGAGATCTTCACGCTCTGCCGTGACGAGGAGGAACGGCGCGCCTTCGTCGCGGCGGTGCACGCCCTGGCCTCCCGTCCGGCCGGTGACATCTCCAACGGGCCGGTCGCGCTGGTCGTCCTCGGGCTGCGCGCCGACTTCTACAGCCACTGCCTGACCTATCCCGTCCTGGTGGCCGCCCTGCGTGACGGCCACCTCCCGCTGGGGCCGATGACCCTGCCCGAGCTGCGGGAGGTCATCGTCGCCCCCGCCCGCGCCGCGGGTCTCACCCTGGAACCCGGGCTGGTGGAGATCCTGCTGCGGGACATGGGCGTACGGCCCGAGATCGCCGAGCACGGTGTCGGACCGGCCCACGAACCGGGAGCGCTGCCGCTGCTGTCGCACGCGCTGCTGACCACCTGGCAGAGACGCGAGAAGAACACGCTGACCGTGGACGGCTACCGCCTGACGGGAGGGATCTACGGTGCGGTGGCGGCCACGGCCGAGCGGGCCTACAGTGCCCTGGACACCCGTCACAGGGAGCTTGCCCGCCGCATCCTCCTGCGGATGGTCTCCGTCAGCGCCGACGACGCCGAGAGCCGCCGCCCCCTGGACGTCCGGCACCTGCCCGGCGCGCATTTCCCGCCCGAGGCCACCTTCACGGTGGTCGAGGCGTTCGCCCGCGCGCGGCTGCTCACCGTCGACGCCGATCACGTCCAGCTCGCCCACGAGGCGCTGCTGCGGGCGTGGCCGAGGCTGCGCGAGTGGATACTCGCCGGACGCGCCGGGTTGCGCGTCCACCAGCAGCTCACCGACGCGGCCCAGGCATGGGAGCGCGAGGGCAGGGACTCCTCGTTGCTGCACCGGGGCATTCGCCTGGAGGCGGCGCAGGACTGGGCCGACACCGGGGAGGCCGCGCTCACCCGTCTGGAGCGGGAGTTCCTCCAGATGAGCCTCGCCGCGCGGTCCGCCGAGAACGCCGAGGCCGTCCGTCGTGGCCGCCGCCTGCGCCGGCTGGCCGTGACGCTCACCGTCCTGCTGGTTCTCGCGGTGGGAACCACCGTCTACGCCGTGTCCGCCCAGCGGTCGGCGACCCGGCAGCGCAACGCCGCGCTCTCCCAGAAGGTCGCGGACGAGGCGGCGGAGTTGCGCGGCACCGACCCGGCGCTGGCCGCCCAGCTCAGCCTGGCCTCCTACCGTCTCTCCGGCACCGCCGAGTCGCGAAGCAGCCTGCTCTCCTCCTTCGCCGCCCCCTTCGCCGGCCGGCTGACCGGTCACGGCGACCACGTCAACAGGGCGGTGTTCAGCCCGGACGGCCGTACGGTGGCCACGGCCGGCGACGACGGGGTGCGGCTGTGGGATGTCGCCGACCCGCACCGGCCGCGTGCCGTGGCGGCCTTCGGCGCGGACGGGGCCGACGTCGAGTCCATCGCCTTCGCCCCCGGCGGCCACGCGGTCGTCACCGCCGGGAACGACGGTTCCATGCGGATCTGGGACGTCACCGATCGGTGGCGACCCGGCCGGCTGGCCGTGTTCAGTGGCGGACCGGCCCCCGTGTGGTCGGTGGCGTTCGGCTCCGACGGCCGTACGGTGGCCACGGCCGGCGACGACGGGGTGCGGCTGTGGGATGTCGCCGACCCGCGGCGTCCGCGCCTCCTGGCCACTCTGGCCGAGCACACCGGCGCCGTCCGGGGGGTGACGTTCCGCCCCGACGGCCGTGTCCTGGCCAGCTCGGGCGATGACAACACCATTCGCCTGTGGGACATGACGGATTCCCGTCACCCACGCCTCCTCGCCTCCCCCCTGCGTCACGACGAGGACGTCTGGGCTGTGGCATTCAGTCTCGACGGCCGTGCCCTCGCCACCGGGAGCGACGACCGCACGGTGCGGCTGTGGGACGTGGCGGACCCGCGCCGCCCGCGCCTCCGGGCCACGCTCACCGGTCACACGGCCCAGGTCGGCTCGGTGGCGTTCAGCCCCGACGGGCGGACGCTCGTCAGCGGTGGCTGGGATCACACGGCCAGGGTGTGGGACGTACGAACACCGGACCGGCCCGGCCTCCTGAACGTTCTCAACGGTCACAGCAACACCGTGTGGTCGGTGGCGTTCAGCCCGGACGGCCGGACGCTGGTCACCGGGAGCTGGGATCACACCGCACGGCTCTGGGAAACCTCGAACCCGGTGCTGAGAGGGCACTCCGGCGCCGTCCGCACCGTCACCTTCAGCTCCGACGGCACCGTCCTGGCCGCGGCGGGCGACGATAGGAGGATGCGGCTGTGGAACATCGCCGACCCCTACCGCCCCACCGCCCTGTCCCTCCCCGCCAGCCGGAACGGCACCTACTACTCGGTGGCGTTCAGCCCCGACGGCCGCACCCTGGCCGCAGCTGGAGAGGACGAGACCGTGCGGTTGTGGGACATCACCGACCGTCGTGCGCCCGTGGAACGACCTCCCCTCACGGCGCATACCGCGAGAGTCCGATCGGTGGCGTTCAGTCCGGATGGGCGGGTGTTGGCGAGTGGTGGTTTCGACAACACGGTGCGGTTGTGGGAGGTGGACGGCGCCGGTTCGGTGAGGGCGGGTGCTGTTCTGCGTGGGCACGGTAACGCGGTGCACTCGGTGGCGTTCAGTCCGGATGGGCGGGTGTTGGCGAGTGGTGGTTTCGACAACACGGTGCGGTTGTGGGAGGTGGACGGCGCCGGTTCGGTGAGGGCGGGTGCTGTTCTGCGTGGGCACGGTAACGCGGTGCACTCGGTGGCGTTCAGTCCGGACGGGCGGGTGTTGGCGAGTGGTGGTTTCGACAACACGGTGCGGTTGTGGGACGTGAGCGTCCCCGCCTCGGTGAAGACGGTCGCCGTCCTCATCGGGCACCGCGCCGGCGTCAGCTCGGTGGCGTTCGGCCCCGACGGCCGTACCCTCGCCACCGCCGGCGACGACCGTACGGTACGCCTCTGGAGCCTCGCCGACCTTCACGCCCCGGCCACGCTGGCCGTTCTCACCGGGCACACCGACGCCGTTCACTCGGTGGCGTTCGGTCTCGGCGGTCGTGTGCTGGCCACCGGGGGGAACGATCACACCGTGCGGCTGTGGGATCCGGACCCGGAACGCGTCGCGAACCGGATCTGCCGGCTCGCCCATCCGGCGATCACACGTTCCGAGTGGGACCGGTACTTTCCCGGGCTGGAACACCGGCCGCCCTGCCCCTCCCGGATGCCCTGAACGGCCTCGGGCACGGGGACGGCCCCGCCTCGCCGGGCCTACGCCGTGGGGGTGAGGACGTCGAAGGTCACCAGGGCGATGAGGAGCAGGCCCAGGGCGATCCGGTAGATCACGAAACCGGTGAAGCGGTGGGTGCTGATGTACTTCAGGAACCACGCCACCGCGGCGTATCCGACGGCGAACGAGATCACGGTGGCCAGGATCGTCGGGCCCCAGTCGGGGGCGGCGCCGTCGCCGATCTTGAACAGCTCCAGCACCCCGGCGCCCAGCACCGACGGGATGGCCAGCAGGAAGGAGTACTTGGCGGCCTCCTCCCGGCGGTAGTCCAGCAGCAGGCCGGCGCTGATCGTGCCGCCGGAGCGGGAGACGCCCGGGATCAGGGCGAGTGACTGGGCGAAGCCGTAGACGAGGGCGTGCGGGAAACTGAGGTGCTTGGCCAGCGTGAGCTTGTTGCGGGCCGTACGGTCGGCGAGCCAGAGCACCACGCCGAAGACGATCAGGGTGGTGCCGATCAGGCGCAGGTCGCGGAAGACGGTCTCGATGGTGTCCTTGAACGCCAGGCCGAGCACGACGATCGGCAGGGTGCCGACGATGACGTACCAGCCCATCCGGGCGCTGGCGTGGGTGCGGAGTTCGGGGGTCCACAGCGCCCGGACCCAGGTGGAGATGATCTCCCAGATCTCCTTGCGGAAGTAGATGACCACCGCGGCCTCGGTACCGAGCTGGATCACCGCGGTGAACGCGGCCCCCGGGTCGTTCCAGCCGGCCAGTGCCGACACCACCCTGATGTGGGCGCTTGAGGAGATCGGCAGAAACTCCGTCAACCCCTGAACAAGTCCGAGGACCACCGCTTCGAACCAGCCGATCAACTTGGGCACCTTCCGTCCCAGCGTATGCGTGACGTACGCGAGGCTAGCGGAGCCCGGGGCCTCCCGTGACCGGCCCCGTTCGGCACGGCCGGGCCGGGCGCGGCCCCGCGGCCTCCTGGACCCGGTGTGCCGGGGGACGGCGGGCGGGGCGGAGGTGACCCTCTCAGGGTTTTCTCAGGGTTGGGGCGGGAACGTGGGGGTTTGCAGCGGCCGTTGGACCGGGTGAAGGATCACGATCAGGGGAGAGGGACATGCACCGTTCGACGAGCAACAAGATAATCGCCGGCGTCTGCGGGGGAATCGCCGAGAGTCTCGGGTGGTCGCCCACGGTCGTCCGGGTGCTGTGGCTGCTGTTGTCCCTGCTGCCGGGGCCGATGTGGGTCGTCTACATCGTCCTGTGGATCCTCCTGCCCAAGTCCTCGGGGAGCCGTTACTGAAATTAAGCTGAGGGATATGAGGGAACGGCCGCTGGCACTGCTGCAAGACGATCTGGTGGACTACGAGAAGGCCATGGAACGGATGACCGACATGGTCGGCCGCCGGCAGCGCGACGAGCGGCCGGACACGCTCTGGCTGCTCAGCCATCCGCAGGTCTACACCGTCGGCCGGCGCACGCCCGAGGCGCACCTTCCCGACCCCTCCCACGGCATCCCGGTGGTGAGCACGGGCCGGGGCGGGCAGCTGACCTATCACGGCCCCGGCCAGCTCGTCGGGTACCTGATCGTCAAGCTGGGCGAGGGCGAGGGGATCGTCGACTACGTCCGTGAGGTCGAGCTGCGGTTGGTCCGCGCGCTCGGCGCGCTCGGCGTCCGGGCCGAGCGCCGCGACACCCCGCCCGGCTCCGAACTGCTCACCGGCGTGTGGACCACCGACACGGGGCGCAAGATCGTCTCGATCGGCATGCGGCAGAGCAGGGGGGTCACCAGCCACGGGTTCGCGCTCAACGTCGACGGCGACCTGACGCCGTGGAACTGGGCGGTGGCCTGCGGCATGCCCGACGTCGACATGACCTCGCTGAGCCGGGAGACCACCGCCGGGGCGATGGAGCGGGTCAGGGCCGCGGTGGCGGAGTCCTTCGAGGCACGCTGACCCCGCCGGCGGGGCACGCCGACCCCCGTCGGCGCCCGCCGCACGGCTCGGCCACCTCCACCCGGCGCCTCCACCCGGCGCCTCAACGCGCGCCTCAACACGTGCGGCTCCATGGGCGAATTCGCGGGCGGTGCCGCGCGGACGGGGCCGCAGTAGGCTACCGCCGGGGTGTCGCGGCGAGAGCGAGGTGGTTCGCGGTGCGGAAGTCAGGCGTCATGCCGACGCTCGACCTGGTCGAGGTCGGCGAGCACGTGTGCTGGATCGTCGACCCGCTCCAGGGATACACGGCCGCGACCTCGGCGTTCCTGGCCGACGGCGAACTCTTCGGCGACAAGATGATCATCGTTGGGTCGCCGCTCGACCCCCACGCCTCCCCGCGCGCCCTGCGGGACGCGATGGTCGTCGACCCCAGGTCGGTGCGCGGCGACGGCTCCGCGCCCGACATGAGCTCGGTTTTCGGCCTGGTGCGGCGTGAGGCCGATCGGGCCGGGCGGCAGGGCTACCGCGCTCTTCGCGTGCTGGCCGTGATGGATCAGCTCGTGCCGCCGGACGTCGGGACGGACGTGCTGATCGACCACGAGTTGCGCATGGACGAGCTGGTGGCCGACAACGCGGCCATCATGGTCTGCGCCTACGGTCGTGACCGCTTCGGCGCGGCGACACTGGACCACGTGGCGTGCGTGCATCCCCGCGAACTGGGTAACGGACATTCTGGGCCGTCTTTCCGGATGTTCAACTCCGGGCCCGACAGCTGGACCGTGTGCGGGGTGGTCGACTCCGACGGGGCCGCGGCGTTCGGCGCCGCGCTGGCCGCCGCGGCGGCGCTCTCCCCGGCGCTACGGCTTCGCCTCGACGACCTGGAGCTGATGGACGCCGCCGGGATGCGCGCGCTGGTGGAGGCCGCCGCGGGCACCTCGGTCCGCCGGATCACGGTCGAGGGCGCGAACCCGACAGTGAGGTCGTGCTGGGAGATGCTCGGCTACAGCACCTGCGAGGTACCCGTGGAGCTGACGCCATGATCACCGAAACCGCGGGAGTGACGGAGGGGAAGGGCCTGCGTCACGAGCTCTACTCCTACTCGGGGGAGGCGCAGTTCCTCACCGGGGTCATGTCCTTCATCGACGACGCGCTCGCCGCGGGTGAGATCGTCCTGGTGTCGGTGCCCGAGCAGCGGGAGCGCGTGCTGCGTGAGCGGCTGACGGGCTCCGAGCCTCGCGTGGTCTTCATGGACACCTCCGCCCTCGGCCGTAACCCGGCCCGGCTCATCCCCGCCTGGCAGCGCTGGATCAGCGAGCGGGCGGAGGAGGGGCGGCCGGTGCGCGGCGTCGGTGAGACGGACTGGAACGGGCGGGGCGTCGCCGAGACGGCGGAGCTGCGCTATCACGAGTGGCTGCTGAACCTCGCCTTCGCCGCCTCGCCGGCCTGGTGGCTGCTGTGCCCCTACGACACCGACGCCGTCGCCCCCGAGACGATGCGGGCGGTCGGACGGTGTCACCCGTTCGTCCTGGAGAGCGGGACCCACCGTCAGAGCACGGACTTCATCCAGGAGCCCTTCGCCTGGGACGAGCTGGAGCCGGCCTGCGACCCCTTCGAGGAGCTCTCCTACGGGCGGGGCGATCTCGCGGCCGTCAGGGAGAAGGTGGCCGCCTGCGCCGCGCCGTACGGCCTGCGGGGAGACCGGCTGCGGGAGACCCTCGTCGCGGTCACCGAGGTGGCCGGTAACAGCATCGTGCACGGCGGCGGGCACGGGACGCTGCGCACGTGGGTACAGCAGGGCACGCTGATCTGCGAGTTCCGTGACGGTGGGGTGATAGCCGACCCCATGATCGGTCGCAGGCTGCCCGCCTCCCGGTCGCTGCACGGCCGGGGCATGTGGCTGGTCCACCAGTTGTGCGATCTGGTGCAGATCCGTTCCACCCCGGAGAGCGGAACGATCGTCCGTCTGCACATCGCGCTTCCCTCACTCTGAGCCGGGGGGTTGCCTCTCCGGGGCGTCCGGACCGTCGCCCAGCGCCTCCTCCAGGGAGGACGCCAGCTCGAAGAACGGCAGCAGGCCCGTGGTGGTCAGCATGTGGCGCAGGGTGCGGTTCGCCCCGACGAGGATCAGGCGGGTTCCGGTCTCCCGGCTGCGGTGCAGCATCCACAGCAGTTCGGCGAGGCCGGTGGAGTCGCAGAACGTGAGATCGGTGAGGTCGAGGACGAGCGCGGAGGGGGCGGGGGCCGTGCTCCAGAATCCGGTGAGCTCACGCCGGAACGTGGGGGCGTAGTCGTAGTCGAGCTCACCGATCGCGCGGACCACCACGGTGTTTCCGCGCGAGCCGGACGAGATGAAGAGTGCGCCTGCACCTTCGGTTGACATGGGGAGGCTCCTTCGACCCGCAGTTCACAGGGCGGGCGTTCCCTCCGTCCTATCAGGTATGCCGGTCCGGCGATCAATCCTGGCCGGGATTCAGAGAAGAATGACATATTTTCATGGGTTTTGGTGCTTTTTTGGGTCATGTCGTACGTGGCGGCCGGGGGAGCGGGGCGGTTCAGGGCGCCGAATCCCGGGAGAGACGGGGATGCGGGAGGTGGAGGGAACGAGAGGCCGGGAAAGGCAGGGAAGACGGGAAGGGCGGGACCGTCGGGGGACGAGCGGAAGCTCGACGGTCATGGTGAGCCCGCCCTCCTCCCGCTCCCGGGCCTCCGCCGCGGCCTGGTCGAGGGCGTGCTCGACCACGTCGGTCAGGTCGAAGGAGCGCCGGTCCAAGACCGCCTGCTCTCCCTCGGCCAGGGCGAGCAGCCCGTCGATCAGCCGCTCGTGGCGGGTGTTGACCAGCAGCAGGGATTCGCCGGGCCGTTTGACGTCCTCGGTCGCGTCGGGACGGCGGACGGCCACGTCCACCAGGGGCCGGTTGATGGTGAGCGGGGTGCGCAGCTCGTGCGAGGCGTTGGCGACGAACCGGCGCTGTCCGTCGAGGGCACGGGCCAGCCGGGCGAGCACGCGTCGAAGGTGGCGGCCAGTTCGCCGACCCCGTCGCGTGCCTTCGCCTGGGCACCGGTCGCCCACCCCCTGCGGGTCAACCCGGCGCTCACCTTCCCGCGCGGGAGCTGGCCCCTCCCGACCTTCCCGCTGATCGACCAGGTCCGCCGGGAGTGCGACCCCGGCATCCGGGGGCTTCCCTCCGTCGAGCGGTACGCCACCCTCCTGACGGCCTACCGCTACCCCGCCTTTCTGCGCGGCCCTCTGCTGGGCGGCGTCCTGCCGCTGGGCGGGCTCGGTGCCCTGCGGCGGCGCCGGACGGCCCTGCTGCCCTGGGGCACGGCGGTGTTCCTGCTCGTCGCGCCGGTGGCCGTACTCGACTTCGACCACCGTTACGTTCTGCCGGTGATCCCGGCCGCCTGCCTCGCCGCGGCCCTCGGCGCGGCGGGCCTCCGTACGGCCCGCCGCCCGCCGGGCCACGCCCCGGACAACCGGGACGTGCCCCGGTTGTCCGGGGCGGTCAGGCGTTGAGACGCTGCGAGAAGCGCAGCATGTTGCCGGAGGGGTCACGGAAGGCGCAGTCGCGGACGCCGTAGGGCTGGTCGATCGGCTCCTGGAGCACCTCGGCCCCCGCGGCGCGGATCTTCTCGAACGTGGCGTCGAGGTCGTCGGTCAGAAAGATGACACCGCTCAGCGAGCCCTTCGCCAGGAGGGCACTGAGCGTCTCCTGGTCGGCGGGGCGGCCCATCCCGACCGCCTCCAGGATGATCTCGATCTCGGGCTGGTCCGCCGGGCCGACGCTCAGCCAGCGGAACCCCTCGAACGGCATGTCGGCGCGCACCTTGAGACCGAGGACGTCACGGTAGAAGGCCAGGGCCTCCTCCTGGTCGTGGACCTGCAGGAACGTGTGGGAAAGCGTGAGGTTCATGTGGAACACGCTACTGAGGACGGTGCCGGCCGGGCTTCTCCGATCCTGCTCGGACGGGTGGCGATCTTGGCGTAACACGCCGGGATCCCCCTTCCCGGGGTGTGGTCACGCGCCCGGTAGGCGCTCGGGCTCTCTCCGACGATCTCGGTGAAACGCGTGCTGAAGGAGCCCAGCGAGGTACACCCCACCTCCATGCAGACCTCGGTGACCGTCAGGTCGCCCCGGCGCAGCAGCGCCTTGGCCCGCTCGACGCGGCGCGTCATCAGATGGTTGTACGGCGTCTCGCCGTAGGCCGCGCGGAACCGCCGGGAGAAGTGCGACGGCGACATGAGCGCGGCGCGGGCCATCGCCGGCACGTCGAGGGGCCGGGCGTACTCACGGTCGATCAGGTCGCGGGCCCGGCGCAGGTGGGCGAGGTCCTCGGGAGTCATACGCCCAGCTTGGCAGGGCACACCGACAGTCCGGCCGCCGCCGAGGCGAAAGGACTTCAGACGTGCGCCCAGGCGTCGGAAGGCTCGAACGCGTAAGACGGGAACCGCTCGTGGAAGTCGAACAGCTTCGCGAGCTGCCAGCCCCAGTCGCGCACACGGCTGCTTGTCGAGTCGTGGACCGACCGGAGGGTGGCGGCCGGAATCCGGCCCGGAGCGATCTGGTCGCAGAAACGCAGGAAGTATGACAACGTCGGCCCCAGCGCGAGATCACGGGCGACCTGCTCGACGACACCCCAGTCCACGTCGCCGACCGCCACCTCCGGGATCGTGTAGGCGAACGGCCGCAACGAGCATCCGCCGTGGACTGCGACTTCGTTGTAGTACCTGCTGAGATTGAGCCAGACGTGGTCGGCGGGAGAGAGTGTCTCCCCCACACCGAGCGAGCTCGGCACCGCACGTTCGAAGAGCATCGACGGATCGGCGTCCGAGGCGACGTTGTGGTGAACGTCGACCTCGATGACGGCGACGGCTCGCCCCGCCACGAATCGGAGAGGATGAGCGTTGTGGCTTTCCGCCACCCGCACGATGGCGGGGTCGGTCAGCTCGACGGTCTTCACGAAGGGGGAAAGCTCGTAATGACGCAGTTCGAGATCCGCCACCTCCCGTAGGTCGCGGTCTTTCATGACGCCGTGAGCCGTGTCGAAGGAGGCGTGGCGAAACCCGAGGGTGTACATGACCGACTTGACCGTCTCGATCTGGTCGCGCGGTACGAGCACGTCGGCGTCCCCGACGAGGCCGATCGAGTGGCCGGGGAAGTGACGCGGGATCAGCTCCCCTCCTTTGAGGGTGAGCGTACGGACTCCGGCGCTCGTGAGGGCTTCCAGCACCTGAAGAAGAGTCGTGAGCTGCCGGTGCCAGACGGCGTCATAGGCCGCCTGGCGGGCGTTCACCTCCTCCGACGCCAGCGCGAGGAGGGAGTCGATGTTCCTCGACCTCAGGAACGTCCCGACATCCTCGTCGGCCATGGCGCAGGTCGGATCGAGCCCCGGCGCCTGTGTGCGGTCGGCGCACCACCGAAGCAGCCGGATCGCGGCCTCGGCGTTCGACGTGCGCCCGTTACCTGACAGGGCTGTTCCCCTTCAGGGTGATCTGAACGGAGACGGCTTCGGCCTGCTCGCCGAACTTCGACAGGAGACTGGCGACCGCCGAATCCGTTGAGCCCCTGACCGACAGCACCACCGAATCCATCGACTCCGAGAGGGCGCCCTGTAGCTTTGTCACGAGTGCGGGGGCGGCGGCGGGGTCCTTGAGCGTCAGGACCACGGAGACCCGCGAGTCGGTTTCGGTTCCTGTTTTCTTGTTCACTGTGGATCTCTCCCTTATGGCTGATCTGTGCTGCATGCCTGATCTCGCGGCGAAGGCGGGCGGCCGTGGGGCACCCGCCTCCCGTGCCCGGTCTCCGGGTCACCCGAGATCAGCCTGTTGAATGCGGGTGCTCGTCCCACGCGCCGCCACGTCGATCAGACGCGGGAGGCGGGATCACGCTCTCCCTCCGTGACCGATCCACGACTTTTCGTGATCGGTCTCGTTGGAGAGTCAACATCAGCGATCCGGGGTGAGCAAGCACGACACACCACCGGTGGTCCGCCCCGCACCGGGACGGACAGGTGGCCGCCCCGTGGCCCGTTGTGGCGCGGGTTTCCGTCAGAGATCTCCGGCGCGGATGCCGGTGAGGAAGTCGTTCCAGGTGGCGGGGGTGAAGGTCAGCGCGGGGCCGGAGGGGTCCTTGCTGTCACGGACCGCGACGAGGCCCGGGAGGTTCGTCGCCACCTCCACGCAGGCATTTCCGCTGTTGCTATAGCTGGACTTACGGAATTCGGCGCCGGACAGGTCGGGGGACATGGCTACTCCTTCACGGCGGCGGCGATCATCGCCTCTGATGCGTCAGGGGTGAGTGCTGCATCGGAGATATGCCCAAAAAACGCTTTATAGCGCGCTACGTGATCAGGGTTCTCGATGTATACGTCTCCTGCGGTTCCAGAGACGTAGGCGATGTCGTCAACCGGATCGGCGTACTCCAGAAGAATGAAAGTGCCGTCGAGCCCCGCGTGGACGCCGGCGGCGAAGGGCAACACCTGGAGCGTGATGTTGGGGCGACGCATGGCGACGCACAGAGCACGCAGTTGCTCCCGCATCACCTCGGGGCCACCAATCGGACGGTGCAGCACTGCTTCGTCGAGCAGGACATGCAAGCGAGGCGGATTCGGCCGTCCCAACAGTGTCTTGCGCGCCATTCGAGCCATGACGCGACGATGAACCTGCTCGGCGTCGCCGTCGCCGAGCCCGGCGCTGATGATCTCACGGGCGTAGTCCTCGGTCTGAAGCAGACCGGGCACGAGCTGCACGCCCCACTCTTTGATGACGGACGCCTCGTCCTCCAAGCCGATGTATGACCCGGTGAAGACGTCGCGATAGGAGCTCCACCAGCCGCGGCGGGCGCCATCCCGGGCGAGCTGGACAAGTGCGGTCCGCACATGCTCGGGAACGTCATAGACGTCGCAGATTTCGATCACGTCCTGCTCGGTGACCTTGCCGCCACCCGTCTCCAGGCGATTCAGTCGGCTCTTGGACCAGGACAGACGTCGCGCTGCCTCGGTTGTCGTCCAGCCAGCGGTGTCCCGAAGGTTGCGAATCTCCCGGGCAAGGCGTCGCTGGCGAACAGTGCTCTGCATGCCAACAGTCTGCCCCACCCTGATCGACCTCCTGTCTTCACTCATCGTCACTTATAGGATACCCATTGTAATTCTGGGATTCCCAAGTCATCATTGGGGTGGCCGAGACCGATGTCGGTGATCCCAAGACGTTGGCGGTAAAACGCGCGTCGCTGCCAACGGCCGAATGAGTCTTGAGCAAGAAGGGTTCCTGAACCATGGTCGAATCTGGTGCTCCGGCCCTCGAGTGGTCGTCGCCGGGTCACCACGGCGCCCGATGCCTTGCATCTAGGGCGTCCGTAGTTCGCGTGAAGTGGGGCGTCGTGTCGGCATCCGTGCCGCGGGTGCCGCACGGCGTTCCCGGATGCCTTCCCCGTTTCATGGAGCGGACCCGTCCGCCGCTCGCAACGCCTGGACGGGTCCGCGATCAGACACAGGAGGTCCGATCAATGCACGATGGTAAATCCCCCTCCCGCATCGAGGCCATCCCCGGATGGCGGGTGATCCGCAGTGACGCCGGGCGTTTCTGGGCAAGCCGGGTGGAACCGTTCCCCGGCGAGACCGAGTGGTACGCCCCGCCGTACCGGACCGTGGACGGCGACACCTTCGAGCAGCTCCGGGCCGAGGTCGAGCGGCAGGAGGAGGCCGCCGGACGGGTGAGGAGCGTCGTCGAGATCGCCGGGGAGGTGGTCCCGTGATCGGGCAGCCTCGTCTTGCGGGACGGCACCGTGCCGGGCAGGCTCACAGCATCGTGCACCGCCGGGTGTGGGACGGCCCCGCGCGGGCGGAGGCCGAACGTCTGGAACGTTCCCGGCCGGGATGGGTGGTGCTGTACGGCGTGGGCAGCCGCCGCTTCTACGCCATCGCGACCTGGCCGGTCCCCCAGCCGGTCATGGTCTCCGCCCCCACCGCCGAGGGTCTGGAGGAGCGGATGGGCGAGGCCGAGATCGCTCTTCTCCTCCGGCCCGCGACCTCCGGACCCGCACCCGTCCCGGCCGGCCCGGTCGTCGTGGTCGCCGAGCGGGTACGGCGGCGCCCCCGCCGCGTCGCGACACCCGGCCGGGGCCTGCCGTACCCACCGGAGGGGCCGTCCTTCCCCCGTCGGGGGAACGCGGCATGAACCCGCCCGTCCCGCAGTGCGGCGGCGAGCACGACAGGCGGAAGACCTGGGAGAACCAGCGGGCCGCCCTGGCCGAGGCGTTCCCCGCCTGGAAGATCGTCTGCGTCGCGCATCTGTCGGTGCCCTTGTGGTTCGCCCTCTACCGCGAGCCCCTGACCTTCGAGCAGGAGCGGGCCGGATTCCGTCCCACCATGCTCTGCGGCTCGGCCGAGGACCTCCAAGCGGAGCTGGCCCTGCGCTGCCGGACCACCCGTCTGCCTCTTCCCCCGCCCACCCCCTGGAAGCTCATCTCCCGGAAAACCGGTACAACGCCGTACCGGCTTTCTCCTCCATCCCCGGCGGGGCGGCCCTCCACCTTCCCGAATGGCCACCCCGCCGGACTCCAGGGCGACCCGCACCCACCTCAGGGACCCCGAAGGGGTGGGTGAACCACGCCGGTCGCCCTCGCCGCCCCCGCCGATCCTTTCCTTCCCCCGGCGGGGGCGGCACCTCAGGGGCTTCGCGCCTCACAGGCGGAGGCGGTGATCCTTAAGCGCGTTGAGGGCGAGGGCCCACGGGGAGGTCTCCCGTCCGTCCACACCGGTCGTGTGCGGACCGTCCCCGCCGGGAGCCGGAAGGACGGTGACGCCCTCGGCCCGCAGGCTCGCGACGCTCCGGCGGAAGGGGGCGCGCGAGGCGAGGGCGTGATTGACGACGGGCACCACGACCACGGGAATGCCCAGGCCGGGAGCCTCGGCCAGCAGGCCGAGGGCGTAGGTGTCGGCGATCCCTTGTGCGAACTTGTTGACGGTGTTGTAGGTCGCGGGGGCGACGATGATCGCGTCGGCACGCGGGGCCTTAGGCTCGTCGGGCTCGCGGTACCGGCTGAGGACCGGGCGTCCCGTCCGCCGCTCCAGATCGGGGACGTCGGCGAACGCGAGGGCCGACGGGGTGGCGACGATCTGGACGGTCCAGCCCTCGTCCTGAGCGAGCGGGACGAGACGGCCGATGTCACGGGCGGCCGCCGAGGCGCACACGATGACGTAGAGAACTTGTCCGGGCTGGGGCACGCGATGACTCCCTGGGTACGACGTGTGCGCGGCGACTGGTGGCCGATGTGGACAGCTGGCATGTTCGATGCGGCTTTTCCTTATAGACGCACATAGACGCACATGGACGCGCGGCCTATGGCCGAACCCGTCAGCCCTTGAGGATGTCCGTCTCGGTCGGTCGCCCCGCGGCGCGGTCGCCGGCACCGTGGACGCGGGCACCGCGAGACGGCTCGCCCGGGGGCGTCCGCGAGAACCTGAAAAAAATTCGGAGGGGGATGTCGAGAACCCGTGGCCGGCTCCGTCCCCGTGGTGAACGCGACCACAATGGGTCGCATCAGTACCGAGGAGAAACACAATGGCCAAGTACCTGCTGCTCAAGCACTACCGCGGTGCCCCGGCTTCGGTCAACGACGTGCCGATGGATCGGTGGACGCCGGAGGAGATCTCGGCCCACATGCAGTACATGCGCGACTTCGCGACCCGGCTCGAAGAGACCGGCGAGTTCGTCGACGGGCAGGCGCTCGCCCCCGAGGGCACGTTCGTCCGGTACGACGGCGAGGGGCGCCCGCCGGTCACCGACGGCCCGTTCGCCGAGACCAAGGACCTCATCGCCGGCTGGATGGTGATCGACGTCGACGGCTACGAGCGCGCCGTCGAGCTGGCCGGTGACCTGTCGGCCGCCCCCGGTGCGGGCGGGAGGCCGATCCACGAGTGGCTTGAGGTGCGTCCGTTCCTGACCGCGCCGCCCACCGTCACGGAGTGACCTCTCCGATGAACGAGGTCCTGCTCCGGAGCCTCACGCCAAGCGTGCTGGGGGTCCTCGTCCGCCGCGGAGCCGACTTCGCGGCGGCCGAGGACGCCGTGCAGGACGCGTTGGTCGAGGCGGTCCGCGCCTGGCCGGCCGACCCGCCGCACGACCCCAAGGGCTGGCTGATCACCGTGGCCTGGCGCCGGTTCCTCGACGCGACGCGGGCGGACGCCGCCCGCCGCCGGCGCGAGAACCTCCTCGACGAGGAGCCGGCGCCCGGACCCGCGCCCGCGGTGGACGACACGCTCCAGCTCTACTTCCTGTGCGCCCACCCGTCGCTGACGCCGGCGTCGGCGGTCGCGCTCACGCTGCGCGCCGTCGGCGGTCTGACCACCCGCCAGATCGCCCAGGCCTACCTGGTGCCCGAGGCGACCATGGCGCAGCGCATCAGCCGGGCCAAGCGCACCGTCTCCACCGTGAGGTTCGACCGGCCCGGTGACGTCGCCACCGTGCTGCGCGTTCTCTACCTGGTCTTCAACGAGGGCTACTCCGGCGACGTCGACCTCGCCGCCGAGGCCGTCCGGCTCACCCGGCGGCTCGCGGTCGCGATCGACCACCCCGAGGTGGCGGGGCTGCTCGCCCTCATGCTGCTCCACCACGCCCGGCGCGCCGCCCGGACCGCGCCCGACGGCAGCCTGGTGCCGCTGGCCGAGCAGGACCGCGGCCGGTGGGACTCCGGGGCGATCGCCGAGGGCGTCGAGATCCTCCAGGCGGCCCTCGCCCGCGACCGGCTGGGCGAGTTCCAGGCACAGGCCGCCATCGCGGCACTCCACGCCGACGCGCCCACCGCCGAGGAGACCGACTGGGTGCAGATCGTCGAGTGGTACGACGAGCTCACGCGCCTGACCGACAGCCCGGTCGTCCGGCTCAACCGCGCGGTGGCCGTCGGCGAGGCCGACGGACCACGCGCCGGCCTGGCGGCGCTCGCGACACTGGACGCCTCACTGCCCCGTCACGCCGCGGTGGCGGCGTACCTGCACGAGCGTGACGGTGACCTGACGACGGCGGCACGGCTGTACGCCGAGGCCGCCCGGAAGGCGCCCAACCTCGCCGAGCGGGACCATCTGACGCGCCAGGCCGCCCGGCTCAACTCCCGCCGGTCTCGCTGACAGGTCTGCGGCGGCTCGGCGTCGAAGGCGGATCGGAGGGGGCCGGAGGGCCGGGTCGGAGGGGGATCCGGGCAGGGCAAGGCTTGCTGGGGCTGGGAACAGCCAGGTCGCAGGCTCACGGCCTTGGCCCGGCCGTGGGGGGTCGGTGATCCTTGGGGGGCGCGGTCGCCCGACACCACCACGAAGGAGTTGACGTGTCCGAGGTTTTCCCCCCGACGAACGGCCGGGGGCCCGGAAAGACGGCCCCCCTCTTCGGCGGGCCCGAAACACGGGGTGCGCTTCCCGCGACCGGTACCGCTCCCGGCGGGGCGAAGGGGCTCGACAGGCCGGAGGCGGCGGCATGATCCACGTCGAGACCTGGCGGCTCCGCGCCGAGTTCGCCCGCAGGCTGTCCGACCTCTACGGCACGGAGGTTCTCGCCTACGGCACGCTGCTCGACGTCTCCCGGCAGGTGAACGAGCGGGTGCTCTCCGAGCGGGGGGCCGACGCCGAAAGGCTCGGGTCGATCGGCAGGGTGACCGCGGAGCGCCACGGGGCGATCCGCGTCGGGACCCCCGCCGAGCTCGCCCAGGTGGCCCGGGTCTTCGGGGCGCTGGGCATGAGCCCCACGGGCTTCTACGACCTGCGGGACGCCGCGCCGCGTCCCATCCCCGTCGTCTCGACGGCGTTCCGGCCGACCGACCCCGAGGAGCTGGCGAGAAACCCCTTCCGTGTCTTCGTCTCGCTGCTCGTCCCCGAAGACAGGCGGTTCTTCGACGCCGACCTCGCGAAGCGTCTCGACGCCTTCCTGTCCCGCCGGCGGCTGTTCCCGGGTGAGCTTCTGACCCTGGCCGATCGCGCCGAGGCGGACGGCGGGCTCGACGGCGACCGCGCCGCGCGCTTCCTCGACCTGGCGGTCGGCGCCTTCGCCCTGTCGGACGACCCGGTCGACCTGGGCTGGTATCGCGAGCTTGAGGCCGTCTCCAGCGTCGCCGCCGACATCGGCGGAGTCACCACCACGCACATCAACCACCTCACCCCGCGTGTCCTCGACATCGACGAGCTGTACGGCCGGATGAGCGGCCGGGGCATCGAGATGATCGACGCGATCCAGGGGCCGCCGCGCTGGGACGGGCCTGACGTGCTCCTGCGCCAGACGTCCTTCCGTGCCCTGGCCGAGCCCCGCCGGTTCCGCTACGCGGACGGCTCCGTCCACCCCGGCGAGCTGCGGGTCCGCTTCGGCGAGGTCGAGGCGCGCGGCATCGCGCTGACCACCGCGGGCCGCGACCTGTACGACGCGCTGACGGCGGAGGTCGACCGCAGGCACGCCGGGTCGGCGTCGGTCCGGCGCGAGGAGGTGGCGCGGGAGGTGTGGTCGGAGCGCATGCCCCGCACCGAGCGGGAGCTGGCGGCGGAAGACCTGGCCTTCTTCACCTACGAAATCGACGGCACAAGGCCCCTGGACGGCGTGCCCCCCTCGGCCGACCTCGCACGGTTGGTCGCCGACGGCTGGGTCGTGCCCCACCCCATCGTCTACGAGGACTTCCTGCCCCGTTCCGCGGCCGGCATCTTCTCCTCCAACCTCACAAGCTCCGGGGCCGTCACGGACACCCACGGCGGCGCCCATCGAGACGCCGGGTGGATGTCCGCCGCGATCGGCCGTCAGGTCCGAGAGCCCGCCGAGCTGTACGAAACGCAGCGCGCCGAGTCACTGCGGCGGGTCGCGTCGGCCCTCGGCCTTGACGCGATCACTCCGCCCACCGGCGCGCTCCGGGCCGGGAGCCGGTCGTGACCTTCGGCCCTGCGGCGACCGCGCTGGGCGCCGCGCCGCGCCGCTTCGGTGCGGTAGGGCGCGGGGCCGAGGTCTTTCGGTGAAGATCGGTGTCAGCCGACGCCGGTACGGCAGCCGGTGTCAGCCGATCGCGGCGGAGAAGCCGGTTTCAGCCGACGGTGGCACGAAAGGAGGAAGGTGAGCGCCCCGGACATCACGAGCCACGCCGACACGGATCTGATCGCGGCCCTGCGCGCGGCCGGTGCCGAGAACGTGGACGGCTCGCCCCTGCGCAGGTCGCTCTACTCCTCCGACGCGTCCCTGTACCGCATCCCTCCCCGGGCGGTGGTGGTGCCGCGTCATGTCGACGAACTGGCCGCCGTGCTACGGGTGTGTCGCGAGCGTGCCGTCCCGCTGACGATGCGGGGGGCCGGCACGTCGATCGCGGGCAACGCGGTCGGGCCCGGGGTGGTGGTGGACGTCAGCCGCCACCTGAACCGCGTGCTGGAGGTCGACGCCGAGAGCGGGACGGCCCTGGTGGAGCCGGGGGTGGTGCAGGCGGCCCTGCAGAGGGCGGCGGCGAAGCACGGCCTGCGGTTCGGGCCCGACCCCTCGACCCACAACCGGGCCACCCTGGGCGGGATGATCGGCAACAACGCGTGCGGGTCCCGGGCGCTGGGATACGGCCGGACCAGCGACAACGTGCTGGGGCTTGACGTGCTCACCGGCACCGGCGAGCGGCTGCGGCTGGGCGCGGTGGAAGACCCCACGGCCACCTCGCCGCTGCTGGAGGAGCTGCGGAGGGTCGTGGCCGGCGACCTGGCGACGATCCGTACCGAGCTGGGCCGGTTCGGGCGGCAGGTGTCCGGCTACTCCCTGGAGCACCTGCTTCCGGAGAACGGTTTCGACGTCGCGCGGGCCTTGGTGGGCAGTGAGGGGACGCTCGCCCTGACCCTCGCGGCCCGCGTGCGGCTGGTCCGTGACGCTCCCGTGCGAATCCTGGTGGTGCTGGGATATCCCTCCATGGCGGAGGCCGCGGACGCCGTCCCGGCCGTCCTGCCGCACGCCCCCGTCGCCTGCGAGGGGCTGGACGCCCGGATCGTCGACGTGGTGCGTGAGCGGCGGGGGCCGGGCGCCGTCCCCGAGCTGCCGCGCGGTTCCGGCTGGTTGTTCGTGGAGTTGGTAGGGGAGGAGATCGGCGCCGTGCGGGCCGCGGCCCGCGCCCTGGTCACGGACGCCGGGGCACTGGAGGCCCGGGTCGTCGCCGGCGCCGCCGAGGCGACGGCGCTGTGGAAGATCAGAGAAGACGGCGCGGGGCTGTCCGCGCGCACCCCCGCCGGTGACCCCGCCCACGCCGGGTGGGAGGACGCCGCGGTGCCGCCCCAGAGGCTGGGCGCCTATCTGCGCGCATTCGAGGCGCTGATGGAAGAACACCGCCTGACCGGCCTGCCGTACGGACACTTCGGCGATGGGTGCGTCCACATCCGCCTCGATTTTCCGTTCGGCACACCGCGTGGCACCGGTGCCTTCCGCGACTTCCTGCTCGCCGCCGGTGCGCTGGCGGCCGAGCACGGCGGGTCGATGTCCGGTGAGCACGGCGACGGCCGCGCCCGGGGCGAGCTGCTGCCGCTGATGTACTCCCCGCGGGCGATCGGGCTGTTCGAGCGGGTCAAGGCCGTCTTCGACCCCGACGACCTGCTGAACCCCGGCGTGATCGTGCGCCCCGCTCCCTTCGACGCCGACGTACGGGTCGCGCGGGCCAGACCGCTGCGGCACGCCGAGCTACCGACCCTGGGCCTGGCCTACCGCCATGATCGCGGTGATCTGTCGATGGCGGTGCACCGCTGCACGGGGGTGGGCAAGTGCCGGGCCGACAACAGCGCGGGCGGCGGGGTGATGTGCCCGAGCTTCGTGGCCACGCGAGACGAGAAAGACTCCACACGCGGCCGTGCCCGGGTGTTGCAGGACGTGGTGTCGGGCAACCTCGGTCCGGACGGCTGGAGATCACCGGCGCTGCACGACGCCCTTGACCTCTGCCTGGCCTGCAAGGGCTGCTCGTCGGACTGCCCGACGGGGGTGGACATGGCCGCCTACAAGGCCGAGGCGTTGCACCAGAGATATCGGCGGCGTCCGCGTCCGCGGTCGCACTACGCCCTCGGCTGGCTGCCGCGCTGGGCGCGGCTGATCGGACGCTCGGCCGTCCTGGCGAGGCTGGCCAACCTCACGACGCGTTCGAAGGCGCTGCGCCCGCTCCTCGCCTGGGGAGCCGGGGTCGACCGGCGCCGGTCGTTGCCGGCGTTCGCCGAGGTCACCTTCCGGCGCTGGTTCGCCCGGCGGCCCGATCGGCTCTCCACCGGCGGGCGGGGCGACGTCGTTCTGTTCGTCGACACCTTCACTGACGCCTTCTCCCCGGAGGTGGGGCGGGCGGCCGTCGCCGTCCTCCAGGACGCCGGCTACCGCGTCACCATCACCGATCGGCCGGTCTGCTGCGGTCTGACCTGGATCTCCACCGGCCAGCTGGACGGCGCCCGCCGGCAGGCGCGTGCCACCGTCGAGGCGCTGCTGCCGCACGTCCGGGCCGGGGCGATGGTCGTCGGGCTCGAACCCTCCTGCACCGGTGTGCTGCGCGCCGACCTCGTCGAGCTGCTGGACGGCTTGGATTCCGCCGTGGAGGTGGCCGCCGCGACCCGCACTCTGGCCGAGCTGCTTGGCCGTACGCCCGGCTGGGGCCCTCCCGACCTGACCGGCGTCACCGGCGTCGCTCAGCCCCACTGCCACCACCACGCCGTGATGGGCTGGGATGCCGATGCCGCGCTTCTGCGTGAGGCCGGCGCCGACATCGAGCGGCTGGGCGGGTGCTGCGGCCTGGCCGGCAACTTCGGAGTCGAGCGTGGGCACCACGACGTCTCGGTCGCCGTCGCCGAACATCGGTTGCTGCCTGCCGTCCGGGCGGCCGGGCGTGACGCCGTCGTCCTCGCCGACGGGTTCAGTTGCCGCACCCAGCTCGCCACCCTCGGCGATCGCGCCGGCCGACATCTCGCCCAACTCCTCGCCGAGCGCCTGCCGGACCAGGCGCCACCCCCCTGAACGCCGCCCGGATACGGCGGTGGGGGTGGTGGGCGGTCATGGTGACCGGCTGGGGTGTTGGTCTGTGGCGACGGCTCTTTGGAGCGCTGTGTGGACGTGGTGTCTGATCAGGGCGTGGTGCTTGATCAGGGCGTGGTGCTTGATCAAGATGCGGTGTCTGATCAGGACATGGCGCCTGATCAGGATGTTGTTCGTGATCGGGATGTTTTGGAAGGCGCTATTCGCGGGCGGAGTGCTTCGCGGGGCGTTGTTTACCGTTGAGGTGCGCCGGTGGATGTTTTTCACGGCCGGAGCGCCGCGGTCGGCATCCTTTACCACCGGGCCGCTCTGCCGGGTTCCGGGGTGGCCGGAGGGCGGTCCGGGGCTTCGACGGGCGTCGTCGAGAGCCGAAGCGTCCTGGCGAATACCGCTTACGGCCGGGGGATTTCGATGGGCATGGCGTGTGACCGGGATTTTCGGCGGTCCTTTATCCACAGGTGAGAAGGTTCGGTGGTGGTTGTCCACAGCTCGGACGTGACGGCCCCCTCATCCCAGTTCACGGCTTATTCTGAGCTACCGCTAGCGTTACTAGCCCCCCGCCGTCACTCGGCGGCAAGGGAGTTGCAGATGGGATTTCGGATGCTCAACCCCGTTCACCTGCGGACACTTGTCGCTGTGATTCGCGCCGGCTCCTTCGCCGACGCCGCGCGGGATCTGGGATACACGGGCTCTGCGGTTTCCCAGCAGATCGCCACCCTGGAGCGGGCCGTCAAGGTCCCCCTGTTCGAGCGGGCCGCACACAGCGTGCGGCCCACCGCGGCGGCGGAGTTCCTGGCCGCCCGCGCGCACGACACCCTGGCCAGCCTGAAGGCGCTTGAAGACGACGTGACCGGCCTGGCCGAGGGCACCGTCGGGCTCATCCGGATCGGCAGCTTCCCCACCGCCAGCGAGCGGTTGCTTCCCGGGGCGCTCGCGGCGTTCCTCAGCCGCCATCCGAAGGTCGAGGTCATGCTGGAGGAGGGAGAGTCGGAAGAGCTGATGAGAAATCTCCAGGAAGGCGTGATCGACCTCGCTCTGGTCTACTACTACGACCTGGTGCCGCGCTCCTGGCCCCGGAGTCTGCGGGCCAAGTCACTGCTCGACGAGGAGTTGATCCTGCTGCTCCCCGACGGACATCCGCTCGCCGACGCCGACACCATCGTTCTGCCCGATCTGGCCACCGAAAACTGGGTGTCGACCCGTGAGGGCAGCGCCGGCTCCAAGTGCCTGGCCCGGCTGTGCGCCGGCAGGGGCTTTGAGCCCACCGTGGCGGTCCGCAGCAACGACTATGACGTTATTCGCAGTTTGGTACGCTCCAATCTCGGTGTCGCCCTGGTGCCGGCGCTCAGCCACGTCATCAGCGACGGGGTCTTCGCGGCCCGGCTGCGGGACGTGACCGTCCGCCGTCACGTCGCCGTTCTGCACCGGGCGGCGAAATACAACCGCGCCGTCACCGGGGCTTTGATGGCGCTTGAGCGGGCTGCCGCGGCGATCATCGACACCCTGCCAGGAGTGTGCCCCCCCACCCCTGGCTATGCCGTCCACCCCGATGAGGGCGAAGAGGGCCGCCGGCTTCAGGTCGGCTGAACCGGCGGCCGGACAGATCACCGAGTTCCTCCGGCGGACCGTCGCCTGCCGGGCCCGGACGGTCGACGGCCGCCGGCCCGGCAGGCGCTCTCCACTGCCGGGCCGGTGGGGACTTCTGATCGCCGGCCCGGCGGGGTTTTCGATCACCGGGCCGTAGGAGTTCTCGGCCGCAGGGCCGGTGGCTCTGGAAGCGGCGAATCAGACGGAGAAGTCGACGCCCTGGGCCAGGGGGAGCTCGCCCGAGTAGTTGATCGTGTTGGTCGCCCGGCGCATGTAGGCCTGCCAGGCGTCCGAACCCGACTCGCGCCCGCCGCCGGTCTCCTTCTCGCCCCCGAAGGCGCCGCCGATCTCGGCTCCGGAAGTGCCGATGTTCACGTTGACGATGCCGCAGTCGGAACCGACGGCACTGAGGAACCGCTCCGCCTCGGCCTGGTCGGAGGTGAAGATCGCCGACGACAGGCCCTGCGGGACGTCGTTGTTGAGGGCGATGGCGGCATTCAGATCCCGGTAGCGCACGAGATACAGGAGGGGGGCGAACGTCTCCTCCCGCACGACCTCGGTCTGCGCGGGCATGCGGACGATGGCAGGCTCGACGTAGTAGGTGTCCGGGCCCTCCTCACCCAGCCGGCGTCCGCCGCCGACGAGGAGCTTGCCGCCCTCCTCACCCGCCCTGCGCAGGGCCTCGGTCATGTTCTGGAAGGCCCGGGAGTCGATGAGCGGGCCCACCAGGGTGCCCTCCGCGGTGGGGTCACCGATCGGGAGGCGCTCGTAGGCCGAGACGAGGCGCTGCTCCAGGTCGTCGGCGACGTCCTCGTGGACGAGAACGCGGCGCATGGTCGTACAGCGCTGCCCGGCGGTGCCGACGGCGGCGAAGACGATGCCCCGCGTCGCCAGGTCGAGGTCGGCCGACGGCGCGACGATCGCCGCGTTGTTTCCACCGAGCTCCAGCAGGCACCGGCCGAACCGGGCCGCCACGCGCGGCCCCACGGCGCGGCCCATCCGCGTTGAGCCCGTCGCGCTGAGCAGGGCCACGTGACGGTGATCCACCAGCCGCTCGCCGACGTCGGCCCCGCCGAGAACGACCTGGCTGACGTGCTGCGGGGCGCCCGTTTCCTCGATCGCCCGCAGGAGGATCGCCTGGCAGGCCAGCGCGGTCAGCGGCGCCGCCTCCGACGGCTTCCAGACCACGGTGTCACCGCAGGCCAGCGCCACCGCGGCGTTCCACGACCACACGGCCGCCGGGAAGTTGAAGGCGCTGATGACCCCCACGACGCCCAGCGGGTGCCAGGTCTCCATGAGCCGGTGGCCGGGGCGCTCGGACGGCATGGTCTTTCCGTAGAGCTGGCGGGAAAGGCCGACGGCGAACGCGCAGATGTCGATCATCTCCTGCACCTCGCCGAGCGCCTCAGAAGTGATCTTGCCGACTTCGAGGCTGATCAGGGTGGCGATGTCCTGCTTGTACTCGACGAGCAGCTCGCCCAGCCTGCTCACCAGCGCCCCGCGCACGGGCGCGGGGGTCTCGCGCCAGACGAGGAAGGCGTCTTGGGCGCGCGCCACCGCCTCGTCGACGGCGTCGCCGTCCACCCACGTGACCGGCAGCAGGTCGGCGCCGTTGACGGGGGAGCGGGAGAAGTGGGGGCCTTGCAGCAGAGCGGGGTCCACACCGCAGCGCTCCAGGGCGCGCCGGGCCTCCTCGCGCAGGTGATCGGCGGTGGGCAGGACGGTGGCGGTCATAAGGGATTCCTCGGTCTGTGATCGTGGACGGAAGGGAGCCCGGCCTTTGCGGGCCTTGTCAGGATCTTCGCGTGCGGGGCGGCCCCGCGCACGACCCGGGGGGCTGTTTCATGCCACCGACTCCCTGACCTGCTCGTCGATCGCGACCTGGCCACGCAGGCGCATCGCGGTCAGCACCCGCTCCTGGGCGAGCTGCCGGGCCGCGATGTGAGGAGTGGTGCCGCGCGTGCGGCTCTCCAGCAGGACCGTCTCGGCGTTGCTGCGGATCTTGGTGGATATGTGGGCGAAGATCTGGGCCGGGTCGACGGCGAACGGTGAATAGCGGGTGTCCATGGAGAACGCCGCGGCCACCACCCCGCCCGCGTTGGCGATGAAGTCGGGGACCACGCAGACGTCGCGCGCCGCCAGCACCTCCAGGGCCGGGCCGGTGGTGGGCATGTTGGCACCCTCGACCACCAGGCGGGCCGTCGTCGACCGGGCCACGTTCACGTCCACCACATCCTGGGTGGCGGCGGGGACGAGGATGTCGCAGTCGAAGGTGAGCGCGTCGGCGGCCGGCCTGGCCCCGCCGTACTCGCGCACGCATCCGTCACCGGCCTCGCCGCGCAGGCGCAGGAGCCGGTCGAGGTCCAGGCCGTCGGGGTCGTGCAGCGAGCCGACGGCGGTGGACACCCCGACGACGGTGGCGCCCAGGGCGCGGAACCGCTGGGCCGCGGCGGTTCCCACCGCGCCGAACCCCTGGATGACGACCCGGGCGCCCTTCATGGACAGGCAGATGGTCTGGGCCGCGGCGTCGGCAGCCTCCGCGACGCCGAAGCCGGTGACCCCCAGCTCGTCGTAGGGGACGCCGCCGAGCGCCGTGGGCAGGCCCACCGAGGCCCCGCGGTCGCCGAGCTCGTCGACGAAGATCGCGGCGTCCTTCTCCGAAAGGCCCATGTCGAGGCCGAGGACGTACTCCTTCGGCACCTCGTTGGACAGGGCCCTGACGAAGGCGCGCAGGAGCTGCTCCTTGTTGGGCGCGTTGGGGTCTCCCAGGATGCCGGCCTTGGCGCCGCCGTAGTAGAGATCGGCGGCGGCCCATTTCCAGGTCATGGTGCGCGCCAGCCTGGCCACCTCGGCGACCGAGAGCGTGGGGCTCATCCGGGTGCCGCCCTTGCCCATGCCGCGGGCGGTGTTGTCCAGGACGAGGACGCCCTTCATCCCGGATTTGCGATCCGAGACGCAGACGACCTTCTCAGGCCCCCACTCGTCCATGAGCGCGAAGACGTCCGTCACGATTCTCCTTAATCATCGCGGTGCCGAATCATCATCACCGAGGCGGTGACCGGGGGGAAAGGAACCGGGCCATCGACTTTGGAGTCCCAAGCACCAGATCCGCTGATGGTCACCGAGCCCTCGGCGGTTCGGCTGTTTCGCCCACCCCGTGCGGGCGGGCCCAAAACCCTGTGCGGGCGGGCCCGAAGCCCCGTGTAGGCGGGCCCGAAGCCCTGGGGGAGGCCCGGTTCAGGCCGCCGGCGGCCCATGGCGCCGCTTCAGCTGGAGCGCCAGCCGTCTCGCCCTGGCCATGTCCTTCTCCCACAGGTGCCGGAGGTGGTCGATCCGGTCCGTCGCGGCCCCTGCCCCGCCGAAGTGGCCGGCCAGGGGACCCGGCACCCTCTCCTGGACCTCCAGCAGGTCTAAAAGCAGCTCCGACTGCGCGGAGTAGACGGGCAGCTGAGGGCCGCGCGGGGCGATGAGCCCCACGAAGAAGAGCCGCGCGGCGTTGAGGGGAAGCATCCCGCCCGCGACCCGCAGCGGAACGCCTCGGGAGGTCTCGACGGCCGAGGGCGCGAGGAACGGCAGGCTGGCCTTGAACCCCGTGGCCCACAGGATGGAGTCGAACTCCTCGGCGGTGCCGTCGGCGAACGACACCGTCCTGCCGTCGATGGCGACGACCTCGCCGACCACGCGGATACGGCCGTGGTCGATCCAGTAGGGCAGGAGGGTGTTGACGACGGGGAGGTTCTCGAAGAGGTTCCGGCTGTCGGGAGCCGGCAGCCCGCGGTGGCTCTCGGGGTCGCCCACCGAGACCCTCACCAGCGCGCGCAGGACGCGCTCCTGGAGCAGCGGCGGCAGTTTCGCGACGAGTCTCAGCTCGCTGCGGGGCCTGCCGTACAGGGTCTTGGGCTGGTAGATCCGGCCACCCCGGATGGAGATGCTGGTGGTGAGGCCCGCCTGCGCGGCGTCGACGGCCAGGTCGCATCCGGAGTTGCCCGGGCCCACCACCAGCACGCGGCTCCCTTTGAGGTCCTGGGTGTTGGTGTACTCACAGGAGTGCAGGGAGACGCCGTCGAACCTCCCGGCGAGCGCCGGGAGCTCGGGGTCCCACAGGTGCCCGTTCGCCACGATCACGCCGTCGAAGCGGCGGACCTCGCCGTCGGACGTCGTGACGAGCCAGCCCCTTCCGGAGTCTCCGTCGACGGGCCTGACCTTGATCACCTCCGTGGAGAACCGGATGTGATCGGTCAGCCCGCCGCTCGTGCCGTAGTCGACGATGTAGTCCCGCATCTGGTCGCGGCTGGGAAACATCGGGTAGGTGCCGGGCATCTTGCTGTCCGCGAAGCCGGAGGAGTCGCGGGGCGTGATCAGGTGCAGGGCCTCGTAGTCCGTGTGCCAGTGCCCACCGACGCGGTCGGTGCGTTCGAAACACGTGACGTCGTGGCCCGCGCTCACCAGTGCCTTGAGCGCGGCCAGGCCGGCTGCCCCCGCGCCGATGACGCAGTACGCGGGTTTGGTGGAGTTTGCCACGGTCGTACTCCTCTTCCTCAGGAGGCCGTGCGCGGGGGCAGCGCGTCGAGATAGGTGTTCAGCCGGGTCACGAACTCCTCGGGGAGACCGGCCGAGCGCGACCCGTCGCGGACCAGGCCCGCGTAGGCGTCGTCGGGGGTCGCGGGCCCCAGGGGGTCGGCCAGGAAATACGTCGTGACGACCATGGGCGTGCCCTCGGTCGTGGTGACGTCGATGGGCAGGCGCCGGAACCAGCCCTGATCGACCCCCGACAGGCGGTCGAGGTCGGCCATCTCCGGGCCGGGAACCCGGTAGACGACCCCGTACGCCTCCGTACCCGGCGCCTCGGCCAGGTGGCATCCCACGCGGTCGGCCTGCTCGCCGTAGGCGTGGAACTCAAGCCGGTGGCCGGGGAAGGAGGCGATGGCGACCTTCTCGGCACCCGGGCAGTATTTCCGCATCTCCTCGGCTTTCAGCAGGGTGCCGTAGCCGAAGTAGTAGGTGGTGGGGGCGTCGGGTGCCGGGGTCATGTCCAGGTCCTTTGGAGTAGCGGGCTCGGCGGGCGGGCGGAAGAAGAGGTCATCCGATGGTGCGTTTGCGGTATTCGGCGCCGGACACCGGGAACCCGGCGCCCTCGAAGCGGTTCAGGTTGAACGGCGTCAGGTCGACGGTCGGCTCCGTGTGGCCGAGGATCAGCTCGCTGAGCGACAGGCCCGCCGCCGGAGCCACCTTGTGTCCCTTGCCGGCCCCGGCGATGTTGAGGTACAGGCCGGGCACCCGCTCCACCCCGCCGATGACGGGCTTTCCGTCCGGGACGTAGGTGTCGGCCCTGGTCCACGACCGCCGGACCTTCGAGGCGCCGAGCGCGGGGAGGCGGGAGGCGACCCTGGCGACCCCCTCCTCATGGGAGGCCGGGTCGACCCCCAGGCCGTAGTGGTCGGGGTCGACCGGCTTGCCGGTGAACGCGTCGTGCAGCGTGAGGACGCCGCGCCCGCCCTTGCGGGGCGTCAGCCAGGAGTCGGTGACCGGGTCCATGTACGAACTGACCCGGGTGAGCTCCTCGGGGAGGTCGATCTCTCCTACGGAGATCGCGCGCGACTCCAGGGGCAGCGCGAGGCCCGCCGTCGCGGCCAGGGGCTTGGCCCAGGCGCCGGCCGCGAGCACGACGGTGCGGGTGGCGAAGGTCTGGCCGCCGGTGGTCAGGACACCCGTCACCCCTTGGGCGTCGACCAGGATCTCGGCGGCGTCCGCGGAGATCACCCGGGCTCCCAGCCGCTCGGCCGCGGACAGGAGCGTCGTCGTGCACAGCCAGTTGTCGGCCGTCCCGGCGTCGGGTTCGTAGACCGCCGCGCCGACCCCGTGGAGGTCGAAGTAGGGGTGGAGCTCGGCGATCTCCGCGGGGGTGAGGACGAGCGCGTTGACGCCGAGCTCGTGCTGGATGGCGACGTTGGTCTTGAGGCTTTCGATCTCGTCCTCGCCGATGAAACGGACGAAGCCCGAGGCGAGCCACCCGTTGGGCGCCCCCACGTGCTCCTCCCAGTTCGCGAAGAACGGCATGCTCGCCGCCGCGAGGGCCGCCTCGGGGCGGTTGTCGTGGTGGGTCCTCAGCAGGCCCACGGCGTCCTGGGAGGCGCTGCGGCCCTCCATCGTGCCGGTCAGCACGGTGACCTTCCCCGCGCCCAGACGGGAAAGGTGGTAGGCGGTGGCGGCGCCGTTGAGGCCGCCGCCGATGACGACGACGTCTTGCGTCACGGTCATTGAGTGATTCGCTCTCTTTTGATGGATGGGTCAGGTCGCCGGCTCTTCGCCGGAGACGCCGGAGACGCCAGGGGCCCCGGAGACGCCAAGGGGCCCGGGGGTGGGGGTTCCGGGGAGGGCGACGGGGTTGGCGCGCCCGGCGTCGGGGCAGGCGGCGGCGCCTTCGTACGTCGCCCGCAGTTCCTCGGCGTAGGAGTGAGGCAGGTCCCACGCCCTGATGCCGGCCATGATGTGGTCCCACTCGTAGCCGGGGACCCTCATCGGCTCACCGGGGTCCTTCAGGCAGTAGGTCCAGCAGTCGTAGACGGCGCCGTCGTCGCCGTACACGCTGAGGAAGCGGGCCTCGTTCGCGGCGAAGACCCGCGCGTTCCGGGGCGGGCTCATCTCGACGACCGCCCCGTACGCGACGCGGCCCCAGGCGTCGCCCGTGTCCGAAAGATGGCACCAGCCCTTGTCGCCCTCGGAGTCGGCCGACCGGCGGAACTCGACGCGCCGGTTGCGGGCACGGCCCAGGGTGACGACCCTGGCCTGGGGGGCCCTCGCCTTCAGGAGGCGGGGGTCCAGCCAGGTGCAGTAGGCGAAGTAGTGGCCGATCTCGTCCGTGGTCATGATCGTGGTCTCCGGTCGCGCGGTTGTCGCGGTCGTGGGGCTAGAGCCGGTGGGATTCGACGAGCCGGCGCAGGAACGCCTGTGTCTTCGGCAGGTCCGGATCCGAGAGGATCTTCTCGGCCGGGCCCTCCTCGTAGATCCGGCCCTCGGCGACGAAGCACACCCGGGTGGCGACCTCGCGCGCGAAGCTCATCTCGTGGGTGGCCAGGAGCATCGTCATGCCCTCGTGCGCGAGCTCGCGCACGATCTCCAGCACCTCGCCCACGAGTTCCGGGTCGAGCGCGGAGGTGATCTCGTCCAGGAGGAGGGCCTGCGGGGACATGGCCAGGGTGCGGGCGATGGCCACCCGCTGCTGCTGGCCTCCCGAGAGCGCCTCGGGGTATTTGTCGATCTCCTTTTCCAGGCCGACGCGCGACAGGAGCCGGAAGGCGATGTCCCGTGCCGTCTGCTTCTCCTTTCCCAGAACACGACGCTGGGCGACCATGACGTTTTCGATGGCCGTCATGTGCGGAAAGAGGTTGAAATGCTGGAAGACCATTCCCACCCGGCGGCGCACGGCGTTCATGTCCACGATGGGACTCGACACCTCAAGGTCGCCGATGAAGATCTTTCCGTGCTGGATGCCCTCAAGGCCGTTGATGCACCGGAGCATCGTCGACTTTCCGCACCCCGACGGGCCGATGAGGCACACGACCTCGTGTTTGTCGACCCGGAGGTCGAGGTCTTTCAGAACGTTGATGGCCCCGTAGGTCTTTCCTACTTTTTCGAGTTTGACGAATGACATTCGCCTACGCCTTTCCCTGGCGTTTGCGGGCTGAGCGCACGATGATGTAGTCGGTGAGGCGTGAAAGCGGGAGCGTGACGACGAGGAAGCACAGCGAGACGCCCACCAGGGGGGTCAGGTTGGAGATGAAGGTGACCTGGATCCTCGCCGTCGTGAGGCCCTCGACCAGGCCGAGGACCGAAAGCAGCGAGGTGTCCTTGAGCACGGAGATGTACCAGTTCAGCAGCGAGGGCAGGGTCGAGCGGATCGCCTGCGGCAGGATGATGTGCCGCATGGCGCCGAAGTAGCCGAAGCCCAGGGAGCGCGCCGCGGCGAGCTGCCCGCTCGGAATGGCGTCCATGGCGCCGCGGAAGATCTCGGCGACGTAGGCGCCGTACACCACGACGAGGGCGATGGCACCCGTCTGGTACAGCGACATGCTCGCGAAGAAGTCGATGCCGGTGGCGGGCAGCCCGAAACCGATCAGCAGGATCGTCAGGAGGCCGGGAAGCGCGCGGAACAGGTCGATGTAGCCCACGACGAGAAGCCGGATGGGCGCGTACGCCCGGCCGGGCATGGAGCGGCCCACGGCCAGGATGAGGGCCCAGACGATGATCCCGACCTCGGCGATGATCGAGATGGTCAGGTTGTCGACGAACGCTCCGGCGATGTCCGGCAGGCTCTTCTTGAGGGAGTCCAGGTCGAAGTAGGCGCGCAGCACCGCGTGGTCGTTGAGCAGGAGGAAGGCGGCGATCCCGGCCACGATCAGGGTGGTGAGGGCCGCGCCGAAGGCGTACGTCGCCCAGTCGCGCGCCCGTACGGCCTGAGTGACCGAGGGATTTCCCTCCCGCACCGATCTGCGATAGCCGATCGCGCTGACGAGCGAGACCAGCCCCACCGGCGGAAAGACCACCGTCGCCACGATCGGCGGGATCATGCTCGGCACCCCGCGTGGTGCCTTGTCGCCGCCGGCGTCGGCCCGGTCGGCGACCAGCAGGCCGTCCGGTGACCGCGCCGGATCACCAATGGTTTGGTTCATGGTTTGTTTCCCTGCTCGGCGGGAGAGGCCGGCCGTCGCCCCGGTGGGTGCCGGCCGGCCTCTCCCGCGTGATCACTTCTTTGGTGGCCGACCGGAGCCGGAGGCGTGCGCCGCCGTCACCCGAACGACGGGCACGTCGGCACGGAGGCCGGGTCGGTTCCGCCGAGGGTGGGCAGGACGTGCTTGTCCTGCAGCGCCTTGAGGGTTCCGTCCGCCTCGTACTTCTTCAGCAGCTCCTGAACCTTGGGGAAGACCGCCGCGCCCTTGTTGAGGATCCAGGCGTAGTCCCTCTCCTCGGGAAGCTGGCAGGCGGCCTGCATGCCGGCGTACTTCGGCAGTTGCGTCTTGGCGAGGATGGACGGGAGGTTGCCCAGGGCGCCGTCGATGCGGCCGTCCATCACCGCGTCGTACTTCTGCTGGTCGTCGTCGAAGCCGAGGGGCTTGACCTTGGGCTTGATCACGTTGTTGATGTACTGGGCCGTGTCGCACGCTCCGCAGGAGCCCAGCTTCAGGCCCCTGACCTTGTCCGCGGTGCTCGTGTCGACGCCCTTCTTGGTGGCGATCCCGATGTGATCGGACCAGATGGGGACGGTCATGTCGAACTTCTGCACGCGCTCCGGCAGGATGGAGAAGGTGTCGGCGGAGATGTCGTAGTTTTTCGCCTGACCGCCGATCATGGCCGTGAAGTCAATCTTGTTGTACTCGACCTTGAGGCCCAGCTCCTTGCCGATTTTCTCGGACAGCTCGACGAAGTAACCGCCCGTCGGGGCCGTGGGGTCGCTGCCGTCGATGAAACCGGCGTAGGGGAAGTCCGCGAAAACCACGGTCAGGACGCCGGGCTTGAAGGTTTCGATTCCGGACTTGTTCTCCGCGGCCGGTTTCTCGGAACTTCCGCACGCCGTCGTCGCGAGGGCGGTCAGAAACGCCGCTCCGATGGCCAGGGAAACGCGCTTAGAGATCATCACTTGCCTTTCGATGCATCAAGACGTGGTACCGTGATCCGGCTTTTCCACCCCGGGCCTGAGGCCCGCTCCCGGGCTTGAGGCCCGTTTCCACGGGTGGGAAAACAAGTGACAGACCGTCGTGCTTTCGCTTTCCCCGTCCGCTACGGCTGAGGACCAATCACTGTGATGTGAGTCTCACGGGAGGCCGGATGCAGTGTCCAGATCACAAGCCCGCGCCAATATTGCGCTGAGGGTTAGCGATGCTAATCGCCGACCTCGTCGATCTTGGTGTGATCGTTCACGCAAGCGGGTAGGGGCAGGGGTTGCGCGTACGGCGCGGATGTCTCAGAGGCGCCCCCGCGCGACACGCCCGCCCTTCCGGGCGGTTCTCCGCACACCAACCGTGATCACTCAAAGTAAGATCACGAAAGTGAAGAGTAGTCGCGAGGTGAACCCCTCCCCGCGGGCGGCGCCCGGTGGACCGCGCCGTGTCATGCTGCTGATCGGGCAGCTGAGGGTCGGGGGCACCGAGAAGCAGGTCTTCCTCCTGGCCACGGGGCTGTCGCGCAGCGGTGTGGCGGTCGACGTGGTGACACTGCACTCGGACGGGCCCTACCGCGACGCGCTCGAAGACGAGGGCGTTCCCGTGCACAACGCCGGTTTCACCGGGGTGTCGACGGGTCCCATGGCGGTTCCCCGCAACCTGATCGCGGCGGCGCGCCTCATCAGGCTCATCCGGCGGACCAGGCCGGACGTCCTGCACGCCTTCCTCTACCACGGCTATGTGATCGGCGCGCCGATCGCCTGGCTCGCCCGGGTGCCCGTCGTGGTGGCCGGACGGCGTAGCCTGAGCAACTTCAAGCGGGCCCGGCGGTGGGTCTACGCGCTGGAACGCGTCGCCACCCGGCTGACGCGGCACGTCGTGGCCAACGCCCTGGCCGTGGCCGAGGACGCGAGGACGGTGGAGGGCATCGCCCGGGGCAAGGTCAGCGTGATCTACAACGCGCTGCCCGCGTCGGCCTTCCGGCCCGGCCCACCGGCGCGCATCGCCACCGACCTGCCGGTCGTGTGCTGTGTGGCCAACCTGAAGGCCCACAAGGGGCACCGCTTCCTGGTCGAGGCCGCCGCGCTGCTGGCCGCGCGCGGCACGCCGTGCACGCTGGTGCTGGCCGGGGAGGGGCCCGAGCGCGACGCCCTGCTGCGGCAGGCGGCGCGTCTGGGAGTGGACCTGCGCCTGCTCGGCCTTCGGCGGGATGTCGAGGCCCTGCTGAGCCGGGCCTCGGCGGTGGTGCTCGCCTCGCTCTACGAGGGGATGAGCAACGCGGTCATGGAGGCGATGGCGGCGGGCAGGCCGGTCGTGGCCACCGCGGTGGGCGGGACCCGCGAGCTGCTGAGCGGACGCGGCCTGCTGGTCCCCCCGGCGGACCCCAGGGCGCTGGCCGACGCGCTGGAGCGCGTGCTGCACGACCCTCGCCTGGGGGCGTCCCTCGGGAGCGCCGCGCGCGCCTGGGCGCTGGACAACCTCGGCGTGGACGCCATGATCGACCGGCACCTGGCCCTGTACCGGCGCCTTCTGGAGAGGCCGTGTGCGGGATAGCGGGTGCCGTGTGCCCCGGCGGAGTCGATCCGGAGACGGTCCGCGACATGTGCGCGGCGCTCGCGCATCGCGGCCCCGACGGGGGCGGCCTGCACGTGGAGCCCTCGGCCGTGCTCGGCATGCGCCGCCTGGCCGTCGTCGACGTGACGGGCGGCGACCAGCCCGTCTACAGTGAGGACCGCACGATCGTCGCGGTGTTCAACGGCGAGATCTACAACTTCGCCGAGCTGCGCGCCGAGCTGCTGGCCGCGGGGCACCGCCTGGTCTCGGCCGGTGACTCCGAGTGCCTCGTCCATCTGTACGAGGAGCACGGGGACGCCTTCGTCCACCGCCTGCGGGGCATGTTCGCCTTCGCCCTGTGGGACGGGCGTCGCCGCAGGCTGCTGCTGGCCCGTGATCGGGTGGGCAAGAAGCCGCTCTACTGGGGGGTGCGCTCCGGAGCGCTGCGGTTCGCCTCCGAGCTGAAGGCGCTGATCCGCGACCCGCGGTGGCGCGGCGAGGTCGACCCGGTCGCTCTCCACCACTACCTGACGTTTCAGTACGTGCCGGCCCCCTGGTCGATCCTTGAGGGCATCGGCAAGCTCCCACCGGGCTCGACCCTGGTGTGGGAGGACGGCCACGCGCGCGTCGACCGCTACTGGCGGCTGGACGCCACCCCCCGTCCGGCCGCCTCCACCGAGGAGGAGGCCGAACGGCTGCGCGGGTTGCTGCTGGAGGCCACCCGGCTACGGATGGCCGGCGAGCGCCCGATCGGCGCCTTCCTGTCGGGAGGGGTCGACTCCTCGGCGGTCGTCGCGGCGATGGCGCGGCAATCGCCGCGTCCGGTCCGCACGTTCTGCGTCGGCTTCGAGGACGCCGGTTTCGACGAGCGCGGGCACGCCGGGGAGGTGGCGGCCCTCTACGGCACCGACCACTCCGAGATGGTCCTGTCGGCATCCCCGCTGGAGGTGCTGCCCGACCTGGCCTGGCATTTCGACGAGCCGTTCGCCGACTCCTCGGCGATTCCCACCTTCCTGGTGGCCAGGCTGAGCAGCCGGGAGGTGACGGTGGTGCTCACGGGGGACGGCGGGGACGAGTCCTTCGGCGGCTACCGCCGCTACGAGCTGCTGCTGCGAAGCTCCCGGCTGTGGGCGCCGCGGATGGCCTCGCCACTGCTGAGCGCGGCGGGCAGGAGCCTGCGGGCCCTGTCACGCCAGGGGTCGCCGCTGCGCAGGGCGGGGTGGGGCATGGAGCTGGCCGGGCTGCCGACGGCCGGCAGGTACACCCGCCTGATGTCCTACTTCACCGAGGAGCAGAAACGGAAGGTCTACACGCCCGGGCAGCGTGATCGGGTGAGGGGCGTCCGCAGCGGGGCCATCGTCGAGCGTGCCTTCGAGGAGTCGGCCGCCGGCTGTGACCTCACCCGTGTCATGGACGTCGACGTCAACACCTATCTGCCCGGCGACCTGCTGGTGAAGTCCGACATCAGCACGATGGCCTGCTCGCTGGAGGCACGTTCGCCGTTCCTGGACCACGTCCTGATGGAGTGGGCCGCGGGACTGCCCGCCGAGCTGAAGATCCGGGGCAGGACGACGAAGTACCTCCTCAAGCGTGCCCTGGAGGGCTGGCTGCCCCCGCACCTGCTGGAGCGCCCGAAGATGGGATTCGGGGTTCCGCTGGCCTCCTGGCTCCGGAACGGGCTGCGTCCCGTGGCCCACGACCTGCTCACCGACGCCACCGCCCGCGATCGGGGGATCTTCGACCCCCGGACCGTCACCCGCCTGCTCGCCGAGCACGCCGCCGGCCGGGACCACTCCAACCGCATCTGGGCCCTGATGCAGTTCGAGCTCTGGCACCGGACCCACCTGCCGGCGCGTCCGGCCGCGGATCACCGGCCGCGGCCCGCGTGAGCGCTCCGGCGTTTCCCCCGGCGCTGACCGG
The DNA here is from genome assembly GCF_014654615.1 of Streptosporangium violaceochromogenes. Classification (GTDB taxonomy): domain Bacteria; phylum Actinomycetota; class Actinomycetes; order Streptosporangiales; family Streptosporangiaceae; genus Streptosporangium; species Streptosporangium violaceochromogenes. Next base: position 142,440 of record NZ_BNBB01000013.1, on the reverse strand, counting down.
GCGCGGGCGGGACGCGACCGTCATCCGCCTGGCCCACCTGCTGCTGACCCGCCTCGCGCTCGTGGTGGCCGGAGGGCTCACCAGCGTCATCGTGGCCCGCGCGCTGGGACCGGGCGACCGGGGCGCCTACTGGGTGATCGTCACCGTCGCGGCCACGGCGACGGCCGTGGGAAACCTGTCGGTGGAGAAGTCGCAGACGACCCTGTGGGCGGAGGAGGGAAACCGGCCGGCGATCACGGCGAACGCCCTGTGGCTGGGGCTGGTCGTGGGCGCGGTGGCCGCCGCGGCCGCGTTCGTCGCGGTGCCGCTTCCCGGCGCCGGGGCGGTGCCCGTGGCCGGCCGGTCCACGCTGGTGTGGGGACTGGCCGCGGCGCCCGTCCTGACGGCGATCGTCTACGTCAACAACGTGCACGTCCTGCACGCCCGTACCGGGGTCGTCAACCGGGCCTCGCTGGCCGGGGCGGCCCTGCAGTGCTCGGCGCTGGTGACCCTGGGGTTCTTCGGACGCCTCACCGTCACGTGGGTGGTGATCGTTTGGACGGTCTCGGCGGCTGCCAACCTCGTGCTGCTGCTGCCGTCCCTGCCCGTGCGCCGCCCGCGCGACCGGCGACTGGTGCGCCGGGCGTTGTCGTGCGGCCTGCGATACCACCCGGGTTCGGTCTGCCACTTCCTGCTGCTGCGGCTCGACGTGCTGATCCTGAACGCCTTGGCCACGCCGGCGGCGGTGGGGATCTACTCGGTGGCGGTGACGCCGGCCGAGCTCCTGCGGGCCATGACCGACGCGGTGGTCCAGATCACCCTGCCCCGGCAGATGGAGACGAGCAGGGAGACGGCGGCGGTGTACACGGCGCGGACGATCCGGATCACCGTCGTCCTCGCAGCCCTGTCGATCGCCCTGCTCTGCCTGGCCGGGCCGTTCCTGGTGATCGCGGCCGTCGGGCCGGCCTTCGCCGGGTGCGTCGCCCCGATGCTGGCGCTCGCACCGGGTGTGGCGGCCACCGCGGCGGCACGCCCGGCCGCGGCCTACCTGCTCCGTCTCAACCGGCCGCTGCCCACCTCCCTGATGTACGGCGCGGCGCTGCTGCTGAACCTCGCGGCGAACGTCCTGCTGATCCCCCGGATGGGGGTCACGGGGTGCGCGCTGGCCTCCACGGCCGCCTACACGGCCCTCGCCGCGATCCAGGTGGGGTGGTTCACGCGCTCAGCGGGGGTGCCCCTGCGGAGTCTGAGGCCGGGGGCCGCCGAGGTACGCGAGATCGCCGGCCGTCTCCGCGCCCTCGCGCGCGCCGGCTGACCCGATCGGCCGCCGGAGCACGTACTCGTTGCAGCCGAGGCCGCCCCCACAGGTCTTGAGGTACAGCAGGTCGAGACCGCGGGCGCGGGCGCGGGCGATGACCTGCTCGGGCTTGGAGACCTCAAACGGGTAGCCGCCCACCCAGTCGAGCATGTCGTGCCACCGTGACATGCCCCGTGCCCGGGGGGACGCGGGACGCGACCCCCCGGTGAGCAGCCGCCCGAGTCCTACCAGGGGCCAGGAGCGGTGGATGTAGGCCGCGCTCGCGGCGATCAGGGCGCCGCGGACCAACGGCCCCGAGCGGTTGTAGCGCCGCTTCACGGCCGTCCAGACCCGGCTCTCCCCGCCCTGGTCGTTGTAGAGCGCGGTGAACAGCACGCCGCCGGGGGCGACGAGACCGGCGGAGGCGTCGAAGGCCCTCCACATGGCCCCCGTGTGGTGCAGTACTCCCCAGGCGTAGACCACGTCGAAGGCGCCCAGCCCCGCCAGATAGCCGCCGTCCAGGATCGACCCCTGCTCGATCGTCCAGGCGGCCCCGGGGGCGAAGGTCCTCCGCAGCCGTGCGGCGGATTCCACCGCCTCGGCGTCGGCGTCGAAGGAGCGCACGCGCGCGCCCAGGCGATGCGCGGCCAGGGAGAACAGGCCACTGCCGCAGCCCACGTCGAGGAAGGTGCGCCCCGCGAGGTCCTCGACGCCCAGGGCCGTGCGCAGCGAGCCGGTCGCGGTGTGGACGCGGCCTTCGTCGACGAGGTCGGCGAAGGCGTTCCAGTTGCGGCCGAAGGCGAACCTTTCGCCTCTTTGGATCTGCAGAAGGTTGTCGTCCATGGTCTCTCCTCGTCACGTGTGGTGGGTCGCGGGCGGCGGGGTGGGATGCGCCGTGCCGTGCGCGTCCTGCGAATGCCGGGCCCCGAGCAGCGTCCCCAGGCAGACCCAGAAGGGCGCGCTGACCGCCAGGTTCGACAGCAGGTTGCCGAACAGCAGCATGATCGCGAAGGCCGTGACCACGCCGGTCAGGACGCGCTCGTGCGTGTCCCCCGCCCGCCGGACCGCCCGGTGGACGAGCAGTGTCAGCAGCAGCGTCGAGACGACGCCCGTCTCGGAGGCCAGCCGCAGGTAGTCGTTGTGGGTGTTGATGTAGACGCCCGGCTCCGGGGATCGGGCGGCCTGCCGGGAGAAGGTGCCGTACCCCACCCCGCGCAGCGGGTGTTCCGCGGCCAGGCGGACGGCCAGGACGGCGGACTGCGCCCTGGCCTCGTTGTTGCGCCTCAGTTCGGCGGCGTCGCGGGCTCCGCCACCCGCGTCGAGCATCACCGACGCGACGACGACCGGTATGGCCAGGACCGCGAGAACCGGCGAGAGGGCCGGCCGGCTCCGGCGCGGGCCGCGCGGCAGCGCGACGGCGATCATGCCGGCCAGCACCCCCAGCAGCGCGGCCCGGGACTGGGTGGCGACGAGCACGGCCAGTGTGACCAGGCCGGGAAGCGCCCACAGCGGGGCGCGCCGGAGCCCTGCCACGGCGAACGACACCACCGTGGGCAGGGCCAGCAGGCCGCCGAGATAGTTCGGGTTCAGCCCGAAGCCCTGGAGCCGCCCCGCGTGGATCCCCCCGGCGAGCAGCGCCGCCACGGCGACGGCCGTACCCGACGCCACGATCGTCGCCTGCAGGTGCTTCGCGGAGGGGGGCGCGGCGGCGCAGACGGACAGGATCGCGACTCCGGCCGCCACCTGTGTCATGTCCAGCAGGGCGGGGTGACCGGGGATGATCTCCCCCGCGGGGAAGATCCAGCTCAGCGCCAGCAGCGCGGCCAGTGCCGCGGCGATCACGTGGTCGAGGCCGATCCTGATCCGTGCGGGGAAGCCCAGGAACGTCACGGCCGTCACGATCGCCAGCAGGGGCGAGCACCACCAGGGAAGCCCGACCGTGACGCCGGCGACGGCCGGCGGCACCATGAGAGGCCCGCCGCGCCACGGGCGCCGTGCCGACACGAGCACGCAGGCCACGAGGGTCACCGTGACCGTCACCAGGGGGTACCGTACCGCCGCGGTGACGAGAAGGGGCGTCGCGAGCATCGCCGCCACGACGGTCGCGCGCGGTCTGGAGCGCCCCGGTGACGCTCCAGGCGCGATCACCTCCGTTGCCGTCAACACGCCCCCGCCTCGCCGTATCTCCCCGCCCGGACACGCCAATCCCGCCGCAAAGAAGTGCGTGCGGGCAGCGTGTTATCGAAGGTCCCCGGACGATGATCTATAACTTGGCGCCGTAGATCAAATATGCGGCGACGACGATGTGACGTGGTCTGGTGAGCAACCGGAGGCAGGCGCACGAAAAATGCAGTAAATGCTGAATGTCCGATGCTGGAGGTGCGGTATCGGCGCCTTGATTTCCGCCACCGCTTTTTCCCTTGGATATTCCGAAAGACGGAGTTTCGCGGTGAATTTGCTTGCTTTTCTGTGGCTGCTACGAAAGAACTGGCCGTTCATCGTCGGCGGACTGGTGCTGTCGGTCGTGACGGCGCTGGTACTGAGCGCCCGCACACCCCCCGTCTACGTCGCCGGCGTCTCCATGATGGTCTCGGCCAGCAACCGGGAGGGTGGCACGGTCACCGCGTACCAGGCCGCCCTGCTCTCCCAGCAGCGCATGCAGTCGTACGCGAACCTGCTCACCAGCAGGAGAGTGATCCAGGCCGTCGTCGACGGCGGAGACGTGGACAGGCTGCGCGAGAACGTCGAGGCCGAGGCCGTCCCCGGCACCGTGCTGCTACGCGCCACCGTCACCGACGGCGACCCGCGCCGCGCGGCGTGGCTGGCCGACGCACTCAGCCGGGCCTTCGCGCGGGTGGTCGACGAGCTCGAACAGCGGGCCCACCCTCCCGACGGGGCGAAGGTGAGCGTCTCGGTGGTCGACCGCGCCCAGGTGCCGTCCGCGCCCGTCGAGCCGCGCTGGACGGTCAACGTGCTGCTGGGCGCGCTGATCGGCGTGACGGTCGTCGGTGGCACGATCATCCTGGGGGACCGGCTGGACACGACGGTCCGGACGGCGCAGGGGCTGCGGGAGGCCACCGCCGTGCCGGTGCTGGCCGAGATCGGCTACGAGCGCCGCGCCCGGCGGCGTCCCCTGGTCGACGAGCCGGACAAACCCCCCACCTGGATCGAGGCGTTCAACACCCTGCGCACGAACCTGCGGTTCGTGAGCACCGGTCCCCGGCCCCGATCGCTGGTCGTCACCAGCTGCCTGCCGGGCGAGGGGGTGTCCGTGATCTGCTGCAACCTCGCCACCGCCCTGGCCGAGGCGGGGCTGCGGGTGACCCTCGTCGACGGCGACCTCCGGCGGCCGAGCATCGGTGGGTATCTGGGAACCGGTGACCGGCCCGGTCTGGCCGACGTGCTGGCCGGTCGGGCCGAGGCACCCGCGGTGACACGGCCTGTCGCCGTCCCGGCGGGCCGGCTGTCCGTGCTGCCCAGCGGGTCGCCGCCCGCCAACCCGAGCGTGCTGCTCGGCTCCCAGCGAATGCGGCTGCTGCTCGGCGACCTCGCGGGCTCCTGCGACATCGTGATCGTCGACACGCCGCCCCTGCTGCCGGTCACCGACGCGGCGGCACTCGCGGCGGGCTGCGACGGGGTGCTCCTCGTCGTCCGGTGCGGCGGGCCGCGCCGCGAGGACGTGGCGCACGCGCTGAACCTGCTCTCCTCCGCCGGCGCCCGCCTGGTGGGCACCGTGCTGAACCACGCCTCCGGCCGCCGCGCCGACGTCCGTGGCTACACCACCCGCGCCCCGGTCGAGCCCGCCCTGGACGCCGTCCCCTTCGCCGGGGAGGGCTGATAGGGGAGGCGACCCCGGCGACCGTACCGAACCCATGGGTTTGCCTGCCTATGAATCCCTTCTTTACCTGTGTAACTATGGGGGACGTAGGCGACGGCGGAACGAGGAAGCCGGTGTGAATCCGGCGCGGTCCCGCCACTGTGATCGGCGAGCGGATCCCGAACAGGCCACTGCCCGCGTGCGGGTGGGAAGGCCGGGACGAGCCTCGACCCGAGAGCCAGGAGACTCACGCGGTCGCCTCCTCACAGGAATTGGGGCGGATCTCCCCAAGAGAGGAACGGTGATCGCCATGCCGTCCGGCAGGTCTGACGTCTTTTCCACGGCCGGGCTGGCCACCGGGTCCACGGCCGAGTTCACCGCCGGGCCTGCCGCCGGGTTCACCGGTGCGGGGCGCGGACACGCATGAGCGGGATCACCGTCTGCCGGGACTGCTGCTGCGGCACCTCCCGCAAGGTTCCCGGCCTCGACCACGACGAACAGGTGCGCCGCCTGTCGCAGGCCGCCGACGTCCGCGTCAGCGAATGCCTGGACGTGTGCGAGCAGGCCAACGTCGTCGTCGTACGGCCCTCGCCCGCCGGACGCGCCGCGGGCGGCCGTCCGGTGTGGCTCGGCCTGGTCAACCACCCGGACGCCGCCGAGGACATCGCCGCGTGGATCCGGGACGGCGGCCCGGGGCTCGCGCCGCTGCCCGACATCCTCACCCTGTACGCCTTCACCCCGCCCGGCCGGGTCAGGGCGGGGAACTCTCGAAGGCCCTCCCCGGCCCGCCGGGTTCGTCCGGACCGCTTCGGGTGACCCGGACCGCCCCGTCCCGGCCACGGGCGGACACGGCCCCCGTCCGGCGGGGGCGCGTGCCGTACGTTCCGCTTCTGATCGTGTTCGCCGCCGCGGTGGCGGTGACCGCGACCGCCGGGATCGCGGCCGGCTCGGTGCCGCTGCCGTTCGGCGAGGTGTGGGCCATCCTGCTGCACCGGCTCCACCCGTCCCTGGCCGAGCCCACCTGGACGGCGGTCCGGGAGACGATCGTGATCGACGTCCGTCTCCCGCGCGTCCTGCTGTGCGCCGTGGTGGGCGCGGGCCTTTCGGTGTGCGGGATGGCCCTGCAGGCGCTGGTGCGCAACCCGCTGGCCGACCCGATGCTGCTCGGGGTGTCCTCCGGTGCGACGGTCGGGGCGGTCGTCGTCGTGGTGTTCGACGTCTCGCTGCTGGGGGTGTTCTCGCTGCCGCTGGCCGCCTTCAGCGGCGCCTTCGCGGCGCTCGTCCTGGTCTACCTCCTGGCCCGCGCGGGCGGGCGGATGACGACCGTACGGCTGGTGCTGTCCGGGGTCGCCACCGCCGAGGTCCTCTCGGCGGTGGCGAGCGGCCTCATCATCACCTCGGGCGACCCGCACAAGACCGACGCGGCGCTGCGCTGGATGCTGGGCGGCCTGGCCGGCACCACCTGGGATCTCGTCGGGATCCCCGCCGCGGCGGTGCTGTTCGGCACCGGCGTGCTGCTGGGCGTCAGCCGCCCGCTCAACCTGCTGCTGGCGGGGGAGGAGGCCGCCGCCGCCCTGGGACTGGACGTGCACCGCTTCCGCGGCGCGCTGTTCGCCCTGGTCGCCTTGATGATCGGCACGATCGTCGCGGTCAGCGGCTCGATCGGGTTCGTGGGGCTGATGCTTCCGCACGCGGTGCGCCTGCTGGTGGGCGCCGACCACCGGCGCGCGCTGCCGGCCGTCGCCCTGCTGGGCGCGGCCTTCCTGATCGCCGCGGACCTGGCCGCCCGCAGTGTGATCGCCCCGCAGGAGATCCCGATCGGGATCCTGACCGCCCTGACCGGCGGTCCCTTCTTCCTGTGGCTGATGCGGAGGAGGGCGGCCCGATGACCCCGCCGGACAGGCCCGCCGCCCTGCGGGCCGAGGGTGTCGGCGTCACCGCCGGCGGCAGAGCCCTGGTGCGGGAGGTGTCCTTGGAGGTCGCCCCCGGCGAGGTCGTCGTGCTCGCCGGCCCCAACGGCGCGGGAAAGTCCACCCTGCTGCGCGTCTTCTACCGGGCTCTGCGCGCCACGTCGGGGCGGGTGACGCTGGACGGCGACGACGTGTGGCGGATGCCCGGCAGGCGGCTGGCCCGGAGGCTGGCCGCCGTCCCGCAGGAGGCGCCCGGCGAGTTCGAGCTGACCGTGTACGAGGTGGCGGCCATGGGCCGTACCCCCCACAAGCGGGCCTTCGAGGGCGACGACGCCGCCGACCGGCGCGTCGTCATGGGCGCGCTGGAGGACCTGGACGTCGCGGGCCTGGCCCGGGCGCCGTTCGACAGGCTCTCCGGCGGCGAGAAGCAGCGCGTTCTCATCGCCCGCGCCCTGGCGCAGCGGGCCGGGACGATGGTGCTGGACGAGCCGACCAACCACCTCGACCTGCGCCACCAGATGGACGTCCTGCGGCTGATCCGAGGGCTCGGCGTGACCGCCGTCGTCGCGCTGCACGACCTGAACCTGGCCGCGGCGTTCTGCGACCGGATCTGTGTGATGGACGCCGGTCGCCCGGTCGCGATCGGACGGCCCGCCGAGGTGCTGACCCCCGCGCTGCTGGCCGAGGTCTACCGGGTGGACGCCGAGGTGACCCTCCACCCCCGGACCGGGACCCCGCGCGTCGTCGTGCTCCCGGGGGAGCCGGAACGCCGGTGACGGCCGCCGGCTCCCCGTGGGCCTCGCCGTCGTGAGATCGACGGGAGGTTGCCGATCGACCCCTCGGCCCCGCCGACCCGGGCGTCGATCACCCGCTGAGGGCGTCGTCGCCACGGTGGATACCCTTGGGGCGGTCCTCACGCTCACCAGGACGGATACAGCGGACGAATGATCGTTTCTCGCCCCTCGGACAGCGGTCCCGTGCTGCGGGTGGACGGCGTCGACGTCGTCCGTGACGGCACCCACCTGTTGCGGTCGATCTCCCTGACGGTACGCCCGGGGGAGCACTGGGCCCTGCTCGGCGCCAACGGGGCGGGAAAGAGCACCCTGCTCGGCCTGCTGGGGGCGGTCATCCACCCCACGCGCGGCGCCGTCGAGGTCCTCGGCCGCAGGCTGGGGCGGGTCGACATGCGGGAGCTGCGCTCCTACCTGGGCCACGTCGACCCGCGTCACGCTCCCGATGCGCCCCTGCGGGTCAGGGACGTCGTCCTGACCGGCCTGACCAACACGATCGCGCTCGTCCCCCGCTGGACGCCCACCGAGGAGGAACGGGAGCGCGCGGACCGCCTGATCGGCATGCTGGGGATGAGCGCCAGGAGCGACGCCCGCTGGCCGACCCTGTCGCAGGGCGAACGCGGCCGGACCCTGATCGCGCGGGCGCTCATGCCACTGCCTCGGCTGCTCCTGCTCGACGAGCCCGCCACGGGACTGGACCTGGCCGCCCGCGAGCAGCTGCTCAGCGGCGTCGACGCGCTGGGAAGCCGGTACCCGGCGCTGGCGACGGTCCTGGTGACCCACCATCTTGAGGAGCTTCCCACCGGCACCACGCACGCGATGCTGCTGCGCGAGGGACGGTGCCTGGCCTCGGGGCGGGTCGAGGACGTCCTGACCACCGATCGGGTCAGCGCGTGCTTCGACCATCCCGTCCGCATCACGCGGAGCGGTGGCCGATGGGCCGCCCGAGCGGATCGCGTCCTGACCTCCGAGGCGGGCTGAGCCCCCGCCCCGGCCGGGAGGAGACCCGCGTCCGGCGGGCCCGAGCCGGGGAGGGCGAATAAAAGAAATAACGTTTCCCGTTTCTCTCTCATCCGTTATTCGCGCTCGCCGGATTTCGCCTGTCCTTTAAGGGTGTCTGTGGTGTCGAGAATTGCCGATCCGCAGAAGTCAAGCGGTCAAAAAGGTGATATTCATCACTCCTGTGACATGTTTGTTTTATTCTTTATTTATGGGGATCTTGTCGAGTGGAACGATCGATGTATACCTTCTGATCGTTTATCTTGACGCATGCTCCGAACCGCAGCCTTTGTTCCCCGTCGGGGCTTCTTCCGGGGTGGGGTGACGCGGGGTCGCCGGCCTGCGCACTGAAGGGTTCGGAGGGTGAGGCCGTATGCGCCGGAGTGTGTCGTGCTCACGTTCGCCCCGGCGGAGGATCGTTCCCCTCCTGATGGCCTTTCCAGGACTGCTGCAGCTCCCCGCGCTCCCCGCGGCGGCCGCCGCTCCGGCGGCCGTCTTCGCGCCGCCGCCGGTGACTCCGAAACAGCGGACCGGGTCGGCCAAGGGATTTCCCTCCCTGGTGCAGACCGGTGTGACAACCACCACGGTGGACGGCACGGGCTGGAAGGCCGACGCCGAGCCGCCCAAGGACGCGGTGCCGCGTGAGGAACGGTTCGTCGACCAGAACACGCAGAACCGCCAGGGGGCATCACCGGCCAAGAGCGCGAAGAGAACGGTGCCCCCTCCGGCGGGGCGGCCGGCGATGCCGCTGACGGGGGAGCCGGAACTGCTGGCCGCCTTCCCCCGCGATGGGATGCTCGTGGACTCCCTGACCCCGAGGCTGCGGGCCCAGGGGCGCCCCACCACGGGGACGGGCCCGCTGCAGTACGCGTTCGAGATCTGTGACGCGGCGTCGATGACCGGCACCGGATGCGCCTCCTCCGGCAGCCTGGCCACCGGGGTGAGCACCTGGAAGGTTCCGGCGAGCACGCTGGAGTGGGGCAAGCAGTACTGGTGGGAGGTGACCATCACCGACACCTCCACCTTCGCGTCGATCACCTCGCCCACCCGGTCCTTCGTCACCGGGGTGCGTCAGCCGGTGCTGACCTCACATCTGGCCGCCTCCGGCGTCGAGAGCCGGGAGTTCGACCAGCTGGCCGGCAACTACACCACCACCTTCACCGACCTGACGGTCCCCACCGTCGGGCCGCCTCTGTCGGTGGTGCGCACCTACAACAGCATGGACCCGCGCACCGACGGCATGTTCGGCGCGGGCTGGTCGAGCCGGTGGGACATGAAACTTGTCCAGGAGGTGCGGGGCAGCGCGACCTCGGCGTTGATCACCTACCCCGACGGCCGGCAGGTGCGCTTCGCGAAGACCGGAAGCGCCTACCAGCCGCCGCCGGGGATGTTCGCCACCCTGGCCGACGTCGCCGGGGGCGGCCGGCGGCTGATGGACAAGTCCGCGGTCTCGTATGTGTTCGACGCCCAGGGCCGCCTGACGTCGGTGACCGACGGCCGGGGCCACGTGCAGGCGCTGGCCTACGACACCGGTGGCAGGCTGGCCACCGTGACCGCGGCCGGCGGCCGGTCGCTGAGCTTCACCTGGACCGGTGCCCACGTCACCTCGGTCTCCAGCGACCCGGTGGGCGGCACCCCGATCACCTGGACCTACGCCTACACCGGTGACAAGCTGACCGGGGTGTGCGCCCCGGTGGCCGCCCCCAACTGCACCTCCTACGTCTACGGCACCGGCTCGCACTACCGCAGCGGCGTGCTGGACTCCGACCCCTACGGCTACTGGCGGCTGGGAGAGGCCTCCGGAACCGCCGCGGCCGACCTGGGCGCGGCCAACGCGAACGCCACCTACCAGGCCGTGACGTACGGCAAGCCCGGCGCTCTGGCCGGGTCCACCGACACCGCGGTGGAGTTCACCACCGGATCGTCTTTGAAGCTGCCGGCCAACATCGTGGGCCAGCTGGGGGATCAGATCTCGGTGGAGACCTGGTTCAAGACCACCCAGTCCGGTGTGCTGGCGGCCGCCGGAACCCAGGAGACCAGCGGGATCCCGTGGGGGCCGATGCTGTACGTGGGCACCGACGGCAAGCTGCGCGGCTCGCTGGCCGCCGTCGCCGCCCCGATCACCACGACGGGGACGGTCAACGACGGCGCCTGGCACCACGTGGTGCTCACCGCCGCGGGATCGGCCCAGACGCTGTACCTGGACGGGGCGCAGGTCGGCACCCTCACCGGCGCGGTGAGCACCTGGCGCACCAGCGCGAGCGTCGGCAACGGGGTGGCCGACCCGGCGGTCTCCCCGGCGGTACCCTCACCGCGGGCGGCGTTCGCGTTCAAGGGGGACATCGACGAGGTCGCGCTGTATGACAAACCGCTGACCGCCGCCGAGGTGAGCCGTCACTACGGCGCCCGTCTGCAGACCCCCAACAAGCTGACCACGGTGACGTTGCCGTCGGGGCGGGTGTGGGCGTCCAACGTCTACGACGCGGCCACCGACCGGCTCAAGACCCACACCGACCGCAACGGCGGCACCTGGCAGCTCGGTGTCAAGACCTTCGACCCCTTCTCCCCGGCCGCGCAGGTGATCGTCACCGATCCGGGCAACGAGACGCTCACGTATCTCTACGACGCCGAACGCGGCCACCGCGTCATCGGCGAGACCGACCAGCTGGGCTACACCCAGTGGTTTGAGTACAACCTGACCGGCTCACTGGCCAAGGTGATCGACCGCAACGACATCGCCAACGACGTCTACTTCGACGAACGCGGCAACCTGATCGCCCGCAAGTACTGCCGCGCGCCGGGCGAGTGCGCGATCGAGTTCCGGGAGTACTATCTCCACGCCTCCGACCCGTTCGACCCGCGCAACGACAGGCCGATCGCCTACCGGGACGGCCGCTCGGCCTCGGAGACCGACAACACCTACAGCACCGTCACCGAGTACACCGCCTACGGTGAGGTGGCCAAGGTGACGACTCCGGCGACCTCGGACTTCCCCAGCGGCCGATCGGCGACCTTCACCTACACCAATGGCACCGAGCCGGCGGTCGGCGGCGGCACCACCCCTGCCGGGCTGCTGAAGTCGAGCAAGAACGCCAAGAACGAGGAGACGACCTACCGCTACACCGCCGCCGGGGACGTCGCCGAACAGACCGTGCCGTCCGGGCTGGTCGTCACCTCCGCCTGGGACGCCGTGGGCCGCCCCACCTCCCGCACCGAGGTGTCCGCGGCGCATCCGACCGGCGACACCACGACCTTCACCTACGACAACCTCGGCCGACCTCTCACGCAGACCGAGCCCGGGGCGCAGAACGAGGTCACCGGTGTCACCCACACCCCCAAGACCACCTACACCTACGACGCCGACGGCAACCGGCTCACCGAAAGTCTCACCGACCTGACCGGCGGTGACCCGGCCCGTACCACCACCTTCACCTACGACACGCACGGCCGCCCGGCGACGGTCACCGATCCCGAAGGCGGTGTGACGGGCTCCACCTGGAACGCTCTCGGTCTGCGGGCATCGGCGACCGACCCGATGGGCACGGTGACCACCTTCGCCTACACCAAACGCGGTGAACCGGCCTCCACGACGCTGAAGAACTGGACCGGCAGCCCGGTCAGCCCGCAGCCCGCCGCCGACGTGGTGCTGGAGTCCTTCTCCTACGACCCCGGTGGCCGACCGGCCGGGCAGGTCGACGCGATGGGCCGGAAGAGGGCCTACACCTACTGGAAGGACAACCGGCTGTCGCAGGCCATCGCCGACGACGCCAAGCTCAACGGCCTGACCACTCCGGCGGACGTGGTGCTGCGGTCCAGCGAGTACGATCCGGCGGGCAATCTCGTCGAGCGGATCAGTGGCGGTGGCAAGACGACCGTTGAGTATGTTTACGACGCCGCCGGACGGACGACCTCCACCACGCTGGATCCGGCCGGGCTCAACCGTAAGACCGCCTACGTCTACGACGCGGTCGGCAACGTCACCCGCGAGACCTTCACCGGCGCGGGCACCACCCGCACCGAGGTCACCGACTACCAGTACAACACCATGAGGCAGATGACCCGGCAGACGGTGGAGAACGGCACCGTCGACCTGGTGACCACCAGCACGTATGACGACCGGGGCCTGCTGACCGCCACCGTCGACCCGCGCGGCAACGCCTCCGGCGCCACCGCCGCCGACTTCACCACCACGATGCGCTACGACATCGCCGGGCGCCTGGTGGAGGCCAAGGCACCGCAGGTGGCGATCGAGAAGAACGGCGCGGCCACCGTCAACGGCAGGCCGACGATCAAGTACGGCTACGACAGCGTGGGCCTGCGCACCCAGATCGTCGACGCCGAAGGCCGTACCGTCACCTCGTCCTACGACAAAACCGGACGCCTGGTCTCGACCACCGCGCCCGCCTACACCCCACCCGGCGGCACCGCGGTCACCCCGACGGTCGGCCTCACCTATGACGCGGCCGGCCGCCAGACGCAGGTCACCGACCCACGCGGCCATGTCACCACAACCGATTACGACGCGCTGGGGCGCCCGGTGCGCACAACCGACCCCGGGCCGTCCGGGCCGGGCGGGGTGTGGGTGTCGGAGTACGACCTGGCCGGCGAGCAACTGGCCACCGTCGATCCGACCGGTGCCCGCGGCGAGGCGACCTACGACGATCTGGGCCGGAGGATCACCGAAACCCAGATCGAACGCATCCCCACCAGCGCGGCGTCCACCACCGCGCTGACCTACGACACCGCAGGCAACCTCACCAAGAGCGTCGCGCCGGGCAACAAGACCACCACCTTCACGGTCAACGCCGCCGGGGAGACCACCGCCACCACCGACCCGCTCACCCACGCCACCACCGTCGGCTACGACATCCAGGGGCGGACGGTCAAGGTCACCGACGCCCTGGGCAACGCCACCGAGGCCGTCTATGACCTGGCCGGACGCAAGACCGCCGTCAAGGACCTGAACGGCACCGGCACCACCGTGCGCACCGTCGGCACCGGCTACGACCTGGCCGGCAACCCGACCAGCACCACGTCGGCCGAGGGGTATGTCACCACCCGCGCCTTCGACGCGCTGGGCCGGCTGACCTCCCTGGTCGAGCCGGTCTCCGGCACCACGTCGATCACCACGACGTTCGGCTACGACGCCACCGGCGCCCGCACCCGCCTCACCGACGGCCGCGGTAACGCCACCTGGACCACCTACAACACCCTCGGCCTGGCCGAATCCGTTATCGAACCGGCCACCACCGCCCACCCGAACGCCGCCGACCGCACCTGGACCTCCCTCTACGACGCCGCCGGCAACCCGGTGGCCACCCTCCAGCCCGGCGGGGTGCGCATCGACCGCACCTACGACCCGGTAGGCCGGGTGACCAAGCAGACCGGCACCGGTGCCTCGGTCGCCACCCCCGATCGCGACCTCACCTACGACCAGGCCGGCCGCGCCACCGCCGTCGGCGACTACACCCTGGAATACAACGACCGCGGCCTGCCTACCAAGGTGTCCAAGGCCGGAAATCAGGTCGCCACCTACGCCTACGACGCCCTGGGCAACCCCACCCAGCGCGTGGACCCGACCGGCACGGCCGCCTTCACCTGGGACGACGCGGGCCGCCTGGCCACCGCCGGCGACCCGGTCGCCGGCCGCACCTGGACCTACGGCTACGACGACGCCGACCGGCTGACCGGCCAGACCTCCACCGGAACGGTCAACTCCCAGACCTACACCTACGACGCCGTCGACCGCCTCGCCACCCACACCCTGAAGAACGGCTCCGGCACCCAGCTCGCCAAAATCACCTACGGCTGGGACAAGGATGACAACCTCACCTCCAAGACCACCGTCGGCACCGCCGGCGCGGGCGCCCACACCTACGGCTACGACCGCTCCGGCCGCCTGACCTCCTGGACCGCGCCCGGCGGCACCACCGCCTACGAGTGGGACGACGCCGGCAACCGCACCAAGGCCGGCGCCAAGACCTACACCTACGACGAGCGCAACCGCCTGACCTCGGGGGACGGCGTCGACTACACCTACACCCCCCGCGGCACCACCGCCACCGAGACCAAGGCCGGCACCACCCGCAACCTCGCCTTCGACGCCTTCGACCGCCTCATCACCGACGGCGACGTCACCTACGGCTACGACGCCCTCGGCCGGGTCACCTCCCGTACCAAGGGGACCGACCAGCAGCGGTACGTCTACTCCGGCGTGGAGAACGACATCGCCGCCGTCACCGACGGCATCGGCACCGTCCAGGCCACGTACGGCCGCGACCCGTTCGGCGGCCTGCTCGGTCTGCAAGAAGGCGGCACCACCGCCCTGGGGGTGATGACCGACCTGCACGGCGACGTGGTCGGAACCTTCTCCGGCACCGCTCTGGTCGACTCGGTGGCCTACGACCCGTTCGGCCAGGTCACCCACCGCACCGGCACCGCCCGCACGCCGGGCTACCAGGGCGAGTACACCGATCCCGACACCGGCAAGGTCAACATGCACGCCCGCTGGTACCAGCCCGGCACCGGCGCCTTCACCTCCCGCGACGACTGGACCCTCAATCCCAGCCCGTCCATCCAGGCCAACCGCTACACCTACGCCAACGCCGCTCCGCTTACCAATATGGACCCTGCCGGCCACACCTCGCGTGATGTCACGACAGGAGGACCTTCCATTACTTATGGAGTTGATGGCTATGTCTACCCACGGTCCAAGATGCCGTCCGGCCCCATTGCGATCATTCCTGGTGATGCTCCAGAGCCCACCGTGCCCGGTGGTCGAATAAATATTGAGATGGACGGGCTGGGCTGGATACCCCCCTTTTTTAAGGATGCCGAGGCGAAGAGGCTGGGGGTTATGCATAATGGCAGGCCGCCAGTTAAATTTATGGACTACTGGGGTTCCTCGAACAAAGTACAACAAAAATTCATGGCCGAGTACGACCCCTCTCTTAAGGATGATCAACTATTTGTCATCTGGCTGTCTCTTGGAGGGGCACTGCTGCTGCCTCCGAATTCAGGAAAAGCGGGGCCGGCGCCTTCCCCTGGCGAAATGGGGCCATGTAGTTATTCGCCGAATTCAAGAGAGTGTATAGAATCTCAAACCTGGACCGACCTCCTGGATGTCATATGCTACAAGGAGGGCTGTGCTGACGGCCGAAAGAGGCCAAAGCTAACGGAAGCCCAGAAAAAGGCCGCGAAGAATTGGCTCTACGATTCCGGGTGTGCCGTTCACGCTAAAAACAGGCCGCTTTGCAATGTGGCATTCCAAATTTTGGCCTATGGCGGAAACATCGGTTCGGCGAATGAGATCCTGAAAAATCCTTGCACATACCTTGTCTGTCACGCGGGTGACCCAATCGGTGCGGTGCTCTGTAATTGCCTTGTCGAAACCCCCTGGCCTGAGCTTACTGCCGAGCAAATGATCGAAGCTAGTTTCTCCGCAGGAACCGCTAAATCGTTCAGAAGCGCCCTGAGGGGATGTAACAGCTTTACTCAGGGCACTGAGGTTCTCATGGCCGATGGGACGCGGAAGCCCATCGAAGAAGTCAAAGTCGGTGATCGTGTAATCGCAACCGACCCCGAAACGGGTAAGAGTGAGGCTCGAACCGTCACAGCCCTGATCACAGGCTCCGGAGATAAAGACCTTGTTCGGATTCGTATCGATGTAGACGGTGATGGCGGTGACAAGGTCGGTAGGATCACTGCCACAACGGCGCATCCTATCTGGTCTGTTGGCGAAAGCCGCTGGGTCGAAGCGGGGAGGCTGGCCGCAGGCGCGCTTCTCCTCTCCGCCGAGGGCGACCATCTGGAGGTTCTGTCCGTTCACCGCTACCGTCAGAGCGATCAGCGGGTCTACAATCTAACGGTAGAAGGAATCCACACCTACTACGCACTGGTAGAAAACCAGGCAATTCTTGTCCATAATTCCGGGCCGTGTAATCCGTATATCGCCGCGGTGCGGAGGTCTGGGAATGCGATTGCGAGCAGAATAGCCAACGGTCATGCCTACGGAAAGCATGTTGTAAGGCAAGGCGAGTTTCCGGCAATTAGTTCGCGTGGCGAGTTTGCAAGGCTAATCGCACAGGTTATAGCTCACGGCGAGTCGAAAATTCTTGCTCGCGGGCGGGTTGCGTTCTGGTTGAACGGTACAGTAGTCATACGAGACCCGAACTCTCGTGACCTGGGGACCGCGTTTAAGCCCCGCAGGGGCAAAGCTTTCTTCGATGACCTTGAATAAATAATCAAAAGGGAGATTCGGTGGAGTTGACACCTTCAGGGGACGGGAAATTCAATATCAAATTGTCCGCGAGTGAAATCAATATGATTCTGGCTGGAATGAGGGAGGCGCTGGAAGCGCTCGAAGACTGGGAGTTTCGGACCAGAACTGGATTTGACCGCGAGGAAATGGAGGCATTTAATAACTCTATGCATCAAGCACTCAAAAATTATCGTTGAATGTCACGGGTCGCCAGACCCGTGCTGATCGGGAGTGGCCTCCAGCTCAGCCTGCAATGTCGTCTGCGGCCTGTTGAAGAAGGCGGTGCAGTTGAGGTTGAAAGGCTGGTGTTGCAGCGGGGCCGCCTGATCAAGTCCTGCGGCGACCGGTTGTCCCGGAGGGGTGAGGTGCGCAAAGGAGAGCGGGCTGACCGTCGCGGAACGCGCCCAACGGGAGCAACTGAGGTTCACAGCCGCTGAGCTGTTCGCGTGAGGAACGCCGGCGCCGAAAATGGCACGGCGGTTTCGGGTGGATCGCATGTCGGCCAACCGCTGATGTCGCGCCTGGCGGTGCGGCGGTGTGAAGGCCGCCCCCGAGACGCCAGCTGGATGAGCGGCGCCTGCAACGGCTGTGGATCGGGTTGGAGCGTGGTCTGTTGAGGAGCAGTTCTGGACACAGGCGCGGGTCGTCGATCCGAATCGCGTTGTCATCCCACATTCGCTCCACCCCGTGTCACGTGAGAAAGGAGATCGGAGAATAATTCGATGCCGTACGGAAGGGGCCGCTCTCAGGGTGGGCCTCGGAATCCGAGATGACCGGATCGGCCCCATGGCATCGCGAGGGTCTCGGCGGACGACGCCTCGATGGGTGACCGTGTTCGCTCATTGTCGGGCCACCGCATGATCTTCAGCTCCGCCACACCTGAATGATCACAGCGGTGGCCGCCCGTTGTAATCGTGGCGCCATCCTCGCTGGTCCACATGTGCACAACCCAGCCCAGCCTCACGATCCGCGGCCAGAGAGCTAGCCTTTCTCATCCGGGCAGGTGTAGTGGTCGTCGGTCCAACAGCGGTCGATGGCCTGTACCTCCAGACTCCACGGCATACGGCTCACGTCCTCGGGGGCTTCGTCCTCCTTCCAGAGGCTCAGGCCGATGATCCGCCTTCCCCATCGCCTCGCCATCTCAGGGCTGCTTGACGAGTCAAACGGTATGAAGTGTTTGACGTCCTTGGTCCAGCCGGCCCTCTCCAGGGCGCTTTCGATGTCGTCGCGTTCTGCCTCCGGCCTGAGGTCCATTTTCAGCCAGGCGCCGCTGTTGGCGGAGTCGCATCCGCTGTAGTCCGAGACGGACAGCACGTCGTCGCGATCCGGAAAGGCGCTCATGGTGGCCTTCCAGAGCATGCCCTGCTCCCGCGTCGCGTGATCTACGCACAGATCATATCTGGCCTGACCGGCGCAGGCCGTGGGGCCGGTGACGAGGAGAAGTATCGCCGCGGCCACTCCGCAGCGTTTTTCAAAAGGTTCTCGCGACATGGTTCTCCTGCTGACGTCGGCCGCTGGATCTCTTTATGGTCCGACGGTCGGCCTCGGACTTCCGTCTTCGTTTCACCGGCCCGGCCGGTTTCGTGCTCTTCAGGTCTTGAGGCTTTCTCCACACACTTCTTCTCCGGTTCGGCGCGGTCGCCTAGCCTGTGATAGGCGCCTACTATATGGAGTTTTCGAGATGCCCTGTCAAGACGGCGGAAGTTTCGATCCATCTTTGAGGGAAGGCGTCGCGACCATCTTTTCTGTGGCCGTTTTGGCGGCCGCCGTAACTTCGGGCCGCTCTCCTACCGCCGCCGATTCTCACCCCTGCGCCGACGATCCAACGGTTCCCTGGGCGTAGCGCGCGAAAAGGGAATCCATATTGGAGGCGGCCCCGAAGGACGCGAAACCGCTCTCCTCGAAGTACGGGTCCCCCGGCTGTGAGGACGAGGACCGCCGACACCCTGCAACCCGGCACGAGCACACCCGGTAGATCACCGCCATCGGCCGGCCACTACCGCAGCCACCCGGCCCTCACCGCCTGAGAGCCCTTCAGCCCTGGGGCGCCGGACGGCGTGGGAATCGCGGTGCCGGAAGAATGGCGCGCCCTCCGCGACGACGTTGTCGCGGCCTGGTTCCGGGTCGTCGGCGAGAAGAGAACGCCGGCTTTAAGGCCGTATACCGAGGCGGCGGGAAAAGGAGGGCGGCGGGCACGGGAAGAAATGTCGTCGTAGCCGAACGTGATGTCTTCGCTTCTTTGCGTGATGCTTTGTTCTGAATGTGACCGCGCCGTGGCGCATAGTGGCCGACCTGCCGGGAAGCCCGTGGGGGTGGGCATTCCACCGGGCTTTCCACCGGCCCCTCCGAGGTGTTGACCAGGCTCTCGCCCGGAAGTATCCGCGCGGCTCGCCGGAATTTATACAAGGAATATACAGACTCTGCACAAGGCCTCCCTATGGTTTTTCATGCCCGCAAACCGAACTGGGGGAGAATGGTCATGCTGGTAGGTGTAGACGTCATGCACGCCTCTGTCTGGTCGCTCGATTTCCACCGGAAATCAGGACCGGGCCGTCCCGCCGAGGCCTCCGAGGCCGGCGTCGTCGGCCCGATCGCCGAGGTGGTCGAGGCGTGTTTCGGCGGTACCGTCCACCCTTTGGAGCTCGGCTGGGAGGAAGCCGACCTGAAGGACCTGGGCGTCCTGGTGATCCCCGCCGCCGGAGTGGACGGCGCGTCGTTCACCGCTGAGGAGCGCGATCTCCTCGAGGAGTACGTGCGTGAGGGAGGGGCGGTCCTGATCCTCGGTGACGGGGAGAGGAAACTCGTCCCCTCGCGTCAGGACGGTCCTTTCGGAATCACCGTGGGGGGTCTGCTGCCGGGGGCGGACGACGACTCGCCCGATTCGCATCTTCTGACCTACGACTTCACGGCCCCGGCCGTGAAGGCGCACCCGGCCGTCACGGGGATCGGCCGGGTCCACCTGCACCGCCCGAAGAGCGTCGGCGGCTCCACGGTGCCGCTGACCCCGCTGGTGGAACACGACGGCCACACCGTGCTCGCGACGGCCCGCTACGGCGCGGGCCGGATCGCGGTGGTGGGCAACGCGGAGATGTTCGCGCTGCCGTTCCTCGGCAGGGGGGACAACGCCCGGCTCCTGCTGAGCCTGCTGTCGTGGCTCGCCCAGGGAGAGCCCCAGGGAGAGCCCCAGGGGGAGACCCGGCGGGAGACCGCCGGGCGGCCCGCGCGAGGCGTCGAGCGCGAGACGCTGTACGTGGTCGACGAGCACCGGTTCACCCCGCGTGCCTTTCCCCGGAGGGAGAACCTCGCCGAGGAGCCCGGACCGCACGTCGTCGACGCGCGCCCCTACGCCCACCTGCTGGCGAGCCTGGCCGACGGATATCTGCCGGACTCGCGGGAGAACCAGGAGGCGTTCATGGCCGAGGCCGAACTCCGCTTCCACGAGTTCCCCCGGGTGATCCGGCACGCGCTCAGCCGGTTCCGGCGGAACAGCACCGACCCCGGTGTCCTGCTCGTCAGGGGACTCCCCGTCGACCCGAGGCTTCAGCCCACGCCGGCGGACCCGAGCGCCCCGCTGTCCAGCCCCACGACGATGAGCGAGCTGTGGCTGGCCGGGTTCGCCCAGGCGCTGGGCGAACCCATCGCCTACCGTCAGGAGAAGCAGGGGCAGCTGTTCCAGAACGTGGCGCCGACCAGGAGGAACGCCGAGAAGCTGTCGTCGGAGAGCTCCGCGCTGCTGCTGGACTTCCACACCGAGACGGCCTTCCACCCCTTCATGCCGGACTACGTGCTGCTGCACTGCCTGCGGCCCGACCACGAGCGCTCCGCCAAGACGATCAGCGCGAGCCTGCGCATGGCCGTGTCGCGGCTGAGCCTGCGTGAGCGGGCGGTGCTCAGCGAGCCCCTGTTCCAGACCGGCATCGACTACTCCTTCGGCAGCGCCAACGGCGAGAAGGGCAACGGCCCCACCCTGCGGGTGCTGTACGGAGACCCGTTCGACCCCTACATCACGGTGGACCCGGACCTGATGGTCGGCCTGACGCCCGAGGCGTCCGCCGCCCTGAAGCGGCTGCACGTGGCGCTGAACGAGGTCAAGCGGTGGGTCCGGCTGGACGCCGGAGACCTGCTGATCATCGACAACCGGCGGTCCGTCCACGGGCGCTCGGAGTTCGAGGCCCGCTACGACGGCCTCGACCGCTGGCTCCAGCGGGTGTGCGTCGTCCGCGACCTCGTGCCCTCCGCGGGGCACCGGCGGCTCGGCAGGCGTGTCATCGAGACCGCGTTCGCCGTCTGATGAACCCCACCGTAGAGGGAGGTCTTTCCGACATGCGTGATCTTCCGTTCGCCCGGGTTCTGGTCGTCGAGCCGGTCTCCTCGGGAAACGCCCTGGTCGCCGCGGCGCGTGACCTCGGCCTGGAGGTCGCCGTCGCGTCGTACGACGCCGACGACCGCACGCTCACCGACGAGGTCCGTTCGCTGGCGGACGCCGTGATCGTGGTGGACACCAACGACCAGGAGGCGCTGGAGCGGGCGGTGCTCGCCACGCACCGGGAGACCCCGTTCTCGGCGGTCCTGGCCGGCTGTGACTTCCACGTGCCGGCGACGGCCAGGCTGGCCGCGGCGCTGGGTCTTTCCGGCCTGCGGCCGGAGACGGTGGAGGAGGTCAGGGACAAGGCGCTCATGCGGGCCCGGTCGTCCGAGGCCGGCCTGCGGACGCCCCGGTTCGCGCAGGCGACGTCGCTCGACGAGCTGCGCGCCGCCGCGGAGCACGTGGGCTTCCCCTGCGTGATCAAGCCGGTGGACTCCTCGGGCAGCATCCACGTCAGCCGCGCGGACACCTGGGAGGAGTTGCGCGCGGCCTTCGACCGGCTGCTCGCCGACCACAGCCTTGACCTGGGCAGGACGCTGGAGCACCGGGCCATCGTCGAGGAGTACGTCGCGGGGCCGGAGTTCAGCGCCGACGGATACGTCATCGGCGGCCGGACGACCGTCGTCGCCCTCACCCGGAAGCTGCTGGGACCCGAGCCCGCCTTCGTGGAGGTCGGGCACCTGACCCCGGCCGACGAGGACGCGGAGGTCATGCTGCGGGTGGAGGAGTACGTCCGCGCGGTCGTGAAGGCCGTCCATCTGACCGTCGGCGCCTTCCACTGCGAGCTGAGGATGACCCCCGGCGGGCCGGTGCTGATCGAGATCGCGGCCCGTCTCCCCGGGGACCGGATCGTCGACCTGGTCCACCTCGCCACCGGTGTCAGCCTTCCCCGGGCGATGATCGCCGCACACCTCGGGTGGTCGCTTGAGGACGTCCAGGCCGCCGGCGTGCCGCGGGCCAAGAGCGCCGGGATCCGCTTCCACCTCGCCGACGGCCACCGTTCCTATCGGCGCCTGAACGGGTGGGACCGTCTCTCGCGCCTGCCCGGGGTCGTGGAGACGAGGCTCACGATCGCCGCGGGGGAGCCGATCCCGGAGCCGGGGGACTTCCGTTCCAGGATCGGCCACGTCATCTTCACCGCCGACTCCTTCCAGGAGGCGTCCGACCTCTGGCACGCGGTCGGTGACGCCGTGACGGTGGAGTAGAGGATGCTGGGTTACCTCACGCTCCGCGGGGTCGGCTGGCTGTCCAACCAGACACTCCAGTTCGTGGTGCCGATCATGATCTACCAGATGACGGGGAGTCTGACGTGGTCGGGCGTCGCCCTGTTCGTGGAGTGGACGCCAAGGCTGGTCGCGCTGCCTCTCGCCGGTTACCTGGCCGACCGGTTCGAGGCCCGGCGGATCCACGTCCTGAGCGACGTGATGCGCACGGTGGCGGGGGTGGGGGTCGTGGCCGCCATGCTCTGCGCGCCGGGGAGCGCCGGGGTGGCCCTGGTCGGTCTCGCGCTCGTCGCCGGGGCGGGGTTCGAGCTGACCTTCGTCGCGGGGGAGAAGGCGGGGCTCTCCCTGGTCCCGGCCAAGGAGATGCCCCGGCTCCAGACCACGCTGAGCGCGATCGAGCAGAGCTGCCTTCTCATGGCGCCGGTCCTCGGCGGCGGCCTGCTGCTGCTGGGGCCGGCGACGACGGTCTCCGTGCTCAGCGTGCTCTTCGGGGCGAGCCTGCTGCTGGCGCGGGTCATGAAGCCGGTCCCGGTGACGTCGGCGGAGCCGCCGCCGGTGATGGCCGGTGTACGTCAGGTGATCGCCAACACCCTGCTGCGGGATATCGTGGCCATCACCATGGTGATCAACTTGATGCTGGCTCTGCTGCTGGCGACCGCGCCGGCCGTGGTACGGCATCACTACGGGGTCGACGAGGGGCGCCTGGCCCTGGTCTACACCGGGGCCGCCCTGGTGGCCCTGCTGGTGCTGTCGCTGCTGACACGTTTCATCCGGCGGTTCGGTCTGCTGATCACCGGGGCGGCCAGCGCGCTGATCCAGTGCCTGGCCTTCCTGGCGATCGGCCCGTCCAGTGAGTTCGTCACCTTCGTCGCGATCGTGATGGTGTTCATGGCCGGGGACGCCGCCTTCAGCGCCTTCATCAGGACCGTCCGGGCCCGGGCCGTTCCCGCCGCGGAGTTCGGCAGCACGGCCGCCGCCATCTCCCTGCTCAACTGCGCGTCGATGCCGCTGGCGGGTGGGCTGCTGGCGGTCACCAGCGCGTTCGTCGACCCCGTGCACCTGCTGACGATCGTCGGGGGCCTGGCCCTTCCCGCGGTCGTCGGCCTGTTGATCCACCTGCGAGCCGCCACGAGAACGAGAACGGAGGTCATGGCATGAGCGCCATGTCGCAGGGGACGGTCGTGCTCTTCCCCCAGGGGGTCGAGAGCTGTACCGCGCGCGTCGTCCACGTCCAGCCCGCCGAGGGGACGCACCTGAGCGAGGGGACGAACCTGTTCGTGGTGACGGACCGGACGCCGTTCCACCCGGTCGACCACACCTGGCCCGACCAGCCCGGCGACGAGGGGACCCTGTCCGCCGGGGGCCGTTCCCTGCGCGTCGTCGACGCGCTGACCGCGGCGAGCGGCCCGGACGGCGTCCTGCGCGTCGGGGCCGAGATTCCCGTGCGCAGGAACG
Source organism: Streptosporangium violaceochromogenes (assembly GCF_014654615.1). Taxonomy (GTDB): domain Bacteria; phylum Actinomycetota; class Actinomycetes; order Streptosporangiales; family Streptosporangiaceae; genus Streptosporangium; species Streptosporangium violaceochromogenes. The sequence goes on along the minus strand of NZ_BNBB01000013.1, from coordinate 118,343 downwards.
AGCCCGGCTGGTCGTTCCTGGTCGCCCACGTCGTGGAGGCGCCCGGGGACATGCCGGCCTCCGAACTCGCCGGCGCGGAGGTGACCCTCGCGGTCGACTCCGCGCGGCGCCGCGCGCTGAGCATGGCCCACACCGGGTGCCACCTCATGTCCCTGGCGTTGAACGGCCGGCTCCGCGATCTGTGGAAGAAGCTTCCGCGCACGGACTGCCTGGGGAATCCCGATTTCGACCAGGTGGCGATCGTCGAGTCGCGGATCATGCCGATGCAGAGCGTCGACCGTTACCGGCTCGGCAAGTCGCTCCGCCGGGCGGGGTTCGACGTGGCCGCGCTCACGGACGCCCTGGAGAGCGTCCGTGAGGACGTCGAGGAGCGGCTGGGGCGGTGGATCGAGGCGGGTGGGCGCGTCACGATCGAGACCGAGGCCCCCGAGCTGGCCTCGCGTCGCTGGTGGACCTGCGAGCTGCCGGAGGGGCCCGCGCGCATCCCCTGCGGGGGAACCCATCTGGGAAACCTTGGGGAACTGGCCTCGCTGGCCGTGCGGTTCGAGATCGGGGAGCAGGAGCTGGTCGTCCACACCACCGCGAAGCAGGCGTGAGCCGGCGCTTTTCCGAAAGGATCGCTAAAGGTGTCTGATTTAGCTGGATTATCCGTTCTTGTCGTGGAGCCGCTCTCGGGCGGCGCCGCGCTCGCCCGGGCCGCGCACCGTCTCGGAGCCAGGGTGGTGGCCGCCTCGCAGGACGAGGGCGACCGCGAGATCCCCGAGGGACTCAGGAAGATCATCGACGTCGTCCTGACGGTGGACGCCAACGACGAGGCCGCCCTGACCGAGGCGGTCGTCCCGCTCCACCGTCGCGAGCCGTTCGCCGCGGTCCTGCCCGGCTGCGACTTCTACGTGGCGACGGCGGCCCGGCTCGCGGCCCGGCTCGGCCTGCCGGGCCTGCCGGTGGAGACGGTGGACTCCGTACGGAACAAGGCGCTCATGCGCCGCGAGGTCGCGCGCGCCGGGCTGCGCTCGCCGCGCTTCGCCGAGGCCGACACGGTGGCCGGGCTGCGGGCCGCCGCCGAGCACGTCGGCTTCCCGTGCGTGATGAAGCCGGTCGAGTCCTCCGGCAGCATCCATGTGAGCCTGGCGCGGGACTGGCCCGCCCTCGTGAGGGCGTTCACCGAGCTCGTCCAGGACGAGACCCTGGACCTGGGGCGCCCGATGGGGCGGCGGGTCGTCGTCGAGCAGTACGTCTCCGGCGACGAGATCAGCGCCGACGGGTACGTCGACGGCGGGAAGGTGACCGTCGTGGCCCTCACCCGGAAGGTGCTGGGGCCCGAGCCGTGGTTCGTGGAACTCGGCCACCTGACGCCCGCCGGCCTTCCCGGCGACGTGGTGAGCCGGGTGAACGCCTACACCGAGGAGGTCGTCCGGGCGCTCAACGTCACGGCGGGCCCCTTCCACTGCGAGCTCAGGCTGAGCGACGACGGGCCGGTGCTGATCGAGCTCGGCGCGCGGCTGCCCGGGGACGGCATCCCCGAGCTGCTCAGGCGGGTGACGGGCGTCGACCTGGCGGTGGTCATGCTCGCCGCGGGGCTCGGGGCCGACCCCCGGGGGCTGGGGGCCTTCGGCGAGCCCACCGCGGCCTGCGCGGCGGTCCGGTTCCTCACCCTCCCCGGCCCGGGATCGTACTCGGCCCTCAAGGGCTGGGAGGAGCTGTCGGGCCTGCCGAACGTGGTCGAGACGCACGTCGCCGTCCCGCCCGGCGTCTCCGTTCCCGAGGTTCGCGACTGCCGGTCGCGCCTGGCGGGCGTTCTCTACACGGCCGACTCCCCGGACGCCGCGCGAGCCTTCTGGGACTCCCTCGACGAGGTGGTGGTCGTCCAGTGACCGCCGCCGGGCCGTACGACTACGCGGCGGTCGGCATGGGGCCGGCCAACCTGAGCCTGGCGGCGCTCGGCGACTCCCTCCCGGGTCTTCGGGCGGTCCACTTCGAGGCCAGGGAGAGCTCCGCCTGGCACCCGGGACTGCTGCTGCCCGAGGCGACCCTCCAGGTGTCGCCGCTGAAGGACCTCGTCACCCCGGTCGACCCGACCAGCCGTTTCTCCTTCCTGGCCTTCCTCGCCCAGCAGGACAGGCTCTACAGGTTTCTCACCGCGCGCTTCCCCACCGCCTACCGGACGGAGTTCGACCAGTACCTTCAGTGGGTCTCCCGGTCGATCCCGTCCATCGAGTACGGAACCGAGGTCGGGGACGTCGGCCTTCGCGACGGCCTCTTCCGGCTCCGCTCCTGCCGGGGGGAGGTCACCGCGCGCAACGTCGTGCTCGGCACCGGCCCGGTTCCCCGCGTTCCCCCGTTCCTGCGGCCTCACCTGTGCTCCGACGTCTTCCACGCGGGGGAACTCCTGCTGCGCGAGCGGACGCTGGCCGGCCGTAACGTCGTGGTGGTCGGCGGAGGCCAGTCCGGCGCCGAGATGGTACGGCACGCGATGAGGCTGGACGAGGCGCCGCGGAGCATCACCTGGATCACCCGGCGGCGCGGGTTCCTGCCGATGGACGACTCCCCGTTCACCAACGAGTACTTCTTCCCCGAGTACGCCCGCGCGTTCCACCGGATGCCCGGGGAGCGCAGGCGGACCCTCCTGGCCGAGCAGAGGTACGCCAGTGACGGGATCGACCTGGCGACCCTTGAGGACATCTACCGGGAGCGGTACCGGCACGAGTGCATCATGGGCCGCAAGGACTGGATCCGCCTGATGCCCGGGACGGAGGTGACCGGCTGCGCCCGCCTGTGCGAGGGCTGGGAGCTGGCCGTCGAGGGCGCCGAGGTCCGTGCCGTCCCGGCCGACGTGGTGATCCTCGCGACCGGCTACGACCACCGCCTCCCCGCGTGCATGGACGCCCTCGCCCCGAGGCTGTCCTTCGCCGAGGGCGCCCCCGAGGTGGGCGAGGACTTCTCGCTCCGGCTGGACGGCGACGCCTCGGGCAAGATCTATCTCCAGAACGGCGCGCGGCACGCCTGGGGCATCGCCGACCCCAACCTCAGCCTTCTGGCCTGGCGCAGCGCGGTCATCCTCAACGACATCCTCGGATACCGGAGGTACAACACGTGAGCCTCCCCCGGATCGGGTTCCGCGCCCTTCCCGCGGAGTTTCCCGGGCTCAAGGAGTGGGAGGCCGCCCTCGACGCCCTGCCGGGGAAGCGGCCCTTCGGCATGGCCCGCTTCGAGGTCGCCGCCGGGGGCGTGACCCCGCCCGACAGCCACGCCGTCACCGAGATGTGGCTGGTGCTCCAGGGCAGGGGAACGCTCCGCTACGAGGGCGCCGACCACGAGGTCTCCCCGGGCGACCTCGTGGGGTTCGCGCCGTTCGCCGAGCACATGCTGCTGGCCGACCGCGGCACGCCGATGTCCGTGCTGTCGCTCTGGTGGCGGGGCGAATGACGGGGCGCACGACGGGACGGCCGGCGGAAAGGGCACCGGCGGACTTCGACCTCGCGGTCGTCGGGGCCGGGATCACCGGCGCGATGGTGGCCCACCTCGCGGCGGAGGGGGACCGGAGCCTCCGGGTTCTCACGGTGGACGGCGGCGCCCCCGGAGCCACGCACCTGTCCGCCGGGCTGGACGTCCCCACGGGACACACCCCTCAAAAGCGGGCGATGGCGGCTCGGAGCTCCGCGGTCTACGCCCGGCTGAGAGCCGAACGGCCCACGCTGCCGATCCGGCCGGCCGACACCTACTGGCTGATCGGGCGGGCCGGCCTGGGCAGGCTGCGGGAGAGCATGGCGGGTCCCCGCCTGACCGAGGCCGGCGCCGGCGGCGGGGCCCGGCTGGACGGCGTCCTTCCCGGGGTGCGTCAGGGCGCCGACCGGCTGCTGCTGCGCTCCGGCGGGGGCACCCACGCGGACGTGGGGCGTCTGACCGAGCACCTGCTGGCCGGGCAGCGGCGGCGGCCGGGCAGCGAGGTGTGGAGCGGCCTGCCCGTCACCGGTGTGCGGCCCCGCGACGGCGGCTACGAGCTGACCTGCGGGGGCGAGGCGCGCGCGGTCGCCGGCAAGGTCGTCGTGGCGACCGGCGCCTGGGCGCTCGCGGGGCCGTTCGGCGACGTCGCCCGGGCGCGCGGGCTCCGGATCAAGAAGGTCGCGGCCCTCCACCTCGGGGTACGGCCTCCCGCCGGCGCCCCGGTTCTGATCTTCGATGACGACGACGCCTTCCTGCTCCCGTGGCGGGAGAAGGGGTACTGGCTCTTCAGCTTCACCTCGGACCACTGGGACGGCTCTCCGGAGGACGGACCGCCGGAGCTGAGCCCCGAGGACCACAGGACGGCCGCCGGCATCCTCCGTGAACACGTTCCCGCCCTGGCCGGGAAGATCCGCGGCGGCCGGGCCTTCTACGACGGCTACACCCCCGACCGGATGCCGTTGGTCGAGGAGGTGGAGGGGTGGCCGGGCGTCGTCCTGGCTCTCGGCGGCAACGGTTCCGGCTACCGGCTGGCGCCGGCCGTCGCCGAGCGCGCCCTGGAACTTCTCGGCCCCCGGGAAGGCGGCCGTTCATGACCGTGCCCCCCGCGTCCCCCGCGCCCCTGATCGGGGTCCCGGGGACCACCCGCCCCCGGCACTACCTGCTGGCCCCCTCGGAGCCGACCCCGAACGGGCGGCTGCACCTCGGGCACATCGCCGGGCCCTTCCTGCGCCTGGACATGCTCGGCCGCTTCCTGCGCATGCGCGGCGACCTGCCGCTGGTCATCACCGGAAGCGACGTCTACGAGCCGTACATGACCTTCAAGGCCGCGGCCGAGGGACGTCCGGAGGAGCGGATCGCGGCCGAGTACCACGCCCTCATCGCCGAGGACCTCGACGCGATGGACATCGGCGTCGACCGGTTCATCAACCCCCGCGAGGAGCCCTGGCGGAAGGCCTTCGAGGAGGAGGTCGGCGCCTGCCTGCGCCGGCTCCGCCACCGGCGGGCGGTGGTCGAGCGGCGGGAACACGTCCCCTACAGCCGCTCCGCCGCGCGTTACGCCGTCGGGCCGTGGCTCGCGGGCAGGTGCCCGGACTGCGGAAGCGAGGCCTCCAGCTACTTCTGCGAGGGGTGCGGCGGTCACTTCCGCCCGGAGAACCTGCTGGAACCGCGGGGGCTCGGCGGCGTCGGCCCGCTCGAATGGCGGGAGATCTCCACCCTCTTCCTCAAGACCGCGGAACCCGGGGCGCTCCGCCTCCGGATGGCGGAGATGAAGCTGCGGCCGCGCTTCCGGGAGGCGGTCGAGCGTTTCCTGGCCCGCGAGGGCGGGACGGTCCGCCTGAGCGCGCCCCAGGAGTGGGGGGTGGCCCTTGAGGGGGACGGCTCCGGCGTGCCGCGCACGCTCTTCCCGTACGCGGGGATCTTCATGTTCGCCAGGCTCATGGGCGCCGTCCACGGGGAGATGAGCGGGACCGGGGTCAACGCCTTCGATCCCGGCTCCGGGGTCACCACGGTGACCAGCGTCGGCATCGACAACGTCATCCCCACCATGGTCTGCATCGTGGGGACCGCGCTGCGCCACGGCGGCATGAAGCCCTACGACCGCGTCCTGGTCAACGACTTCTACCTGCTGGAGGGCGCGAAGTTCTCGACGAGCCGCCGGCACGTCGTCTGGGTCGCCGACCTCGCCCGGTCGCCGCGGATCGGCACGGACGCCGTGCGGTACTTCCTGGCCGCGACCCGGCTGGAGGACGGGCCCGAGAGCATGGAGCCGGAGGCCTTCGTCGAGGTGAACAACACACGGCTGGCCGGCCTGCTGACGCCCCGCGTTCGCGCCGCCTCGGCGGCGTGCGCCGACGTCCTGCCCGAACCCATGGGGACGGACCGGCTGGCCCGGCTGGAGGAGCTGCTGCGCAGGCAGGAGACGGCCCTGGACGGGGTGGTCGCCGTGACGGCGGACGCCGTCACGGCGTTCGACCTGTGGTGGCGGGAGGCACCGGGGGAGTGGGTCTCCCCCTCCCACGCCTACTGGTGGCTGAAGGGGACGGCCGTCCTGGCCTTCCCGGTCATGCCGCGGCTGGGGCGGCGGCTGTGGGAGTGGCTCGGCGGTGCGGGCGAGCCGCGCCTGGCGGCCTTCCCGCACCCCACCCGGCCCCGCGCGACCCCAGGCATCCCCGGCTTCGAGCCCGTCAACCTGGGCGACCTGGCGCCCGTCCTGCCTGCTTCGTCGCGTCATGCTCCGGCCTGACGCCCGTCATCGCGGAGGGAGAACAGCGTGAGAGTCCTCATCGTGAACCGGTGGGACGACGAGTTCTCGGCCTACGGGAACTTCGTCGACCATCTCCGCCACGAGGTGTGTTACGTGACCGTCCCCACGCATCTGCCGTGGATCCCGAAGGAGGCGCGGCACGTCACCGTGCTGGACGACCTCGGCCGGGAGGCGGAGGTGGTGGCCGCGGCCAAGGCCGTTCAGGAGGCGTGTGGGAGGTTCGACCTGGTCGTCGCCCTGTCGGAGTTCGACCTGGCCACCGGCGCGCGCATCCGGCAGACCTGCGGCGTGCGCGGCGACGACCCCGCCCACGTGCGGCGTTTCCGCGACAAGGTGACCATGAAGGCCGTCCTGGCCGACGCCGGCGTCCGGGTCCCGCGCTTCGCGGCGGTCGAGTCGCCGGCCGAGGTCGCCGGGTTCCGGCGGCGCGTGGGCGGGTCCGTCGTCGTCAAACCGCGCGCCCAGACCGCGAGCACCGGCTGCCACGTCGTCCACACCTCCTCCGATCTGGCGGACGTCCTCGCCGGCCTCGAACGGTCGGGCTGCGACGACTACGAGGTGGAGGAGTACGTCGCCGGCCCCATCTGGCACGTCGACGGGATCGTCGGGGAGGGCCGCTTCCTCTTCGCCCGGGCGTCGCGGTACGTCAACACCTGCTACGACTACAGCCGCGGCACGCCGCTGGGGTCCGCCGTGCAGGCCGGCCCGGCGGCCGACGCCATGCTCGCGTTCACGCTGCGCTGCCTGAACACGCTGGGTCTGCGGGACTCGGCGTTCCATCTGGAGGTCATCGAGTCCGAGACGGGGCCGGTGTTCCTGGAGGTGGCGGCGCGGGTGGGCGGCGGGGAGATCGCCTTCGTCCTGCGCGACGTCTACGGGGTGGACGTCATCGGCGACTGGATCCGGCTCCAGCTCGGGGAGAGGCCGCGAACCATCGGCGCGAGGGCCGAAAGCACGGAGATCGCCGGGTATCTGCAGGTTCCCGGGCCGGTCGGGCACCGGCTGCTGTCGCGCCCCTCGCTCGCCGGGGTGGTCGAGGGGCTGTACGGCGAGGACCTGCCCGAGCCCGGACACCGTTTCACCGGCCCGTCCGGCCACGAGACGCTTCTCGGCCGCTTCCGCTACCGGGCGCCGACCGCCGCGGCGGTGGAGGCGGCGATCGAGGCCACCCTGGCGGCCTTCACCTGCGTCACCGAGCCGGAGCGGCGCTCATGCGTGTGACCGCCGCCACGTCGGCGTCCCCCTACGCGCGGGTGCTCGCCGTCCCCGGTGCCAGGGGGATGGCCGCCTCGGGGGTGCTGGCCAGGCTTCCCGGGGCCGTCGTCGGCGTCAGCATAGTGATCATGGTTGCGTCCCGGTACGGCTCCTACGGGCTGGCCGGTTCCGTCACCGCGACCCAGACGCTCTGCTACGCCGTCTTCGGGCCGCCGCTGTCACGCCTGGCGGACCGCCTGGGGCAGCACCGCGTGATCGGGCCGGCGTCGCTGGCCGCCGTCGCCGGGATGGTCGGCCTGGTCGTCTGCGGTGTGCTGCGCGCGCCGGCCTGGATGCTCTTCGTCTGCGCCGCGCCGGTCGGCCTGACGCCCAACGCCGGTTCGATGGTCCGTGCCCGGTGGGCTCATCTGCTGCGCGGCACCGAGTGGCTCCACACCGCCTACGCCATGGAGTCGGTGGTCGACGACCTCCTCTTCGTCGTGGGGCCGATCCTCGCGATCAACCTGTGCCTGGTGGCGGGGGCCGAGGCGGGGCTCGTCGCGGCGGCCGTGCTGCTGTTCACCGGGTGCCGGTTGCTGGCCGCGCGGCGGGCCACGGAGCCGCCGGCCTCGGCCGCCCCCCGGCGGCGCGGCGGCGCGCGCCTCAACGCGCGGGGCCTTGGGGTCGTGGTCGCCGTCTGCACGGCGATGGGGGGTCTTTTCGGCTCCGTGGAGGTGGCCGTCATCGGCTTCGCCACGGAACACCGACAGACCGCGTCGGCGAGCGTCGTCCTCGCGCTCTACGCGCTGGGAAGCGGGCTCTCCGGCGTCCTCTTCGGCAGGCGCCGGCTTCCCTGGAGCGTCCGGCGGCAGCTGACGGTCGCGGCCGTCCTGCTGACGCTGACGACCGCGCCCCTGCTGGTGACGGACAACCTCTACCTTCTGGGGGGCGTCCTGCTGGTCTCCGGCGTCATGTGCGCGCCGATCCTCATCCTCGCCACCGGCCTGGTCGAACGGGTGGTCCCCCCCGAGCGGCTGACCGAGGGCATGACCTGGATCAGCACCGGCCTCGGCGGGGGCGTCGCCCTCGGCGCGCCGGCGGCCGGATGGGTGGCCGACGCCTACGGCACCGGCCTGATCTTCTCGGTACCGCTCGCCTGCTGCGCCGCCGTCACGCTCGTCGCCGCCGTGGGAACGCGCCGTCTCAGCGCGGCGTCATCCCGAGATCCCGGAAGATGACGCCGGCGATGTCGAACTGCTTCGCCGCCTCGGCCGTCCGGCCTCGGGCCTGCGCGAGCTTGCCGAGGTAGTGATGGACCTCCGCCTTGACGATCCGCTCATCGGCGGCCTCGGCGTCCGCCAGCGCGAGGGCGAGCATCTCGGTGGACTCGCGGAACCGTCCCCTGGCCGCGTGCGCCCGGCCCAGCCCGTACAGGGCGTAGGCCGTGCCGACCCGGTCCCCGATGGAACGGCAGAACTCAAGGACGGCCTCGAACCGGGGGATGGCGGCGTCCGGCCGGTCACACGCCACGTCAAGCTCCCCCAGCCGGTAGTCGATCTGCTGGAGCAGGCGGGACGCCCCGGCCCGCCCGGCCGCCCCCCGCGCCCGTTCGAGGTGTTCACGGGCCCGGTGGTGGTCGCCGAGCTGGGTGTGTATCTGCCCGATCTGCCGCAGGGCCAGCGCCTCGTTCCCCAGGTCCCCCAGGTCGTTCAGGGCGGCCCCGCTGCTCTCCGCCCGCCGCAGGCTTCTGCCGAGCCGTCCGTTCAGCCGGTCGAGGATGGCGAGCTTCAGCTCGGCGATGGCGCGGGCGTGGGTGTCCCCCAGACCGGTGAGGATGCGCACGGCCTCCTCCAGGAGGCCGGTCGCCCGCCGGTGGTCGTGGCGCTCCAGGCTGAGCTCGCCCAGCTCGGTCAGGACGACGGCCTCCCCGCGCAGGTTGCCCGCCGTTCTCGTCGCGGCGAGCGCGACCTCGTGCATGTACTGCCACTCGTCCAGGTGGCGCCGTACCTCCAGCAGGGGGGCCGTCGTCACCGCGATGTCCCAGCACAGCTCGTCAAGGCCCGAGGTCGCGGCCTGCCGTACCGCGGCGGAGATGTTCGTCAGCTCGGTCTCGCACCACGCCACGGGGTCGGTGACGATGTCCCTCAGCGCCTCGGGGCCGATCCGGCGGCGGGGGGCGTCGCCGTGCGCGACCAGGTGGTGGCGGCCGGCCAGGAGGGTGTGGGCGTGCTCCGTGACGGTCAACAGCGCCCCGAGGGCGCGTTTCAGCGCCCGGCGCAGATCGTCCGGTGTCAGCTCCCGCTGGGCGCGTTCACGCGCGAAGATGCGGACCAGGTCGTGCAGGCTGTAGCGGACCCGCCCGGCGGGCGTGGTCACGGCGTTGACCAGGTGGCTGTCCACGAGCTGGTCGAGGAGGTCCTCGGCCTCGCGGGACGAGCCGTCCAGCAGGGCTGCGGCCGTCCACTCCTGGACGTCCACGGCGTCCAGGGCTCCAAGGAGCATGAGCAGGAGACGCGCCCGCGGCTCCAGGGCGCTGTAGGAGACCATCAGGTTGGCCCGTACGTCCAGCTCTCCGTGGACGAGCTCGTCGAATCGCCGGTGCTCGTCGGTGAGCCTGCTGACCATCCGGGCCAGCGGCCAGTGGGGCCGGGCGGCGAGGCGGGCTCCGGCGATCCGCAGCGCCAGCGGGTGCCGTCCGCACAGGCGGGTGAGCGTGACGCCGGCCTCGGACTCGGCGTCCATCCTGCCGGGGCCGACCAGGTGCCGCAGGAACTCAAGCGCCTGTTCCTCGGTGAAGGGTGTGAGCTCCAGCAGGCGCGCGCCGGGGATGGCGGTGAGCCTGCGCCTGCTGGTGACCAGTACGGCGCACCCGCCCATGCCGGGGATGAGCGGCATCACATGGCTCTCGTCGACGGCGTCGTCGATGACCAGGAGGATCCTCCGGTCGGAGAGCATCGCCCGGAGCATGCCTTCGCGTTCGTCGTGGTTCTCGGGAATCCGGGCGTCGGGCACGCCGAGGGTGCGGAGCATACCGGCCAGCGCGACCTCGGGCATCGTCCGGTGCGCCGCCTCGGCGCCGTGGAGGGGGACGTAGATCTGCCCGTCGGGAAAGCTGTCGCGCAGGCGGTTGGCCATGTGCACCGCCAGGGTGGTTTTGCCGGTGCCGCCGCGCGCGGAGAGGACGACGATCGGGGGAGTGCCCTCCCGGGAGCCGGTCAACCAGTCCGCCAGCAGCGTGATCTCCTCGTCGCGGCCGGTGAAGTCGGCGGTGTCGGCGGGGACGATCGTGCGGGGGAGCGGCGCCGGGGAGGAGCGGACCGGCTCCTCCTCCGCGAGGGAGCCTCCGCGCAGTACCAGCTGTTCCAGGTCGCGCAGTTCCTGGCCCGGCTCGATGCCGAGCGACTCGATGAACAGCGCGCGGGTCTCCCGGTACACCTCCAGCGCCTCCGCCTGCCGGTTGGCGCGGTAGAGGGCCTCCATCAGCTGGGCGCGTAACTTCTCGCGCAGGGGGAAGTCCTCGATGAGCTGGAGGAGGACGGGCACCGTCTCGGCGTGGCGCCCGAGTTTGATCTCCAGGTCCACCCATCGGTGGGTGGCGTGAAGCCGCTGCTCCTCCAGCACGGCGGCCTCGGTGCGGAGCGGGCCGCTGTCGTGGAGGTCGGAGTAGGCCGGGCCGTTCCACTCGTCGAGCGCCCGCCGGAACACCTCGGCCGCCCGCCCGACGTCCCCCCGTTCGGCGAGCAGGTCGCCCTGGGCGGTCAGCCGGGCGAAACGCAGCGCGTCGACCTCGTGGGGCTCGGCCCGCAGCAGGTATCCGCGGGACACGCGCGCCACCCGCTGCGGGTCGTCGAGGAGTTGCCGCAGGCTCCGTATGTAGGCGCGGAGGTTCGCCGCCGCCGACGGCGGGGGGTCCTCCGGCCAGAGCCCGCTGATCAGCTGGCTGTCGGGGACCGTTCTGTTCGGCTGGCTCAGCAGCAGGCCGAGGACGGTCTGCAGCCGGGTGCCCCGCAAGGGCACGGAACGGCCGTCGATGGTCACTTGGAGCGGTCCGAGCACCCGGAACAGGAGACGGAAGGAGCGTGTGCCCGTCGCCGAGGCCGAGGAAGGAGGTTCGTCGGCGTCGAGTCGTCGGTGGCCTCCGTCGGCCACCATGGTCTGATTCCCCCTGATGACGGTCACCGCCGATGACACAGAAGCAGATGACGCAGAACATGAGTGCCGGACAAGCGTGAGCATCCCCTCGCGAAGATCCCTGGACGAAAGCCTTATCAGGTGACGTCCGTGGCCTTTGAGCGCCGAGCCCATTCCCCGTGGGCCTAACCTTACCCTGAATTGTAAATCATTTACTGTTGGACTTTGCTGTAATAACAGCGGTATGACTTAATTGATTGACTTTGAGAGTCGGGTTCCTGTATTGGATGTCACATCACATGTAAACTAGAAATTTCTATGTTCTAGCAACATGTCCTATATGTTGCCATTTCGTCCATATCGGGTGGGTGTGGCGATATCGGTCCGTCCTTGTGAGCTCCGATGGCGGGCCGGCCCCGGCGCCGGAACGGCCACCCCCCCTCCGCCGGGCGCCCTTCGCGGTGTGGGCAAAGGCCGTTCGCCGGGGGTGTGGCGGGACGTCCCCGGTGGCACGCCGTCCCCGGTGGCGTCAGGGAATGAGGTGTATGGCGCCGGTATGGCGCCGTGACTTCGGTTGTCAGCCATCCGTTGCTCTGCATTCGATGGTTTTTACAGTGACTTCACAGGGCGATGAGATATGGGGGCAGACCTCCTTTTTCATGTGTCGTACGGGCGCCATGGCGGGCGGCCCGACGCCTCCTCGCGTTCCCCCTCGCGTCCCCACCCGTGGCGCCGCGCACGGGCCAGAAGGGCGGCCACGCCCCCGGCCGCGCTCCCGGCCTCGGCCAGGAGTACGGCCAGCAGCATGAGCGCGGCGCCGGCCCACCCCATGGCGGTCAGGCGGTCGCCGGCGAGCCAGAAGCCGAACAGTCCCGCGAAGGCGGGTTCGGTGGCCAGGAGCAGGGACGTGCGCACCGGCGAGGTGTGCCGCTGCGCGTGGGACTGGACGATGTAGGCCAGGGCGCTGGCCACCACCGCGGTGAAGGCGACGGCCCACCAGGTGCCGCCGTCCGCCGGCGCGACGAGCCCGCCGGTGACCGTGGCGGCCGCGAGCGCGGCGATTCCGCAGACGCCGAGCTGCACGACCACCATGGAGGCCACCGGAAACCGGCGGATCGCCCGGTCCGTGGCGATGATGTGCGCGGCGAAGGCCAGGCTGCAGCCCAGAGTGAGGGCGTCGCCGAGCGGGCTCCAGGTGCCGCCGAACCCCGACAGCAGCAGCAGGCCGAACGCGGCCAGGGCGGTACAGCCCCATATCCGGCCGCTGATCGCCTGGCGTGACACGAGCCAGGCGAGGATCGGGGTGAAGACCACCGACAGCCCGGTGATGAACCCGGAGTTGGACGCGGAGGTGTGGGCCAGCCCGGTGGTCTGGAGGGCGTACCCGGCCGTGAGCAGGGCCCCCAGCGTCAGACCGGCCCGCCAGCCCGCCGCCGGAAGCCGCCGTAGCTCCTCGGCGCAGGGCGCCAGCAGCACGGCCGCCGCCACCAGGAACCGGAACGCGATGAACGACCACGGCGGGATGTCGCGGATCGCGTTCTGGGTCACGGTGAACGTCAGGCCGAAGCCGGCGGCCACGCCGACGAGCCCGAGTTCGGCGAAACGCCTGTCGCGTGCCTCGGTGGGAGGGCCGTGGAGGGTTCTCACGGGGCGGGACTCCTTCCTGGCTGTCTCTTCCGGGGAGCCTCGGGCCTTTTGCCGGGGCGCCCGGGGCGGGAACCGCTCCGGCGGCCGATCACGACCCGGCCGGGCGCGGCGGGCGCTCCCGGCGCCGTGACGTCTAGTAGGTCGAGAGCAGGTGCCGGAGGACGCGCACGCCGAAGCGGAGCGCGGACTCGGGGACGCGCTCGTTCACCCCGTGGAACATGGCCGCGAAATCCATCTCCGGCGGGAGCCGCAGGGGGACGAATCCGTATCCGTGGATCCCCAGCCGGTGAAAGGTCCGGTTGTCGGTCCCGGCGGACAGGCAGTAGGGCACGACGCGCCCGTTGGGGTCCTCGGTCCGGAGGGCGGCCAGCATGGCCTCGACCAGCGGCGTGTCGAACGGAGCCTCGACGGCCTCCTCGTAGTCGATGTGGTGGCTGGACACCCGCGGCCCGGCCAGCCGGTGGACCGTGTCGAGGAAGTCGTCCCTCAGGCCCGGCAGGAAACGCCCGTCGATCTCGGCGACGGCCGTCTCGGGCACGACGTTCGTGGCGTACCCGGCGTGGAACTGCGTCGGGTTGGCCACGTGGCGGAGTGAGGCCCCGATGAAACGCGCCATCGGCCCCAGCCTGACGAGGACGCCGTCGAGGTCGTCCTCGTCGAACGGCACGTCGCAGGCGTGGCAGATCTCCTGGAGCATGCGGCGGGTCGTGGGGGTCAGCCGCCACGGCCAGGAGTGGGCGCCGATCCGGCTCACGGCCGCCGCCAGCTCCGCCACCGCGTTGTCGGGGTGGATCATGGACCCGTGACCCGCCTGGCCCTCGGCGAGCATGCGGAGCCAGAGGAGTCCCTTCTGGGCGGTCTCCACCAGGTAGAGCCGCAGGTCGGGGCTGATCGAGACGGAGTAGCCGCCGACCTCGCCGATGGCCTGCGCGCACCCCTCGAACAGGCCGGGGTGTTCCCGCACGAGGAACCGCGCGCCGTGATCTCCGCCGGTCTCCTCGTCGGCCAGCCAGGCGAAGACCAGGTCCCGCCTCGGCCGGAGGCCGCTGCGCACCATGTCGCGCACGATGGCGACCATCATCGCGTCCATGTGTTTCATGTCGACGGCCCCGCGGCCCCACACCCAGCCGTCGATCACCTCACCGGCGAACGGGTGCACGCTCCAGTCGCGCGGATCGGCGGGGACGACGTCGAGGTGCCCGTGCACGAGCAGTGCGGGAAGCTCGGGCCTGGTCCCGCTCACCCGGACGATCACGTTGCCCCGGCGGGGCGCGCCCTCGATGTAGACGGGGTCGAGGCCGGCCTCGCAGAGCCACCCCATGACCAGCTCGGCCGCCTCGCGCTCGCCGGGGCCCTCGTCGCCGAGGTTGCTGGTGTCGACGCGGATGAGCTCGGCGCACATGCGTACGGTCTCGTCCTCAAGAAGCGTCATACGGGCTCCCCGTCACAGCGTGCGGAACATCGTGCGGACTCCTCGTCACGAGGCCGTCCTTGGGCAGATGCCCCCGTTTGTAGGCTCGGGTGATGAACGCCATGTCCACGTCGACCACGTCGGGCAACCCTCCGATGACCTGGGTGACGAATCTGTACAACTCGATCTCGTGGGTCAGGCAGACCTCGACCAGGAGGTCGTGACTGCCCGCGATGGCGGCGCAGTAGCGGACGCCGGGGTGGCGGGTGAGCTCCTTTCCCACCGCGTCCAGGCCGGCGGGACGGACCTCCAGGCCGAGCTGGGCCTCCACGCGCAGGCCGAGCAGCGCGGGTTCGGCCTCGGCGCGCGGGTGGACCACCCGCCGTTCCAGGAGCCAGGTCACCTTGCGCCGGGCGGTCGGCACCGAGATGCCCAGCTCGTCGGCGATCTGGGTGTAGCTCATACGGCCGTCCCGCACGAGCATCTCCGCCACCTGCCGGTCGGCGCCCCCGACGTCGACTTGCTCCGGCAGGGCGGCGAGCGGGGGAACCCCGAGGGCTCTGATCCCGGCGACCTCCTCCTCGCCGAGCAGGGGCGCGTGCCAGTCGGCGACCGTGGTGAACGTCCTGAGCACCACCTGGGCCTCGGTGGCCCGCACGCCGGGGGTGGCCGGTATCTCCTCGGCGAGGATGCCGTGAAGATGCCGCAGGCGGTCGCGCCCGGACACGACGAGCTCGCACCAGAGGTCGGCGCTCCCGGTGAGCGCGAAGACCCCCCGGACGTCCGGCCGGGCGGCCAGGATGCGGGCCGTCGCGTCCACCGAGCCCGGCACCGTGCCGACGCGGACGTGCACCGGGTTGCCGACACCGCAGCGCAGGTCGTCGTAGGCGGCGGTGATCCTGACGGCGCCGATGGCGAGCATGCGCTGCACGCGCCGCGCCACGGTGCGCTCGTTCTCGCCGAGCACCCGCGCCAGGTCTCCCCAGGCGGCGCGGGGCGAGACCTGGAGTGCTGCGACAAGACGACGATCCAGCTCATCAAGTGTGTCCGAATCTAACATGTGCTTCATCATGATGGCGTTTTCATAAATATCAATACCATCCATTGCCTCTATCTGTCATCCGTCGCACACTTCTCAGCATACGGCCAGACATCGGACGACGAAGGAGGTCAGCGGTGGCGATCGATTCCGCGGTCATCCCCGCCCCCCGCAGCCGCACACGCCAGTTACTGTCCACCTCGGCCGGAAACCTGGTGGAGTGGTACGACTGGCTGGCGTACGCGTTCCTCACCACCTACTTCGCGGACCAGGTGTTCCCCAAGACGGGGAACGGCCTCGTCCCCCTGCTCAGCGCCTTCGCCGTCTTCGCGGTCGGCTTCGTCATGCGCCCGATCGGCGGGCTCGTCATCGGCGCGATCGCCGACCGCGCCGGCCGGCGCCCGGCGATGACCCTCACCATCGTTCTCATGGGAGCGGGCCAGCTGGCGATGGCCGGCCTTCCCACGTACGCGCAGGCCGGGCTGCTGTCCCCCCTGCTGTTGATCCTCATCCGCCTCGTCCAGGGGTTCTCCGTGGGCGGCGAGTTCGCCGTGTCGTCGGTGTTCCTGGTGGAGTCCGCGGCGCCCGGCCGGCGCGGGCTGTTCTCCAGCTTCAGCTACCTCAGCTCCAACCTCGGCCAGCTCCTGGCGGCCGGGGTGGCCGGGCTGCTCGGCAACACGCTCTCCGCGGCCCAGATGACCTCCTGGGGGTGGCGGCTCGCGTTCCTTCTCGGCGCGGTGCTCTCCCTGCTCGGCCTGTGGATCCGGTACGGGACGGAGGAGACGTACGTCCACGCCGAGGCGATCAGGAGGGGCGACGTCGGAAGGCCGGGGCTCTTCGACTTTCTGCGCCGCCGCCCCCGGGAGTCGATACTCGTCGCCGGCATGACCCTCGGGGCCACCGTCAGCTTCTACACCTGGTCCATCTACCTGCCGACGTACGCCGAGATCACCGTCGGCGCCGACCCGGCGCGGGCGCTCACCGTGAGCACGATCGCGCTCGCGTTCTTCACGGTGATCCAGCCCCTGGGCGGGCTGCTGGCCGACCGCGTGGGCAGAAAACCGCTGCTCATCACCTTCGGGGCGGGGTTCACCCTGCTCACGGTCCCGATGCTCGGCCTGCTGCGCGACTCCTTCGGGAACCTGCTGCTCATCTCGTGCGTGGCCATGGTGCTGCTGACCGGCTACACCTCGGTGTGCTCGGCGGTCATGGTCGAGCTTTTCCCCGCGAAGGTGCGCACGGCGGGCATCGGCTTCCCCTACGCGGTCACCGTGGCGCTGTTCGGCGGCACGGCGCCGTACATCGCTACGGCGCTCGCCGACAGCGGGCGGGGGGAGCTGTTCGGCTGGTACGCCAGCGCGCTCACGCTGATCTCCACCGTCGTCTACATCCGCATGCGCGAGACCAAGGACGCGGTACTCGACTAAAGCGGCGCCCCCGGCGGTCACCGCCGCCCGCGGAGCGGCTCCCGGGGTTCGCCGGAGAAGGGGGACGGGGCCGGGGGGCTCGGTGGGCGAGGGACGACCGGCCCGCTGACCTCGTACCCCACGGGCCGGTCGAGGACGAACGGCTCGGCCGCGCGGAAAATGTCGGTGCCTGACTCTACGGTTCTTCCCATGGACCTCCGGAGGTCCGTCGCACGTCCCTCACGAAGAGGTGGGCACCGCCCGTGACCGCCTTCTTCTCGCCCGTACGCGCCGTGCCGGGCACCCGGACGGAGGGCGAGAAGGCGGCGGTTTCACGGGGCGTCCGGTCCGGCGCCGCTCGACGGCCCGGACGTGGTGTGAGAGACCCAGGAAGAGATGGAGAGTTGAGGATGACCGCACATCCCGTCACCGCCGGCACCCTGGACGTCCCCGGCGCGCGGCTGTACTACGAGCTGCGCGGCGAGGGGCCCCTGGTCGCGCTGGTGGGCTCGCCGATGGACGCCGGGCCGTTCGCGCCGCTGGCCGACCTGCTCGCCGCCGACCACACCGTGCTCACCACCGACCCGCGAGGCGTGGGCCGCAGTCCCGTCGAAGACCCCGGCCGGGACTCCACTCCGGAGCTCCGCGCCGACGACCTGTCCCGCCTGCTCACCGAGGTGGACGCCGGCCCGGCCGCGGTGCTGGGGTCCAGCGGCGGCGCGGTGACGGCGCTCGCCCTCGTCCAGGCACACCCCGGTCAGGCGCACACCGTCGTCGCGCACGAGCCTCCGCTGTACGAGGTGCTGGAGGACCGCGAGAAACTGATCGCCAGATCCGAGGAGATGATCGCCACGTATGTCGGCGGCGACACGACAGGAGCCTGGCGGGCCTTCATGGAGATCGCCGGGATCGCCATGCCCGAGGAGGTCTTCCAGGAGATGTTCGCCAACCGCGGGGAGAAGGAGGCCGAGGAGGACCGGCGCTTCTACCTGCACACCATGCGTCCCACCGTCCGGTGGCGCCCCGACCCGGACGCGCTGCGGGCGGGGGGAACCCGCCTGGTGATCGGCATCGGAGAGCAGTCGTCCGGTCAGCTCTGCGACCGGACCTCAAGGGCGCTCGCCGCGTCCCTGGGCCTCGACCCGGTCATCTTCCCCGGCGACCACGCCGGCTTCATGGGTGACCCGGCGGGGTTCGCCGACCGGCTGCGGGCGGTTCTGGCGGACCGGTGAGAACACTCGTCGCGGTGGTGTTCCGGCGTTCCCGTCACCAGGCCCGGGCGGGGTCACCGGTGGCGGCCCGGGACACCGCGTGGTGGGGCCGAGGAACCGCCTGCGCCCCGGACTCGAAGAAGTTCGGGTCCTGGTCCTCTCGCGGACCCGCGCGGCGCCGTCAAGCCGGCACCCTGTCCAGGAAACCGCGCACGTCCTGGATGCGGCCCGACTCGTCCAGCACCAGGACGTCGAATCCGATCACCAGCGGTTCGGCTCCCTCCGGACCCAGGCCCCAGCGGAATCGCACCTGGTGATGGTGGGCGTCGACCTCGCCGACCTGGGTGAACACAAACCCCGGGAACCGCGCCTGGACGCCGTCGACGACCGCGGCGATCCCCTCATGGCCGGAGACCTCGGCCAACGGATCGGTGTAGGTCACCTCGGGCGACCAATGCGCGGAGATCAACGTCGCCCGCTCGTCACCGGTCGCGTTCCATGTGGCCAGGTACTGCTGGACGATGCCCTTCATATTCATTTCTCCCGTTCGTCTCGATCGGCTGATGTCCAGAATCCTGGCCCGGGCCGAACAATCAATCCATGACCTCACAGGTCATGGCGTCCCGGACACGGCCCCTTAGACTCACGGACATGAGCGTTGCGGTTGGAGTCCCGCCGGTCGGCGCACTGCTGCGGACCTGGCGTGAACGACGCCGTTTCACCCAGCAGGAGCTGTCCAACCGGTCGCGGGTCTCCACCCGGCACCTCAGCCGGGTGGAGACCGGCAAGGCGCACCCGACACCGGAGATGCTCATGCGTCTCGCCGACAACCTGGATGTACCGCTGCGGGATCGCGACCGGCTCCTGCTGGCCGCCGGCTACGCACCGCGCTATCAAGATCATCAACTGGACGACGCGTCGATCGCGGTGGTGATGGACGGCCTGCGACGACTCCTCGACGCCCACCTGCCTTACCCCGCGCTGCTGTTGGACGGGCACTGGGACATCGTCGACGCCAATGCCGCCGTTGACGAACTGCTGGCCGGTTGCGCGCCGGAGCTGCTGGAGCCGCCGGTCAATGTGATCCGGGTCTGCCTGCATCCGGATGGGCTGGCCAACCGGATCGGCAATCGCGAGGAGTGGGGCGGCCATCTCCTGCGGCAGGTGAGCCACCGTGCCGATCGCACCCACGACCGGCGCCATCACGAGCTGGCCGCGGAGATCGCCGGGTACCTCGGCACATCTGATGCCGCCCCCCCTCTCGCGGGACCGGTGATCACCCTCGAAATCGATGTGGACGGCACGCCGCTCCGGTTCTTCAGCACCTCCGCCACCCTCAGCACCGCCACCGATGCGGCCCTGGAAGGGCTGCATCTGGAGACGTTCCTGCCGGCCGACGAGAAGACCCGGCGCCGGTTCGATCAGCGGTAGACCGTGACGGCGTCGGGGCGTGTCCGGGGCCGCGATCCACGTAAAACAGGCTTGTCTCGTAGGCGGTCGCCTGTGAGACACGCGGTCGTCCGGCGGCCCGTCTGCGACGATCGCGTTTCATGGGTCGTCGCGAACGACCGGGCTCTTGAAACACCCTCATGAAACAGTCCGCCGTTGTCGGCGACGATCCTCGGGGTCGGGCCGGGCTGGAGTCGATGCGCGACATGTACGCCTTCAAGGGCCGGGAGTTCCCCCGCCTCCTCGACCGGTGGGACCGGGAACGCCCCCGCTGACCCTTTTTCGTCTTCCTCGTCCTGAGGTAGGGGTTGTTAAAACCCCTGGGGGGTATGCTATCGTCTGCCTGAGCGATACCCCTATGGGGTAAACAGCGGAGGAGGGCGAACATGTGCACGGCATGCGCGTGCGGTACGGAGACGGCTGGGGCCGGGGAGGCCGGAGAGCCGGCCACGACCGAGATCACGATTGAGCCCGCGACCGGGCCCGTGGTTGAGACCGTGGTTGAGACCACAGCCGAGACCACGGCCTACCTGGTCGGCGGGATGACCTGCGGGCACTGCGTCTCCTCGGTGTCCGGAGAGATCGGCAAGGTCGGCGGCGTGACCGGCGTGGCCGTCGACCTCTCCTCCGGCGCGGTCACCGTCAGCGGCTCCGGGTTCACCGACGAGGAGATCCACGCCGCGGTGAAGCGGGCCGGATACGAGCCGGCGGGCCGGGCCTGAAAGAAGCGGCCTCTCGGACGAGAGGCCGGAAGGGGGCAGGTCCTCCGGAAAGGAGCGGGCCCCGCGACACGGCGGTGGGCGTGCACTGGCATGCACGCCCACCCACGGGGCCGGTTCGGAATCGACGACACCCCCAACCCCTACCGCATCCTCCCATCCGACCCGGGTGGGAAGAACGATGTCCGGTGCGCGGCCCGAGGAGAGCGGCCTGGCCTCCGGCATCGTCAACACCACCTACCAGATCGGCTCGGCCCTGGGGCCGGCCGTGATGACCGCGCTCGCCGCGGGCGCGGGCGCCGGGGCGCGGGACCCGGCCGCGCTCACCGGTGGGTTCCGCACGGCTTTCGCCGGTGCGGCGTTCGTGGCGGTGGCCGGTGCCGTGCTGACCCTGCTGCTGATGCGCAGGCCGGAGTCGGCCGTGCCCGCCACGACGGACGCCGCGACGGATGCCGAGGCGACGTCCGCACGGACGTAGGGGGCCGGGCGGGCCCGTTCCACGCGCCGGGCGGGCCCGCCGAACTCCGGCACCATGAAACCCCTCGATTCGTCCCTTCCTCGTTTTTCTTGATTTTCCGTTCATCGCCTGAAATCCGAGATAAATGGTTCGGAGGTCAGTCGACGGCATGATATGACTGGCAACATAACTCATTTTGAGTACGGCCAGAAAAGGTCGGCGCGCTCGCCTTCTGACATACTGCGGCGGTAGGTTGGTCTTCTTTGATTTGCGGGAAATCGCTGTGAGTGCGGTCCTGGGGCATCCGATCCGGCCGTCGTCGAGGCCGGCCCGTCACCATCGTGACCGGCTTCGGTGCCCCGGGGGATTGCGAGGTGGGCTTCATTGGCCGTACCACTGGAAGACTGGGTCGACTCGGAAGTACGGGGGGTCTACGACAAGCCGCTGTCCTGGCTTTCGGAGACGTACTTCTTCCGCGATCCGGCGCGCCCCTGCTACTCCGATCCGGCCTGTTTCTTCTCACCCGCCGACGGGGTCATCCTGTACCAGGAGAAGGCGCACCCGCGCGACGGGCTGTTCGACATCAAGGGGAAGGGCTACTCGCTGTGCGACGCCCTGGGCGACCCCTTCTACGACAGGCCGAGCCTGGTGATCGGCATCTTCATGACGTTCTTCGACGTCCACGTCAACCGGGTGCCGTACTCCGGCCGGCTCTCCTACCGCAGGCGGGAACCGCTCTCCACGCACAACCACCCGATGCTGGAGATGGAGGAGCGCCTTCTGAAGGACCTGCGGATCGACCTGTGGCCCGCGGAGTACCTGCGGTACAACCAGCGCGTGGTCAACCACGTGCACGTGCCCGCCCTGGGGCAGGACTACTACATCCTCCAGGTGGCCGACTACGACGTGGACAAGATCACTCCCTTCGAGCTGCGGCAGAGCCGGCCCGTGCGGCAGGGGGCGCGTTTCTCGCAGATCCGCTACGGCTCGCAGGTCGATCTGATCATTCCGCTGTCCGACCGGTTCGCGTTCGAGCCGATCCAGCCCGTCGGTCACCATGTCGAGGCCGCCGTGGACCCCCTCGTCCGGATCAGAGACAGATGAGCCGCAGGCGCGGAGACCGAGGAGAGCCACCGATGACGTCCCTCGCGACGCCCGGCCACGGCGCCGTTCCCGAGCCGGGTACGGCCGCCGCCGGGAAACAGGACAACCCCACCCGTCTGCACCACCCGGCGTTTCTGATGAACGCCCCGTTCTCCTACGACACGAGCGTCGCCAACAACCCCTGGATGGCGGACATCGAGGAGTCCGCGCGCGTCCCGGACACCCGGCGCGCGATGATCCAGTTCCTGGAGCTGTACCGGTACATCGCCGCCGAGGCGTTGGTCTACGTGCTGCCCACCCCCGGCGTGCGGGGGCTGCAGGACCTTCCCTTCACGGCGAACCTCGGGATCGTGCTGGAGCACCTTCCCGGCGGAAACACCGTGGTCGTCTCCAACTACACCTCCGAGCCCCGGCGGGGGGAGACTCCCGTCGGGGTGCGGTTCTTCGAGTCCATGGGGTACCGGGCCGTGGTGCCGGAGTCGAGGTTCGAGGGGGAGGCCGAGCTCAAGCACCTCCACGACGACGTGTACGTCGGCGGGTACGGACTGCGGTCCGAGCGGCGGACGTACGAGTGGATGGAGCGCGCCTTCGACATGAAGGTGGTGATGCTGGAGCAGAAAGACCCCTACATGTACCACCTCGACTGCACCGTCTTCCCCCTCACCCGGGAGCAGACGCTCGTCTGCACCGCCCTCTACGGCAAAGACGAGATCAAGAGGCTCGAACGGCACACCGAGATCATCGACGTGTCCGTGGCGGCGTGCTACGCAGGGATCTGCAACTCGGTGCGGCTGAACAACATCATCCTCAACGCCTCGCACCTGCACGACCTGCGGCGCGGCTCGCCGGAGTACGCCGAAGAGCTCGCCAAGAACCGGTCGCTGGAGGACATCGCGAGCCTGCTGGCGTTCGAGGTGGCCTACTTCAACCTCAGCGAGTACCACAAGGGCGGCGCGCTCCTGTCCTGCATGGTCATGCACCTCAACCGGTTCTCGTACCGCTTCCGGATGATCTGAGCCGGGACGGCGCGGCCGGTGAGTGAGGGGACGGGGCGACGAGGATGAACGATCGATCCGACGGTGCCGTGGGAGTGCTGTGGTCCTACACCCACGGGATGCGCGGCACGCTGGCGGGCCTGCTGCTCCTGGAGCTCGCCTCCAACGGAGCGGCGCTCGCCCAGCCGCTGGTGGTCCGCGCGGTGGTGGACGGGCTGGAGGCGGGAAAAGACCTGGTCGGACCGGTCGTCCTGCTCGCCGTGATCGCCCTGGCCGGGCTGGTGCTCACCTGGCTCTCCACCTACCTGCTGGAGCGCTTCGGTCAGCGGATCGTGCTGCGCGTACGGCACCGGCTGGTCCGGCGGATCCTCGGCGCCCCGGTGTCCGTGGTGGAGGGCCGGCCGGTCGGGGACTTCCTGTCGAGGGTCGGCAGCGACACGACGGTGCTGCGGCACACCGTCACCGGCATGCTGGTGCACGGCGCGGCCGCACCGCTGACCATCACGGCCGCGGTGCTGATGATGGCCGGCATCGACCCGGTCCTCCTGGCGATCGTGGTCACGATGTTCGGTCTGTCGGCGGTGGTCGCGGTGTGGGTGCTGGACCGCGTCGGCAGGGCCAGCGAGGAGGCGCAGGGGCACCTCGGCGGTCTCACCAGTGTGCTACAGCGGGCGCTGGTCGCCTTCCGCACCATCAAGGCGTCCGGCACGGAGGAGCACGAGTGGGGGCTGGCGCGCCAGGCGGCGCACCTGTCCTACCGGGCCGCCGTACGCGCCGGCCGGTCCGAGGCGACGGTCGAGGTCGTCGCGGTCACCGGTATCGAGCTGTCCTTCATCGTGGTCCTGCTGGTCGGTACGGCTCGCACGGCCGCGGGCGCCCTGACCCTGAGCGATCTGATCGCCTTCCTGCTCTACGTGGTGTACCTGCGGGGGCCGGTGGAGACGCTGGCCATGGTCGGCTCCTCGTTCGCCGAGGGGCTGGCGGCGGTACGGCGTGTGCGGGAGGTGGAGATCCTTCCTTCCGAGGTGGACAGCCGGCCGGCGGCCGTCGCCTCCCCAAGCCCCCCGGGCGCCCTGAGCGGCCAGAGCACCCGAAGCACCCGAAGCACCCGAAGTGGCCGGGAGGACGGGGACGGACCGGAGGGCCGCCGTGGAAACGCCGTGCTCCGGCTGGAGGACGTCTGGTTCGGCTACGACGGCCGGCCGATCCTGCGGGGCGTCACCGTGGACGTCCACCGAGGGCTCACCGTGCTGGCCGGCCCCTCGGGTGCGGGAAAGACGACGGTGCTCAGCCTGCTCGAACGCTTCGCCGACGTGGAGCGCGGGCGCATCCTGCTCCACGGGGCCGATCTCCGGGGGCTCGACCGGGGCGACCTGCGACGCAGGCTCGGCTACGTCCAGCAGGACGCCCCGGTCCTCGGCGGCACCATCGGGGAGTCGGTGCTCTACGGCGTTCCCGACGCGACCCGGGCGGACGTGGCCGGCGCGCTGCGGACCGTCGGCCTGTGGTCCTGGGTCGGCGCCCTGCCGTCCGGCGTGGACACCCCCGTCGGTGAGCGCGGGGTGGCGATCTCCGGCGGCCAGCGGCAGCGCCTCGCCGTCGCCCGCGCCCTGCTCCGCGACCCGGAGGTGCTGCTGCTGGACGAGGCCACCAGCCAGCTCGACGCCCGGAGCGAACGGATCCTGCTGCGCGCCATCGTCGAGCAGGCCGCGCACCGGGTGGTGCTGGCGGTCACCCACCGCATGGCGATCGCGAGCCTGGCCGACCAGGTCGTGCTGCTCGACGACGGACGGGTCCGCGCTCTCGGCGGGCACGACGCGCTGCTCTCCTCCGACGCGCTGTACCAGGAGTTGCTGGCTCTTCCCCCTCCCGCACCGGCCCACGATCGTCGGAGGTAGGCGATGACCCCCGGTCCCCCCGACAGGTTCGCGCAGCTGTACGACTCCGTGAGCGGCCGAGACGCGCAGCCGTCCTGGCGGGAGCCGACCATCTCCTACCGGGAACTGGTGAAGGGCGGGCGGCTCCTCGCCTCCTATCCGCCGGGGTGCTGGAGGGCGTTGGGCGTCGGCGGCCGGGAGATGGATCTCGTGCGGCCCCTGCTGCTGTATTTCGCCGCGCTCGTCTACAAGGGCGACCTGCTGTACGAGGAGGCGCAGCGGCGGGGGACGGGGGAGGCGTCCGCCGGGCCGTGCAAGGAGGAGCTGCGACGGCTGCTGCGCGGCCACGGGCTGTATGACGACGCGATCGCCGAGGGGCTGGACGACCTGGAGCGCTACGGCGCGCTGGAGAGCCGCATCGTGCTGCGCCGGGTCACGCTGACGCCCGGCCTGCTGCGGTCGGCCTGCCTGCTGCGCTCCTCCGACGTCGTCGTGCTGATCCGTGTCCTGGCCAAGCTGACCGGGGTGGACTGCGAGGGTCTGCTCACGCTGCTGCGGCCCTGGCTCGTGCTGTGGGAGCTCGACGACGACCTGGTCTCCTACGCGTCGGACGTCGCCGAGGGGACCTTCAACATTCTCGACCTGCACGTCCGCCTGTACGGCCCCGCGTCGGCCCCGGGGCGGCTTGAGGAG
Organism: Streptosporangium violaceochromogenes; assembly: GCF_014654615.1. GTDB lineage: Bacteria > Actinomycetota > Actinomycetes > Streptosporangiales > Streptosporangiaceae > Streptosporangium > Streptosporangium violaceochromogenes. The sequence continues at coordinate 92,799 of NZ_BNBB01000013.1, read as the reverse complement.
TTCCGGACCGGCCTGCTGGCCGAGATGTTCGACGCGATGGACCGGGCGACGCGGGACGATCTGGTGCGCGTGTCGGTCCTGACGCTGGGACGCACGGCGGCGGCGACCCGCCTGCTGCCGGTGCTGCCGCGGCGCGTCCTGATTCCCGTCGCCAAGCGGCTGCAGGTGTGGGAGGGCAGGTGGTGCCCGGAGATCCCCCGTGTTCCCGTGGGGGTGGAGGAGGAGGGGGACCGGGCACCGTGACCGGCCCGGACGACCGGGGCAGCCGGAACGACCGGGACGACGGGAGGGCGGCGTTGGGCGGTTGGGTGAGGCGAGTGTGGTCCCGGCTCCGGAAGGGCGGCCCCGCGTCCGTCGTGTCCCCGGCCGCCCGCCCGGAACCCCCCGCGTCACCGGGGGACGGGCCGCTGCCGCTGTCCATCCGGCAGGAGGCGGAATGGGTGTTCCACTGGGAGGCCGAGGGAAACACCGGCAACGTGCCGCTGCTGCCGCGCCTCACCGGCCCGCTGAACCCCCTGGCCCTGCTCTTCGCGATAAGCGACGTGGTCGCGCGGCACGAGAGCCTGCGTACCCGGTTTCCGTTCGTGGAGGGAGAGCCGGTCCAGGTCGTCGAACCACCCGGCACCGTCCTTCCGTCGTTTGCCGACCTCGGCGGCCTGGACCCGGAGGGGCGGCACGCGGAGGTGCTGAGAATCGAGGCCGAGGCGGCCGGCCACAGGTTCGACCCGGCCGGCGCCCCGCCGGTGCGGCTGGCACTGCTCCGGATGGACCCGTCCGACCACGGGCTGCTGCTCTGCATCCCGCACCTGGCGGCCGATCTGTGGTCGTTGTCCCTCCTCACCGGCGACCTGGGGGCCCTCTATGAGGCGTTGTCCGGGGGACGGCCGGCGCAACCGCCCCCGGTGCGGGCGGGGCAGGTCGATCACGGCATGCGGGAACGCGCCCACTGGACCGCGGAGCGGACGGCGTCGGAGCTGCGGCGCTGGCGGCGCCGGCTGGCGGGGCTGGCCCCCGTGCCGTTGCCGGCCGACCACCCCCGCCCCCGGGAGCACGACCTGGCCTGCTTCTCGGTGGTGAGCGACCTGGACCCCGGGCTCAGCGACCGGCTGCGGGAGTTCAGCCGCCGCGAGGGGGTGACCCTGTTCGTCACGATGCTCGCGGCCTTCCACGCGCTGCTCGCGCGCCACTGCTCGGTCGAACGCCCGGTGACCTACTCGTCGTCGGCCGCCCGCAGGTCGCATGCCGAGCAGTACGTGGTCGGCTGCCTGTCCGACTATCTCGTCGTGGTCGGCGACTGCTCGGGCGACCCCGCCTTCCGGACTCTCCTGGCCAGGACGCGCGAGGAGTGTCTGCGCGCCCACGACCACCAGCGCCTGCCCTTCCCGTACCTGGTGGCGGGGATGGATCCGGAGCGGGAGCTGCGCCCTCACCCTCTGAAACAGGTCGGGTTCAGCCTGCACAACACGCCGCCGGCCACGCTCGAACTGTCGCCGGGGATCACGGTGGGCGACTTCGGGGTCGAGATCCCGGAGTGCGACGAGAACGTGATGTGGACCGCGGACCTGGTCGTCGAGGCCTACGACTACGGCTCGGGGCCGATTCAGTTCGACGTGACCCTCAGCGGCCGGCTGTTCGAGACGGTCGCCGGGTGGCGGTGGACGGAACGGTACCGGCGGGTGCTCGAACAGGTCGTCCGTGAGCCCGGCGCTCGTCTCTCCCGGCTGGACGTGCTCCTCGACGAGGAGAGGACGCCGGCGCGGGCGGCGGTCGCGGCCCCCGCCGGAGAGGGGACCGTCGCCGGACTGCTGGCGCGGCGCCTGGACGACACCCCCGACGCCGTGGCGGTCGATCACGCCGGCCGTCAGCTGTCGTTCGGTGGCCTGGCCCGGCGCGCCCGGGAGGTGGCGGCCCTGCTGGGTGCGCGGACACGGCCGACGGGCCGGCCGGTGCTGGTGCTGCTCGACGACCTGCAGGACCGGATCGTGGCGACGGCCGCCGTTCTCCTGGCCGGGGGGATTCCGGTCGACGGCGCCGACCACCGCTGGAGTCCCGGCCGTTTCCGGCGGCTGGTGGCCGCGCTCGGCACGCCCGCCGCGATCACCGCGGGGACGTCCGCCGGCGCGTGGGGAGTACCGGAGCGGAACACGGTCGACGTCGCGGCCGACGTCACAGCCGCCGCGCCGCGGACGACGCCCTCCGCGACGTCCCCAGTGGCGCCTCCCGCGAGCTCCCCCGCGAGACCCTCCTCGACGCCCCCCGCGGCGCCCCATCCGGGGCTGGCCGCGGCCGTGGAGCCCTCCGGGGCGGACGGCCGGTGGGTCGTCCTGCCCCACCGCGCGCTGGCGGCCGAGGCCGCCGCCTTCGCCTCCGCGGCCCGCCTCGGACCGGGAAGCCGGTTCGCCCCCCTGGGCGAGCGGGGTGGTACGGCGGCGGCCGTCACCCTGGCCATCCTGTCGGGCGCCACCCTCGTGTTCCCCCGCCGAGGGCCGGGAGACACCGGCGTGTGCGACGTCCCCCGGGGGGTCACCGCGATGGGGGCCGACCCCGAACGGTGGTGGAACCTGCTGGCGTCCGGCGTCCGCGCCGGGGGCGGCGTCGACGCGTGGTGCGGTCGGGCGCCGGTGCCGGCGCGTCTGGTCGCCGCGCTCGCCGCGGCCGGGTTCCGGGTGTGGGGAGGACACGGCTGGCCGGAGGTCGGCGAGACGCTGACGGCCGCCCGGCTCGACGAGGGAACGGCGACCGAGCGCGGGGTGGGGGAGCTGGGCCTGCCCGCCGCCGGACGTGAGGTGTCCGTGGCCGGCGAGGCGGGCCTCCCGGCGCCGGCCGGTGTCGCCGGCGCGCTCACCGCGCCCGTGGCCGGGCTCGGCTATCTGGCCGACCCCCGGGCGACCGCGGAGCGGTTCGTCCCGGACCCGGCCGGAACCGGTACCCGCCGCCACCGGAGCGCCCACCGGGGGTTCCGTACCAACCAGGGCGTCTTCCACCTCGCGGGCCCCTTACCGGGGTATGTGTCCCTTGACGGCGGCCTGCTGGAGACGGAGGTGCTTGAGCGGGCGCTGACCGAGACCCCCGGCGTCTCGGCGGCGGTCGTCACCGCGGGGCTCTGGCCCACCCCCTCCGGCATGGCGGCGCCGGCGCTCGTCGCCTGGATCGCGGGCGACCGGATGCCGGCGGAGGAGGAGGTACGGGAGCGTGTGCGCGGCGGGCCCGTCGGCGGCCGCGTCCCGCGGGTCGTGGTCTGGGTGCCGCCGGACCGGCTCGAACGGGCGCGCGCCCTGCGGGACGCGGGCCGGGATCCGCTGCCGTCACTGCCGGGGCCGGACGAGGCCGTGCTCCTGCCACAGGGTTCGGCTCCGCCCCGTACGGTGACCGAGCGGCGGCTGGCCGTGCTCTGGGCCGAGGTGCTGGGCACCGGGGACGTCCGCCGCGCCGACCACTTCTTCCGGGCCGGTGGCACGCCCCGGCAGGCCGTCCGGCTGCTGCGCGCCGTCGCCGGGGAGTGGGGGGTGACGGTACCGCTCGGTGACTTCCTGGCCGCGCCACGGCTGGCCGAGCTGGCCGCGTCGATCGACCTGCCGGGACGGGGGCCCTCGGCGGAATATTCACCTGCACCCGACCCCTTAACCAACCATCCCAAAACCGGAAAAAGTTGAATTCGATCGTATTTCTTCGGCGTCCTGTCGGTGCTGTTATGTCATGAGTTTGAGATTTTCACACCGTTAGTAAAACCTGGCGCGAAGGGAAGTTGATATTTGGTCCGGTAGCCGATGGTATCGGTGGGGCGACAGGTAATCAAAGCAGCAACCGGTTCTCGCGCAAGGCGATGGCTATTCTGGGGGCGACCGGCTCTTTCGAGTGCACTTGGTCAGGAGAACGTTTCATCTCTGTCCCGCGGCCGTCCTGTGGTCGCCACTATCGCTCCACGCCGCTGAACCGAAACATTCTGCGGATATCACAAGAAGTTCTTGTGGGTCACGGCGCCGGGGAGGCAGGTAGTGTCCGAAACGGCAAATTCCGGATACAGGGTTTCTCCGCTGCAGCGCCGCCTGTGGGCGCGGCTCGACGGCCGCGCGCAACGGTACGCGCAGCTGGGAGTACGTGTGGAGGGAAAGGCCGACCTCGTGCGGCTCGCCGACGCGGTGCGGGCCGTCGTGGCCCGGCACGAGTCCTTGCGCACCGGCTTCGCCGGCCTGGCCGGGCGGGCGGCCCCGCTCCAGGTGATCAACGAACCCGGGCCCTCACCGCTGCGTGTCGTCGAGGCGCCCGGCGCCCTCGACGCGCTGCTCCGCGACGAGGGCGCCGGCCTCGACCCCGCAGCCGGGCCGGTCTTCCGGGCCGTGGCGGCGCGCCTGGCACCGGACCGTTCGTTTCTCGTGCTCAGCGTCCACGCCCTGGCCGGTGACCGCCGCTCCCTGCGGCTGGTGCTGGCGGAGATCGCCGCCGCCTACCGGGCGGACGGCACGCCGCCCCGGCACGAGCCCGTGCAGTACGCCGACTTCGCCGCCTGGCACGACGAGCTGCTGAGCGGCGAGGAGGGGGCGGCGGAGCGAGCGGCCTGGGCGGCGCACCTCACGCCCGGCCCGTTCGACCCGATGCCCGAGGCGGCGTCCCGGGCACAGGGGGCCGGGTCCGGCTCCGGTGGGCGGCGGTCGTGGCGCCACACGGTGGAGCCGGAGCTGCGAGAGCTGCTCACGGAGCGCGCGGCCGCCTGGTCCAGCACCCCGGGGGACGTCCTCGCCGCCCTGTTCGAGATCCTCGCCTGGCGGTTTCACGGAGAGCGCGACGTGGTGGTCGCCGGCGTCACCCCGGGACGCTCCTATCCCAGCCTGGACGACGCGGTCGGGGCGTTCGAGCGGGAGGTTCCCGTCGTCTGCCGGTTCACCCCCGGCACGGCGTTCCGGGAGGCGCTGGAGGAGAGCGGGCGCCGGCGGGCCCGGTGGACGGACATCGTCGACCACCTCGACCCGGGCGGGCCGGCCGGCCGTACCGGAGGGCCGGCGGTCCCGTTCTACGCCTTCCACATCGTGGAGGCACCGGAGCCGCTCCAGGCCGGCGAGGTCACGTTCGTCCCGGTGCGCGAGACCGCGACCACCGACGCCGCGCTCCGGCTGACCTGCGTCCTCCACGACGACCGGCTCACCGTCGACGTCGAGTGCGACGAGGGACGGGCACCCTGGATGAACCCCGCGAGCGTCGGGGCCTGTCTCCTCACCCTGGCGCGTAACGCGCTGACGGACCCGGACACCCCGATCGGTGAGATCGACGTGCTGTCCGGTGAGGAACGGCGGCGTGTGCTCGACCGTGCCCGGGGCCCCGTCGCCGACCACCCCGGGACCCCGGTGCACCGGGTGTTCGCGGCGCGGGCGCGGCTGACCCCGGACGCGGTGGCCGTGGTCGCCGACGGCGCCGAGGTCACCTACGCGGAGCTCGACGCCCGCGCCGACCTGATCGCCCGCGGGCTGGCGGGGCTCGGGGTGCGCCCGAAGGACCGGGTCGTCGTCTCCCTCGGGCGGTCGGCGGAGCTGATCGCGGGCATCCTCGGCGTGCTCAGGGTGGGCGCCGCGTTCGTGCCCGTGGACATCGCCTACCCGGTGCGGCGCCTGGAGTTCGTCCTGCGCGAGACGGCGGCCCCCGTCCTCCTCACCTGCCGCGAGCTGCGCGACCGGCTGGGAGCGTGCGAGGCGGCCGTGCTGGTCGCCGGCGAGGAGGGGTCCGCCGTCGGCCAGGACGCCCCGCCGGTGGCGGAGGCGGAGGTGGAACCGTCCGATCCGGCCTACGTCATGTACACCTCCGGCACCACCGGGGTTCCCAACGGCGTCCGGGTGACCCACCGCGGCCTGGCCAACTACCTGCGCTGGTGCGCCGACGCCTACCGGCTGCGGGAGGGCACCGGCGCGGTGGCGCACTCCTCGATCGGCTTCGACCTCACGCTGACCGCGCTGCTGGGGCCGCTGCTGGTCGGGCAGCGGGTGATCGTGGTGTCGGAGGCGGCGGGGGTGACCGGGCTGGTCGCCGCCCTGCGCTCACACCGCGACCTCACCCTGGTGAAGCTGACCCCGACCCATCTGGACGTGGTCAACCAGCTGCTGGAGCCCTCCGAGCTCGCGGGAGTCGTCCGCACCCTCGTCGTCGGCGGGGAGGCGCTCCACGCCGAGAGCGTCGAGCCGTTCCGCGCCGCAGGCACGCGGGTGGTGAACGAGTACGGCCCCACCGAGACGGTCGTCGGCAGTGTCGCCCACGTCGTCGACGACGCCACCCCGCGCTCGGGGCCGGTCCCCATCGGCACCCCCGTCGCCAACACCCGGGCGTACCTCCTCGACCCCCGGAGGCGGCCCGTGGCCGACGGCGCGGTCGGTGAGATCCATCTCGGCGGCGACGGCGTCGCCCTCGGCTACCTCGGACGCCCGGAGCTGACCGAGAGCCGCTTTGCCCCAAGCCCCTTCGGGGACGGAAGGCTGTACCGCACCGGCGACCTCGCCCGCCGCCGTCCGGACGGCGCCCTGGAGTACCTCGGCCGGGCCGACGACCAGGTGAAGATCCGCGGTGTCCGCATCGAGCCCGCCGAGGTCGAGACCGTCCTGCGACGGCACGCGGCGGTGGAGCGGGCGGTGGTGACGGCCCACCGGGACGACGACCCGGGCCGCTCCTCGCCGCTGGCCGGCGAGCTGACGCTGGTCGCCTACGTCGTCCCCGCCGCCGGGACGATCGATCCCGGCGAGCTCGCCGAGCACTGCCGCCGGCACCTGCCGGACCACCTGGTCCCGGCCGCGTTCGTGCCCCTCGACGCCCTGCCGGTGACCGCCGGCGGCAAGGTCGACCGCGCCGCCCTTCCCCGGCCCGCCCGCCGGACCGCCGTCACCACCGGCTACGCGCCGCCGCGAACCGCCACCGAGGAGATCCTGGCCGCCGCCGTGGCGACCGTCCTCGGCGTCGACCGCGTCGGCATCGACGACAACTACTTCGCGATCGGCGGCGACTCCATCCGCAGCGTCATGATCGCCAGCCGGGCGCAGGCCGGAGGCGTCGACGTCACCGTCGCCGACCTGCACAGGCTGCCCACCGTACGGCGGTGCGCGGCGCACGTGGACGCGCGCCAGGGGGCCGCGGAGCCGCCCCGGACCGAGCCCTTCGCGCTGGTGGGGGAGGAGGACCGCCGCCGGATGCCGGCCGAGGTGGAGGACGCCTTCCCCCTGAACCTGTTGCAGGAAGGCATGATCTTCCACCGTGACTTCGCCGCGAAGTCGGCGGTGTACCACGCGATCGCGTCGGTACGGCTGCGCGCGCCGTTCGACCTGGACGTGATGCGCGTGGTGGTCCGCCGGCTCGTGGAACGGCACCCCATGCTGCGCACCTCCTTCGACATGTCCGCCTTCAGCCGGCCGCTCCAGCTCGTCCACAGCGTCTTCCCGACCCCGCTGCACCACGAGGACGTGCGCGCGATGCCCCCCGGCGAGCAGGACGCCCGTATCGAGCGGTGGATCCTGCGGGAGAAGGAGCGCGGCTTCGACCTGGACGAATACCCGCTGATCCGGTTCATGACGCACCGCCTCGCCGACGACGTCTTCCAGTTCACCTACGGCTTCCACCACGAGATCGTGGACGGCTGGAGCGAGGCGTTGATGATCGCCGAGCTGTTCAGCCACTATTTCTCGATCGTCTTCGACGAGCCGGTCGCGATCCGGCCGCCCACCTCGACGATGCGCGACGCCGTCGCGCTGGAGCTGGCCGCCCTGGAGGACCGGCGCAACCACGAGTTCTGGGAGTCCTACCTGGCCGGGGCGACGCTGATGCGGCTGCCCCGGACGACCACGGGCCCCCGCGCCGACAAGGGCGACCGGCAGATCGTACGGATCGCGGTCCCCGTTCCGGTCGATCTCTCCGACCGCCTCAAGGAGCTGGCCTTCGCCGACGCCGTCCCGCTCAAAACCGTGCTCATGGCCGCGCACATGGCCGTCATGTCCGCCTACGGCGGCCATACCGACACGCTGACCTACACCGTCACCAACGGCCGGCCCGAGACCGCGGACGGAAGCACCACGATCGGGCTGTTCGTCAACAGCCTGGCGCTGCGGGTACGGATGACCGGGGGAAGCTGGCGCGACCTCGTCCTCGCCACCCTGGAGTCCGAGCGGGCCTCCCTGCCCTACCGGCGTCTGCCCATGGCCGAGCTGAAGCGCCACCAGGGCAACGAGCCGCTGGCCGAGACGTTGTTCTTCTTCACCGACTACCACGTGTTCGGCGTGCTGGACCGCTGGAAGGACCGCGGCGTCGAACACGTGGCCAACGAGCTGTACGGCGAGTCGACCTTCCCGTTCTGCGGGATCTTCCGGCTGAACCGGGAGACCGGCCATCTGGAGGTCCGCGTCGAGTACGACAGCCTGCAGTTCTCCGCCGAGCTGATGGACGGCGTCCGCGACTGCTACGCCCAGGTCATGGAGGCGATGGTCGCCGACCCCGCCGGCCGCTACGACGCCCTGCCGTTGCTGCCGGACCGCGACCGGGGGATGCTCGCCTCCTTCACGGCCGGCCCCGTCACCCCGGTCGCCGATCGCTGCCTGCACGAACTGGTCGAGGAGCGGGCCGCCGCGCGCCCGGACGCCGTGGCGGTGCAGCTGGAGGCCGTGACGCTCACCTACGGGGAGCTGAACCGGCGGGCCAACCGGCTCGCGCGCCTGCTCCGGTCACACGGCGCCGGCCCGGAGCGGGTGGTCGGGGTGCTCGCCGAGCGCTCCGTCGAGCAGATCGTGTCCCTGCTCGCGGTGCTCAAGGCCGGCGCCGCCTACCTCCCGCTGGATCCCGGTCAGCCGGACGACCGGATCGCGACGCTCACGGCGACCGGCGGCGCCGGGCTGGTGCTCGCCCAGCGCCACCTGACGTCCCGCGTCCCGGAGGGGCCCGTCGTGATCGCCGTGGACCCGGAGGCCGGCGGCGCGGGCGAGCGGCCGGACGGCAACCCGGTCAGCGGCGTCACCCCCGCGAACCCGGCCTACGTCATGTTCACCTCGGGCTCCACGGGGCTGCCGAAGGGGGTCGTGGTCGAACACCGCAACGTCGTCGCCTCGCTCGCCGCCCGGGCCGCGGCCTACGGCGGCACGGCCGAGCGGTTCCTGCTGCTGTCCTCGTTCGCCTTCGACAGCTCGGTCGCCGGCATCTTCTGGCCCCTCACCCAGGGCGGCACCCTGGTACTGCCCCGCGAGGGCCTGCAGACCGAGCCCGCCGGGCTGGTGGAGACCGTCGCCCGGTACCGCCCGACGCACACCCTGGGCATCCCGTCGCTGCTCACGCCCGTCGTGGAGCAGGCCACCCCGCGAGAACTCCGCTCGCTGCGCGTGCTGATCGCGGCCGGGGAGCCCTGCCCCGCCACACTGCTCGGGGCCTGCGCGGCGGCGCTGCCCCACGGTGTGCTCGCCAACGAGTACGGGCCGACCGAGACGACCGTCTGGGCCACGATGTGGACGGGGTCCCAGGAGACCGGCCGCCCACAGCTGCCCATCGGGACGCCGGTGGCCAACGCGCGGGTCGACGTGCTCGACCCGCACGGCCGGCCGGTGCCGATCGGGGTGTCCGGAGAGCTGCACCTCGGCGGTGGCGGGGTCGCCCGCGGCTACCTCGGGCGTCCGGCCGACACCGCGGCCGCCTTCCGGCCGGACCCGAGCTCGCCGGGCGCGCGCCGGTACGCCAGCGGTGACCTGGGCCGCTACCTTCCCGACGGGTGTCTGGAGTTTCTCGGCAGGGCCGACCAGCAGGTCAAGGTCAGGGGGTTCCGGGTCGAGCCGGGAGAGGTCGAGGCGGTGCTGGAGACCCACCCCGCCGTCCGGCGCGCCATTGTCGTGGCCCGTGGGGAGGACGCCCTGGACAAGGCGCTCGTGGGGTACGTGCTTCCCGAGCCGGGGCAGCGGCCGGAGCCGTCCGAGCTGCGGCGGTACGTCCAGGACCGGCTGCCGAAGTACATGGTGCCCTCCGCGTGCGTCGTGCTCGACGCCGTTCCGCTCACCGCGACGGGAAAGGTGGACCGGGCGCTGCTGCCGGAGCCGACCCACGCCGAGCTGACCGGAGGAGAGGGCTACCGGCCCCCGCGCACCGAGACCGAGCAGGCGATCGCCGCCATCTGGTGCGACGTCCTCAAGCTGGACCGCGTCGGCGTCGCCGACCGGTTCTTCGACCTCGGCGGCGAGTCGTTGCGCGCCATGCAGGTCACCACGGCGGCCAACCGCGTGTTCGGCGTCAGGTTGTCGGTGCGCACCCTGTTCCGGGCGCCCACCGTCGCGGAGTTCGCCCGGGAGGTGGACCGGGCGCGCCTGGCCCGGAACGGCGACGGTGACGAGGACAGGGACGGTGGCGGTGGCGGGGACGGCGGCGGGGCGCGCGCCGTCGCCGGAGACGGGGGCGGCCGCGCATGACGACCGGCGACGTGACCGGGGGCGGGGGAGAGGGGAGCCCCCTGACCTCGGCGCAGCGAAGACTGTGGTTCCTCCACCACCTCGTGCCGGGCGGTACGGCGTACAACGTCTGCACGGCCATCGAGATGACGGGGCCGTTGAGCGTGACCGCGCTGCGGGCCGCGGTCCTTCTCGTCGGCCGGCGGCACGAGATCCTGCGCGCCGCCTTCCACGTGGAGGGCGACCGGCCGCACCAGCGGTTCGGGGCCTCACCTCCCCCGCTGCGCCTCGTCGACCTGTCCGGGCTCGCCGGCGCCGGCCGGCCGGAGGTCGAGCGCCGGCTGCGGGACGTCGCCGCGCGGCCGTTCGACCTGGCCGCCGGGCCGCCCGCCGCGTGGCTGCTGTTCCGTCTCACGGCCGAGCACCACGTCCTGGTGTTCTCCGTGCACCACATCGCGTTCGACGGGGAGTCGCTCGCGGTGGTCTGCGGTGAGCTGGAGACCGCCTACCGGGCGGGTCTGGGGGGCCGCCCGGACGGGTTGCCGGCCGCTCCGGGGTACGGCGGAGCGGTCCGCCCCGAGCGGGGGCTCCCCGGTGAGGACGGCCTGGAGTTCTGGCGCTCCTCGCTGCGGGACGCCCCGGCCCGGACGGCGGTGTTCGCCGCCCCCGCCGCCCCCGGTGTTTCCGTCGACCCCGCGGCCTCCGCGAACTCCGCCGCCCCCGCCGTTTCCATGGGGTCCGCGAACTCCGCCGTTCCCGTGGGCTCCGCTGACTCCGTGGCATCCGGGGACGAGCGGCCGGTGACGGCCGCCGAACGGCTGACGGTCACCGAGACGGAGGCCGTCGACCGGCTGTGCCGGCACCGGGGCGTGACCCGCCCCATGGTGATGCTGGCCGCGCTGGCCTGCCTGGTCTCCCGCCACTCGGGGCAGCGGGACGTCGTTTTCGGCTCGCCGGTCACGCTGCGCGGCCACGAGGAGCCGCCCGGTGTGGTCGGGATGTTCGTCAACACCCTGCCGTTGCGCCTCCGTCTCGACGGCGACCCGCCGTTCCACGACGTGCTGGAGCGGGCCCGGGACACGCTGCTGGACGCCCTGGAACACCGGCTGACACCGTTTGAGGAGATCGTCGACGCGCTCGCGGTGAGGCGCGACCCCCGGACCAGCCCGCTGTTCCAGGTGCTCTTCGCCTACCAGCGGCGACCCGATCCCCCCGCCCTGCCCGGGGTGAGGAGCGAGATCGTCCCGGTCCCCGCGGCGGCGGCCAAGTACGAGCTGACCGTCACCGCCACCGAGTCCGCCGAGGGCGTCGAGGTGGCCTTCGAGGCCGACCCGGGGTGCTGCGGGGAGCCGGAGCTGCGTGCCTTCGCCCGCCGCTTCCGCGTGCTGGTCGACGCGGCCGTACGGCGCCCCGGCACCCGGCTGGGCGGGCTGCCGCTGCTGCCGTTCGCCGAACGCCGTCACCTGGCCCGGTTCACCCGGCCCGCGGAGCCTGGGGCGGCCGAGCCGGTCCACCGCCTGGTGGAGCGCGTGGCCGGTGAGTGGCCGGACCGGCCGGCCCTGGTGTGCGGGCAGGAGCACGTCAGCTACGGTTCCCTGAACCGCCGGGCCAACCGGCTGGCGCGGGAGCTGCGCCGCCGCGGCTGCGGCCTGGACGACGTCGTCGCCGTCCTGATGCGCCGGCGGGCCGATCTGGTCGTCGCGATGCTCGCGGTGCTGAAGGCGGGCGCCGCATACCTGCCCGTCGACGTCGCGCATCCGCCCGAGCGCGTGCGGACGATGCTCGCCGACTCCGGGGCCCGTCTTGTGATCACCGATCCGGAGTGCGAGGAGGGCGCCGTCCCGCCCGGCCCGCCGCGGCTCGTGATGGACGGCCGGCCGCCGGCGCACGCCGAGACCGACCTCCCCCTCCCCGTTCACCCGGCAGCCCTGGCGTACGTGCTCTACACCTCCGGCTCGACGGGACGGCCGAAGGGCGTGGCCATCCAGCACGGCGGCGTCGCCGCCTTCCTGGGCTGGGCCCGTGACGCCTTCGGCGCCGGCGAACTCGCCGCGGTCCTGGCCACGACCTCCGTCGGCTTCGACCTCTCGGTGTTCGAGGTGTTCTGCCCGCTCACCGCCGGCGGCACCGTGGTGCTGGCCGAGAACGCCCTGCGGGTGCCGGAGCTTCCCTGGACGCGGCACGCGACCCTGCTCAACACCGTCCCCTCGGCCGCCGAGGCGCTGCTCGACGCCGACGGCCTGCCCCCGTCGCTGCGCGCGGTCAACCTCGCCGGGGAGCCGCTGCCCCGCGACCTGGTCCGCAGGGTCCACGGGCGCCTGCCCCGGGCGGTCGTCCGCAATCTCTACGGTCCCTCGGAGGCCACGACCTACGCCACGGCCGAGGTGGTCGCCGCCGGGGACGACCGGCAACCCGCCATCGGCACGGCGATCGGCCCCGCCGCCGTGTGGGTCGCGGGAGAGAACGGCGAGCCCGTGCCCGCCGGCGTCGTCGGCGAACTGGTCGTCGGCGGCCCCACGGTCGCGCGCGGGTACCTCCGCCGGCCGGGGCTTTCGGCCGAGGGCTTCCGGCCCGGCCCCCCGGGGGCGGGCCGTGTCTACCACACCGGTGACCTTGCGTGCCGCGGAAACGACGACCGCCTGGTGTTCCTGGGCCGCGCGGACGACCAGGTCAAGATACGCGGTGTCCGCGTCGAACTCGGCGAGGTGGAGGCCGCGCTGCGTGACACCGGCGCGGTGCGGGCGGCCGCGGTCGTCCCGATCGGCCGGGGCGCGGCCGACCTCCGGCTGGCCGGCGTCGTCGTCCCGGCCCCGGGCGCCGAGGTGGTGCCGGGGGAGCTGCTGGCCGCGCTCCGGGCGCGGCTGCCCTCGGTGATGGTTCCCACCCGGCTGATCGTCCGGGAGGCGCTGCCGTACAACGGCAACGGCAAGATCGACCGTGGCGCGCTCGCCCGGATCGCCGCCGCGGAGCGGTCGCCGGCGGGCGGCGGGGTCGCGCCCCGCAGCGCCCTCGAACGCGCCGTCGCCGACGCCTGGTGCGAGGTCCTGGGCCTTGCCGAGGTGGGGGTCCACGACGGCGTCTTCGAGGTCGGCGGGACGTCCCTGGCGCTGCTGCGGCTGCACCGCGCGCTGTCGGGGAGGGTCCGGCCGGCGCCGGCCCTGGTGGACCTGTTCCGGTTTCCCACCGTCGCCTCGCTCGCGGCGTTCCTCGAACGGCGGGGCGCCGGTTCCTCCCCCGCGACCGGCTCCGAGACCTCCCCCGTGACCGGTGTCGAGGCGGGTGTCGAGGCCGGTCTTGGGGCCGATTTCGAGGCCGAGGGCATCCTCCGGGCGCGGTCGCGGGGCGCGCGCCGGCGCGCCCTCGCCCGCCGGACGGCACGGGAGGGGGAGAGATGACCGACCCCGGGCCCGAGCCGATCGCGGTGGTCTCCCTGGCCGGCCGCTTTCCCGGCGCGGACGACGTGGCCACGTTCTGGGAGAACCTCCGCGCCGGGCGGGAGAGCATCAGCCGGTTCGGCCGCGGGGAAGCGCCGGCGCGGGGCCGGGAGCCGGCCCAGGCCGGCCATCCCCGTTTCGTCGGCGCGGAGGGGGTGCTCAGCGACATCACCGGGTTCGACGCCGCCTTCTTCGGCTACTCCCCGCGTGAGGCCGAGATCATGGACCCCCAGCACCGGCTCTGCCTGGAGACGGCCTGGACCGCGTTCGACGCGGCGGGGTACGACCCGGCCGCGCTCACCGAGCCGGTGGGGGTGTTCCTCGCGGCCGGCCTCAGCTCCTACCTGATACGCAACCTGCTGCCCGACGCCGATCTCGTCCGGCGGGCCGGCGGCTTCCCCCTGCTGATCCACAACGACAAGGACTTCGCCGCCACCACGGTCTCGCACAAGCTGGGCCTGACCGGGCCGAGCTACGCGGTCGGCTCGGCGTGCTCGTCCTCGCTCGTCGCCGTTCACCTGGCCTGCCGCAGCCTTCAGACCTTCGAGTGCGACATGGCGCTGGCCGGCGGGGTGTCCCTCCAGGTGCCGCAGGGCCAGGGGTACGTGTACGCCGAGGACGGCATCTACTCACCCGACGGCCGCTGCGCGGCCTTCGACGCCTCGGCCGGCGGCACGGTGGGCGGCAGCGGCGTCGGGGTGGTCCTGCTCCGGCGGCTGTCCGACGCGGTGCGCGAGCGGGACCGGGTGCACGCCCTCATCCTGGGCACGGCGGTCAACAACGACGGCGCGAACAAGGCCGGCTACACCGCCCCGGGCCTCGACGGGCAGGCCGCCGTCATCGTCGAGGCGCACGCCGTCTCGGGAATCGGCGCGGACACCGTCGGCTACGTCGAGGCGCACGGAACCGGGACCGCCCTCGGCGATCCCATCGAGGTGGCGGCGCTGACGAAGGCGTTCCGCGCCGGCACCGAGCGGACCGGGTTCTGCGCACTCGGCTCGGTGAAGACCAACATCGGGCATCTGGACGCCGCCGCCGGGGTGACGGGGCTGATCAAGGCCGTGCTCGCCGTCCGGGACGGGGTCATCCCGGCCAGCCTGAACTACCGCGCCCCCAACCCGCGGATCGACTTCGCCGCGACCCCGTTCCGCGTCGCCGCCACCACACGCCCCTGGCGGACGGAGGACCTGCCGCGGCGGGCCGGTGTCAGCTCCTTCGGGATCGGCGGCACCAACGCCCACGTGGTGCTCGAACAGCCGCCCCCGCCACCTCCGCGTGCCGGGTGCCGCAGGCCGGTCCAGCCGCTGGTGCTGTCGGCCCGCACCGGGAAGGCGCTGGCCGAGGCCGCCGCGGACCTCGCCGGGCACCTCGGCCGCGAGCCGGACGCGGACCTGGCCGACGTGGCGGCCACCCTCGCCGGCCGGCGGCCGTTCCCGCACCGGCGGGTGGTCGTGTGCCGGGACGCGACCGCCGCGGTCGACGCCCTTGGCCGGCCGGACGCGTCCGGGCGCCCCGCGGTCCCGGACCGCCCCGTGGTGTTCCTGTTTCCCGGCCAGAGCGCCGCCTACCCCGCGATGGCGGAGGCTCTGGCCGCCCAGGACGTCACGTTCCGCCGCCACCTGGACGAGTGCGCCGAAGTGCTCGCCGGCCTGGACGTCGACCTGCGGCGG
This sequence comes from Streptosporangium violaceochromogenes, assembly GCF_014654615.1. Taxonomy (GTDB): domain Bacteria; phylum Actinomycetota; class Actinomycetes; order Streptosporangiales; family Streptosporangiaceae; genus Streptosporangium; species Streptosporangium violaceochromogenes. The sequence goes on along the minus strand of NZ_BNBB01000013.1, from coordinate 77,316 downwards.
GCTCTGCGCTGTCCGCCGGGTACCGCGGACGCCACCCGCGTGGGCCAGCCCGCCCTGTTCGCGGTCGAGTACGCCCTGGCCCGCACGCTCCGGGAATGGGGGCCGGCCCCGGCCGCGATGCTCGGGCACAGCCTCGGTGAGTACGTGGCCGCGACGCTGGCCGGGGTTTTCACGTTGCCGGACGCGCTGCGCGTGGTGACGGAGCGCGGGCGGTTGCAGGCCACGCTGCCGCCGGGCCGGATGCTCGCCGTACCGCTGCCCTGGGAGGGCCTCCGTCCCCTGTGCCCGGACGGGCTGTCGGTGGCCGCGGTGAACGCGCCCGACCAGTGCGTCGTCGCGGGCGGGCCAGCCGCCGTGTCCGAGCTGGCGCGCGCGCTGCGCGGCCGGGGAGTGCCCACCCGGACGCTCGCCACCGCGCACGCCTTCCACTCCCCGGCCGTGGAGCCGGTGCTGGAGGATTTCCACGCGGTCCTGTCCGGCGTCGACTTCCACGCTCCGGTCCTTCGTTACGTGTCGAACCTGACCGGGGACTGGGCGCGCCCGGAGGAGGTGTGCGACCCCGGCTACTGGCTGGCCCACATGCGCCGGCCGGTCCGGTTCGGTGACGGGGTCGCCCGCTGTCTCGGCCTCGGCCCGGTCGCGCTGGTGGAGGCCGGGCCGTCCGCCGGACTCACCGGCCTGGTCCGCCGGCATCCGCTGGCCGGCGACACCCACCACACCGTGCGCTGTCTTCCGGGGCCGTCCGCCGGCGGGGAGCCGTCCGAGGTGGAGGGCGTGGTCGCGGCCGTGGCGGACCTGTGGGCCGCGGGATGCCCGGTGCGCTGGGAGGCGTTCCACCGGACGCAGGAGCCGCGCCGGGTGACCGTTCCGGCGTATCCGTTCCAGCGCCGGAGGCACTGGGTCGAGCCGCCCGCCGAGCAGGTCGCCCGGTCCGGCGCCTCGGCGCCCGGGGGGTCCCCTGTGCCGGCCGTGCTCCCCGTGCCGGCCGTGCCCGCCGCCCGGTCCGGCGCCTCGGCGCCCGCGCGGCCCGGGTTCACCGAGTTGTCGGCGGCGGTGCGGACGGCCCTGTCCCGGCCGGACGGGACGCGCGGGGTGGACGACCACCCCGGGCTGCGGGCCGGTCTGGAACGGCTGTGCGTCGCCCTTGCCGCCCGCTACCTCCGGTCGGGCGGGACGCCCGGACCCCCGGGGGGCCGGTGCTCGGTACCGGAGCTGCGCGACCGGCTGGGGGTGCTGCCCTCCTTCGCCCGGTTCCTGGACTTCCTGCTCGCCGTCGCGGCCTCCGGCGGCGTGCTCCGCAGGCGCGGGGACGAGGTGGTGTTCCTGGAGGGGGAGCCGCCCCCCGTGCCGGACCTCGTCCTCCGCCTCACCCGAGGGCACCCGGGGTTCGCCGGCCTGGCCGAGTTGCTCGTGCACTGCGCCGAGGCCTATCCCGCCGCCCTCTCCACGCCCGGCGCGGCCCTCGGCGTGCTCTATCCGGACGGCGGCGGCGATCTGCTGCGCCGGACGCTGGGCGAGCGCACCGTGGAGCACCGCGCGGTGACCAGGATGGCGGCGCTGGTCGGGGACCTCCTGGACCGGCTGGCGGAGAACGGGACGGTCCGTGTGCTGGAGGCCGGCGCGGGCCAGGGCACGCTCACCCGGCACCTGCTCACCCGCGCCCGCGGCCGGCTCCGCTACCACGCCACCGACGTCTCCCGCCTGTTCGCCGACCGGCTCGCGGCGGAGGCGGCGCGGCGCGGGTTCGGCTTCGTCACCACGGGGGTCCTCGACGTCGGGGCGGACCCGGCGGGGCAGGGCCTTGCCGGTGGTGAGTACGACCTGGTGTGCGCCCTGGACGTCGTCCACGCGACGCGGGACGTCCGGGCCTCCCTGCGGCACCTGCGCTCCCTGCTGGCGCCGGGTGGCCTGCTCGCGCTCGTCGAGACCGTCGGCGACGACCCCTGGCTGTCGATGATCTGGGGCCTTTCGGACGGGTGGTGGAACCACGACGACGACCTGCGCGGGCTCGGGCCGCTCCTGGACGCCTCCCGCTGGCGCGAGGCCGTCGCCGGGGGTGGCTTCGCCGAGACCGAGGTGTTCACGGCCCGGACCGGCCCGCGGGACGCGGTGCTCGTCCTCGCCCAGGCGCCCCCCGTCCCCGCTCCTGTCTCCACCTCCACCTCTGCCTCTGCCTTTTCCGCCGTTCCCGCCCCCGTTCCCGTCTCCGCCGCCCCGGCCGCCCCCGTCCCCGGATCCGGCTGGCCGGAGAAGCGCCCGGACATCGCGCGGTGGGCCTACCGCCCCGGATGGCGGCACGCGCCGCCGCCGGACCCGGACCCGCCGGCCGCCACCGGAAGCTGCCTGGTCTTCTCCTCGGGCCCGCTCGGCCGCGCCGTCGAGCGCCGGCTGGCCGCGCTCGGGGTGGACGTGGTGAGGGTCGACGCCACGGACACAAGATCGTTCGCCCTCGAACGGTACGACGACTACCGTGCCCTGATCGAGAGGCTGCGCGCGGGAGGCCGTGCCCCCCGGCTCGTGGTGCACCTGTGGGCGCTGGAGGACGCGCTCGCCCGGGGCCGCGCGGCGACCGCCGGCACCATGCCGTCCGCCCAGCGGTGGGGCCTGCACAGCCTGCTGCACCTGGTCCGCGCGCTCGGCGCCCAGGGAGACCGGGAGCACGTACGGCTCGCCGCCGTCACCGCGGGATGCCAGGACGTGCTCGGCGACGATCTGACCCACCCCGAGCACGCCACGACGCTCGCGGCCGTGAAGGTCGTCCCCCGGGAGTACCCCTGGATCTCCTGCACCGCCGTGGACGCCGACCCCCCGCAGGTGACCGCCCGTCCGGACTGGCTGGCGGAACGGGTGGTCGAGGAGCTCCTCGCCGCACGGGAGTCCACCGTGGTCGCCTATCGCGGCCGGCGCCGCTTCCTGCCCGACCACACCCCGTGCCCGCTGCGGCCGGAGGGGCCCGGCGCGGCACCGCGGCCGGGCGGGGTGTATCTCGTCTGCGGCGGGCTCGGCGGAATCGGCCTCAGCCTGGCCGAGGAGCTCGGCGGGCTTCCGGCGAAGGTGGTCCTCATCCGGCGGCGCCCGTTCCCGGCCCCCGAGGACTGGCCGGGATACCTGGCCGCCCACCCGCCCGGCGACCCGACCGGCGTTCTCATCGGACGGTTGCGGGCGATCACCGCGGCCGGCGGCGAGGTCCTCGTGCTGCGGGCCGACCTCACCGACCCGGCCGCGCTCCGCGCCGCGGTCACCGAGGCGGAGCGGCGCTTCGGCCCGCTCACCGGCGTGGTGCACGCCGCCGGCGTGCCCGACACCGGAGGGGTGATCCAACGCCGGACCGCCGGGGACACCGACGCGGCCATCGCGGCCAAGGTGTACGGCACGGCCGTCCTCGACGAGGTGCTCGGAGACCGCGACCTCGACTTCTTCGTCCTGTGCTCGTCGATCGGCGCCGTGCTGTACAAGCTGAAGTTCGGCGAGGTGGGCTACGTCGCGGGCAACGACTACCTCAACGCCTTCGCGGCCCACCGGGCGGGCCGCCGTCCGGGCCTCACGGTCGCGATCGCCTGGACGGACTGGCTGGAGTCGGGGATGTGGGCCGCCGCGCGGGAACGCCTGGCCGGCCGCTACGACACCGGTCACGGCCCCGGCGTCACGGGGAACGGCGCGGCGGTCACGCCGGGCGACGACCTGCTCGGCGGTCTCACCCCCGCCGAAGGCGTCGAGGTGTTCCGGCGCGTGCTGCGCGACGGCGCGGCCCCCCAGGTGCTGGTGTCCACCCAGGAGCTCGACGACCTCCTCGCCCGCCACGCCGCGTACACCACGGCCGACCACCTGGCCGTGGTGAGCGGGCTGAGCGTGGCCGCCGGCCGTTCCCGCGCGGGGCTGGACATCCCCTACACCGCGCCCGGGAGCACCCTGGAACGCACGCTCGCCACCTGGTACGCCGACCTCCTCGGGTACGACCGGGTGGGGCGCGACGACGACTTCTTCGAACTGGGCGGTGACTCGCTGCTGGCACTGCGGCTGCTGGCGATGGTCCGCTCCGGGCACGGCGTCGACGTGCCGGTGGCGCAGCTCTTCGACACGCCGACCGTCGCCGGTCTCGCCGCGTTCGTGGAGCGGCCGGTCGGCGGCCCCGGCCGGCGGGAGGTGGTGCTGTGAACGTCGCCGCGTTCCTCGCCGACCTTCGCGACCGTCAGGTCCTGGTGACCGCCGCAGGGGAGCAGGTGCGGTGCAGCGCGCCGGAGGGCGTCCTCACCGACGAGCTGCTCGCCGTGCTCAGGGAGCACAAGGCCGAGATCCTGGCGCACCTGCGGCGGCCGGACGTCATCCCCCGGCACGAGGGCACGCCGCCGCTGTCCTACGCCCAGGAACGCTTCTGGCTCCTGCACCAGTTCCACCCCGGCGACACCGCCTACAACATCCCCCTGGAGATCCGGCTGGGCGGCCCGCTCGCCCCGGAGGCGCTGCGGCAGGCGATCGGCCAGGTGGTCCGCCGCCACGACGTGCTGCGAACCCGTTACGTGACCCGCCGGGGCCGCCCGGAGCTTGCCGTCCTTCCCTTCTCCGCGCCCGAGACGCCCCTGGTCGACCTCACCGGTCTTCCCCCGGCGGCCCGGAGGACGGCGCGGTGCGAGATCGCGACCGCCGAGGCCCGGCGCCCCTTCGACCTCGCCTCCGGCCGGATGCTGCGCGCGTGGCTGCTGCGGGAGGGCGGGGGAGAGCACACGCTTCTGCTGACGCGGCACCACATCGCCAGCGACGGCTGGTCGCTCGGCGTCCTCCTCACCGAGCTGAGCGCACTGTACGGGACACACACGGGCGGCCTGCCCTGCCCCCTGCCGGACCTTCCGATCCGGTACGGGGACTTCGCCGCCTGGCAGCGCGCCGCGGAGGACGGAAGCGGGTTCGCCCGGTGGCGGCGCCTGGTGGACGCGCCCCCCACCCTGGACCTCCTGCTGGAGGCCGGCCCCGAAGCCCCCCGGGTGCCCGCCGAGGTGGTGCGCGCGACCCTGCGCGCCCCCCTGGTCGCCGCGGCGCGGAAGTGGGCCGGCCGCGAACAGGTGACGCTGTTCTCCGTGCTGCTGGCCTGCTACGGGCTGGTGCTGTCGAGCCTGTCGGGCCAGCGCGACCTGGTGGTCGGCTGCCCGGTCGCCGGCCGTACCCGGCCCGAGACGGACGGGCTGATCGGCTGTTTCGTCAACACGCTCCCGCTCCGGCTGGACCTCTCCGAACCGTGCACCATGAGCGGGCTGGTGCGGCGGACCCACCGCGTGGTGCAGGACGGGCTCGCCGGTCAGGACCTGCCCTTCGAGCGGCTCGTGGAGAGGGTGCGCCCGGAGCGCGGCCTGGCCGAGAACCCGCTGTTCCAGACCGCCTTCGCCTTCCAGAACCTCCCCGCCGCCAGGACGCGGCTGGCCGGCGTCGTGACGTCCGTCGAGCCCGCGGTCACCGTCGCGCCGAAGTTCCCGCTCACCCTCACCGCCACCGAACGGTCCGGTGAGATCGACCTGGAGCTGGAGTTCGACCCCCGCCGCCTGGTTCCCGGCCTCGCCGGGGAGATCCTGCGCCGGATGCGGGAGGTCCTCCTGGAGGGATCGGCGAGTCCGGGGGCGACGACGTCGGAGGTCCAGCGGCGTCTTCCCGCAGGCTGCGAGGCCGGCCCCGCGGCGGCCGTCGAGGAGAGCACCCTCCCCCGGCTCGTCGCGGAGGTCGCCGCCGCCGTGCCGGACACGGTGGCGGTGACCCACGCCGGTCACCACCTCACCTACCGTGCCCTCCAGGAACGGGCGGACCGGCTGGCCGCCGCGCTGCGCCGCCGCGGGGTGGGTCCCGACACGGTGGTCGGCCTCTGCGTCGGCCCCGGCGTCGATCTCGTGGTGGGCGCGCTGGGCATCCTCCGCGCGGGCGGGGCCTACCTGCCCCTGGACCCGGCGGACCCGCCGGAGCGGATGCGCGTGACGGCCGAGTCCGCGGGTCTGCGTCTCGTCGTGACGCGCGGCGGGACGGCCGCCCCGCCGGTCGAGCGGATCGACCTGGACCGGCTCGGCGGGACGGCGCGCGCCGGCGGTGCCGCGCCCGCCCCGGCCAATCTCGCCTACGTCATCTCCACGTCGGGGTCGACGGGCAGCCCCAAGGGGGTCGCGGTCAGCCACGGCAACGTCACCGGCGTCCTGGCGGCCTGCCGGCGCGTCCTGCCCGCCACCCAGGGACCGCAGGTGTGGGCGCTGGCCCACTCCGCCGCCTTCGACTTCTCCGTCTGGGAGATGTGGGGGGCGCTCACCTCGGGCGGCCGGCTGGTGATCGTCCCCGTGGAGGTGCTGCGCGACCCGGACGCGCTCTGGGAGGCGCTGCGCGCCGAGCGGGTCACCGTCCTCGGCCAGACCCCGAGCGCCTGCCGTCCCCTGCTGGCCGCCGCCCTCGCCGCGGGCCCCCGGCGTCCGCCGCTCGCGCTGGTGGTGCTGGGGGGCGAGTCCTGCGAGGTCGCCGCGCTCGCGCCCTGGTTCGCAGCCGTGGGGGACGACGGCCCGGACCTGGTGAACATGTACGGGATCACCGAGACCACCGTGCACGCCACCGTACGGCCGCTGCGGGCCCGCGACGTCGCCGGCGGCGCCCGCAGCCCGATCGGCGGGGCCCTTCCCGGGCAGCGGGTGACGGTCGCCGGCCGCGACGGCGCCCCCGTCCCCGCCGGCGGCCAGGGCGAGGTGTTCGTCGGCGGGGTCGGGGTCGCCCGCGGCTACCTCCACCGGCCGGGGCTGACCGCCGACCGGTTCCGGCCCGACGCGAGCCACCCCGGGGCCCGCCGCTACCGGTCCGGTGACCTGGCGCGGCCACTGCCCGGCGGCGACCTCGATTACCTGGGACGGCTGGACGAACAGGTCAAGATACGGGGGTACCGCATCGAACCCGGCGAGGTGGAGGCGGTCGCGCTGACCCACCCGGCCGTGCGGGACTGCGTCGTCGTCCCGCGCCACGACCACGACCGGCCGTACCTGGCCGCCTACCTCGTCCGCGCCGACGGCGTGCGGGACCACCACCCGGCCGCCACGGACGCCCGCGCCCGGATGCGCGCCTTCCTCGCCGAGCGGCTTCCCCGTCACATGGTCCCGGCCGCCCTGGTGTTCCTCGACCGGATTCCCCTGACGCGCAACGGCAAGCCCGACAAGGACGCGCTGCCGGAGCCGCTTTCGGGCCACCGTCCGGCGAGCAGAGGGCCCCGCACGCCCACGGAGCGGCGGATCGCCCGGATCCTGGCCGGCACCCTCGGGCTCGGCTCCGCCGAGGACGTCGGCGCCCACGACAACTTCTTCGACCTGGGGGGTGACTCGCTGCTGCTCATCCGGTTCCACGCGCGCGTGGTGGAGGCGTTCGACGTCGACCTGCCCGTGCGCAGGGTCTACCAGGCCCTCGACGTCGCCACCCTCGCCGCCACCGTGGACGCCTTCCGGGCCCGCGCCGAGGAGGACGCCGTCCGCGAGGCGCTGCGCGAGGCGGAGAGCGTGGCGCAGGCGGAGAGCGCGGAGGAGGAGGACGAGTGTCACCGACCCGAGTAGGCCCCGCGGGCACCATCGTGGACGTGGCCCGGCACCACGCCGAGGCCACGCCGGACCGGCCCGTCTACGTGTTCCTTCCGGACGGGGAGACCGAGTCCGAGCGGTTCGACTTCGCCCGCGCCGACCTGCGGGCCCGCGCGGTCGCCGCCGTCCTGGCGGAGCGCGGGCTGACGGGGGAGCGTGTCCTGATCGCCTACCCGTCGGGGGCCGCCTACGTCCAGGCGATCCTGGGCTGCCTGTACGCGGGGGCCGTCGCGGTGCCGTGCGACGCCCCCGACCGCGCGGCCGGCGTGGAACGGCTGACGGCCGTCGCCGAGGACGCCCGCCCCGCCCTGACCCTGGCCGCCGCCGACGGGCCGAGGACGGGCCGGACGGCGCCGCTCGACGTCACCGAGGTTCCCGACGAGGCGGCCGGGCGGTGGAGCGCGCCCCCGCTCACCCCCGGCGCCCCGGCCCTGCTGCAGTACACCTCGGGCTCCACCCGCACCCCGCGCGGCGTCGTGGTCAGCCACGCCAACCTCCTGGCCAACGAGGAGGCCATCAGACGGACCTGCGGGCACGACCGCGACTCCACGTTCGTGGGGTGGCTTCCGCTCTTCCACGACATGGGCCTGGTGGCCAACGTGCTGCAGCCGCTGTTCCTGGGGTCCCTGTCGGTGCTCATGCCGCCGATCGCCTTCCTGCGGGACCCGATCCGCTGGCTGCGCGCGATCGACCGCTACCGTGCGCACACCAGCGGCGGCCCGAACTTCGGCTACGAGTTGTGCGTGGACCGGATCGGTCCCGCCGACCGCGCCGGCCTCGACCTCTCCTCGTGGCTCGTGGCCTACAACGGCGCCGAGCCGGTGCGGGCGGCCACCATGCGGCGCTTCACCCGGGCCTTCGCGCGCAACGGTTTCGCCTCCACCTCGCATTTCCCCTGCTACGGCCTGGCCGAGGCCACTCTCCTGGTGGCCGCCACGCCGAAGCGCGAGCCACCGGCCGTGCTCTCCGTCGACCGGTCGGAGCTGCGGCGGGGGCGGGCGCGGCCGGCGGCGGAGTCCGCGCCGGGGGTGGAACTGGTGGGCTGCGGGCAGGTCGCGCCGGACACCACGGTGCGCGTCGTCGACCCGGAGACCGCGCGGCCGGTGGCCGACGGTCACGTGGGGGAGGTGTGGGTCGCGGGCCCGGGGGTGTCGGGCGGCTACTGGCGCGACCCGGACGGGTCGGCCGCGGTGATGCGCGCGCGGCTCGCCGGGCAGAGCTCCCCTCCTCGGTGCTCCTCTTCCCAGGGCGCCCACGCTCAGGGCGCCCATCCTCAGGATTCCGGTCCGCAGAGGCCCTCTCAGGGCCCCTACCTGCGGACCGGAGACCTCGGGTTTCTGCTGGACGGCCGCCTCTACCTCACCGGCCGGCGCAAGGACCTGCTCGTGGTACGCGGGCAGAACCACTACCCGCACGACCTGGAGTGGACCGCCGAACAGGCCCACCCGGCGCTCCGGCCGAGCTGCGGGGCCGCCTTCGCCGTGGACGACGGCGACCGGGAACGGCTGGTGCTCTGCTACGAACTGCGCGGTCCGGCGCCTGACCTCACCGCCGTGGCCGGGGCGGTGGGCCGGGAGATCTCCCGCCGCCACGGGCTCCGGGTGGACGAGATCGTCTTCGTGCGGCGCGGAGGGGTCCCCAAGACGACGAGCGGGAAGGTGCGCAGGCGAAGCTGCCGCCGATCCTACGAGGACGGGCGGCTGCCGGTCCTCGGGGTGGTGACGCCCGGCGGCGGGACGGAGCCTTCCGTCCCCGTCGCGCTGCCGTCATCGGCGGCCCTGGCGGAGCTGGAGCCGCCGCGCCGCGTGTCCGTCCTGGCGGGCGCGCTGTACGACGCCGTGGCCGCCCGGGTGGGCCCCGGAGACGAGCGGCCCCCCGCGCTCGACGAACCGCTCAGCGCGCTGGGCGCCGACTCCCTGACCCTGATGGAGCTGAGCCACCGCATCGAGGCGCGCTACGGCGTCGCCTTGGGGCCCGCCGTCCTTTTAGGGGACGCGGGCGTCCGCGAGGTGGCGCGCCGGATCCTCTCGGCCGCGCGGGGCGTCACCGGGCACACCGGCCCGGCGCGACCGGCCGCCGAGCCGGTGACCACTGAGCCGGTGACCGCCGCGCCGCTGGCCGCCGAGCCCGCGTGGCTCCCGCTCACCGGCGGCCAGCGCGCCCTGTGGTTCGAACAGCACCTGGCACCGGAGTCCGCCGCCTACCATCTCGCCCGCGCCATGCGGATCGAAGGACGGCTGGACGTCGGCGCGCTCGCCCGCGCCTTCGACCGCCTCGTCCACCGGCACCCCGCGCTGCGGACGCGGTTCACCCTCCAGGACGGTGAACCCCTCTGCCGGGCCGATCCCACGGGACCCCGCCTGGTCGTCACCGACGCGGAGACGGGCGAGGGCGCCGGGGCGGGCGGGGACGGCGGAGCGGGCGGGGACGGCGGGAACGCCGGATGGCCCGGCCACCTCGCAGCCCTGGCCGACCGGCCGTTCGACCTCCTGGCCGGGCCGCCGGTGCGTGCCGTGCTGCTGCGGCAGGACGCCGAACGGCACGTCCTGCTCCTGGTCGTGCACCACCTTCTCGCCGACTTCTGGTCGCTGGTGATCGTGATGCGTGAGCTGACCGCGCTGTACGGCGAGGAGACGACCGGGGCCCCGGCCGGTCTCCCGGAACCGGGCGCCGGGCACGCCGACCTCGTCCGTGCCGAGAGGCGGTTCGCGGGCACCCCCGAGGAGACCCGGATGATCCGGTTCTGGCGGGACAACCTCGGAGGCGCCCCGGCCGTGCTCGACCTCCCGGCCGACCGGCCGGGGCCGGCGGGCCGTGCCTTCGACGGCGCCACCCACGTCTTCCGCCTGCCCAAGGCCCTGACCGGCGCCCTGCGGGATCTCGCCCGCACCGAACGCTGCACGCTCTTCACCGTCCTGCTGGCCGGCTACCGGCTCCTGCTGCACCGTCACAGCGCCCAGCGCGACCTCGTGCTGGGCACGCTGCTGGCCCGCCGGGACCGGGCCGACCGGGCCGGCCTGGTCGGCTACCTGGTGAACCCGCTGCCGATCCGCTCCCGGCTCGGCGGCGGCGAGCCGTTCCGGGCCCTGGTGCACGACACCCGCCGCCGGGTGCTCGACGCCGTCGGCCACGGGGAGATCCCCTTCGACCGGCTGGTCGGCGAGCTGGCCCCCGTCCGCCCCGCCGGCCGCCCGCCCCTGATCCAGAGCCTGTTCGTGATGCACCGCGAGTACGGGCCCGCCGACGACGGGCTGCGCGCGCTCGCGCTCGGCGTGCGCGGGCGCCTGGCGTTCGCGGACCTGTCCCTGGTGCCGGTGCCGATCCCCCGGCGCTGGTCGCAGCTCGACCTCACGCTGTCCATGGCGGAGGTCGGCGGCGAGCTGACGGGCGTCTGGGAGTATCGCACCGGCCTGTTCACCCAGGCGGACGTCGCCGCGCTGACCGGGCACCTCACCCGGCTGCTGGAGGAGGGCGCCGCCGACCCCGGCCGCCCGGCCGGCGACATCGACCTGCTGACCCCGGAGGAACGCCTCCGTGTCCGCCGGACGGCGGCGGGGCCGCGCCGGCCGCGTCCGGACGGCGCCTGCCTGCACCACCTGGTGGCGCGGGCCGCGTGTGATCGCCCCGACGCGGTCGCGGTGGCCGCCGACGGCGCGGACGGGGAGACCGGCCAGCTCAGCTACGGCGCCCTGCAGCGTGCAGCGACCCGGATCGCCGCCCGGCTGGTGGAGCGCGGCGCAGGTCCGGAGGATCCGGTGGCCCTGCTGCTGGAGCGGGGCACGACCCTCCCGCTGGGGTACCTCGGGGTGCTGAACGCCGGTGCCGCGGTCCTTCCGCTCACCCCCGAGGACCCCGACCGGCGCCTGGCCGCCGTGCTCGCGGACAGCGGGGCCCGGATCGTGCTCACGCAGCGCGCGCTGCTCGGCCGCGCGGGCCGGCTCGGCGTGACCGCCCTGGCCGTGGAGGACCTGCTGGCGGCCCGTGACGGGCGGCCCGCGCCATCCGGCCGCACGCGCGGCGTTCACCCCGAACAGGCGGCCTACCTCCTGTACACCTCCGGATCGACGGGAACCCCGAAGGGGGTGGTGGTGCCGCAGCGCGGCATCGTCAACCGGATTCTGTGGATGCAGGAGGAGTACCGGCTCACACCGGGGGAGGGGGTCCTGCACAAGACGCCGGTCACCTTCGACGTGTCGCTGTGGGAGCTGTTCTGGCCCCTGGCGGCCGGTGGCCGCCTGGTGGTCGCGCGGCCCGGCGGGCACCGTGACCCCGCCTACCTCCAGGCGCTCATCGCCCGCCACAGGGTGTCCACCGCGCACTTCGTGCCGTCGATGCTGGCCCCGTTCCTCGCCGAGCGGTCACGCGGCGGCGCGCCGCCGTCGCTGCGGCGCGTGGTGTGCAGCGGCGAGGTGCTTCCCGCCGAGCTGTGCCGGCGGTTCGCCGTCCTGTTCGACGCCGCCCTGCACAACCTCTACGGGCCCACGGAGGCGTCCGTGGACGTGACCGCGTGGGAGTGCGCCGTGACGGAGGAGGGGACGGTCCCCATCGGCCGTCCCATCGCGAACACGACCTGCGCGGTGCTCGACGAGCGCCGGCGTGAGCTGCCGGGCCGCCTGGTGGGCGAGCTCCACATCGGCGGCGCCGGCCTGGCTCGCGGGTACCTGAACCGGCCGGGGCCGACCGCCGCGAACTTCGTGCCGGACCCGGAGGGGACGGGGGGCCGGCTCTACCGCACCGGCGACCTGGCCCGCCGCCGTCCCGACGGGGTGCTGGAGTACCGGGGCCGCCGGGACGACCAGGTCAAGATCGCGGGTAACCGGGTCGAACCGGGGGAGGTGGCGGAGGCCCTGCGCCGCCGGCCCGAGGTCGTCGACGCCGCGGTCGTGGTCCGCGACGGGCGCCTCCACGGCTACGTCGTGGCGGACCGGCCGGTGTCGGCGGAGGCGCTGCGCGCCGGGCTCCGGGACCTGCTGCCCGCTTTCATGGTTCCCAGCGCGATCGTGCTCCTCGACCGGCTCCCGCTGACCGGCGGCGGCAAGCTCGACGCCGGCGCCCTGCCCGCGCCGCCCGCCGCCGAGCGCCCGGACGGGGCCGGCTCCCCGCGCGGGGACGTGGAGCGCCGCCTGGCCGCGATCTGGCGGCGGCAGCTCGCCCTGTCCGCCGCCGGTGTCACCGACGACTTCTTCACTCTGGGCGGTGACTCCATCGGCGCCGTCCGCGTGGTCGCCGAGGCGCGGGAGGCGGGCCTGGAGGTGACCGTCACCGACCTGCTCCGGCACAGGACCATCCGCGACCTCGCGCGTCACCTCGGCCGCGACCCCGCCCCCACCCCCGGGCCGGGCACGGTGGGCGCGGCGGGCACGCGGGAGGCGCTCCGGCCGTTCGCGCTGTGCCCCGAGGCCGCCGGGCGGGCCGGGATCGAGGACGCCTATCCGATCTCGATGGCCCAGCGGGCGCTGCTGTTCCACAGTGACGGCAACCCGTCCTACGAGGTCTACGTCACCGGCGTGGCCGTGCACGAACCCCTCGACGCGGAACGGCTCGCCGGAGCCGTCACCGACGTCATGCGCCGCCACGCCTACCTGCGTTCCTTCTTCGATCTGACCGGCTACGGCGAGCCGATGCAGCTCGTGCGGGCCGGCGTCCCCGCGCCGCTGCGGATCGTCGACCTTCGCGGGCTGGCGGCCGACCGGCGGCGGGCGGTGTTCCACGACTGGCTCCACGCCGAGCGCAAGCACCGTTTCGACGTCGGCCGAGGGCCGCTGGTGCGGTTCACCGCCCACGACGGCGGCGCGGGGTTCCGGCTCACGGTCGCGAGTTTCGGGCTCGACGGCTGGTGCGTGGCGATCGTGCTCACCGAACTGCTGCGGCACTATCGCCACGGAGGCGGCGGGGAGGTCCCCGGGACGCCGCGCGTCGGGTACGCGGACTTCGTGGCGCTGGAACGCCAGGCGATGGCCTCCGAGGAGCACCGGAGATTCTGGGCGGCCGAGCTGGCCGGGGCCGGCAGGTGCGTCCTGCCGCGCCGGCCCGGTTTTCCCCGCGAGCGTACGGACGCGGGCCGCCAGCGCCGGCGGGTCGTCGAGGTCGGCGCCGACGTGCACACCGGGCTCGCCGGGCTGGCCGCGTCGCTGGGGATCGGGCTGAAGCACGTCCTGCTCGGGGTTCACCTGCGTGTCGTGCGGACGCTGACCGGGCGGGCGGACACCGTCACGGGGCTGGAGTGTCACGGCCGGCCGGAACGACGGGACGGAGACCGCGTCGTCGGGGTGTTCAACAACATCGTTCCGCTGCGGGCGGATCTGGAGGGCCTGCCCAGCTGGGCGGCGCTGGCCCGCGCGGCGCACGCCGCCGAGGTGCGCCTCTCGCCGTTCCGCCGCTATCCGCTCGCCCGGCTGCACCGCGAGCACGGCGCCGGTCACCTCTTCGACACCCTGTTCGTGTTCACCCACTTCCACCTCTACCGGGAACCGGGCGGGCCGGAGGTGTCCGACCTGCAGGCTCCCGACCAGACCTACGTGCCGCTCACCGCGCACTTCAACCTGGACGCCTGGACCGGCCGGCTGCGCCTGCTGCTGGACTTCGATCCGGCGGAGCTGGCCGAGGAGCAGGTCGACCTGGCCGCCGATTGCTACTCGCGCGCCCTGGCGGCCTGCGCGACCGGCCCGCACCGACCTCCCGCCGCGACACCGCTGTTCGCCTCCCCCGCCTCCACCGCTCCCGCCACTCCTGCCGTCCCCACCGCCTCCGCCGTCCCCACCGGCGGCGGCTCCGGCCACGATCACCCCGCGACCGTCTCCGACCTCGTCCGCGAGGTGGTCCGCCGCACGCCGGACCACCTCGCGGTGACCGAGGAGAACCGGCAGCTGACCTACGCGGGACTGTGGGGCCGCTCCGGTACGCTGGCCGCCGCCCTCCAGGCGGCCGGGGCCGGACCGGAGACGGTGGTCGGGGTGCTCGCGCCGCGCCGGCTCGACACCGTCGTGGCGCTGCTGGCGGTCCTGCGGGCCGGTGCCGCCTACCTGCCGCTGGACCCCGGCTTCCCGCCGCACCGGACGCGCCTGCTTCTCTCCTCCTCCGGGGCGTCGTTCCTGGTGCTGCCGCCCGCCGCCGCCGTGCCGGAGTGGGTCGATGGGCTCACCGTCGTCCACGCCGACGCCGGCGCGCGCTCGCGCTCCCGGCCGCGCGAGGTCGTGCTCCACCCGGACGCCCTGGCCTGCGTCATGCCGACCTCCGGGTCCACGGGCGCGCCCAAACCGGTCGGGGTGCCGCACCGGGGGCTGGTCAACTACCTGCGCTGGTCGGTGGACCACTACGGGATCACCGCGCGGACCCTGGCGCCGGTGGCCTCCTCGCCGGCCTTCGACCTCACGGTGACCGCGCTGCTCTCCCCGCTCGCCGGCGGAGGCACCGCGGACCTCCTGCCCGCCGGAGACCCGGCGGCCCTCGGCGACGCCCTCGCGAGCGGGCGCCACACCCTGGTGAAACTGACCCCGGCCCACCTGGCCGCCGTGGCCGAGCGGCTCGCCCCCCACGCCGGCCGTCTGGGCCTGCGCACGGTGGTCGCCGGCGGCGACCAGCTGCACGCGGGCCACGTCCGCGCGTTGCGGGCGGTCGCCCCGAGCGCGGACGTGGTGAACGAGTACGGCCCGACGGAAACCGTCGTGGGCTGCTGCGCGTACGACGTGGCCGCCGTTCCCGAGGAGGGGCCGGTCCCGATCGGCCGGGCGATCACGGGCGCCGGCGTCCGGGTGGTCGACGGCGGCGCGGAGGCGCCCCCCGGGGTCCTCGGCGAGCTGTACGTGAGCGGACGCGGCGTCGCGCGCGGCTACCTGGGCCGTCCGGCCGACACCGCGGACGCGTTCCGCCCGGACCCGCACACCCGCGGCGGGCGACGGTACCGGACCGGCGACCGAGCGCGCCGCCTCCCCGGCGGCGATCTGGTGTTCGCCGGCAGGGCGGACCGTCAGGTGAGAATCCGCGGACACCGGGTTGAACTCGGGGAGGTCGAGCACACGCTCGCCTCGCATCCGGCCGTGCGCCAGGTCGTGGCCGAGGTACGGCCCCGGCCGGGTGGCGGGCTCCGGCTGACCGCCTACTGGGTGGCCGCGGCGGAGCCGGCCCCCACCGCGGCCGATCTCACCGCGGCCGATCTCACCGCGGCCGACCTCACCGCGCCCGATCCCACTGCGGCCGACCTCACCGCGTGGCTGGCCCGGCGGCTGCCCGGCCACCTCGTCCCGGACACGCTGGTGCGGCTGCCCGCCCTGCCCACGACGGCCAACGGCAAGATCGACCACGCCCGGCTGCCGGACGGCGCGGCCCGGCTGGCCGCGGCCCTGGACCGGATCGAGGGACTGTCCGACGCCGAGGTGGCGCGGCTGCTCAAGCGCGCGCGCCCCGTCACCGGTCCCCCCACGACCGAAGGAGGCGCGCGTGTCTGACGAGCGAGCCGAAGACCGCGTCGGCCGGCTTTCCGCCGCCCGCCGGGAGCTGCTGTCGCTGTGGCTGGCGGAGGATGCGCCGGACGGCGCCGTGGGCGCGCCGTACGTCGCGCCGGAGACGGAGGAGGAGCGGGTGCTCGCGCGCCTGTGGCGGGAGGTGCTGGAGGTCGAGCGGGTCGGCGTCGCCGACGACTACTTCGCGCTCGGCGGGGACTCCATCCACGCCATCGTGATCGTGGCGCGGGCGCGGGAGGCCGGGCTGCACCTTTCGGCCCAGGACCTGTTCGACCAGCGGACGGTCCGCGCGCTCGCCCGCCTGGCCGTGCCCGTCGAGGAACCGGCCCCGCCCGCCGGTGAGGCCGCCGGCGAGCCCGGCCTTCCCCTGGGGCCGATGCAGCAGGGCATGCTCTACCACTCCGTCGGCGGCAGCTCACCGGGGGCCTACGTGGTGCAGGTGACCTGCCGGCTGGCCGGCGCGCTCGACCGGGAGGCGTTCCGCGCGGCGTGGCGGGAGGTGGTGGCGGCCACCCCCGCGCTGCGGACCTGTTTCCGGTTCGCCCAGGGCACCCCGCCGCGGCAGGTCGTCCGGCGGGCGGCGGAGGTCCCGGTCGAGTTCGCCGACTGGCGTCCGATGCCCGCCGAGGAGCGGGCCGCCCGGCTGGCGCGGTACCTGGAGGCCGACCGCGACCGGGGGTTCGAGCTGTCGGAGGCGCCGCTGCTGCGGCTCGCGGTGTTCCAGGAGGCCGACGACGGCCACCGGTGCGTGTGGACGCACCACCACCTGGTGCTCGACGGCTGGTCACAGCAGCTCGTGCTGCGCGACGTCCTCGACGCCTACCACGCCCTGCTCCGCGGCGAACGGCCGAACCCGCCGGCGAGGCCGTCGTTCCCGCGCTACCTGGAGTGGCTCGCGGCCCGGGATCCGGCCTCCGACGAGGAGTACTGGCGGCACCGGCTCGCCGGTCTCGGCGCCCCCACCGGGATCGCGGGTCCCGGCTGCGCCGACGGTCAGGTGATCGCCACCCGCCGCCGGGAGGCGACGCTGCGGTTCTCCGCCGCGACCACCGAGCGGCTGCGCGTGTTCTGCCGGGAGCGGGGGCTGACGCCGGCCACGGTCCTCGCCGGCGGCTGGGGCCTGGTGCTGGCCGCCCGCCACGCCGCCGAGGACGTGGTGTTCGGTCTCACCGCCTCCGGGCGGCCGGAGGAGCTGCCCGGCGCCACCGAGATGGTCGGCCTGTTCATCAACACCCTGCCGCTGCGTCTTCACTGCCCCGCGGGCGCCCGGGTGCTGCCGTGGCTGCGGCAGGCCCAGCGCGCCATGACCGAGCTGCGGGAACACCAGCACCTCCCGCTGAGCCGCATCGAGCGGGGCGCCGGTCGCGGGCGCTCCGGCGGTCTCTTCGACAGCATCGTCGTGGTCGAGAACTTTCCCACCTGGGTCGGGGACGGCTACGGCTCGCCGCGACTGCGCGTCGCCGAACCGGCGGTTCTCGTCGACGAGGGCTACCCCCTGGTCCTTGAGATCACGCCGGGGCCGCCGATGTCGCTCAGGGCCCGCTACGACCCCGGCCGGCTGGACCACGTCCGGACGCGGGCGGCCCTGGTGGCGATCGAGGCGTACGCCGACGCCCTGCCGGCCGACCCCGAGGCCACGCTCGCCGAGGTGGCCGGGGGGATGGCCGAGCGGTCGCGGCGGTACGCCGAGGAGGAGCGCGAGGCCGGCAGGGAGCGCGGGGAGCGGCGGCTGCGCGCCGTACGCAGGCGGCGCGCCGCCCTTCCGGAGACCGGGGCGACGCCGGGGGGAGGAGGGTGATGCGGACCGTGGTCACCGGGGCCGGCGGGTTCATCGGCTCCCACCTGGTGCGCCTGCTCAAGCGCCGGGGATGTCACGTGCGGGGGGTGGACGTGCGGCTCCCCGAGTTCGCCGAGTCCCACGCCGACGAGTTCGTGCTGTCCGACCTGCGCGATCCGGCCGCCGCCGAACGCGCGGTCTTCCGCGCCGACCTGGTGTTCGCCCTCGCGGCGAACATGGGGGGCATCGGGTGGACGCACGCCGCGCCCGCCGAGATCCTGCGGGACAATCTGCTGATCTCCACGAACACGGTGGAGGCGTGCCGGCGCGCCGGGGTGGGGACGACGGTGTACGCGTCCTCGGCGTGCGTGTACCCCGGCTATCTGCAGCGGCACCCGCAGGCCCCGCCCCTGCGGGAGGACCGGGTGTTCCCGGCCGAGCCCGACATGGAGTACGGCTGGGAGAAGCTGACCACGGAGATCCTCTGCGCCGGTTACCGCAAGGCGTACGGAACGGACATCAAGATCGCCCGCCTGCACGCGATCTACGGGCCGTGGGGAACCTACGAGGGGTTGCGCGCCAAGTCGCTGGCCATGCTCTGCGGGAAGGTCGCCCGCATTCCCGGCGGGGCCGGTGAGATCGAGGTGTGGGGGGACGGCACCCAGACCCGCTCCTACTGCTACGTCGACGACTGCGTCGAGGGGCTGTGGCGGCTCGCCCGCTCCGACGTGGACACCCCCGTCAACCTCGGCTCGGAGGAGCGGGTCAGCATCGGCGAGCTCGTGGACCGCATCGCCGCGGTGGCGGGCAAGACCGTGACCCCGAGGTACGCGGCGGACCGGCCCGTCGGCCCGCGCGGCCGGAGCTCGGACAACACGTTGTGCCGGCGGGTGCTGGGCTGGGAGCCGGGCACGTCCCTGGACGACGGGCTGCGCCGTACCTACAGGTGGATCGAACGGTGGGCGGCGACCCACGCCCCGGGCACCGGCCTCACAGGAGGGGCCGATGACTGAGCGGCGGACGGCGGGCGCGGTGAAGGACCTGGCGAGGCTGCTTCTCGGCCACGCCTCCCGCTATCGTGACGGGAGGCTCCAGGACGTGGCCACCAGGGCGTTGCGGGACGACACCGAGGATCGCCGCTGGGTGGTTCACGCCGTCAACGCGAGCCTGCGGGTCCGGCAGCGGCTCGACTACGCGCTGCGGCTGGAGCCGCGCCGGGTGCTTTCCCGCCTTCGGTACCCTTTCCGCGGCCGCGTGGTGGGCGGTGAGCCGTCGCGGTCGCTCTCCCTGCTCTGCCCCACCCGCGGCCGGGTGCGGAACGTGCGGGACTTCCTCACCAGCGTGCGGCGCACGGCGGTCGCCCCCGGGCGGATCGAGGCGCTGTTCTACGTGGACGACGACGACCCGGACCTCGCCGGATACCGGGACCTCTTCGGGCGCGCGCGCCGGCTGTTCGGGGAGATCGGCCGGTGTGAGCTGCGGGTGGGGGAGCCGGTCGGCGTTCCGGCGGCGTGGAACCGGCTGGCGGAGGCCGCGACCGGCGACCTGCTGCTGATGGCCAACGACGACCAGCTCTACGTCGACCGCGGCTGGGACGTGGCCGTGGACTCCCGCGTGGGGGAGCTGACGCGCCTGTGTCCCGACGGGGTGCTGTGCCTGTACTTCGACGCCGGTCAGTACCCCGAGGGCGGCTGCGACTTCCCCATCCTGAGCCGTACGTGGTACGAGACGGTCGGCTACTTCACGCCGACGATCTTCCAGCAGTGGGAGGTCGAACGGTGGCTGTTCGACATCGCCGAACGGCTGGGCCGGCTGTACCCCGTGCCCGGCGTCCTGGTCGAGCACCGCCACTACCAGGACTACAAGGCGCCGTTCGACGCCACCTACCAGCGGCACCGGATGACGCGGGAGAAGTCCCTGGCCGACCACGCCCTGTTCCTGCGGACCCGGAACCTGCGTGACGCCGAGATCGGCAGGCTGCGGGCCGTCATCGACCGCGGCGCCCCCCGGATCTCGGGCCGGGCCCCGGGGGCGGACGCGTCGGGCCCGGCGGCGAAGCCCGCGCCGTCCGCCGTGTCCTCTCCCGTGCCGCCCCCCGTGCCGCCCCCTGTGCCGTCCCCTGAGGCGCGGCCCGCGCTCCGGCGGCGCTACGCGGAGCTCGTCGACGAACTGCACGCCGCCGGGCTGGGCGAGCAGGCCGCCGCCTGCGCCGATTCGGCGGTACGGCAGGGCCTGTGGGCCCACCCTCTGCAGCGCCCGGTCGACTACCGGCCCGAGCTGCCGCTGCGCGAGGAGTACGACGCCGGGGCCTTCTGGTTCGACGCCCACCTCGCCGAGAACCACACCAGGCTCCTGAAGGAGCTGGACCGCTTCCTGGACGCCGGCCGGTTCGGGGCCGGCGACACGCCGGGCCACGGCTGGGACCGGCTCCGGCTTCTCGCGGACGGCGCGTGGACCCCGGAGGCGGGCCGCTCGTTCCCGGTCACCGTCAGCGTGCTGTCGGCCATTCCGGAGGCCACGCTCCCGCCGGGCAGCGCCGTGGACCTCGGCCTGCTCCCGCCGCGCACCAGGGTTCCGGCGCGATGCGGCCCGAGCAACGCGGTCCTGCGCGTCGAGTTCGGCCTCCGGGTCGGCGAGGGGGCCCGCGTCCGGCTCGGGAACAGCAGGGCCGCCTGGCCGAGGGGAGGCTGCCTCGTCTTCGACGGCGGCCTGGAGCGCGAGGTGTGGAACGACGGCGCGGCACCGCACGTCGTGCTCTCCTTTCACGTCCCGCACCCGGACCTTTCGCCGCGGGCGCGGCCGTCCGGCGAGGCGCCCGCCCCGGACGACGGCCCGGCGCCGCCCGGACGGGGAGCGTGACGGCCGTGTGCGGAATCGTCGCGATCCACTCGCCGTACGGCGGGCTCACCGAGGCGGACGCCGCGCCCGGTATGGCGGCCCTGCGGGCCCGGGGTCCGGACGGATCCGGGGTCTGGTGCTCGCCGACCGGGCGGGCCGTGCTGGGGCACACCAGGCTCGCGGTGATCGACCCGCGCACGGGCGGCCAGCCGATCGCCGACGAGGAGGGGCGCCGCCACCTGGTCGCCAACGGCGAGTTCTACGGGTTCCGGGAGATCCGGCGGGACCTCGCGGAGGCCGGGCACGGATTCCGGACGAACGGCGACAGCGAGATCGCGCTGCATCTCTACCGCGAGAAGGGCCGCCAAGGGGCTCTGGAGCGCCTCCGGGGCGAGTTCGCCTTCGTCATCTGGGACGAGCGGGCGGGCGAGCTGTTCGCCGCCCGCGACCGCTTCGGCGTCAAGCCCCTCTACTACGCCCGGCACGGGGGCCGGCTCCTGCTGGCCTCGGAGATCAAGGCGCTGCTGGCCCAGGGGGTGCCCGCGCGCTGGGACACGGCGGCGTTCGCCGCGCACCTGCAGGTGTCGCTGCCCGCCGACCGCACCCTCTTCGCCGGCGTCTCCCAGCTGCCGCCCGGCGGCTACCTCGTCGCGGGGCCGGACGGCGTCACCGTGCACCGGTACTGGGACCTCGACTATCCGCCGGAGGCCGAGCTGGAGGGCGGTGAGGAGCGCTGGGACGACCACGTGGCCGAGGTCCGCGCCGCCGTCGAGGACGCGGTGCGGGTCCGGATGATCGCCGACGTGCCGGTCGCCTACCACCTCAGCGGCGGCCTGGACTCGACCAGCGTGGTCGCCACCGCCGCCCGGTACGGCACGGTCACCGCCTTCACCGTCGGGTTCGACGACCCCGCCTTCGACGAGAGCGCGGCGGCCGGTCGTGCCGCCCGCCACCTGGGCGTCCGCCACCACCGGGTCGGCTTTCGCCGTACGGACTTCGAACGGTACCTGCGGGAGACCGTCCGGGCGGGGGAGACCGTCCAGGAGAACGCCCACGGCGTCGCCCGCTACCTGCACAGCCGGGCGATCCGGGAGTACGGCTTCAAGGTCGTGCTGGGCGGGGAGGGCGGCGACGAGCTGTTCGCCGGGTACCCCCAGTTCCAGAAGGACCTGGCGCTCGGGCTGTCCCCGGAGCTCTTCGCCGAGACCCGGCGCGGTTACCGCAAGCTCGCCGAGGCCGGAGCCCCCGCCCACCTGCGGACCCTGCTGGGGGAGCTGGGCTTCGTGCCGGGCTGGGTGCTCGACCGGTACCTGTCGGTGACCTCGCCGGTCGCTCCCCTCCTGCGCCCCGAGTTCGCCGGGACGCTGGCGTCCACCGACGCCTGCGCCCCGCTGCTCGGCGCGGCCGGAGACCGGCTCGCCGGGCGGGCACCGCTCCACCGGTCCACCTACCTTTTCGCCAAGAGCTGGCTGCCCGCCTACATCCTGGCCGCCGAACGGCTCGACGCCGCCCAGGCCGTCGAGACGAGGCTGCCGTTCTTCGACCACCACCTGTTCTCCGTGGCGAGGAGAACCCCGCTGGGGTGGTACACCCGCGACGGCGCGACGAAGTATCCGCTGCGCGCGGCGATGGCCGACCGCCTGCCGCCCGGGGCGGGCGCCGGGCGCAAGCGCGGGTTCTTCGCGCCGCCGGTGACGGGCGACGACGGGGCGCTCGCCGTGATGCGGGAGCTGGCCCGGGGACCGGCCATGCGGGACAACCCGTTCTTCCGGCCGGAGGCGGTCGCCGGGCTGGTCGACCGGCTCGCCGGGCGGCCTCCGCACCAGCGCGCGGCCGGGGAGCGCCTGGTGCAGATCGCCGGCGCGGTCGCCGTACTGGCCGAGGAGTTCGGGCTTTCGGGCAGCCGTTGGGAGGGGGAGCAGTGACCGGGAAGCAGCACGGGTCCGACGATCTCGACCGCAGGATCGCCGCGCTGCCCGCGGAGCGCCGGGCGGTGTTCGAGGAGACGCTCCGCCGCCGGGCCGCCTCCCGAGGCGGGGTGCGCCGTCTCGACCCCGGCGAGCGGGCCCCGCTGTCGGCCGGGCAGCGGCGGATGTGGGTCCTGCACGGCCTGGCGCCGTCGGCCTGCAACTACGCGACCGCCGTCCGGCTGCGCGGCCCGCTCAACGTCGCCGCCCTGCGCGCCGCGCTGCGGCAGGTCGTCCGGCGCCACGAGGTCCTGCGGACCGGCTTCCGCTGGGACGGCGACGAGATCGAAACCGTCGTGCGCCCGGAGGCCGGCTTTCCGTTCCGGCTCGTGGACCTGAGCGCGTCGGCCCGGCCAAAGGAGACGGCCGGGCCCCTGCTGAGGGAGGAGTCCCGCGGGCCGTTCGACCTCGCGGTCCCCCCGCTGCTGCGGGTGACCGTCTTCCGGCTCGCGCCGGGGGACCACCTGGTGCTGCTCGTCCTGCACCACATCGCCACCGACGGCTGGTCGAACGGCGTCCTGATCGAGGAGCTGTCGGCCCTCTACCGTGCCCTCCTGGCCGGAGAACCGGCCCCCCTGCCCGTCCTCCCCGTTCAGTACCGTGACTACGCCGCCTGGCAGAGCCGGCGGCTGCGGGGGGAGGAACGGGCCGCCCTGACGGCGTTCTGGAGCGACCAGGTCCGTGACCTGCCCCGCCTCGACCTCCCCACCGACCTGCCGCGCCCGGCCGAGCCCCGCGGCGAGGGCGCGAGCCACGGCCTTCTGCTCCCCTCCCCGCTCGCCCGGCGGCTGGACGAACTGCGCCGGCGCGAGGGCGGCTCCCTGTTCACGCTGGTGCTGGCCGCCCTCGTGGCGGTGCTGCGGACCGTGACCGGTCAGCGCGACCTCGTCGTCGGCACCCTCGTCGCGGGCCGGAGTCGTACGGAGCTGGAGGGGCTGATCGGCTATTTCGTCAACGTGGTGCTGCTCCGCTTCCCGGGGGAGGACCGGTCCGGCTTCCGGGAGCTCTGGCGCCACGTGCGCGAACGCGTGCTCGCCGCGCAGGCCCACCAGGAGCTGCCGTACGAGGAGCTGCTGCGGCTGGCGCGGGCGGACGGCCGCGCCGACGCCGAACCGCCGGTCCGGGTGGTGTGCGTGGCGCACGAGACCCCCCCGGCGCTCGACCTCGCCGGGCTCACCGCCGAGGCCGGGGACGTTGACCTCGGCGGAACGCAGTTCGACCTGACGGTCGAGGTACGGCGGCGGCCGGACGGCCTGCAGATCGCCTTCCAGTACGACGTCGACCTCTTCACCCCCGCCACGGTGCGGCTCCTGGCCGGCCACCTGCGCACCGCGCTGGAGCGTGTCGCCGACGCCCCCGGCCTGCCCTGCGACCGGCTCCTCTCCCCGGAGCCCGTCCCGCGCCGCCGGACGGCGGCCGGCGACGACGCCTGCCTGCACGAGTTGTTCGAGGAACGCGCCGCGCGCGCGCCGGACGCGGTGGCGATCGTCACGGCCGACCGGCAGATCACCTACCGCGGGCTCAACGCGCGCGCCAACCGGGTCGCCCGCCGGCTGCGCGCGATGGGGGTGCGCCCCGAGGACCGGGTCGCCCTCCTCCTGCCCCGGTCCCCGGAGGCGGTGACCGCGATGCTCGGGGCGCTCAAGGCCGGCGCCGCCTACGTGCCGCTCGACCCCGGCCATCCGGCCGCGCGGCTGGCGGACGTCCTCGCCGACGCCGCCCCGGCCGCGCTCGTCACCACGACGGCGGCGCGGGACCGCTGCCCCGGATACGCGGGGCCGGTGCTGTGCCTGGACGGCAGGGACGCGGGCCTGCGCGCCGAGGCCGCCACCGACCTGCGCCTGCCGGTCCGCGCCGACGGCCTCGCGTACCTGATCCACACCTCGGGCTCCACGGGCCGGCCCAAGGGCGTGCTCGGCCCGCACCGGGGGGCGGTCAACCGGATCCGGTGGCTCGCGCGGACCCATCCGTTCCGGCCCGGCGAGGTCTGCGCGGCGCGCACCGCCGTCGGCTTCGTCGACGCGGTGTGGGAGACGTTCGGCCCGCTGGTCGCCGGCGTGCCGCTGCTCGTTCTCGCCCCCGACGAGGTCGCCGACCCGCTCCGGCTGACCGGTCTGCTCGCGCGGCACCGGGTCACGCGGCTGGTCGGGGTGCCCTCGCTGGCCGGCATGCTGCTGGACGAGATACCGGATCTGGGCGACCGGCTTCCGGCGCTGCGGCTGTGGGTCCTCAGCGGCGAGCCCCTCACCGAGGGGCTGGCCCGCCGCTTCCACGACCGGCTGCCCGGCCGGACCCTGCTGAACCTCTACGGCTCCACCGAGGTCGCCGCCGACGCGACGGTCGCGGAGGTCCCGTCCGGCCCGCCGGGCTCCCGGGTGCCGATCGGGCGGCCGATCGGCGGGGTGACCGCGCGGGTGCGCGACCCCGGGCTGCGCGCGTCGCCCGTCCTCGCGCGCGGCGAGCTGCACGTGGGGGGAGAGTGCCTGGCGCGCGGATACCACCGGCGCCCGGCCGACACCGCCGCGGTGTTCCTCCCCGACCCGGACGGCCCGCCCGGGGCGCGGGCGTTCCGGACGGGGGACGCCGTGCGCCGGCGCTCCGACGGCCTGCTCGACTACCTCGGCCGGCTCGACCGGCAGGTCAAGGTCCGTGGTCACCGGGTGGAGCCGGGAGAGGTGGAGCGGGCGTTGCTGGACCATCCCGGCGTCCACGCCGCCGCGGTGACGGCGCGTCCGGACGCGGACGGGTCGGTGACGCTCGTCGCCCACGTGGTGGTGGACGGCTCCCCCGCCCCCGCGCTGCGCGACTTCCTGCGCCGGAGGCTTCCGGACCCCATGGTGCCCGGCCTGTTCGTCGAGGTGCCCGCCCTGCCGCTGACCCCGGCCGGCAAGGTCGACCGGTCGAGACTGCCGGCCCCCCGCGACCCGGACGCCGAGGCCCGGAGGGCCGACCCGCCCCGCACCCGCACCGAGGCCGCCGTGGCGGAGGTGTTCGCCGAGCTGCTCCCGGGGTGGCCGGGGCCCGGACGGAGCGGCGACTTCTTCGCCCTCGGCGGGCACTCCGTCCTGGCGGCCCGGACGGCGGCCCGGCTGCGGGAGAGGTGCGGCGTCGACGTCGGGCTGCGCGACCTGTTCGCCGCCCCCACCGTGGCCGGTCTGGCCGCCCGGATCGAGGGGCGGAGGAGCGGTCCGGCCCCTCTCGCGCGCCGGATCGTGCCGGCGCCCGAGGCGCTCACCGAGCCGTTTCCGCTGACCGACGTGCAGCAGGCGTACTACGTCGGGCGGGACGGCGGCCTCGATCTCGGCGAGGTCGCGACCCACGCCTACCTGGAGCTGGCGGCCACCGGCCTGGACGTCGGCAGGTTCCAGGCGGCTCTGCGGGGGGTGATCGCACGCCACCCGATGTTGCGCGCGGTGGTGCGCCCCGACGGGCGGCAGCAGGTCCTCGCCGACGTCCCGCTCTACCGGGTCGCCGTCCGGGATCTGCGGCGGGTGTCCGAGGCGGCCGAACGGCGGCACCTGACGGCGGTGCGGGAGGAGATGTCGCACCAGGTGCTTCCGGCCGGCCGGTGGCCGCTGTTCGAGGTCCGCGTGTCGCTGCTCCGTGACGGGGGCGCGCGCGTCCACGTCAGCGTCGACGCCCTGATCTGCGACGCCTACAGCTTCGGGCTCGTCATGGCCGAGCTGGGGGCTCGCTACCTCGACCCCGGCTGGGAGCCGCCGCCGCTCGCGGTGGGCTTCCGCGACTACGTGCTCGCCGAGCGGGAGTATCGGGGGTCCGCCGGGTACGCCGCCGCGCTGGACTACTGGCGCAAGCGGGTGGCCTCCCTTCCCCCGGGCCCGGACCTTCCCCTGGCGAAGGCGCCGGAGACGCTGGGCAGACCCCGGTTCGAGCGGCGGTCCGGCCGGATCGCCGCACCGGAGTGGGCGACGCTGAAGGCCCGCGCCGCGTCGGCGGGCCTGACCCCCTCCGGGCTGCTGCTGGCGGCCTTCGCCGAGACGCTGACGGCCTGGAGCCGGCGGCCGCGCTACTCGCTGATGCTCACGGTGTTCCAGCGGGAACCGCTGCACCCCCAGGTCGGGGAGATCGTCGGCGACTTCACCTCGCTGACCCTGCTTGAGGTCGACCACACCGGCCCCGGCGGTTTCGCCGACCGTGCCCGCTCCCTGCAGCGGCGGCTGTGGGCCGGCCTCGACAGGTCGGCGGTCAGCGGCGTGACCGTGATGCGGGAGTGGGCGGCACGGAACGGGGGCCGTCCCAGGCCGGTCACGCCGGTGGTGTTCACCTCCAACCTGCCGATCGCCGACGGTGAGGAACCCGCCGGGGCCGGGGCGTGGACGCTCGGCGAGCCCGTTTACGGCATCACCCAGACGCCGCAGGTCCACCTGGACCACCAGGTCGGTGAGCAACGGGGCGAACTGCTGTTCAACTGGGACGCGGTCGGCGAGCTGTTCGCCCCCGGTGTCCTGGACGGCATGTTCGACGCCTACCGCCGTCTGCTGTCGCGTCTCGCCGAGGACGCCGGCGCCTGGAGGCGGCCCGCCCGCATCCCGCTGCCGGCCGTCCAGCGAGACCGGAGGGCCGCGGTCAACACGACCGCCGCGCCGCCTCCGGAGCGGAGCCTCCACGACGCCGTGTTCGCGGCGGCCGATCGCCTCCCCGACCGGGTCGCCGTCGTCGACGGCGACCTCCGCCTGACCTACCGCGAACTGGCCGCGTGGTCCCACCGGGTCGCGCGCACGCTCCTCGGCCTCGGCACCGGACCCGGCGACCTCGTCGCCGTCGTCGGGCGCAAGGGGGCGCATCAGGTATCGGCCGTGCTCGGCGCCCTGGAGTGCGGGGCGGCGTTCGTCCCGATGGAACCGGACCTGCCGGCGGCCCGCCTCACCCACCTCATCCGGCGGGCCGGGGCGCGCGTCGTGCTCACCCACCGGGCCGTCGCCGGCGACCTGTCCCTCCCGGACGGCGTGCGATCACTGGTCGTCGACGACGAGAACGCCCTCGCCGCCGACGGCGGGCCCCTGAAACCCGCCCGGGGACCCGGAGCCCCCGCGGATCTCACCGATCTCGCCTACGTCGTCTTCACCTCCGGTTCCACGGGCGAGCCGAAGGGGGTGATGATCGACCACCGCGGCGCGGCGAACACGATCGGCTGCGTCAACCGCCGTTTCGGCGTCGGCCCGCACGACCGGGTGCTCGCGGTGTCCTCCCTCGGGTTCGACCTCGCCGTCTACGACCTGTTCGGCGTGCTCACGGCGGGCGGGACGGTCGTGCTGCCCGACCACTTCCGCCGCCGCGACCCCGCGCACTGGGCGGAGCTCGTCGCGCGCGAGCGGGTCACCGTGTGGAACTCGGTCCCCGCGCTGGCCGAGGTTCTCACGGGGTACGCCGAGGCGCTGTCGCCCGAGGCGCTCGGCACCCTGCGCGTGGTCCTCCTCAGCGGCGACTGGATTCCCGTCACGCTCCCGGACCGCATCCGGCGGCTCGCCGCCGACGCCCGCGTGACCGGTCTCGGCGGCGCCACCGAGGGCTCGATCTGGTCGGTCTGGTACCCCGTCGGCGAGGTCGACCCGGCCTGGCGGAGCATCCCCTACGGCGTTCCCATGGACAACCAGCGCATGCACGTCCTGGACCACACCCTGGCCCCGCGGCCGGACTGGGTCGCGGGCGATCTGTACATCGGCGGGACGGGCGTCGCCCTCGGCTACCTGGGGGATCCCGTACGGACCGCGTGGAGCTTCCCACCCCGCCCCCGGACGGGAGAGCGCCTCTACCGCACCGGCGACATCGCCCGCTACCTGCCCGACGGCACGCTGGAGTTCCTCGGGCGCGAGGACAACCAGGTCAAGATCAGCGGGTTCCGGGTGGAGCTCGGGGAGATCGAGGCGGCCCTGGAGAGGCTGCCCGCCGTACGGTCCGCCGCCGTCGTGGCCGACGGCGACCCGCGCGGCGAGAAGCGGCTGGTGGGCTACGTGGCGGCCGAACCGGGGGAGCGGCCCGATACGGCCGAGCTGCGGCGGCGGCTCGCCGAGGTGCTTCCCGGCCACCTCGTGCCCTCGACGCTGCACCTCCTGGAGGAGCTTCCGCTGACCGGCAACGGGAAGGTCGACCGGGGCGAACTGCGCCGCCACGCCGGGCGGCACCGGACGCGGACGAAACCGCGGGGCGGCGACGGCCGTCTGCGTTCGCTGGTGACCGAGCTGGCGGCGCTCTGGCGGGAGGTGCTGGAGGTCGGCGAGGTCGGGCCGGACGACGGCTTCTTCGCGCTGGGCGGCACCTCCCTGCAGGCCATCCGGCTGCTCACTCTCGTCCAGCGGTCGAAGGGCGTCCGGATCCCCCTGGGGCGGCTGCTGGAGGCGCCGACCGTCCGCGCCCTCGCCGAGGCCGTCTCCGAGGCCGTCGCGGAGAAGGGCACAGAGAAAGGCACAGGGGCTGGAAACACCCCGGCCGCGGCCTCCGACGGCCTGCCCGTCCTGCGCCCGGACCCGGAACGGCGCCACGAGCCCTTCCCGCTCACCGACATCCAGCAGGCCTACTGGCTCGGCAGGCGGACCGTCACCGGGCTCGGCGGGGTGGCCACCCACAGCTACGTCGAGCTCGACGTCGACGACCTGGACCAGCCGCGGCTGGAGCTCGCGGTGGGCCGGCTCGTCGACCGGCACGAGGCGCTGCGCACGATCGTCCGCCCGGACGGCCGTCAGCGGGTGCTGCCCGAGGTGCCGCCGTACCGGGTGCTCCACGAGGATCTGCGGGGGATGCGTCCGGACAAGGCACTCGAACGGCTCGCGGCGGTACGCGATGAGATGTCCCACGCGGTGCGCGACGCCGGGCGGTGGCCGCTGTTCGAGCTGCGCACCCACCGGGTCGACGAGGCGCGCACCCGGCTCCACCTGAGCCTGGACCTGCTGGTCGCCGACGCCCACAGCATGCGCGTCCTCACCGGTGAGCTGCTGACGCTCTACCACGACCCCGCCGCCGGCCTGCCCGAGCTGACGTGCTCGTTCCGCGACTACCTGCTGGCGATGGAGGAGTTCCGCGACGGTCCCGCGCACCGCAGGGCCCGCCGGTACTGGGAGCGCCGGCTGCCGGAGCTGCCGCCGGCGCCGCAGCTGCCCCTGATCGCGCGCCCGGAGGATCTCCTCCGGCCCCGGTTCGAGCGGCTGACGACCGGGCTGGAACCGGACGACTGGTCGGCGCTGCGGGCCTGGGCCGCCGCCACCGGCCTCACCCCGTCGGCCGTCGTCTGCGCCGCCTTCGCCCACGTGCTCGGCGTCTGGAGCACCACGCCGCGGTTCACCCTCAACCTCACGACGTTCAACCGCTTCCCGATCCACCCCCAGGTCCACGCGCTCGTCGGCGACTTCACCGCCACGACCCTGCTCGCCGTGGACGCCGCGGCGCCGTCCGTCGCGGAGCTGGCCCGCCGGATCCAGGCGCGGATGTGGCAGGACCTGGAGCACAGGACCGTCAGCGGCGTCGAGGTGCTGCGGGCGCTGCGCCGCGACCCGGCCCGGCGCGGCGACGCGCTGATGCCGGTCGTCTTCACCAGCGTCCTGCCCGACGGCGTGCCGCTGCCCGCGGCTCCCGCCTCCTGGCGCGCCCGGCAGGTCTTCTCGGTCAGCCAGACCCCCCAGGTGCTGCTGGACCATCAGGTCGGTGAGGTGGACGGCCGGCTGGTGTGCACGTGGGACCACGTGCCGGCGGCGTTTCCCCCCGGCCTGGTTCCGGCCATGTTCGGCGCCTTCGGCGACACGCTCGCCGCCCTTGTGACGGAGACCGGACGGACGGCCGGACGGACGGCCGAACAGACGGAAGGTGGTCAGCCTTGACAGCCAGGTCCACGGCGTCGTTGCTCCCTGCCGATCAGCGGGAGCTGCTGCGCGAGATCAACGACAGGCGGGCGCCGATCCCGGCGGGGACGCTCGACGAGCTGGTGGCGGCCGGCGACGCGCGGCCGGGCACGCCGGCCGTCGTCACCCCCCGCCGCACCCTCGACCGTGCCGGGCTGCTCGCCCGCGCGGACGCGGTCGCGGCCCGGCTGCACAGGCTGGGCGTCGCCCCCGGCGACCGCGTCGTGTGCTCGGTCGAGCCCGGCTGGGAACAGGTCGTCGCGCTGCTCGGCGTCCTGCGGGCCGGCGGCGTCCACCTCCCGGTCGCGCCCGCGCTCGGCCAGGTCGCCCGCTGGCAGCGGGTCACCCGGTCCGCCGCGACCGTCGTCCTCACCCAGTCCTGGCTCGCCGAGCGGACGGCCTGGCCCGAGGTGGTCACCGTCGTCGCCGTCGACAAGCTCGACGGACTCGCGCCGGGGACGCCCCGCGAGGCCGTACGGCGCTCCCCGGAGGAGGCGGCGTGCCTCCTGCCGGACGGAGACGACCGGCGGCCCGCGGTCCCGGTGAGCCACCGCGCGATCGCGACGATGGCCACCGAGCTGAACCGGCGGTTCCGGGTCGGCCCCGACGACCGCCTGCTCGCGCTGTCACCGCCGCAGTCGGGGCTTGGCCTGTACGAGGTCTTCGGCGCCCTCCTGGCCCCCGCCCCCCTCGTCTTCGGCCAGGATCTCGACGCCCGCGACCCCTCGGCGTGGGCGGAACTGCTCCGGCGTGAGCGGATCAGCGTCTGGCACTCCCCGCCCACCCTGCTCGGCATGCTCGTCGACCACCTGGAGAGGCTCGACGAGCGGCTTCCCGCCGGGCTCCGGCTGGTCCTGGCCGGTGGTGAGCGCTTCCCCGTGGAGCTGGCACGCCGCCTCCGAAACAGAGCGGACCCCCACCTCGTGGTGGCCTCCCTCGGCGCCGCCACGGTCCCGGGGCTCTGGGCGACCTGTGCCGAGCTCGGCGACGGCGATCCGCGCGACGAGTGGCGCACGGTGCCGATCGGGCGGCCGCTGCCGAACCAGCGGATTTTCGTGCTGTCGGAGACGATGGCCCCGTGCCCCGTCTGGGTGACCGGCCGGCTGTACTTCGGCGGCGTGGTCGCCGAACCCTGCCCCGGCCCGCAGGAGCGGGAGCGGGGGCGGGAACGGGGGCGGGAACGGGTGGCGCACCCCGAGACCGGTGAGCCGTTGCTGCGCACCGGGCGGTTCGGCAGGGTGCTTCCGGACGGGGCCGTCGAGATCGTCGGCGACGAGACGGCCCAGGTGACGGTCCACGGCCGCGCGTTGAACGTGCAGGACACCGAGGTGGCGCTGGCCGGGCACGAGGCGGTGCGGGAGGCGGTCGTGGTGACCGCCGACGACGGTTCGGAGCCGCTGGCCTACGCCCGGCTCGTTCCGGGGGAGCGGGCCGACGGCTCCCGGCTGCTGGACCACCTCCGCCGCAAGGTGTCGCCCTATCTGCTGCCGGGGCGCGTCGACGTCGTCACAGAGTTCCCGCTCACCCCGGACGGCAGGGTGGACCGGCGCGCGCTGGCGGAGGCCGCCCGGGGCGGCGGGGACCCCGCGGCGGCCGAGGCGCCCGCCACCGGGGACGGCGAGCTCGTCGAGCGGGTGACGCGGATCGCGTGCCGGGTCCTGGGGGTCGGCGACATCGAGCCGAACATGAGCCTGCTCGACGTCGGCGCCACCTCCATCGAGCTCGTCCGGCTGGCCACGGTCGTCGAGGAGGAGCTGGGCATCGACGTGGACGTCGAGGAACTGCTGCGCTTCCCGTCGATCGCGGTGCTGGCCGGCGGGCGTCTCGGAGAGCCGGAACCCGCCTCGGCCGCCCCTGTCGAGGCAGCGCGGGACCGCCGGGAGGAACCCGCCTCGGCCGCCCCTGCCGAGGCAGCGCGGGACCGCCGGGAGGAACCCGCGCGGGCCGGGACGGGCCCCCGGCCGCTCGGCGGCCTTCTGGAACGGCAGGCGTTCAAGGACGCCGCGCACGGCGTCCGGCACGAGTTCGACGAGGCCGAGGGCATCGCCCTGCCGGAGGACGGGGCCGACCGCATCATCGCCCGCCGCACGCACCGCGGGTTCGCCTCGCGCCCGGTGGACCTGGCCGCGGTGGCGGGGCTCCTCGGCGCGATGCGGCAGATCCGGTACGGCGGGGAGCCCAAACGCCGCCACCCCTCGGCCGGTGGCGCCTACCCCCTCCAGGTCTACCTGGTCGCCGAGCCGGGCCGGGTCAGGGAGCTGCCCTCCGGCAGCTACTACCACCACCCGGAGCGCAACCGCCTGGTACCCGTGGTCCCGGGCGCCCTGGTCGACGTCACCGCCCACGCCGAGATCAACCGGCGGAGCTTCCTGGAGTCGGCCTTCTCGCTCTACCTGGTCGCGCGGATGGACGCGATCACCCCGCTGTACGGCGACCTCGCCGCGGACTTCGCGATGTTCGAGGCCGGGGCGGTGACGCAGCTCCTGATGGAGGTCGCCGCCGTACAGGGCCTGGGGCTGTGCCCGATCGGGGTGATGGAGACCGAGCCGCTCCGCGAGGTCCTGCGGCTCGGCGCCGGTGACCGCTTCCTGCACGCGCTGCTCGGTGGCCTGCCCCGGGAGGAGCGGTGAGGCCGGACCGGGGACCGGCGCGTAACCAGCGCCGTGCCGTCACGCTGGACACCGCCGGATGGGCGCGTCCCGCCGGCACACCCGCGGGGCGGGGGCTTCCCCTGCTGCTGCGGCCCGGTCACGACGGCGTCGACCTCGCGGAGTGGGCGGACGCGCATCCCCGCCGCGTCCGCGACCTGCTCTCGCGGCACGGGGCGCTGCTCTTCCGCGGCTTCGGCGTGACCGGGGAGGGGTTCGGCGACGTCGTGCGCGCGCTGGCGGGCGAACCCCTGGCGTACATGGAGCGCTCGTCACCCCGCACCGAGGTGGGCGATCGCATCTACACCGCCACCGACCACCCGGCCGACCAGCCCATCGCGCTGCACAACGAGAACTCCTACCGGCGTGAGTGCGTGGCCACGCTGGTGTTCTGCTGCCTGGCCGCGCCCGAGCGCGGCGGCGCCACCACCGTGGCGGACACACGGCGCGTCCTGGCGCGTCTCGACCCGCAGGTGGTGCGCGCCTTCGCCCGGCACGGCGTGCGTTATGTGCGCAACTACGGGGACGACCACGGCGGGGTGGGTCTCTCCTGGCCCGAGGTGTTCCAGACCGGCAACCGGAAGGAGGTGGCCGCCTACTGCCGGGAGCGGGGAATCGACCTTGAGTGGAAGCCCGGCGGGGGGCTGCGGACCAGCCAGGTGCGGCCCGCGGTGGCGAGGCACCCGGTCACCGGGGAGCGGGTCTGGTTCAACCACGCCGCCTTCTTCCACGTCACGAGCCTGCCGCCGCGGGTGCGGGACGCCCTGCTCGCCCAGTTCGCCGAGGAGGACCTGCCGAACAGCACCTCCTACGGCGACGGCCGGCCGATCGAGCCGGAGGTGCTGAGGTGCCTTCACGACGCCTACCGGGACGAGCGGGTCGCCGTCCCCTGGAGGGAGGGCGACGTGATGGTCGTGGACAACCTCCTGGCGGCGCACGGCCGCGAGCCCTTCTCGGGGACGCGCCGGGTGCTGGTGGGCATGGCCGGGTCGCTGCGCTGGGACGAGATACGGGCCGCGGAGGAGCCGCCATGACGGAAACCCCTCGACGCCACGGCCCGCGCGGGGCGTCCTTCCTCCAGCGCGGGCAGTGGCCGTGGCTGCGGGACGCCCCGCCCTCGGTGGCCTTCGCCGCCCGCGCCCTCCTCTGCCGGGGGACGGTCGACGACGACCGGCTGGCCGGGGCGGCCGCCGACGTGATCGCGGCCTTTCCCCTGCTGCGGACACGTCTCGTGGAGGACGGCGCCGGGCTGTGGTCGCGCGTGGACGACGGCGCCGCCGCGGTGATCCGGACCGATCTGCGCGGCCGGGACGAGCCGCACGCCCGGTGCGTCGAACTGCTGCGGGCCGACCGGGACCGCCCCGCCGATCCGGAGCGCGGTCCGCTGGTCCGCCTCCACCTGGTGAGGCTGACCGGCCACGACGTGGTCCTGGGCGTCGTGGCCCACCGGTCGCTGCTCGACGCCCGCTCCCGCTACATGGTGCTGGGCGCGGTGTGGCAGGCGTACTTCGGCCGGTTCCGGCCCGCCCGGTACCGGGACTTCGCCGAGGTGGCGGACTTCCACCCGCTCGCCGGGGAGAACGTGGCCGAGGCGCGCCGTCGCTGGTGGTCCCGCCGGCTGTCTCCGCTGCGCGGCCGGGCGGCCACCGACGTGCCGGTCCGGGAGACCGCGACCTCACGGCTGCGGATCCCCGGGGCGCGCTGGCGGGCCCTCGCCGGACTCGGCGGCCCCCTGGGAGGCGACGGATCACTCGCCCTGGCGGCGCTGACCGCCTGGTGGCTTCGCACGTACGGCGGGGGCGGCGACACGCCGTATCTCAGCACCGAGCTCGACCTGCGTGACCACCTCGGGCTGGGGCCCGTGATCGGCCCCCTGACGGACCGCCTCGTGTTCGGCGTGAACCTGGCGGGTCTGCGTGCCCCCTCGTTCCGCGACGTGATCGCGCGCGCCCAGACCGGCTTCCTCGACGCGGTGGTGCACTACCTGCCCTATCACGACGTGGCCGGCCTGGCCGTCGAGCTCGGCGTGGTGGCGCCGCCCCGGGTCGCCGCGCGATGGGACACGGCCGTGGGTTTCTGCCGGGGCGCGCCGAGCAGTTCGCTGACCCGGGGCGAGAGCTCGCTGGCCGAGCTGGGGGTCTCCATCGAGCTGTTCCGGGAGGCCGACCTGCTCGGCGCCGGCGGCACCGGGGACGCCGGCGGGTGGGACGGAACCAACCTCGACCTGAACGTCGGCGAACGGGGCGAGGACAAGGTGATCGTGCTCGACCACAACCGGCTTCACCCCGATCGCCTCACGGCGTCCGGCCTGCTTCGCGGGCTCGGCGCCGTCGTCGAGCGGGTGGTGACCGACCCGGCGGCCCCGCTGACGGCGGAAGTCGTCCGGGCGGGGGCCGTCGCGCACGAGGAAACGACCGAAACAGAGATCGTTCGGAGGGACAGCCGGTGACCGAGACGACCCACACGCCCGAACCCACCTACCACGTGGTGATCAACGACGAGGAACAGTACTCGATCTGGACGACCGAGCAGGACATCCCCGCCGGCTGGAGGGGAGTCGGCCGGACCGGGAGCAAGGAGGAGTGCCTGGCCTACATCGAGGAGGTGTGGACGGACATGAGGCCGCGCAGCCTGCGCGAGCACATGGCCGCCACCTCCGGCGCCGAGCCCGAGGAGGTGCCGGAGGATCCCACCCCGCCCCTGGTCGACCGGCTCTGCGACGGTGAGCACCCGGTCGAGGCGAGCCTGCGGCCGGAGCGCACCGCCGAGGCGCTGCGGGCGGCCATCGACGACGGCTACGTGTTCGTCCGGTTCACCGAGACCCGGGGCGGGACCGAGCTGGGGGTCCAGCTGGACCGGGAGGCGACCGACCTGGCGGAGGCGGACTTCGCCGCGGGCGAGGGCGAGGTGCGGCTGGTCGGCACCCTCACGCTCGACTTCGAGCCGGTGCGCTGCTTCGCCCGCCTGGACCTGGCGACCCTGACCGGCAGGGGCGGCCTGGAACGGGTGGCCTAGAGCCCGCCGTCGGCGGCGGAGAGGAGGACGTCATGACCGGCGTGCCGGGGACGGCCGACCGGATCGCGGTCTTCGCGCGGCTGCGCGGACCGGGTCTGGGAGATCTCGTGCAGCGGAACATTCCGCTGGCGTTGCTGCGCCGTGCCCACCCGGGCGCCGAGGTCAGCCTCGTGGCCGGGGCCGGGCTGGTCGGCCGCTTCTCGGAGCTGCTCCGCGGGCACACCTACGCCACCGACGTGGTGAGCTGCCCCGACGCCGGTGACTTCGATCCGCGAAGGTGGCGGAGGTTCCGGCGGACGCTGGCCGAACGGGACTTCCAGATGTGCGTGGTCGACCCCGACAGCCGGGGCCTGGACGCCCGCGCCGCCCGTGACGCGGGGATCCCCGTCCGGGTGGCCCTGCCGACGGGCGGTCCGGCGGACGCGGCGATCACCCACCCGATCCGGCTGCCGCCGCCGGTCCTGGGCCGGCCGGACCTCTACGACTACGCCCGGGCGATGGCCGCCGTGGTCGGGCCCGAACGGCCCCTCCGGCCGGGAGAGGTCGTCCCCGAGCTGCCGATGCGCCCGGAGCGGATACCGGAGCTGGACCTCCCGCCGCCCAGGGTCGCGGTGCACCCCGGCGGCGCGCGGCACTGGAACCGCCGCTGGCCCCCGGCCCACTACGCCGAGCTGTGCGTCCGGCTGGGCGCCGAGCTCGACGCGAGCGTCTACCTGCTGGGCACCGGCGAGGAGGAGCCGGAGCTTTCGGCGCTGCGCCGGCGGGTGCTCGACCGGAGACCGGGCACGCGCGTCCACCTCGCGGCGGGCGGGACGCTCAACCGGACGGCCAACCTCCTCGCGGGGGTCGACGCGCTGGTCGGCAACGACTCGGCCCCCGCGCACCTGGCCGCCGCGCTGCGCACGCCGACGGTGGTGGTCTACGGCCCGACCGGGACCGAGTTCATGTGGACGCGCGTCTACCCCCGGCACCGCGGCGTGTCCCTGCGCTACCCCTGTCAGGAACTGCTGCACGCGGCCGAGGACGTCGTCTCCCGGCGGTGCGCGCACGACTGCCCGGTGGCGTACCTGTCCCGTGAGGGACCGTACCCGAAATGCCTGACCGACCTTCCCGTGGACGAGGTGTGGCGAGCGGTGACGAGCCTGTTTCCCGCCGTCCGCGGACGACCAGACGGAGGGCCGAGATGAGCGCCACCAGCACTTCGGGCACCCCGAGCGCCCCGGGCGCGGCGAGTGTCCGCAACATCCTGTCCGTCAACTTCAACCACGACGGCTCCGCGGTGGTGTTGTCGGAGGGCCGCATCCGGGGCTACGTCACCACCGAACGCCTCTCCCGCGTCAAGAAACATCCCGGTCTGCGCGCCTCCGACCTCGCCGACCTCCTCGACCAGGCCGGGCTGGAGCCGGCCGACCTCGACCACGTCATGCTGTGCAACCTGCACCTCATGGACTCGCCGGACGTCGTCCGGCTCCACGGCTCCGACCTGAAGGAGACGTGGTTCGAGTTCTGGGTCAACCAGCGCAACACCGTCGTGGACATCGACGGCCACCGCATCCCGTGCACCGTCAACCCCGACCACCACCTGATCCACGCGGCGACGGCCTACTTCACCTCGCCGTTCGCGAGCGCGGTCGCGCTGGCCGTCGACCCCACGGGGTGCAGGGCGTTCCTCGGGCGGGACAACCGGCTCTACCCGCTGCGCCGCGACTACGACAGGTGGTTCAACGCCAACGTCGGTTACTGCTCGGTCTCCGAGCTGCTCTTCGGGTCGAGCATCGTCGGCGCGGGCAAGGTCATGGGCCTGGCCCCCTACGGTCGGCCCACCGCGGACGTCGCGCCCCCCGAGGATCTCGTGGACTTCGGGCAGCTCGTCAGGTTCGCCGAACGCGCCCCCGTCCGCGTCCAGGTCGGCCGCCGGTCCCTCAACGCCGCCCTGGCCTACTACATCCAGCTCGGCCTGGAACGGCAGTTGGCGGCGGTGTTCGCCGACCTCGTCCCGATCTGCGACCGTACCGGGACCGGCCGTGACATCTGCCTGTCCGGCGGTACGGCGCTCAACGCGATCGCCACGCAGCTCGCCTTCGCCGGGTCGGGCTTCGAACGCATCCACTTCCACCCGGCCTGCGGGGACGACGGCACGGCGATCGGCGCCGCCCTGTGGTACTGGCACCACGTCCTCGGCAACCCCCGCCTCCCCCACGACAACGCCGGGCTGATGTATTCGGTCCGCACCTACGACCGGCGGGCCGTCGAGCGGGCCCTGGCCGCCCACGCCGACCGGCTGGTGGTGGAGTCGGTCTCCGACTACGTCGGCAAGACCGCCGAGCTGCTCGCCGGCGGGGCGGTGGTCGGGTGGTGGGACGGCGCCGGCGAGGTCGGCCCGCGCGCGCTGGGACACCGCAGCATCCTGGCCGACCCCCGGGATCCGGGCATGCGGGACCGGCTCAACGCGCGGGTGAAGTTCCGCGAGCACTTCCGCCCGTTCGCCCCGTCGGTGCTCAACGAGCGGTCCACCGAGTGGTTCGGCCTGCGCGACAGCCCCTTCATGCTCCGGGCGGCCCCCGTCCGGCGCCCGGCGGAGGTGCCGGCGATCAACCACGTGGACGGCACCGCCCGTCTCCAGACGGTGTCCCGCCCCGACAACCCGGCGTTCTACGACCTCATCGCCGCCTTCGAGGAGCGCACGGGAATACCGATGGTGCTGAACACCAGCCTCAACACCAAGGGCGAGCCGATCGTGGAGACCCCGGCGGACGCGGTGCGCACCCTGCTCACCTGCGAGCTGGACTACCTCGTGCTGCCGCACACCCTGGTCGGCAGGCGGGGGGCGTGATGGCCGGGGGGTGGCGAAGGGCCCGGCGCCGCCGCCGGCTGGCGGGCGAGCTCGCCGTGATCTGGTGTGAGGTGCTCGGCCGCGAGCGCGTCGGACCGCGGGAGGAGTTCCTGGAGCTGGGCGGGGACTCCGTCGCCGCGATCCGGATCATCGGCCGGGCCGAGGAACTGACCGGCGTGGAGCTGTCGATCCGGCTGCTGCTGGAGACCGGCACCATCGCCGGCATGGCCGAACGGCTGGAACGGATCGTGGCGGGGGAGGAGCCGTGAACACGGATCTGCTCGGTCTGCTCGACGCGGTCACGGGGCTGCGGGTGCTCGTGGTCGGCGACGCGATTCTCGACCGCTACACCTACGGCCGGCCGGACCGGATGTGCCGGGAGGCGCCGGTGCCGGCCGTCACCGTGGAGTCCGACGTCGAGCAGGGCGGGGGAGCGGCCAACGCCGCGGTCAACGCCCGCGCGCTCGGCGCGGTGCCCGTGCTGCTGTCGGCGCTCGGCGCCGACGCCGACGCCGACCGGCTGGACGCGCTGCTGGGGGCGTACGGCGTCGCGACGGGCGGGCTGCTCCGCGTGCCCGGCAGGACGACGCCCCTCCGTCAGCGCGTGCTGGCGGACGGGCAGATGCTTCTCCGGCTGAACAGGGGGGAGGCGGCGCCGATTCCGGGCGCGGCGGCGGACGGGCTGATCCGCCTGCTCGACGCCGAACTGGCCGCCGCGGACGTCCTTCTGGTGTCCGACAACGCCTCGGGCGTGGTGACCCGGGACCTGGTGGCCGGGCTCGTGGCCCGGCGTGCCCGGGGGCCCGGCACCCTGGTCGTGGACTCCCGCGACCCGGCGGCGTTCCGCGCCCTGAGGGCCACCGCGGTGAAGCCGAACTACGCCGAGGCGTTGCGCGCGGCCGGGGCCGCGGACACGCCGTGCCGGGATCGGTTGCGGCGCGTCCACGACCTCGGCGGCGACCTGCTCGCCCGCACCGGCGCGGACCTGGTCGCGGTGACCCTCGACGCCGAGGGCGCCCTGGCCTTCCGGCACGGCCGGCCCCCCGTCCGCACCTACGCGCGCGGCGGCGAGGCGAGGTCCACGGTCGGCGCCGGCGACACGTTCGCGGTGGCGCTCGCGCTCGCGCTGGCCGCCGGCGCCGACACCGGAGCCGCCGTGGAGTTCGCCTCGGCAGCGGCCGGCACCGCCGTCGCGGGCCCCGGGACGGCCGTCTGCGACGCCGGAGAGCTGCGGCGCGCTCTCCGAGGCACCACCAAGACCGCCCCCCTGGAGGGGGTGGCCGGCTGGCGTGCCGAGGCGGGGCGCAGGAGCCGGCGGGTGGTGTTCACCAACGGCTGCTTCGACATCCTGCACGGCGGCCACGTCTCCCTCCTCGGCCGGGCCAAGGAACTGGGGGACCTTCTGGTGGTGGGCGTCAACTCCGACGAGAGCGTGCGCCGTCTCAAAGGGGCGTGGCGCCCGGTGAACCCGCTGCCGGAACGGATGCGCGTGCTGGCGGCGCTGAGCTGCGTGGACCTCGTCGTCCCCTTCGACGGCGACAGCCCGTCGGACCTGATCGAGGCGGTCAGGCCCCACGTCTACGTCAAGGGCGCCGACTACACCCTCCAGACGCTTCCCGAGGCGCCGCTGGTGGAGCGGCTGGGCGGGGTGGTGCATCTGCTCCGTCTCGTCGACGACACCTCCACCACGGGCATCATCCGGCGCATCCACGCGCTGGCCACCACAGGACCGCCCAAGCGAGCACCGGAAGGAGACGGGTGAACCGACCCCGCACGATCAGCCCGCGACAGTTGCTCACCGCGATCGCCGAGAGAGCCGGGGACGCCCCCGTCAAACGACTCGCGGTGTACGTGCACATACCGTTCTGCTCGTCGAAGTGCCATTTCTGCGACTGGGTCACCGACATCCAGGTGGGGAGGCTGCGGAGCGCCGCCGACGGCAGGGCCCCCTACATCGCCGCGCTGTGCGACCAGATCCGCTTCTACGGGCCGCAGCTGACCAGGATCGGCTACCGGCCGACGGTGATGTACTGGGGCGGCGGCACCCCCACCCGGCTGACCCCGGACGAGATGCGGGCGATCAGAGCGGCGCTGGACGACGCGTTCGACCTCTCCGGGCTCGTCCAGTGGTCGATGGAGACCACCCCCAACGACCTCGATCCGGACAGGCTCGCGGCGATGCGCGAGATGGGCGTCGACCGGGTGAGCGTGGG
The DNA here is from genome assembly GCF_014654615.1 of Streptosporangium violaceochromogenes. Lineage (GTDB taxonomy): Bacteria > Actinomycetota > Actinomycetes > Streptosporangiales > Streptosporangiaceae > Streptosporangium > Streptosporangium violaceochromogenes. The sequence goes on along the minus strand of NZ_BNBB01000013.1, from coordinate 36,142 downwards.
GCTGCAGTCGCTCAACCCCTTCCAGCTCCGGAGGGCGGGCCGGGCGCACAGCCGTGAGCAGGCGCTGGCGGCCGTCCCGATGCTGCGGCAGGCGGGGATCACCAACTTCAACATCGACCTGATCTCCGGTTTCCCCGGCGAGGACCGCGACTCCTTCGACCGCACGGTGGAGGAGGTTCTGGAACTGGACCCGCCGCACGTGTCCGTCTATCCGTATCGCGCCACGCCGAAGACGGTGATGGCCATGCAGCTGGACCGGGAGATCCTCCAGGCCCACCGGCACCACGACATGGTCGCCACCTACGAGATGGCGATGGAGCGGCTGGGGCGGGCCGGCTACCACGAGTACTGCCACGGGTACTGGGTGCGCGACGCCGCGCACGAGGATCGGGACGGCAACTACAAGTACGACCTCGCCGGCGACAAGATCGGCTTCGGGAGCGGCGCCGAGTCGATCATCGGGCATCACCTGCTGTGGAACGAGAACACCGCGTACGCGGCCTACCTGCGCGACCCGCGGACGTTCTCCCTGGCGCACCGGTTCACCCTCGACGAGCCGGAACGGCTCACCGCCCCCGTGGGCGGGGCGCTGATGACCCGACGCGGCGTGAGCTTCGCCCGGTTCCGGCGGCTGACCGGCCTGTCCTTCGCCGAGCTGCGCGCCACCGCCTACTTCACCCGGTGGTTCGAGGTGCTCGGGGAGTGCGGGGCGAGGTTCGTCGAGAGCGACACCCACCTTCGCATGGACCCCGCCGTCATCCACAAGGCGTACATCACCCATCTCGTCAACACGACGGCCGGCGGGCTGGCCCCGCGGCGGGCGTGACCGGGAGTGAGGAAAGGGAGGTTTTCCCGTGCGAGCGAACCCGGGACGTCGCCGCTCCGACGACGTGCGCCGGCACTACTCCGAGCTTGTCGGCGCCCTGCGGGCCGACGGCGACGCCGAGGCCGCCCGGCAGGCCGCCGACCTCGCGGTGGCGCACGGGGTGTGGCGGCACGCGCTGCAACGTCCCACGCACTACGTCCCCTCCCTCGACCCGCGGCCGGTCTACGACCCGGCGGACTTCTGGTTCACCGGCTACCTGGAGGAGAACCACGCGAGGATCCGGGAGGAGCTCGACGCGGTGACGTGTCCGGCGAGGGGAGGGTTCCTGCCGGTCGAGGAGCCGCTGCTCGGCCGGGGGCGCTGGGAGCAGGTGACCTTCTACGAGACGGGGGTACGGTTCGACGACGTCTGCGACCGGTTCCCGGTGACCGCCGGCGTCATCGACGGCATCCCCGAGGCCGCCGCCGCGGGGCCGGGCGTGGTGACCCTCTCGTGGCTCCATCCGGGAACGCACATCGTGCCGCACTGCGGCGGATCCAACGCCCGGCTGAGGGTCCATCTCGGCCTGCGTGTTCCCGAGGGGCCCAGGATCCGTGTCGGCACCGAGCTGCTGACGTGGAGGGAGGGGAAGTGCCTGGTGTTCGACGACTCGTTCGAGCACGAGGTCTGGCACGACGGCGACCGGCCCCGGGTGATCCTGCTGCTGGACGTCTGCCACCCGGCGCTGGACGCGGCGACGCGCGAGTGGATGCTGTCCGGGCGGGCCTCCCTCACCGACCGCATGACCGCCTACATGAGGGAACGGGGAATCGAACGGGTGGAAATAAACGGAGACGACGTCACTTTTTCACCGAATGTCGGTGCGGCCGGTCTGGCGCGGCGCCACCTTCAAAAAATGGGAGCCTCCGCCATGGAACTTCACGAGGGAAGGTTGAGGTATGAGAACATCATATGAATGAGCTTTTCGCGCCGCATTGAGGAGGAAACCGCCGACGTAATGTGCCCGAAACCGCTGACTTCTGGACCAAGAAGCTCGGGTTCACTCAGGAATTCGCCGAGAAGGACTTCGCGAGCGTGACCCGGGACGGCGTGACCCTCTACATCAGCTGGGTGGAGGACCAGGTGGTTCCGGACAACACCCAGGCGTGGGTGAGCGTCCGCGGCCTGGAGAAGATCTACGCGGAGTGGGCCGCGGTGGTGTCCACCGACTTCAGCCGTGTCCCCGGCCCCGCGGCTGACTCCCCTTTCGGTGGCGTACCCGCGTGCCGAGGGGAAGGGACGCCGCCGGAGAAACCGCCGGGAAAGTCGACGGAGAACAGGAGGAGAGCGTGACGAAGACCTCGAAGACCTCGTCGCTCATCACGGCGGTGCGCGAAGGTGACGCGGGCGCCCTGCGCGCCGCCCTGAGCGCCGGGACGGACCCGTCCGAACGCGACGAGCACGGGTGGAGCGCGCTGGACTGGGCCGCGGGCCGCGGTGACGTCACCGCGGTGCGGGCGCTGCTGGCGGCGGGTGCCGACCCCCGCGCGAGCGGCCCCGAGAGCCGGACCCCCTACGAGATCGCCCTGGCGGCCGGCAGGACGGCCGTGGCCCGGGAGCTGCGGCAGGTCACCGGGGAGGGGGCGGCGGGCTGGCGGCCGTACTGCAAGGCCTACCTCCTGGGCGCCCTCCGGGCGTTCCCCGGGTGGACGGCGGCGGCCCGCGACGAGGGCCTGGCCGACGAGACCGTGGTCTATCTGCACGACGACCTCACCGTGACGCGCTCCGTCTGGCACGGGGAGAACGAACTGTGGTCCGGCGTCTCGGCGGACTGGGAGGACTTCTGCGTGAGGGAGCTGGGTTTCCGGGTGCCGGACGATCTTGAGCTGGTGCCCGCGGAGAACGAGGACGGAGAGCGGTGACGGCGGAGGAACGGGTCATGCGGGTCGTGGTGGTCTGGCCGAAGCCGGAGGACGACGGGCCGGTGGGATTGCAGGACAGGGCGGGCGAGCTGGCCGAGGGCCGGCGTGGGCCGGACGGGTCGCTGCGCTACGAGACCGACGTCCGCGTGCGGCCCGGCAGGGGCGGTGAGGCGCTCGACTTCACCGGCCCCCACGTGCACGGCGCCGCGGGAGCGCGGTTTCTCTACCTGAGCTTCCGGACGGCGGACGGCTCCGGCTGGGCCCGCCGGAGCAAGATCATGTTGCCGGAGGCCGCGCCCGGTGAGGGGACGGCCCTGCGGGCGACGCTGGCGGACGTCTCGGGGAGCCGGGCCCGTCTCGACGCGACCGGCTGGACGGTCGGACGGTGACGGCGGAGAAGAACGGCGGATATCTCCTGAACGGTTCTTCCGGCTGGGTGCGCCCCCATTGTTAATAGGGGCGGGAATTGTCGCCGGGCGGGCGGACGATGAGGGGATAAATGCAATTTTCGTGATAAATATGAATTTGTCGAACGGACCTTCCCGACCCCGCCGTTGACCGGCACGGCCGGTGCCGGCGGGGAGGGAAGGTCACGCCTGGGAACAGGAGGCCGACGTGAACGAGAGCACCGGAACGCGCGCTTACCTCATGCAGATGGTGCGCCGGCACTACGGCAACCTGATCGACGCCTGGCACTACTCCGGAGAACCGGAGAAGGCCTGGGCCTGTGCCGAGCAGGCCGTGCGGCAGGGGGTGTGGGACCACCCGATGCAGCGCGCCAGGGAACACCTTCCCGGGCTGGCCGCGCAGCCGGTGCACGACGCGGCGCGGTTCTGGTTCACCGGCTACCTGGAGGAGAACTACCCGCGCATCCGGGCCGAGGTCGAGCGGGTGCTCGACACCCCGGCGGATCCGGTGCGGCCCACGGTCGAAGACCGGGCGCTCATCCGGCGGGGCACCTGGAAGCAGGCCCACCTCTTCCGCGACGGCCGGTGGCAGGAACAGGTGTGCGCGCGTTTCCCGGTGACGGCGGGCATCCTGGAGCAGGTGCCCGAGGTGACCACGCTCAGCCCGGGCGTCATCACGATGTCACGGGTGTCCCCGGGCACGCACATCATGCCGCACTGCGGCCCGACCAACGCGGTCCTGCGCATCCACCTCCCGCTCATCGTCCCGGACGGTCTTACCCTGCGGGTCGCCGGGCGGCGGGTGCGGTGGACGGAGGGAAAGTGCCTGGTGTTCGACGACTCCTTCGAGCACGAGGTCCGGCACGAGGGAACCGAGGACCGGGTGGTGCTGATCCTCGACACCCTTCACCCCGACCTCGGCGGTGACGACCACAGGCGCCTGCTGCAGCGGCGGCGGACGTTCGAGGAGCAGATGGTGGACTTCCTCCGGGAACGCGGCCTGGAACGGATGGAGACCCGCGGGGAGGAGATCGTTTTTCACCCCGGCACGACCGTGCGTGCGGAACTCGCCTACTACATGGCCGTCACGGGGGTCACGGGAGCCGAGGTGCGCGGCGACGAGGTGGTCTGGCAGCGGGCGGAGCCGCCTTCCGCGGGCACGGACGCCGCGCGGGCGCCGGCGGACGGCGAGGCATGAGACCGGCACCGATGTGCGAACGGCGGTGAGGGTGTTTCGCCGAGCCGCTTTCCGGAGAGGGAAGGAGCCGTTATGGGCCGGTCCTGGTGGTCGCCGAGCGGGGCGGAGGGCGTCCCCTGCCTGCTTGTCGGCGACCTGCGCCGCGCGGCCGAGCACTACCGCGACGTCCTCGGGTTCGACCTGGTCGAACCGGTGGGAGATCCGCCGTCCATGGTCTTCGCGCGCAGGGCGGAAGGGTCGCTGCTGCTTCAGGCCGCACCGGACGACGCCGGGGGCTTCTCGCACCGGCGGTTCGCCGACAGATCCTGGGACGCCCTGTTCTTCGTCGACGACATCGAGCGGGTCGCGGCACGGCTACGGGCGAACCGGGCGGACATCGAGTTCGGCATCGGCGTCACCGGGATCTCCGAGCGGACGCTGGAGGTCAGGGACGAATGGGGGAACATCCTGGCCTTCGCCGCGACGTACGACGGTTTACGTCAGACACTGCGGTACGTGGTGAACCGTACGATTCCGGCGCGCATCCGGACGGCGCCTCGCAACTACCGCCTCGCGCGTCAGGAACGCCCGGAGCTGACCGCCTTCCAGCGCTTCTACCACCGGCTTGAGCGCAAACGCGACCCGGTTTTCATGTTCTTCACGACCGGTCTGATGCACTGGATGGTCAGCGCGCAGCGGCACGTTCCCGCCGACGTCAACCTGGTCCTCCTCGGCTCGGGACTGTCGGAGGACGAACAGGAGTGGATCCGCGGCAACCTGGATCGCCCGTTCCACAACGTGGGGCTGGAGATCGACGACAACACGGCGTGGGAGTTCCTCTTCGCCGTCAACCGGTTCGACTTCGCCTACATGGACATCGACTGTTTCGTACTGAACCCCTCGGTGTTCGGCGACCTGCTGCGGTTCTCCGACGGCGTCGCGGTCAACGCCGTGTGGACCTACGACGCGGCGCCCGGAGTCCCGATCGGGTGCACGCACCTGGTGGCCGTCAACGTCGAGGCCGCCCGCGAGCTGCGGCGCCGTAACCGCTCCATGAGCCCCGCCAACTACGACTGGGAGGGCTCCATGGTGCCGACCCTGCACCATCGGACCTACTGCCGTGTGCCGACGCCCCGGCAACGCCGGACGCTGCTGCGGGTGCTGCCGGCCGACGAACACGGCAGGCCGAGGACACCCGGCGCCTCGCCCTTCTTCGACACCCTTGTCGCCTACCAGCTCACGGCGGCGGCCGCGGGTTACCGGACACACCCGGTACGTCCTCTGGCCCACCGGACGCAGGAGATGTTCACCGAGCGGGACACGGCGGACGATCGCCGCGTGTGGCAGCAGGACATGACCGACGAACTGGTGCACGTGGGCGGGATCTCGTACTACAGCCGGGTGTTTCACGCCTCCGACCTGCGCCTTCTCTACCTGTCCTCGGAGTACACGATTCTTCGCGACCTCGCCGGGGGGCTGCCCGCCTCCTACGCCGAGCGGCTGCGCCTGATCTCCCGCAGACTGGAGAACCTGGGGGTGACGCCGGAGGAGGCGCCGGCGCTGATCTTCCGCCATCTCGTGCGGGACCGCGGGCTCTCCGTGGCGACGGCCGAACGTGTGCTGGGACGATCCGTCCCGGACCACCTCGCGACCGGCGGGCCCGGGAGATGACGGAGAAAGGAGAAGACCGTGCCCTGGAGGAGTTCCCGGTGGAGATGACGACTTCCCGGCTGCGCCTGACCCCGCTGGATCCGGACCGCGACGCCGTGGGACTCCACGCCGCGTTCGGCGATCCCGAGGTGATGCGCTGGTGGAACCACCCCGTCTGCGCCGGCGAGGCGGACACCCGGGAGCGCCTGCGGGAGGGCGCCGGCCGCACCGGCGCCCACCTGTGGACGATCCGGCCGGTCGACGGCGACGAGCCCGCCGGCATGGTCGGGCTGCTGGGCGGGGTGGAGGTTCCCGGTCTGACATGGATCCTCCGCAAGGACGCCTGGGGCCGGGGCCTGGCCGCCGAGGCGGCCGGAGCCGCGGTGCGGCACGCCCTCCACGGGCTGGGCCTCGCCCATGTGGAGGCATGGGTGGAGGCCGCGAACGACCGTTCGCTGGGGGTGGCCCGCCGGATCGGCCTCACCGAACGCGGCCGGCTGGCGCAGCGCTACCCCCATCGCGAGCACCCCCACGAGATGATCGTGCTCGGCAGGGCGGGCGGCGCCGAGCCCGCGACCGTGCTCGGCGCCGAGGCGGTCCTTCCCGTGCGTGACGTGGCGGCCAGGCTCACCCTGCTGCGGGCCGCGCTGGGCGGGAGAACCCTCTTCTCGGTGGGCGACCCACCGCAGGTGGCGGGCGTGGGCTTCGGCCCGTGGAGTGTCGGGCCGCGGCTTCGCCTTGAGGCGACGCGGCGCTGGCGGGTCGCACGGGTCACCCTCTGTCTCGACGTCGGGACCACGTTCGAGGCGCTCCACCGGCGCGCCGTCGCGGCGGGAGCGGACATCGCCCGGCCACCGGCCGAGACGGCCTGGGGTACCCGGGAGTTCGTTCTCCGGCTCCCCGAGGGCCATCGCGTCGTGGTGGCGGCCCCGGCCTGACCCGGCGGCGAGGCGGCGGGCGCCTCGGGCCGGCGGGCGGAGGCGGCCGTCCTACGTCGACGGCAAGCCTTCTCAGCCTCGGACCGGCAGGTCGGGTTGATGCGGCCGGCAGGCATGGCGCCGCCCGGCTGCGCCGACGGTCAGTGATCGGTGATGAGCGCGCCGAGCGCGGCGGTGCGATCGGCGGGCGCCGGCAAGGTGTACTGCCGGGTGGTGTCCAGGCGTTCGTGGCCCATCAGCTCGGCGACCAGGACCAGGTCCGTGCCCGCCCGCACCAGCTGGGTGCCGAAGGTGTGGCGCAGAATGTGCGGGCCGAACGGCTCACCGGGTTCCCCGCCCAGTCCGGCGTCGCGGCCAAGGCCGGTGATGACGTCGCGGGCGGCGCGGTCGGTGAGCCGCCCGCCGCGGGTGTTCAGCAGCAACGCGTCGGTGTCGGCGCCGGGCCAGGCGGGGCGCTCGATCAGCCAGGCCCGGAGGGCACCGCACAGGCTGGGATGCAGATCGACGGTACGGATCTTACCGCCGTCGCGGCCCTTGCCACGGGCACGCAGCCGGCCTCTGCGGGCGGAGACGCGCACATCGGCCAGATCGAGGGCGACGACTTCGCCGATGCGCAGGCCCGCCAGGTAGGGCAGCAGGGCGATGACGGTGTCGCGGCGGGAGGCGGCGGCCTCGACCTGGCGCAGGTAGCGGCGGATCCGGTGCTCGTCCAGGGCTTTGGGCGCGGTGCGCCGCTGGACGCGCTCGCGGTGGGCCTGGGCGGAGGCCAGGCCGCGGCGTGCGTGGAAGTCGTCGACGGCGGCCAGCACGTTGTCGATGGTGGCAGAGGCGCGGTGGTTGTCCTTCAGGTGGCGGCGGTAGTCGCGCACCGCCCACGTGGCCGCGGCGGGGTCGGTGAGCGGGTCGCCGTCCAGCAGGCCGTAGGCGGCGGCCTCGCCGATCCAGGCGAGGTAGCCGCGTACACGGGAGACGTACTTGGCGCGGCTGGAGTCGGCCAGCGGGGAGCGGCGCAGTGCGCCGGTGTAGTCGGCCAGCACCGCGGCGTAGGGGTCGGACAGCGGGACGGGCCGCCGGCCACGCCGGGCCGGTGGCGCGTTTCCGGAAGCCGTTTCGGCGGTCTGCGATCCATTGTGCTGCGCGTTTCCGAAAATCATGGCGCCACTTTACTTCCGGAATCGGATAATTCCGAAAGTCATGAGGTAGGATGAGGACACCGAGGACTTTTCGAGCGTTGGCACTCAGGTCGGCGTCGCCCCCGGCGAACCACCAGTGGCTCCTTCGAGGGGCTCGGACAGGTCAGGCGACCGTGACGCCGACGCTTTTTTCCCAAGGCACACTGCTCAGCCCCGTCTCGTCCGCGACCCCTCGGGTCGATTCCGCGTTACGGCTCAGTCTTTACCCGCTGCCGGATCGGCGAGCCGTTGTGGACGGCGCCTGGTGGCCCTACTCCCGTGACGCGGTGGCCGAGCTGCCCGGTCTCATCGCCGCCGTCGACCAGCGGCTGGGCCGGATCACGCTGAGGATCGGCGTGCACCCGGACACATGGCAGCGCATCCCGCGCCGGATCCCGGCACGCGGACGGCAGGTCCGCGTCGGCTGGTCCGGCCACACCGATCCTCGCGTGATCGTTCTGTTCTTCGCCGCCGACGAGCCGGTCGCCTTGCTGGTCATTCCACCGGGTACCCCTGCCGGCCCCGCCGAGGCCACGCTCAGGCTCACCACCCGGGACACCGCCGGCCTGACCGCCGACGCCGTCCGTACCCTCGCATACCCGCCGCCCGGCTTTGATCCCCACGCGACGGCCGCCGGAAGCCCGGCCCGCCGGGAGCGTAAGGGTGGGGCGGTCACCGGTCAGAGGGCGCAGCTCTCCACCACACGGCCGTCAGCGCCGAGGTGACCGCCCGCCGGCCGGATCCGAGCCGGTTCACGCGCCGCCCGTCCCGGCGGCGGATCGGCTCTTCGGGCGGGCAGACGTCTCACCCCATTTCAGCCTTCACAAAAAGGAGACTTCCCATGACGGTCATCGACACCGCCCCGCTCGGCGTGGCCGACCAATCAAGGCCGACCACCGTTCACCTGTTCGGCGAGATCGACATCTTCACCAGCGCGGCGCTTCGCCGGCGGCTGATGAGCACGCTTCACTCCAGCACGAGCCTGCTCATCCTCGACCTGTCGCAGGTGTTGTTCTGCGACGCCTGCGGTCTGGCCGTCCTGATCGGCATCCAGCGTCGCGCCCGGCCGATGGGCATCACCCTCGCGCTGACCGCGCCCCGCCCGTTCATGTCCCGGCTGCTGCGCATCACCGGCCTGGACCGTAGCCTGCCGATGGTGGCGTGACCCGGATGCGTACCCAGGCTCCGCGGGTCACCAGACAGGAATCGCGGCGAGCGGTCACCGTTCCCGTCGGGCCTGAGCGTCCGGGTGCCGGCACCCCGATGTCGACCGATTGAATCGGACACCTCTGATTGATACCGTGACCGAAATATTCCCCCTCCCCGACGAGAGTGAAGAAACCGTGGGCCACAGAGCGGATGCCGTCGTGGTGGGAGCCGGTATCGCGGGGCTCTCGACCGGCCTGTTCCTGCGCCGCCGGACGGGCGGACGCATCGTCGTGATCGACTCGGGCACACCCGGCTGCGGAGCCAGCGGCCACGGAAGCGGGATCATCCGGGTGCACAACTCCGACCTGGACGAGATGCTCCTGGCGGAGTCGGGCGCGCGTGTGTTCCGGAACTGGACCGAGGTGATCGGCGGAGCCGACGTGTTCAGCCGCCGCGGCGTGCTGTGGCTCGTCGGAACCGGCGACGTCGAGACGCTGACGCGGAACGTGCGCGCGCAGAAGACGCTCGGGCTCAGCGCGGAGCTCCTGGGGCCGCGGGACGTGGCGGTGCTGGTCCCCGGCATTCGGGTCGGCGATCTGGGCGGAGCGGCCTACGATCCCGACGGCGGCACCGTGATCGGCCCGGATGTCATGAACGCCCTGGCCGTCCAGGCGCTCGCCGAAGGGGTTGAGCTGCGGACGTTCGAGCCGGTGCGCCGGCTTCTCACACGCGGTGGGGCGGTCGCGGGTGTCGAGACCGACGCCGGTGTCGTCGACGCCCCCACGGTCGTCGTGGCCGCCGGGGCCTGGACCCGGAACGTCCTCCTCACCGCGGGGGTGGACCTGCCGATTCAGGCGGTCCGGGCGACGATCGGCACGGTGTACGCGCCGCCTTCCCTCCGCGAGGCGCCCGCCGTCTTCGACGAGGTGAACGACGCGTCATACGTGCCGAAGCAGAACGGCACGGCGGTGATCTCGGCCCGGGCGCGGCGGACACCCTGGCCGCCCTGATCGTCACGGGTGAGGCGCCCGCGTACCTGCGCGCGTTCCGGCCGGACCGCTTCCTCGACGGCGACGTGGTGGAGCGCTCCCGAGGCTACGCCGGGTCGCGCTGGTCGTGAGGCCGGACCGGCGGGCCGAGCCGTAGCGCCACGAGCGGGAACGCCCGCGCCTTCGAGCCCCTTCCCCGCACGTCAGGAACTCACCAACTCGATACGGCGCCCGATCCCGCGCCGTCACAATCTCACGAGCGGAGACACACCACGGGGCAGGTGCCGTCGCGGCGCGTAACACTTCGCGGTTCGACATCGACAACCGTAATGAGTCCGGGAGGGGCCCATCCGGTGAGCGCGCACGACGACCCCGAAGACCAGCACCCCACCCCCGGCGGCGACCACCGCGACGAGCCCGGCCCGGCCCGGCGTGGAGACCGCGGTCCCGTGCCGGGAGCGGTCCGCGAGGTGGCGCTGGTGTTCCTCAAGCTGGGCGTCATCGCCTTCGGCGGCCCCGCCGCGCACACCGCGATGATGCGCGATGAGCTGGTGCGCCGCCGCGGCTGGGTCGGCGACCAGCGGTTCGTCGACCTGATGGGCGCCACCAACCTGATCCCCGGCCCGAACTCCACCGAGCTGGCCATCCACCTGGGCTTCGACCGTGCCCGCCTGCGCGGCCTGGTCGCCGCGGGCGTGTGCTTCATCCTGCCCGCCGCGCTCATGGTGACCGCACTGGCCTGGGCGTACGTGTCCTACGGCAACACCCCCGCGGTGAGGGGACTGCTGTACGGCATCGTCCCCGCCGTGATCGCCATCATCGCGCACGCCCTGATCGGCCTGCTCCGCGCGGTGATCAAAAGCGTGTGGACGGCCGCCCTGACGGTCGCCGCACTGACCGCCTACCTCCTCGGCGTCAACGAGCTGCTCGTGCTGGCCGCCGGAGCGCTCCTGGCCGCCGCCGTACGGCTGGCCGGGCGGTTCCGCCACGACCGCGCCCACGGCCTGCTCACCCTGCCGCTCGGACTGGGCCTCCCGGTGTTCCCCCACCCGAGCGGGGACCGGCTCGCCGAGCTGTTCCTCACCATGCTCAAGATCGGTGCTGTGCTGTACGGCAGCGGCTATGTGCTGCTGGCCTTCCTGCGCGGCGATTTCGTCGACCGGCTCGGCTGGATCACACAGGAACAGCTGATGGACGCCGTGTCCGTCGGCCAGGTCACCCCCGGACCGGTGTTCACCACCGCCACCTTCCTCGGATATGTCATCGCCGGCCCGATCGGGGCTCTCCTGGCCACCGTGGCCGTCTTCCTGCCGTCGTTCGTCTTCGTCGGCCTGCTCACCAAGCTGACCGACAGGCTGCGCGCCGGTGACTGGACCTCCGCCCTGCTGGACGGACTGAACGCCGCCGCCCTCGCGCTGATGGCCGGAGTCTCCTTCCAGCTCGGCCGGACCGCGATCGTCGACCCGCTCACCGCCGCCCTCGCGCTGATCACCCTTGGCCTGCTCTGGAAGACCAGGCTCAACAACGCCTGGTACATCGCCGCGGGCGGCCTCGTCGGGCTCGCCCACAGCCTGCTCACCTGACGCCTGGCGGAGGGCGGAAGCGGTGGGGCGGGGTGTGGATGTCGAAGTGCAGCCGGGGCTGGATCAGGACCGAGTGCGGCGGCGTCTCCGAAGTGATCAGGCCAAGGCGCTCGAAAACCGGGAAACTCGCGGAGAGCGCCGAGAAATACCGCGGGCGCATCGGCGGATGCCAGACGCTGTAGGTGCCCACCCACCCGTTTCGGTGCCGGTACCAGCCCTGAACGGGATGGGTGAGCAGCTCCATCCAGTGCGACTCGCCGGTGAAGCCGTCCAGCCGCGCGGGCGGCTCGGGCAGTTCGGCCGCCTCGCAGGCGGCGCCCCCGGCGTTCAGCCGCCAGCGCGCCAGGGTGCCGTTCCACTCGGCCTCGACGCGGATGCGGTCGCGGCTCCAGGGCATGCCCCACAGGTGCCGCGCGATCGCGACCACGGGGTGATCCAGGCTGGTGCCGAAGAACCACACCCCCGGCCTGCCGTACGCGGTGACATAGGCGCGGTAGTTGATCTGCCCGCACGTGATGGCCGCCGGCGGGCAGAAACGGAAATGAAAGTCCCGGTCCCGGAAGGCGACGGCGGAGACAAGGGCGGCCTGGCCGTCGTCGAAGTCCAGTCTCATCGGGGTGAACCCGGTGGGTAGATGCCGGGCGAGCGCGTCGGCGGGCACCCGATAGCTGACGATCGCGAAGTCGTCCAGTTCGGTCTGCGCGTGGTACCGGCGCGGACGCGGCCGGGGCGTGCCACGGAAGGTCATGCCTGGAAAGGATACGTCGCCGGGGCGGTGCCGGGCGGGGGTGCCTCTGTGCCTTTCGGGCGGGGAGGCCCCGCCACGTTCTCGTCCTTTCCTGGCCCGCGGGGTGAACCGCCCGGACCCGGCCGTGCCCAACGCTGGTCCGCCGGCTTACCCGGCCGTCGTCCGCGCTGCTGGAAGGAGCGCCGGGACGCTCTACCGGCTCTCCCCGCTAGGCGAATCATTCGCGAACGGACCTCTGGCACAACTGGCGCGATGGGCCGCCGACAATCAGGACGATCTCCTGGATGAGGGGCGCTATGAGCCTCCGCCGGACCGGATGACCCACCCTGGACCCTGAAGCCCGGGAACCGCGGTGATCACGGGCTTTGAGCCCTGGGCCCCTGGTTGACGGTCCGAGGACGGGCTGTCTCCGGTTCCGGTCAGCGCTGGGACGCGGGTCGCTGTCCCGGACACGGCGCTCCTATGCCGACGCGTACTCGCCGCGGGTCACCGTTGTCGACGCGAACGTCTACGGGGAGACAGGCGGCATGCCGGACGGTGTAGCCGCCCGCGAACACCAGCCATTCCCTCTCCGCGGCGCAGCGGTTCACAACCACATGGTCGCCTGGCGGCTCCTGACCACCCCATCGCATCCAAAACCGGTCCCGAAGGTTCTCGGGAACGGTCAGTTCGGCGACTCTGCCTCGCCGCACAAGCAGTCCCTGTTTCGCGAACAGTCCCGCCTTCCCGTCAGGGAGCCTCGTCTCGGAGGTTTGCAAGGCATCCGACCGGGCCCTGTCCGTTGGCAGTGCCACCGCGTCACCGATGATCTCAAATCCGGAGGGTGGGGCCTGTTCTCCGTCGATCGCCGCTTCACAATCGACGGTCGCGGGGGGCGCGGGGGTCGTGGGGAGGGAGGGCGCCGAGGTGGCGTTCCCATGTCTCGCCGAATGGGTGTCGGGGATGCCAGGAGTGGCGGGGGTGCAGGAAACCACCCCCAACATCAGAACGAGGACAACCTTTCGGGGGCGCACCCCTCCAGTATCCATCGCCTGCCGTTGTGCGCGACTGAGAGTGCTTGGCGGAACGGCCTCCGTCGTGTTCCGTCTCCGGCCCGCCCGGGCCGCCGGCCAGAAGTGCGGTCATGAGGTCAGGCGCCGGGCCGGCGCGTCCCCCGCGGGTCCTGGGGGGACCGCCGTTCGCTTCCGGGGCACCGCCTCGTCGTCCGCCGTCTCGTGATCGGAGGGCACGTCGGTCCTGCGGCGCCAAAGGGTGCAGCTCCTTTACCACGCATGTGCAGCACGCCTATCCTGCAAGGAGATTGATCTCGACGTCAAAGGTCAAGGCTCCTTGCCAAAGGATGTCCCGTCTGACAACCTGGGCGTGTGGTAGCGCGCGAGGGGGACCCGGTCAGAACCTGCGTCGAGCGGTGCGGGCTTGAGGTGCCCGCCGGCGAACTGGCGGCACTCCGCCGTGACGACGAGCTGTTCCGCAGGGGGCTCGCGGAGCTCGACGAGGTGGACCTGTCCCAGGCGGCCGCGGTGTTCGACGTGATGCGCCCGTACCGTGACGGCGCCGGTGCGGCGACGGCCCCCGTCACCCGGCACGCCGAACGCGTCGAGGCGGCGCGGGGCGCCGGAGGGGCGCCGGTGACGCTGACCGAGGCCGGCGAGGCGCTCGCCGAGGGCCGGTACACGTCCACGGAGCTGACCGAGCGCCTGCTGGAGCGCATAGACCGTCTGGACCGGCACCTGGGCGCCTTCGTGGCGGTGGACGTCGCCGGGGCCATGCGGCAGGCCGGGGAGGCCGACCGGGAGATCGGCCGAGGGCGCCGCCGCGGCGCGCTGCACGGCGTTCCGATCGCGATCAAGGACGTCATCGACGTCGAGGGCCTGCCGACGGTGGCCAACAGCAGGTTGCGGCTGGGCCGCCCGCCCGAGCCGCACGACGCGGTCGTGGTACGGCGGCTGCGCGAGGCGGGCGCCGTCGTGCTGGGCAAGACCACGACCTACGAGTTCGCCGCCGGGCTGCCCGACGAGGACGCGGGCTTTCCCTACCCGAGGCATCCGTGGAACGACGAGCACAGTCCCCTGGGCTCCAGCACGGGCATGTCCATCGCGATCGTGGCGGGGCTGGCGTTCGGCGGACTCGGTACCGACACCGGGGGTTCGGTCCGGGCGCCGGCGGCGGCGACCGGCCACACGGGCCTGAAGTGCACGTACGGCGCGTTGAGTACCCGCGGTGTCGTGCCGTTGTCGCCCAGTCTCGACACCGTGGGGCCGATGGCCCGCTCGGCGCGTGACTGCGCGCACCTCCTCGACGCGATGTCGGAGGCTCACGGCGGGCGGACGGGCGCCGTGGCGCGGCTGGACGCGACGCGGGGCGACCTGTCCGGCACCAGGGTCGGCGTGCCCGTCCCGTGGTTCTACGACCATCCGCGGTGCGGCGCCGAGTCGCTCGACGCCACCCAGCGGGCACTCGACGCGATGGAGCACCTGGGCGCCGTCGTCGACCGGGTCGACCTGCGGGGCAGTGGTCTGGCCGCCACGTGCAACCACGTCATCGTGGTGACGGAGGCTCTCGCGCGGCATCGCGCCGATCTCGCCCGTCACTGGGCCCTCTACGGCTCACATACCCGGGTGACCATCGCGCGTGGTGCCCTTGTGCCGGCGCCCGATCTCGTTCGCGCGCAACGCTTCCGTTCGGTGTACGCCCGGTGGGTCGGTGAGCTGCTGCACCGCTACGACGTCCTCGTCACGCCCACCCTCGCGACGGCGGCTCCTCCGCTGCGCACGCTGTCCGCCGGTGAGCGTCTGGAGGCGCCCGGTTTCACCAGCCCGTGGAACCTCGCCGGGCTGCCGGCCGTCGCGATTCCGGCGGGCTTCAGCGCCTCCGGCCTGCCTCTGTCGGTGCAGATCGTCGGCCGCCCGTTCGCGGAGGGCACGGTTCTGGCGGTCGCCGACGCCTACCAGCGGATCACGGACTGGCACCTGCGCGGCCCGCGACTCGGCTAGCGCGCGGACCTCGCCCGCGCCGATTCTCATTGATCAAGGAGCTTATCCAATGGGGGGTGGCTCCGTACATCAAGCTTCCGGAGCAGGCCCCGGTCGCTTGCGGGAAATCCTGCCTTAACTCGGCCAGATGCCAAATAATCAGCCGTGAACGTGGGGTGGCGGTGCCTGCCGTGTCGGCGGCGAGGTGGGGGTGAGGTGTGCAGGAACGGTCCAGATTGCTTGGTATAGCCTATTGACCACTGGACGCGGTGTCCGTAGGGTCTCCCCCATGCCGCCGATGCGTCAGCCGTTGGAGGCTTCGGTCAGGCTCAGAAGGAGGTCTCACGGTGTCGAGAGTTTGTCCACAGCACACGGGCGGCGGGAAGCCGGCCGTGGGGCGGAGACGCTTCGTCGCCGCCCTGTCCGTGCTCGCTACCGTGGTCGTCGCCGCGGCGTGCGGTTCCAGCCCGTCCGGCTCCACCGGCGACGGGGGGTACTCGGGCACGCTCGTCGTGGCGTCGTTCGGCGGGTCCTTTGACGAGGCGCTCAACGAGGTGGTCGTCAAGCCGTTCGAGAAGAAGTACGGCGTCAAGGTCGAGGTCGTCACCGTGCTAACCTCCGAGGTGATGGCCAAGCTGCGTGCCCAAGGCGCCCGCGCCGGCTACGACGTCGTGCAGTTCTCGGGCGGACAGGAGACCGAGGCGTTCGAACTCGGCCTGATCTCCCCGCTCAACGGCGAGGTGGCCACCAACGCGGCCGATGCCAACCCGGCGGCGAAACGCGCGGACGGAAAGATCGCTCCGGCCTACGCCTTCAACACGACCGGCATCATCTACAACACCGACAAGGTGCGGCCGGCTCCCACGTCGTGGGACGTCCTGTCCGACCCCAAGTACGCCGGCAAGGTCGGCATCCCCGACATCTCCGTGACCGCGGGGCAGAACCTGCTCATCTCGCTGGCGCGGATCAACGGCGGCGGCGAGTCCAGCATCGACCCGGGCTTCGACGCGCTTCCCGCGCTGCTGAAGAACTCCCGTTCGGTGTTCGGCGACGGTCCGACCATGACGCAGCTGCTCGGCCAGGAACAGATCGTGCTGAGCGTCTTCGACAGCGGGTACGGCTACCTGCTGGCCAAGAAGGGGCTGCCCGTCCGGTTCGCGGTCCCCGACAAGGGAGGCGTGCTCTACGGCCTGACCTCCCAGGTGGTCAAGGGCGGCGCGCAGGAGAAGCTCGCCTGGGAATGGGTGAACTTCCAGCTCGACCCGCAGATCCAGGTCGCCTTCGCCGAGCGGGCCGGTTACGCGCCCACGAACGCCAAGGCCAAGGTCGAGGGCGAGCTGAAGAAGCTCCTGCCGCTGTCGAGCGCCATCGACCGCCTTGAGCCCTCCGACGCGAAGGCGGTGGCCGAGAACCGGGCGGCGTGGACCGAGCGATGGAACAAGATCGTTGGCAAGCGATAGAACCCTGAGCCCGGAGACGCGGGAGCGGACCACCGCTCCCGCGCTCTCGGGTGGAGAGCGGGGCCGTTCCGGTGGCCGCCGCCGGTCGAGGCCGCGGGCGTGGCTGCCGCTGCTGCCCGTGACGGCGCTGTACCTCGTGCAGTTCGTGCTGCCGCTGGCCGTCGTGGCCGTGACCGCGTTCCAGACGAGCGCCGGCCCCGGCGTGATCACCTCCGACCTGACCCTCGGCAACTTCCGCAAGGTGCTGACCGACCCGTTCTACCTGGAGATGCTGGGGCGTTCGTTCGTCCTCGCCCTGGGGACGGCGGTGCTGACGGTACTGCTCGGCTACCCGATCGCCTGGGCCCTGGCCCGGGGCCGGTCCTGGATGCGGACCGTGATCCTGGTCGTCGTCATGACGCCGCTCATGACCAGCTCGGTGGTCAGATCCTTCGGCTGGATGGTGCTGTTCGACCCGGAGAGCCCCATCCTGAGGTTCTTCGGACCGCTGGCCGACGAGCGCACCGGACTGATGTACACGATGCCCGGTCTGCTCATCGCGATGGCCCACGTGCTGCTGCCGTTCATGGTCCTCACGCTGTACGGCATCATCGACCGTCTCGACCCGACGCTTGAGCACGCATCCCTGAACATGGGGGCCGGCCGTGTCGAGACGTTCCTGCGCGTGACGTTCCCGCTGACGCTGGGAGGCGTCTTCGCGGGCATGCTGCTCGTCTTCGCGACCGCCATCAGCACCTTCGTGACGCCGAAGCTCATCGGCGGCACGCAGTACCGCGTGCTGGCGACGGAGATCTACGAACAGTCGGTGCAACTGCTGAACTGGCCGCTGGCCAGCGCCATGGCGCTGTTGCTGCTGCTCATCGCCGCACTCACCAATTTCGTCTACGCAAGCCTGACGCGCCGCATTCCCGGAGGAGGATGATCTTGCGCCTCCGTCGACCCACCCGTCTGATCTTCCCGGTCGTCGTTGCCGCGATCATGGTGTTCCTCGTGTCCCCGCTGGTCGTGCTGGTCGGTACGGCCTTCACCACGACGAGCTACCTGACCTTTCCCCCCAAGGGGTGGACCCTGTCCTGGTTCACCCAGGTGCTTCAGGACCCCACGTGGGGATACGCGGCCCTGAACAGCCTGGTCATCGCGGCGGCCGGCTCGCTGCTCGCGAGTGTGG
Source organism: Streptosporangium violaceochromogenes (assembly GCF_014654615.1). Lineage (GTDB taxonomy): Bacteria > Actinomycetota > Actinomycetes > Streptosporangiales > Streptosporangiaceae > Streptosporangium > Streptosporangium violaceochromogenes. Next base: position 18,002 of record NZ_BNBB01000013.1, on the reverse strand, counting down.
TGGCCATTCCGGCGGCCGTCGTGCTCTCGCGGCGTGGCGTGCGGGCCTCCAACACCGTGACGACGCTCATCATGGCGCCCATCATGGTGCCCGGCATCATGTTCGTCCTCGGTGTGATGCTGAGCTACAACAGGCTCGACATGGCGCCGCCGCAGTGGGGGCTGGTGCTCGCGCTGGCCGTGCTCACCACGCCCTACATCGCCCGCACGATGATCGCGGCGCTCTCCCAGCTCGATCCCGGGCTTGAGGAGGCCGCGATGAGCCTGGGCGCCTCGCGGGCGCGGGCCTGGGTCCAGATCGTGCTGCCCAACGTGTCCAAGTCGTACTTCTCCGGGCTGGCGCTCGCCTTCATCCTGGCCTTCGACGAGCTGGTCGTCCCGCTCTTCCTGGCCGGGCCGTCCTTTCCCACCCTTCCCGTCCGGATCTATCGGTCGGTGGCCTTCGACGTCAGCCCGGAGATCTCAGCGGTGTCCTCGCTGCTGGTCGTGGTGGCGGTCGTGGTCGCGACCTTCGCGGTCCGTGACCCCTCGACTGCGAAAACCGCGAGGTAGGGAGCAAGATGTCTGATCTGGAAATCACCGGCCTGACCAAGAGGTACGGGACCGAGCCGGCGCTTGACGACGTCACGTTCACGGTGTCCGACGGTGAGCTCGTCACGGTGCTCGGTCACTCGGGGTCCGGCAAGACCACGCTGCTGCGGAGCGTCGCCGGCTTCATCGAGCCCACGTCGGGCGACGTGCGGGTCAACGGGAACAGCCTGCTGAACCTGCCGATCAACCGGCGCGGCATCGGCATCGTGTTCCAGAACTACGCGCTGTTCCCGCACATGACCGTACGGCAGAACGTCGGCTACGGGCTGCGCGTTCGCCGGGTCCGCAAGGACGAGCTACGCGAGCGGGTCGACCGCGAGCTGGAGCGCGTGCAACTCTCCGCGTACGCCGACCGTAAGCCGGCGCAGCTGTCGGGCGGTCAGCAGCAGCGTGTCGCGCTGGCCCGGGCCCTCGTGCTCGAACCGAGCATCGTGCTGTTCGACGAGCCGTTCAGCAACCTCGACGCCATGCTGCGCGACGGCCTCCGCCGGGATCTGCGTCAGCTGCAGCGGCGTCTGGGCTTCACCGCGCTGTTCGTGACCCACGACCAGCGTGAGGCGATGGCGCTGGCGGACCGCGTGGCCGTGATGCGTTCCGGCCGCCTGGTGCAGTACGGCCCGCCGCAGGAGATCTACAACCGCCCGTCGCAGGTGGAGGTGGCCGCGCTGCTGGGCCGCTCGAACCTGCTGCGCTGCCTGGTCGGAGAGCGTGACGCGACGCCGGTGCTTGAGTGGCGGGGGCAGCCGCTGGTGGCCGACGACCCCATCCCGGCGCACGCCGGGGAGGTCACGGCGTTCATCCGGCCGGAGAACCTGGTCATCGAGCCGCCGGTCGAGGGCGCCGCCTCGCGGCCGAACGTCATCACCGGCCGGGTGGTCTCGGCCGACTACTTCGGCTCCGCCTCGCTGATCACGGTCGAGGCCGGGAACGGCGAGCCGATCCTCGTCGAGGCCCGGCACAACGCTCTGAGCGACCAGGACATATCCGTAGGCGCCCAGGTCGGCGTCCGCATCCCCAGGGAGGCCATCCGGATCCTCGGCTGAGCGCAGGGCAGATATCGACACACCTGAGAGGAAGTAGAGTGCTAGACCTCATCATCCGCAACGGTCTGGTCGTGGACGGCTCGGGTCGCCCCGGACGCCACGGCGACGTCGCGGTCCAGGGCGACGAGATCGCGCTGGTCGGCCGGGCCCCGGCCGACCTGCGGGCCGCCACGGAGATCGACGCGCAGGGGAAGGTGGTGTGCCCCGGCTTCATCGACGTCCACGGCCACTCCGACTCGCTGCTCATCATGGACCCCCAGTGCGACTCGAAGATCACGCAGGGCATCACGACGGACGTCGGCGGCAACTGCGGCCTGTCGCCGGGCCCGTACCGTGACCTGTGGTACGTCGACTGGTGGGTCGACAACCCGAAGAACTTCTTCTCGGTGCCGATGGACGAGGGCAAGAAGATCCTCGCAGGTCACGGCCTGGAACTGGACTGGACCGACCTCGCCGGGTTCTACCGGCGGCTGGAGGCGGCCCGTCCGGCGCTCAACCACACCGGCATGATCGGCCACTACGTGCTGCGTTCCACCGCCTACGGGGAGGCCGGGACCCAGCCGTGGCGGCAGCCGACCCGCGCCGAGCTCGACCTCATGAAGGCGCTGGTGCGTGAGGCCATGGAGCAGGGCGCGCGAGGGATCTCCTGCGCCTTCCACCACACCGACCCCGAACTCGACGTACCGGTCGAGGAGTTCCAGGAGCTGGCGTCGGTCGTCGCCGAGTTCGACGGCGTCTTCGCCTTCCACCTGCGCTCCTACACCGACGGGTTGCTCACGGCCGTGCGTGAGGCCATCGAGCTGGCGGCCAAGACCGGTGTGCGCACCACCATCTCCCATCTGTGGGGCGACGGTAAGGAGTACTGGGGCAAGGTCCGGGTCGCGATGGACGCGATCGAGAAGGCCCGTCTCCGCGGGATCCCGATCTGGTGCGACGTGCTGCTGACCCTGCAGCCCCGCAACTACATGTCCGGCGGTCTCAAGACGCTCTTCCCGGACGAGGTCGCCTCCGACGCCGAGGGGCGGTGGGGTGAGTACTTCGCCGGTTCCGGCGCCCTGAGGTCGGCGGCGCGCCGGATGCGGGCCGGCGGAGGCAACCGCTGGTACAAGGAGCGGTTCAACCCGTTGACGTACTGGCCGATGTGGGACGAGATGATGCGGGTCATCCACAGCCCGCAGCGGCCGGAGTTCGAGGGCCTGATGGTGTACGACCTGGCCACCGAGCTGGGCTGTGACTCCTACGAGGCACTGTGCCATCTCATCCAGCTCAACGACGGCGACGCCGACACCATGCTGGAGCGTACCGACGACCGGGACATCATCGACGTTCTCGCGCACCCGGTGAGCATGGTGGGAACGGACGGCAGCCCGGTGCGTCCCATCCGCAGCCCGAGGCCGCCGAACCCCCGGCTGTACGGTACGTTCCCGCGGTTGTTCGCGCACTTCGTGCGGGACAGGCGGGCGCTGCGCCTGGAGGAGGCCGTGATGAAGTCGACCTCCATGCCGGCGGAGTTCCTCGGGCTGCGTGACCGCGGCGTGCTGCGGCAGGGGTTCAAGGCGGACATCGCGGTCTTCGACCCGGCGACCGTGCAGGACTACGCGTACCTGCGGAGCAGGCCGGAGAGCTACCGCGACTATTCGCGGGGCGTCAGCGACGTCATCGTGAACGGCAGGGCCGTGGTGCGGGACGGCGCGCTCACCGAGGAGCGCCCCGGACAGGTGCTCCGCCGCGGGTAGACGCGGGAGAGCCGCCGTACGCCTCGCCGGCACGGGTCACCCGTCCGGCGTAGGCCGGTGTCTGGGCTGACGACGGCGCGGCACGGTGGAGCGGCGTTCAGGCCCCTGGTCGTACTGGTTGGTCTCGGTCGACAACCCTTACGCCGGGGGCCGTCCGCGTCGCGGGCCGGGGACGGCGGTCCGTGGTGGGCCTGTGGCCCCTGTGACGTCACCGGGAAAAGGCCCGGCGGACGGCCACAGGGCCCCGGGCCCCTACCCCCGCAGCACGCCGGCGACGTCCGGTGCCGACGACAGCGCCAGCAACCGCCGCAGCAGGAGCGCGGTCCGCTCCGCGCCGCGTGACGGCCGGACGAGATCGGTGAACTTGTCCGTCACCAGGCTGTCCGGGACGGGGTTCCGCGACGATCCGGTCGGGTGGAGCACGCGGGCGGACCACTCGCCGCCGTCGACGTGGCGCACCACGACCTCGGCCCCGTAACTGTGCGCGAGTGTCGGATCCGGGTCGACCGTGTAGCCGATCCGGCTCATCAGCGCGGCGGTGCCCGCCGCGATCCGGAACGGCTCCCCGGCCGGCGGCAGGAAGTCGGCGGTCTGCACCGTCGCGTTCTGGAGCGCCACGGCGACGCAGTAGGGAAGGCTGAACTTGGCGGCGTAACCCGACGCGGGCGTCAGCTTGTCCGCGGCCGGCTCGCACACCACGTGCACCGCCTCACGGGGAACGCGGCACTCCACCGACGCGATCCGCCTGAGCGCGGCGGCGTCGACGGGCGGGTGCTCACGCGCGTACCGGCGGGCGGCGTCGATCGGCGCGTGTGTGAAGTGGCAGCACGGGTACGGCTTGATGACCACCCGGGTGGTCTCCCACTCCTCGAACAGCCCGCGCGTCAGGCGCGGCAGATCGACCTCGCCGAGCGCCCGCGATCCGAGGAAGGCCGCGAACAGGCCCTGCTCGCCCTCCAGGACCGCGTGCGGGCCGGTGAGCCCGGCGGCGGCCAGCCGGGCGGCCCAGATGCCCGACAGCGCGGCCCAGCCGAGGTGGAACGACTTCAAATCGCCGCCTTCGATGACGGTCTGCAGGATGCCGCTCGACTGACTCGCCGCGATGCCCATGGCGTCGGCCACCCGGCGGCCGTCGAGTCCCAGGCCCATCGCCACGGCCGCGGCGGTCGCGACCGTGCCGCAGACCGAGGAGGCGTGCAGGGCGTGCAGGGTGAACCGGTGCGGGGCGGCCGACGCGATGCGCGCCATCACCTCCAGGCCCGCCACCGTCGCCCGCACGACCTGATCCCCGCTCCAGCCCTCCTGCTCGGCGACGGCCAGTACGGCGGGGACGACGACGCCGGCGGGGTGGAGGCCCCCCTCCGGGTGGGTGTCGTCGAAGTCGGAGATGTGGACGGCGACGGCGTTGGCCAGCGCGGCCGTTGACTCCCCCCGGGGCGTGCCGTCCCCCCATGTGGTGCTGCACCCCTCGGTGCGCCCGACCGAGCGCGCGGCGACGACCGAGGGGTGATCGGCGTTCGCGATCCCCAGCCCGACGGCGTTGAGGACGAGCAGCGTCGCCCTGTGGCGTACGTCGTGGGGGATTTCGGCGGACCGCAGCGCGACCGCGAAGTCCGCCAGGGCAAAGGAGGCAGTCGTCATGGTTAAACAGCCTGCCACGCCCCGGCTTTGGAGGAAACACCGGATCCCCGTGGCGCGTACCACTCCCGGTGTGTCCCCGGTGGGGGAAAAGCGATGCGGCACCGGTGCGCGCGGGGTCGGCTGTTGCTAGTCTTGAGTCGTGTTTTCCCCTGTAAGGACAAGGCATCCCTTCCAAGAGGCGGTTCGGCAGATCACCGACGCCATCCGTGCCGGCGACCTGTCCGTAGCTGATCGGCTCCCCTCGGAGCGGGTGCTCGCGCGCCAGATGGACATCAGTCGGCCTACCCTCCGAGAGGCGGTAAAGGTTCTTGTCCAGGCGGGGGTGTTGGAGGTTCGCCCCGGCGCGGTGGGCGGCATCTTCGTCCGTTCCGACACGGTGCCCGCGCAACTCAACGACGACGGCTGGCGGCTGCGGGTCAGCGAGGTCACCGATGTCCTTGAGGCGCGGCGGGTCATCCAGATCAACATCGCTCAGCTGGCCGGGATGCGGGCCACCGAAGAGGACGTACGGGCGATGACCACCACACTGAACCTGCTGCGCGAGAGCGTCGCGGACCGGCAGCGCTTCATGCAGCTCGACGAGCGGTTCCAGATCGCCATGGCCCGGGCCGCCCACAACCAGGTGCTGCTCAGCCAGGTGCAGAACCTCCTGCGGCAGGTGCGGCTCGCCAAGGACCTGGCCCTGCGCGACGCGCCGCCGGACGAGTCGATGTGGGCGCTGGGGTCGCTGGGACGGCTGCTCGACGCGATCCGGAGCAAGGACCTCGCGTGTGTCGTCAGAGAGATGGACGAGCACCTGGCCTATCTGGAGAACATATGGTCCGAGGAACTCAGCCGCGGGCAGCGGACCGCGCGGGCGCTGCTCGCTCACCCGGAACCCGCCTCGTCCCCGCGGGCCGGCTAGGGCAGGCCGGAACGCCCCCTCGTCCGGGGACTCGCCGGCGGACCCCGGCCGATGCTCGCCGGCCGGGTTCACCGATCGGGCCGGCCCGCCCGGGGCGTGCCCGTTCGCCGTTCCCCGCCCCCCCGGCCGGGTGAGGCGGGCCGGGAGAGGGACATGTACAAGCTGCACCATCTGCTGACCTTCCAGGCCGTCCACCGGACAGGCTCGTTCGCCATGGCCGCGCGGGAACTCGGGTACACCGCGTCGGCGGTGTCGCAGCAGATCGCCGCTCTGGAGAGAGAGACCGGCCTGGCGCTTTTCGAGCGTGAGGCACGCGGTATCCGGGCCACGGCGGTCGCGCACCGCCTCGCCGAGCTGAGCCGGGGGATGCTCGCCGGCGTCGACGAGTTCAACTCCCAGGTGCGATGGCTCGCGAAGGGACTGAGCGGGCGGCTGCGGGTGGGCAGCTTCACGACGGCGAGCGTCCGTCTGGTGCCCGCGGCGCTGTCCGGTTTCCGGCGGCGCCGGTCCGGTGTCGAGATCACCCTGGACGACGGCGAGCCGGAGAAGTCGCTCGGCGCGCTCGTCGACGGCGGGCTCGACGTCGCGCTGGTCTACGAGTACGGGCTGAGCCCCCGGCAGTGGCCCGCGGGGGTCAGGACGCTCCCCCTGGTCAGGGAGGATCTGCTTCTGCTGCGCCCGTCCGGCGAGACGGGGCCGCCGGACCTGCCGCGGCTGGCCGGCCGCCTGTGGATCACCAGCAGGGAGGGTACGGCCGGGGATCTCTCGCTGGCCCGGCTGTGCGCGTTCGCCGGGTTCACCCCCGCGATCGCCTTCCGCAGCAACGACTATGACGTCGTCCGCGAGCTGGTCGCCCACATGGGCGGTGTCGCGGTCGTGCCCGCGCTCGGTCACGTGCCCGACGAGCGCATATCCGCCGTGCCGCTGCTGTCGTACGCCGCCGCCCATCGCACCGTGCTGGCGATCCACCGGGAGGGCGACACGGACCCGGTGCTGAGGGATTTCCTGGCGGCTCTGCGCCAGGCCGTCCCACGGAAGGCGGACCATCTGGTCGCGCTGTGATCCGGGGGGCGGGCCCGGCCGCGGCGCCCCGGGTGAGGGCCGGTGCCCCGTCTCAGGAGTCCTGATCCTCCCCGGCGTCGGACGGCGGCGGGCCGGGCGGCGGCCGTGGACGCGCCGTCTCAGGAGTCCGGATCCTCTCCCGGCCCCGTGTCGTCGGCCGCGAGCTCTCGCAGCACGCCGACCAGGGCGGCCACGGACGGTCGCCGCTCGGCGGAGGTGCGCACGATGGCCACGATGTGCCGTTCGAACGTCTCGGCCAGCCGGACGACGCTGAGCCGTGAGGGACGCAGGCGCAGCATCAGATCCGTGACGGGGGTGACGCCCAGTCCCGTCTCCACCAGGGCCAGCGAGGCGGCGGTGTCGGTGACCTCGTGGCGCACGTCGGGTTCGACGCCGAACCTCCGGCAGACCGTCCGGACGGCCTGCCCGTAATGGCTTTTCGCCGGAGGCAGGATCCACCCCAGCGGCCCTGTGTCGGCGATGCCGATCAGCTCCACCCCGTCCAGGGCCGCGAGCGGCGTCGCCAGTGAGAACCGCTCGCGGTAGAGGCGCACCACGCGCAGGTTCGGGTTGCGCCGGATGGGCACGTCGGGGTAGTCGATGCCCAGGGCCAGATCCACCGCCCCGGAGGCCACCGCGTCGTAGACCTCGTCGACGTCCATCTCCCTGCTGCGCACGGCGAGGTCCGGATGCCGTTGCTCAACCCGGCCGAGGGCCAGGGGCAGGATCTCGGCGGCCGCCGTCGCGAAGATTCCGACCGCCAGGGAGCCGGCGATCTCGGTGGTGCTCCGTTCGAGGGTCGCCACCGCCTCCGCCTCGATCTCAAGCATCCGCTCGGCGTGGCGGACGAGCGCGCCGCCCGCGTCCGTCAGTTCGAGGCGCCGTCCCACTCTGCGCAGCAGAGGCACCCCCACGGCCCTCTCCAGGGCGCTGAGCTGCTGCGACACGGCGCCGGGGGTGTAGCCAAGAGCCTGTGCCGCGGCGGTGACGGTGCCCCGGCGGGCCAGCTCCACCAGCGACCGTAGCTGCACACTCGACCAGTCCATTCAGGGAATCTTACAGATTAACCTCAAAAATTGTGAATAGACGTGAATGATCTGGAGCTCCATGATGGGTGCCAGCCGCCCATCGCGGCAACGCTTCCCGGTGGCGGACGCTCCGCCGCCGAAACCGCTGAAACGCCCCCTTCCTCCGCGCTGACGCGCGCTGCCTGAAGGAGACATTGGTGCCTGTCTCGCAAACCTCCCGTACCGTGCCCGGCCGCGCCGACGTGGTGATCATCGGAGGTGGGGCGATCGGCACGAGCATCGCCTTCCACCTGGCCGAGGCCGGGGTCACCGACGTGGTCCTCCTGGAGAGGGGGGAGCTGGGCGGGGGGTCGACGTCCAAGGCGGCGGGGGGTGTCCGCGCCCAGTTCTCCGACCGGGTCAACATAGAGCTCGGCGCCCGAAGCCTTGAGGCGTTCTCCCGCTTCGGGACACGGCCCGGGCAGGAGATCGACCTGCACAGCGTGGGATATCTCTTCCTGCTGTCGGACCGCAAGGACGTCGAGTCCTTCGAACGCGACGTCAAGCTCCAGAACGACCTCGGCGTCTCCAGCCGGCTGATCGACGTCGCCGAGGCCAGGCGGCTCTCCCCGCTGATCGACACCGGCGGCCTTCTCGCCGCCGTCTACTCGCCCGACGACGGCCACTGCACCCCGGAGTCGGTGGTCCTCGGCTACGCCACGGCCGCCCGGCGGTGCGGCGCCAGGCTGCTGACCGGGACGACGGTCATCGGGATCGAGACGGCGGGGGACGAGGTCCGTACCGTGGTGACCGACCGTGGCGAGATCGAGACCGGCACCGTGATCTGCGCCGCCGGCGCCTGGTCCCAGGCGGTCGGTGAGATGGCCGGCGTCGACCTGCCCGTGACCCCGGTACGCCGTCAGGTCATGTTCACCGAGCCCCTGCCCGAGCTCGCGCCGGTGGTGCCGTTCACCATCGACTTCTCCACGACGTTCTACTTCCACCGCGAAGGCCGCGGCCTGCTGATCGGCATGTCCGACCCCGACCAGGACCCCGGATTCCACCTCGACTACTCCCAGGACTGGCTGCCCAGGCTCAGCGAGGCGATCGGCACCCGTGCGCCCGGTCTGCTCGACGTCGGGCTGCGCGACGGCTGGGCCGGCCTGTACGAGGTGACGCCGGACCACAACGCGCTCATCGGCCGGGCCGTGACGCCGTCCAACTTCCTGTACGCCACGGGCTTCTCCGGGCACGGCTTCCTGCAGAGCCCCGCCGTCGGAGAGGTGATCCGTGATCTCCATCTCGGCCGGACGCCCCTCGTCGACGTCGGCCCGCTGACCGCCCGGCGTTTCTCCGGCGGAGCGGTGGTCCGCCCGGAAACCCACATCGTCTAGCCGCCGGCAGCCGGACGAAGAGACGCCTCCATGAAAACGGTCGGCCAGTGGCAGCTCCGGGCGGTGTTCGCCCGGCGGATGTCGGAGATGTACGGCAGGGAGGTGCCCGCCTACACGACCCTGGTCGATGTCTCCCGCGAGGTCAACGCCGACGCGCTGCACCACGCGGGGGCCGAGCGCCTCGGCTCGATCGGCCGGGTCACCGCCGAGCGGCACGGCGCCGTCCGGGTCGGCACGCCGGGTGAGCTGAACCAGGTCGCCCGGATCTTCGGGGCACTCGGCATGCACCCGGTCGGCTTCTACGACCTGCGGGAGGCGGCCCGCGCCGTACCGGTGGTGTCCACGGCCTTCAGGCCCATCGACGCCGGCGAACTCGAACGTCATCCGTTCCGGGTCTTCACCTCCCTGCTGACCCCGGCGGATCCGCGCTTCTTCGACGACGACGTGCGCCGGCGGCTGGAGACCTTCCTCGCCGGCCGGGAACTGTTTCCGCCGGAGCTGCTGGAGCTGGCCGACCGCGCGGAGCGCGACGGCGAGCTGCCCGAGGAGGCCGCCGAACGCTTCCTTCGGCTGGCGGTGGGCTCGTTCGAGCTGTCGGCGGAACCGGTCGACCGCGCCTGGTACGCGACCCTGGAGGCCATCTCCCCGGTCGCCGCCGACATCGGCGGTGTGCGCGGCACCCACATCAACCATCTGACACCCCGGGTCCTCGACATCGACGAGCTGTACCGGCGGATGGGGGAGCGCGGCATCCGGATGATCGGCACCATCCACGGGCCACCCCGCTGGAACGGCCCCGACGTGCTGCTCAGGCAGACGTCGTTCCGTGCCCTCGCCGAGCCGCGCGCCCTGCGAGAGCCCGACGGCAGCGTCACCGCGGGGGCGTTGCGGGTGCGTTTCGGCGAGGTGGAGGCCCGGGGCGTCGCGCTCACCCGTGAGGGCCGCGCCCACTACGACGGGCTGCTCGCCGTCGTCGATCGCCGCCTGGCCGAGCGCCCCGGCGGCAGCCGCGACGAGATCGCTCGCGACGTGTGGGAGGAAGGCATGCCCGGCACCGAGCGAGGTCTCATCGAGCGGGACCTGGCGTTCTTCACCTACCGCCTGCGAAAGGACCGCCCCCGGGACGGCCCGCGGCGGCCCACGAGCGTGCTCGCCCTCCTCGACGGGGGCTGGGTGGACGCCGAACCCATCGTCTACGAGGACTTCCTGCCCCGCTCCGCGGCCGGGACCCTCCCGTCCGATCTCAGCGGCGAAGGCGGCCGGGACACCACCCGGCGGGCCGCCCGCTATGACGCCGGCTGGATGGCGGGGGCGATCGGCCGCCACGTTCACGACCCGTTCGCGCTCTATGAGCGGCAGCGGAGCGACTCGATCAGCCGGGTCGCCACGTCCCTCGGTCTCACCGGCGACCTCATCCGGCCGTCCGGACCCGACGCTTGACAAGGGAAACCCGGGGGGTGGCCCACCGTACGGGTGGGACCGCCTCGGGTCCCGGAAAGGCACACATGTCCCAGAGCGCCTCTCTTCTCGTCCTGTCCGCCGAGGACGTCCACGCCCTGTTCGGCGTCGACCTGGCGATCGAGTCGCAGCGCCGGGCTTTCACCGAACTCGGCCTGAGCCGCGCCGTACTGCCGCCGCGTCTGCTCGTTCCGGGGCGGGACGACGCGGTGTCCTTCTGCTACGCGGCCCGGCTGTCGCCCGACATGGGCGCGGTGTGCAAGTTCGGCAGCGTCAACCCGGCGAACGGCGGGCGGGGCCTGCCCGTCGTCTCCGCCCTGGTGACCGTTCTGGACCCGGAGGACGGCCGTCCCGTCGCCGTCATGGACGGGACGTCGATCACCACGATCCGCACCTCGGCCGCCAGCGCCGTCGCGGTGGACGCGCTGACCGGCGGGGGAACGCGTTCCCTGGCGATCCTGGGGTCGGGTGTGCAGGCCGGCGCGCACGTGCGGGCCATCGCCCGCGTGCGCGACCTGAGCGACGTGCGGATCTGGAGTCCGGACACCGGCCAGTGCCGCGCCCTGGCCGCCACGCTTGACGCGGAGTCCGCCTTCGCGGTCTCCGCGGTCGCGTCGGCCGAGGACGCGGTGCGCGGCGCCGACCTCGTGGTCTGCTGCACGACCAGCAGGGATCCGGTTCTCCAGGACGACTGGCTCGCCCCGGGCGCCACCGTGATCAGCATCGGTTCCTTCGCCGCCGACCGCCACGAGGTCCCCGCCGAGCTCGTGGCGCGGGCGGGAGCCCTGGTCGTCGACGACGTGGCGACCGCCCTGAACGACGCCGGGCCCATCGTCCGGGCGATCTCCGGCTCCGTCGTCTCGGCGTCCGACCTGATCCCGCTCGGGGAGATCGTCGCCGGGGCACGCGCGTGGCGGCGTGAGGACTACGACGTCGTTTACTTCAACAGCGTGGGAGTCGGGGTGCAGGACGCGGCCGCGGCGGCGGCCGTCGTCGAGGCGGCCCTGGCCGGCGGCCGGGGCGTGCGGGTCGGCCTGTGACGGCGCCTCTCTCCTTGTCCTTGACGCGGCGTCCTCAACACGGCGCCGGGGTGGATCAGCGCGGCCGGGCCTCGATGGCCTCGATGATCCGCGGCCGGAGTTCGGCGGCCCGGATCACCGCGTCGACCGAACCGACGCGGACCGCACGCTCGATGTTGTGCACCCGGTCGAACTCTCCGGCCACCTCGCCGAGTTTCTCCGCGCGGACCGACGAACGGAGCTCGTCGAGCTCCGCGGTCAACGCGGCGCGGTCGGCGCCGGCGGCGGCCGCGCAGCGGGCCTCCAGATCCCGTATGCCCGGGTCGGCAGCGGTCCGGGCCGCGACCTCGCCGGAGAACACCACCGCCGCGGCGGGGGCGCCGCCGAGCACCGAGGCGAACGAGCCCTCCAGCGCGAGCACGGTCATGTTCGGGTTCAGGGCCTTCGAGAACACCACGAAGGCGCCGCCGTGGTACCGCGAGATCACGCAGAACACGATGGGCCCGCGGAAGTTCACGATCGCGCGGCCGATCTCGGCGCCGTACTCCAGTTGCAGCCTCCGCATCGACTCCGGCGAGCCGTCGAAGCCCGACAGGTTGGCCAGCACCACCAGCGGCCGGTTACCGCTGGCCGCGTTGATCGCCCGCGCGACCTTCTTCGACGAGCGGGGGAACAGCGTGCCCGCGGTGTAGGCGTCCGGGCCGTCGGCGGGCGGGAAGCCACGCCGCGGCACCGCCCGGGACTCGATGCCGATCACGCACACCGGCATGCCGCCCAGGTGCATGTCCTGCACCACCGCCGTCTCCGCGTCGGCCATGCCCGCCCAGCGTTCCAGCACCGGGTGGTCCTGGTCGGACAGCGCCCGCATCACGGTCCGGATGTCGAACGGCTTCTTGCGGTCCGGGTTGGCCTCGGCGGAGAAGATCTCGCCGACGGTGGTGAAGTCGCTGCCCTCCGCGGTGTGCGGGAAGCCGGAGACGTCGCGGTCGACGGGGTCGATCGTTTTCGTCCGCCGGGGCGCCTCCTCACCGGGGGCGACGTAGGTGTGGTCGTAGTACGACATCAGCACGTCCCGCGCGGCGGCCAGGTTCGGTGCCCAGTACTGGGCCTGCCCGTTCGGGCCCATCACCCGGTCGTAGCCGCCGATGCCGAAGTTGTCCTCGGCCGACACGCTGCCGGAGAAGTCGAGTGACTGCTTGCCGGTGAGCACCATCGCCGAGTCCGGCGTCATCACCAGGATGCCCCTGGTGTGCATGAGCATCGTCGCCTCGGCGTTCCAGTACGGCTGCGCGCCGACGTTGATGCCCGCGACCACGATGTTGATCTCGCCGCCGTTCTGGGTGAACTCGACGATCCGCTTGAGCGCCGCGGCCACCCAGTCCATGTTCTCCGTGCCCGACTCCATGGAGATCCGGGCTCCGGACGACAGCGCGTACCACTCCAGCGGCACCCGCATCCGCTCGGCCAGGTCCAGTGCGGCGATCACGCGGCGGCACTCCGGCTCCGACAGCGCGCCGAGCGACTTCGTCGGGTCGCCGAGCAGCACCACCCTGGTGATGCCCTGCCGGTGCCGCCGGGTCGGCGTGGTGACCACACCCGCGACGATCGCCGCGGTGTTGTGCCCCTTCGGCCGGTCGACCGGCACCAGCGTGTGGTCGTCACCGAGGTCGTACTCGGCGAAGTCGCCGAGCAGGCCGGTCAGCTCGTAGGGGTACACCGTGTTGCGGCTGCTCGCGCGCAGCACCTTCTGCCGGTAGTCGTCGACCGGCTCGACCGGCTCGGACGACGGCTCACCGACGGTCAGCTCGACGCCGCCGGTGACGCCGAAGGAGATACGCACGGCGATCTTGGTCAGCTCGCCGGTCCTCCGGTCGCGCTGCCGCGCGATGAACAGGATCTCCTCCAGCCCGGCGCCCGCGGTCGTCGGCAGCATCCGCCGGGCGATCATCTCCAGCTCCGCGCGGGTGAGGTCGCTCGGCGGCCAGACGTAGACCACGATCCGGTTGGTGGTGAAACGTTTCTTCGACGGCTGCCGCGTCTGCGCGCGGCGGATCGAGTCGAGGCAGGTGGCGACGGTGTCCTCGGCCGTCGGCAGCGCGACCAGCCTGCCGTCGTGCTCGCGCAGCTCGGTCAGGTCGCGCACCTGCGCGAACGCGACGAGACGGTCGTCTGAGGGGTTCTCCCGCGCCACGCACTGGAAGAGGTAGACCTCCTCGTCCGACGACGGCAGCCGGGTGAGGTCGAACTTGCTCAGCCGCTCCAGCTGCATCCGCTGCGCGATGTACGGGTGCAGGCCGCGGATCAGCCGTTCCTCGGTCATCCCGGTGGCCGACGGGCGGAACGTGAAGTGGTGGTGCATCACCGCGCCGCGGCTGCCCGCGACGGTGGTGGTGAGCCTGCGGACCCGGTCCGGCAGCGGGTGCGCGCCGACGACCTCGTGCAGGGCGGCCGCCATCGCGTCGGGGTCCTCCGGCTGGTTCTCCCAGGCGAGATAGATGTCGGCGTCGATGGCCTTCTCGCCGCTCGCCGTCTCCGCGAGCCCGCGCAGCGCGTCACCCAGCGCGTCGAAGCTCACCGCGGAGGAGACCACGTACGAACCCGCACGCTCGGCGATCACGAACGCGCAGCCCGCGGCCTCGTCGGTGCGGACGCCGGTGAGCCCCTTGTTGCCGTAGTACCGCCGGGTCAGCACTTCCAGCATGACCGCGTTGTCCAGGTTGTCGCGGATCAGCCGCTGGCCGAGCAGCCGTACCAGCGGCTCGGTGCTGCGCACCATCTCGGCGATGCGCTCGGCGCGATCCGGTGCGTCCGGGTGCGCGTCCAGATGACGCAGGTGCCTGCGGACACCCGCGTAGACGTGGGCGCGGTTGCGGCGCAGCAGCGGCCGGCCGAACCAGGCGAACACCACGCCGCGCGCGAGGTCGGAGACCACGGGGAAACGGACCTGCGTCGCGGCGACCAGCCGCTCCAGCGCGAGACCGGCAGGTTCGCGCAGCGTCTCGTCCGGCGGCGCCTCCCGCAGCCACGCGCGCAGCAGTGTCGCCACGACCGTGGCGTCGGCGGACGCGCGCTGCTGGGCGAGAAAAATGCGGAACACCGCGGCCTCAAGCTCGAAAGAGCGGTCCAGCCCGGTGACGCCGTAGTGCCCGAGCGCCTTGGCGAGCTTGGCCTGGAACGCCTCCGGCAGCCCGGCCCGCTCGACGTCGAGGCTCTGCAGGTAGGTGTGGAAGTACTCGCGGGCGCTGTACACGTGACCGCCGCCGCCGTCCTCGCCCGCCGGCCGGTTGCGGCTCAGCTCGACGAGGTCGGCGAACACGTCGATGAGCCGGAGCTCCTCGGCCAGCGGCCGGCGGTCGTCCTCGACGGCCGCCCGGCGTGCGGCGAAGTAGTCGTCGAGGAGCCCGCGCTCATCGTGCGGGTCGACGTCGAACCCCAGCAGCAGGCTCCGCAGATCCTCCTGGCCGCGCATGACGCGCTCCCACACCGGGATCCTCCCGGGCGCGGCGGGCAGGTCCAGCTCGACGGACTCGGCGGCCGAGGTGTCCTCGGCGCCGGCGCCGGCGAGCGGCTCCAGCCGCAGCAGAGGGGCCCCGGTCTCCACCTGGCTGCCCACGGACACGGCGCACTCCTTCAGCCGCGCCCTGAACGGCGCCCGCAGCACCGTCTCCATCTTCATGCTCTCCAGCACCAGCACCGGCGCGCCCGCCTCGACCTCGGCGCCGACCTCCAGCGGCGTGGCGACGACCAGCGCGGGCGCGGGCGAGCGGACGACGCCGCCCTCGTCGCGGCTGACCCGGTGCGTCACGCCGTCCACCTCGACCAGATGGGTGGGCCCGTGTGTGTCGGTGAGCAGGCGGTACCGCGTGCCGTTGACGGTGATCCGCCCGGTGTGCCGGTCGAAGCGGTCGAGTTCGACGTCGGCGGTGCGGACGTCGCCGCCCGCCTCGATGCCGACGCGGAACCGATGCGCGCCGACCCGCGCGACGCGCACGCGGTAGCCGGCGCCCCGCAGTTTGAGGTCCAGCGGCCGGCCGCTCTCGTGCCGCACCTGCGGGCGCCCGCCGAACGCCGTCGACAGCAGCCGCTGCCGTTCGGCGCGTTCCTCCTCCTCGTACGCCTCGATGGCGGCGGCCGCCAGCGCGACGGCGGAGTGGCGGTGCGAGACGAGCCCGCCCTCGCCGCGGACGCGATCGATCCAGCCGGTGTCCGCGACGGCGTCGATCACCTCGGGCTGGTCGAGCAGGTCCAGCACGAAGCTCTTGTTCGTCGCGCCCCCCTCGATGATCACCGTGGTCTGCGCCATCGCCCGGCGCAGCCTGCCGAGCGCCTCGTCGCGGTCACGGCCGTGGGCGATGATCTTCGCGATCATCGAGTCGAAGTCGGCGGGGATGGTGTCGCCCTCGCTGACACCGGTGTCCACCCGGATACCCGGCCCGGAGGGCAGGTCCAGCCGTACGATGCGGCCCGGAGAGGGGGCGAAGTCGCGGTCGGGGTCCTCGGCGTTCAGCCGGGCCTCGACGGCGTGCCCGCGCTCCACCGGCGGCGCGCCTTCGAGCCTGCCGCCGGACGCCACCCACAGCTGCGCCTTGACCAGGTCGAACCCGGTGGTGGACTCGGTGATCGGGTGCTCGACCTGCAGCCGGGTGTTGACCTCGAGGAACGCGAACAGCCTGTCGCCGGGGTGGTAGAGGAACTCGACGGTCGCCGCGCCCCGGTAGCCGACCGCGACGGCCAGCCGTTCGGCCGACGCCTTGAGCTCGGCCGCCTGCGCCGGGCTGAGCAACGGCGAGGCCGACTCCTCGATGATCTTCTGGTTGCGCCGCTGCACCGAGCAGTCGCGGACGCCGAGCGCCCACGCGGTGCCCTCGCCGTCGGCGATGACCTGGACCTCGACGTGCCGGGCGCCGGTGACCAGGCGCTCCAGGAACACGACGCCGCTACCGAACGCCCGCGCGGCCTCCTGGCTGGTGCGTTCGTAGGCGTCGGCGAGCTCGGCCTCGTTCGTGATCACGCGGATGCCGCGCCCGCCGCCGCCCGCGGTCGCCTTCAGCATCAGCGGGTAGCCGATCTCGGCCGCCGCGACCAGGGCGGCCTCCAGAGTCTCGACCGCGCCGCGGCTCCACGGCGCGACCGGAACCCCGACCTCCTCGGCGAGCAGCTTCGCGCCGATCTTGTCACCGAGCCGGCGCATGGCCTCCGCGCTCGGCCCGACGAAGGTGACGCCGATCTGCTCGCACAGCTCCGCGAACGCCGGGTCCTCCGCGACGAAGCCCCAGCCGACCCACGCGGCGTCGGCCCCGGTCTCCACCAGCGCGCGTCTCAGCGTCTTCAGGTCGAGGTACGGGCGCGCGGACGCGGGACCGAGATCGTAGGCCACGTCGGCCTCGCGCACGAACGTCGCGGTACGGTCGACGTCGGTGTACAGGGCGACGGTCTCGATCCGTACCCCGGTCTCCGCAGCGATGTCCCGTACGGCGTGAATGAGCCGCATCGCGGCCTCACCACGGTTGACAATGGCGACACGACTGAACACCCGACCGAGCCCTCCTGTAGACCAACGATGTGCGCGCCGCGGCACGACGGCCCCGGCAGTGTTCACCCTTCCCCCTCCCGGCCGACGGCGCCATGTCGCAGACGGTGCACGCTACGCGGCTCCGTTTGTGGGGAAGCCACCAAAGGCCGCCGCTCACCCGCGTGCGGGGACGATCCTTCTGACGGCGCTTGGCCCCGCCGTGGTGTGCTCCGGGCATGCCTCAGGCCTTTCCCTTGGGGGGGAGACCTGAGTGTCGGAGTGGCGGGACGGCCCGGGCTCGAATCCGGAACCTGTGGACGAATCCCGGAGGGGCGATGAGTGTCAGATTCTCACACACTGCACAAGGAGAACCGGTCCGTCGCGACCCCAGGGGCCGTCGAAGGCCCAGGGAACAACTGCCCGTCATGATAGCAACGTCAACTCTGAACCTTTTGTCATGGTGACCGGCTGAGGTCGGGACTGGTTCTCCTTGTTTGCGAGTCCTCATCGCCCCTACGAGGGGTCGCAACGCGTCCAACTCGGGCAGGCCCGCCCAGGTCGAGTCCGGGTTCCTCATCTAATCCTCCAGCGTGGAGACCCCGGCCTTCAGGCCGGGGAGGAAACGCGGCACGGTGC
>NZ_BNBB01000012.1 GCF_014654615.1 Streptosporangium violaceochromogenes | reverse complement strand
CGCGCCCGGTGTAGCGCTTGGCCAGCGAGACCACCAGGCGCAGGTTGGCCTCCAGCAGGTGGTCCTTGGCGCGGCGGCCGTCCTCGGCGATCCACTCCAGCTCGGCGCGGACGTCGACCGGCAGCGCCCCGCCCTCCACGTCGAGCCGCTCCTGGGCGAACAGGCCGGCCTCGATGCGCTGGGCGAGCTCGACCTCCTGCTGGGCGTTGAGCAGCGGGACCTTGCCGATCTGCTTGAGGTAGTCCTTGACCGGGTCGGCGGTCGCGCCGGGGGCCGCGACCAGGGCGCCGGGGACGTCGTCATCCTCGTCGGCCAGGATCAGCACGTTCTCCTCGGCGGAGGCCGTCACGGCGATCACATCCTTCATGGAGCCGGCAGAGCAAATACCTGTGCATTTCAAGGTATGTCGTGAAAAGGTGTGCTGCGGCCGTGTTCGTCCCCGCCTTGAGGGGACCGGCGCCGTGCCGGCGCGGGCGCGACGGGGGCCGTGACGGGCCGCGAAGGTCTCCGGCGGAGGGGGTCCCTCCCCGCGGTTCCCTCAGTCGCCCTCGGGGCGGACGGTCGCCTCAGGCGTGCCCCGCGTGCAGACGACCTCCACGACGACCCCGCGGTCGTCGGACTCGAACTCCACCGAGACGGTGGGCGCGGGGCCGCGTTCGACCCCGTCGGTGCTGTAGCCCTGGGCGGGGATCCATCTCTGCAGAACGGCCTTCTCCTGTTCACAGGCCGCCGTGAGCGATCCCTCGGCGTAGAAGAAACTCCTGGTCGCCGCGCCGGGGCCGAGGGAGGCGGGAGGCTGGGCGGCGGGGGCGGCGGGTGTGGCGGCCAGTGCGCGCTCCACCTCGGCCTGCGCCACGGGCCGGGTCTCCCGGCCGGCGAGGTCGGCGCCGATCAGGGACACCGCCCAGGTGCTGGCGACCGTGGTGAGGGCGGCCACCGAGAGCCATCCCCCCAGGCCGAACAGGGTATGCCGGTTCACCAAACGAACACCCGTTTCTCCATGGACGGAGGACTGAAGTCATTTCATTTTGTTCTTACCGGAGAGCCACCTATGCCTGGATTATAGATTGACATCCTCTCCCCTGAAGGCGGGGGATTCCCACGGTCGCCCGTGAGGGTTCCTGTTTCGTCGGGCCGCGCCTCCCCGGAGTCCTCCGGGGCCGGTCTTACCAGCCCTCCGCAGGCGTTCCACCTCTCCGCCGGCCCGGCGGCGAGGATGTTCTTCGCGGCGTTGACGTCGCGGTCGTGGACGGTGGCGCGGGCCGGGCACGTGGCCCGTCCCGCTGTTCGCTCTCGCCTCGCGGATCCCCGCCCCTCTCGCGGCCCGGTCGTCCCGCCCGGCGGCGTGAACGGGTCCATGAACGGCCGCGGCCTCGCGTCCGCGATCCTCGCCGTCTCGGCCCGCGGGGTGAACCGCTTTCCGCTCGACGACGCCGACGCCCTTGACGCTGTTTTCGGACATGGTGAGGCTCCTTGCCGCTGGTTCACAGGGATTTTCGGGGGGCCGATTATGGGGACTCCCGCCCATGCGCGAGGAAACCACGTCGGCGGATGGGCGTTTTCTCGCACCTGAAACCCCGGCTGACCTCGAAAAACAGAAGTCACTATTTGCTCATGGCGCTATGTCCGTAGTCACGTTAATTTGTTCTCATAGCAATGAGGGTGGTCAGGAGGGGGCAACATCGTGGCGCAGCTCCTGCTCGTTGAGGACGACGCCCGGGTCCGATCCGCGCTGATCCGCGCGCTGACCGAGCGCGGGCATGTTGTGACGTCCGCCTCCTCCGGTATGTCCGGACTGTCCCAGGCGGTGGAGGACCGTCCTGACCTCGTCGTCCTCGATCTCGGCCTGCCCGACCTCGACGGCTGCGAGGTGCTGCGGATGCTACGCGCCGTCAGCGCCGTCCCGGTGATCGTCGCGACCGCCCGCGACGACGAGAGGGAGATCGTCCAAGCCCTGGACGCCGGTGCCGACGACTACGTGGTCAAACCGTTCAGCGGGGCCCACCTGGACGCCCGGATCAGGGCCGTGCTCCGCCGGGGCAGGGAGACCGAGGGCGCCGGGGACGCCGCGCGCAGGGCGCCGCCCGTGGTGGTCGGCGGGCTCCTCATCAGGCCGGCGGCCCGTGAGGCCACCCTGGACGGGGTACCTCTGGGCCTGACCCCCAAGGAGTTCGACCTGCTGCACCACCTCGCCGTCCGGGTCGGGCAGGTCGTCACCAGGCGGGAGCTGCTCACCCAGGTGTGGCGGATGCCGTACGGCGGAGCGGACAAGACCGTCGACGTGCACCTGTCCTGGCTGCGGCGGAAACTGGGGGAGAGCGCCCAGCGCCCCCGTTACCTGCAGACCGTCCACGGAGTCGGCGTCAAGCTCGTCGATCCGGGGCCGTGAGCCGTCCCGGGGCCGCCGGCCGGCCGGTCGGGGCGGGCCGGGCGAGCACGGCGGGAACGGGCGGATGAGGGGCAGACTGGCCCTGCTCGCGGTGGCCACCACCTCCCTCGTCCTTGTCGCCTTCCTGGTGCCGCTGGCCGTGCTGGTGGACACGGTCGCCGCCGAGCGCGCCACGGCCTCGGCCGTGGCCACGGCGCACTCGATGGCGCCCGTGGTCGCCCTCGGCGATCTCGACGCCCTTGAGGCCCTGGTGAACCAGGCGTCCGTATCCACCGGGCCGCCGGTCACCGTCTTCCTGCCGGACGGCACGCTCCTGGGCCCCACCGCCCCCCGCGGCCCCGCCGTGGAACTGGCCGCGCGCGGGCGCAGCATCACCGTCGAGACCCCGCAGGGCAGGGAGATCCTCGTCGCGGTCCAGGGAGGGCCGGGCGGCACCGCCGTCATCCGCACCTTCGTCGACGCCGAGCGACTCAGGCGGGGGGTCGGGCGCTCCTGGCTCGTCCTCGGGCTGATCGGGCTCGCGCTGCTGGCGGTGAGCGTCGCCGTCGCCGACAGGCTCGCCCTCTCCCTCATCCAGCCGGTCACGCAGGTCGCGGGCGTCTCCCGGCGGCTGGCCGGCGGCGACCTGGACGCGCGGGTGGACCCGGCGGGGCCGCCGGAGATCCGTGACGTCGGCGGCGCGCTCAACCTGCTCGCGGCGCGCATCCGCGAACTGCTCGCCCACGAGCGCGAGGCCGTCGCCGATCTCTCGCATCGGCTCCGCACCCCGGTCACGGCGCTTCGGCTGGAGGTCGAGAGCCTGGGCGAGGGGGACCGGTCCGGCCGGGTGGGGGAGGCGGTCGACGCGGTGGAGCGTACGGTCTCCCAGGTGATCAGGGAGGCCCGCCGGTTCGATCGCGGCGGTGTGGCGCGGTGCGACGCTCCCGAGGTGATCGCCGAGCGGGTGGCGTTCTGGTCGGCTCTGGCCGAGGAGCAGGATCGGCCGGTGCGGTTGCGGCTCGCCCAAGGACCGCTTCCGGTGGGGGTGAGCGCGCAGGATCTGGAGGTCTGCGCGGATGTGCTCCTGGAGAACGTCTTCGCGCACACTCCGGACGGTACCGCGTTCACGGTGGAGCTGGCGGCGCGTGCGCGGGGCGGGGCGTGCCTGGTGGTCAGCGACGAGGGGCCGGGGATCACGCGGCCGGACGTGCTGGACCGGGGGGCGAGCGGTGGGGCGTCCACGGGGCTGGGCCTGGACATCGCCCGCCGTACGGCCGAGCGGTCGGGCGGTCTGCTGAGGGCCGGTGCGGCCGCGTCGGGCGGGGCCGAGATCGTCGTGGAGTTCGGGCCTCCGCTGTCTTAAGGGTTTTTTAGGAACGTCGAAGCATTTCGCTATTACCTGATTTGGCACTCTCAAGACGTGTCCGGGAAATCCCCGGGCGGCTGAGAAACCGTAAGGGAGAACGAAAATGCGGAAACCTACGATCATCGTCGCGGGACTCGGGCTGGCGACGCGCATCCGTGAGCTGCTCGGCCGTGAGCGCGGGGCCGTGGGCACGATGGAGCGTCCGGTCACCCCGGTGGTCCCGGAGATGCGCCGGTTCGATCGCGGCGGTGTGGCGCGGTGCGACGCTTCCAAGGTGATCACCGAGCGGGTGGCGTTCTGGTCGGCTCTGGCCGAGGACCAGGATCGGCCGGTGCGGTTGCGGCTCGCCCAAGGACCGCTTCCGGTGGGGGTGAGCGCGCACGATCTCGCGGTCTGCGTCGACTTCCTGCTGGAGAACGTCTTTTCCCACACTCCGGACGGTACCGCGTTCACGGTGGAGCTGGCGGCGCGTGCGCGGGGCGGGGCGTGCCTGGTGGTCAGCGACGAGGGGCCGGGGATCACGCGGCCGGACGTGCTGGACCGGGGGGCGAGCGGTGGGGCGTCCACGGGGCTGGGCCTGGACATCGCCCGCCGTACGGCCGAGCGGTCGGGCGGTCTGCTGAGGGCCGGTGCGGCCGCGTCGGGCGGGGCCGAGATCGTCGTGGAGTTCGGGCCTCCGCTGTCTTAAGGGTTTTTTAGGAACGTCGAAGCATTTCGCTATTACCTGATTTGGCACTCTCAAGACGTGTCCGGGAAATCCCCGGGCGGCTGAGAAACCGTAAGGGAGAACGAAAATGCGGAAACCTACGATCATCGTCGCGGGACTCACCGCCGCTCTCGTGGTGGGAGGCGGCGTCGCGTTCGCCGCCCAGGGCGAGGACGAGCCCCGGCCGATGCCGGCGGCCTCGGCGAACGTGGTGCCCGCCGGTGCCGTGACCGGTGGCCGGTGCGACGACGACCGCTATGACCGCGACGATCTGGACGACCGTTACGACCGAGATGATCGCTATGACCGTGACGATCTGGACGACCGGTATGACCGCGACGACCGGTATGACCGCGACGACCGCGACGATCGTTATGACCGTGACGACCGTGACGACCGGGATGATCTGGCCGACAGGGCCGACGGCCGTGATGAGTGGGACGAAAGAGGTGACAGGGACGGGGACGACCGTGACGGGGACGACAGGTACGAGCTCGACGACGACGTGTGCGAGCGGCCCGCCGGGCCGGGGGCCGGACAGGCGGGACGGTAACCCGGCGAGACGCCGGGCGACGAGGTAGGCGAGGACGGCGGGATCGGAGACGAGATGACGGGCGGCGGAACGGCGGAGGCGGTGCTCGCCGGGCCGTTCGTCTCCGGGGCCGCCGAGCCGTGGCCGGGGAGGGAGGGGCCGGACCTCCCCGGGGGGTCAGCCGCTTCGGTCGACCCCCCGGGGAAAGGGGGTGCCTCCCCGCAGCCAGGCGGCCAGCAGCTCGCGCTCGATGAGGATCAGGTCGGCCTGCCGCGCCTCGGTCAGGGCGTGGCGGGTAAGGCTGCCGGAGGTGACCAGCACCCCGGTGTGGCCGGCGAAGGCATAGGCCAGGGCCCCCAGGAAGTTTCTGACCTCGGGGGCCCCGACCCGGCCGGTGTAGCGCTTGCACTGGAAGGCGAACGGCCGGCCGTCGGGGGCGCGGGCGATCAGGTCCACCCCGCGGTCGCCGGCCCCGCCGAGCTCCTGGACCTCGCGAAAGCCGTCGCGGCGCAGCAGGCCGGCGGTGAGCCGCTCGAACTCCGGGCCGGTCAGCCGGTCGACCTTCTCCAGCTCCATGTTCTCCAGGAGCCAGCGGTGCTCTCTCGCCGCCTGCGCCCTGGCCCGCGCGAAGGCGACGGTGGCGGTCAGGGCGAGCGCGGCGACGGCGGCGGCCGCGAACCAGGGCCAGTTACGTTCGATGAACGGAAGCGCGACCTTGAACACCGCGAACAGCGCCACGGCGCCGGCGATCCACGGGACCACGTTGATCTCACGGCCTTTGCGGCGTCGCTTTCCCCCGCCGCCCGGCCGTCTCTTTCCGGTCGTCCGCCGGCTCGCCATCGTGTCAGCTCCTGTTCGGGGGGATCGGCGTGGAGACTCGAAGAAGGAGTTTGGACGATGCCTCCGACAGAAACATCGCTCTTCGGCCGGGGGAGGGGAAGTCATCTCCCTCATCTCCCCCTGGAGGCTCTGTCTCCCAGGAAAAGAAACGAAGAAAAGGGGGAAAGGCGAAAAAAGGGATGTGGAAACGGTCGTGGGGGAAAGGCGGCACAGGACGACCGTATAACGGCCGGGCGACCCTCCTCTCACGGCCGGCCCCCTGAGGACCCCGCGAAGGGCCCGGGGAGGACCCGGGGAGGACTCAGGGGTGGACGGGATGGGGGGCGGCGGCCCGCTGCGCCCGCCGGCGGCCGGGTGCTGGCCGCGCCGGTCCCGGCGTGCTCCGGGGCATCGGCGGTGGAGGCGGTGAAACGGCCGGTGTGGACTCGCCCCGGCGTTTCCGCGGGCCCTCGCGCGGGCGGGACCGCTCCGCCGTGCGTACGGTCCGCGCCCACGAGGGGAGAGCGCTCCCGGGGCCGGCGGCGGCCGTTCACCGGTTCCGCCGGCAGACGCGGCGGAACGCGCGGAACGGCCGCGTGACTATGGGCCGGGAATGTCGCCGGAGCTCCGCCCTCCTTTCGTCCGGCCCCAAAGGGGAAGCGCGGGGAAGGGAAGAGGGGGCCGGAAAGGGAATGGACCGGTCCGCCGAGCCTCTGCCGCCGCTATAGGGGGTCGCGGTGCTGGTCAGGGGCGCTTCACGGCCCTCCTGAAAGGTTTCTCCCCTCTTTTGGACGGGGGGCCAACATTTGATTTCCATTAAAGCGACCGCATTTTTTCCTATCATCGCCGCATGAACATGGAAATTCGTCATCTTCGGGTTATTCACGCGATCGCCCAGCACGGGAGTATCTCCCGGGCGGCCTCCTCCCTCGGCCTGTCACAGCCGGCCCTGGCCGGTCAGCTCCAGCGGATCGAGCGGATGCTCGGCGGTCGTCTGTTCGAGCGGGCCCGCGAGGGGAGCCGCCCCACACCGCTCGGCGGGTGGATCCTGGAGCGCTCGGGCTCGTTGCTGCACGCCTTCGGCACGCTGGAGCGCGACGCCCGCCACTACGTCGAGCGGGGGGCGGGCAAGGCGCTGCTGCGGGTGGGGTGCGGGCCCATGGCGCTGGCCGGCCACGTCGGCAACTGCCTGTATGACCTGATGCCCGACGCCGACTTCACCATCCGGACCGAGGAGGCCATGGACACCCTGCACACCTGCATGGCGGCCGGGCGGCTGGAACTGGCCGTGCTCGGCGACTACCCCGGTCACGAGCTGGTGCCGCCCCCCGGGGTGGTGTACGAGGTTCCCGTCATCGAGCCGATCTTCGTGGGGCTGGCGGAGTCCCACCCGCTGGCCCGAGGCGAGGAGGTCGACCTGGCGGATCTGGCCGGGGAGAGCTGGGCGCTTCCCCCGCAACTGGAGGCGGGGCACCGGGAGCATCTCTGGGAGGCCTGCCGGCGGCACGGTTTCGTGCCCCGCCTCTCCTTCGCCGTCAGCTCCGGCCTCGCCCACGACCTCATCAGGGCGGGCCGTTGCGTGGGAATGTTCCAGGCGATCTGCCGGGAGCACCCCGGGATCGCCGTCCGCCCGCTGACGGGCACGCCCATGCTGTTCCGGAACATCATCGGCTGGACCCGCCACGGCCCGCTGGCCGAGGCCGCGGTCTCCCTGATGAGCACCGTGATCCGCAGATACTGGAGCGAGGCGTTGAGGGCCCCGGTGTACGCGGCCTGGCTCGAACGCCACGGCCAGCCCCTCGTCTTTCCCCGTGACCGCCCGTGACGGGGACCCGGCGGGGTGGATGGGTGCCCCCGGCGGTGCGCGGCTAGTCGGGGACGCCCGGCAGGTCGGAGATACTGTCCAGCCAGGCCCGGTGCAGGCCGGCGAAGCGACCGGCCCGCGCGATGAGCTGATCGGGCGGGCCGTCCTCCACGATCCTGCCGCCGTCCATCACCAGGACCCGGTCGGCGATCTCGACGGTCGACAACCGGTGCGCGATGATCAGGGCGGTGCGGTCCGCGAGAATCGTGCGCATCGCCTGCTGCACCAGCCGCTCGCCGGGAACGTCCAGGCTGGAGGTCGCCTCGTCGAGGATCAGCACCGCCGGGTCGGCGAGGAAGGCGCGGGCGAAGGCCACGAGCTGTCGCTGCCCGGCCGACAGGCGCCCGCCGTACTTGCCGACCGGGGTGTCGTAGCCCTCGGGCAGCGCCGAGACGAAGGTGTGGGCGCCGACGGCGCGGGCGGCCTCGACGACGTCGGCCCTGGCCGCGCCGGGACGGCCGAACGCGATGTTGTCGGCGACGGTGCCGGTGAACAGGAAGTTCTCCTGCGTCACCAGGACGACCGCGGCCCGGAGGGAGTCCTCGCCGAGGTCGCGCAGGTCGACCCCGTCCAGCAGCACGCGCCCGGCCGCCGGGTCGTAGAACCGGGCGACCAGTTTCGCCAGGGTGGTCTTCCCCGCGCCGGTGGTGCCGACCAGCGCGACGCTCTGCCCGGCCGGGATCGCCAGGTCCAGCCGGGGCAGTACGGGGGTGCCGTCGAGGTAGGAGAACTCGACCGCCTCGAACCCGAGCCGGCCGCGGGGCCGTTCCAGCGCCACGGGGACGCGCGGCTCGGCCACGGCGGGCCGCTCCTCCAGCACACCGGAGAGCTTCTCCAGCGCCGCCCCGGCTGACTGGAACGTGTTATAGAACTGGCTGATCTCCTGCATGGGCTCGTAGAACTGGCGCAGGTAGAGCAGGAAGGCGGCGAGCACGCCGACCGTGACGCCGCCGCCGACGGCCAGCCATCCCCCGTAGAGCAGGACGGCGGCGACCGTGACGTTCCCGATCAGCTTGACCCCGGGGGTGAAGACGGCGATCAGGTGCGTTCCCCTGATGTTGGCGTCCCGGTAGTCGGCGTTCAGCCGGGAGAAGATCTCCTGGTCGCGCGGCTCCCTCCGGAACGCCTGGACCGCCCGGATGCCGGTCATCGACTCCACGAAGTGGACGATCACCAGCGCCACGGTCTCCCTGGTCCTGCGGTAGGCCAGGCTCGACTGCCGCCGGAACCAGCGCGTGAACAGCAGCAGGACCGGCAGCGGCACCAAGGAGACCAGGCCCAGCCGGACGTTCAGGACGAGCAGCAGGACGGCCGTGCCGGTCAGCGTCAGCACGGCGGTGACGAGTCCGTCGAAGCCCGACTGGAGCATCTCGGAGATGGCCTCGACGTCGGAGGTGAGCCGGGAGACCACCCGGCCGGAGGTGTAGTCGTCGTGGAAGGACAGCGACAGCCGCTGGAAGTGGCCGAAGATCCGCCGTCGCAGCTCCAGCAGGATGTCCTGGCCGATCCGGCCGGCCATGACGAGGAACACCCGCCGGGTGCCCGCCTGGATCACCGAGGCCGCGAGGATCGCCGCGACCACCCCCGCGAGGGTGCCCGGCCCTTGCCCCGCGACCACCGGCGGGATGCCGGAGTCGATCCCCACCTTGATCAGGAACGGGATGGCGAGCGAGGCCGCGTTGCAGACCACGATGACCGCGACGAGCAGCGCGATCTGCCTCCGGTACGGCCGCAGCAGCTCGGCCAGCAGCCGCCGCGAGCGGGCGCGCAGCGGGAACGGCACGTGCTCGGGCGGCTCGTCCCGGTCCTCGGCGGCGACGCCGCGCCAGCTCTGTGCGCCGGTCCCGCTCATCCCGGTACCCCCTCGCCGCCGGCGTCCGCCGCCAGCAGGGCCCGGTACTCGGGAACGCCCGCCAGCAGCTCGTGGTGACGCCCGACGTGGGCGATCGTGCCGTCCAGCAGCAGGGCCACCCTGTCGGCCAGCAGCACGGTGGAGGCCCGGTGGGCGACCACGATCCCGGTGGCGTCCCGCAGCACGTGCCGGAGCGCCTTCTCCACCAGGGCCTCGGTCTCGACGTCCAGGGCCGAGAGGGTGTCGTCGAGGACGAGGATCCTCGGCCGGGTGAGGATCGCGCGGGCCAGCGCGAGGCGCTGCCGCTGGCCGCCGGACAGCGACATCCCCTGCTCGCCGATCCTGGTCGCGAGGCCCCAGGGCAGTTCGTGGGCGAACCCGGCCTGGGCGATCTCCAGCGCCTGGGCGATCTCCTCGTCGGTGGCGTCGTGCCGTCCGAGGGTGAGGTTCTCCCTGACGCTCATCGAGAACAGCGTCGGCTCCTCGAAGGCCGTGGCGACCACCGAGCGCAGCGCGGGCAGCGACAGGTCCCGGATGTCGTGCCCGTCGACGGTGATCCGGCCCGCGCTCACGTCGTGGAGGCGGGGGACGAGCGCGGTCAGCGTGGTCTTTCCCGACCCCGTCGCGCCGACGATCGCGACGGTCTCCCCCGGCCGGACCTCCAGCCAGACGTCACGGAGCACCGGTTCGGAGGCTCCGGGGAAGCGGAACCCCACGCCCTCGAAGCGGAGGTGCCCGCGCGGCCGTTCGATCACCGCCGTGCCCCCGATGATCTCGGGCTCGGTGTCGAGCACCTCCATCACCCGGTCGGCCGCCGTCATCGCCTCCTGGCCCATGACCAGGATGAAGCCGAGCGCCGAGACCGGCCACACCAGCTGCAGCATCAGCGTGGTGAAGGCCACCAGTGTGCCCAGCGTCAGCAGGCCCGAGCCGACCGCGAGCGCGCCGAGCAGCAGTACGACGGCGAGGGTGACGTTGGGCACCACCTCCAGGAAGGTGAAGAAGCGCGCCGACAGCCGCACCTTCTCCATTGAGGTCCGGTGGAGCCGCTCGGCGCCCTCGCCGAAGCGGCCCAGGACGTAGCGGGCGCGGCCGAAGGCCTTGATCGTGCGGATGCCGATCGCGCACTCCTCGGCCACGGTGGCCAGGTCGCCCTGCTGGTCCTGCACCTGGCGGGAGACGTCGACGTAGCCGCGCTCGAAACGCAGCGAGGTGATCACGATCGGCAGCGCCGATCCGGCGACCAGCAGCCCGAGCGGCCAGTACATGTGCAGCAGCAGCCCGGTCACCGTCACGATCTGGACGCTGATCAGGACGAGGAAGAGCATGCCGAAGCCGAGGAAACGCCGGATCACGGCCAGGTCGGTCGTCGCGCGGGACAGGAGCTGGCCGGACTGCCAGGCGCCGTGGAAGCTCATCGGCAGCCGCTGGAGGTGCCGGTAGAGGTCGTCGCGGATCCTGGTCTCCAGGCCGAGGACGATGTCGGCCATGAGCCGGCGGCGCAGGAGGACCAGCAGCGCCTCGGTCACCCCCAGGGCCAGGGAGAGCGACGCCAGGGGAAACAGCGCCCGGGTGTCGCCGCGGGCGACGGGGCCGTCGATGATCTCCTTTCCGACCAGCGGGATGACGATGCCGACGCCGACCCCGGCCAGGGCCGACACCCAGATGAGGGGCAGGCGGGCGGCGTACGGGCGAAGGTAGGACCTCAGCCGCCACAGGGAGTGGATCCCGGCGCGCCGGGGGAGGGAAGCCGGATGCCGAGGGGGGACGGAGGGGCGTTCGGGGGCGGTGGTGTCGGGGGGCATCGGCGGACGGCACGCTCCTCACGGTCTTCGCTCGGCGGGGTTCACCGGCTCTCGCGGGAGGGCACGCCGCAGTACGTCACCGTCGAACCGGATCGTCGTGTCGCGGGCGCCGGTGAACACCCGGGCGGATCGGTGTCACCGCCCGGCGGGGCGACCATCAGAGTTTCCGCGGCTCTCGGAGCGTCGGCAACTGTCCAGGAAGTAGGCGTTTTCTGGCACTGTGGCCACGAGCGTGAGTTCTTCTGGGTTTTTCCACGTTTTTCCGGCAGCTTCGGGGGTGATACCGGTTTCGCGCCGGATCGTCGTCCGGAGGGCGGGGCGTCGGCGGGGAGGGGGAGGAATCGTGTATGGAGCGCGTCAATAATCTTGGTGGCTCCGTATGAAACCCGTCAAGACGCGCAAAAACTCCTAAACCTCGCGATTTGCTTGTCGTGTGGTCGTCCAACGGCTTGGACCGTGTGCCCGGGGAGCCGCGACGACAGGTGGCGTCGTGGCCCGGCGACCGCCCCCGGCAGCCCCTCCGGGACTTGCGAGGACGGCGGTCACCGCGGCCGACGCCGCCGGACCGCCCGCGGCCGTTCCCCCTCCCGCCGAGGTGTTCCCGCCGGCAGGGAATGATCGGAGGACGGGTGGACCGAAGGCACCGGAGACGGGAGTGGTGAACGGCGATGAACAGGGCGCGCGGGCAGCTGCGCATCTACCTGGGTGCGGCGCCCGGTGTCGGCAAGACCTTCGCGATGCTCGGCGAGGGGCGTCGCCGGCTGGAACGGGGGACGGACGTGGTGGTGGGCCTGGTGGAGACCCACGGGCGGGCACGGACCGAGGAACTGCTTCAGGGGCTGGAGGTGGTGCCGCGGCGGGTGGTGGTGCACCGGGGGCGGAGCTTCACCGAACTCGACGTGGGGGAGGTGATCGCGCGGCGGCCGCGGGTGGCGCTGATCGACGAGCTGGCGCACACGAACGTGCCGGGATCCAAGCACGCCAAGCGGTGGCAGGACGTCGAGGAGATCCTGGAGGCGGGGATCGACGTGATCTCGACGGTGAACATCCAGCACCTGGAGTCGCTGAACGACGTGGTGCGGCAGATCACCGGGGTGCCCCAGCGTGAGACCGTGCCCGACGAGGTGGTGAGGAAGGCCGACGCCGTGCAGCTGATCGACATGGCGCCGGACGCGCTGCGGCGGCGGATGGCGCACGGGAACGTGTACCCGCCGGAGAAGGTGGACGCGGCGTTGTCGAACTATTTCCGGGTGGGAAACCTGACGGCGTTGCGGGAGCTGGCGTTGTTGTGGGTGGCGGGGAAGGTGGACGACCAGCTCGACCGGTATCGGGCCGACCACGGGATCGCGGGGACCTGGGAGGCGCGGGAGCGGGTGGTGGTCGCGCTGACGGGCGGCCCGGAGGGGGACACGCTGATACGGCGGGCCGCCCGGATCGCGGCCCGCAGCAAGGGGGCGGACCTGCTGGCGGTGCACGTGACGCGGTCGGACGGGCTGGTGGGGGCCGACCCGGGGAGCCTGGCGCGGCAGCGGACGCTGGTGGAGAGCCTGGGCGGCAGCTACCACCAGGCGGTGGGCGACAGCGTGCCGCGGGCGCTGCTGGACTTCGCGCGGGGGGTGAACGCGACGCAGCTGGTGCTGGGGGCCTCGCGGCGGGGGCGGTTCGCGCAGCTGTTCTCACGGGGGGTGGGGGTGACGACGACCGCGCTGTCGGGGTCGATCGACGTTCACATGATCACCCACGAGGAGGTCGGGCGGGGGGCGCGGCGCGACCTGTCCAGGGCCGCGCTGACCCGGGGGCGCCGGATCGTCGGATGGGTGATGGCGCTGCTCGGCCTTCCCATCCTCACCGCCCTGCTCGTCCCGTTCAGGGACTCCATGAAACTCTCGACGGAGATCCTGCTGTTCCTGCTGACGGTCGTGGGGGTCGCCCTGGTGGGGGGGATGTGGCCCGCGGTGAGCGCGGCGGTCATCGGGTTCCTGCTGCTGAACTACTTCTTCACGCCGCCGGTGGACCGGCTGACCGTGGCCGATCCGGAGAACCT
Source organism: Streptosporangium violaceochromogenes (assembly GCF_014654615.1). Classification (GTDB taxonomy): domain Bacteria; phylum Actinomycetota; class Actinomycetes; order Streptosporangiales; family Streptosporangiaceae; genus Streptosporangium; species Streptosporangium violaceochromogenes. The sequence goes on along the minus strand of NZ_BNBB01000012.1, from coordinate 190,532 downwards.
GTTCGCGTTGCTGGTGTACGTGCTGGTGGCGGTGATGGTGAGCGGGGTGGTGGACGTGGCGGCACGCCGGACGAGGGAGGCGGCGCGCGCGGGAGCCGACGCGGAGGTGCTGTCGACGCTGGCCGGCCACGTGCTGCGGGGGGAGGCGGCGCTGCCGTCGCTGCTGGCGCGACTGCGGGAGACGTTCGCGCTGGGGTCGGTGACGCTGCTGGAGCGGACGGGGGAGCCGGGACCGGGGGACCGGTCGGATCCGGGGGCCTGGCGGATGGTGGCGGTGGCCGGAGGCCCGCCGTGCGGGAGCCCGGGGGCGGCCGACGCCGACGTGGCGATCGACGACCGGCTGGTGCTGGCGGTGCGGGGGCGGCTGCTGGAGGCGTCGGACCGGCGGGTGCTGGAGGCGTTCGCCGCCGAGGCCGCCGTCGCCCTGCGGCAGGAACGGCTCCGCAAGGAGGCCGACCTCGCGGGCCCGCTGGCCGAGGCCGACAGGATGCGCACCGCCCTGCTGGCCGCGGTCAGCCACGACCTGCGCACCCCGCTGGCCTCGGCGCGCGTCGCGGTCGACAGCCTGCTGGGCAGCGAGGTCGACTGGAGCGAGGAGGACCGGCGGGAGCTGCTGGCCACGGCGGACGAGTCGCTGGTCAAGCTGGACCGGCTGGTGGCCAACCTGCTGGACATGAGCCGGCTGCAGGCCGGGGTGCTCGGGCTGTCCCTGGAGCCGGTCGCGCTCGGCGAGATCGTCCCGCGCTCCATCGACGACCTCGGACCGCTCCACGACCGCGTCGAGTGCGACATCCCCGCGGACCTGCCCGAGGTCGTCGCCGACCCGGCCCTGGTCGAGCGGATCCTGGTCAACCTCATGTCCAACGCCGTCCGCTACAGCCCGGCCGGGCGGAAGGTCCTCATCACCGCCAGCTGGTACGGAAACCACGTCGAGGTGCGCGTGATCGACCGGGGGCCCGGCATCCCGCGTGAGGAGCACGACCGGGTCTTCATGCCCTTCCAGCGGCTCGGCGACCGTGACAACCACTCCGGTGTCGGCCTGGGACTGGCCCTCTCCCGAGGGCTGGCCGAGGCCATGGGCGGCAGGCTCGATCCGGAGGAAACCCCAGGAGGAGGTCTCACCATGATCCTGACGCTGCCGATCAGCTCGCGAGCGCTCTCGTGACCCGCGTCCTGGTGGTCGACGACGAGCCGCAGATCCTGCGGGCGCTGCGCATCAACCTGGCCGCCCGGCACTACGAGGTGGCCGTCGCCGCCGACGGCGGCGCGGCCCTGCGCCAGGCCGCCGAGTGGCACCCCGACCTGGTCGTCCTCGATCTGGGACTGCCCGACATCGACGGGGTCGACGTCATCCACGGCCTGCGCGGCTGGACCACCGTTCCCATCGTCGTGCTCTCCGGCCGGGCCGGGAACCAGGACAAGGTGGAGGCGCTGGACGCCGGCGCCGACGACTACGTCACCAAGCCCTTCAACATCGACGAGCTGCTGGCCCGCATCCGCGCGGTCACCCGCCGGACCGTCGCCCACGAGTCCGAGCTGGCCCAGATCCCGGTCGGCGAGCACGTGGTGGACCTGATCGGAAAGACGATCTCCGGAGGGGTACGGCTGACGCCCACCGAGTGGCATCTGCTGGAGATCCTGCTGCGCAACCCCGGCAAGCTGATCAGCCAGCGCCAGCTTCTGACCGAGGTCTGGGGGGCGAAGTACCTGAAGGAGACCCATTACCTGCGCCAGTACATGGCCCAGCTCCGCAAGAAGCTGGAGCCGGACCCCTCCCGCCCGGTGCACCTGCTCACCGAGCCGGGCATGGGCTACCGCTTCCAGCCCTGAGCGCGAGGCCCGGTGGTCCCCAGGGTGTCCCGTGCCGAGGCGACCACGGCCTGGCCGAGACTGATGCCCCCGTCGTTGGGCGGGAGGTGGCGGTGGGTCAGGACCCGGAAACCGCGGTGGCGGAGGGCGTGGGCGAGCCGGTCGAGCAGCAGCCGGTTCTGGAAGACCCCGCCCGACAGGGCGACGGTACCCAGGCCGGTGTCCTCGCGCAGCCGTACGCAGCCCGCGGCGGTCGCGGCGGCGAGCCCGTTGTGGAACCGGGCGGAGACGAGCGCGGGGTCGGTCCGGCCGCGCAGGTCCTCGGCCGCGGCCCGGACCAGGTCACCGGCCTCGATCAGCAGCGGTCCCCCGCCCGTGAGCCGGGCGGGGTAGGCCGCCTTCTCCGCCGGGTCGGCCCGCTGCTCCAGCGCGATCGCCGCCTGCCCCTCGTAGCCGGCGACGTCGCCCAGGCCGAGGATCGCCGCGACGGCGTCGAAGAGCCGCCCCGCGCTGGAGGTCGGCGGGGAGTTCACCCCCGACCTGGCCACCGCCGTCACGTCGTCCCAGCGCCGGGCGTTGCGCACGAGCACTCCCAGGTCGCCGGGCGGGGAGCCGTCGTAGGCGGCGTCCAGGTGCGCGGCGGCCATCCGCCACGGTTCCCTGATCGCCGCCGCGCCGCCCGGCAGCGGCACCGGGGTCAGGTGGCCGGCGCGGGTGAAGCCGGCCAGGTCGGCCACCAGCAGCTCACCGCCCCACAGGGTGCCGTCCGGGCCGTAGCCCAGGCCGTCGAAGGCCACCCCGATGACCGGCCCGGCCTCCCGGTTGTCGGCCAGGCAGGAGGCGATGTGCGCGTGGTGGTGCTGCACCCCGGCCAGGTCCACCCCGCCGGCGTCGTGGAGGTCACGGGCGTACTTGGTGGACAGGTACTCCGGGTGCAGGTCGTGGGCGACCAGCTCGGGTACGACGCCGAACAGCCGCCGGAAGTGGTCGATCCCCTCGGTGAACGAGCGCAGCGTCTGGTAGTCCTCCAGGTCGCCGATGTGCGGGGAGAGGAAGGCCTGCTCTCCCCGCGCCAGGCAGAAGGTGCTCTTCAGCTCGGCCCCGCAGGCCAGCACGGCGCGCCGTACCGGCCGGGCGAGCCGCAGCGGCTCGGGGGCGTACCCCCTGGCCCTCCGCAGCGGCAACTCCCGCCCCCGGGCCACGACGACCACCGAGTCGTCGGCGCGGACGCGGATCGGGCGGTCGTGGGTGAGGAAGCCGTCGGCCACGCCCCCCAGCCGGACGAGCGCCTCGCCGTCCCGGTGGACGATGGGCTCGTCGGAGATGTTGCCGCTGGTCAGGACGTACGGCCCGGCGAAGCGCCTGGCCAGGAGGTGGTGCACGGGGGTGTAGGGCAGCACCACGCCCAGCCGGCGCTCGCCCGGCGCCACGGCCCCGGCCAGCGGGGCGTCCGCGCGGCGCGGCAGCAGCACGATGGGGGCGCGCGGCCCGGTGAGCAGCCGTTCGGCCTCCCGGCCGACCTCGCACAGTTCCCGCGCGGCGCCGAGGTCGGCCACCATGACCGCGAACGGGCGCTCCGCGCGGTGCTTGCGCGCGCGAAGGGAGCGCACGGCCTCCTCGTCGCGGGCGTCCACCGCCAGGTGGTAGCCCCCCAGGCCCTTGACGGCCAGCACGCCGCCCGACCCCAGCAGCCCGGCCGAGGCCGCGATCGGGTCGCCGCCGATCTCGCCGCCCCGGGCGTCGAGCAGCCGCAGCACCGGGCCGCAGGCGGGGCAGCAGATGGGCTGGGCGTGGAAACGGCGGTCGGCGGGGTCGTGGTACTCGTCCGCGCACCGCGCGCACATCGCGAAGCCGGCCATCGTCGTGGCGGGCCTGTCGTAGGGCACGTCCCGCACGACGGTGAACCTCGGCCCGCAGTTGGTGCAGTTGACGAAGGGGTGCAGGTGACGGCGGTCGGCCGGGTCGAACAGCTCGGACAGGCAGTCGGCGCACGTCGCCACGTCGGGGGAGACCAGCGTCGCCCGCCTTTCGCCGGCGCGGCTGCCGGCGATGCGGAAGCCCAGATCCCCGAGGGCCGGGATGGGGGTGGAGACGATCCGGTGGATCACCGCCAGCGGCGGCGCGTGCTCCCGCAGGTCCTCCTGGAAGCGCGCCACGTCCGGGGCGGGCCCCTCGGCCTCGATGAACACCCCCTCGCCGTCGTTGCCCACCCACCCCGAAAGGTCCATCCGCCGGGCCAGGGAGTGGACGTGCGGGCGGAACCCGACCCCCTGGACGATCCCCTCGATGTGGATCCTGACGCGGGTCACGCCCCCACCGGGGCCGGTCCGTGCTCGCGCGCCGCTCATGCGGCCATCCTCCCGGCCTCCTACAGGCCGCCCGTGCCGGACGCGCGCGACATGGCGCAAAGGTCACCTCCGTGATCAGACCTTTACCCCGGGTTGTGGCGCCGGAGGTGTCAGCGGCCCGAGCACGCAACGTAGCCTGACGGCTACCGTAGACAACGGAGTGTTCACATGCCAGTGACATCGACCATGCATCCGGCGGTCGGCGAGGCCTTCGCCCGGCGCGACCGCGCCGGCCGCGCCCTCGCGGCCGACTCCGAGCGCATCGCCCACGCCTGCCGGGAGATGGCGGTCCGCTTCCGGCGCGGAGGCAAACTGATCGTCTTCGGCAGCGGGGGCGGTGGCACCGACGCGGCTCACATCACGGTCGAGTTCATGCACCCGGTCATCGTGGGCAAGAAGGCGCTGCCCGCGCTGGCGCTGAGCAACGACTCCGCCACGGTCACCGGCGTGAGCGGTCGTGAGGGGCCGGCCGAGGTCTTCGCCCACCAGGTACGGCAGTGGGCGGACCCGGCCGACATGGCGCTGGGCGTCTCCCGCGACGGCGACTGCGAGAACGTCCTGCGGGGCCTTGCGACGGCCCGGGAGCTGGGGCTGTTCACCCTGGCCCTGGTCGGCGGCGACGGGGGCGCCGTCGTGCGCCGCGGGGTGGCCGACCACGTGCTGACCGCCGCCTCCGACGATCCCGCGGTGGTCAAGGAGATCCACGTCACCACCTACCACATCCTGTGGGAGCTGGTCCACGTGCTCTACGAGCAGCCGGGCCTGATCGGCGAGAAGGCGACGGCGTGAACGGGCCCGGCGAGCGCGGCGACGCGGACACGTGCCTGACCTGCTCCGACGAGGCGACACCGGCCAGGGTGGTCCGGCTCGGGAGCCGCGGCCTGGCGGTCGTCGACATCGGCGGCACCGGCGGCACCGGCGGCACCGGCGAGGAGGTGAGCGTGGCGCTGGTCGACGTGGCACCCGGCGACACCGTTCTCGTCCACGCCAAGGAGGCCATCGCCGTGATCGCCCGGAACGGCGAGGACGGCGGGAACGGCGGGAACGGCCATGCTTGACGACCCCGGGCTCGGCACCCTCGCCGACGAGGGGGCGCGCGGGCTCTACCCCTTCCTGTCACCGGGCCGGGCCGACCTCGGCGCGGTGCTGGCCGAGGCCCGCCGGTCCACGGAGGAGAAGGCCGCCGAGATCACCCGGCTGCGCTGGCAGGTGGCCGAGGTGGCGGGGGACGAACTCGCCGAGTGCGCCCAGGAGATGGCCATCCGGTTCGCCGCGGGGGGCCGGCTGTTCGCCTTCGGCAACGGCGGCAGCAGCACCGACGCCCAGGAGGTGGCCACCACCTTCCTGCACCCGCCCTGCGGCCTGTCCCTGCCGGCCCTCTCCCTGACCAGCGACGTGGCCGTGGTCACGGCGCTCTCCAACGACGTGGGCTTCGACGTCGTCTTCGCCCGGCAGCTCGCCGCGCTGGGACGGCGCGGCGACATCGCCGTGGGCCTGTCGACGAGCGGCGGCTCCTTCAACGTCCTGAAGGCGTTCGAGGAGGCCGCGCGCCGAGGGATGCTCACCGTCGGCCTGGCCGGCGACCAGGGCGGCCGGCTGGCCGACCTCGGTGTGCTCGACTACCTGTTCGTCATCCCCTCCTCGTCGGTCCACCGGATCCAGGAGGCGCAGACGACCGTGTACCACGTGCTGTGGGAGCTCACCCAGCACGCGCTCGGCGCGGTGCCCGGCCCGCGGGCGCGCGGCGCGGGCTGAGACCGGCCGCGGCACGTCCCCGCGGCGGAAAGGACGTGCCACGCCCCCCGGCACGCGAGTCCCCCGGACCGGCCACGATCCATCGGATCGGCATCGACATCGACGAAGAACGGGGAGAACAGGGGAGGCGACATGACGACGCCGACGGAGCGGGCCGCGAGCGGACCGCGACGACAGGACGAACCGGTGGTGCACATCCTGTGGATCAACGCGGGACTGAGCTGCGACGGCGACTCCGTCGCGCTGACCGCGGCCGGTCAGCCGAGCATCGAGGAGATCGTGCTGGGGGCGCTTCCCGGGCTGCCGAAGGTGGCGGTGCACTGGCCGCTGATCGCCTTCGAGTCCGGGCCGGCGCAGGGCGCGGACGCGTTCATCGAGTGGTTCTTCCGGGCCGACCGGGGCGAGCTGGAGCCGTTCGTCCTGGTGGTGGAGGGGTCCATTCCGAACGAGTCCATCAAGCAGGAGGGCTACTGGTGCGGGTTCGGCAACGACCCGGCCACCGGCCAGCCGATGACCACCAGCGAGTGGCTGGACCGGCTGACGCCCAAGGCGACGGCCGTGATCGCGGCCGGTACGTGCGCCACCTACGGCGGCATCCACGCGATGGCCGGCAACCCGACGGGGGCGATGGGGGTGGCCGACTACCTGGGGTGGGACTGGCGCTCCAAGGCGGGGCTGCCGATCGTGAACGTCCCGGGGTGCCCCATCCAGCCGGACAACCTGTCGGAGACGATCCTGTACCTGCTGTACCAGCTCGGCGGGCAGGCGCCGATGATCCCGCTGGACGAGGCGCTCCGGCCGACCTGGCTGTTCGGCCAGACGGTGCACGAGGGCTGCGACCGGGCCGGCTACTACGAGCAGGGGCAGTTCGCCGTCGAGTACGGCTCGCCCCAGTGCCTGGTCAAGATCGGCTGCTGGGGTCCGGTGGTCAAGTGCAACGTCCCCAAACGGGGCTGGATGAACGGTCTCGGCGGGTGCCCGAACGTGGGCGGGATCTGCATCGCCTGCACGATGCCGGGCTTCCCGGACAAGTTCATGCCGTTCATGGACGAGCCGCCGGGCGCGCGGATCTCCTCCACGGCCAGCAGTGCCTACGGCGGAGTGATCCGCACACTGCGCGGCATCACCCTCAAAACAGTCGACAAGGAGCCGAAGTGGCGCAGGAAAGGCCGCGAGCTGCTCACCGGATACAAGGCGCCGTGGAGCTGACATGACGACCTCGTCGAAGCGGAGCAGCGAGCTGGTGGAGATGGCCTGGGATCCCATCACGCGGATCGTGGGAAGCCTGGGCATCTACGCCAAGATCGATTTCAAGAACCGGACGGTCGCCGAGTGCTACAGCACCTCGTCGATCTTCCGGGGCTACAGCATCTTCATGAAGGGCAAGGACCCCAGGGACGCGCACTTCATCACCAGCCGGATCTGCGGCATCTGCGGCGACAACCACGCCACCTGCTCGGTCTACGCCCAGAACATGGCCTACGGGGTGCGCCCGCCCGCGCTGGCGGAGTGGATCCTGAACCTCGGCGAGGCGGCCGAGTACATGTTCGACCACAACATCTACCAGGAGAACCTGGTCGGGGTGGACTACTGCGAGAAGATGGTCCGCGAGACCAACCCCGGCGTGCTGGAGCTGGCCGAGCGCACCGAGTGCCCGCACGCCGCCGAGCACGGCTACCGGACGGTCGCCGACATCATGCGGTCGCTGAACCCGCTCGAAGGGGAGTTCTACCGGGAGGCCCTGCAGATGAGCAGGCTGACCCGGGAGATGTTCTGCCTGATGGAGGGCCGCCACGTCCACCCCTCCACGCTGTATCCCGGTGGGGTGGGCACGGTGGCCACCGTGCAGCTGTTCACCGACTACCTGTCGCGGCTGACGCGGTACGTGGAGTTCATGAAGCGGGTCGTGCCGATGCACGACGACCTGTTCGACTTCTTCTACGAGGCGCTGCCGGGCTATGAGGAGGTCGGCAGGCGCCGGGTGCTGCTCGGCTGCTGGGGCAGCTTCAACGACCCCGCCCACTGCGACTTCACCTACCGGAACATGAGCGACTGGGGGCGGCGGATGTTCGTCACCCCCGGGGTGATCGTCGACGGCAGGCTGGTCACCGGCGACCTGGTGGACATCAACCTGGGCATCCGGATCCTGCTCGGCAGCTCCTACTACGACGACTGGCAGGGGCAGGAGCCGTTCGTCACCCACGACCCGCTGGGCAACCCGGTGGACATCCGCCACCCGTGGAACCAGCACACCATCCCGCACCCGCAGAAACGCGACTTCAACGACAAGTACAGCTGGGTGATGTCACCGCGCTGGTTCGACGGCAAGGACCTCCTGCCGCTGGACACCGGCGGCGGCCCGATCGCCCGGCTGTGGTCGACGGCCCTGTCGGGCCGGGTCGACATCGGCTACGTCAAGGCGACCGGGCACAGCGTGCAGATCAACCTGCCCAAGACCCTCACCATGCCCGAGAAGACCTTCGAGTGGACCATCCCCCAGCGCGACGGGCAGCCGCTGTCCAACGCGCTGGAGCGCAACCGGGCCCGCACCTACTTCCAGGCGTACGCCGCGGCGAGCGCGCTGTACTTCGCCGAGCAGGCGCTGGCGGAGGTACGGGCCGGGCGGACCCAGACCTGGGAGCCGTTCACGGTGCCGGAGGAGACGATCAGCTGCGGGTTCACCGAGGCGGTGCGGGGCGTGCTCTCGCACCACATGGTGATCCGCGACGGGAAGATCGCCAACTACCATCCGTACCCGCCGACGCCGTGGAACGCCAGCGTGCGGGACGTCAACGGGGTGCCGGGGCCGTACGAGGACGCGGTGCAGAACACGCCCATCTTCGAGGAGAACCCGCCGGAGAACTTCAAGGGCATCGACATCATGCGCACGGTGCGCAGCTTCGACCCGTGCCTGCCGTGCGGGGTGCACATGTACCTCGGCGGCGGCAAGGAACTCCGCAAACTCCACAGTCCCCATGCCTTCAGCGGCACATGACCCGTCGGCCGCCGGGGAGACGCGCGCTCCCCGGCGCCGGGAAGGGAGAGCCGAGCCGATGTCGCCGGCCCACGACGTCCAGGCGGCCGGGAACCGCGTCGAGACGCTGCTCGCCGAACTCGGCGGGCTCGCCGACGCGGCGGCGCGCCTCAAGGCCGAGGAACTCGTCCGCGCGCTCGTCGAACTGTACGGCGCGGGCCTGGAGCGCGTCGTCGAGATCGTCACCGAGACCGGGGCGGCGGAGGTGCTCGGCCGCCTCGCCTCCGACGAGGTCGTCTCCGGCCTGCTGGTCCTGCACGACCTGCACCCGCTGAGCACCGCCGAGCGCGTCCGCGCGGCCGTCGAGGGGGTCCGTCCCCGGCTCGGCGGGCACGCCGGGGACGTGGAGCTGGTGGAGGCCGGCGAGACGGGCGTGGTACGGCTGCGCCTGCGGGGCACCGGTCACGCCTGCCCCTCCTCGCGGGCCAGGGTGGTCCGCGCCGTCGAGCACGCCGTCGCGCGCGCCGCGCCGGAGGTGGCCGGGGTGGAGGTCGAGGGGACGGCGCCGCCCGCGCCGCTGCTGCAGATCGGGCACCGCCCGCCGGATCCCCGCCCCGCGCCGGGGGCCGTCCCGTGACGGCCACCGGGCTGCGCCGGTTCCGCGGCGCGCCGCCGGCGAAGGCGGCGCGCTGCGAGATGTGCGCCGAGCCTGCGGGGGAGACCCACGGCCACGTGGTGAACACCGAGAACCGGGCGCTGCTGTGCGTCTGCCGGGGCTGCTACCTGCTGTTCACGCAGGAGGGGGCGACCCGCCGGCGCTACCGCTCGGTGCCGGAGCGCTACCTGCGTCTTCCGTCGTTCCGGCTCACCGAGGCCGACTGGGAGGAACTGCAGATCCCGGTCCGCACCGCCTTCTTCTTCCACAACTCCGTCCTCGGCCGGACCGTCGCCCTCTACCCGAGTCCCGCCGGGGCCACCGAGTCCCTGCTGCCGCTCGCGACCTGGGAGCGCGTGACGGCGGCCAACCCGCTGCCGGCCGACGTCCGGCCCGACGTGGAGGCGCTGCTGATCGACCGGCCGCCGCGGGGAGAGTCCACCTGCCACCTGGTGCCGATCGACGCCTGCTACGAGCTCGTCGGCCTGGTCCGGCTGCACTGGAAGGGCTTCGACGGCGGGCGGGAGGCGCGGCGGGTCATCGACGGCTTCTTCACCTCCCTGCGCCTTCGCGGCCGGACGGCACCCGCGAAGGCCCCGGTCCCGGCACGGCACGCGAAGGCCCCGGCGCCGGGGGCCGCGCCGGAGGGGGGCCTCTCCGCGAGCCGTCCGCGGGGAGAGGGGAACGACGATGAATGAGCTCACGTTCGACTGCCTGGGCGTACGGGCGCAGGCCCACGCGGCCTCCCCGACGCTGCTCTTCCGGCTGCGTATCACCGAGCCCTCCCCGCGGGGGGTGCACACCGTCGCGCTGCGCTGCCAGATCCGGGTCGAGCCCCATCAGCGGCGCTACGGCCCCGCCGAGGCGGAGCTGCTCGGCGACCTTTTCGGCGCCCCCGCCCGGTGGGGCGAGACGCTGAAGCCCCTGCTTTTCGCCAACCTGTCGGTCGTGGTCCCCGCCTTCACGGGCGTCACCGAGATCGACCTGCCGGTGCCCTGCAGCTACGACCTGGAGGTCGCCTCGGGTAAGTACCTCGCCGCGCTGGACGACGGCGAGGTCCCGATGCTCCTGCTCTTCAGCGGCACCGTCTTCGCCAGGTCGGGGGAGGGCTTCACCGTGGGGCAGATCCCCTGGCGGTGCGAGACGCGTCACCGGCTGCCGGTGGCCGTGTGGCGGGAGCTGATGGACCTGTACTTCCCGCAGAGCGGGTGGCTGCGGCTGCGCCGCGACGTCCTGCGGTCCCTGCACCGCTTCAAGTCCGAGCGCGCCCTGGCGACCTGGGACGAGACCCTGGAGGCGCTGCTGAAGGAGGCGGCCGGATGAGCGTGCCCATGGAGATCGCCCGCAGGGTGGCCGACGCCGTGCTGTACGAGGGCTACCTGCTCTACCCCTACCGGGCGTCGGCCGCCAAGAACCGGGTGCGCTGGCAGTTCGGGGTGCTCGTGCCCCCCGGGTTCACCGCCACCGCCGAGCCCTCGGCGAGCCTCACCGAGTGCCTGCTGGAGCGGGCCGAGGGCGCCACGGTCCACCTGTGCCTGCGCTTCCTGCACGTCAGGGCCCGGCGCGTCGAGCGGGCCGAGGGCGGTGAGGGCCGTGAGGACGGCGGGGACGGTGAGGGCCGCGGGGGCGGGGCCCACCGGCCGGTCGCCGAGCTGACGAGCGGCGGCCGGACCTACCTCACCTTCGACGAGGCGACCGAGCGTGAGACGCGGGTGGCGCTCCCTCTGGCCGAGCTGTTCGACGGCGAGCGGACGGTGGAGGTGAGCGTTCCCGGCGACTCCACGACCGAGCCGATCCTCGCGCCCTCCGGTGAGCGGGAGGGCCGGGTGGTCTGCGAGCACCTGCCGCTGCGCGCGGTGCTGCGGGTCGGCGCCGAGCGGCAGGCCGGGCCGTACGGCCTGGTCCGGCTGCGGGTCCGGGTGGAGAACACCGCCGTCTGGGACGATCCGGACGCCCCTCGCGAGCGGGCACTGCGGCGCTCGCTGATCTCGGCGCACCTGATCATCGGTGTGGACGGCGGGGCGTTCCTGTCCCTGACCGATCCGCCGGAGTGGGCCCGCCCGTTCGCCGACGCCTGCCGCAACGAGCGCGCCTGGCCCGTTCTCGTCGGCGAGCCCGGCCACCGCGACGTGGTGCTGTCGTCACCGATCATCCTGTCCGACTACCCGGACATCGCCCCGGAGAGCCCGGTCGAGCTGTTCGACGCGACCGAGATCGACGAGATCCTGCACCTGCGCACCCTCACCCTGACCGAGGAGGAGACCCGGCAGGCCCGCGCGACCGACCCCCGCGCGGCCCGGCTCATCGACGCGGTGAGCGGCGTCACCGGTGGCGCGGCCGGAGGGAACGGCGGGGCCGGGGAGAACGGCGCGGCCGGGGAGAACGGCGCGGCCGGGGAGAACGGCGCGGCCGGGGGAAACGAGCGGCGGGGGCGCGGGGCCGGGGGGACGCGGGACGCCGGACAGGCCGCAGACACCGCGGACACCGGGCAGGCCGTCATGCCGCCCGAGATGATCGAGCGGCTGCACGGCGTGATCCGCTATCTGGGCGAGGTCACCCGGCGGCCCCCGGTGCCCTGGTGGGACCCCTCGGCCGACGCGGGCGTGTCGCCGGAGACCGACAGCGTGACCGTCGCCGGGGTGGAGGTGGCCAAGGGCACCCGGGTCCGGCTCGTCCCCGGGAAGCGGCGGGCCGACGCCCACGACATGTTCCTCGCGGGCCGGACCGCGCGGGTGGAGGCCGTCCTGCTGGACCTGGACGGCACCCGGCACCTGGCCGTCACCCTGGAGGAGGACCCCGGCGCCGACCTGCACCGCTCCCACGGGCGCTTCCTGTACTTCGCCCCCGACGAGGTCGAGCCGATGGAGGCCGACACATGAGGATCCTCGTCGCGGGCGTCGGCAACGTCTTCCTCGGCGACGACGGCTTCGGCGTCGCGGTGGCCCGGTACCTGGCCGGTACGGAGCTTCCCCGCGGGGTGGTGGTCACCGACTTCGGCATCCGCGGCGTGCACCTCGCCTACGAGCTCACCGGCGGCGGCCACGACGTCGCGATCCTCGTCGACACCGTCGCGCGGGGCGGCCCGCCCGGCACGCTGTACGTGATCGAGCCCCGGCCCGGCGACGGCCCCGCCCCCTTCCTCGACGCGCACGCGATGACCCCCGAGACGGTACTGGCCCTGGCCGGCACCCTCGGCGGCGAGACCGGGCGGGTCCTGCTCGTCGGCTGCGAGCCCGCCGACCTGTCGCCCGGGATGGAGCTGAGCGAGCCGGTCGCCGCCGCCGTCGCCCCGGCGGCCCGCCTGGTCGGCGAGCTGATCGGGGAACAGATCACGTCGGCGCTCGCCGGCACGGGCCGAAAGGAGAAACGATCATGATGAAACGCCTGCTCATCGTGGCCGCGGTGGTGGGGGTGGCCCTGGTGATCCACCAGACCCTCCCCGACATCAGGCGCTATCTGAAGATGAGAAGCATGTGAGGGCCCCGGCCGTCCGGGATCTCCGGCGCGGGGCCGCGCGGACGAGGTCCCGCGAGATCACATCCGACAACCGACACGTCACGAGGTGAGTGAGTCATGCACGAGTTCGGGATCGCCGAGGCGATCCTCGCCGCGGTGGAGACCCGCGCCAACGGCCGGCGGGTACGGCGGGCGCGGGTGCACGCCGGAGCCCTGCTCCGCATCACGGAGCCGGCGATCAACCACGCGTTCACCCTGGTCGCCGACGGCTCGCTGGCCGAGGGCGCCCAGGTGGACCTGGTCATCGTCCCCATACGGCTCGTCTGCCGGTCCTGCGACCGGACGGCGACGTCCGTCGACCCCTTCATCACCTGCCCCGGGTGCGGCGGCACCGACATCGACACCGAGGGCGGCGACGATCTCGTCCTCGAATCCATCCAGACGGCGGAGGCCACCCATGTGCCTGGGGATTCCCGGAGAGATCGTGGAAATCCTGGCGGACCGTCCTGACCTGGCGATGGTCGACGTCAGCGGCGTCCAGCGCGCCATCAACGTCGGCCTGCTGGAGGGCGAACCTCTCGCGCCCGGCGACTGGATCCTCATCCACGTCGGGTTCGCGCTGTCCAAGATCGACGAGGTGGAGGCCAAGGCGGCCCTCGACTTCCTCGAAAGCATCGGCGAGGCGTACGAGGACGAGATCAGGGCCCTCAGAGAATCCATGATCGAAGAAGGGTGAGGTCCGATGCGTTTCGTCGACGAGTATCGCGACGCCGGGAAGGCCGGGGCGCTGGCCGCCCGCGTCGCCGCGCTGTGCGAGCCGGGCCGCTCCTACAAGTTCATGGAGGTGTGCGGCGGGCACACCCACACCATCTACCGGCACGGGCTGACCGACCACCTGCCCGAGGCCGTCACGCTGGTGCACGGCCCCGGCTGTCCGGTCTGCGTCATCCCCATGGGGCGGGTGGACGACGCGATCCACATCGCCGGGCAGCCGGACGTGATCATGACGTCGTTCGGCGACATGATGCGCGTCCCCGGCGGGACCGGCTCGTTCCTGGACGCCAAGGCCCGGGGCGCCGACATCCGCATGGTGTACTCCCCGCTGGACGCCCTGAAGATCGCCAGAGAGAACCCCGGCAGGCGGGTGGTCTTCATGGCGATCGGGTTCGAGACCACCGCGCCCTCGACCGCGATGACCGTCCTGCGCGCGAGGGACGAGGGGATCGGCAACTTCTCGGTCTTCTGCAACCACGTGACGATCATCCCCGCCGTCAAGGCGATCCTGGACTCTCCCGACCTGCGCCTGGACGGGTTCGTCGGGCCCGGGCACGTCTCGGCGGTCATCGGCTGCCGGCCGTACGGCTTCATCGCCCGTGACTACGGCAAACCCCTGGTGGTGACCGGGTTCGAGCCCCTGGACGTGCTGCACGCGGTCTACCGGATCCTGCTCCAGCTGGACGGCGGCCGGGCGGAGGTGGAGAACCAGTACTCCCGGGTGGTGCCCTGGGAGGGCAACCCCAGGGCCCTTGAGGTCATCGGCGAGGTGATGGAGCTCCGGCCGTACTTCGAGTGGCGCGGGCTGGGGTTCATCTCCCACTCGGCGCTCCGGATGCGCGAGGAGTACGCCGCCTTCGACGCCGAGCGGATCTTCCGGATCCCCGGCGGGCGGGTGGCCGACCCCAAGGCGTGCCAGTGCGGCGAGGTGCTCAAGGGCGTGCTCAGACCGTGGGAGTGCAAGGTGTTCGGCACCGCGTGCACCCCGGAGACCCCGATCGGCACCTGCATGGTGTCGTCCGAGGGCGCGTGCGCCGCCTACTACACCTTCGGCCGTTTCTCCCGCGAGCGGGTCAGGGAGGCGACCGGCGGCTGATCCCGCCCGGCCCCGGCCGCCCCTCGCCGGGACGGCCGGGCGGCGGGGGCGCCAACGGCAAGGAGACCGGCCCGTCCGGCGGGCCGGCACAGCGAAAGGAACCGACGGATCCCGATGAACGCCGAGGAAGGAACCGCCCTGCGGGCGCGGGGCGCCGGCCGGGCCGCGCCACCGGAAGGCGGCCCTCCGGCCGCGGGCCGCGAGGAGGAGGTCCTGGAGCGCATCTCCCGCGCGCGCCGCCGCGGGGCCCGGGTGCGGGAGGAGCGCCTCACCCTCGCGCACGGCGCCGGAGGCAAGGCCACCCACACCCTGATCGAGGCGGTGTTCCTCGAATCCTTCCGCAACCCGCTGCTGGAGCCGCTGGAGGACGGCGCGATCGTCGACGGGCTCGCCTTCACCACGGACGCCTTCGTGGTGACGCCGCTGTTCTTCCCCGGCGGGGACATCGGCGACCTGGCCGTCAACGGCACCGTCAACGACCTGGCGATGTGCGGGGCCCACCCCCGGCACCTGTCGGCCGCGTTCATCCTGGAGGAGGGGTTCCCCGTCGCCGACCTGCGGCGCATCACCGCCTCGATGGCGCGCGCGGCCCAGGCGGCGGGCGTGTCGATCGTCACCGGCGACACCAAGGTCGTGGAGAACGGCAAGGCCGACGGCTGCTACATCACCACCTCGGGCATCGGGGTCGTGGAGCGGCCGGTCCGGCTCAGCGCCGCCTCCGCCAGGCCCGGCGACGCGGTCATCGTCTCCGGCCCCGTCGGCGAGCACGGCGTCACCGTCATGCTCGCCCGGGGCGAGCTCGACATCCGGGCCGACGTCGTCTCCGACACCGCGCCGCTCAACACCCTGACCGCCCGGCTGCTCGACGCCTGCGGCGACGGGGAGGTGCGCTGCCTGCGCGACGCCACCAGGGGCGGGGTGGCCACGGTCGTCAACGAGATCGCCGAGTCGTCGCGGGTCGCGGTCGTGCTGGAGGAGGGGGCGATCCCGGTTCGCCCGGCCGTACGCGGGGCATGTGAACTCCTGGGAATCGATCCGCTCTACGTCGCCTGCGAGGGACGGATGGTCGCGGTGGTGGCCCGGCGCTCCGCCGAGGCCGCGCTCGCCGCCCTGCGCTCCCACCCGCTCGGCTCCCAGGCGGCCGTCGTCGGGTGGATCGGCGACGACCCTCCCGGGCTGGTCCTGCTGAAGACCGCCTTCGGCGGCACCCGCATCGTCGACCTGCTGGTCGGCGACCCCCTGCCGAGAATCTGCTGAGAATCCGGAAGTCGGAGGCGGGCCGTTCGCCCGGAGAACCGGGCCGGGCGGAGGCCGGTGCCCGGCGCGCGTGGGGGCGTTTTACGGCTTCTTGCACGCCGGGGTGATTTACCGGCAGGCGAAGCCGGGGAGAGGACCGCCGGGACGTGCCGATCGCCTGCGTGCCGGGACCGGCGGCCGGCGGACGCGCCCGAAGAACGCATCCGAACGCGGCCTCGCTCGCGAAGTTATCTCCATCGACGCAGAGGAGCGACGCCCATGGACACCGTCCCCCGCCGGACCGGCCGTCTCCGAAGGGGGACGGCCCGCCGCCCCGGCATGCCCGCCGTACCGGTTTCCGCGGCCCGGCCGCCGAGCCCGGAGGGGAGGGCGGCGTGAGACCCACGGTGGTGATCGGCGCCGGGCTCGGCGGCCTGGCCACGGCGGTCCGGCTGGCCGGGGCCGGGCGGGAGGTCACACTCGTGGAGGCCCGCCAGACGCCGGGCGGCTGCTGCGGGACGGCGACGCGGGGGGAGTACCGCTTCGACACCGGCCCGTCGGTGCTGACCATGCCGGAGGTGCTCGCCGACGTCTTCGCCGCCGCCGGCGAGGACATGCGGACCCTGCTCCCGTTGCGGCGGCTGGACCCCTTCTACCGGCTCCGCTACCACGACGGCTCCCACCTGGACATCGTGGCCGGGCGGGAGGCCATGGCCGAGCGGGTGCGCGAGCTGTGCGGCGCCGCCGAGGCCGACCGGTACCTGCGCTTCAGGGCCCGGCTCGGCGAGCTGTTCGCCGTGGAGTGGCCCGCCTTCATCGACCGCGACATGACCCGGCTGCGTGGCCTCGTCCAGCCGGGGGCCCTGGCCAGGCTGGCCGCCCTGGGCGGCTTCCGTCGGCTGGACCGCCTCGCCGAGGCCCACCTCACCGACCCCCGCCTGATCAGGGCGCACACCTTCCAATCCCTGTACGTGGGTCTGTCGCCCCGGCGGGCCCTCGGCGTCTACGCGGTGATCGCCCACATGGACACCGTCGGCGGCGTCTTCTTCCCCGAACACGGCGGCATGCACGCCGTCCCGCGGGCCCTGGCCGCCGTGGCGGAGAAGGCGGGCGCGCAGATCAGATACGGCACGCGGGCCGTCAAGGTCGAGACCGACTCCTCGGGGGTGTCGGCCGTCCGGCTCGACACCGGGGAGCGCCTGGCCGCCGGGCACGTCGTGGTCGCCTGCGACCTGCCCCGCGCGCACGCCGGGCTGCTGCCCGCCGGCGCGGGCGACTGGCGGTTGCGCCGTCCCCGCTACTCACCCTCCTGCCTGGTGCTCCACTTCGGCCTGGACCGCAGGCTGGACGGTCAGGCCCACCACACCCTGCACCTCGGCCGCGAGTGGTCCTCCACCTTCGCGGCCCTGGCCGCGGGCCGGCCCCAGCCCGACCCCAGCCTGCTGGTCACCTACCCCGAGGCCGACACCACCGCCGCGCCCGCCGGCCACGCCACCCTCACCGTGCTGGAGCCGACCCCCAACCTGCGCGCCGGCCGGTGGGGCGACCTCACCGAGCGGCTGCAGGAACGCCTGCTGAGCAGGCTGGCCGACCTCGGCTACGGCGACCTGGCGGCGGCCCCCCGGCTGGTCTTCGACCCTCCCGCCTGGGTCAGGCGGGGCCACTCGGCCGGCACCCCGTTCGCCCTGGACCACCGCCTGTCCCAGACGGCCTGGTTCAGGCCCGCGGCCGCCTCCCGGCGCGTTCCGGGCCTGCACTTCGCGGGCATGTACACCGCGCCCGGCGTGGGGGTCCCTCCGGTGCTGATCTCCGGAAAACTGGCCGCGCGGCGTGTCCTGGAGAACCCCCGATGACCCTGACCGCCAGCTACGAACTCTGCCGCAGACTCAACGCCCGGCACGGCCGCTCCTACTACCTGGCGACCCTGCTGCTGCCGTCCTGGAAGCGCCCCCACGTGCACGCCCTGTACGGCTTCGCCCGCTATGCCGACGAGATCGTGGACTCCTTCACGATGACCGGTGACCGGAAGGCGGCGCTCGACCGCCTCTGCCTGCGGCTGGAGCGGGCGCTGGCGGGCGGCCCGGCCGACGACCCGGTGCTCCCGGCGTTCGTCCAGACCGTGCGCTCGTTCGCCGTCGACCACGCCGACATCACCGCCTTCCTGGGCGCCATGCGCGCCGACCTGACCGTCGGCCGCTACGCCACCTACGACGACCTGCTCGGTTACATGGAGGGCTCGGCGGCGGTCGTCGGCACGATGACGCTGCCCGTCCTGGAGGCCCTGCCGGGTATGGAGCGGCGGGCCCGCGAGCCCGCCCGCCAGCTCGGGCTGGCCTTCCAGCTGACCAACTTCCTGCGCGACGTGGCCGAGGACCTGGCCCGCGGCCGGGTGTACCTGCCGCTGGCCGACCTCGACAGGTTCGGGGTGCGGGTGGAGGACCTCGGGGCCCGCGTCCCCACCCCCGCCGTGCGCGAGCTGCTGGCCTTCGAGGTCGAGCGGGCCCGCGCCCACTACCGCCTGGCCTTGGAGGGCGTCGACCTGCTGATCCCCTCCTCACGGCCGTGCGTGCGCGCCGCCTACGAGCTGTACGGAGGCATCCTCGACCGGATCGAGGCCGCCCGCCACGACGTTTTCGGGGCCAGGGTCGCGGTGCCCCGGCGCCGCCGCCTGGTCGTCTTCGCGCGGCACCTCCTGGCGGCGTCGGCGGCCGACCGGGCCGAGCGCCGGGTCACCGTACGGGTGCCCTGAGGTGCGCCGGCACGTATGGCCCGGGGCGGACTCTTCCGGCGTCCGGCGGGAGGGGGGCTCGCCGGTGGCCGTCGACGCGATGGGCGGAGACCTCGGCCCGGCCGAGACGGTCGGCGGGGCGGTCACGGCCTGGCGCGAGCACGGTGTGCCCGTCGTGCTGGTCGGCCGGGCGGGGGAGATCCACCGGGAGCTGGCCCGCCACGGCGCGGCGGGCCGGATCGAGGTCGTCCACGCCGAAGGGGTCGTCCCGATGGGCGAGCGGGGCGCCGGCGCCGTGTCCGTCCCCTCGGGCCTTCGAGCCGGCTGCGAGCTGGTGGGAAAGGGCGCCGCCTCCGCCTTCGTGTCGGCCGGCTCGACCGGTGCGGTCGTCTCGTGCGCGATCCGCGGCGTCGGCCGCGCGCCGGGCGTGCTCCGGCCCGCCCTGGCGGTCGCGCTGCCCTCGGTGACCGGCGGGGCCACCGTGCTGATCGACGCCGGGGCGACCTCCGACCCCACCCCGGAGATGATCGTCCAGTTCGCGCTGCTCGGCGCCTCCTACGCCCAGATCGTGCTCGGCGTGGCCGACCCGTCGGTCGGCCTGCTGTCGATCGGCGCGGAGCCGGGCAAGGGCAACCGGCTGACCCGAAGGGCCGGGGAGCTGCTGCCGGGGCTGCCCCTGCGCTTCCACGGCAACGTCGAGGGCCACGACGTGCTGGCGGGTACGGCCGACGTGATCGTCACCGACGGCTTCACCGGGAACGTCGTGCTCAAGAACGTCGAGGGCTCCGTCCGCGCCGCGCTGACCCTGGTGGCGGAGGCGGGGGTCGCCGGGCCGGAGGCGCTGCGGGAGGTGGCCCGCCGCTACGACCCCGAGACCCACGGCGGGGCGGCGCTGCTCGGCCTGAACGGCACCGTCGTCGTCGCCCACGGCTCCTCCACGGCCCCGACGATCGCGCGGGCCTGCGTGGTCGCCCGCGACCTGGCCGAGGGCGGCGTCATGACCCGGCTCATGGACCACCTGGTGGCGGAGCCGGCCCGATGAGCCGCGTGCCGCGGACCCGGTCACACCCGGCCGGGGCGGGGAGTGCGCCCCGTCCCCGGCCGGCGGCCGTGGCCGCCGGGCTCGCGGAGGGGGTCCACCCCGTCCCAGGTCCCCTCGCTGCCGTAGGGGGCGAACCGGGCGAACAGCTCCTCGGAATACCACCCCCGCGCCCGCGTCAGCCCGATCACCCGCCGGTGCGCCTGCGTCCGGTAGGCGAAGTCCCGCACCGCGTCGGCGTCGCGCCACAGCGAGAACGTGGCCTGCCGGGCCAGGGGCCACTCACCGACCCCGACGGAGGCCAGGCGGCCCTCCTGCTCCCGCAGCAGCCGGTCGACCGCCGGGATCGACCGGTAGAACGGCACCAGCCGCGACGGCCGGATCGAGGCCCGCGTCAGCACCGCCACCGGCCCGCCGCCCGGGGCCGCGCCCGGTTCGGCGGGGAGCGGGCCGAAGGGCTCCGTCCCGCCCCACCGGCCCCGCGAGGAGAGCGGGACCAGTCGCACCCGCCACGACTCCTCCGCCTCGTCGCGATGGCGCGCCGCGATCGGCGAGGTGGCCAGGAAGGCGTCCAGCGCGGCCTCCTCGCGCCAGACCGCGAGCAGCGCCCAGCGGCGCGGGTCGGCGCCCAGCCCCATCGACGTGCCGCGCCCGGAACCGAGCAGCCGCCAGAACAGCAGCCCCGGGGTGGCCCGCAGCACCGGCCGGTCGAACGCCATGAAACGCACGGCCCCCCACTCCGCATACCTGGTGAGGTGGAAAGAGGCGATGATCCCTGTGCTCGTCGCGGTCATCGGAGGCTACCTCCTCGGATCCGTGCCGGTCGCGGTGCTGGCCGGGCGGGCCCACGGCGTCGACCCCCGTGAGGTCGGCGACCGCAACCCCGGCTTCTGGAACGTCAGGGAGCACCTCGGCCGCGCCGCCGCCGTGTCCGTCTTCGCCGGCGACACCCTCAAGGGAACGCTCGCGGCGCTGTTCGCCCTCGCGGCAGGCGGGCCGCACACCACCGGGCCGGGCGTGGTCACCGGGGCGAGCGTCGTGCCGGTGTACCTCGCGGTGGCCGCCGCGATGGCCGGGCACGCCTGGCCGGTGTTCGCCGGGTTCCGCGGCGGCCGGTCGGTTCTCACCTTCGTGGGGGGCTTCGCCGTCATCTGCCCGCCCGCCTTCCTGCTCGGCGTCGTCCTCCTGGTGGCCTGCGCGCTGCTCACGCGCTCCTTCGCCGTCGGGGCGCGGGCGGGGGTGTTCGGCCTTCCGGTGTTCCAGGCGATCTTCGCGCCCCTGGGGCAGGTGGCGGCGACGGGCGCGCTGATGTGCCTCATCGGCCTGCGCTTCGGCCAGGCCAGGTGGGCCGCCAGGGCGCCGCGCCGGTCATGAGCCTTCTTCCGCGGGCACGGCTCGCCCCCGGGGAGGTGCGGCCCCGGTCAGGTACGGCTCCGGGTAGGAGCGTCCCCGCCAACGGCGCACCGGGCGCAGCGTCGCCTGCGTCAGCCGTACGGCCGCCAGCGGGTCCAGGAGCGGGGAGAGCAGCACCCCCGGCCCCGGCCGGGCGTAGCTGCCGCGCAGCGCGCCGGCCAGCAGCAGCCGTACGGCCAGCAGCCCCACGTCCAGCCGGGTCGCCCGGCCCGCCGCCAGCCGCAGGACCGGCAGGGCGGCGGTGAGCCAGACCACGCCCAGGTCGGCGGCCAGCCGGACCGGGCCGGTGACGTCGCGCAGCGGCAGCGACCGCCCCCACTCCCGCCACACCCCGGCCGCCGAGTCGTGCATGTCCACCTCCAGCAACCCGCCCGCGTCCAGGAAGCCGACCGCCCAGCCGCGGGCGGCCAGTGCCCTGGCCAGCGCCACGTCGTCGGTCATGTTCCCCCTGATCCGCGCGAACCCGTCGGCCTCCAGCATCGCCGCCCGCCGGAAGGCCATGCACTGGCCGTTGGCCATCACACGGTGCGGGGGCGGCGGGACGGCCGGCCCGATCGGGCCGAACCGGTAGACCAGCGTCGCCAGGAACGCGGCGTGCAGCGCCTGCTCGGCCAGACCGCCGCAGACGAACCGGGGGCCCACGGTGAGGAGGTCGTGGCGGTCCAGGGCCGCCGCGAGCGCGCCGAACAGGCCCGGTGACGGCCGGGTGTCGGCGTCCAGGGTCACCACCACCTCACCGGCCGCCGCCCGGACCCCCTGCCGCAGCGCCCACTGCTTGCCCACCCACCCCGGGGGCGGGGGCGTGCCCGTGACGACCCTCGCGCCCAGGGCGGCGGCCAGCCGTGCCGTGCCGTCCCCCGACTCGTCGTCGACCACCACGACCTCCGCCACCGCCGGGTCCGCCAGCACCGCCGACAGGCAGGGACCGAGACGGCCCTCCTCGTCACGGGCCGGGATCACCACCGAGATCCGCGTGCCCGCCGCCGTCCCGGCGGGGGCCAGCGGAGGCAGCCGGTCGCGCCCGCGGGCCAGCCGTACCCCGGCGGCGACGGCGGCGGCGACCTGGAGCGCGGTGAGCGGACCCGTCCGCCTCAGCCGGGCCGCGACGGCCCCGAGCAGCGCGCCGGTCGTTCCGGCCGGCCCGTTCGCCGGCCTCCTCGTCGATCCCCTCACCGGCCCGCTCACCGGCCCGCTCATCGGATCGCCCGGAGAGGAAACGCGGGGCGAGGTTCCGTCAAGGGAGGTCCTCCTCCACGAGCGAGGCGACGAGACGCCCGCCCATCGCCACCAGCGGCAGGCCGCCCCCCGGATGCGCGGAGCCGCCCACGAGATACAGCCCGCGCCGGGGCCCCCTGTTTCCCGGACGGCGGAACGCCGAGAACGGGCCGTCGTAGGCGGCGCCGTAGACGGAGCCGCCCCACGCGCCGTAACGGTCGCGCAGGTCGGCCGGGGTGAACAGGTCCACGAAGCGCAGCCGCCCCGACAGGTCGTGTCCCCGGGCGGCCAGCCGCTCAAGCACCAGGTCCCGGTAGGACTCCGGCCGTATCGGCCACCGGCCCGGGTCGCCCGCCGGCACGTTGACCAGCATCACCAGGTTCTCCGCCCCCTCCGGCGCCTGCGACGGGTCGTCCACCGCCGAGCAGCCGAGGTAGACGGTCGGATCCTCCGGCGGCCTGCGCCGCTCGAAGATGTCGGAGAACTCCCGCCGGTAGTCGGCCGAGAAGACCACCGAGTGGTGCGCCAGGCCTCCGGTCCGCCCCTCCACCCCCGCCAGCAGCAGGAACACCGACGAGGACATGCCGAGACGGGCGACGCGCCGCAGCCGCCGCCGGTCCGGCAGCAGCCGTCCGTACAGCGCGGCGGCGTCGACGCCGGCGACCACGGCGTCCGCGCGCTCGCGCTCGCCGGAGGCCAGCCGTACGCCCAGGACCCGGTCGGCGTCGGCCGGAACCTCCGTCACCTCGGTGTCCAGCGCGACCTCCACCCCCGCCTTCTCCAGCAGCCCGGCCAGCGCGTCGGCGAGGCGGGGCAGCCCGCCCGCGACGTACCAGCCGCCGTGGTCGTGCTCGACGGCCGGCACGCAGGCCAGCGCCGCCGGGGCCCGGTAGGGGCTGGAGCCGGCGTAGGTCGCGTAGCGGCCCACGTACTGGCGCAGGCGCGGGTCGGTGAAGAAGCGGCGGGCCAGCCCGTCGACCGTACGGCCCGGCGCCACCGCCCACAGGTCGGACGGCCGCGCGTGCGCCGGCGGGCGGGTGAGGGGTCCGGCGAAGAACGCCCGTCGCGACGCCGCGAAGCAGGCCCGCCCCCAGGCGTGGAACGCCGTCCAGTTGCGGCCCTCTCCCGGCGCGAACCGCTCCACCTCGGCGGCCATCCGCGCCGGGTCGCGGTGCGCCGTCAGCGCCGAGCCGTCCGCGAAGCGGTAGTGGCACAGCTCCCTTGGCTCGACCAGGTCCAGCTTCAGCCCCAGGTCGGTGAAGACGTCCGGCAGGGTCAGGAGGGAGGGGCCGAGCGAGAAGGAGAAACCGTCGCGCCGGTGCTCGGCGAGTTTGCCGCCCAGCCGGGACCGCCGCTCGTACAGGCGTACCCGGTGCCCCCGCCGGGCCAGCAGCAGGGCGCAGACCATGCCGCCCACGCCGCCGCCGACCACGATCACCTTGGCCATGCGCCCCTCCGTCCACGCTCTCGTCCCTGACCTGGCCGCCGCGGTTCTCGTGATCTCAGTGGTGCTCGTGACTCATCTGGCCGCCGTCGCCCCCATCGCTCCCACGGTCTCCACGCCGGTACGGCGAACAGCCCCATGCCCAGCCCCCCGGCGACGGCCACCAGCGGGTCCGGCGGGTCGAAGACCGCCGCGAAGCCGACCGTCTCCATGACGGCCATCACCGTGTAGACCGAGACCAGCCCGGTGGACCGGGCCGCGGGGCAGACCACGATGACGTCGATCAGGGCCATGACCAGCAGGGAGACCAGCAGCCAGCCGGCGAAGTTTCCGGCCGGGATACCCCGGTAGAGGCCGGGCTCGGCCCAGGACCACAGGCCCAGCCGCGTCATCTGCGGATCCAGGAACAGATCCCAGGCGGTCAGCGCCCCCGCTCCCACGACGACCCGCCCCAGGCGTCCGCCCGGGGCCGCCGGGCTGCCCGGAACGGGGGAGTGGCCGGGAGTCGCCGGGGAGCCGGGGGATGCCGAGCCGTCCGGAGCCGCCGCCCGCCCGGAGAGGATCGCCGCGGCCGTCGCGTGGGCGGCCAGGCCCATCCCGCCCCACGCCAGCGCCACGATCACCGGCACCCCGCCGACCTGCGGCCACAGCGCGCCGGTGTAGTCGTACTCCCCGAACGGCAGCCCCGTCCTGACGCCGACCCACTCGGCGGCGTACCCGGCCGTCACCGCGGCGGCGAACGCGGCGACCGCCCGGCGGGGACCGTGCGTCCCGGACGCGAAGGCCAGGGCGCCTCCCGCCAGCAGGAGCACGATCACGCCGGTCAGGCCGCCCGGCTGGGGCCGTACCCCGGAGACGACCTGCGCCGCCGTCATGGCGACGAGCAGGGCCGCGCCCGTCGCCGTCCATCCCCTCCGCCCGCCGGAGGCCCTCTCCACCGGATCCCTCATCGCGTCCCGCACCACGTCCCGCGTCGCGTCACGACCGGCCCCTCCGCTGTCCACCTCATCGCTCTGCCCTGCAAAGGGTCATTCGAGCGGCGCCCCCGGGTCAGATTCACTTTGACCAGGACTCCCGGCACGCCGGTGGTCTTGCCGGTCGGAGGGGACAGTTCGTCTGGTGCGGTGGGCGAGCCGCATCGGTTACGTTCCTGGGCATGCAGAAGACGCTGTACGGCGCGGCGGTGACGCTGCGCCCGGCCACGACCGCCGACATCCCCGCCCTGGCGGCCATCCGCTCGAAGCCCGAGGTCTACCGGCGGTGGCGCGGGGGTGACGACCTGGCGGCGGCGGTGGCCGGCGACCTCGCCGACGCGGACATGTCCACCCTGGCCATCGAGCACGGTGGCCGGGTGGTCGGGGCGATCCAGTGGGGAGCCGAGAGCGAACCGGACTATCGTCACGCCAACATCGACCTCTATCTCGACCCGTCCGCCCACGGCCGCGGCCTGGGCACCGACGCCGTGCGGACGCTCGCCCGGCATCTGATCACCGACCACGGCCACCACCGCATCGTGATCGACCCGGCGGCGGACAACGCCGCCGCGATCCGCTGCTACACCAAGGCCGGGTTCCGGCCGGTCGGCGTCATGCGCCAATACGAGAGGGGAGCGGACGGCACCTGGCGCGACGGCCTGCTCATGGACCTGCTGGCCGAGGAGTTCGAGGGCTGAGGAGTCCGAGGGCTGAGGCCCCGCCCCGCGCCGGCGGTCGCCGCCCGCTCGCGGGACGGCGCCCCCCGCCGGGCCGCGGGCCCGGCGGCCGCCTCGTCCAGGGGAAACGCGGCGGCCGGGGCGGTCCCGCCCCGGCCCGGGGCGCCATCCCGTGATCAGCCCATGGTCTTGGCGCCGTCGAGGGACTCGCGGATGATGTCGGCGTGACCGGCGTGCTGGGAGGTCTCGGCGATGATGTGGAGCAGGACCCGGCGCACCGACCATCGCGCGCCCGGCTCGAACCACGGCGCGGGCGGGAGGGCCTGGGAGGCGTCGAGGTCGGGCAGGGTCGCCACCAGCTCGTCGGTCCGGCGGGCCACCTCCTCGTAGGCGCCGAGCAGACCGGCCAGCGTCTCGCCCTCGGCCATGCGGAACTGGGCCGCCCAGTCGGCGGACGCGCTCATCGCCTCGGCGCCCCCGACGATGAACCCCGCCCAGCGCGCCTCGACGAAGGTCACGTGCTTGATGAGGCCGCCCAGGCACAGCTCGCTCACCGTGGTGCGCCGCGCGGCCTGCTCGTCGGTCAGGCCCGTGACCGTGTGGCGCAGAAAGCCCCGGTGTTTGGCCAGCGTCTCCAGCAGCTCGGCGCGCTCACCGGTCATGACCTTTTCCTGCGTGGCCATCTCGCCCACCCCTCCGGGTTGTCCGTCCGCTGTTTACCCGCCACAGACTAGAGCCGCCCACCGACATTTCCGGGCCGTCCGGCGGGTACGTTCGATAGGTCGGCCGGGCGCGTGGCGAGCCGGCCGGCTGAGGCTTTTCGCCGACGGGTCGGCCCGGCGCCCTCACGGATCCGCCACCGGGTCAGCGGAGGTCGTCGGCGGCGATCCAGCCCCGGGCGACCGCGCGGGCGCCCGCCTGGAAACGGCTGTGGGCGTCCAGGCGGGAAAGCAGGTTGGAGGCGATCCGCCGGGCCGTGCGCACCGAGACTCCGAGCTGCCGCGCGATCATCTCGTCGGTGTACCCCTCGCCCAGCAGCTGGAGCACCTGCCGCTGCTGGGCGGACAGCCCCTCGTCGTCGCGCCAGCGCACCGAGCCCAGCGGGACGGCGTTCTTCCAGGTGGAGTTGAACAGCGCGACCAGCCCGCTGAGCAGGCCGGAGCTGGAGATCTCCAGTGCCAGGGCGCTGCTGTCGTCGTTGTCGACCGGCACCAGCGCCAGCCGCCGGTCCACGATGAGCAGCCGCATCGGCAGCGTCGGCGTCGTCCGCACCTCGCCCCCGAGCTCGGTGAGCCAGTGGGCGTACTCCAGGGTCGGCTGGTGGTTGCGCACGCTGTCCAGATAGACGGTGCGCAGCCGTACCCCCCGGGCGATCGCCTCGGCGTCCAGGGCGCCGCAGTTCAGACCGGCCGCCGCCTGCGCGCCCCCGGGCACGAACGAGCACGTCTCCCACACGCAGGAGCCCGCCAGCTCGTGCAGCCGGGCCCGGATCGCGGCGATCCCCTCCACCCGGCGCACCTCGGGCTCGGGGCTTCTCGGCCGGGAGGCGGCGTGCTTGGCCAGCAGGGCCTCCAGGGCGGCCCTGCTCTCCTCGATCTCCTGCTGGTGACGCGCCACCTCGGCGTGGCGGCGGGCCAGCAGCATCGCCAGGCCGACCTCCGGGCTGACCGGGCGCGGCGGCCGCGCGCCGGACGGCGGGGCGTTGAGCAGGGACATGCGCGCCAGGTCGTCCAGCGCCTCCTGAAGACGCTCGCGGTCGAGGCGCAGGACGCGGCAGAGCTCCTCCAGGCCGGCCTCGGGAAACTCAAGCATCGTCAGATATACGGACTCGGCGAGATTGCTGAGTCCCAATGCCTCGAACATCGTGCTCCCAGAGGATCATGGCGTGCTCAGAATGTAATCGATCTAATCGACCTCACTCAAGTTTCAATGAAGAAAATCCGGGCCATGTCATTTGGTATTAAAAAAATGTGTCATTAGGTCGCCGGTCCTTGCCCGATTTCGACCTGGGTGACCGCCGCGAGGCCGCGCCCGATCCGGTCGGCGTCGCCGAGCACCACCGACACCGACCGGCCGGGGCCCAGATAGGTCGCGGCGGCGCGGTGCACGTCCCCGGCCGTGGCCGACGCCAGCCGTTCGGCGTGCAGCTTCAGATGGCCCAGCCCCAGCCCGGACCCGGCGAGCGTCCCGGCCGCCTGGGCCAGCCCCGCCTGTGTGGCGGTGAGGAGCCGCAGCGTGCCGACGGCGTGCTGCCGGGCCCGCTCGACCTCGGCGGGGTCGGGCGGCAGCGTGGCGATCCTGCCCAGCTCGTAGAACGTCTCCAGCAGCGCGGGCGCGGTCACCTCGGTGGCCACGTTGGCAGACAGCATCACCGCCGAGCCGCCGGGTGCGTGCTCGATCACCGCGCTGGGGCCGTAGGAGTAGCCCTTCTTCTCCCGGATGTTCTCCGTCCAGCGGGAGGGGGAGCCGCCGAAGATCAGGTTCGCGAGCTGCAGGGGGGCGTTGTCCGGGTGGTCGCGGGCCGGGGCGGACATGGCGAGCCGCATCGACGACTGCGCCGCGCCCGGCCGGTCCACCAGCAGCAGCGGCCTCGGGGGCGGCGGCGGGGCGGCCGGCATCCGGATCTCCCCGGCCTCGGCGCCCCCGGTCCAGGCGCCGAGCCGGTCGCTCACCAGTGCGACGGCGTCGTCCGGATCCAGGTCGCCGACCAGGACCAGGGTGGCGCCGCCGGGACGCATCCGCCGTTCGTGCAGGGAGCGCAGTTCCTCGGCCCCCACCGCGTTCACCCGCTCGGGCCCGGGGGTCTCCACCCCGTACGGGTGATCGCCGTAGAAGCGCCTCAGCAGTTCGGCCCGGGCCATGTGCGACGGCTGACTCAACGCCACCCGGACCTGGTCGGCGAGCCGTTCTCGTTCGACGGAGACCTCGCGGTCGGGGTAGGCCGCCCCGCACAGCGCGTCCGCGAGCACCCCGAGCGCCTCGCCCAGGCCGGAGGCCAGGCAGGTGCCGCCGATCAGCCAGCGGTCGGGGCGGGCCGTGCAGGTGAACGTGCCCGCGGCGGCCCGCGGCCCCTCGGTGATCTCGGTGACCGGCCGGGTGCCGGTGCCGGAGAACAGCGTCCGTGCCAGCAGGGTGCCGGCCGCGAGGTCCACCGTCGCCGCCGGCACCCGCAGCCGCAGCTCCACCAGGGGCGCGGCCCGCCGGACGACGGCCACGACGGAGGGCCCGCCGGGCAGCGTCGTCTCGGTCCAGGCGGGCAGGGTGAGGGGGGCGGCGGGACCGGGGAGGGCGCGCCCGTCCGCGCCGCTCACCGGCTCCTCCCGCCGATCGCGGCCCCGCCTCGGGCGGTGCGCGGACCGGCTTCGCAGAGGGTGGCCCGACCGCTTGGGCCGGCCGACGTTCCCGCTGACATGACACCCCTTCGCCGCCACCGGAGCAGATGATCTCCCGCTAGTTTTCCCGGCCTGTTCCGGACCGGGAAGTGGTCACTTCCTGCCGCCCTCGCCGCGGGGACAGAACCGGCCAGCCCGGCGTCCGGCCGCCGCCTCCGCGTGCGAGACTTCAGGATGGGACAGAAACGATCAAAGCCGCCGGTCGATGCGGAAATGTGATCGGGAGAGAAGGTGCCGGGATGGTCAGGAAGGCTCCGCGCGAGGACGTCACCGAGGACGGCCTGCAGGTCGGCCCGCCCAAGGAGTGGGCGGCCGGCCTCCCGGCGGTGACCGGATCGCTGCGGATGGCCCACGCCCAGATGGGCGTGGGCCGTACGCTCGCGACCCTGGCCCGCGTCAACCAGGGGAACGGCTTCGACTGCCCCGGCTGCGCCTGGCCCGAGGGGGAGCACCGCAGCCCGGCGGAGTTCTGCGAGAACGGCGCGAAGGCGGTGGCCGAGGAGGCCACCACGCGCCGGATCACCCGCGACTTCTTCGCCCGGTACGGCGTGGCCGAACTGGCCGGGCGCACCGACTACTGGCTGGGCCAGCAGGGACGGCTCACCGAGCCGATGCACCGGCCCGCGGGGGCCGACCACTACGTGCCGGTGACGTGGGAGAAGGCGTTCGCCCTCGTCGCCCGGGAGCTGCGCGCGCTCGCCACCCCCGACGAGGCGGTCTTCTACACCTCCGGCCGCACCTCCAACGAGGCGGCCTTCGCCTACCAGCTCCTCGTGCGCCGCCTGGGAACGAACAACCTTCCCGACTGCTCCAACATGTGCCACGAGTCCAGCGGCTCGGCGCTCACCGAGACGCTGGGGATCGGCAAGGGCACGGTCTCGCTCGCGGACCTGCACCGGGCCGACCTGATCTTCGTGGTCGGCCAGAACCCCGGCACCAACCACCCGCGCATGCTGTCGGCGCTGGAGAGGGCCAAGCGGAACGGAGCGCGGGTCATCGCGGTCAACCCGCTGCCCGAGGCCGGGCTGCTCCGCTTCAAGAACCCGCAGCGGCCGTCCGGGGTGCTGGGGCGCGGGACGACGCTGGCCGACCGCTTCCTGCAGATCCGGCTCAACGGCGACCTGGCCCTCTTCCAGGCCATGTCGCGGCTGCTGCTGGAGGCCGAGGACGCGGCCCCCGGCACGGTGGTCGACCGGGGGTTCGTCCAGGCCCACACCCACGGCTTCGACGCCTGGGAGAAGAGCGTCCGCGCCCTGGACTGGGCGGACGTGGAGGAGGCGACCGGGCTGGAACGGCCCGCCGTCGAGGCGGCGGTGGGCGACGTGCTCGGGGCGCGTTCGGTGATCGTGTGCTGGGCGATGGGCCTCACCCAGCACAGGAACTCCGTCGCCACCATCCGGGAGGTCGTCAACTTCCTTCTGCTGCGCGGGAACGTGGGCAGGCCGGGCGCCGGGGTCTGCCCCGTGCGGGGGCACTCCAACGTCCAGGGCGACCGGACGATGGGCATCTATGAGAAGCCGGCGGCGAGCTTCCTCGACGCGCTCCGCGACGAGTTCGGCTTCGAGCCGCCCCGCCGCCACGGCCTGGACACCGTGGAGGCGATCCGGGCGCTGCGCGCGGGGGAGGCGAAGGTGTTCTTCGCCATGGGCGGCAACTTCGTGTCCGCCACACCGGACACGGCGGTCACCGAGGCGGCGATGCGCCGGGCCCGGCTGACGGTGCAGGTGTCGACCAAGCTCAACCGCTCCCACGCCGTCTGCGGGACGGAGGCGCTGATCCTCCCCACGCTGGGCCGTACCGAGCGCGACGGCGACCGCTTCGTCACGGTCGAGGACTCCATGGGCATGGTCCACGCCTCCCGGGGACGCCTCGCGCCCGCCTCCCCGCACCTGCTGCCGGAGGTGGCGATCGTCTGCCGGCTGGCGCGCGAGCTCTTCGGCGCCGACCCCCACGTGCCCTGGGAGGAGTTCGAGCGCGACTACGACGTCATCCGCGACCGCATCGCGCAGGTGGTGCCGGGGTTCGGCGACTTCAACGCCCGCGTCCGGGCCCCCGGAGGCTTCGCGCTGCCCAACGCCCCCCGCGACGAGCGGCGTTTCCCGACCGCCACGGGCAGGGCGAACTTCACCGTCAACGCCCTGGAGGTGCTGCGGGTGCCGCCGGGCCGGCTGCTGCTGCAGACGGTCCGCAGCCACGACCAGTACAACACCACGGTCTACGGCATGGACGACCGCTACCGGGGGGTGCGGGGCGGCCGCCGCGTCGTCTTCGTCCACCCCGGCGACCTGGCCGAGCGCGGCCTGGCCGACGGCGACCCGGTGGACCTGGTCGGCGAGTGGCCCGACGGCGAACGCAGGGCCGAGGGGTTCCGCGCCGTCGCCTACCCGACCGCGCGCGGGTGCTGCGCGGCCTACTTCCCCGAGACCAACGTCCTCGTGCCGCTGGACTCGGTCGCCGAGACCTCCAACACCCCCACCTCCAAGAGCGTGGTGATCAGGCTCGCCCCGGCCGGCGGGGCCGGAGGCTGAACGGCCGCCCGGCGGGGGGTGTCACCGTTCCGCCGCGATCCGTTCCCGGAGATACTCGCCCAGCACCACCGCGTTGTTGTGCTCGGTGTCCCGCGCCCCGTAAAGGAGGGTGACCGGTCCGCGCCGCGCGGCCTCCAGCAGCGGGCGCACCGCGTCCGGATTGCCGTCCAGCTCCCGCCGGTAACGGGTGCGGAACTCGTCGAAACGCTCCGGGCGGTGTCCGAACCAGCGGCGCAGGTCCGCCGAGGGGGCGGTCTCCCGCGCCCACCGGTCAAGCCGCAGGCCGTCCTTACGGACGCCCCGGGGCCAGATCCCGTCCACCAGGAACACCGCCCCCTCGACGGGCCCGGTGTCGTACACCCGTCTGACGGTGATGTCCGCGGTCATCTTCCGCAGCCCCCCTCCCGCCGGACGTCCTCCGCGAGCGGTTCCCCGCCG
Organism: Streptosporangium violaceochromogenes; assembly: GCF_014654615.1. Classification (GTDB taxonomy): domain Bacteria; phylum Actinomycetota; class Actinomycetes; order Streptosporangiales; family Streptosporangiaceae; genus Streptosporangium; species Streptosporangium violaceochromogenes. The sequence continues at coordinate 158,581 of NZ_BNBB01000012.1, read as the reverse complement.
GAGGCTCGATCCCGCTTTCCATGCTAGTCCGGGGTCGCCGGGCGCCAACGGGGGAGGGAGGCCCCCGAAGGGGGAAGGTCATGGGGAAGGCCGTACGGTGATCGGGGGGTGTGGGCGTGGCGGGCGGGCACGGGCGGAGAAGATGGCCGCGAGAGTCGTTCCTGGCCCGGTTGCCCGAGGAGGGCCGGGCCGCACTCCTTCGCTCCGGCACCGTCCTGACGGTTCCCGGCGACCACGCGCTGATCCGCGAGGGCGACCCCGGGCGGTCGGTCTACCTTCTGCTCGACGCGCTGGTGAAGGTCACGATGTGCGCCGAGAACGGCACGAGGACGCTCCTCGATCTCCGGGCGGACGGCGACGTCGTCGGCGAGATGTCGCCCCTGGACGACCGCCCGCGCTCGGCCACCGTCGTCACCTGCGGGAGGTCCGTCGTCTGCGCCGTCAAGGGCGCGGTCTTCCTGGCCCACCTCGATCGCGACCCGCGGATCGCCCGGGTGCTCGGCGGCGTCGCGGCCGACCACCTGAGGTTCGCCAACCGGCGCAGGCTCGCCTTCGCCGGCTATGAGGCCGGTGTCTGCCTGGCACGGGTCCTGCTGGAGCTGTCCGACCGCCACGGCGTGCCCCGCTCCGCCGGCCTGGACGTCGGCGTGCCGCTCACCCAGGCCGAACTCGGCGAGCTCGTCGGGATCAAGGAGCGGACCGTGCAGAAGGCCATGCGCGATCTCGTCTCCCGGGGGCTGGTCCTGGCCGGTCACCGCCGGGTGGTGATCGCCGACCTCGCCGGTCTGGCGGCCTTCGCGGACGTGCGGGGGCGCCCCGTCCCGGAACGGCCCGCTCCGGGACGGCCCGGCCGCGACCGGCTCGCCCTGGGCGGCTCCGCCCCGCCCGCGGGCGGGCCGGCCTACCCGTAGGCCGACCCCAGGACCAGCCACACCAGCACCGACAGCAGCATCAGCGCGGTCCACGGCAGCGACCGGCGGACCCTCGTGTGCTTGGCGCGGGCGACCTCGGCCAGACTGTCGGCCAGGTGCCACGCCTGCCGTTCCCGCTCGGCCGCCCTGCTCCTCTTCCCGTCGCGCAGGCCGGCCAGCCCGAAGCGGTTGGCGCCCGCGGGCACGCCGAGTCTCGGCCGGATCCCCTGGAGCAGGTGGTAGCCGGCCACGAGGAATCCGGCGGTGTACAGCGCCAGCAGGACGGCCACGGCGGGGGCGATCGCCGGGTGCGCCTGCCAGGCGGCGCGCAGGGTGCCCGTCTGCGCGGCGGCCACGGCCGCCGCGCCGATGTGGAAGCCGGCCACGGTGGTCACCTTCGCGTCCGCGTGCTCGACGTACGTCTGGAAGGTGCCGACGGCGGTGAGCGCGATGGTCAGTGACTCAACGGCGGTGAGTTCGTCGTCGCGTCGCCGCATGTGAACCTCCGGGAGGGATTGGGGTCTTCCTCACAGCTCACCCCGGCCGGGCTGGCGGACACCCGCATTTGTGCGTCTTCACCGCCGCGGATTCGCCGGACGCGCCGCCGGAGGGCTCCCGGAGCCGGGCATGACGCGGCCCCGGCGCCCGAAGGGGCCGGGGCCGCGGAACGGGGTCAGGAACGGGTGATCTTCACGTTGTCGACCCCGGCCTCGATGAGGCTCGGGGTGGAGGCGTCCGCCGCCTCGACCACGACGCGCACCGGCTGCCCGGCGTAGCGGGACAGGTCGGCGGTGGCGGTCCGCCAGGAGCCGGCCCGGTTGGAGGCGGCGCCGAGCTGCTGGAAGACCACGGTGTTCGCCGAGCCGGAGATCACGCGGACCCGGAGGTAGTCGGCGGAGGTGGCGTTGTTGAGGTGGGCGAGGTACCAGGAGAACGACAGGGTGATCTTTCCGGAGGGAAGTGTGATCTCGGGCGAGCCGATGCTCGTCACCCCGCCGTCGACGTCGTGGGAGCCGGGGGCGGTTCCCGCCGAAAGGCCGGTGATCAGGGCGTTGCTCCCGCCGGCGGCCGCGCCGGGCTGCAGGACCGTCGTGCCCGAGCCGGTCGCCTCAGGGGTGCCGCGCTCCCACGTCCCGCCGGCGGCGGTGTCGGTGCCGGAGGGGTTGGCCGTCCAGCCGAGGTCGGTCTCGAAGGTGTCGCCGAAGGCGTCGCCGCCCGGTGAGGAGCCGCCGACGGTGAGCGCGAACGAGGCCGTACGGTCGAGGCCGCTCCCGTTGGCGGTGACGATCACGTTGTAGGAGCCGGCCGGCGTGCCCGCCGGGACCGAGATCTGCAGGGTGGAGGAGCCGCCCGAGGTGATCGAGGACGGGGCGAAGGAGGCGGTCATGCCCGCGGGCAGGCCGGAGGCCGAGAGCGCCACGCTCTGCGCGCCCCCCGAGGTGGTCTGCGTGGTGACCGTCGTGGTCGCCGTCTGGCCGGGCTGCACGTTCGCCGAGGCGGGGCTGAGCGTCAGCGAGAAGTCGTTGGCCGCCGCGCACGAGGCGGGCTCGCCCGGGGCCGCGGGGACGTTGACGGCGGCCCAGGCGGCCTTGGTCGCGTTGAACTCGGCGCAGGAGCCGGGGAACAGCTGCATCGCGGCCTCCAGCGAGGCCTTGCGGACGAGCTGGTGGGTCCAGGTGGTCGTCTTGCGCTGGAGGGCGCCCATGAAGATCTGCCCGGCCTTCTGGATGCCGATCCCGGTGACGGTGGAGCCGTTGCAGGTCGGGCTGGACGGCTGGCCGTCGGTCGGGCTGCTGCCCTCGGCCAGCAGGTAGAACCAGTGGTTCTGCACCCCGGCCCCGGCGTGCACCTCCAGGTTCGGCACCGAGGAGGAGTAGCAGTCGGGGTGACCGGCGATCTGCGAGGGCCGGTACATGGAGCGGATGGGCCCGTTGCCGACGAGGTCGACCGTCTCGCCGACGGTGAAGTCCGGCGGGTCGTACGGAGCCCGCTGGTTGGCGTAGAACTCGGTCAGCGCGCCGAAGATGTCACCGGTGGACTCGTTGAGCCCGCCCTTTTCGTTGCTGCCGTTCGAGCCGCCGGGGGTGGTCTGGAAGATGGCGTGGCCGAACTCGTGGGCGACCACGTCGATGGGGGTCGCCTGGCGCTGGTTGTCCAGCGTGTGGCCGAAGTTGGTGTAGCTGCCGTTCCAGTAGGCGTTGACGTCGTTCAGGCCGACCAGGACGGGGAACCCGCCGCCGTTGCCGTCGATGCCGTTGCGACCCAGCCAGTCGCGCAGCATGTCCCATTCCTTGTTCACCGCGTGCAGGGCGTCCACGCAGGCGGTCTCCAGGTCGGTCCCGCTGCCGTTGCCCCAGGTGTCGTCGGGGCGGGTGAAGGTGGAGCCGCTCTGGTCCCCGCACTGGACGCCCGGGCGGCCGGGGTCGGCCATGGAGTAGCCCGAACCGGAGCGGGAGGTGCCGATGGTGACGGGGCCGTTGTAGTAGCTCGTCCCCTGGCCGTCCCTGACCTCGTCCGACTTCTCGGCGACCTCTCCGGTCAGGGCGTCGACGAAGACGTGCATCTTGCTTTCGCGGCCCTTGTCCCTGCCGGTGACGACGACCTCGTAGGCGAGCCGCCCGGAGCCCTGCGCCATCACCGACAGCTTCGGCGTGGAGACCTGGGCGGCCTTGTCGATCTCGCCCTTGGCGATCTCCGCCGCCCGGCGCCCGTCCACCTTCGGGGTGGTCCCGACGGTCAGGGGTTTGCTCTGGGCGACCGACGTGCTCAGCACGCCGCCGCTGCGGTTGGTGACCACGACGAAGTCGCCGCCGTAGACGGGCAGGCCGGAGTAGGTGCGGGTGTAGGAGACGTAGGTGACGCCTCCCTTGCCCGTGACGGTCCCGCGGCGCAGGAAGCGGTCCTTGGCGGACGCCCGCAGAGTGGTCGGCTGGGCCTCGACCAGGCGGTCGGCCGCCTGGGCCGGGGTGTCGGGAGGCGCGGAGGGGGCGAGGGCGGTCAGCCCCACGGCTCCGGCCGACGCGGTGGACAGGGCGACGACGGCGCCTGTCGCCGTGGCCACCAACGCGAACGCGAGAGAGCGTCTCACGCGATGCTCCTTCTGCTGAGCGACGGGTCGCGTCTTCGCGTCGTGGGCGGGTCACGACCCGCCGGGTGAGCGGGATGCGAGCTCCGGCGACGCGCTCGTGAGCGCCGTGCGGCGGTCGTGAGCGGTGGGGCGGGAGTGCTCGCTGCTTCTGATGGGGCAGACCGCATTTGACCGCTCAGCAGATGATGACGTCAACGTTTAGGTAAATGTGTGAAATTCACGGTTTATAACCCTCGCGCAGTTCCCGCCGGAACGTCCCTGGTCAGTGTGGTGGCGGCGATCCGGCGTCACCCGGGGACGACACCGGGTGACGGCTGCGCGGGGGGCGGGGGGAGAGGAGAGCGGCGGGGCGGCGTGGGAAGGCCGCCGGGGAAAGGGAGGCCGAGGGAAGCGGAGGAGGGGCGGCCCTATCTCCGGGCGGCGGGGCGGCGGCCGCGCCGCAGCAGCGTCGCCCCCAGCCCGGCGACCCCCAGCGCGAGCGCGGCCGCGAGGACCGTCTGCCGCGTGTCGGTCTCGGCGGGGACCGCCGCCGCGGTGCCGGCGTCGTGCGGGAACAGGATGGTCGCCCGGGCGGCGTGCCGGGCCGTTCCGCTCCGGAGCCGCAGGAGGGCCTGCCACGGCCCGTCCGGCACCCCGTCGTCGAGGGGGACGGTGACGTCGTCGGAGCCGCCGGGGGCGAGGGTCGTGCCGAGCACGACGCCGAACGGCCCGGCGCGCACGCCGCCGGGGCCCTCGGTCAACCGCAGGTCACCGCTGAGGTCGAGGGCGCGGCCCCCGGTGTTGCGCACCCGTGCGAGGACGACCGGCCTGCCCTCCCGCGTCCGCCGCGCCGTCAGCGAGTCGACGGTGAAGTCCGTCGGCGGCCCGCCTCCCGGGCCCACGGACAGATACATCCGTATGCCGACCCGGTTCACCTCCCCGGCGCCGTCGTACGGGGCCTCGCCGGCCGTCTCGGCCCAGATCACCGCGTACCGCTCGCCGGCGGCGGCGCGGCCGGGCACGGCGACGGTCACGGTGGCGGGGGAGCGGGAGTGCGGTCCCAGGGACAGGACACGGGGACCGATCGAGGTCCAGGCCGACAGCTCGTTGGGGGTCCGGCCGTCGGAGACGGAGAACATCCCCCGGTCGATCGCCGCCGCGGCCGCGTAGAGGGCGACCCGGACGGGGACGTCGGAGGTGTTGGACACCTCGATCCGCCGGTGGACGACGGCACCCGGCGAGAGGTGGTCGACGATGTGGCGCCGGGCCCTGGGGTCGGAGCGCGCGTCGGCGGGGACCTCGGCCGGCCGGATCCCGACGCCGTCGCTCCCCGGCCGGTCGGCCGCCGCCGCCGAGGGGGGGCCGGACACGCCGGTGAACGGCGGGAGGGCCGAGGCCGTCAGCAGTGCCAGGGTGATGAGATGACGATGCACGTTCGCCGCCTGGGCCTACGCCACCGGGTGGGTGGCGGTGACCAGGGCGGGGGACGCGGCGATCGCGGTCGGCGGTCTGCGCATGAATGGCTCCCGAAGGTCGCGACGACGTGGAGGGATGCCATGGGCGGGGCACTTTCCGTCGAGGTCGATCACGTCGCTCAGAAGCTAACACGCCCCGTTTCGCCTCGGCCGCTCCGCCTTTCCCTGGAAACGCCAAAGTCTTCGCCAGGTCACGGCGGCCGGGGTCCCGCGGCGCGCGGGGCGGAGGGGACGCGCGCGGGCCGCCGGGGCCGGTGGGCCGTGTCAGCGGACAGGCTCCAGGACGGGCAGGATGTGGACCCGCGCGCTCGGGGGCAGGGCGCAGGCGAGCCCGCCCAGACCGCGGGCGTCCTCCCCGCAGACGAACACGCCGAGGTAGGGGCGGACGCACCCCTGTCCGTCGCGGACGCGCCGCTCCAGGGACGGGTGCGCCCGGCGGAGCCCGTCGAGCGCCGACCCCAGTGTGGGAGGGTCGCCCTCGCGGTCGGCGACCGCGAAGACGCGGACCTCGACCACCTCGCCCGCCCAGCCGCCCAGGGCGGAGGGAAGCACGAACGTCACCAGCGTGACGGGCCTGGCCATCGACCACCTCCCCTTGCGGATGGGGCCTTATGCTGCCACGCCGGGGGCCGTCCCGTCCCGCGCTCGCCGGATCGCGCGCGGCCGCCCGGCCCCCTCATCGCGCGCCCCGGACGGGATCCCGGAGGATGGCGGCCGAGGGGGTGCCGTTCCGCCGGAGCCTGCGGACCGTCTCGCCGACCATGCCGGCGGGGCCGCAGACGTAGATCTCGTGGTCGTCCCAGCGGCGCAGCCGTTCCGTCACCTCGGGCAGCGGGCCCCGCAGGCCGCCGTAGCCGGGGTCGCCGGAGACCACGGGCACCACCCTCAGCGACGGGAAGCCCGACGCCATCCTGGTCAGGTCGGGCAGGTCGTAGAGCTCGCGCGCGGTGCGCGCGCCGTACAGCAGGTGGATCCGGGGACGCGGGCCCGAGGTGATCACATGCTCCAGGATCGCCTTGATGGGGGCCAGCCCGGTGCCCCCCGCCACGCACAGGATGTCGCGGCCGGAGCCTTGCGGGGTCATCGTGCCCAGCGGGGAGCCGAGCGTCACGGTGTCGCCGACCCGGGTGTGCCCGACGAGCGCCGTGGAGACCCAGCCCCCGGGGACCGCCCTGACGTGCAGGCGGACGGTGCCGTCCCTGCGGGGCGCGTTGGCGATGGAGAAGGGGCGCCACACGCGCGGCCAGCGCGCGGTCTGCACGTTGACGTACTGACCGGGCAGGTACGGCAGGCGCCCGGCGGTCCGCAGGGTGATCACGGCGATGTCGGGGGTGCGGAGTTCGTGGCCCGTCACCTCGGCCGACCACCAGGCGGGGCGGATCCCCGCCTCGGACTCGGCCGATCCGATCATGATGTCGGCCACCGCGGCGTAGGCGGCGCTCCAGGCCGCCTCGGTCTCGGCGTCCCACACCTCGGCGGCGAAACGCCTGAGGGTGGCCAGCAGGGCGCTTTCGACGGCGCCGTAGTGTTCGGCGACGACCCCGTACCCGCGGTGGTCCCGGCCGAGCCGGTCGAGGAGGGCCGACAGGCCGCCGGGACTGTCGAGGCTCCAGACGATTCTGGTCAGCGCGGTGAACAGACGGTCGCGCTGGACGTCCATCGCCGGGGGGAACATCGCCCGCAGGTGCGGGTTCTCGGCGAACAGGCGGCCGTAGAAGTAGGCCGCGGCCTTGTCCGCGACGGGTTCGACGACGGCGAAACTTTCCTTCACGAGACGCGGATTCAAAGACATGTGACAGAACACCCTTATCGGCCGGGCCGGAGCCCGGCCTCGCAGATCGACCTCCTGGCGGCTCCGGGTGGTGAGCGTCCGGTGGTCCCGGCGCACCGGGGCGCTCGAATTCGAGTCTTCCACCCCGCCGGAGAAATCACACGGGTTTCTCGGTGATATGCCGGGAATTCAAGCGATCGGTCATTGAGAGATGATTGTAGGTGACCGCACCATTCGGTGATGATGGGATAAGTGAAAAAGGTGGTCTTTATCCGGACTTTGCTATTTACCCGTTCTGCGATGCTTTGTCGCCCACCGCGGCGAACCCCCGCCGGCCCTCTCCTCGTCCGGGTGCACTCCAGGCGTACCGTGCGGCTCCGGACGAGACAACACTGATACCCCAGATACGTGACATAACCGAAATGTTCTGCGCCATGATGGGAGGGCTGCTGGAGAGGGGATGGGTGCCGTCCGAAACAGGAGGCATCGCCTCCCGTATGGCCCTGCTGGAGGACGCATGTCCCGACCGCTGATCGGTGTCACCGCCTACCTTGAAGCCGCCCGCTGGGGCGACACGGTCCGGGAGGCCGTCCTGTCACCCCCCTCCTACGCCCGCGCGGTCGAGAGGGCGGGCGGAGTCCCGGTGCTGCTGCCGCCCCTGGGCCTCGGCGGGATCGGCGACTGCGTGCGCGCCCTGTCCGGCGTGATCCTCGCCGGCGGCTGCGAAATCGACCCCGGCCTGTACGGCGCCGCCCGCGAGGAGAGGCTCGCCGAGCCCCAGCACCACCGCGACCGCTTCGAGCTGGCGCTGACCCGCGCCGCGGTCGAGGCCGGCCTGCCGCTGCTGGCCGTCGCCCGGGGCATGCACGTCCTGAACGTCGCCCGGGGCGGCTCCCTGATCCCCTGGCTGCCCGACGAGCTCGGCCACGACCGCCACACGCGGGCCGGCTGCCCGCACGTCATCCAGATCAGCGTGTCGAGCCGGCTGGGCAAGGCGGTGGGGGACCGGGCCGAGGTGGTCGCGCCGCACCACCAGGCGGTCAAGCGGCTCGGGGCGGGCCTGCTCGCGGTGGCCTGGGCCGACGACCAGATCGTGGAGGGCGTCGAACTCCAGGGGCACCCCTTCGCCGTCGGCGTGCAGTGGCACCCCGAGCGCACCGACGACAACCGGCTCGTGGAGGCCCTCGTCGAGGCCGCCGGGCGGTGACCGGCCCGCCCTCGGCCGTCCCCGCCGCCCTCGGCCGTCCCCGCCGCCCTCGGCCGTCCCCGGCGCACGAGGGGCGCGCGGGGACCGTTCCGATCCGGACGCCTCAGACCGGGTCGGCGGTGACCTTCGGCCTGCGCGCGTGGTAGACGAAGGCGGGGGGAAGGTTGCCCCACACCGTCCGGCCCGCGACGACCTCCTCGAAGGTGCCGTGCAGGCGCTGCCGGAAGCGCCGCGCGGTCCGCAGGCGCTTGGCGAAGCTGTAGGCGAAGGTGGTGAAGGCCGCGTTCGGTCCCATGATCGAGGTGACGGCCTCCAGCAGGCGGGTCTGCGTCTCGTCGGAGAAGGAGGCCCAGGGCAGCCCGCTGACGACCGCGTCGGCCCCCTGCAGACCGCGCTCCCGCAGCAGCCGCGGCAGGTGCGCGGCGTCGTCGACCACGACGTCCACCCCGGGGTGCCTGGCCGCCAGGATCGCGGCCATCTTCGGGTTGATCTCCACGGCCAGGTGACGGCCCCGGCCGTCCAGCCGCCGCTGGATCTCCGCGGTGAAGGCCCCTGTCCCGGGGCCGAGCTCGACGACCACGGGATCGCCCCGGTGGGGGACGGGGGCGGTCACCGTCTCGGCCAGTCGCTGCGAGCTCGGCGCCACCGCCCCGATGGTCCCTGGAGAACGCAGCCACTGCCCCAGGAAGAGGGTGGTGTCATTGGTCATGCTGTGAAGGGTAGAGGCTGAATCGGGTGCTCACCCCGGCCGTTCGGCCGATTTCCGCCAGCCGTAAGGAGGACGTTCTTCCCCTGCCCCCTGCCGCGGAAGGAGCCCTCCCCACCGGGAGCCCTCCCCACCGGGAGGAGGAGCGCCCGCCCGGACGGCGCCTGCGGGTCCGCCCCCAGGCGGACAGGCCGATCACCCCCCAGGCTGACGACACGGCGGGCCCCCGGCGGTCACGATGTGTCCCGGATCAATCACCTCACCGCAGGGAAGGACAGAACTCATGCAGGAGGTCATCGCCCAGGGACACCACGCGACCCGGGGGCCGTCCGTCTCCGCGGGCCTGCTGTACGGCCTGCGCGTCCTGGTCACCGCCCAGGCGGTCGGCCTGATCGTCGCGGCCTCCTTCGCCGGCCAGGCCGTCCGGGGCGGGGCGGGGCCGGCGGAGACCCACGTCATGGTCGGGATGGTGGTGCACCTGATCGCGCTGCTTCAGATCGTCGCGGCCGTGCTCGTCTGGCGGCCCGGCCGGGGCGCGGGGTGGCCCGTGTGGGGCAGCCTCGGCCTGTTCGTGGTCGGCATGGGCCAGCACTTCAGCTGGGACCTGCTCGGCGCCCACGTGCCCAGCGGCCTGACCCTGTTCGGGCTGACCGTGGCCCTGCTCGTCTGGGTCTGGTCGCCGCGCGCCGCCGTCCGCCGCTCCTGAGAGAGGCGCCCGGGCGCCTCGTTCCCCCCGAAGCGGCTCCCCCGAAGCCGTTCTCCCTGAAGGCCGTTCCCCGAAGGCGCGGCCTCTCGCGGGCCGGCAGGGAACCTCCCCTCACCGCGGCCCGCCTCCTCCGGCGACCGGGGGCGGCCGTCGCCGTCCGGCCGGCCGGCGCGATCCGGTACGCCGGATCCGGCGGCGCGGTCCGGCGCAGTAGGGTCGGCATCAGGCGCGGGGAGGGGGACACGGCGGGTGAACACGGAAGCATCGGGGGCCGAGGACCGCATCGTGACGGTTCCCAACGCGCTGAGCCTGGCCAGGCTGCTGGGCGTGCCGGTCTTCCTGTGGCTGGTGCTCGGTCCCAAGGCCGACGGCTGGGCCGTCGCGCTGCTGATGCTGGCGGGCTTCTCCGACTGGCTCGACGGCAAGATCGCCCGGGCGTGGAACCAGACCAGCAGGCTCGGCCGCCTGCTCGACCCGCTGGCCGACCGGCTCTACATCCTCGCCACCCTTCTCGGCCTGGCGCTGCGCGGGATCATCCCCTGGTGGCTGGCGCTGGCGATCCCGCTGCGCGACGTCATGCTGCTGGCCGTCCCCCTCGTCCTGCGCCGCCTGGGGTACGGCCCGGCGCTGCCGGTGCACTTCCTGGGCAAGGCGGCCACCGCCAACCTCCTGTACGCCTTCCCCCTGCTCTTCCTCGCCCACCACGACGCCTGGTACGCGGGCCCGGCCCGGATCGTCGGGTGGTCGCTGGCCGTCTGGGGCACCGGCCTGTACTGGTGGTCGGGGGTGCTGTACTGGGTACAGGTGCGTCAGCTCGTAACGAGGAGCCGGACGCCGTAAGAGGTGACACGTGAAGGCCGTGGTGATGGCGGGCGGGGAGGGGACACGGCTCCGGCCGATGACCGCGAACCAGCCCAAGCCTCTGCTTCCTGTAATCAATCGGCCGATCATGGAACACGTGCTGCGCCTGCTGAAGCGGCACGGGTTCACCGAGACCGTGGTGACGGTGCAGTTCCTGGCGCCGCTGGTCCGCAACTACTTCGGCGACGGCGACGAGCTCGGCATGAGCCTGCACTACGCCGCGGAGGAGTCCCCGCTCGGCACCGCCGGAAGCGTCGGGAACGCCGCGGGCAGGCTCCGGGAGGGTCCCTTCCTGGTCATCTCGGGCGACGCGCTCACCGACATCGACCTGACCGACATGATCCGGTTCCACCGGGAGAACCGCGCCCTGGTCACCATCGGCCTCAAACGCGTGCCCAACCCGCTGGAGTTCGGCATCGTGATCGTGGACGACCGGGGCCGGGTCGAGCGTTTCCTGGAGAAGCCCACCTGGGGCCAGGTCTTCTCCGACACCGTCAACACCGGCGTCTACGTGATGGAACCCGAGGTCCTCGGCGAGATCGCCGCGGGGGTGCCGGTCGACTGGTCGGCGGACGTCTTCCCCCGCCTGCTGGCGCGCGGCGCCCCGCTGTACGGCTACGTCGCCGACGGCTACTGGGAGGACGTCGGCACCCACGCGAGCTACCTCAAGGCCCAGGCCGACGTGCTGTCGGGCCGGGTGAGGGTCGACACCGACGCCTTCGAGGTCTCCCCCGGCGTCTGGGTGGCGGAGGGGGCCTCGGTGGACCCCGACGCCGTGCTCCAGGGGCCGCTCTACATCGGTGACTACGCCAAGGTCGAGGCCGGGGCCGAGCTGCGCGAGTACACCGTGCTCGGCAGCAACGCGGTGGTCCGCCGGGGCGCCTTCCTGCACCGGGCGGTCGTCCACGGCAACGTCTACGTGGGGCCGGGCGCCCACCTGCGCGGCTGCGTGGTCGGCAAGAACACCGACCTGATGACCGGGGTCAGGATCGAGGAGGGCGCCGTCGTCGGGGACGAGTGCGTCATCGAGGCCGAGGCGTACGTCTCCTCCGGTGTCAAGGTCTACCCGTTCAAGACCATCGAGGCCGGGGCGGTGATCAACACCAGCCTCATCTGGGAGGCGCGCGGCCGGCGCAGCCTCTTCGGGCCCCGCGGGGTGTCGGGGCTGGTCAACGTCGAGATCACCCCGGAGCTGTGCGTACGGCTGGCCGGCGCCTACGCCACCACCCTGAGGAAGGGGGTCTCGGTCGTCACCTCCCGTGACTCCTCCCGCGCCGCCCGGGCCCTGAAGCGGGCCGTGATCAGCGCCCTGAACGCCAGCGCGATCAACGTGCGCGACCTGGAGGCGGCCCCCCTGCCGGTCGCCCGCTTCCACACCGCCAGGGAGGGCGCGGCCGGCGGCGTCGCACTGCGCACCACCCCCGGTGACCCGCAGAGCGTGGACATCGTCTTCATGGACGAGTACGGTGCCGACCTGTCCCCGGCGGCCCAGCGCAGGCTCGACCGGGTCTTCTCGCGGCAGGAGTACCGCCGGGCCTTTCCGGGGGAGATCGCCGAGCTGAGCTTTCCCGCCAGGGCCGTGGAGGACTACACCCACGAGCTGCTGCGGCGGGTGGACCTCGGCGGGGTCCGCGACGCCGGCATGAAGGTCGTGGTGGACTGCGCCGGCGGCACCTCCTCGCTGGTGCTGCCCAGCCTGCTGGGCCGGGTCGGAGTGGAGGTGCTCACCGTCAACAACCGCCTGGACGACGCCTCGCCCACCGAGACCCTCGCCGAGCACCGCCGCGCCCTGCAGCGCCTTTCGGAGATCGTCGGCTCCGCCCGCGCCGCCTTCGGGGTGCGCTTCGACCCGGTGGGGGAGCGGATCGCCCTGGTGGACGAGCGGGGCCGGCTGATCGGCGAGGAGCGCGCCCTGCTGGTCGTGCTGGACCTGGTGGCGGCCGAGCGGCGCGGCGGCCGGGCGGCGCTGCCGGTCACCACCACCCGGGTTGCCGAGCAGGTCTGCCGTTTCCACGGGGTGCGGGTCGAGTGGACCCCCACCGCCACCGACGCGCTGACCGCCGCCGCCAGGGCACAGGACATGATCTTCGCCGCCGACGGGCGCGGCGGCTTCGTGGTGCCCGAGTTCGGGCCCACGGTGGACGGCATGGCGGCGTTCCTGCGCCTGCTCGGGCTGGTCGCCAGGACCCGTCTGTCGCTCAGTCAGATCGACGCGAGGATCCCGCAGGCCCGGCTGCTGCGCCGTACCGTCCCGACCCCGTGGGCGGCCAAGGGGGCGGTGATGCGATCGGTGATCGAGGCCGCCGAGCACCACCGGATCGACACCACCGACGGAGTGAGGGTGGTGACCGAGGACGGGGGGTGGGCGCTGGTGCTGCCCGACCCCGCCGAGGCGGTCACCCACCTGTGGGCCGAGGGCGCCGACGCCGACGCCGCCCAGGGCCTGCTGGAGCGCTGGGCCCGGGTGGTGGAGGAGGCGGCGGGCGGCTGAGAGGCCGGACCGGTGGTAAAACCCCGCGCGGCGGCATGGACCGGGAACGCCGCGCGCCTGTAACTTTGTCAGCGACCCAACCCGCGGTCGAGCGTCGGCCTTGATCTTTGCGTCTCATCGGTGTATGTTGCGGCATTCGCAGTCTGAGCAAATACTTGAGAAGCGATGAAGCGAGGCGCGCGTCACCGAAATACCGTTGCCGCGTCTTCGCGGTAGGAGGCCGAGCCGATCGATGCCGAGCGTCTACTGCACGCAGTGCGGTCATGCCAACCCTGAGGACGCCCGTTTCTGCTCGCGGTGCGGTTCGCCGCTGACCAGGACAGACTCTCCCGGAGACAGCACATCCACCATCTCCCTCTCCGGGATCGAGGCCTACGAGGCGGAGACCGGGGAGACGCTTCTCGCCGAGCGGCAGGCCGTCGAGCAGCTGCAGCCGGGCACCGCCCTGCTGGTCGCCATGCGCGGTCCCAACGCGGGCAGCCGCTTCCTGCTGGACAGCGACCTCACCACCGTGGGCCGTCATCCCGAAAGCGACATCTTCCTCGACGACATCACCGTCTCGCGCCGCCACGTCGAGTTCTACCGGCGCGGGGGCGGGGTGTTCACCGTACGGGACGTCGGAAGCCTGAACGGCACCTACGTCAACCGCGAGCGGATCGAGGAGGTCCCGCTCTACGGGGGGGACGAGGTGCAGATCGGAAAGTTCCGGCTGGTCTTCCTCACCCGCGGCACCCCTGGAGGATGATGAGCTCCCAGGCGGCGCGTTCGCACATGAGCATCGGGGAGGTGCTCGCCCTGCTGCAGGGGGAGTTCCCCGATGTGAGCATCTCCAAGATCCGCTTCCTGGAGGGCGAGGGGCTGATCGAGCCGGAGCGCAGTCCCTCCGGCTACCGCAAGTTCAGTTACGCCGACGTCGAGCGCCTGCGCTACATCCTCGGCGAGCAGCGCGACCGTTACCTGCCGCTGCGCGTGATCAAGGACCGGCTTGAGGCCGCCGACCGCGAGGAGCGGCCGGTCGCGCCTCCGCGCGCGATCCCCGGCGACGCGCCCCCCGAGGTCCGCCTGACCCGCGAGGAGCTGCTCGCCGCCGCCGAGCTCGACGAGGCGACCCTCTCCGAGCTTGAGGACTTCGGCCTGCTGGCCGCCGTGGCACGTCACTACGACGCCGACGCGCTGGCCGTGGCCAGGAGCGTCGGCGCCCTGGCCGCCTTCGGGCTGCGGGCACGCCACCTGAGGGTGGTCAAGGCCGCCGCCGAGCGTGAGGCCGGGCTCGTGGAGCAGGCCGTCGCCCCTCTCATGCGCCGTCGAGGGCCCGGTGCCATCGACCGCGCCGACGAGGCGGCCAGGGAGATCTCCGGGCTCCTGCTGGAATTGCACGCCGCGCTTCTTCGTTCAGGCGTGCGCGGGGTCTTGGGCCGGTGAGAGCCTGACCAGGCACTCGTCCCCTCACGAGTGTTACGTTGAACAAACCGGTCGTAATCCAGCGAAGACGGAGCAGCCCGTGTTGCAGATGGAGGTCGTGGGCGTTCGGGTTGAGATGCCCTCCAACCAGCCTATTGTTCTGCTGAAGGAGGCACATGGGGAGCGATACCTGCCGATCTGGATCGGTATGACCGAGGCGACGGCGATCGCCATGGCCCAGGCGGACGAACCGCCGCCCCGCCCGCTCACCCATGACCTCTTCCGCGACGTGCTCGACGCGCTCGGTGTCCGGCTGAGCACGGTGAACATCGTCGCGCTCCGCGAAGGGATCTTCTTCGCCGACCTGGTGTTCTCCAACGGCGTGGAGGTGAGCGCCCGTCCCTCCGACTCCATCGCGCTGGCGCTGCGCACCGGCGCGCGCATCTTCGCCAGCGAGGAGGTGATCAGGGAGGCGGGGCTGATCATCCCGGACGACCAGGAGGACGAGGTGGAGAAGTTCAGGGAGTTCCTTGACACGATCACACCCGAGGACTTCGGTCGCGCGGGGTAGGAATTTCGGTGCATTTACGCTTCACGACGCGCCGGGTGGGGTCGTTGACTGAGCTTGGCCCCAGTCCTACGGTGCAAGTGAAACCCACGGTCGTGCGCAAACCCCCAGATCAGGCCGTGGGATGAGAGAAAGCCGGAGGTCCGCGTGGCGGTCAGCAGCGGCGAGGGTAGAAACGCCGACCAGGATGACCCGGAACGACGCCAGTCGGCACGCCTGCGCGCGGGCGAAGAGGGCCTGCTGTTCGACGGAGACCCGGTGAAACCGCCCGCCGACATCGGTTACCGCGGCCCCACGGCCTGCGCCGCGGCCGACATCACCTACCGGCAGCTGGACTACTGGGCCCGTACCGGCCTGGTCGAGCCCACGGTGCGGGCCGCGCACGGCTCGGGCTCCCAGCGCCTGTACGGCTTCCGCGACATCCTGGTGCTCAAGGTCGTCAAGCGGCTGCTCGACACCGGCGTCTCCCTGCAGCAGATCCGCATCGCCGTCCAGCACCTGCGCGACCGGGGGGTCAACGACCTGGCTCAGATCACCCTGATGAGCGACGGGGTGAGCGTCTACGAGTGCACCTCGCCCGACGAGGTGATCGATCTGCTCCAGGGGGGGCAGGGGGTCTTCGGCATCGCGCTCGGCCGGGTCTGGCAGGAGGTGGAGGGCTCCCTGGCGGACCTCCCGGGCGAGCGGGCGGAGGCCGGCCAGAGCCCTTTAGACGAGCACCAGGGCGATGAGCTGGCCCGCCGTCGCAGAGCTCGCCGGACGGGGTAAAGTTGTCTCGCTGCTAACCCCGTGCGGGAGAGACCCCGGCACGATCGGGGCGCCGAAGGAGCAACCTCCCCGGAATCTCTCAGGCACCCTGTACCGCACGGACGAGGCGACTCTGGAAAGCAGGTGCGTCCGCCAGGCGTATCTCACCGACGGTGAAAACCTCTCCACGCCGGGGAGGTGAAGCTCTCAGGTCGAGATGACAGAGGGGGAGATCCGGCATACGCCCGCGCCCAGCGCCGGTCTCCACCGCCTCGGGAGGCTTTTCCATGACCGACCTGTCCTCGCTCAGCGAGCTCGCCCCGCCGCCGTTCGCCATCCGCCACATCGGCCCCGCGGACGCCGACCAGACCCGCATGCTTGAGGTGGTCGGCTTCGCCTCGACCGCCGACCTGGTCGCGGTGGCCGTGCCCGAGGCGATCCGCACCGAGGAGCGGCTGAAGCTTCCCCCCGCGGCCGGCGAGCCCGAGGCCATCGCCGAGCTGCGCGTCCTGGCCGGGCGCAACACGGTGCTCACCTCGATGATCGGCCTGGGGTACCACGACACGATCACCCCGGCCGTCATCCGCCGAAACCTCCTGGAGAACCCCGGCTGGTACACCGCCTACACGCCCTACCAGCCGGAGATCTCCCAGGGCCGCCTGGAGGCCCTGATCAACTTCCAGACGGTGGTCTCCGACCTCACCGGGCTCGCGGTGGCGGGCGCCTCCCTGCTGGACGAGGCCACCGCGGCGGCCGAGGCGATGACCCTGGCCCGCCGCGCCGGCCGCGCCGCCTCCAACGTCTTCGTGGTGGACGCCGACGCGCTGCCGCAGACCAAGGCCGTGCTGCGCACCAGGGCCGAGCCGCTCGGCATCGAGCTGGTCGAGAGCGATCTCGCGGGCGAGCTGCCCGAGTGCTTCGGCGTGCTGGTGCAGTACCCCGGCGCGAGCGGCAGGGTGGCGGACTTCCGCGCCGTCGCCGACGCCGCCCACGCCCGCGGGGCCCAGGTGGTGGCCGCGGCCGACCTGCTGGCCCTCACCCTGCTGGCCGCCCCCGGCGAGCTCGGCGCCGACATCGCGATCGGCTCCTCGCAGCGCTTCGGCGTCCCGCTGGGCTTCGGCGGTCCCCACGCCGCCTACATGGCGGTCCGCGACGGCCTGCAGCGGCAGATGCCCGGCCGCCTGGTGGGCGTCTCCCAGGACGCCGACGGGCGTCCCGCCTACCGCCTGGCCCTGCAGACCCGTGAGCAGCACATCCGCCGGGAGAAGGCGACCAGCAACATCTGCACCGCCCAGGTGCTGCTCGCGGTGATCGCGGGCATGTACGCCGTCTACCACGGCCCCGAGGGCCTGCGGAGGATCGCCCGGCGTGTCCACCGGCACGCCGTCGTGCTCGCCGAGGGCCTGCGCCAGGGCGGCGTCGAGGTCGTGCACGCCGACTTCTTCGACACCGTGCTGGCCCGGGTTCCCGGCCGCGCGGCCCAGGTCGTCGCCACCGCGCGGGACAACGGGGTCAACCTGCGCCTGGTCGACGCCGACCACGTGGGCGTCGCCTGCGACGAGCGGACCGAGCCGATCCACCTGGAGCAGGTCCTCGCCGCCTTCGAGGTGCGGGGCGCGGTCCTGAGCGACCTGGACGCCGCCGCGCACGACGCGCTGCCCGCCGGGCTGGCCCGCGCCGGCGGCTATCTCACCCACCCCGTCTTCCACAGCCACCGCTCCGAGACCTCCATGCTGCGCTATCTGCGCCGGCTTCAGGACAAGGACATCGCGCTCGACCGGTCCATGATCCCGCTGGGCTCGTGCACCATGAAGCTCAACGCCACCACCGAGATGGAGCCGATCACCTGGCCGGAGTTCGCCGGGCTGCACCCCTACGCCCCCGAGGACCAGGCCGCGGGCTACGTGGAGCTGGTCAGGGAGCTTGAGGGCTGGCTGGCCGAGGTCACCGGCTACGACGCGGTGTCCATCCAGCCCAACGCCGGCTCCCAGGGAGAGTTCGCCGGCCTGCTGGCGATCCGCGCCTACCACAGGGCGCGCGGCGAGTCCGGCCGCGACGTCTGCCTGATCCCGTCCTCGGCGCACGGCACCAACGCCGCCAGCGCGGTCATGGCGGGCATGCGCGTCGCCGTGGTGGCCTGCGACGACAACGGCAACGTGGACCTCGGCGACCTCAACGCCAAGATCGAGAAGCATCGCGACCGGCTCGCCGCGATCATGGTGACGTACCCCTCGACGCACGGCGTCTACGAGGAGACCATCACCCGCGTCTGCGAGCTGGTGCACGAGGCGGGCGGTCAGGTCTACGTCGACGGAGCCAACCTCAACGCCCTGGTGGGCCTGGCCAGGCCGGGCCGGTTCGGGGCCGACGTCTCCCACCTCAACCTGCACAAGACCTTCTGCATCCCGCACGGCGGGGGCGGCCCCGGCGTCGGGCCCGTCGCCGTCCGCGCGCACCTGGCCGAGTACCTGCCGGGCCACCCGCTGCGCGAGGGGTCGGCGGTCGGCCCGGTCTCGGCCGCGCCGTACGGCTCGGCGGGCATCCTGCCGATCTCGTGGGCCTACGTCCGGATGATGGGCGCCGAGGGCCTCAAGGCCGCCACCGAGCAGGCGATCCTGTCGGCCAACTACCTCGCCCGGAGGCTCGCCCCCCACTACCCCGTCCTCTACACGGGCCGGGGCGGCCTGGTCGCCCACGAGTGCATCGTCGACCTGCGCCAGATCACCAAGGAGACCGGCGTGACCGTGGACGACGTGGCCAAGCGCCTCATCGACTACGGCTTCCACGCGCCGACCATGTCCTTCCCCGTCGCCGGCACGCTCATGATCGAGCCGACCGAGAGCGAGGACCTCGCCGAGCTCGACCGGTTCTGCGAGGCGATGATCGCCATCCGTGAGGAGATCGCCAAGGTCGCCTCAGGAACGTACGACAGGGAGGACAACCCCCTGCGCAACGCCCCGCACACGGCCGCCTGCCTGGTGTCCGACGACTGGAGGCACCCCTACGCCCGCGCCGAGGCGGCCTACCCGCTTCCCTCGGTGCGCGAGGGCAAGTACTGGTCGCCGGTCCGCCGCGTCGACCAGGCCTACGGCGACCGCAACCTCGTGTGCTCCTGCCCGCCGCTGGAGGCCTACGAGGACTGACCCCGGCCGCCGGCCCCGGCGGAACCTCAGCGGAGTCCCGCCGGGAAAGGCCGGGAGACGAACACCGCCCCGAGTCGTTAGGCTCGGGGCGTTTCCTCATACCCCCCGGAAGGACCCCGCATGCCAGAGGTGGACACCCGTCCCTTGGACACCGCCCGGAGACTGGCCGAGGGGGGTGATCTGGACGGCGCCGCGGCGATTCTCGCCGAACTCGCCGCCGACGCCGGGGGGCCCGATCTGGCCCAGGCGGCGGTGGGGCTGGCGGTGGTGCTCCAGGAGCGCGGGGACGTGGAGGGCGCGAGGAGGGCCGCCCGCGCCGCGCTGGCCACCGGGCACCCCGAGTTCGCCGCGCAGGCCGCCTGCCTGCTCGCCGGGAGCTTCGAGCGGGAGGGGCTGCCCGACCAGGCCCGCGCCGCCTGGCAGGCCGCCCTGGGCACGGGAAACCCCTCCTACCTCCCGCTGGCCCACCTGGGGCTGGCCAGGCTCGCGACGGGGCGGCCGGAGACGGAGGAGGCCCTGAGGGCCGCGCTGGCCACCGCCGACCCCCAGGTCGCCTCCCTGGCGGCCCAGCGGCTGGCCGAGCTCCTGCTGGGCGAGGGTGAGGCCGGCGAGGCGGCCCGCGCGCTCCTTTCGGCGCTCGCCGTACCCGAGGTGGCCGAGGCGGCCCGGCTGCGGGTGCTGCTCGGCATCGCTCACCTGGATCTGGCGTGCGCCGAGCTCACCCGGGCGGTGGAGGAGGGGGGCGACGCCGGCACCGGCGCGCTGGCCATCGAGCTGCTGGCCCGCACGCTTCCGCTGCGGGGGCGTGACGAGGACGCCGAGCGGGTCTGGCGTTACGGGCTCGACAGCGCCGACGAGGACCTCGCCGAGGAGGTCAGGCTCCGGCTCAACCGCGGCACCTGAGCCTTCGGGTCCTTTCGGGCTTTCGGCCCTGTGAGAGGGCGGCCGCGCCGAAGGGGGGAGGGGCGGATCGGCGCGGGCAGAGGGAGGGCTCAGTCGCGGCCGCGCCAGCGGCCGGCCGCGTGGGCGAGGTTGATCGCCACGATGCCGCCCCAGGCCAGCAGCAGCCCGGCGGTGCCCGCCGCGCCGGCGGCGATGCCGGTCAGGGGGACGCCGATGCCCATCGAGCCCAGCGCGATCGGGATGGCGGGGTTGACGCCCCTGCGCGGGGGCGGCACGGGGGGATGAGGGGGGTAGGGGGAGTGCTGGGAGTGGGCGCCCGCCCCGCTCAGCTCGGCCCGCACGCGGGCGGCGATGGTCGCGTCGAGGCGGTCCACGAACGACTCCACGAGGGCCGTCTCGTACTCCGGGCCGAGGTCACGGCGGGCCTCGATGGTGGCGCGCATATCCTGTCGGATATCGTGATGATCCTGCACCCTAGCGATTCTCCGCCCCTGAAACCCCTTGAACATCGGCCGTTAGGACGAGATCTGGTGTCCATCCCAAGGAGGGTGTCGACGGTGGTGACGCCCACCCCCCACGGCCCGGCCGTGGCGGAGGTCGACGAGGCCGGCGACCCGCGTTTCCTGCTGCTGCTCACCCACGGCTCGGCCGGGGGAGTGGAGAGCGCGGACCTGCTGGCGGTACGGGAGGCGGTGACGGGCATCGGCGGGGTGGTCGCGCGGGTGCTTCAGCCCTTCCGGGTGAGGGGGGCCCGCGCGCCGGGCTCGGCGGTCAAACAGGACGAGGCCTGGACGGTGCTGACCGCGGCGCTCCGCGAGCGTCATCCGGGGGTACCGCTGGTGCAGGGGGGCCGGAGCAACGGGGCCAGGGTGGCCTGCCGTACGGCTCTGGCGGTGGGCGCCGAGGCGGTCGTCGCGCTCGCCTTTCCGCTCCACCCGCCGGGCAGGCCCGAACGTTCTCGCGCCGGCGAGCTGCGCGCGGCGGGGGTGGACGTCCTGGCGGTGAGCGGTGACCGCGACCGCTTCGGCGTGCCCGAGGCGGCCGACGCCTCGCGCCTGGTGGTGCTGCCCGGTGAGGGACACGACCTCAGCAGGGCGCCCGCCAGGGTGGGTGAAACGGTCGCGGACTGGCTCGACGCGAGGATGCCGCCGGTCGGACGGTGATCAGGCGACGCCGGCCAGGGGCCGGTGCGGCTCGATCACGCCGCCGTCGGGCAGGAGTTCACCTGTGTCCTCGAACAGCACCACACCGTTGCAGAGCAGGCTCCATCCCTGCTCCGGGTGGGCCGCCATCGTGCGGGCGGCCTCACGGTCCAGCGCGTCGGCTGGAGGACAGGCTGGCTTGTGCGGGCACATCGGCGTGCCTCCGGATCTTCTGTGTCGCTCGCTGGATCGACATCGGGTGACCGGTGTTCGACCCGCTCACCGAGGGGCTGCCTCGGGCCGGCGGGGGACGAGCGTGTGGGTGGATGTATGGTGGTGCGGGCCTCGCCTGGTTGAAGCCCGGTGTCTGTGGCGCAGATCAAGTGTGTGACGTGATCGCCACCTGGCGACATAGCCCGTTAGAACTGTTTCGGACCCCTGGTAAGTGGTCCTTCACGGCCCCTTGAGGCTGTGATATATGACACATCATGCCCCATAGGCGGACATGTGGCCAAGTAAAACACGCCACTTCCTGGGTAAAAACGTTCGGACGTTGTCTCTGATTCCGCTCACCGTGCCGCAAGGCCCGTCAAAAGAGCGGTGAGGCCGAGTTCGAAGTCGGCGTCGGCGTCCGGGGAGCCGCCGCCCCGCGACGGAGGGAGCCACGGTTCGCCGTCCTCACCCGCCGGCTCGGCCCATCCCGACCGCTGGACCTCCACCGCCACCGCGCCGAAGACGTAGGCCCGCAGCGCGCGCACGGCCCCGGCCGCGTCGGGCAGCCCGGCCTCGGCAAGCTGATCGGTCTGCTCCCTCAGGGCGATCGCGCCCCGCCCCTTGGGGGGCTTGGTGAGCGCCAGCGCCAGCACCCCGGGATGCTCCCTGAGCGCGGCCCGGCTCGCCCGGCACCAGGCCCTGGCGCCGTCCTGCCAGCTTCCGCCCGGCTCGACGTGAACGGCCGTGACGTGCTCGGCGAGGGCGTCCATGAGGGCCTCCTTGCCGCGCGGCAGGTGGTGGTAGACGGCCATGGCCTCCACCTGGAGGGCGTCGCCCAGGCGTCGCATGGTCAGCCGCCGCAACCCCTGGGTGTCGGCGATGTGCAGGGCGGCCTCAATGATGCGCTCCCTGGAGAGCGGGACGGGTGGTCGCTTGGCGGGCATGGGCGCCATCCTGCCACCGGGTACCTTACTGCGTAAAGGAAGCCGCGCCGGGCTCGGCCCCTGCGCTCCCTGGGTGCGTGGGCGACAGGCGAACGGCGTAGGCTACAGCCGGGATCCGCCGGGGCGTGCCCGGCGGCGGGAGAGAGGGCAGACGATGGCGTTTTTCCGACCGGGCGTGAGCCGGGAGGCGGAGGTCCGCCACCACGCCGACCGGGAGGTCGGGAAGACCTTCCCCGGGCTTCTGGAGAGGGCGCGCGCCGCCGAGGCCGCGCTGCGCCGGGCGCAGGCCGCCGGGGCCCCCACGGGGGAGCTGCGGGCCGCCGGGCTGGCCTTCGACAGGGCGCTGACCGAGGCGCTGCGCGCCGCCGAGGCCGGCCAGCGGGCGACGTTCGGCGTCAGGGCCTACGACGACAGGATCCGCCGCCGCAAGGGCAAGGCCACCCCCAAGGGCGCCGAGTGGACCGCCGAGGTCGACCGCCTGCGCACCCTCAGGGAGCACAACCGCCTGACCGGCATCGCCCGGCTCCCGCGCCCGGTCACCGCCGTCACGCGCTGAGCCCCTCGCGGCTGAGCCCTTCGCGAGGGAAGGGCCCCGCGAAGGGGCCCCGTGGCGTCTCCCCGTCCCGCGCGCGTGCCCGCGCCGGGCCGCCGGCGATCGGGCCCCGGCCCCGCGGAGCCCCCGCGCGTGCCCGCGCCGGAGATTCCGGTCAGCTCGCCCAGTCGAGCAGCGGGAGGGTGTTGCTGGGGTGGCGCAGCTTGGAGAGCGACTCCTTCTCCAGCTGGCGGATGCGCTCACGCGTCAGGCCCAGGTGCTTGCCGATCTCGTCGAGGGTGTGGGGCTTGCCGTCGACGAGGCCGAAGCGCAGCGCCATGATCTTGGCCTCCCGGGGGGAGAGGTTGCCCAGCACACCGCGCAGCTGCTCGCCGAGCAGCTGGCGGTCCACCACCTCCGACGCCTCGGGCGAGTCGATGTCCTCGATCAGGTCGCCGATGGTGGTCTCGCCGTCGTCGCCGATGGTGGCGTTGAGGCTGATCGGCTGGCGGCTGGTGCGCAGCAGCTCCTCGATCTGGTCGGGGGTCCTGTCGAGCTCGACGGCCAGCTCCTCCGGCGTCGGCTCCCGGCCCAGGCGCTGGTGCATGTCGCGCTCCACCCGTGAGAGCTTGGAGAGCATCTCCAGCACGTGGACGGGCAGGCGGATGGTGCGCGCGGAGTCGGCGAAACCGCGCTGGATGGCCTGGCGGATCCACCACATGGCATAGGTGGAGAACTTGTAGCCCTTGGTGTAGTCGAACTTCTCCACCGCCCGGATCAGGCCGAGGTTGCCCTCCTGGACCACGTCGAGCAGGGCCATGCCGCGGTCGGTGTACTTCTTGGCGACGGAGACCACCAGGCGGAGGTTGGCCTCCAGCATGTGATCCTTGGCCCGGCGGCCGTCCTCGGCGATCCACTCCAGATCGTCGCGCACGGCCGGGGACAGGCCCGGCTCGGCCTCCAGCTTCGCCTCGGCGTACAGCCCGGCCTCGATCCGCTTGGCGAGCTCGACCTCCTGGGCGGCGGTGAGCAGCGTGCGGCGGCCGATCGACTTAAGGTAGGTGTGGACCGAGTCGCCCATGACCGAGGACTGGTCGTCCAGATCGAACGTGGGCTCGGTCTCCGGCTCCGCCTCCTCGTCGGCCCACTCCTGCCGGTGCGCCTCGGCGTCGAGGTCCTCAAGGGCGCGGCCGGCCTCCCCGGATCCGCCGGGGTTCCCATCGGCCTGCGCGGTCCGCGCGGCGGACCCGGTCTTCTGGCCCCTCTTGGCCGGCGCGGCCTTGGCGGCGCGGGCCTTCGCCGGGCGGCCGGCGGTTTTGGCCTTCTTGGTGGCGGCGGCCAGCGCCGGCTCGTCCTCGGCGGCGAGGTTGACACCCGACTCGGTGAGCTCCCGCAGGATCGCCCGGCCCTCGGCGGGGCCGACCCCCGTCTCGGCGAAGGCGCGGCGCAGCTCCGCGAGGGAAAGGTGACCCTGAACTCGCCCTCGATCAAGGAGCTGCTCAAGGGTCGTGGGGGCCTTCGGTGAGGCCGCCGCGGCGGTTTGGGGCATGAGGACACCTCCTCCATCACGGAGTCGTCTGCTTACAGGTTGTGGGTGGGGCGGCGTGGGGGCCGCTCGGCGCACCAATATCGATAACCCCAACCAAGAACCTTATGTTCCCGACTTGACCCGGAAAATATGACGGGCGGACCGCCTCGATGCGATCCGCCCACCGCCCGGTGCCTGGTCGCGGCCCTTTGAGGGCGGCCTAGTTGTTCACCGTCGCCGGCCCGTCCACCGCGGGCATCGGGAGCGGTCTGGCCTCGCGCATCCGCTGCTCGGTCCAGTATCTCGCGACGTGCCCGGGTTCGGGGTTGAGGTCCCGCGAGACCACCGACCCCTGCGGGGGCTCGGAGGTCGCCTGAGGGGAGGGCGGGGAGCCGGTGGGCCGGCCGGTCGCCTCGGGGGCCGCGGGGATGCGGTCGGCGCCCTGTCCGGAGCCCTGTCCGGCGCCCTGCCCGGTGTCCGCGCCGATCCTGCCGGCGGAGGCCGCGGCCGTCACGGAGACGCCCCCGACGAGAATCACGCCGACGACTCCGGCGGAGACCCACGTCTTGCGGGTGATGTTCATCGGGGACCGCCCTTCTTGCTCCGGCACTCTGGTTTGACGCGCCGTAAAGTCCTGAAGTTCCCGTTAACGACCATAACGGAGAGCCGCCAGATCCGGCTTGCCATTGGGCAAAAGCGGGATTTCGTCCGTGACGATCAGTTCGGCGGGGGCGGCGTAGGCGGGAAGCCGCCTCTTGACGAAGGCGCGCAGGACGGCCAGGGACGGAGGGTCGGGGGAGACGACGACGGCGACCACCCGCTCCCCCCATTCGGGGTCCGGGCGGCCGACCACGACGGCGTCGGCGATCGCGGGGTGCTCGGCCACGGCGGCGGCCACGGCCGCCGCCACGACCTTCTCGCCCCCGGTGTTGATCACGTCGTCGGCCCGGCCCAGCACGCGCAGCTCCCCGTCCTCCAGGACGCCGAGGTCGGAGGTGAGGAACCAGTCCCCGTCGCGGGCGGCCGCGGTCAGGTCGGGGCGGAGCCGGTAGCCGGAGAACAGGACCGGACCGGCGACGCGGACGCGCCCGTCGTCACCGACTTTCAGATCTACATTGTAAAGGGGGTGGCCGTCGTACACACACCCCCCGCAGGTCTCGCTCATGCCGTACCCCACCACCACCCGGGCACCGGCGGCACGGGCGGCCTCCAGCAGGCCGGCGGGCGGTGCGGCCCCCCCGAGCAGGATCGTCGCGAAGACCGACAGGTCGGCCCCGAGCAGCCGGCGGAGCTGGGTCGGCACCAGCGAGACGTGCTCGGCGCCGCCGGCGAGCACGGCCTCGGGGGAGAAGCCGTCGCAGACGATCGGCTCCGTCCCGCTCAGCAGGGACCTGACGAGCACCTGCAGGCCCGAGACGTGGGAGGGCGGCAGGCAGCACAGCCAGCGCTCGCCGGGACGGGCCCGCAGCCGGCGCAGCGAGGCGGAGGCCGAGGCGAGCAGGGCGGCGGCGGAGAGCTGGACCCCCTTGGGGACGCCGGTGGTGCCGCTGGTGGCGACGACCACGGCCACCTCGGCGGGCACCCCCACGCCGTGCTCGCGCCGTACGCCGTTGACGTGGGTGGGGCGCAGGGCGTCCAGGACGGCCCGCAGCGCCGGGGCGGGCAGCGAGGGGGGCAGGGGGAGCAGGGCCGGGCCCCGGCCGTCGAGGGCGTCGTCGACGGCCCGGAGCAGCCGCGGGCCCGCCGGCAGTGTCACGGCGTGCAACTCCCGCGTCGGGGAAGGCGACTCCGCGTGCGCGGGACCGGTCATCACAGTCGTAAGGTTAGTGCCGGAAAGTCGGGTGACGGCGAGGGGCACCCCGGCGCAGCGGAAGGGGCGAGGCGATCGTGAGCACGGAGCGGGTCGAGCCGGGCATCGGCGGGCGGGCGGCGGGCGAGGCGAGGCCCCTGCCGCCGAGCGTCCAGTCGCGTGCCGCCGACTGGAAGCGGTCGGGCGGCTACGAGGACATCGTCTACGAGACCGCCGAGGGCATCGCGAAGATCACGATCAACCGGCCCGGGCGTCACAACGCCTTCCGCCCGACGACGCTCTTCGAGCTGAAGGACGCCTTCAACGCCGCCCAGGAGGACTCCGAGGTCGGTGTGATCATTCTCACCGGGGCGGGAGACCGGGCCTTCTGCTCCGGCGGCGACCAGAAGATCCGCGGCGACGACGGGTACGTCGACGAGTCCACCCCGCACGTGGGCCGCCTGAACGTGCTCGACCTGCAGGTGCAGATCCGCCGCTGCCCCAAGCCGGTCATCGCGATGATCGCGGGCTACGCCATCGGCGGAGGCCACGTGCTGCACGTGTGCTGCGACCTGTCGATCGCCGCCGAGAACGCGGTGTTCGGTCAGACCGGCCCGAAGGTCGGCTCCTTCGACGGCGGCTACGGCTCCTGGCTGCTGGCCGAGACCGTCGGCCTGAAGCGGGCCCGCGAGATCTGGTACCTGTGCCGGCAGTACGACGCCGCGACCGCCCTGGCCTGGGGGCTGGTCAACGCGGTCGTCCCCCTTGAGCGGCTGGAGGAGGAGACGGTCGCCTGGGCCCGGGAACTGCTGGAGAAGTCGCCGCTGGCGCTGCGCATGCTCAAGGGCGCGCTGAACGCGGTGACCGACGGCGCGGCGGGCATGCAGCAGTTCGCCGGTGACGCCACCCTGCTCTACTACATGAGCGAGGAGGCGCAGGAGGGCCGCGACGCCTTCAAGGAGAAGCGCGCCCCCGACTTCGGCAAGTTCCCGCGCCGGCCGTAATGACCCGGAGAGGGTCCGGTCCTCACGCCCGTCTCGCCGGGACGGGCCGGGCGGCCGGGGCGCGCCGCGCGCCGTACGCGCCCGCCCGGGCGCGACGACGACGAGAGCCAAAGGAGGCGGTGCGGTGAACCCCGCGACCGCGCTCGCGAGCGTTCTGCTCGACGAGCTGGTGCGCTGCGGCCTGACCGAGGTGGTGCTCGCGCCCGGTTCCCGCTCGGCCCCGCTCGCCCTGGCCGCGCACGCCGACAGCCGGGTCCGCCTGCACGTGCGCGTCGACGAGCGGTCGGCGTCCTTCCTGGCGCTCGGCCTGGCCCGGCGCGCCGAGCGGCCGGTCGCGCTGATCTGCACCTCCGGCACCGCGGCGGCCAACTTCCATCCCGCGGTCGTCGAGGCGCACCAGTCGGGGGCGCCGCTGCTGGTGCTCACCGCCGACCGGCCGCCGGAGCTGCGCGACACCGGCGCGAGCCAGACCGTGGACCAGGTCAAGCTGTACGGCACGGCGGTCCGCTGGTTCAGCGAGGTCGGCGTGCCCGAGGAGCGTCCCGGCCAGGTCGCCTACTGGCGGTCGCTGGCGTGCCGGGCCTACCAGCGCGCGCTGGGCCCGGCCGACCCCGGCCCGGTCCACCTGAACCTCGCCTTCCGCGAGCCGCTGATCCCCGACGGCGACGCCTCCTGGTGTGAGCCGCTGGAGGGCGACGACGGCCCGTGGGTGCGCACCCGCGTCGCGCCGCCGGCGGTGGCGCTGCACCTGCCTCCCACCAGGCGGGGCGTGCTGGTCGTCGGCGACGGCGCGTCCAACGTGCGCCGGTACGTCGCGGCGGCGGGGATGGCCGGGTGGCCGGTGCTGTCGGAGCCCAGCGGCGGCGCCCGCTACGGCGACCACGCGATGTCGTCCTACCACTTCCTGCTCGGCACCCCTGAGTTCGCCGACCGGCACCGCCCCGACGTGGTGGTGACCCTGGGCCGCCCGGGGCTGTCCCGGCCGCTGCTGAGCTGGCTGCGGCACGCCGGTGAGCACGTCGTGGTCACCGGCGACCTGACCCGCTGGCCCGACCCGACCCGCTCGGCCACCCAGGTGACCCAGGCGGCGGAGATCCCCGTCGCCGCGGGCGACGACGCCTGGCTGGGCTCCTGGCGCCGCGCCGACGCCGCGGCCAGGGCCGCGGTCGACGAGGTGCTGGACGGGGCCGGGCTCAGCGAGCCGCGGGTGGCCCGCGACCTGGTGGACCTGCTGCCCAGCGGGTCGCTGCTGGTGACCGGTTCGTCCATGCCCATCCGTAACCTGGAGCAGGTGATGCGCCCCCGGCGGGGGGTGAGGGTCCTGGCCAACCGGGGTGCCGCCGGTATCGACGGGGTGGTCTCCACCGCGATGGGCGCGGCGCTGGCGCACAACGGCCCGGCCTATGCGCTGATGGGCGACCTGACGTTCCTGCACGACCAGAACGGCCTGATCCTCGGCCCCCGCGAGCCCCGGCCCGACCTGTGCCTGGTCGTGGTGAACAACGACGGCGGGGGGATCTTCTCGCTGCTGCCCCAGGCCGCGCTGCGCGACTCGTTCGAGCGGGTCTTCGGCACCTCCCACGGGGTGGATCTGGCCCATGTCGCGGCGGCCACCGGCACGCCGTACACCTTCGTCGGCGAGCCCGACCACCTGCCCAAGGCGCTGCGCGGCGAGGGGGTGCGGCTTGTGGAGGTCCGTACCGGCAGGTCCCCCAACGCGCTGCTGCACGCCACGATGCGCGACGCCGCCCACGCGGCGATCCGCGAGGTCCTGTGAACGTCCCGTGGACCCCGTGGACCCCGTGGACCCCGTGGACGTGGGCGGGGCGCCGGGCCCGCCGGGCACCCCGCGCGGGCGGGGCCGCGGGTCACGGCGCAGGTGGGGCGGCGCGGGCCGGAGATCCGGACGGGGATCGGACGGGGGCGCCGACGCAATAAGGTGGCGGGCATGCATGTCGACGAGTGGCTTCAGGCGATCCCCGCCCTGTGGGTCTGCGCCCTGGTCGGGCTGGTGATCGGCCTGGAGAGCCTGGGCATCCCCCTGCCGGGGGAGATCGTCTTGGTCAGTTCGGCGCTGCTGGCGGCCAAGGGCACGGTGAGCCCGGTGTGGGTCGGGGTCTGCGCCAGCGCCGGGGCGATCGTCGGCGACTCGATCGGCTACGCCATCGGCCGCAGGGGCGGCAAGCCCATGTTCGACCGGCTGGGTCGCAGGTTTCCCCGGCACTTCGCGCCGGCCCACATCGTCAGGGCCGGGCACTACTTCCACCGTTACGGGATGTGGACGGTGTTCTTCGGCCGGTTCGTCGCGCTGCTGCGCATCCTCGCCGGGCCGCTCGCCGGCGCGCTGCACATGCCGTACTGGAGGTTCCTGGTGGCCAACGTGCTCGGCGGGATCGTCTGGGCGGGCGGGACGACGATGGTGGTCTACTACCTGGGCCGGGCCGCGGAGAAGTGGCTCAAGGGGTTCTCCTGGGCTGGGCTGGGGCTGGCGGTGCTGCTCGGTGTGACGACCACGCTGCTGATCAGGCGCAGGGCGGCCAGGCTCGCCGGGCGTGACGGCGAGGAGGCGGCCGGCACGGGCTGACCGTCAGACCTGGGGATGTGCGGCGAGGCCGGGGCGATCACGCTGGAATGACACGGACCCGCCGCGAAGGGAAGCGCCATGCGACCTGACGACACCCTGGCATCTCATGAGCCGACAGCGACCTACGACAGCTACGAAGAGGCCCAGCGGGCGGTGGACTACCTGTCCGACCAGCGGTTTCCCGTCGAGCACACGGTGATCGTGGGCCGGGAGCTGCGGCTGGTCGAGAACGTGCTCGGCCGGCTGACCTACGTGCGCGCCGCGGGGATGGGCGCGGCGTCGGGCGCCTGGTTCGGCCTGCTGATCGGCCTGTTCTTCGCGCTGTTCTCCCCCGGGCGGTTCTCCTTCGCGCTCGTGCTGTGGGGTCTGATCTGGGGAGTGGTCGCCGGAGGCGTCTTCGGGCTGATCGCGCACGCCTTCACCGCGGGCAGGCGGGATTTCCTCTCCTCCCGCTCGATCGTCGCCGGCCGGTACGAGCTGCTGGTCGCCGTCCCCTACGCCGCCGAGGCGCGGCGGCTGCTCGACGCGGGCATCCCCCAGCACACCTGAGACGCGGTCGTCCCCCGGCGCACCCGTGACGGGGTCTGCCGACGGGCCCCGGGGGGGCGGGTCTTCGGGGAGGAGGGCCCGTCAGACCTGAGGATGCGGCCGCCTCGCGGGTGATGAGGGGGCGCGGGCCGGAGAGGGCGGCAGGGGCAGGGGGCGGGCCGGTAACGGGCCGACAAACGGGAGGTCAGGATGGCTAAAGCAGTCGGGATCGACCTGGGCACCACCAACTCGGTGATCGCCACGATGGAGGGCGACAAGCCCACCGTGATCCCCAACGCCGAGGGGTCGCGGACGACGCCGTCGGTCGTGGCCTTCACCGAGGACGGCGAGCGCCTGGTGGGGCAGCTGGCCCGGCGCCAGGCGATCCTCAACCCCAAGGGGACGATCTACTCGGCCAAGCGTTTCATCGGGCGCCGCTACGACGAGGTCGGCAGCGAGCTGAAGGCCGTCTCCTTCGACGTGGTGCCCGGCCCGGACGGGGCCGTCCGCTTCGACGTCCGGGGCAAGCTGTACGCGCCCGAGGAGATCGCCGCCCTGGTCATGCGCAAGCTCGTGGACGACGCCTCCCGGTTCCTCGGGGAGAGGATCACCGAGGCCGTCATCACCGTTCCGGCCTACTTCAACGACTCCCAGCGCCAGGCGACCAAGGACGCGGGGAAGATCGCCGGCCTTGAGGTGCTGCGGATCATCAACGAGCCGACCGCCGCCGCCCTCGCCTACGGCCTGGACCGCAAGGAGCACGAGACGGTGCTCGTGTTCGACCTGGGCGGCGGGACGTTCGACGTCAGCATCCTGAGCATCGGCGACGGCGTCGTCGAGGTGCGTTCGACGGCCGGCGACACCCACCTGGGCGGCGACGACTTCGACCGGCGCATCGTCGACCACCTCGCCGACGGGTTCCAGAACGACACCGGCATCGACCTTCGCTCCGACCCCCAGGCCCTGCAGCGGCTGTTCGAGGCGGCCGAGAAGGCCAAGGTCGAGCTGTCGGCCGTCACCCAGACGCAGATCAACCTGCCCTTCGTCACGGCGGACGCCTCCGGTCCCAAGCATCTGAACACCACGCTGCGGCGGGCGACGTTCGAGGAGATCACCGCCGACCTCCTGCAGCGGTGCAGGGGGCCGATCGAGCAGGCCATGGCCGACGCCAGGCTCACCGCCGACGACATCGACGAGGTGATCCTGGTGGGGGGTGCGACCAGGATGCCCGCCGTACAGGGCCTGGTGCGCCGGCTCACCGGCAAGGACCCGAACATGACGGTCAACCCCGACGAGGTCGTGGCGCTGGGCGCCGCGGTGCAGGCGGCGGTCATCAAGGGGGAGCTGAAGGACGTCGTCCTGCTGGACGTGACGCCGCTGTCGCTGGGCATCGAGACGCTCGGCGGGATCATGACCAAGGTCATCGACCGCAACACGACGATCCCGGCCCGGCGCGCCGAGGTGTTCAGCACCGCCGAGGACAACCAGGGCGCCGTCGACGTGGTGGTGCTGCAGGGCGAGCGGGAGCGCGCCGCCGACAACCGGGTCCTGGGACGGTTCCGGCTGGAGAACATCAGGCCGGCGCCGCGCGGCGTGCCGCAGATCGACGTCACCTTCGACGTCGACGCCAACGGGATCCTGAACGTCTCGGCCAAGGACAAGGACACCGGTGCCGAGCAGCGCATCACCATCAGCGAAAGCTCCAACCTCGATCAGAACGAGGTCGAGCGCATGGTCGCCGACGCCGAGCGGCACCGGGAGGAGGACACGCGGTTGCGGCAGGTGGTCGACGCCCGCAACGAGCTCGACGCCGCCGCCTACCAGGTGGAGCGCCGGCTGTCGGAGCTGGGGGAGGGGGTGCCGGTCCATGAGAAGGCGCGGGCCGAGATGCTCGTGTCCGACGCCCGGGAGACGGTCAAGCGGCAGGACACGCCGATCGAGCGGCTGCGCTCCCTGACCGGTGAGCTGCAGCAGGTCTACCAGGGACTCGGGGCCGCCGCGAGCGCCGGAGCAGGCGGTTCGGGCGGTGCCGGCGGGCCGGGCGGCCCCGGTGGCGCGGGCGGCGGGGGCGGCGGGGACGACGAGGTCATCGATGCGGAGTTCACGACCGATGAGTGAGCCGTCCGAGCCGACAGGGGCCGGGCCCCGGCGGGCCGGTCCGGGGGAAGGCGCCCCGGATGCCGCCTGGGACGCCGGTGGCGCGTGGGAGAGCCGGGAGGCCGGAGAGGTCCGGGACACCCGGGATGCCGGGGACACCGGGAACATCGAGACCGCCGGGGACACCGGGGGCGCGGAGGGCGCCGGGGCCGAGGAGCGGATCGCCGGTCTGCGGTCCGAGGTCGCCGACCTGGAGGATCGGTGGCGGCGTGCCCTGGCCGACCTCGACAATGTGCGCAAGCGCGTCGCCAGGGACGCCGAGCGGACGCGGGCCGAGGAACGGGCGCGGGCCGCCGCCGAGTGGCTGCCCGTGCTGGACAACCTCGACCGTGCCCTGGAGCACGCGGGCGCCGACCCGGTGCCCGTCGTGGAGGGGCTGCGGGCCATCCGCGACCAGGCGGTCGAGGTGCTCGCCCGGCTCGGTTTCCCCCGCCGTGACGACACCGGGGCGGCGTTCGACCCGGCCCGGCACGAGGCGGTGGGCGTGCTCGCGCGGGAGGGCACGCCCGGCGGGACGGTCGTGCACGTGGTCCAGCCGGCCTACGGCGAGGGCGAGCGGCAGCTGCGGCCCGCGCTGGTCGTCGTCTCCAAGGCGGAGTGATGGCGGGCCGGGACTTCTACGAGATCCTCGGGGTTCCCCGGGGGGCCGGGCAGGAGGACATCCAGCGCGCCTACCGTAAGCTCGCGCGGGCCAACCACCCCGACGTCAACAAGGACCCGGCCGCCGAGGAGCGCTTCAAGGACATCTCGGAGGCCTACAGCGTGCTGTCCGACCCCGGCACCCGCCGCCGCTACGACGCCTTCGGGCCCGACTTCCGCCAGGTGCCCGAGGACGTGGACCCCGAGACCTGGGCGCGGGCCGGGGGCGGCAGGGCCGGGCGGGGCACCCGGGCGGGGGCGGGCGGCTTCGGGCCGGGTGCCGGATTCGGCGAGGGCGTCGACATCGACGACCTCCTGCGGGGGCTGTTCTCCGGCCGGGCGGGCCGGGGCCGGGCGGGCGGGGGCTGGGGGCCGATCCCCGGCGCCGACCAGGAGGCCGAGATCGAGCTGCCCCTGGAGGACGCCTACCGGGGAGGCCGCCACACCATCACGGTGGGCGGGCGCAGGATCGACGTCGACATCCCCGCCGGGGTGGCCGACGGCGGGAGGATCCGGCTGGCCGGGCAGGGCGGGCGCGGCGGCGACGGGGCCCCGTCCGGCGACCTCTACCTGATCGTCAGGATCGCCCCCCACCCCCGCTACCGGGTCGAGGGACGCGACATCCACGTCCGGCTTCCGATCGCCCCGTGGGAGGGGGCGCTCGGGGCGACCGTCGCCGTCGACACGCCGGGCGGGGAGACCAAGGTCAAGGTGCCGCCGGGCACCTCCAGCGGCCGGCGGCTGCGGCTGCGCGGCCGGGGGATGCCCAACCCCCGGGGCAGCCCCGGCGACCTGCTGGCCGAGGTCCGGGTGAGGGTGCCCTCCCGGCTCACCGACGAGGAGCGGCGGCTGTTCGAGCGGCTCGCGTCGGTCTCGGCGTTCGATCCGAGGCGGCGGTGACGACCGGCCGGCCCCCCGTGCCCGGCCGTCCCGGCGGGGGAGGCACGCCCGCCCGCGAGGCCCGTGTGGCGCGGAAGACCCGCACCGAGGAGGCGGTGATGACCTACTCCCTGGCCAGGCCCGCGCGCCTGGACCTTGAGGCGTTCGCCCGGGTCACCGGGACCCACCCGGAGCTGGTGCGGCGCCTGGTGGCCCTCAGCGTGCTCGACGCCCAGCGCGACGCGTCCGGGTTCCTGTGGTTCCCGCCGTCACAGGTGCGGGCGATGGCCCGGATCCGGCGGCTGCGCGCCGGGTTCGCGCTCAACTACGCCGCGCTCGGCCTCGTGGTCGACCTGCTCGACCGCATCGCCGAGCTGGAGACCGCCCTGCGCGACCGTCCCCGAGTCACCGGAGGATCGAAGTGGACGTGAACCGGCTCACGCAGAAGTCGCAGGAGGCGCTGCACGACGCCCAGACCAAGGCCCTGCGCTTCGGGCACGCCGACGTCGACGGCGAGCACCTGCTGCTGGCGCTGCTGGAACAGCCCGACGGCCTCATCCCGCGTCTGCTGACGCGGGCCGCGGTCGACACCGACCGGCTCACCGCCGACCTGGAGGCCGAGCTGGGACGCCGGCCGCGGGTCGGCGGGCCCGGCGTCGACCCGGGTCAGGTCCGGGTGACCCGGCGTCTGTCGCGCCTGCTGGAGACGGCGAAACGGGAGGCCGACCGGCTCAGGGACGAGTACGTCTCGGTGGAGCATCTGCTTGTGGCCCTGCTGGAGGAGGGGAGCGAGACCTCCGCCGGGCGGCTGCTGCACCAGCAGGGGCTGAGCCGGGACGGCTTCCTGCGGGCCCTGACCGCCATCCGGGGCAATCAGCGCGTCACCTCGGCGATGCCCGAGGCCGCCTACGAGGCGCTGGCCAAGTACGGGCAGGACCTGGTGGCCGCCGCAGCGGCGGGCAGGCTCGACCCGGTCGTCGGGCGCGACGCCGAGATCCGCCGGGTCGTGCAGATCCTGTCCCGCAAGACCAAGAACAACCCGGTTCTGGTCGGCGACCCCGGGGTCGGCAAGACGGCCATCGTCGAGGGGCTCGCCCAGCGCGTCGCCAACGGCGACGTGCCCGACGGCCTGAAGGACAAGATGATCTTCAACCTCGACATGGGCGCGCTGGTGGCGGGGGCGAAGTACCGGGGTGAGTTCGAAGAGCGCCTCAAGGCGGTGCTCACCGAGGTCGTGGCCTCCGAGGGGCGGATCCTGTTGTTCGTCGACGAGCTGCACACGGTTGTGGGGGCGGGCGCGGCCGAGGGCGCCGTGGACGCCGGCAACATGCTCAAACCCATGCTGGCGCGCGGCGAGCTGCACATGATCGGGGCCACGACCCTGGAGGAGTACCGCAAGCACGTCGAGAAGGACGCCGCCCTGGAGCGCCGGTTCCAGCCCGTCGTCGTCGACGAGCCCTCGGTGGAGGACGCCGTCTCGATCCTGCGCGGCCTGCGTGAGCGGCTGGAGGTCTTCCACGGCGTGACGATCCAGGACGGCGCGCTGGTGGCCGCCGTGGTGCTGAGCCACCGCTACATCTCCGACCGGTTCCTGCCCGACAAGGCCATCGACCTGGTGGACGAGGCGTGCGCGATGCTCCGCACCGAGATCGACTCCATGCCCGCCGAGCTCGACGAGCTCACCCGCAGGGTGATGCGACTGGAGATCGAGGAGGCCGCGCTGGCCAAGGAGGAGGACGGCGCGAGCCTGGCGCGCCTTGAGGAACTGCGCGGGGAACTCTCCGGCCTGCGCGCCGAGGCCGACGCCATGCGGGCGCAGTGGGAGGCCGAGCGGCAGGCCCTGCGCGCCGTCCAGGCCCTGCGCGAGGAGATCGAGCGCGTGCGCGCCGAGGCCGAGCGGGCCGAGCGCGACTACGACCTCAACCGCGCGGCCGAGCTGCGGCACGGCAGGCTGCCCGACCTCGAACGGCGGCTGCGCGCCGAGGAGGAGCACCTGCGCAGCAAGCAGGGCGTCGAGCGGCTGCTGCGCGAGGTGGTGACCGAGGAGGAGATCGCGATGATCGTCTCCCGGTGGACGGGCATCCCGGTGAGCCGCCTGCAGGAGGGGGAGCGGGAGAAGCTCCTGCACCTGGACGAGGTCCTGCACGAGCGGGTGATCGGCCAGGACGAGGCGGTGCGGCTGGTGGCCGACGCCGTCATCCGGGCGCGCTCCGGCATCAAGGACCCGCGCCGCCCCATCGGGTCGTTCATCTTCCTCGGCCCCACCGGGGTGGGCAAGACCGAGCTGGCCAAGGCGCTCGCCGAGGCGTTGTTCGACACCGAGGACAACATGGTCCGCATCGACATGAGCGAGTATCAGGAGCGGCACACGGTCAGCCGCCTGGTCGGCGCCCCGCCCGGCTACGTCGGATACGAGGAGGGCGGCCAGCTCACCGAGGCCGTGCGGCGCAAGCCGTACTCGGTGGTGCTCTTCGACGAGATGGAGAAGGCGCACCCCGACGTCTTCAACACGCTGCTGCAGGTGCTCGACGACGGACGGCTCACCGACGCCCAGGGCAGGACGGTCGACTTCCGCAACACCATCCTCATCATGACCTCCAACGTCGGCTCGGTCTACCTGCTCGAAGGCGTCACCTCCAGCGGGGAGATCAAGCACGACACCCAGGAGCGGGTCATGGCGGAGCTGCGGGCGCACTTCCGCCCCGAGTTCCTCAACCGCGTCGACGACGTCGTGATCTTCAAGCCGCTCACCCCGGCCGAGATCGAGCGCATCGTCGAGCTGATGTTCGGCGAGCTGAGAACCCGGCTCGCCGAGCGGGGGATAGGGCTGGAGGTCTCCGAGCAGGCGCGCGCCTACATCGCCGAGCGCGGATACGACCCGGTGTACGGCGCGCGCCCGCTGCGCCGGTTCATCTCCCGGGAGGTCGAGACCCGCATCGGGCGCGCCCTGCTCACCGGCGACGCGCGTGAGGGGGCCGTGATCCGGGTGGAGCTGGCCGAGGGCGAGCTGGCCGTGACCTGCGGATGACGCGGACGACACCGCGGGCACGCCCTCTTCGCCGGGGCGCCCGGCGGCCCCCTCACCCATCCCGCCGCGCGGTGAGCCGGGCCAGATCCACCCGCGAGTGGATGCCCAGCTTGCGGAAGACCTGGCGCAGGTGGAAGGCGACGGTGTGCTCGCTGATGAACATCCGTTCGGCGGCCTGCCGGTTGGTCAGCCCCTGGGCGACGAGGTCGCAGACGGCGTTCTCGGTCCCGGTCAGGCTGGACCAGCCCGAGGCGGGGTGCTCGGTCCTGACCCAGTGGCGGCGGCGCTGCCCGAGCAGCCGCAGCCGGCCCCGCACCCGCGCCGCGTCCCGGGTCGCCGCGAGGGCCCCGTAGCACGACAGCGCGTCGTCGAGGCTGCCGACTGCCAGGGCGCGGCAGCCGCCGTCGGCACCGAGCAGCACGCCGAGGTCCTCCGCGGCCGAGGCCCTGGCCCACGGGTCGGTGTGCCCGGCCACGGCCCGGCCCAGCGCCTCCCGGTCGCGGTCGCGCACGCCGCGCGCGTGGGCGGCGGCCGCCGCCGGGCCGGGCAGGGCGGGGCTGCGCCGGGCGATGTCCTCGGCCGCGTCCACCACGGCGTCGGCCCGGCGCCGGTCACCCACCGCCACGGCCGTGCGCACCAGCCAGGCCGCCGCCGTCGGCTCGCAGGTCAGCGCCGCGGTGTGCCGGGGCAGCGCGTCGCAGATCCGGCGCAGCGAGCCCGCCCCTCCCGCCGTCCCCTCCCGGGCCTCGCCGATTTGCCCGGCCGTCAGCTCCGCCCGCAGCCGCGCGTACGGCGGCGCGTCCTCCGCGCGCCCGGCGGGGTCGTCGTCCAGGCACCGGAACGCCCGGGGCAGGTCGCCGGCTCGCAGGGAGGCGGTGCCGAGGACCGACAGCGCGTAGCAGGCCAGAAGCGGCGCGTCCCGGACGCCGGCCGTGGCGAGGGCCTCCTCGGCCCGCTCGATCGCGCCGCCGAGCCGGCCCGCGGCCAGGTCCAGGCGGGCGCGCAGGACGGGGATCCCGGCGGCCCAGGCGGGCTGCCGCGCCGCCTCCTTCCCGGCGTCGGCGGCCTCCGCCTCCGCCTCGTCCAGCAGGCCGAGGTCGGCGAGCATCATCGCCAGGACCGCCCGGGGGTGCGGGAGGCGGCCGTCCGGTGGCAGGCCGGTGGCCTCGCGGGCCAGTTCGAGGCCGCGCGCGAGCCTGCCCTCGTCCCAGGCCAGCAGGGCCGTGACCGCGAGGGGTTCGGTGTCGTGCCCGGCCGGGCGCCCGGGGCGCGCGGGCGTGTCGTGCTCGGCCTCGATCTGGTGGCGCAGCGCCTGCCGTACCGGGGGCGGCACCGTCTCCACGACCGACCGCCACAGCAGTTCGTTGCGGAACGACAGCTCGTCGTCGCCGGCGACGAGCACCCCGGCCGCCAGGGCCTCCTCCAGGGCGGGCAGCAGGGCGGCGGGGGTCTGGCCGAGCATCTGGGCGGCGTAGGTGGGGGAGAACGAGCGGCCGAGCACCGCCGTGGCCTCCAGCAGGTGCCGGGTCCTGGTGCTCACCTCGTCCAAGCGCCGGCGGACGGCGGCGTGGACGCGCGCGGGCAGTGCCGCCTCCGTCAGGTGGGCGGTGCCCGCCTCCGTCCGCACGGCGCCCTCCTCGCGCAGGCCGGTGAGCAGTTCCACGAGCAGGCAGGGGGTGCCGCCGGCCTGCGCGGTCAGCGTGGTCAGCTCCTCGCCGGGGGCCGCGCCCAGCGTGTCGGCGGTCACCTCGGCCACGACGTCCTCGCCGAGCGGGCCCAGGGTGATCCGTACGGCGCCCTCCCCCTCCAGCAGGTCGAACAGCCGGGCGGCGTCGTTGTGGCCGGGTACGGTGCGGCGGGCCAGCAGCCACATCAGCGGCCGGTCCGCCAGTCGGCCGGGCAGCGTCCGCAGGGCCATGAGCGTGGCGGGGTCGGCCCACTGGAGATCGTCCAGGGTCACCAGCAGCGGTCCCCGGCCGGTGCGCCGTTCCAGCGAGGTCCGCACCTGTTCGGCCAGCCACATCAGCAGGCCGGGCCCGTCGGGGAAGGTGCTCCTGGTCAGGGCCGCCGACGGTGACTCCCGCAGGGCCGTGAGCAGGGGCCCCAGCGGCATCAGCCGCCCCAGTTCGTCGGCCCGGCCGCAGGCGACCGCGGCGCCCCGCGCCGTGGCGGCGCCGGCCGCCTCGGCGAGCAGGAGGGACTTGCCCATTCCGGGCTCGCCCTCGACGAGCACCACCCCGCCGCCCGCGCCGCCGGTGACGGCCTTCAGCGGCCCGAGGACCGCCGCCCACTCATGTCCACGGCCGCGCATTGTCTTGTCCGGATATGAGGCCATACGGGTTGCTTTGGCTTTCTGTCGGCGTTTCTCCGTATTACTCCACAGGGGGACGATACCCATTCGTGTTCGAGGAATCGCAGGTCAGGGGCCCCTCTCCTGCTTCGCCCATCTCGGCCTCCCGCTTCCGGCCGCCGCGCGGGGGCGCCGCGCGGGGGCGCCGCCGGAAGGAGGCTCGCATCCGGGCCGTGCGCGGCCGTGACCGGGGCCGGAGGCGGGGCGGAGGCCGGGGAGGCGGGACGAAGGCGGAGGGAACGGGGCCGGTCGGCCCGGAGGCGGGCGTCCCGGCGTCCGGCCTCCGCGGCCCCCGCCGGCGTAGTAACCTGCCGTGTGTACCCGTGGAAAGGCCTCCGCCTCCGCGATCCTCCATATTACCTATTTATTCGGTAGGAAATTGGGGTAACGTTGGTGGTCTCGCCGTATGAAGGAGCCGCCGTGAGCCCGGAGCCCGGAGCCGAAAGCCCGCTTTCCGTGTCCGTCGAGGCGGCGCGCTGGATCCGGTCGGCGGCCGTGGACGGCGGGCGGGCGGGAAAGCACTGGCGGGCCAACCCCGACCCCCGCGGCCGGGCCGCCGTCCCGGGCCCATCGCCCTCGCTGTACTCCGGCACGGCGGGGGTGGTGCTGTTCTTCCTCGAACTCGCCGCCGCCACCGGAGACGACGGCTACCTCGAAGACGCCGCCGCCGGGGCCCGCCACCTCGCCGCCACCTGGCGCGGCCAGGCCGACCTGTCCTTCCACCACGGGCTGTCGGGGGTGATGTTCGCCCTCGCCGAGGCGGGCTGGGCCACCGGGGAGAACCTCTTCGAGACCGAGGCGGCGGCCGTCGCCGACCACGTCATGCGCGGCGCCCGCTCGATCGACGGCGGCCTGGGCTGGACCGGCGACCCCGCCCAGCGCGGAGACGGCGGCATCATCCTGGCCCTGCTGCACGCCTCCGGCATCCTCGGGGTCCCCGCCTACCGGGAGATCGCCGTCGAGGCGGGCAGGCGCATCATCGCCCTCGCCGTGCCCGGGCACCGCTTCGGCGGCGGCGCCTGCCCCGACCTGCCGCCGGACGCCGTCACCCCCGGCTTCCTGGCCGGCACCGCCGGCACCGCCTTCCTGCTCGCCCGGCTGTACGGGGTGACCGGCCAGGTCCGCTTCCTGAGCGCCGCGCGCAGGGGGGCCGACTTCGTCCGCGCGGTCAGCACCGTGACCGGGCGGTGCGCGCTGGTCCCGCACCACCTGCCCCAGGGGCGCGACCTGCACTATCTCGGCTTCTGCTCCGGCTCGGCCGGGGTCGCGCGGATGTTCTACGAGCTGTACCGCGTCACCGGCGACGCCGGGGAACTGGACTGGGTGGAGCGGCTGGCCCGGGGCGTCGTCCGCCGCGGGGCCCCCGGCCGCCGCGGCGACGGCCACTGGAACGTCGCCTGCCAGTGTTGCGGTACGGCCGGCCTGCTGGAGCTGTTCGTGGGGCTGTGGGCGGTGACCGGGCGTCCGGCCCACCTGGAGACCGCCCACGACCTCGGCCGCGACCTCGCCGGCGGCGCCACCCGGCACGACGGCCGGGGCGCGCGGTGGTACCAGGCCTACCGGCGGCTGCGGCCCTGGGAGATCACCGCCGACACCGGCTACATGGTCGGCGCCGCAGGCATCGGGGCCGCGCTGTTGCACCTGGACGCCGCCACCCGCCCCAAGGAGGCGCGGCGGCTGATCCTGC
Organism: Streptosporangium violaceochromogenes; assembly: GCF_014654615.1. GTDB lineage: Bacteria > Actinomycetota > Actinomycetes > Streptosporangiales > Streptosporangiaceae > Streptosporangium > Streptosporangium violaceochromogenes. The sequence goes on along the minus strand of NZ_BNBB01000012.1, from coordinate 117,620 downwards.
CGCCCGACAACCCGTTCCCGGCCATCCCGCTGCCCGCCGCGACGCTCCGGCGGTCATGACCGGAAGGCGTCTTCGCAGGTCCCGGCCGTTTTCGCGCTGGCCGAACCGGGCCTTGGCCGCCTACTCTTCGACATTGAGGGCCCGGCGCCGCCGGGCCACGCCCCGGCCGGGAGGAGCGGCCTTCGCCGCCCCCGCCTTCCCCCAAGGCCCCGGTGACGATCGGCCCTCACGATCGCCGAGGGGCGGCCATGCCCGTGACCGTGATTGGTGATTCTCTGTGAGCACTGCCCCAGCCCCGCCCCCCCTTGACGCCCCGTCCCCCCTCGGCGCCGCGCCGGCCGCCGAGGATCTCCTCCCCGACCCCGAGCGCTCGACGGTGGCGATCGCCCCGGCCGAGCCGGGCCCCGGCCACTGGGCCGGCGCCCCGAGCGCGGTGGCCCACGACGGCTTCGTCTACCTGGCCTACCGGCTGCGCAGGCCGATCGGCCAGGGTCGCGGCCACGCCGTCGCCGTCGCCCGGTCGCGTGACGGGGAGAACTTCGAGACCCTGCTCACGATCGGCCGCCGGGAGATGGACACCGAGTCGCTTGAGCGGCCCACCCTGGTCCGCACGCCCGAGGGGCGCTGGCGGCTCTACCTGAGCTGCGCCACCCACGGAGGCAAGCACTGGCGGGTGGAACTGCTGGAGGCCGGCGACCCGGGCGGGTTCGACCCCGCCCGCCGCCGGATCGTGCTCCCGGGCGGCCCGGAGACCGGCGTCAAGGACCCCGTGATCGTACGGCGGGACGGCGTGTGGCACCTGTGGGCCTCCTGCCACCCGCTGGCCGAGCCGCGGGAGGCCGACCGGATGGTGAGCGACTACGCCACCAGCGCCGACGGGATCGCGTGGACCTGGCGGGGCACCGCCCTTCGCGGCAGGCCCGGCGCCTGGGACGCCCGCGGCGCCCGCATCACCTCGGTGCGCTTCGTGGACGGCGGCGTGGTCGCGCTGTACGACGGCAGGGCCACCGCGGCGGAGAACTACGAGGAGCGGACGGGCGTGGCCTTCGGCGTCGACCCGGCCCGTCTCACCCCGGTCGGCGCGGGGCCGGCCGCGTTCTCGCCGCACGCGGGCGGCGGCCTGCGGTACGTGGAGGTGGTGGACCTGCCGGGGGGTGGGCGGCGGCTGTACTACGAGTACACCCGCGAGGACGGCGCGCACGAGCTGCGCACGGAGCCGCGCTGAACCAGCGCCGGCCCCGTGCCCGGCCCGCCCGGCGGAGCCGATCCCGTGAGGGGCCCCGCCGGGCGGCCGTCACGGCTGCGGGCGGCCGTTACGGGCCTGGCGCTGGCCGTCGGGCCGGACCCCCACCAGGCCGCCGGACCGCTCGCGGGGCAGCAGCCAGTCGCCGAAGTCCTCGCCGGTCACCCGCCGCAGCAGCGCCACGTCGTCGGCGAAGTGGCCGACCAGCCGTTCCCGCTGCCGCCAGGTGAGGGGCCGGCGGGGCCGGGCGCGGTGCTGCAGCCGCCGCTCCAGCGGATCGGTCAGCGCGGCGCCCGCCCGCGCGGGCAGGAAGCGGCCGACCGCCGATCCGGCCCGCAGCGCCCGCGACAGCAGCCGGTGACCCCGGGTCGGCTCGGGGTGGGCGGTGACGTTCTCCCGCGGCACCTCGGTGAGGACGCCGGGCTCGACGCCGAGGAAACGGCAGATCCGGTCCAGGGTGTCGACCGGCCGGTCCACCAGGTCCCGGTAGCGGAAGAGGAGCACCTGATCGCGGGGGAACAGGGTGAACAGGTGCCGCAGCTGCTCGCCGTAGCGGCCGAGCGCGAGGTAGTGCCAGAACGGGGCCCATCCGGCCGCGATCCGCCGCTCCTCCTGCTCGCAGGCCCGCACCACGTCGCCGATCGGCTCCAGCCCGGCCGACCACAGGTGGGTCCAGTTGGAGTGCGCCCGCTCCACGGGGTCCCGCAGCACCACGATCAGCCGGGCGGCGGGGATCGCGGCCCGGATGCGCCGCTGGGCGGCCAGGTCGTAGAGGTAGAAGGGGGTGGACTCGCCCGCGGGCGTGCCCGGGGGGGCGGCCTCGAACAGGGCCTCGTAGTCCGCGCGCCGCCAGATGTGCTCACGGTAGGTCTGGGCGTCCCCCGGGCCGCCCCCGGCCGGCGGGGGGCCGTCGCCCAGGAAGAACTTCGGCTCCTTGACCGCCGACAGGAACAGGCCCGGATGGCGTGAGAGCGCGGCGTGCAGCGCGGTCGTCCCGGCCTTCGGGGCGCCGATCGTGAGGAAATGTGGCATCGGCATCGCGCGTACCCCCGATTCCTTCTCGTTCACCGTGGGACAACCTTTTCCGGGACGGGGGACGCGGTGCGGCGCCGTCGCCGCGCCGGGGAAGGGCCGGGTCCGCCCCGGCGGCCCGTCACGCGGGTGACGGGGGCGGCGGGGGCGCGCGTGAACCATCAGGATAGCCCGCCGGCCTCACCCGCCCGTTCCCGTCTCCCGGGGTGGAACGCCGTCCTCCCTCGCCGGGCGACCGCCGGGGCGGAGGCTCTGCACCTCATGTGAATCTACGTTGTAAAGGCGAGTAGCCTGGAAAAATGACCGAGCCGTACCTGACCCCCCGGGACGTCACCGAGCACGAGATCGAGGTCAAGCGGTCACGGTTCGTCTGCGCCCTCGCCCCCGCCTCCCACGAGGAGGAGGCGCGCGCGTTCGTCGCCGGGCGCAGGGAACGCCACGCCGACGCCAGTCATAACTGCTCGGCCTATGTGATCGGCGGTGACCGGCGGCTGCGCAAGGCCGACGACGACGGCGAGCCCGGCGGCACCGCGGGGACCCCGATGCTGGAGACGCTGCTGCGCCGGGGGACGGGGGACGTGGTGGCGGTGGTCACCCGTTACTTCGGCGGGGTGAAGCTGGGGGCGGGAGGCCTGGTGCGGGCGTACGGCTCGGCGGTCGGCAAGACGCTGGAGGTGGCCTCTCTGGTGGAGATGGTGCCGGCGAGGCTGGTGACGGTGACCGTGGACCACGTCCGGGCGGGGCGGCTGGAGAACGACCTGCGGGCCTCGCCGTACGAGGTCAGGGAGGTCGCCTACGGTGCCGAGGTCGGCTTCCGGGTGGCGGTGCGTGAGACGGACCTTGAGGGTTTCCCCGGCTGGGTGGCCGCGCTGACGGCGGGCGGGGCGACGGTCCGGGCGGGGGAGAGGGTCTACCTCCCCGGGGTGTGATCCCGCGGCGCCGGGCCGTCCGGGTCCTCGCCGGTGCTCCGGGACGGGGTGGTGCCGTGGCCGGTCGCGGGGTGGAAAGGGGAGGGTGCCGTGGGCTATCGTCGTGTTCATACCCCCGGGGGTAGTGGAGAAGGGGAGAAGAGACGATGGATGTGGACGCCGGTCAGCTCGCCGACGTGCTCGCCCGCCTCAAGCGGGTCCAGGGGCAGGTCGGCGGCGTCATCCGCATGATCGAGGAGGGGCGTGACTGCTCGGAGGTGGTCACTCAGCTGGCCGCGGTCTCCCGGGCGCTGGACCGCGCCGGTTTCAAGATCATCGCTACGGGGATGCGCCGGTGCGTGGTCGAGGAGGACGGCGGTACCCGGCGGCTGAACGAGGCCGAGCTCGAACGTCTTTTCCTGTCCCTGGCCTGACGGCGGGGATGTGAGGGGAGCGCCTTCCGGTGGGGCCTGGCTCCTGGCCTGACCGGCCACGGTGTCCTCGACGGGATCCGCCCGGGAGGCGTTCGCCCGCACACCGGGTACGCCGGGAGTGGCGTCCGCTTCCCTGTCGGATACCCTACGGGGTAAGGCACTGAAGGTCTCCGGCGGCCGTGGCGGGAGACAGCGGGAAAACGAAAGGAAACACCACTGTGAGCAGTAAGGATGCGAACGTCCGTATCGACGCCGCCGCCCTTGCCGACGGGCTGGGACGGGGCGAGGAGGTGACGGTGATCGACGTGCGGACCCCCGCCGAGTTCGAGACCGTTCACATCCCCGGCTCCTACAACGTCCCGCTGGACGTGCTGACCCGGCACGCCGGGGAGGTGGCCGCCCGGCTGACGGGGCGGGTGGTGCTGGTGTGCCGGTCGGGGGTACGCGCAGGTCAGGCGTGCCCGCACCTGCTCGGTGCCGGGCCGGGGGATCCGCGCGTGCTGGAGGGCGGAATCGACGCCTACGCCGCCGCCGGCGGCCGGGTGGTGCGCGGCCGTACCCGCTGGGCGCTGGAGCGCCAGGTACGGCTGGTGGCCGGTGGCGTCGTCGGCCTCTCCCTCCTGGCCGGGCGGCGCCGGCCCGCGGCGCGTCTCGCGGCCGCGGGCGTCGCGACCGGCCTGGTGGTCTCCGCGCTCACCGACACCTGCGCCATGGGCCGCCTGCTGGCGGCGCTTCCCCGCAATCGGGAGGGGCGCGGGCCATGTGCCGCGGAGCTGCTGGACCGGCTGCCCGGGCGTCCGGAGGCCGCGTGAGGGGCGGCGCGGGCTCAGCCCTCCAGGGCGTAGCGCATCACGCGGAGTTTGGCCTGGGCCTCGGCGAGTTCGGCGGCGGGGACGGAGTCGGCCATGATGCCGCCGCCGGCGAACAGCCGGGCCTGGTAGCCGCCGATCTGGGCGCAGCGTAGCGCGATGCCCCACTCGCCGTCGCCGCGGGCGTCGACCCAGCCGACCGGGCCCGCGTAGCCGGCGCGGTCCATCCCCTCCAGCTCGCGGATGACCTCAAGCGCGGTCTCGGTGGGGGTGCCGCCCACGGCGGCCGTCGGATGCATGGCCGCCACCACGTCCAGGACCGAGGAGCCGGCGGCCAGCCGGCCGGCCACGGGGCTGGCCAGGTGCTGGACGTTCGGCAGCGGCAGCAGCTCGGGGATCTCGGGCATCTTCAGCTCCGAGCACAGCGGGGACAGCGCGTGGCGTACCGACTCCACCGCGCAGGCGTGCTCGTGGCGGTCCTTCTCCGAGGCCATCAGGGCCTCCCCGCGCGCGATGTCGTCGGCCCTGTTCGCGCCGCGCGGGACGGTGCCGGCCAGCACCAGGGACTCGATGGTCTCGCCGGTCCGCCTGACCAGCAGCTCGGGGGTGGCGCCGACCAGGCCGGCGCAGGAGAAGGTGTAGCACTCGGGGTAGCGGCGGGCCAGGCGGGTCAGCAGCATCCGCACGTCGATCGGCCGTTCGGCGGTGGCGAGCAGGTCGCGGGCCAGCACGACCTTCTCCAGCCGGCCCGCTCTGATCCGCCGTACGGCGCGTGCCACGGCGTGCTCCCACTCGGGGGCGGTCAGGCTGCCGTCGCCGTAGCGGATCCTGCCCGGGGCGCGGAGCGGGGTGGGCGGCCCGAGGCGTTCCTCGCCGACGGTGGTCAGCCAGGCGCGGCCGTCGCGGCGGGCCAGCACGATCCGGGGCACGACGAGGACGGAGCCGCGGGCGCGCGGGTCGAAGGTGAAGGAGCCGAAGGCGACGGGCCCGGAGCCGGGCACGCCGACGCCGTCGTCGACGTGGGCGCCGCCGAGGGTGGCCGAGAGCCAGTCGCGGGCCCAGTCGAACCGTCCGGGTCCGGCGGGAACGGCCACCCGGGCGGCCTCCCCCCAGGCCACCAGGCCTTCGCCGTACCTGACCCAGGCGTAGGGGGCGGCCTCGGGAAGCAGCGCGAGCAGGTCGCAGGGGTCGTCGACGGGGGTGCTTTTCACCACGAGGGGTCGGGTCAGTCCGAGTGCGACACTCACTCGGAACACTCTATGCCGCAAACCCGGCGGGTCCGGAGGCCGCCCCTCGGTCAGCACGATCGCCACGCTCTGTCAAGAAAACCAAGGCACTCGGTCAATGGGGGGTACCCGGCTGTCCTGCGGTGATACATCCGAGGCAGATGTCGATCGATCAGCCGGAGGCACTGTGCTGGGCAGGATTGTGACCGTGTTCACAGGGGCGGCTCTCCTCGTGGCGGTGGGGGGGAGCGCCTCGGCGGCGGACGCGCGGGAGTGGCGGCCGGTGGTGATGGCCGCGCTCGGTGACTCCATCAGCGCCGGTTTCAACGCCTGCGGCTGGTACGTCTCGTGTGCCTCCCGGTCGTGGTCGGCCGGTGACGACCCCGCCGTCCAGAGTCATTACCTGACGTTGCTGGACCGGGGGGAGGAGTTGCTGGGGCACAACGCGAACCTCGCCGTCCCCGGCGCCGACAGCGCGGACCTGGCCGGGCAGGTGGCGGGGGCGGTGGAGCGGCGCGCCGACTATGTGACGATCCTGATCGGCGCTCAGGACGCCTGCACGTCCGAGGAGCGGCGGATGACGCCGGTGGCCGTCTACGAGAGGCGGGTGGCCGAGGCGCTGGCGGCGTTCCGGGCCGGGCGTCCCGACGGCCGGGTGTTCGTGGCGAGCGTCCCCGACCTCAAGCGGCTGTGGCGGGTGGGCAAGGACAGCGCGGTGGCGCGGGGGTTCTGGTCGATCGGCCGGATCTGCCCGGCGATGCTGGCGCGGCCGGCCTCCACGGCCCGGGCGGACCAGGCCCGCCGTGACCGGGTGCGCGCCCGGGTCGCCGGGTACAACGCCGCGCTGGCCCGGGTCTGCGCCGCCTACGGGCCGGCCTGCCGGTTCGACGGCAACGCCCTGTTCGACTGCCCGTTCACCCTGGAGCACGTCAGCGGCTGGGACTACTTCCACCCCAACGCCGCGGGCCAGCGGCTGATCGCCCGGCGGACCTTCCCGGCGGTCCGCGACTGGCTGGAGGAGCCGGTGCCCGCCCCCCAGCCCTGACGCCCGCCGTACGGCACCGGCGGGGGTGGAACGATCCGGCCCTCGCGCGGGTGGGGCGCCGGCGTCCCGGCCGGTGAGGGCACGGGGCGGGGAGCGCCGGAGACGGCGGGTGCGGGCGGGAAAGAAACGGTAAAACGCCGCTCTGGAAATGGATAATGATCTTCATGATTGGGCAGGAACCCGGGCACACGCCTTGCGTCCCGGGGAGGTACGGCATGGTCTGGTCGCAAGACGAGCAGCGGATGCTGCTGCAGATCGAGCGCCATCTCACCGACGAGGACCCACAGTTGGCGGCGCGGCTGGAGTCGTTCAACGAGCGTGTCCGGCGTAAGGAGCAGGGCCGCAGGTTCCGGGCCAGGAGGCAGGGACGGCACGCGGCGGCCCCGCGCCGGGCGACCGTCGTCATCACGGTGAGCTGGTTGCTGATCGCCACGCTGATCGCCACGCTGCTCGTGCTGGTTCTGCGCCACGAGGCCGCCGCCGCGCTGCCGCTGTAGCCCGGCACTCGGCGGCCGGGGTTCTCTCGCGCGGGTCGTCTCGCGCGGTCGCGGTGTCCGGGAGGGCCGGGGCCGCGGGGGTCCCCCGGGTCGCCGGCGGCCCCGGGGTGTCTCAGCCCAGGGCGCGCAGGAAGCCGGCGGCCACCGGGGCGGCGACCGCGCCGCCGCCCGTCCCCTCCTCGACGATCACGGCGAAGGCCAGGTCTCCCCGGAAACCGATGAACCAGGCGTGGGTTTTCAGGTCGTCCGGCGGGCCGAACTCCGCGGTGCCGGTCTTGCCGCGGGTGCCGGGCGGCAGGCCCGCGTCCTTGGCGGTGCCCCGGGTGACCACCGCCGCCATCATGCGGTGCATGTCCGAGACGACCCCCGCGGGCAGGGGCCGCGGCTCGGCCTTCTGCTCGATGGAGGGCACCAGGGTCGGGGGGCGCCACGTGCCGTCGGCCAGCGCGGCGGCGACCGAGGCCATCACCAGGGGGCTGGCGGTGATCCGCCCCTGGCCGAAGGACTCCGCGGCCAGCTCGGCGTCGCTCTGGGCCCGGGGAAAGCTTCCCCGGGCGGTGGGGACGCCGATGTTCAAAGGCGTGTTGAAGCCGAACAGCTCGGCGGCGCGCGCCAGCTTGTCGGCACCCAGCCGCCGGTGGGCGAGGGGGGCGAAGGTGGTGTTGCAGGAGTGGGCGAAGGCGTCGGAGAGGGTCACCGATCCGTAGGCGGCGTGGTGGGAGTTGCGGATCGGCAGCCCGCCGACCGTGACGTCCTTGGGGCAGGTGACCTGCTGGCCGGGCGTCATGCCCCCGGCCAGCAGCCCGACGGCGGTGATCGCCTTGAACGTCGAGCCGGGCGGGTAGTTGCCGTTCAGGGCCCGGTTGAACCCTCCCCGGTTGTTGACCACGGCCAGGACCTCACCGGAGGAGGGCTTGATCGCGACGAGCGAGGCGGTCTTCTTCAGGTCGCGCACCGCGTCGGCGGCGGCCCGCTGGACCCGCAGGTCCAGGCTGGTCCTCACCGGCTCGCCGTCCTTGCCCTCGATTCTGCCGACGGTCGTGGTGGTGGCGCCGACGACCCGGATCTCGGTGGCGGGAGTACCGGCCAGGCGCCGCTGGAAGGCCCGCTGCAGCCCGTCTCTGCCGATGGCGTCGCCCACCCGGTGGGAGGAGCCGAGTTCCTTGACGTCCTCGGCGGTGGCCTTGTCGAGATAGCCGGCGATCTGCTGCACCGAGCCGCCGGCGTCGCCGCCGTCGATGCGCTCGTCACCGGCGGCGGTGATCGCGGCGCGCCGCGGCCACCTGGTCTTCAGGGCGAAGGCGGCGCCGTCGGTCAGAGCGGGGTGGACCGCGGCGGGTGACCACCTGACCCGCCAGTGGTGGTCGACGACGGCCAGGTCGAAGGCGCCGGAGTACCGCCATTCGCCGACGCCCCGCAGCCGCAGCGTGGTGGTGAAGGCGGCTCGGGCCGTGTCGTCGCCGCCGCGCACCGCGTCCAGCCGTACGGTGGTCCCCTCGATCGAGAGGTTTTCGCGCATGCCCCGGTAGGTCCCCTCAAAGGAGGGGGCGGGTGTGCCGAGCTCGGCGCGCATCGCGGTCATGTCACCGGCCTGCCACGCCCGCACGAAGCGCTGTGCGGTCTCCTGCGGGGTGCCGCGGGTGTGCAGCACCCACCACGCGCCTCCTCCGGCGGCCCCTGCCATCACGACGGCCGCCGCCGCGATCACGATCGCCTTTCCACGTGGCACCCGATTCGCCCCCATTTTTTTGTCTATCCGTCAGAGACGTGGTCTCGTCTGATCAAGACGATACGTGCCGACAGATAGTCATTTGGCGCTGTTGCGGGCGGGGGCGTAGCTCGCCACGTACTCCTGTCCGGACAGCGCGCCGATCGCGGCCATGATCTCGTCGGTCACCCGCCGGCGGTCCCGGGAACTGCTCTGCGAGCCGGTGAACGTCAGCGGCCCGCCGATCCGTATCCCCACCCGGCCGAGCTTGGGCACCGAGGCCCCGATCGGCAGCACCTTGTCGGTACCGCTCATCGCCACCGGCACCACCGGGGCCCCGGTGGCCAGCGCCAGCCAGGCGACCCCGACCTTGCCCCGGTACAGGCGCCCGTCGGGGGAGCGGGTGCCCTCGGGGTAGATGCCGAAAAGCTCGCCGTTCTTGAGCACCCGGGCGGCGGCCTCCAGCATGTCCTGCGCGGCGGTGGGGCTCTGCCGGTCGATGCTGATCTGGCCGGTCGCCCGCATCCACGCCGCCGTGACCGGGTTGCCGGTGAAGTACTCCGCCTTGGCCACGAACCGGACCTGGCGCGGCAGCACCAGCGGCAGGAAGGTGGAGTCGAGGACGGAAAGGTGGTTGGAGGCCAGGATGGCCGGTCCCGTCCCGGGCACGTGCTCGGCCCCGGTGACCGTGGTCGGCCACAGCAGGTGGAGAACGGGGGCACTGACGATCTTGGTCAGGCGATAGAGCACAGGCTCTCCTTCTGAGACGGGCTCACCACACTAGACGGTGGCCCGGCGGCCGGCAGGTGTGCGCCCGCGCGAGCGGGGCGGTCACGGTCGCGCCCCCTCTCCGGGGCCGGTGGCCTTTCGCCGGGGCGGGACCTTGGGAAAACGAAACGCCCCGCGAGAGTGTGAACTCTCTCGGGGCGGAACGTTTGGCGCCGATGTGGCGGTCGCCTCCTCGGCGAGAGGCACAACACGGCTCCAGCCGAACGGTATTCCGTGAAGGCGGTAATTTGCGGCCCGGGGGACACAAACCACATCGGCACGATCACTCTAACGGACGCTCGCCGGTGGTTATTCCGTCCTCGCCCCGGCGTGTCCGCCCCGGACCCGCCGGGGGAGGGGCGCGGAGTGTGCCCGGAGCCCCCGCCGGGTCAGAGCGCGCGGATGTCATGAACGGTCACCGGCCGCCGGGAGGCGGCGGCAGGACCGGTGCCCCCACGGCCGCGGTCACCGGGGCTCGGACGCGGAGCCCGGGTTCCGCTCCAGGCGCTCGATGCGTTCGATGAGCGGCTGCAGCTGCTGCCGCACCGCGGCGGCCAGCGCCTGCGCCGGATCCTCGGTGGTGGAGGTCTGGGCGCGCAGGTGCACGTAACCGGCCAGGGCCGCCGTCACGGCCCGGCGGACCAGCCGGGGCTCGGCGCCCAGCGTCCGCAGCACCTGCCCGGCGACCCCCTCGGGCTCGCTGATCAACCCCAGGAGCAGGTGCTCGCATCCGACGTAGTTGTGCCCCAGCGCGGTCGCCTCGGTGACCGTCAGTTCAAGGACGCCGGCGGCCGGATCACTGAAGTGGGCCGATGAGCCCTCACCGGCTCCGCCTTCTTCGCCGGCCGTCCGCCGGTCCAGGTCGCGCTGGATGTGTGCGGGGTCGATCTCGACGGCTCTGAGCACATGCAACGCCAGATTCTGCCCCTCGGCCAGCATCCCGGCGAGCAGGTGCCCGGTGCCGACGTTCGGCGCGGCGTCGGCGCGCGCCCGGTCGACGGCCAGTTTGACGACCGTACGGGCACGGCCGGTGAAGCGCGGCAGCCGTTCGGTCAGGTCGTCGGTGCCCAGCTCGCCCAGGGCGGTCTGGCGGATGGCGGTGATCCGGCGCACCGCCTGCTCCAGCGCGCGCTGGCAGATCGCCGACACCGGGACGCCGGTGTCCTTGACCGCCTCCGCCAGCTCGTCGGGCAGGTACACGTTGATCTTCGGCACGGCGGCAGCCTCCGAGTCTTGGGGTTATCAACGGGTTACCTCATACTTATACACCCTTAGGGGTTAGTGTTTCCAGGATTGGTGCCCCTGTTGGGGGGGCCGCCGCACGCGACGGGGGCTCCCGGCCGTCGCGGGCGGGTCGAATCGAGGACCCCGGCCCGGGTTCCGCCGCGCCCGGGAGAGGTCACAGCGGTCTGGGCGGGGGCAGGGTGATCCGGTCCACCGCCTCGCGGCGGCGGCGCTCGGGCCGCCGGTCGTAGCGGGCGGTGGTGGCGGGGGAGGAGTGGCCGACGAGGGCCTGCGCGGTGGCCAGGTCCACGCCGGCGTCGAGCAGTTCGCCGATGAAGGTGCGCCGGAAGTCGTGAGGGGTGCGGGGCGCCGCCCCCGCCTGCGCCAGCCGCCGGGCCAGGATGTCGGCGACCGCCTGTCCCGTCATGGCCGCCGGGGCGCCGTCCTTGACCCGCGGCGAGCCGTACCGGCCGATCGGGCAGAACAGGGCCCCCTCCCGTGTCCCCCGTACGGCGAGCCAGCGTTCCAGGCGGCCGATGGCCTCGGTGGTGAGGTAGACCAACCGCTCCTTGTCGCGCTTGCCGCGCACCCGCAGCGAGCGCGCCCCGGCGTCGTAGTCGCCCAGGGTCATCCCGGCGATCTCGGCGCGGCGGCAGCCGGTGGAGTACAGCACCGCCAGCAGGGCGGCGTCGCGGATCCCGGCGGGGGAGTCGTCGCCGTCGCACGCGGCCAGCGCGGCGCCCACGACCTCGGAGGGCACGTGCCGGCCGGTGGGCAGGCGGGTGTACTCGACGCCGGGCAGGTCGGCGGCCCGCTGGTACTCCTCGGCGGTCATCCGGCCCAGCCGCCAGGCCTCGCGCAGCACCCTGCGCAGCGCGACGAGGTGTTTGTTGACGTAGGCGGGGGACCAGCCCCGTGCGATCATCAGGGCGCGCAGGCGCACGGTGTGCTCGTAGCGCAGCAGATGCCAGGGCCGTCCGGCCCCGGAGACGGCCTCCTCGCCGGAGACGAGGGCGGCCAGACGGTCCAGGCAGCCGCGCATGGCGCGGCGGGACTCCTCGCCGGACAGGGAGTCGAGATAGACCAGGTAGGGGTCTCGTGCGGGTTCGACGGTCGGAGGGGACTCGGGGACGGCCGGCACGTGCATCCGCCGATGGTACCCCCCTTTTATGATCTACATTGTAAAGGCGTATGTCTGGTATAAAAACGATCTTGACACACCCCAAAACAGGCAACCGAGGAAAGAGGGGCGGGGTTCCGGGTTTTCGGCGGGTGGGCGGGCGTGGAAAATCTGGTGCGCAGGCCGGTTGTGCCAGGCAAAGTGAGAACAATGATGTCCAGTTTTGTGCCTGGCTTGTCGCTTTCGCGGGAGTTTTACGGGCAGGTTGTCCGGCCGCTTGTCGGTGGGGTGCCGCACAGTGCGGCGCTGGTGGGGCCTGGTTCGGAGGTGCTGGCGTTCGATACCGGGCGTTCCACCGATCACGACTGGGGGCCGCGGGTGGTGTTGTTCGTCGCGCCTGAGATGGTCGGGCGGGTGCGGGAGGTGGTCGCGGACGGTCTGCCGGAGGTGTTCGGTGGTTACCGGGTGGTACGGGAGGGGGCGGCGGGCACGGGGGTCGTCTGTGCCGGTTTCTGGTTCCGGGAGCGGATCGGTTTTGATCCGCTGGGGGCGGTTGGTGTGGGTGATTGGCTGGCCGCGCCGTGGCAGCGGCTGGCGGAGGTCACCCGTGGTGAGGTTTTTCACGATGGTTTGGGGGTTCTTAAGCGAGTGAGAGAGGTTTTGCGGTGGTATCCCCCAGATTTGGAGAGGTATGTCCTGGCGTGTCAGTGGAGGCGGCTGGCCGAGATGGAGGCGTTTCCGAGCCGGTGCGGGGAGGTGGGGGACGATCTGGGGTCGGCGGTGGTGGTCGCGGCCGTGGCGCGGGAGCTGATGCGGCTGGTGCTGCTGATGCGCCGCCGTTATCCGCCGTACGCCAAGTGGCTGGGGAGTGCGTTCGCCCGGTTGTCGGGGACGGCTGAGGTGGGGGAGGCGTTGTCGTGCGCGATGGCGGCCGGTGACTGGCGCGGTCGTGAGCGTTGTCTGAGCCGCGCGTATGAGCGGGTGGCCGGGTTGCACAACCGGCTGGGGCTGACCGAGCCGCTGCCGGCGAAGACGCGTGGGTTTCACGACCGGCCGTTCCAGGTTCTGGATGCCGGGCGGTTCGCCGACGCGCTGAGCGCGGGCGTCGTCGACCCGCGGGTGCGGGCGTTGCCGCCGGTGGGGTCGGTCGATCAGTTCTGCGCCGGTTCGGAGGTGCTCACCGAGCCTCGGCGGTGCCGGGCGGTGGTGGAGGCGGCGCTGGGGGTTTAGGTCGTCACCAGGTGACGGCCGGCCAGGGTGCGCCGTTCGAACCACAGGGTGGTGAAGGGGGGGACGGCGCAGGCCAGGCCCAGCGCGATCGTCGGCAGGCTCCAGCGTGCGGTGCGCGCGGCGGCCAGGACGCCGGCGACGTAGAGGACGAACAGCGCGCCGTGGATGGGGCCGAGGATTTTCACGCCGAGGTCGCCGGTGGCGGCGATGTGCTTGAAGTACATTCCCACGAGCAGCCCCGCCCATGAGCAGGCCTCGGCGATCGCGACGTAGCGGAACAGGCGGAGGGCGCGGGGCACGGCGTGGCACCTTTCGTGGAGCGGGAGGGGAACGGTCCCCAAGCCTAGGGGGTGGAGGGGGCGCCGGGGGTTTCGCCCCCGGTTCGCCGAAGGCCGGGGCGGGCTCGGGGGGTTTTGGGCCGGGCCGTTGTGGTGAGGGCCGGCCCGGGAGCCGGTTTACGAGGGGCGCGGGGGCGTTGCGAAGGATCGGATGGTCCTGTCGGGGCTGCGGGGGTGGGGTGCGGGCCGATTCTGTCTGCCGGGGCTGTCAGGGTGGGGGCATGGATACAGATGAAGTCGATGGGAGCCGGGTTTCGCGGTCTGTGCCGCGGTCGCGTGGCGGCTCTCCGCGGCGCCGGTGTGTTGGTCGCGCGCGGTACGGCGTGCCGGGGCGGGTCGATGGCGTTGTGGTCTGCCTGTCGTGTGGCCTTTACCCGGACCCCGGATCCGCTATGGACGGAGCAACGCGATGAGCCGCCACATCCAGGTCACCTTCGACGCCCGTGATCCGCGGGCGCTGTCGTTCTTCTGGCGTGATGTGCTGGGGTATGTCCACCTCGGCCCGCCCGGGGTCGAGCTGCCTGAGGGGGCCGATCCGCTGGCCGCGTGGGATGACTTCCTCGCGGGGGTCGGTGTGCCGGAGGAGGAGCGGAATACGCGATCGGCGATCGAGGATCCGGACGGGCGCGGTCCGCGGTTGTTCTTCCAGCGGGTGCCGGAGGGCAAGGTCGCCAAGAACCGTGTCCATCTCGATGTCCGTGCGGCTCCCGGTCTGTGGGGGGAGGAGCGGATGGCGGCGCTGGAGGCCGAGTGTGACCGGCTTGTGGCGCTGGGGGCGACGCGGGTGCGGCGTCATGAGCCCGATCCTCCGATGGGCGCGGGCTTCATCGTGATGGCCGATCCCGAGGGTAACGAGTTCTGTCTGGACTGACGCGGCTGGGCGGGCGGGGTGTCCGGTGGCGGGGGCCGGGGGTCCCCCGCCGCCGGGGCCGGTTTTCGGGTGTCGCCGGTTTTGCGGGAGCCCGGGTCGGCTGACGCGCTCGGGGAGGGGCCGGGGAGCGATGGCGGACGCCCTGGTTCGGGATGTATGAGGGACCCCCGGGTACCGAGGTCGCGGCGCGGCTGCCGGCCGCCCGTCCCGAACGGGCCGGTGGGGCTTCCGCCCGGCCTCTACCCCGGTCCGGCGTCGTGGACGATGAGGGCCAGCTGAACCCGGTTGTCCAGGCCCGTCTTGGTGAGGATGCGGGAGACGTACCCCTTCACGGTGCCCACGCTCATGTGCAGTTCGCCGGCGATGGCCGCGTTCGGCTCTCCCCGGCCGATCGCCAGCGCCACCTCGCGCTCCCGCTCGCTCAGCCGCGCCAGCGTCCGACGGGCTCCGGTGCGTCGCCGGTCCTCCTCGGGTGTCAGGTGGGCGATCAGCGTGCGTGTGACGCTCGGCGACAGGATCGGCTCTCCCGCCACGACTTTTCGTACGGCGTCCACGATGCCCTCCGGCGGGGTGTCTTTGAGCAGGAACCCGCTCGCTCCCGACCTCAGCGCCCTGAACACCAGTTCGTCGGCGTCGAACGTGGTGAGCACCACCACCTCGGGTGCCCCCGTCCGTGCCCGCAGCCGCCGGGTCGCCTCGATGCCGTCGATGCCGTTCATCCGGATGTCCATGAGCACCACGTCCGGCCCGTGCTCGGCCACGGCGCTTTCGACCTCGCCGCCGTCGGCCGCCGCGCCGACGACGCGCAGGTCGGGGGCGCCTTTGAGCATCAGTGTCAGGCCGGCGCGTACGAGGGCGTCGTCGTCCACGATCAGCACCCGGATCGGGGTGTTCCTGCCGGCTTTCACCCGGGCCATGCTAGCCGGGCCCTCACCGCGGCGTGGTCACTCCCTGGTCTTCACCGTGGCCACGGCAGCCGGGCCGCCAGCCGGAACCCGCCGTCCGGTGTCTTCCCGCACTCCAACCGGCCGCCGGCCAGCCAGGCCCGCTCCGCCAGCCCGGTCAGTCCCGCCCCCGCCCCGGTTTCCGCGAGGGCGGCCGGTCCGCTGTGAGGGGGGGTGCGTACCTCGACCGTCAGCTCGGCCCCTCTTGTGCCCGACACCAGCACCGTGACGGGCCGGCCGGGCGCGTGCTTGCGCGCGTTCGTGAGCCCCTCCTGCACGACCCTGTACGCGGCGCGGCCCACCGTATCCGGTATCTCCGACAGGCGCGTCCCGTGATCGCGCAGCTCCACCCGCATCCCGGCCCGCCGCGACTCCTCCACGAGCACCCCGAGGTCCGCCCCGCCGCCCGGCGGCGGCCCGGTGTCCGGCGGCGGTGCCGGATCGCGGAGGACCGAGACGACGGTCCGCAGCTCCTCCAGCGCCAGGCGGGCGCTCAACCGGATGACCCCGGCCGCCTCCGCGATCTCGCCCGGTGTCGCGTCCGCGTTGAACTCCAGTGCCCCGGCGTGCAGCGCCAGCAGCGACAGCCGGTGGGCGAGCACGTCGTGCATCTCCCGGGCGATGCCGATCCGTTCGGCGCGGCGGGCCTCCTCGGCGCGCAGCCGCTGGTCGGCCTCGGCGCGGCGGGCCCGCTCGGCCAGTGACAGCACCAGCTGTCGGCGGGTGCGCGCCAGCATCCCCCACCCGGTCACCGCCGCCCCGACCAGCGCCCCGACCAGCGCCCACACCGGGTACGGCGCGAGCCCGGGCGGCCGCAACGCGAACCTGGCCAGCGTCGCCGCCACCCCCGCCGCCCCCACCGCGATCGCCACGGGCGGCCGCCGGTACAGGGCCGCGATCAGCGCGGCGATCCCCGCCGCCACCGACGCCGAGGCGGCGGGCACCGACAGCGCGATCACCGCCAGCGCCGCGGGCACGGGCCGTCTCCGGCACAGCCACACCCCCGCGCAGGCCGGCGCGCCCCCCGCCAGATCGGCGACCAGGTACCAGCCCGGGGCTCCCGCCAGATCCCCCCAGACCACCGCCGCCGCCCCGGCGAGCGCGGGCACGAGGCCGCCCAGGTCCACGACCCGGCCGCCCCGTGGCCGCATCCAGCCGATTCGCGTCTCATCGGCGCCGGTCGGGAACACAACCGCCGATCGTAGCCCGCCCCGGAGCAGCGCGACAGCAACCGGGGTCGCCGGTGGACCACGACCAAAGTCACCGGCAGAGGTGTCCGAAGTGTCCGGCGGAAGCGCTCCGGGCTGCCCCGTTCCGGCCGTCCGCCGGCGGCGGCGGGCTCCCGTCGCCCGGCACGCTGACCTCATGAACGCACCTGACATCCCGCGGGGCGGCCGACGCGCCGCGTCGCTGCTCGCGGTGATCACGCCGGTCGCCGCCGAGCTCACCCTGGGCAACCCTCCGCTGAGCCGGATCTGGCTGATGCTTCTGTGGGTTCCGATCTACGGCGCCGGCACGGTGCTGATCCGGGAGTTGGTACGGCGGTGCCGCGGAGGCTGGCCGTCGGTTCTGCTGCTCGGAGTGGCGTACGGCGTCGTCGAGGAGGGGCTGGTGCTGCAGGCGCTCAGCAGCCCCACCATGTGGGGGGTGGCCGGGTGGGCTCCGAGGTTCCTCGGCCTGAACAGCGCTTATGCGGAGCTGAACCTGCCCTACCACGCCGTGTTCAGCGTGGCGCTGCCGATCCTCCTGGCCGACCTGGTCTTCCCGTCGCTGCGCGATCGGCCGTATCTGGGGCGGGCGGGGGTCGGGGTGGCCGCGGTGGTGTTCGTGCTGGGCGGGCTGCTGCTGCGGGTGACGGTGGTGACCTCCGTCGACCCCGGCTACCGGGCGCCGGTCGCGGTGCCGGCGGGGTGTGTGGTCGCCGTGGCGCTGCTGGCGGTGGTGGCTCTGCGTGTGCTCCCGCCCCTTGCGCCCGCCGTCTCGGCGGCGCCGGGGGCGCGCGGGGTGTCCGCGGTTCCCGGCCTCTGGGTGGTGGGGGTCTTCGGGGTGGTGGCGGGGTTCGGGTATCCGGCGCTGCTGTTCCCGTTCGGCGGGGCCCGTCAGCCCGCGTTCACCCACGGCGGCTGGGTGGTGGCGCCGATGCTGGGCGCGGCGGCGGGCGCGGTGCTGGCCGGGTGGCTGATGCGCCGGTGGACGGCGGGCGGCGGGTGGACGGACCGGCACAGTCTCTGCATGGCCGGCGGGGCGTTGGCGGGGCACACCGCGTTCGGGGTGGTGGCCAACGCCGTCACCCTCGCCGACAAGCTGGGGCTGTCGGCCCTGGGGCTGGTCGTGTCCGGGTTGCTGGCGCTGCTCGGCCGCCGGCGCCCTGGTCTCGGCGCCGGCGGGGCGTCCGGGGGGAAATCCTTCCCCCGGACGTGAGGGAGCCGTGGGTGGTCACGGCCGCGGCCGGCATGGGCCGGGGGTCCGGCGTCGGCGGAGCGGAATCCGGCGGGCCGGGGACGGAGCCGGGGGCCTCGTCACGGCCGGGTCGTGTCCGTTTGCTCGGCGGTCTCCTGCTCTTCCGGCCCGCCGGCGAGGGCGCGTGCGGCCGCCGTCTCGTCGCCGTCCCAGCCCCAGTGGCCTTCTTCCCGGCCCCGGGCCTGTTCGTCGATCCATCGGCGGTGCGCTTCCCAGGCGGATTGCTTGGCGGTTCCCAGTGCGGCACCGATCTGTGCCCACGAGGCTCCGGCCCTGCGGGCCGATCGCACCGTGAGGTGACGTCCGTGGCTCGCCTTCCGCGCGATGACTTCGCCCAGTGCGAGAAGCTCCAGCGCCTCCTGCCGGGTCAGGAGCCGGGCGTCCTCGTCGATCGCCGGGGGGCCGGAATCGTCCTCCTCGGCCGGTGCGGCGAGGGCCTCACGCGTGCGCAGCGTGTCATAGCGCGCGACCGCGGTCAGCAGTGTGAACCGATGTTCGAGATCGTCAGGGGTGAACATGCCCCAAGCATCATGTCAGGTCATCCTGACGTCAAGGTGGTCTGACGGGCGGATGGCGTAGCTGAGCACGGGTGAACGCGCAGAGCCGGTGAGCTGTCAAGCTGAGCACGTTGCGATCCTCGTCCCTTGGAGGTTTCGATGCGTGCAGGCGTCGTGGTCACCGCACAGCCGGGTGTGGAGGACCTCGCCGTACAGGCCGAGGAGTCGGGCCTGCACAGTTTCTGGGTCAACGACACCCCGATGGTCCACGGCGACGCCTTCGTCGCCTTGAGCCTGTGTGCGAAGGCCACCAGCCGCATCAGGCTCGGCATCGGCGTGACCTCGCCGGCGCTGCGCTCGGCGCCGGCCGCCGCGGGTGGATTCGCCAGCCTCAACGCGCTGGCACCGGGCCGGATCATCTGCGGGGTCGGGACCGGAAACAGCGCCCGGCGCGCGCTGGGCATGCGGCCGGCCACGGCGGCCGCGGTGGAGGCCTTCACCGCCGCATTGCAGGGCCTGTGCGCCGGACGCACCGTCGAGTACCGCGAAGGCGACCGGGTTCGCGACGTCCGTTTCCTGCACGCCGCAGGGCAGGTGAACACGGCCGACCCGATCGAGTTCGTCGTGGCCGCGCTGGGGCCGAAGGCCGCCGCCGTCGCCGGCCGCCGCGGCACCGGCCTGATCTCCTTCGGCCTGCTGGACCCCACCGCCTGGCACGTGCTGCACGCCGCCCGCCGTGACGCCGCCCGCGGGACGGCCCGCGCCCCCGGTTCCCGCCCGGACCTCCGGGCGGACTCCTATGTGGTCACCGCGCTGCACATACTCGACGAGGGCGAGGACCCCCACAGCGACGCGGCCCGGGACGCGACCGGCCACCTCGTCCTGTCGCTGCTGGCCTTCGCCGCCGACACACCCGCCTTCGCCGAGCGACTCGGCCCCGCCGAACGCGAGACGGTGCGGCGGCTGCTGGACCGGCGCGGCACCGGCGCCACCGCACCCGACCGGCACACCAGGCTCTACCCCAACTACCTCGGACGCGTCGCACCGCAGGACCGCGACCTGATCCTGCCCTCGCTGATGAACACCCTGGCCTTGGTCGGCACCCGCGACGACCTCCGCGCCCGCATCACCACCCTGCGACAAGCCGGCATCGACGAAATACTCATCCAGCCGGTGATCGACCCACCCGCTGAGATGGCCCGGCTGGCGGAACTCCTCACCTGAGCGGACCCGGATCCGTTCCGCAAGCCCCTCGGCTTGTTCCAGGGCCTCATGGGTGGGCGATCTCCTCACCGAACTTCCAGACGGGCCCCGGAAACCGCCGCCGGGCCGAGGCTCCGGGCCGGGGGCGAGAGCGGCTGGCCGCCCGGGGGGGGCGACGGCGGCGATCGCCGTCAGCCGCGATCTGGTGGAGGAGGAGGTCGCCCGGGCGGTCGAGGACCGCCGGGCGGGCCGGCCTGCGGCGGGGGGGCGGGGTCAGGGCAGGGTGAGGACGCGGGGGCCGTCCTCGGTGACGGCCACGGTGTGCTCGACGTGGACGGCGCGGCTGCCGTCGGTGCTGGCCAGTGCCCAGCCGTCGGGCGCGGTCAGGTAGGCGTCGCCTCCTCCGGAGATGAACATCGGCTCGATCGCCAGCACCAGGCCGGGACGCAGCGTCATCCCCCGGCCGGGGCGGCCGTTGTTGGGGACGTGCGGGTCCTCGTGCATGGCGCGGCCGACGCCGTGCCCGCCGAAGTCGGCGGGGATGCCGTAGCCGGCCCGCCGTCCGATCCGGGCCACCGCGTGGCCGATGTCACCGAGCCGGCCGCCCGGCACGCACGCGGCGATCGCGGCCCGCAGCGCGGCCTCGGCGGTGGCGATCAGCTCCAGGTCCCGCGGGTCGCCGTCACCGATGACCATGCTGATGGCCGCGTCCCCGGCCCAGCCGTCCAGGTAGGCCCCGCAGTCGACGCTCAGCAGGTCACCGGGGCGCAGCCGGTAGCCGTCGGGGATGCCGTGCACGATCACGTCGTTGACCGAGGCGCAGATCACCGCGGGAAACGGGGTGGGCGCGAAGGCGGGCCGGTAGTGCAGGAACGCCGGCCGGGCGCCCGCGTCGGCGATCACCTGCGCGGCGACGGCGTCCAGTTCCCGCAGGCCGACCCCCGGGGCCGCGTGCGCGCGGACGGCCTCCAGCGCACGGGCCACCACGCGCCCGGCCTCGCGCATGGCCTGCCGTTCCGCAGCGGTTTTGATCTCCACCATGTGGCTCCTCCTCCTCTTCTCCCAATACTTATACCGGTATTGTTATCACGTTTGCTAGGCTCCGGCACATGGTGCGACCTCCGCTGACCCCTCTGGAACACGAACGCGGCCACCGCCTGGGCACCCTCCTGCGCCAGGCGCGCGGCCGGCGCAGCATGGCCGAGGTGGCCTCCGCCGCGGGCCTGTCGGCCGAGACCCTCCGCAAGATCGAGACCGGCCGCGTCCCCACCCCGGCCTTCTTCACCATCGCCGCCCTGGCCCGGGCCCTGGGGGTCTCCCTCGACGTCCTCGCCGAGGTCTGCGCCGCCGACCGGGCCGCCTGAGGGAGGCAGACCAAGTAAGCCAGAAAGGGGCAGACCGCAGGTCAGGGGCCGTTCCGGTGGTTGAGGGCTGATCTCAGTGCTGGTTTTGGGGTCTGACCGGTATTCCTGCGGAATTGACCGTTAAGAGCGTGACTCATTTGGTGAGTCTGCGATCGCAACAGACAGTGGCAGACCGGTCCGCTCGGTGATCACATGGATCTTCGACCCATTCTTGCCGCGATCCACAGGATTCGGACCCGTCAGCTCCCCCCTTTGGCCGCGCGTAGGCTGACCGAGTCGATCGCGCACCGCGACCAGTCCAGCTTGCCCTGGGCGCCGAGCTCGTCCGGAATGATCCGATAGCTTGGCCCACACCCGAGCGGCGCTCCACTCGGCGAAACGACGGTTCACCGTCTGCCAGGAGGCGCCGAAGACCGGCGGGAGCTGCCGCCAGGCCATCCGGTGGTGGCCACGTACACGATCGCGGCCAGGATCATCCGATCTTCTACGCGCCGCCGTCCGCCGCCTTGCGGCCGCGTGGGCACTGGGGGCACCACGCACTGGAACAGCTCCCACAGCTCATCAGGGACCAGTCGCTGAAGGAACGCATCCACGACATGTCCAACGAGCGACTGCCCAATCCCCGCCGGCGCGTGGATGAACCGGTCGCTGACCCTGCGTACCGGGCAATGCCACGTACAGCGCTACATGAAGCCGCTGCCGCAGCGCATCGAGCGCGGAGAGCTCGATCCGACCCGGATCATCACCCACACGCTGCCGCTCGACGAGGCGGAACGCGGCTTCGAGATCTTCAAGAACAAGCAGGACAACTGCGAGAAGGTCGTCCTCAAACCTTGACGGCCGCCCGCATCGCGCCGCCGCGGCGAGCGCGGTGGCCGGATGCGGGTCTATCCGGCGGCGCTGGTCTGCGGTGCCCGCCCGGCAGGGCGGACGAGTCCTGGCCCGGGGCGAGAACTACGCGTCCTTCTCGTCCCGCCAGCCGCCGGGTTCGGGATGGTAGTCGTAAGCGGCGGCCCGCACCGTGTCCTCGTCCTCCAGCCCGGAGCCGATCGCGCCGCCGACGGTGGCCAGCGAGCTGATGATCCAGGCCAGTATCAGGTAGTCGGTGAAATCGACCGGCCGCTGCAGGGTCTGCTCCAGCACGGATGTGTCGATCAGCAGCGCCGCGGCGAGTATCGTTCCGGCGAACAGCACCAGATAGGACACCGCGGTGGCCAGGGTGAGGGTGAGGACCGTGCCCAGGTTGAACAGCCGGGCCAGCTCCGCCGGTGTCTCGCGGTCCGGTTTCTCCCATAGGTCATGCGCAACGATCAGCCAGGCCACCAGCGCGGTCAGCCCGAGAAGCATGATCACGGTGAGGCGAAGTCCGCCGAGCGCATCACCCATCTGCCAGATGGTGTTGGTGGTGAGCGCGAACGCGGCCGTGCCAAAAGCGCCGACCAGCAGTTTGGACAGGCCCAGCAGAGCGCGCCCCGGGCGATTGGCCCGGACCATTCCGGTCACCAGCCGCACCCGGCCGATCAGCCGCGAGGCGACGTAGCCCAGTTCCCCGGCATCAGCCTCGCCGACCACCCGGTGAATGGCGGCAACCTGGCCGGCCAGCTCGGCCGGTGCCCAGCCGGCCAGCGGCACCCGCTCCTCGGAAGCGTCAGTGAGTAGCCGGCCCACGAGATCCGGAACGGCTGCGCGGACCGCTCGCAGCTGGCGCAGCCCCAGCGCGGGCAAGGACACCATCGCGACTCGGCGCCGGGCGGACGTCTGCGCGACCAGCGGCCCCCGCTCGGTGTGCAGCGGCAGGTCGGTCAGGCAGATCGCGACGTCCCACCGAGCGTCGACGCGCCGGCGGGCAAGATCGTCGAGTAGCGCCTCAACGCCGCCGTCGCGGCGCGGAGCCACGTCACCCCAGCTTTCCCGGACGATCCACCGCACGTCCGCGTCCACCCGCTCGGCGAGCCGGTCAGCCAGCTCGGCGGTAAGCCGCGCAACCACCTGGGCCGGATAGTCCGGCGGGGTCGCCACGAGTCCGACGACGATCTCCGGCCGACGCTGATCACTGGTGGCCATGGGCGCTCCTCGCCGGTAGCCGGGCGAAATCCCAGGACCGACTACCCGCTGTCGCGCGACATATGCGTCGTGTATCGAGTCATGTGCTGAAGGGGGGTTCTGTCCTGTTTAGTCGTGGGTCGGCGTGGCGTGGATGGTCGTTCCGACATGCCGGACACCGCCTGGCCAATAAGCGGACTCCCGCCAGGCTCCGTCCCGGAGTCGTATTCACTCCCCGGTTTCAATGTCATCCGTTCTGCTTTCGACACGTCATCGGTGGTTCACTCGCGTTCGCCTTCCCGGTCCCCGCCTGACACCTCACGGGTGCCTTTTCCTCATCGCTCACCACGACGGTCTTCAGCCAACCACGCGGGGATAGCCGCTGCTCAGCGCTGGGGGTGCTGCAAAGCGCCTTTGGCGGCGGAGATAGCTTGGGGATGTGGAGAAGGCTGAGCAGCGGCTCGTCACCGAGCGGGCGCCGAGACCGGCAAACTGGTCGTCGGCGACGCCCTCGACGGGGCGGTCATCCATGTCGCACTGACCGGCGGCACGCTCTCGGTACGCAGGGGAATCCGGAGGTCTGACCATGCGGTCACAGGCCAAGGACGCGAGCGTCGTCCAATGCTCGAAATGCGGTCGGAAGAACCGGCTGCCCAGGGCCGCCTCGGGGATCCCGCAGTGCGGCGACTGCCACCAGCCGCTTCCCTGGGTCACCGAGGCGGGGGACGGTGACTTCGGTGAGGTCGTCGAGGCGGCCCGGATCCCGGTGGTCGTCGACTTCTGGGCACCTTGGTGCGGCCCGTGCCGCATGGTCAGCCCGGCGCTGGAGCAGATCGCGGCTGATCTTGCCGGTCGCCTGAAGCTGGTGAAGGTGAACGTGGACGAAGCGCCCCGGCTCTCGGAACGCTTCACCGTACAGGCCATCCCGACCCTTGTGGTGATCGATCAGGGCCGGGTCGTCACCCGGCGATCGGGCGCGGCGCCGGTTCCCGCCCTGCGCGAATGGGTGGACGATGCGCTGGCCGCCTGAGCTTTGCGAGACGCCGGACCCGCAGGGGGCCTACCCGCGGCTGAGCGACGCGCAGCTCCAGGCGCTGGCCCCGCACGGCGAGCGGCGCCGCATCCGCCAGGACGAGATCCTGTACGCGGAGGGTCTTCCGTGCACCGAATTCTTCGCGATCCTGGCCGGCAAGGTGGCGACGGTCGAGGGATTCGGAACGGACGACCAGGTGATCGGCGTCCACGGGGCAGGCCGGTTCCTGGGAGAGCTCAACGTGCTCACCGGCCAGGTGGGCTTCGTCACCGGCGTGGTGGCCGAGGACGGCGAGGTCCTCGCCGTGCCGGCGGACGCGCTCCGCCGCCTGGTAGCCGGGGATCCGGCACTCGGCGACCTCATCCTGCGGGCCTACCTCATCCGCCGCACGATGCTCATAGGACTGGGGGCGGGCTTCCGCATCATCGGCTCCCGCTTCTCGGCCGACTCCCGGCGGCTGCGGGAGTTCGCGGCACGCAACCGGCTGCCGCACCGGTGGATCGACCTGGAGCAGGACGAGGAGGCGGAGCGGTTCCTGCGGAGCATGGGCATCACCCCGCAGGAGACCCCGGTCGTGATCTGGCGTGGCGAGACGGTGCTCCGCAACCCGAGCAACGCGGAGCTGGCCCGGACGATCGGGCTCTCCGCACCACAGGTACAGGAGACCCGATGCGACCTGCTCGTCATCGGGGCCGGGCCGGCGGGGCTGGCGGCGGCGGTCTACGGGGCATCGGAGGGCCTCGCGACGATGGTCCTGGACGATGTCGCGACAGGTGGCCAGGCGGGCACCTCCTCGCGGATCGAGAACTACCTCGGCTTCCCGTCCGGGATCTCCGGCGGCGAACTGGCGGAGCGGGCGGCGATCCAGGCCGGCAAGTTCGGCGCGCGTTTCTGCGTTCCCGCACAGGCATGCGGACTGCACCTGAACGCGGGCGATCACATCGTCACCTTAGGGGAGGGCGGCACGATCCACGCGCGCACCCTGATCGTCGCGACCGGCGTCCGCTACCGGAGGCTCGACGTCGGGAACCTGGAAAGGTTCGAGCCCACGAGTGTCTACTACGCGGCGACCATGTTCGAAGCCCAGATGTGCGAACGGGATCCGATCGTCGTTGTGGGCGGAGGCAACTCGGCCGGTCAGGCCGCCCTCTTCCTGGCCCGGTACGCCGCCCGCGTCCGGCTGCTCGTGCGGGAGGACGCGCTGTCCAGGAACATGTCCCGCTATCTGGCCGTCGAGATCGAACGGCACTCCCGGATCCAGATCATGCTGAACACCGAGGTCCGGGAGCTGATGGGGGAAGAGAGGCTCGCCGCGGTCATCGCCGAGAACAACGTCACCGGCGAGCGTTCCACGATCGAGGCCCGCGCGATGTTCATCTTCATCGGCGCGGAGCCGTACACCGCCTGGCTGGCCGACGAGATCGCACTTGACCCGCGGGGCTACATACTGACGGGCGCGGACGCCACCCGGTCCGGTAAGGAAGGCACGCCCGACTTCGTCGGCCGGCCGTTTCCGCTGGAGACGAGCAGGGCGGGCGTGTTCGCGGCCGGGGACGTGCGGAGCGGGTCGGTCAAACGGGTGGCCACGGCGGTCGGTGAAGGCGCCATGGCCGTACGGCTGGTCCACGACTACCTCCAGGCCGGAGAGTGACTCCGGGCCGGAAGGAAGGAGACCTCCATGGCTGTCATGGCGGTTGAGCAGTGGGAGCGCACGACACGTGTCTTCGACCTGCTGCTCTGAGGCGGTCGGGACGGCCTCGGCGATCAGCTCTGAACGGGTCCGCCCCGGACGCCCGGTGAATCCGGCGCCGAGCCCTCCCAGGGGCGCGGTCGCGGCGGGCAAGGAAGGAGGAATGAACCGTTGACCTGCTGGACGGCGTAGAACCTCTCGCCCCGTCGTCGACGGGTAAGGCGATCCTTCGCAATCAACCGCATGCGAGGAAATCATGAGAGCAGTCGTGTACAAGGGACCTCGACAGGTCAACGTCGAGGAAGTCCCGGAGGCGCGCATAGAGCGGCCGACCGACGTCCTGGTGCGGATCACGTCGGCGAATATCTGCGGGTCGGACCTGCACATGTACGAGGGCCGGACCGACTTCGAGCCCGGCCGCTGGTTCGGACACGAGAACCTGGGTCAGGTGATCGAGGTCGGCGCCGGGGTTGACAAGGTCCGGGTGGGCGACTGGGTCGTCCTGCCGTTCAACATCTCGTGCGGGCATTGCAAGAACTGCGAGCGTCAGCTGACGAACTACTGCCTGACCGCCCAGCCGGAGCCGAAAATGGCCGGCGCCGCGTACGGCTTCGCCGACATGGGCCCGTACGGCGGCGGACAGGCCGAGCTGTTGCGCGTGCCCTGGGGTGACTTCAACTGCCTACGGCTGGGCGAGGACGCCGAGCAGCGCCAGACCGACTACGTGATGCTCGCCGACATCTTCCCGACCGGCTACCACGCCACCGAGATGGCCGGCGTGCAGCCCGGCGACCAGACGGTCATCTACGGCGCGGGTCCGGTCGGGCTGATGGCCGCCCTCTCGGCGACCATCCGAGGGGCGAGCAAGGTGATGGTCGTCGACCGGCACCCCGACCGGCTGCGACTGGCCGAATCGATCGGCGCGATCGCCATTGACGACTCGAGGGTCGACCCGGTGCAGGCCGTTCTGGAGGAGACGATGGGGCTGGGTGCGGACAACGGCTGCGAGTGCGTCGGCTATCAGGCGCACGAGCCCGACGGCCAGGAGCAGCCCAACCTGACGATGAACCGGTTGGTCGCCTCGGTACGCTTCACCGGGAAGATCGGCAATGTCGGCGTCTTCGTGCCCCAGGATCCCGGGGCCGGCGACGAGCTGGCCAAGCAAGGCAAACTCGCCTTCGACTACGGCATGTTCTGGTTCAAGGGCCAGCACATCGGCAGCGGCCAGGCGCCGGTCAAGAAGTACAATCGGCAGCTGCGCGACCTGATCGCCGCGGGCAAGGCCGAACCGTCCTTCATCGTCAGCCACGAGCTGCCCCTCGACCGTGCGCCGGAGGCCTACGAGCACTTCGACAAGCGAGACGAGGGCTGGACCAAGGTCGTCCTGCACCCGGCGATGGCGGGGGCGGGTGCCTGACATGGCTGGAGATACGAGGCGCTGCTCCTGCCGGGCGGGACGGTGAACCCGGACAAGTTGCGGATGGAACCCACCGCGGTGCAGTTCGTCCGGGACTTCGTCCAGTCGGGCAAGCCGGTCGCTTCGATGTAGGTCTCGACCTTGTTGGTCGCCGCACTCACCCGGGCCCGCAAGCCTGGGTCGGCCGGATACCGCAGCAAGGCGACGGTGCGCACCGAGCGGCCGGCCTCGCGGAAGGCCTTGTAGATGCGGTTCTTGCGGGAGTTGGAGCGCAGGCGCCGCATCAGCGTGGCCGAGCTAAGCCGGCCCTGGCTGATGGAGACGGCCACCTGCGTCAGGTCTCGCCAGTGCCGTTCGATCGGCTCCCAGTCGACCACGTTGCGGCCCCGGTCGCCGAACAGCGCGTCGATGTGCGGGTAGGTCAGCCGGGAATCGGCGCGGATGCGCGGCATCAGGTCGAAGCCGAACAGGGTCGCCAGGGCGAAGACCGGGAAGGACTGGCCCTGGGTGTCGGCGTGCACGGTCCTCGGCTGGATGTCGGAATCGTTGGCCAGCAATCCCTCGATGAGGTAGACGGCCTCCCGGACACCGCAGGGGATGAACCGGGAAAACAGGGCCACGTAGGTGTCGGAGGCGTAGTGGTAGGCGATGCCGCCCACGCCGCCGTAGCGGATGGAGGTCTCGGCCAGCAGGTTGTCGATGTAGGTCTCCACGTGCGTGCCGTCGGCAGCGACCGCGGTGCCGTCTTCCCAGGCCTTGACCACGTCCAGCGCCCAGGTCCGCCGCGGCGGCCAGGTGGGTGCCGCGCAGGCGGGCGACGAAGCCGGCCGCCGAGCTCGGCAGGCCGGCCTGGGTGCAAAAGCTCTCCAACAGCGGTTCGCATTCCTCCCACGGCAGCAGGTTGGCGCTCCAGTTGGCGTACTCGTTCGACCCGATCACCGCGATGTCGCCGGTGCGTAGTTCCTCGGCCAGGTAGGTGAAGACCATCGCCTCGAAGTGGCGCCGCGCCACCATCCCAGGATGGCGGCGGTCGGTGACGGCGCGCCGCCAGGTAGTTGTCGCCGTGGAAGGCCGCCACCGATTCGATGTCGGCCAGCTGGACGGCCCGCGCCGATCCGCGCTCCGGTGCCGGCGGCGGGAGCGCACGTCAGCGGCCGGTCACCGACAGCAGCCACGGCCGCACGACGGGCAGGACGCGGGCCGGCTGCATGGCCTGGGTGTGGTCGAGCCCGTCCAGGACGCGCACCCGCCAGCCCAGCGACTCCAGCTCCGCGCGCCGCCCCAGGACCGGGCCGGCCAGGTCGACGTGGACACCGCCCCAGCGCCCGCCGTAGGTGATCTCGTCGGCCGAGCCGACGAAGCACAGCCGGGGGCAGGTGACCTCCTTCTGGGCGGCCCGGTCGTCGAAGTCCCGCAGCGCCCGGTACAGGGTGACGAACTGGCGGGCCTGCGGCTCGGTCAGCGCCACCTCCAGTGCCGACCAGTCGGCCTCCTCCCCGCCGCCGGCCGGAGGACGACCGCCCTCGGCGGCCTCGGCCGCCATCCGGTGGGTGGCCGAGGTGACCCGCAGCATCTCGGCGTAGGGGCCGCCCAGGGGAGGGAAGCCGCCCATCACCAGCGCCGACAGGCGATCGGTGCGCAGGGCGAGCTGGAGCCCGCTCAGGGCCAGCCAGGAGTATCCGTAGTAGGCGAACCGCCCGGCGCCGGCGGCGTCGGCGATCGCCAGCAGGTCGGCGGCGACGGTGCCGGGGGTCAGGGTGTCGGCCCGGGGGGCGGCCATGACGTGCCCCTCGTAGTCGAACGCGGCGACCCGGAACGCGTCGGCGAGCCCCTCCACCAGGGAGTGGCCCAGCGCCGGGTCCATGCCCCATCTGCGCAGTTCCTCGGCCCGCGCCCCCCGGGCCGGCCGCGGGTCGACCGGGAGCAGCACGGCGGGGCCGGTGCCGCGCACCTCGATCTCGATCGTGCTTCCGTCGGACAGTCTCGCCTCGGGCATGGGGACCCCTCCCTGTCGGCGGGGCCACCGGGCCCCTGACTCCATATGGCATAAGCTAATGCGAGAGAACAACGACACCTTATGCCATAAGGAGTTTTGGTGTGACCGTCTTCGCAGGTCAAGGCGACCCCACCCGGTCAATGGCCCTGCTGTGGGGCACGGACACCCCCCCGGCCCCGGGCCCGCGCAAAACACCGGGCCCCAAACGCGCACTGAACCTCCAGACGATCGTGGAGGCCGCCATCGCCGCGGCCGACGCCAACCCCACGGCCGAGGTCTCACTGCGCGCCGTCGCCGACCGCCTCGGCTGCACCTCCATGGCCCTGTACACCTACGTCCCCGGAAAGGCGGAACTGCTGGACCTGATGTACGACCGGGCCCACGCCGAACTGCCCACCCACCACCCGCAAGGGGAGTGGCGGGCGGCGGCGGCCGCGTGGGCCCGGGAACTCAGAGCCTTCTACCTGCGCCACCCGTGGGTACTGCAGGTCTCCCACGCCCGCCCCGTCATGGGCCCCCACGAGCAGGCCGTCCTGGAGACACTGGCGGGCATCCTCCTCCGCACCGGACTACCCGCCGCGACACTGCGCGGCGTCACGGCCGCCCTGTTCCACCTCGTGCGCGGCAACGCCCAGACCGCGGCCGAAGCCCGCCTGGCCGCAGCCGCGACCGGCGTGCCCGACCGGCAGTGGTGGGCCGGCCGGTCGGCCCTGCTGCAACGCCTCGCCCCCGACTTCACCGAACGCTTCCCCATGTCGGCCCGGCTCGCCACCCCACACCCCGCCCCCGCCCGCGACGACACCACCCCCTACCTCGAAGACCGGGCCGAGGAGGTCTTCACCACCGGCCTGGCCGTCCTCCTCGAAGGCGTCCAGGCCACCGCGGCAACCCCTCCCGCACCCCCCTCCTGACCGCCCCGGGCGACGCGGGAACGCCGCCCCCCGCCAGGGCGCGGCCCCGGCCCCTCACCCGCCCCCGGCCCCCTCCCGCAGCAACGGATGAGCCCGCATCGCCACCTCCAGCTCACCCGGCAGCTCATCACGGTAACGCCCCAAAGTCGCCAGATCACCGTGCCCCAGCACCCGCCGCACCGCGTCCATGTCCACCGCGTCGGCCAGCAGGTGCGTGGCCGTGGTGTGCCGCAGACCGTGCGGCGTCACCGAACGCCGCCGATCCGGATCCACCCACCGCTGCACCCGGTCGATCACCGCCTGCACATCACCCCGCGCCAGGCGCCTGCCCCGCCACGACAGCAGCAACGCCTTGTCCGCCGAAGGCGCCCGCCCCCGCGCCAGATACTCCTCCAAGGCCCGGGCCACATCACCGGGCAACGGCACATCCCGGGTCTTGCCCCCCTTCCCGAAGATCCGCCAGTACCGCACCCCGTCGTTGACGTAGAAATCCTCCACATCGGCCCGCACCAGCTCCGACACCCTCGGCCCCACCGTCGACAGCAGCAGCACGATCAGCGCGTCCCGCACCTCCATCCGCTGATCACGCCGCCGCGCCCGCACCCCCGCCGGCACACCCCTCTCACCACGCCCGGCCCCCAGCTCGCGCGCCGCACCGATCAGCCCCCGCGCCTGCTCCCGGGTCAACGCCCGCCGCTGCGGGCGCAACCCCCCACGCTCCCTGGCCGTCACCGTCACCAGCGCCATCGGATTGACCTGCACCCACCCCGCCAGCGCCGCGTGCTTGAACAACGCCGAAACCGACCGCCGGAACCGCGCCTGGGAGGAGGCCGACTGCGGCCCACCGGCGGGCGTGGAACGACGCTCATCGGGCTTACGCGCGAACGCGAGCAAAATCGCGTCCATGTCCTCACCCGTCAGATCGTCCAGAACCGTCTCCTCACCCGCCAGCCGCACAAACGTCACCACATCGCGCGCGTAGACCTCCGCCGTGGCCGGCGACAACGCCCCCGTCAGCGTCTTGGCCCGCACCAGCTCCACATAACGATCGGCCGACTCCCGTACGGTGAGACGATTCAGCTCAGATGGCCGCATGACGTCGAAGGCACCCTTCCTCGTATTCGCCCACTCAGCGGGTGGAAAACACGACAGCAGCCCGGACGCCCGCCCGCAACCGGTTTCCGGGATCGGCCGGCAGCCGCCCCCGCCGCCTCCAGCGACCTTGCGCACGCCGGCCACACGGGTCTGCGGGATTCCCTCTCCAGGCCGGATCGAACCGGGAACCACCGCGTCGGGCGCACGGCGAAAAGCCGTGGCCCAGACGCGCGACCGTACGGACCGGACACGCCCAGACGTCTAGATGTAAGGCCGGGTGACCGCGACCAGCTCGGGAACGGCATCGGCCGTCCTGACGAAAACCGCCGACGGGGGAGTGCGCTCCCGGACATCCTCGGGCCGGATGGCCATCACCGCCGGCGGACTGCCCAGATCGCCGTACCGCACCCCCACCGCCCCGCCGATCGCCCTGCCCGCGTCACCCACCACCTCCTTGACCGGCCCATGCGCCCCGCACACCGACAGATAACCGATCAGCGCGGCGAAACGCAGCTCATCCGCCGGCACCACCCCACCCCCGCAAAACGCCGTACGAGGCGGATCCAGCCAGAACGCCCCACCGTACAGAAACCCCGAATAAGACGCCCCGCCCCGCCCGGGCGCCCGGACCGCCTCGGCGAGCACCCGCCCGAACTCAGCCAGGTCGGCGTCCGGTGGAAGATCGGTGGTGACCAGCAAAGGCACTGTCAGCGAGCCCGGCATCGACGTCCATCCCCTCCGTGAGTCGGCTCATCGTAGGACCCGGCACCGACAATTACGCGACTCCACCGCCGCCCGGCGCGTCGGGCCCCCACCCGCCCCACGCCGTCCGCCCCCACCGGCGGACCGCGATCACCCCATCGCGGCGAACGCCTGCCTCGACTTCCTGGAGAAGCGCAACGACCGCACACCCGTGCCCTCTCATCGCGCTGGGGATCGCCAAGCAGTTCCCGACGCCGGGCATCTCGCTCGGCGACCGGCGGCCGCACGTGCGTGGAGTCGGAGGCGACGGTGGTCGTGCTCTTCGGGCACCGAAGACCCCTTTGGGGAGACTCGGGCGATACATTCTTAACCCTACAGAATCACCCTTCTGTAGGGTTAAGCGTTCTTTGCCGTCGGATGGCGGTTCCGGCGCCCCGGAACGGAGGGCGGGGCGTCCGGCGAAAACCGCGGGCGGGGCCGCGGAAACGGGCGCGGGCTCGTCCGGCGCGGGCCGCCGATGCCGGGCCGTCCGGCTCCGGATCACGCGGCGGAACCGGGAGACGCCGGGCGCCGCGGGCCCTCGCGCGGCCCGGCGGGCGTGTGGCGGCCCGCGCGGCGCGGTCCGCCCGAGTGTGTTCGTCGTCTTTGGTCCTTCGCCGGATGCGGCGGAACGCGGAACGGCGCCCGGCGGGCGGCCGTGTCATGGCCGCCCCGCGTGGTCGGCCGGGCTCGCGGGTGGGTCCGCGGGTGCCTTCCGGAGCCGTTGCGCCCGCTCCCCTCCGTGATTGATGCATAATTTTACTTATGCATCATAAGTGGAGGGCTCCCCCCGGCCTTCTCTTCGGGCCCACGTCCGGATCCGCTTGCGGTGATACTCGATTGACCGGCCTGGCCGGTCGTGGTCGGTGTGCGGAGTGTGGTGGAGGCGGGGCGGCGTGTCACGTGCTCGCCGGGGTGTTCACCCCGTAATCTCCCTTTTGTTGGGTTAATACCGTCTTTCTCCCTCGGCGTGGAGGCGTTGATGACCGCCCGTGATTCATTGGCTCCCCTGTGTGTCCCCGGGGTCGCCGGAGAGTTTCTGGCCTCTTTGCGTACCAAGAAGCTCTCCCCGCACACCGTGGCCGGGTATGACAGGGACCTGCGGATCGTGGCGGAGATCGCCGCCGGCCTGGAGGGGGTGGCGGTGGACGGCCTTGGGGTGGGGAGGCTGACCGGGCGGACGATGCGGGGCGCGTTCGCGGCGTTCGCCGGGTCCCGCTCGGCCGCCAGCGTCAACCGGGCCTGGAGCGCGTGGAATCAGTTCCTCACCTTCTGCGTGGCCGAGGGCCTGCTGGAGGGCAATCCGATGGCGGCGGTCCCCCGCCCCAGGCAGCCGGCCAAGGCGCCCAAGCCTCTGCTGGGCGACGGGACGGCGTCGGCGACGTTGCTGGAGCGGATCGCCGCCGGGGCGCGTAAGGCCCGTGATCCGTGGGTGGAGCGTGACCTGGTCGTGTTGGCGCTGGCGCTGGTGACGGGCATGCGGTCGGCCGAGTTGCTGGGCACGACGCTGGGGTCGGTGGGCGGCTCCCCCGGTGAACGCCGCGTTCAGGTGACGGGCAAGGGGGGCAGGACCCGGTCGCTGCCGATCGAGCCGCCGATCGAGCGTCTCGTCGAGCGGTATCTGCGCAGCCGTCTGGAGCGGTTCGGGCTGGCCTCGCTCCCCCGTTCGGCGGCGTTGCTCGTCGACACCAGGAATGAGCCGTTGCGCCGGGGCGGCCTGCAGTATCTGGTGCGGCAGTGCTACCGCTACGCCGGGGTTCACGACCGGGTGCAGCGGGGCACGCTGGTGCACGCGCTGCGTCATGAGTTCGCCACGCGGCTGGCCGAGCGCGGGGCTTCGGCTCACGAGCTGATGGAGTTGCTCGGGCACTCGTCGATCGTGACCGGTCAGGCGTATGTGGCCTCCACCGCCCGTGAGGTGCGCCGGGCCGCGCGGGGTAATCCGGCCTATGGTGTGCTGGACCGGCTGGCCGGGCGGGGGGACGCGGGGGCGGGTGGGGGCTGAGGGTGCCCTGGCGGCGGGTCAGGCGGGGGCCGGGCGCAGTCTTCGCAGCAGGCGGGAGGCGGCGCGGTGGCTCATGCCGGTCTGGCCGCGGATGAGGAAGACGGCCTGGTCGAGCTGGCCGGTGGTCTTCAGGTGCAGGATCTGTTCGATGAGTTCGGGGCTGAGGGTGCCGCCGATGAGGGTGTTGCGGGGGCGGCGGGTCAGCCGTACGGCGAGCATGATCAGGCCGATGACCGCCGCGGTGAGGAACGCTGTCAGTGTGAGGATGACGATGCCGTTGGACATGGGGGCCCACTACCCGCGAAGGGCGCGGTGATGCGGCGGGCGGGGCCTTGGCGCGTTCCCCCGGGGGGGCCGGTGTCGCGCCGTGGAGGTTGAGGGGTGTCAGGGGTGGGCGGGGGCGGTGAAGGGGACGGCCGAGACCACCGAGGTGACGGGGAGCGGGCCGTAGATGTGGGGGAAGGGCTCGTCGTGGCCGGCGGGGGTCTCCAGGCGGACGTCCAGGCCCGTGGGGTCGACGGTGAGCAGCAGGAGGGGGGTGGTGAGGCCGGTGTAGAAGCGCCGGGCGGTCCGCTGTATCTGGTCGTGGCTGGAGCAGGCGTGGATGAATCCCTCCTGTTCCAGGGTGCGGCCGAGGGTGGAGACGCGGTACTCCCCCGATGCCTGGGCGGTTTCCCAGTCGGTGGCCGCGGCGAGGTGGAAGACGGGGGCCGGGGTGGTGTCCGCCGGGTGGCGGGCGCGCCATTCGCGGCTGAGGATGGCGTAGATCACTTCGTCGGTCCACTCCCCCTTGACCATTTCGTTCTCCACCAGGTGTGCCTCGCGGCGCATGCCCAGGCGTTGCAGTACCCGGGCCGAGGCGGTGTTGCGGCCGTCGAGGCGGCCGGTGATCCGGTGCAGGCCCAGGTCGTCGAAGCCCAGGGTGAGCAGGACTTCGGCGGCCTCGGTGGCGTATCCCCTGCCGTGGTGGCGGGGGTGGAGGATGTAGCCGATCTCTCCTGCGCGGTGCGGGAGGCTGTGCCAGATCAGCACTCCTTCGCCGATCAGTTCGCCGGTGGCGGTGAGGTCGATCGCCAGGGACAGGGCCTGGCCTTCGGCTCGCAGCTCCGATTGGCCGATCTTGGTCTCCAGTGCCTGCGCGGTCTGTTCCAGGTCGCGGGCGGTCCAGTACAGGTAGCGGGCGACCTGTGGCAGTGAGTGGATGGCGTGCAGGGCTTGCAGGTCGTGGTGGGTGAAGGGGCGCAGGGTCAGGCGGGGGGTGTGGAGGGGAAGGGAAGGTTTCAGCATTCGGCCAGGGTAGGGCGGGGGGTGGTCGGTTGGCATGGGTGTTTTCCGTGTCGGCGTGCCGCCGGGGTGGGGTCGTGTTCTCCCTCGCGGGGGCGGGGTCTCCTCTTGCGGGTGGTGTCGAAAGCGTGTTCCACTGATCGGCATGCGATGGGAGGCGCCCGTTCTGCTGGACGGGGTGGCCGACACGCGGCCGCGGATCGAGCGGACCGCGGTGACGCGGGTGCACGGCGGGCTGACCTGTTACGAGGTGCGGGCGCGTACCGCGCTGGAGCGCGTGGGCGCGGGCTGGTCGGTCAGCCCGTATCGTGGGTGCGCGCACGCCTGTCGTCACTGCGCGGTGCGGCGCGGTCACCGTCGTCTCGGGTTCGGGTGCGGTGGTGACTTCGACTCGCGGATCGTGGTGCGTACCGACATCGCGCGGCGGTTGCGTGTGGAGCTGGCCTCCCGGTGGGACGGCGGGCCCGTGGTGGTCGGTGTGGGGGGCGACTGCTATCAGGAGGCCGAGGGGGTCTACCGGCTGATGCCGGGGGTGGTGGCGGCGCTGGGTGAGGCGGGGGCGTCTTTCACCGTGCGTACCAGGAGCACGCTGATTCTGCGGGACGCCGGGGCGCTGGCCGATGCCGGGGCGTCCGTGACGGTGGCGATCGCCTTCGTCGACGAGCGGGTCCGCCGGACGGTGGAGCCGGGGGCGCCGGCGGCGCAGAGGCGTCTGGAGGTGGTGGCCGAGCTCGGTGGGCGTGGGGTGGCCTGCGGGGTGGCGATGGCGCCGGTGCTGCCGTTGGTCACCGACTCCCCCGATCAGCTGGCCGCCACCGTGCGCCGGGTCGCCCGTGCGGGGGCGGTGGGGCTGGTGCCGGATGTGCTGCGCCTGCCGCCGGGGGCCCGGGAGTGGTACATGGCGTGGCTGGGTGAGCATCATCCGGGGCTGGTGGGTCGTTACGCGGGGTTGTACGGTGCCGGCTCTGTGGCCGATCCGGGGTATGTGCGGCGTGTTGTGGAGGAGGTGCGGGGGCTGGCCGCCCGGTACGGCCTGAGCCCGGTGTGGCCGCCGCCGGCCGGGCCGGCGGGGCCGGCGGGTGCTCAGCTTGCCCTGTTGTGAGGTGGGGAGAACGGCGCCGGCCGCCGTCCCGGTGCGCGTGGTTTGGGGGCGCGGGTCGTGCGGGGGGCGGGCCGGTGGGTGTCACGGTGTGCGGCCGGTGAGGGCGCTGCCCTTCCTCCACTCCTTGAACGGCATCTGCCAAAAGCCCCAGCCGTTGTTCCACTCCAGTGTGCGGTCGGTGCCGGTGATGGTGATCACGTCGCCGCGCTGGACCTGGTCGTAGAACCATCTGGCCTGGTCGGGGCGGGCGTTGACGCAGCCGTGGCTGACGTTCTGGCGTCCTTGGGCCCAGACGTTGTTCAGGGCGTGGACGTATTCGCCGCTGTTGGAGAAGCGCACCGCGTGGTTGATCATCAGGTCGTAGTAGCCCGGGTCGCCCTTCTTTCGGCCGGGGGAGATCATCCGTTCGGGGTTGGCCTTGCCCATGGTCAGGTGCACGCCGCTGGTGGTGGTGTACTCCCGGGTGCTGGCGTTTCCTGCGCTGATCAGCATGGTCTGCACGATTTTGCCGTCCCGGCGGACGGTCATCCTGTGCCGGCGGGCGTCGACGGTGGAGATCTGGGCGGCGCCGATGCGGATGACCTTGGTGAGGTCTTTGACGCCGTACATGTCCTTGCCGCCCTGCACGCCGCTGAGGCGGGCGGTGAAGGTCACCTTCTGGTGGGCGGGCCAGAACTTGGCGGTCCGGTAGATCACGGTGGTGTCGTTGATCCACCGCCAGGCGCCGGGGACCGGCTTCTCGGCGTGGATCTCCAGGGCCTGTTCCACGGCGGCTTTGCGGGTGACGCGCTGGTTGAAGGTGACGATGACGGGCGCTCCCACGCCGACCTTCTCTCCCTTGACGGCCGGGGTGACGTCGGCCACCGACAGTTCGATCTTGGGGGTGAGGGTGGTGAAGGAGCTGCCGGCGGTGGTGCCGTCGGCGGCGCGGGCCGAGACGGTGTAGGAGCTGGAGGGTTTCAGGGGCGTGGTGGAGACCCAGCGGGTGCGGTCGGCGTCGTAGTCGCCCTTCAGGGGGCGGCCGCCGCTTTCCACGGTGACCTGTTCGAGCGTCCCGTGGGAGGTGGTGACGACGATCTTCCTGTCCGGGCGTACCGGGGCGCCGCCTTCGGCGGGGCTGATCTTGATCTCCGGCGGAGGCGGGGTGGTGGCGGCGCCGGAGGGTGCCTGCGCGGGCGGCCCGCCGGAGCAGGAGGTGACGAGCATGCAGGCCGCCAGGGCCATCCCGGCCAGGGGCGTCCTCACACCACGACGTACCACGGTTAGCACAACTTTCTCCCCCAGAGCAGCAAAGTGCGTTTAAAAACTTTAATAGGTGATGCGTGGGGAGTGGGCATGGTTCATGTGTGTTAGATCACGTTTAGGTCACTTCTTATCGGTGAATACATGGCGACCGGCGCTCCGGGGAAGGGGCGGGGGTCACCGCCGATCGCCGGTTCGCGGGCCGAAAGCTAGGCTCGTGGGGACATCTCCTGAAGCGGAAAGGGCGGGGCGATGACCACAGCGCGGCCCGCGAACGGCACCGCCGGCACCGTCGGCGTCGCCGCCGGCGACCTCGCCGGCACCCCGGCGGCCCCGGACGGGCGGCTGCTGCGCGCCATCGTCGAGGCCTGCGGCGAGGGGGTGGTGGTGTGCGACGCCGGCGGCGTGGTCGTCATGGTCAACGCCGCCGCGGCCGGCCTGATGCCCGGCCTTGCCCCGGGGCGGCCCCTCACCTCGGGGGCGGCCGGGGCGCTCTTCCGGCCCGACCACCCCGAGGGCGACAGCCGCCGGGTCGACCACGGGCGGCGGCGGCTGCTGGTGCGGCGGGAGTCCTTCGGCGTGGCCCACCGGGCCTGGTACCTGCGCGACGTCACCGCCGAGTCGGCCAGGACCGGCGCGCTGCTGGCCGAGCGGCACCGCACCCGGTTCCTGATGGAGGCCGGCCGGCGGCTGTCGGCCTCGCTCAACACGCGCCGCTGCGCCCGCGTCACGGTCGAGCTGGCCGCCGCCTCGCTGGCCGACACCGCGATGGTCGTGCTGCCGCCCGGGCGCCGCCAGGCCGGCTGGGTGCGCGCCACCGGCGGCCGGCCGCTGCAGGAGGGGACGGTCGGCACGGCCGCCACCGCCTCGGTGCCGGGGCTGGCCGAGGCGCTGGCCGGTTTCCCCCCGGTGCCCAGCCGCTGGCTGGACCCCGCCCAGGTGCCCGGGTGGCTGCTGCCGGAGGGGTTCGGCCCGGCCGGGCACCTGCTCGTCACCCCGCTGCCGGGCAACGGGGTGCCGGCCGGGGCGCTGGTGCTGGCCCGCCGGGAGGGCGGGTCGTCCTTCGACGAGGAGGGCGAGACCCTGGTGCGGGTGTTCGCCTCCCGGGCGGGCGCGGCCATCTCCGCCGCCGCCCTGTACCAGGAGCAGAGCGCCACCAACGCGATCCTGACCGCCGATCTGATGCCGCCGGAGCTGCCCGCCCCGGCCGGGATGGAGCTGGCGGGCTCGCTGCGCGCCGCCCAGCAGGCCGCGCTGATCGGCGGGGACTTCTACGACGTCTACCTTCCCGAGCCCGGCGGGCCGGGCGAGCCGCTGGTGGTACTGGGCGACGTCTGCGGCAAGGGTGCCCGCGCCGCCGTACTGGCCGGGCAGGTCCGCCACTGCCTGCGGGCGCTGCTGCTGGTGGAGAGGCGGATCGAGCGCCTGGTGCCGCTGCTCAACCGGGCGCTGCGCGCCTGCCCCTCCCCCAACCCCTATGTCACGCTGGTGCTGGGAGCGCTGCGAGCCGGCCGCGACGGTCACGCCCGTGTGGACCTGGTGGTGGCCGGGCACCCCGCGCCGCTGATCCTGCGCCGTGACGGCGGCGTGAGCGAGGTCGGCGCCCGGGGGCCGCTGCTGGGCGCCCTGCCGCAGGCCCCGGTGACCCCGGTGAGCGTGGACCTGGCGCCGGGCGAGGTGTGCCTGCTCTACAGCGACGGCATCACCGAGGCGTTCGGCGGTCCCGGCGGCCGGGAGATGTACGGCGCGCGGCGGCTGAAGGACGCCCTGGCGACGTGCGCCGGCATGCCGGTGGCGGCGGTGGTGGAACGGCTGGAGCAGATCAGCACCGACTGGCTGGGCGGCGCCGTCCAGGACGATCGGGCGCTGCTGGCCGTGCAGGCCAGGCCGTGACGGCGCCCGGCGCCTCCGCGGCCGTCGACGTCGGCGACGAGCGGGCCGCGTATCTGGAGCTCATCGGCCGCGCCGACGAGCGCGGCGCCGTCGGGCTGGTGCTCGGCCTGCTGGAGGACGGCGTCGCCGCCGAGACCCTGCTGCTGGAGCTCATCGCCCCGGCCCAGCGGCGGGTGGGCGAGCTGTGGGCCGCCAACCGGTGGTCGGTCGCGCGTGAGCACGGCGCCACGGCCGTCAGTGAGCGGGCCGTCGCCGCGATCGCCACCCGGGCCGTGGGGGAAGGCGCCCCGGCCCGCGGCCGGATCACCGTGGCCTGCACCGACGGGGAGTATCACGCGCTGCCCACCCGGCTGCTGGCCGAGGTGCTGCGCCTGCGCGGCTGGCACGTCGACTTCCTCGGTGCCAGCGTGCCGGGCCCCCATCTGATCACCCACCTGCACCGGACGGGGCCCGACGTGGTGGCGCTGGGCTGCGCCCTGGCCACCCGCCTGCCTCGCGCACACGCCACGCTCACCGCCTGCCAGGCCGTCGGGGTGCCGGTGCTGGCGGGTGGGTCCGGCTTCGGGGGCGACGGCCGCTTCGCCCGGCTGCTCGGCGCCGACGCCTGGGCACCCACCGCCGACGCCGCCGCCGACCTGCTGACGGACGAGGGCCTTTCGGTCTTCCCCTCCCCCGCCGAGGCGCCGGCCCACCTGTCGGATGAGGAGTACACCCACCTGACGCGCCGCCGGGGTGACCTGCTTCCCCGCGCGATGACCGCCCTGACCCGCGCCTATCCGCCGATGGCCTCCTACGACGCGCGCCGGCTGGACGCCACCGCCGAGGATCTGGGCCATCTGCTCGACTTCCTGTCCAGCGCCCTGTACGTCGACGACACGGGCCTGTTCGCCGACTTCGTCGGCTGGACCGCGGGCGTGCTGCGGGCGCGCAGGGTGCCGGCCGGAGCCCTGGAGGCGGGATTGCGCGTTTTCCACGATGAGCTGCGAGACTTCCCCCGTGCCCGCCGCATCCTGACCCGTGGGATCGGGGCGGCGCGCGATGCCGGCGCCGATTGGGAGACCTGACGATAGATGCTCGAGAAGACCCCGTTCCGTACCGAGGTGCGAAGCACCGTCCCCGGCATCACCCTGCTGGTGCTCAGCGGTGATTTGGACTACGACACGGCCTCCGAACTCTCCACCCTGGCGGAGGGGCTGTTCTCCGGGGACGTGCGTCACCTGGAACTGGATCTGTCGGGTCTGGACTTCGTCGACTCCTCCGGGGTGGCGGCGCTGATCAACGTCTACAACGCCGCCCGCGACCGGGACGCCGCCATGCGCATCGTGGCCCTGACCTCCTACCTGCGCCACATGTTCCGGGTGACCGCCCTGGATCAGGTGTTCGACCTGCCCGCCTGAGCTCCTCCCCCCTTTTTTTTCGGGTGCGCCGGGCGGCGAGGGCCGGGCGCCCCGGCCTTACGGGGGCTTCCCCCGCTTTCCCTTTTATGCTTATGCGGGGACGGCGCCCGAAGGGGCCCGGCCCCTTTAGGCGGCGATTGCCGCGCGGGCGCCCTCCGGGGAGGCGCCGGGAGGGTCACGGGGAGCGCAGCCGGTGGGTCAGGCTGGTGTGGCGGCGCCCGGCGCCGCGGGTGCGCACCGCCTGGGCCAGCGCCCGGCGCGAGCCGACGATGACGACGAGCCTCTTGGCGCGGGTGATCGCGGTGTAGAGCAGGTTGCGCTGCAACATCATCCAGGCGCTGGTGGACAGGGGGATGACCACCGCCGGATACTCGCTGCCCTGGGAGCGGTGGATGGACACCGCGTAGGCGTGGGCCAGCTCGTCCAGCTCGTCGAAGGCGTACTCGACGTTTTCGTCCTCGTCGGTCAGCACGGTCAGCCGGTGGTCGTCGGGCCTGATGTCGACCACCGTGCCCACCGTGCCGTTGAACACCCCCGCCGCGCCCTTGTCGTAGTTGTTGCGCAGCTGGGTGACCTTGTCGCCGACCCGGAAGACGCGTCCGCCGTAGCGGCGCTCGGGCATGTTCTCCCGGGAGGGGGTCAGCGCCTCCTGCAGCGCGGTGTTGAGGTTGCCCGCCCCGGCCGCGCCGCGGTGCATGGGCGCCAGCACCTGCACGTCCCGGCGGGGGTTGAGCCCGAACCTGCGCGGGATGCGGTTGGAGACCACGTCGACCGTCAGCGCCGCGATCTCCTCCGGCTCCTCGCACGGGAACAGGAAGAAGTCCTTCATCCCCTCCAGGGCGGGGGGCCGGCCGGTGTTGACCCGGTGGGCGTTGACGACCACGCCCGACTCCTGCGCCTGGCGGAAGATGTGGGTCAGCCGCACCCGGGGGATCTCCCGTTCGGCGGCCAGCAGGTCCCGCAGCACCTCGCCGGCGCCCACCGAGGGAAGCTGGTCGACGTCCCCCACGAACAGCAGGTGCGTCCCCGGGGCGACGGCCTTGACCAGCTTGTTGGCCAGCAGCAGATCCAGCATCGAGGACTCGTCGACCACGACCAGGTCGGCGTCCAGGGGGTTGTCGCGGTCGAAGGTGGCCTCCCCGCCGGGGCGCAGCTGCAGCAGCCGGTGCACGGTGGTGGCCTCGTGGCCGGTCAGCTCCGAAAGCCGCTTGGCGGCCCGGCCGGTGGGCGCGGCCAGGATGACCTTGGCCTTCTTGGCCCGCGCCAGCGTGACGATGGAGCGCACCGTGAAGCTCTTGCCGCAGCCCGGGCCCCCGGTGAGCACCGCGACCTTCTCGCTCAGCGCCAGCCGTACGGCCTGGGCCTGCTCGGCGGCGAGTTCGGCGCCGGTCCGCTCGTGCAGCCACGTCAGGGCCGCCTGCCAGTCCACCGATGTGAAGGCCGCCAGCCGGTCGTGGCCGGCGTTCAGCAGGGCGCGCAGCGCGCCGGCCAGCGACAGCTCGGCGCGGTGGAAGGGGACCAGGTAGACCGCCGGGACGGTGCCGTCGGCGGCGGGGACCTCCTCGCGGACCACGCCCTCGGCGCCGACCAGTTCCTCCAGGCAGCGCAGGGTCAGCTCGGCGGGCACCTGCAGGATCTTCACCGCGTCGGCGACGAGGTTGGGCGCCGGCAGGTAGCAGTGGCCGTCGTCGGCCGCCTGCGACAGGGTGTAGCGCAGGCCCGCCTTGACCCGCTCGGGGCTGTCGTGCGGGATGCCGACGGCCTGGGCGATGGTGTCGGCGGTCTTGAAGCCGATGCCCCACACGTCGTCGGCCAGGCGGTAGGGCTCGCCGCGGACGACGCCGATGGAGGCCTCGCCGTACTGTTTGAAGATTCGCACCGCGATGGAGGTGGACACCCCCACCCCCTGCAGGAAGATCATCACCTCCTTGATGATCTTCTGTTCCTCCCAGGCGGCGGCGATCATCTTGGTCCGTTTGGGGCCGAGGCCGGGAACCTCCACCAGCCGGTCGGGGGCGGTCTCGATGACCTCCAGGGTGTCCACGCCGAAGTGGCCGACGATCCGCTCGGCCATCTTCGGTCCGATGCCCTTGATCAGCCCTGACCCCAGGTAGCGCTGGATGCCCTGCACGGTGGCCGGCAGCACGGTGGCGTACGACCACACCTCGAACTGCCTGCCGTAGCGCGGGTGGGAGGTCCAGCGCCCGGTCAGCCGCAGCGACTCGCCGGGCTGGGCGCCCAGGAGCGGGCCCACCACGGTCAGCAGCTCGGCGCCCGAGCGCTCGGTGGCCACCCGGGCGATGGTGTAGCCGGTCTCCTCGTTGGCGTAGGTGATCCGCTCCAGCACGGCCTCCAGGACGGTGCCGGGGGCGCGCTCGGCGGCGGGGGTGGTCATGCCGGGTATTCTGCCCCAGCCGGCCCGCCGGCGCCGGACGCGGGCGGGGCGGGCGGGGTCAGCGGGGGCGGGCCGTACGGCCGATCCGGTCGAACAGCCCCTGCCTGTCGTCCCGGTCGGTGCTGAGGGTCAGGACGCAGATCCGGCCCGGGGCCCGCACGTAGTACTGCGTGCCCCTGATCGTGATGCCGTGGACGGCGAAGGTGTAGACGATCCGCACGGCCCTGCCGCCGCCGGTGGTGGTCACCTCCCCCGCCTGCGAGACCGCCGCCTTGAGCCGCCGCAGCTCTCCTTCGGCCTCGGCGATCACCCGCTCGGCGGGGATGTCGGGCCCGGACTGGCAGAAACCGTTGAGGTTGGTGACGAACCGGTGGGGTGAGGCCCGGATCGAGGCGGGGTCGGCGGCCCAGATCGCCCCGTGCTCCACCAGCGGCCGCAGGCTCCGTTCGGCTCTTTCGGCCTCACCGCCCGCCAGGCCGCTGCGCCGCAGGCCCTTGCCGAGGTCGTCCCTGGTGAGGTCGAGCGCGATCCAGTCGCGGGGGACGGCGACGGCGAGCCCGCCGGGCGGGCCGTCGACCTCCCTGAACCCCTCGGGCGGCGGGTCCGGTGCCGCCGTGGCCTCCGGCAGGGCGCGCGCCGGGGCGCCGGCCGCGCAGCCGCCGGCCAGCGCCAGGCCCAGCGCACCTGTGATCAGCAGGCGGTGGCGACCGCGCACCGGGACCGCCCCCCTCCCCGCGCCCTTCCCGCGCCCGGGGTCACCGGCCCGCCTCCGCGAGCGGGTCGGTGACCCCGGGCGGGCTGAGGAGCAGCCCGGTGTCCCAGCCGGCCCGCCGGGCCCCGGCCTGGTAGGCGCTGGACAGGAAGTCCAGCACGGCGGCGACCGGGTCGTCGCAGGCGCGGGCGTCGTCGTAGCGCAGCACGGCCAGATGGGCGCCCCGGGCGGGCAGCCAGGCCGCCTGGGCGGGACGGAGCGGCTCTTCGGCCAGGCCCCGCGGTTCGGGGGCGGTGTAGGAGTAGAACGCCGGCCAGGGCATCGTCTCGTCGCCGAACCAGAACCCGCTGCTGATCACCTCCCGGGAGTAGGCCTCCCGGGTGACGGGGTCGGCCTGGGGCTGCGGGGCCGCCGGGCGGCCCGAGAAGCGGGTCACGGCGATGTCGAAGGTGTGCCAGAAGTGATGCACCGGGCTGATCTTGCCGCCGAACTCCGCGGCGAAGCGTTCCAGCACCAGGTTGACCTGGGACAGGATTCGCCAGTAGCGGTTGACCTGCGCCGGGTCGTAGGCGGCGTGCCCGGTGTCGGCGGCGAAGGGCGTGTGGTCGGCGAGTCCGAACGGCTCGGCGTCGATCTCCGGCTCGATGCCCAGTTCGTCCAGCACCCGCGTCAGGGTCCGGTGGAAGGAGGCGACCGACCGGCCGATCAGGCTGAAGGAGGCGCGGCGTCCGTC
Source organism: Streptosporangium violaceochromogenes (assembly GCF_014654615.1). GTDB lineage: Bacteria > Actinomycetota > Actinomycetes > Streptosporangiales > Streptosporangiaceae > Streptosporangium > Streptosporangium violaceochromogenes. The sequence continues at coordinate 73,010 of NZ_BNBB01000012.1, read as the reverse complement.
CAGCCGGTCGACGACGAGCCGGTGGCCGACGAAGTCGAAGTCGACGGTGAAGATCGGGACGCCGCCGAAGCCGCCCGTCGGGCGGGTCGTGATCCCCCGCCCGGTCAGGTGGAAGGCGACGTTCCACCAGTGGTTGCGCCGGGTGCTCAGGGCGAGCCGTACCTTGCCGACGATCTGCGTGAACCGGTGCACGGTCTCCTTGGTGTCGCTCCAGTTCTCCAGGGGCATGGCCGGAAACCACTCCATCGCCGCCTCCTCACAGCCCTTTCGCCGGTGCCGCCGGAGCACCGAGGCCATTGTTTTTCGCTTTATGTAGTCATATCATCACCAGAAGTGATCAGATGGTTGGGGGGTGCGGACGGGGGCCGCTAGGCTTTCCCGGTCCCGAAGAACCCGGCCCCGAGGAGGCAGGCACGTCATGGAGATCTGGATCAACCCCGGCTGTTCCAAGTGCCGCTCCGCCCTGTCGATCCTGGACGCCGAGGGTGCCGGCTACACCGTGCGGCGCTATCTGGAGGACCCGCCGGACGAGGACGAGATCCGCGCCGTCCTGGACCGGCTCGGCCTTGAGCCGTGGGACATCACCCGGACCGCCGAGCCCCGGGCCGCCGAACTCGGCGTGTCCGGCTGGCCCCGCGACGAGGGCGGCCGTGACCGCTGGATCGCCGCGCTGGCCGAGCACCCGATCCTGATCCAGCGGCCGATCATCACGGCCGGCGACGGGGGCGCCGTCGTCGGCCGCACGGAGGAGGCGGTGCGGTCGGTGCTGTGACCCCCGGCCGCGCGGCCCGTCGCCGGAGTGCTCCGGGCCGCAGCCGGGCCGCGCCGGGGCGTCAGGGGCTCAGGGGGTCAGGCGGTGCAGGTCGCGCGGGAACAGGGTGGCGCGCCGGATGTTGTCGGCCCCGGTCAGCCGGGCGGTCCACCGCTCCAGGCCGAGGGCGAAGCCGCCGTGCGGGGGCATGCCGTGCCGGAAGGCGTCCAGATAGCCCGCGTACGGCTCCGGCGGCTCCCCCCGGGCGGCCAGGGTCGTGAGATAGTCCTCGTGGCGGTGCAGGCGCTGGCCGCCGGTGACCAGCTCCAGCCCGCGAAAGAGCAGGTCGAAGCTGTTGGAGTAGCGCGGCCTGCCGGGTTCGGGGTGGGTGTAGAAGGGGCGTTTGGCCATCGGGTAGCCGGTGACGAACAGGAACTCGCTGCCGTGCTCGCCCAGCGCCCATCGCGACAGCCATCGTTCGTGGGCCGGCGCGAGGTCCTGCTCCCCCCGGAGGTCTTCGCCGGTGCGGGCGGCCAGGAGTTCCAGGGCCCGGGTGAAGTGGATCTCCGGGATCCGTTCCGGCACGTCGGGCACCTCGGCGTTCAGCAGCGCGCACGCCCGGGCGGCCCGGTCTCTCACGGCGGCCGTCATCGCGGCGAGGACCTCGCGCAGTACGGCCATCACCTCCCGGTGGTCGGCGACGAAGCCGAGCTCGGCGTCCAGCGAGGTGTACTGGGCCAGGTGCCGCGCGGTGTCGTGGGGCTCGGCCCGGAAGACCGGGCCGACCTCGTAGACGCGCTCGAAGACGCCGACCATGGTCTGTTTGAAGAACTGCGGGGACTGGGCCAGGTAGGCGCGGGCGCCGAACCAGTCGATCGCGAAGACGCCGGCGCCGGACTCGGTGGCCGAGGCCACCACCTTGGGCGTGTGGATCTCGGTGAAGCCGAGCCCGTCCAGCGCCGCGCGAAAGCCCGCCACCGAGGCCGCCGAGACGAGGTGGGGGGCCCGCAGCAGCGGGTGCCGCAGGGCGACCGGGGCGTGGTCGAGGACGGTGGGCAGCGTGGCCGGCACCGTGGGCCGGTACAGGTCGAACGGCGGGGGCGCGGCCGGCCCCGACAGGGCGCTCACCGCCGGGCGGGTCAGCTCGGCCCCGCCGGGGGCCCGGGGGTTGGCGGTCACGGTTCCGGTGATCTGCAGGACGGTCTCCTCGGGGTGGCCACCGGCGACGGCCGCGGCCTCGGGGCCGGTTACCACGGCCTGGGCCAGGCCGGAGCGGTCACGCAGGATGAGGAAGGCCACGGATTTCAGCGTCCGCCTGCGGTGAAGCCACCCCTGTACGGTCACCTGGTGGCCGATGCGCCGCGGAAGCTCCGCGGCCAGGACCCGGCGGGCGGGCGGGACGGTTGCGGGTGCGGAGATCATCACAAACCTCTGGTCAGTGAGTGGTGATCCCTTGGGAGTGCGGGCGAGAAGGGAACTCGCGGTGCCACCGCACTTTCGCCGCCGCGAGGGCGGCCTCGACGGGCCCGGTGACGGGGGCCGGCCGGCGGGGCATTGGGCGCGCGGGCGCCGTTCCTCCCCGCACTCGGGAGGGTCTTCGTCATCCGGGGACGGGGCCGCCTTCGCAGCTGCCGGCGGCTCTCTTTCCGCCCGTCCTGGCCCGGTGACTACTCGTCTCCGTCAGCGTGTTGCCGCAGAGCGTACGCGCGCACCGCCGCGCGCCGCAACCGTGATTCCCGCGTGTCGCGCCGGCGCCCCCGGCCCGTGGCGGCCCCTCGCGCCCGGCCGCCGCGGCTTTGACCGGACATCTCCGTCAAAGGGGTGGGGTGCGCCGCCGCGGCGGCCGCCGAATCCGGCGAGGTCCTGGCCCCGGCCCCGGCGGGCGGCCATGATCTGTATGTGGTGATCACGTGGACGGGCGGCGGCCCGTGACCCACCCGGGGGATCCGCCGGAGATGGCCGGTGGGGCTCCGGCGGCACTAGCCTTTGAGGACACACGCCGCGTCGGGGAGGGGTCATCTGATGTCGCCGGTTCTGGAGAGTACGGCCCGCGCGCTGCTGCGCAGGATCGCGGTGGAGCAGGCCGGGTCGCGGCTGCCCTCCCTGGTCGCGGCCGTGGTGCGTGACGGCCGGCTCGCCTGGTTCGGCGCCCGCGGCCGGGTGGAGGGGGCCCTTCCCGGCCCGGACACCCAGTACCGGATCGGCTCCATCACCAAGAGCATGGTCGCCGCCGTGGTCATGCGGCTGCGCGACGAGGGCCGTCTGGACCTGCTCGACCCCATCGGCAAGCACGTTCCCGCGACGCCGGTCGCCGAGGTGACGGTCGCCCAGCTGCTGTCGCACACCGCGGGGCTGACCGCCGAGCCTCCCGGACAGTGGTGGGAGCGGACCCCCGGCATGCCCGCCGAGGAGCTCATCGGGCTGCTCGGCCCCCAGACCGCCCGGCATCGGCCGGGGCGCCGCTTCCACTACTCCAACCTGGGCTTCGCCCTGCTGGGCGAGCTGGTGGCCAGGCAGCGGGGGGTGAGCTGGGCTCAGGCCGTACGGGCGGAGGTGCTGGAGCCGCTGGGCATGCACGCCACCACCCTCCGGCCGCGCCCGCCGCACGCCACGGGCTACGCCGTGCATCCCTGGGCCGATGTGCTGCTGCCCGAGCCCGAGCACGACGCGGTCGCCATGGCCCCGGCCGGGCAGTTCTGGTCCACCGCCGCCGACCTCGCCCGGTGGGCGGCGTTCGTGGCCGGGGACACCGGGGGCGTGCTGGCCTCAGAGACGGTGGCCGAAATGCGCGAGCCGGCGGCCGTCGACGACGGCGACGCCTGGACCGGTGGTTTCGGGCTGGGGCTGCAACTCGCCCGCGCGGGCGGGCGCCGCCTGGCCGGCCACAGCGGCTCGATGCCGGGGTTCCTCTCCACGGTCTGGGCCGACCCTTACGACAGGGTCGGCGTGCTGTTCATGGCCAACTCGACCTCCGGGGTGAGCCGCACTCTGCTGACCGAGCTGCTGTCCATCCTGGACGCGCACGAGCCGCGCCTGCCCGCCGAGTGGGAGCCCGTGGCCGCCGACGCCGCCCTGCTGGAGCTGACCGGCCCGTGGTACTGGGGGCCGAGCGCCTACGCGCTGCGGCTGCTGCCCGGCCGGGGACTGTCGCTGGCCCCCGTCGACGGCGCGGGGCGGGCCTCGCGGTTCGCCGCCCAGGCCGACGGGACCTGGCTCGGCCTGGACGGCTACTACGCCGGGGAGACGCTGGCCCTGGTCCGCAGGGCCGACGGCTCGATCAGCCACCTGGACCTCAACACCTTCGTCTTCACCCGCACCCCCTACGACCCGGCGGCCGAGGTGCCCGGCGGGGTCGACGAGGGCGGCTGGCGGGGCTGAACGCCGCGGGGCGGCCGCTCCCGCCGCGCCGATCGCGCCGGCGGGAAGCCCCGGGGTGCGCCCCGGGTGCGGCCACGGCCGGAACCGTGTACTGTTACCGGCTCCGGTACAGGTCACGTTCGCAGGAGGTGAGACCCATTACCGCTCTGTCAGGTCGGGTGCTCCCCTCTCACGGCCGGGCGGGCCGCGCGGCCTAGCCTGCCGGGGCGCCCGTCGGCGTCCCGAAAGGCCTTCCCATGCCGTCCCTTCCCTCTGCCTTTCCCTCCCTGCCCGCCGTCACCGCAAGGCTCCGGTCCGCCGGCTGCGTCTTCGCCGAAGAGGAGGCGCGGCTGCTCGTGCGCGCGGCGCCGGCGCCGGACGACCTCACCGCCCTGGTGGAACGGCGCGCCGCCGGCGTCCCCCTCGAACACGTCCTGGGCTGGGCGGGGTTCTGCGGCCTGCGGATCGCCGTGGACCCGGGGGTCTTCGTGCCGCGCCGCCGTACCGAGTTCCTCGTCCGCCAGGCCGTCGCCCTCCTGCGCTCCGCCCGTCGGTCCGTCGGTTCCGCCGCCGGGGCCCGCGCCCGGCCTACCGTCGTCGTCGACCTGTGCTGCGGTTCGGGGGCGATCGGCGTCGCGCTGGCCGCGGCCCTGGGCCGGGCCGAGGTGCACGCCGTCGACATCGACCCCGCCGCGGCGCGGTGCGCCCTGCGCAACGTCGCCGGCGTCGGCGGCCGGGTCTACGAAGGCGACCTGTACCGGCCGCTGCCCGCCGGGCTGCGGGGCCGCGTCGACGTCCTGGCCGCCGGCGCGCCCTACGTTCCCACCGGGGCGATCGGGCTGCTGCCGGCCGAGGCACGGCTCCACGAACCGCGGGTGGCGCTCGACGGCGGCGCCGACGGGCTCGACGTCGCACGGCGGGTGATCGCCGAGGCCCCGCTGTGGCTCGCGCCGGGCGGCCGTCTGATGGTGGAGACGAGCGAACGCCAGGCGCCGCGGGCCGCCGAGGCCGTCGCCCGCGCGGGACTGACCCCCGCGACGGCCAGGTCGGAGGAGCTGGACGCCACCGTCGTCGTCGGAACCAGGCCCGCCCCCGCGAGTGGTCACCCGGTCTCGTCCGGATCGGCTTCCTCGTCGTCCCCGCGAAGCAGGTCGAGCACGTCGGACCGGTGACCCTCGCCTTGGCCGTGCCGCATGGGACTCCCCGGGCCGGTGCGATACGGGCGCACGCGGCGCGCCACCGTCTCGTGAAGGGCCTGCCCGTCCGCGGCCGGCACCGCGGGGAAAACCGAAGGGGAAAGGGGAGCACCCACTCCTTTCCACTCTCAACGTATAGCGCACCGGGGGGCTTGCGGCAAGACCCGGGTCATGCCGCACAATCGTCGGCCGAGGCCGGAAACCGCGCTGCGCGCGCGACGGCGCGAGCGACCTCAGATCGGAGCCGATGACGTGAAGCCCCTGACCATCAGTGCGTTCGACCTTCCGGGCCGCCTGTCCCCCAAGGCCGACCCGGCGCTGATCGCCGGCGACGAGCGGCACTTCGCGGCCGTCGCGAAAAGCCTTGAGCGGTCGATCGCCGAGCTGTCCGGCCGTCTCGACGCCGAGCGCAGGTCGCCCGGCGGCAAGGGCCGGCAGGCGATGGACCGGGACATGGAGATCCACCGGCTGACCGCTCGCCTGCGCGCGCTGCGCCGCTTCGGCCTGGATCTGTGCCTGGGGCGCATGGTCGGTGAGGACGACCCCGAGCCCGTGTACGTCGGGCGGCTCGGCCTCACCGACGGCGCGGGCCGCCGGTTGCTGCTCGACTGGCGCTCCCCGGCGGCCGAGCCGTTCTTCGGGGCCACCCACGCCAACCCGATGGGGCTGGCGAGCCGCCGCAGGTATCGCTGGACCCGCGGCCGGGTCGGCGACTACTGGGACGAGGTGTTCAGCCCCGACGGGCTTGAGGGGCACGCCGCGCTCGACGACCAGTCCGCCTTCATCGCCGGCCTGGGCGGCAGCCGGTCGCCCCGGATGCGGGACGTGCTCGGCACCGTCCAGGCCGACCAGGACGCCATCATCCGCGCGGAATCCCGCGGCACCCTCGTCGTCGACGGCGGTCCGGGCACGGGCAAGACCGTCGTCGCCCTGCACCGCTCGGCCTATCTGCTCTACTCCGACCCCCGCCTCGGTCACCGCCGGGGCGGCGTGCTGTTCGTCGGCCCGCACCAGCCCTACCTGGCCTACGTCGCCGACGTCCTCCCCAGCCTCGGAGAGGAGGGCGTGCGCACCTGCACCCTGCGCGACCTCGTCGCCGAGGGGGCCGCCGCGGCGGCCGAGGCCGACCCGCGGGTGGCCCTGCTGAAGTCGTCCGCGGACCTGGTGCGGGCGATCGAGCCGGCCGTCAGGTTCTACGAGAACCCGCCCACCGAGGGGATGACGGTCACGACCCACTGGTCCGACGTCTGGCTGAGCGCCGACGACTGGGCCGAGGCGTTCGAGGCGCCGGAACCCGGTACCCCGCACAACGAGGCGCGCGACCGGATCTGGGAGGAGTTGCTTGCGATCCTGGTGGACAAGCACGGCGACGACGTCCCGGCCGGCCTGCTCCGCAGGTCGCTGCCGCGTAACCGGGAACTGCTTGCGGCCTTCAACCGCGCGTGGCCGCTGATCGAGGCGGCCGACCTCGTCGGAGACCTGTGGTCGGTACCGGCCTACCTGCGGTTGTGCGCTCCCTGGCTCGGCCCCGACGACGTCCGGAGGCTGCAGCGCGAGGACGCCCAGGCCTGGACGGTGTCCGACCTGCCGCTTCTGGACGCGGCGCGGCAGCGGCTCGGCGATCCGGAGGCGTCGCGGCGCAGGCGCCGGCACGACGCCTGTGTCGCCGCCGAACGCGAGCGCATGGCCGTCGTCGTCGACGCCCTGCTGGAGGCCGACGACGACGGCGAAGGGGCGGTGACGATGCTCCGCGGACAAGACGTCCAGGACGCCCTGATCGGCGGGATCGCGCCGCCCGGAGCCGAGCCCGACGCGCTCGCCGGCCCGTTCGCGCACATCGTCGTGGACGAGGCCCAGGAACTGACCGACGCGGAGTGGCAGATGTTGCTGCTGCGCTGCCCGTCCCGGAGCTTCACCGTCGTCGGGGATCGCGCCCAGGCCAGGCGCGGGTTCACCGAGTCGTGGCGGGAACGGCTCAAGCGCGCCGGGTTCGGCCGGGTCAGCCTGGCCTCCCTGAGCGTCAACTACCGGACGCCGGAGGAGATCATGACGGAGGCCGAGCCGGTCATCCGGGCCGTACTGCCGGACGCCAACGTGCCGGCCTCCATCCGCGTCGGCGGCGTCCCCGTCCTGCACGGAGCCGTCTCGGACCTGGGCTCGGTCCTCGACACCTGGCTCGCCGCGCACGCCGACGGGATCGCCTGCGTCATCGGCGATCCCACGTTCCAGGCGACCTCCCGCGTCCGGTCGCTGACCCCGGAGCTGGCCAAGGGGCTGGAGTTCGACCTGGTCGTCCTCGTCGGCCCGGAGACGTTCGGCGAGGGCGTCCAGGGGGCGGTCGACCGCTATGTCGCCATGACCCGGGCGACCGGGCGGCTGGTCATCCTCACCGGCCCCTGACGCCGCCCGGGAGAACGCCCGCTCCCGGCCGGGGTGAGGGATGCGGGGCGCCGGCCCGTTCCCCGAGGTGGCGGCCCGGCGCCCGAGGCCGGCGGCGGCTCGCCCCGCGTCCGGGATCCCTCCGCGGTGACCATTGCGGCGCACGGCGAAATGACGGAAGGTGATCGCATGGTTACGGCAAACTTCACGCGATGGAACGGCCTGCCGCCCGAGGCGCGGCAGGCGGGCTTCGAACAGGATCACCGGATCCTCTACGTCGCGCGGGCCGCGTACGCGGGCGGCCTGCACGTCGGGAAGATCCGCGCTGACTGGAGCAAGGCCGCCATCCCCTACGGCGGTCAGGAGGTGTGGGCCGACGGCGCCGAGGTCTGGACGCACCGGCTGAGCGACGGCTCCGGCGGTGTCTGGAACGTCCCGCACGGCTCCCCGGGCGATGCGGTCGTCTGCGGCCACGAGGCCGACGGCACCCCGTTCTACGCCGCCCGCGCCTACCACGACGGCGGCCTGCACCTGGGAAAGTGGAGGGCGGGCTGGACGGCCGCCGCCATTCCGTACGGCGGCCAGGAGCTGTGGATCTCCCGGTTCTCGATCCTCTGCCCCGGTCAGTACATCGACGGTGACCCCGCCTTCGGCTGGCAGCGCCGGTAGAGCCGCCGCGAACCGCCGGGAAGACCTCCGGCGGTTCCGTCGCGGCGGCCCCGGGAGCGCCACCGCCCGCCGTCCTTCCTTCGAAGGGCGGCGGGCGGTTCCGGGTTCAAGGGTGGGCGCCTCCCCGGGCGCCGGAGCCCGGGCGGTCACGAGGCGGCGGTGGGCTCCCGGTGCCCGGCGTGACGCCGCGGCGGGGCGGGTCAGGCGTAGACGGAGGCGAGCCAGGCGCCCCAGGTCTGCTCGGCCTCGGCCTGGTCGACGTCGGCGAAGATGTGGTGGCCGGTCATGACGACGCCGCCGCCACCGACGAACCGCAGCAGCGCGTCATCGGTCCGCACCCCCAGAAAGCCGGGGGCGAGCACCGTGTCGACCACGCCGTCGACGGTCCGGCCGGCGACCGTGAGGTGCGCCTTGTCGCCCTCGGCGACCGGCACGGGCAGGCCTGTGGCACGGGTCAGGCCTGCCCAGACCAGGTCCTGGTCGGGCTGCCGCGGGCCGAACGCGGCGACCGGCACGGCGGTACGTCCGCGGAAGTGCTCCAGATACTGGGCGAGGGTCCGCAGGTAGAGCGGGTTGCCCTTGCGGAGCGCGTCGTATTCGGCCTCCCAGTCACCGGTCAGGATGCCGCTGTGCACGAGCCGCAGGGCGGTGCTGCCGTTGTCGCGGCCCTCGATGAGATATTCGAACGCCATGAACGCGCCGTCCTCGCCGGGCGCCGAACGGTAGGCGAACCGGTGCGGCGGCTCCCAGGTGGTGACCGTGGACTCGCCGGTGAAGCCGGGCATCACCATGGACGCTTTTCCGCCCTCACGGGGCTCGATCTCGTTCTTGCCCATGAACCATGAGTCGACACCGGGGCCGGTCGCGATCGCCGCCCAGACCTGCTCGGGGGTGGCCTGAAGGTCGATGTCGTGGGTGAGGCGGAATTCGTGCGACATTTCATGACTCCTTGATGTCGTTGCCGTCCGCGTCGGCCCGCGGCGCGGGGTCCGGGCGGAGACTGGGGTGAACGACGACGATGACCCTGTGGTCACGGCCGCCGGGGGCGTGCTCGTCGTGGTAGCGGCTCACCAGCGCGGCGACCGCCGAGGTCAGCTCCTGGACGAACGCGGCGCGGTCGGCGGCCGAGGCGAACCGGACGTCGCCGTCGAGGGCGAACGTCGCGACCGGCTTGCCCGCCTGGGTGGCGCCGGTGATCAGCGTGCCCACCTCCTTGACCAGCCGGGCGGCCAGGGCGAGCAGCCAGCGCGCGGAGAGCCGGTCGGGTGAGCGGGCCGGGTCGGGCTGGACCGCGGAGAGCGCCGCCGGCGAGATCACGAACGACGCGGCGGTCGCCCGCAGCACCCGCTCGGTGACGTTTCCCTTGCGTCGCTCCTCGACCAGCTCCACGAGGCCGTGGGCCTGGAGGGTTTTCAGGTGGTAGTTCACCTTCTGCCGGGGCAGCCCGACGATCGCGGCCAGGCTGGTCGCCGAATGCGGCTCCACCAGCAGCGCGAGCAGTCGCGCCCGGATCGGGTCGAGCGCCGCCTCGGCTGCCCCGGCCTCTTCGATTACCTCGACTTCGAGCATGCCTCAACGATAGTTACCGACAATTTTGTTTGTCAATACAAAAAAAATTGTCGGCGAGGAGGGCCGGGCGGGCCCCCGCCCGGCCCCTTCCGGTCAACCGCCCCCGAGCCCGGGAGGAACGGCGGGTGTTCACCCCGACCCGAAGGTGGCCTAACCTGGGGGAAGCGAGGGGAGTACTTCCCAAGAGCCGCTCCGGTCAGTACGGACGTCCCGAGACGTCCCCGGACGGCCACCCGCGTGGCGCGGGTGAAGGAGACCTCGGACGGCCAAGCGCGTTCGAGGAGTCCCCATGCCCGTTGCCGAGACACCCGCCGTGGCGAGCCCGCCGCCGGCCGATCCCACGACGATCGCCTCGCCCGGCCTGTGGGCGATCACCGTCGCCGGCCTGCTGCTTCTCCTGGCCCTGGACTTCGTGCTGACCCGGCGCCCCCACGAGGTGCGGACGCGTGAGGCGGTGGGCTGGTCGGTCTTCTACCTGATGCTTCCGCTGCTGTTCGACGTCTACCTGTGGGGCGCGCACGGCGCCGCCGTGTCGGTGGAGTTCTTCACCGGCTACGTGGTGGAGAAGTCGCTCTCGGTGGACAACCTGTTCGTCTTCATGTTGCTGCTGGCGGCCTTCGCGGTCCCCTCCGCGCTGACCCAGCGGGTCCTGCTGTACGGCATCGCCGGCGCGCTGGTTCTGCGCGCGGTCTTCATCATGCTCGGGGCCGCCGCCCTGAAGAGCGGCACCTGGGCGTTCCTGCTGTTCGGCGCGGTACTGATCGTCACCGCGGTGAAGGTCTTCCGGGACGCGACGGCCGGGCGCGAACAGCAGGTGGACGTCTCCTCCATGCGCACGGTCCGCCTGATCCGGCGTTTCATGCCGGTCACCGACGACTACCGGGGCTCACGCCTGGTCGTCCGGGAGGGCGGCCGGCGCGCGCTGACCCCGCTGGCCCTGGCCGTCGTGGCGGTCTTCGCCACCGACATCGTTTTCGCGGTCGACTCGGTGCCCGCGGTGTACGGCGTGACCGAGGACCCGTTCCTCGTCTTCGCCACGAACGCCTTCGCCCTGCTGGGCCTGCGGGCGCTCTACTTCGTGCTCCGGAGCGCGCTGGCGAGGCTGCGGCACCTGAACCACGGGCTCAGCGTCATCCTCGCCTTCATCGGGGTCAAGCTCGTCCTGCACTGGGCGCACGGGATCTGGGCCTGGGTTCCGGAGATCCCCACGCTCGCGTCACTGGCGGTCATCGTCGGGGTTCTGCTCGTCGTCACCCTCACCAGCCTTCACTCCGCCCGGAGGGCTCCGGCCGCCCCGCCGGGCGAGACCTCCCGCCCCGCGCCGGAACCCCCTCACACGTCCTCCTGAAACCGCCGGTGACCGGCGGCGTAGGCGCACGGCGCCTGAGGTGACCTTCGCCGGCCTCGGATCCCGCCGCCGGCGAGGGGGAAGGGGGCTGAGGCCGGACGGCACGTGACGCCTCCTCGGGGCGGAAGCGCCCGTCCGCTTGTCCTATACCTGTAGGGGGTATATGTTCTGCGGTAGGCGGGAGGAAGCACGAAAGACCTGGAGTCCCCATGGCCGAGCAGCACCACGATCACAGCCGGCACGGCACGGCCGGGCAGGCGGGCCACCGGCACGCTCACGCCGGTCACGGCAGGGCCACCTGGCGGACGGCGGCCTCGGCGACGCTGCACTGCCTGACCGGGTGCGCCGTCGGCGAGGTGCTCGGGCTGGTGATCGCCACCGCGCTGGGCTGGCACGCGTTCCCGGCCGTGGCGCTGGCCGTCGTGCTCGCCTTCTTCTTCGGCTACCTGCTCACCCTTATCCCGCTTCGCCGGGCCGGGGTGGGCTGGAAGGAGGCGATCAGGCTGGCCCTGGCGGCCGACACGGTGTCGATCATCGTGATGGAGATCGTGGACAACGGCGTGATGCTCGTCGTCCCCGGCGCCATGGACGCGGGGCTTACCTCGGGACTGTTCTGGGGAGCGCTGGCGGCCGCCCTGCTGGTGGCGTTCCTGGTGACCACGCCGATCAACAAGTGGATCATCGGCAAGGGGCGGGGACACGCGGTCGTCCACGCCTACCACCACTGACGCGCCCGCCGGCGGCCATGACTTCCGTGCCTCCCGGACCCCGCCGCACGCGCCGGCCCGAAGGAGCCGGATCGGATCCTCCGTCCGAGGCCGGAACGCATCGCCGTGCCGGGTCCGGCGCCGGGCGTCAGTCCTGGGGCCGCCCCTCCCCGACCGGCCCGAGGCGTACCCCGCCGGTCTCGTCGACCCGCCAGCCGGGGTTGTGGCAGATCTCCCAGATCACGCCGTTCGGATCGGCGACATGGCCGTGATATCCGCCGAAATCCGCGCGCTGAGGGGGTTTGACGAGTGTGCCGCCGGCCTCGACCGCACGCCGTACGGCGGCGTCGACGTCGGCGGGCGCCGGCACGTTGTGCGAGAGGGTCAGGCCCCCGAGCCGGCCCTCGGCCGGTGTCCCCCGCATGTCGGCGACGAACTGTGCCTGCTCGAAGAGACCGAGGACCAGTCCCGGCCCCACCTGGAAGAAGACGATCTCCCCCGGAACGTCCAGGAGCGCCGTCCAGCCCAGTCCCTCGCGGTAGAACGCGCGGGCGGCGTCGAGGTCGGGTGTTGACAAGGTGATGAAATGAACTCGTTGTTCCATGCATCAAGCATCGCCGACCGGGGGGACGCCGTCTTGAACGGATCGGACACCGCCTCGTTCTACCGTGAGCTTCACCCGACCGCGTCCCACCCGCTCGTGCGGTGCTGGTGGGAGCAGCGCGTCGAGGACCGGCAGGACGGAAGGGAGCCCCGTGCAGGGCGGAGCCGGGCTCGTCCCCCCGTCACGCCTGCCGGTCCCGGCCGGTTATGCGTCCGCGGTAGGCCCGCTGACGGCAGGAAGGCGAGCAGTACGCCCGGGGGCGTCCGGCGGCGGGCCGTTCCACCGGCGTGCCGCACACCACACACCCCCCGTTTTCGTCACGGGATTCGTAACGTTTTTGGATGAGCAACTCGATGCCGTCCAGCAGTCGCGCGAGGCCGAACTCAAAGGGGTCCTCCGGCCGGTCGAAGCCGCCCTCCCGCCACAGACGGGTGATCACGGGGTAGTCGTACAGCCGCTCGAACAGCGCCTGGCGGCCTCCCCACCAGTCCTGTTCACTGACGCCGCTGCGACGCTCGGCCTCGGCCGCCTCCACCAGCAGCAGTGCCTCGGAGTCGACGAACCTGCCGACGAGACCGGCCACGGCGACCACCTCGGCGGGGGCCAGGCCGGTGCCGGCGACCGCGTTCAGCATCCGCTCGTAGCGCGCGACGATGTTGGGGCCGGGTACGTGGCGGCCACCTCGCACCTCCGCCAGCCACGGGTGACGGCGGCGCAGCTCCCAGCCCTCCCTCGCGCACGCCTCCAGCCGCGCCCGCCAGCCGTCCCCCTTTCCCGCGGGGTCGCCCGCCGCGGTCGCGGCGGTCACCGTCTCGCCCGCCACCGCGTCGCACATGAGGTCGATGAGCCGCTCGCGGCCGGGCACGTGACGGTAGAGCGACATGGTGGTGAAGCCCAGCCGCTCGGCCACCTTGCGCATCGACAGCCCCGCCAGGCCCTCGGCGTCGGCCAGCCCGACGCCCGCGCGCACGATCCCGTCCAGGTTCAGCCCCGGTCTCGGCTCGGGGCCGCCCTTTCGCCACAGCAGCTCCACCGCGCGGTCCGGATCCCCCGCTCTGCCTCGCACCACTTCCCCTCCTTTGTTTATGGTGTACACCATGTGTACGCCATAAACGTGACAGGAAGCGGTGCATCCATGATCGAACTGTTCGTCGCCCCCGGCGGGGACGACTCCGCGCCGGGCACGCGCGAGCGCCCGTTCGCCACGCTCGGCCGCGCCGGGCACGCGGCCCGATCCCTCACCGGCGAGATCGTCGTCCAGCTCAGGGCCGGCACACACCCCCAGGCCCGACCCCTGGATCTCACCGAGGCCGATTCGGACCGCGACGGCGGCCACGTCGTCTACCAGGCCCACGGGTACGGGACCGCCGGGCAGGAGGAGGTCGTCGTCAGCGGCGGCCGCCTCGTCAGCGGATGGCGGGACCAGGACGGCGTGTGGCTGGCCGAGGTCGGCGACCTGGACACCCGTCAGCTGTACGTGGACGGCCGCCGGGCCGGACGGGCGGGCATCGACGGTCTTCCCGGCCGGGTCACCATGACCGAGACCGGCTACACCACCGACAGCGCGGCGCCGCTGTCCTGGCGCAGCCCCGGTGATGTGGAGTTCGTCCATCGCGGCGTCTACCCGTGGACGGAGGCCCGCTGCGGCGTCGCCGCGGTCTCGCCCGGCGGCGACGGCACCACGATCACCATGGTGCGGCCCGCGTTCGGCCGCGCCCTCGACCTGTACAACTCCACCTGGGAGGGCCAGGACTCACGGGGGCCCGGCCTGCCGACCCGGGTCGAGAACGACGCCTCCTTCCTCACCGAACCCGGCACGTTCGTCCTGGACCGCTCACGCCCCGGCCGTCACGTCCTGCGCTACATGCCCCGCCCCGGCGAACACCCGGAACGCACGCAAGTGGTCGCGCCGGTCCTGGAGACGCTGGTGCGCGCCACCGGAGTGAGCGGCGTGACGTTCCGGGGGCTGACGTTCGCCGACGCCACCTGGCTCCGGCCGGGCGGTCCCGAGGGGTTCCTGCACTACCACGGGAGCGGCTTCTACACCGGCGGCCCGATTCACACGGTCTCGCTCGGTGAGGACACCGGCTCGGTCACGGTGCCCGAGCGGTCCGCCACGATCCCCGCCTGCGTGGTGCTGAAGGGCGCCTCCGGCGTACGGGTCGAAGGCTGCCGCTTCACCCGGCTCGGCGCCACCGGCCTCGGCGTGTCCGGCTGCGCGGACGTCACGGTGCGCGGGTGCGACTTCGACACGCTCTCGGCCGGAGCCCTCGCGATCGGCGACAGCCGCTCCGTCCTCGTGGAGGACAACCGGGTCCGCCACGTCGGCCTGGAGTTCTCCGGCTCGCCCGGCATCGCGCTGAACGGCACGAGCGGATGCACGATCGCGCACAACCACATCGCCGACGTCCCCCACTGCGGCATCGTCGCCGGGCCCGGCCGGGGCACCCGCATCCTGCGCAACCTCACCACCGGCACGATGCAGGTACTGGCCGACGGCGGAGGCGTCTACCTGTCCGGCCCGCAGGGCGACTCCCACGACACCGGCGCGATCATCCGGGGCAACGTCGTCGAGGACACGCGCACGCCGTACAACTTCGGCCTGTACACCGACTACGGCGCGGCATGGGTGACGGTCGAGGAGAACGTGGTCGTCCGCGCCGACAGCACGGCCGTCCTGCACGTTTCGCCGCCGCTGGACAACGTCGTCTACCGGGGCAACTTCTGGGACGCCGACCCGATCGGCGCCGACGCGCCGCCCGCCGGGGTGACCTACGAGGGCAACACCACGCTCACCGGCGGGCCCGAGCCGGCGGCCGTGGCCGCCGTGCGGGCCCGGGCCGGCCTCCTGCGCGCGATCCCGGCCACCGCGCCGTCCTGACCGGCGGTCACCCCGCGGGGGAAGGCGGACCCCCGCGGTCGGCGGCGGCCGGAGACCTGCAGGTCATACCGCCGTCCACCACGATCACCTGCCCCGTCAGGTAGCGCGACTCGTCGGAGGCGAGGAAGAGCATGACGTTGCCGATGTCTTGGGGGGTCCCCAGGTACGGCAGCGCGTTGTGTCCTTCGAGCCTCTCGATCACCTCGGGCGGCAGGTTGTCCCGCAGCGCCGGGGTCATCACCGCGCCCGGGGCGACGGCGTTGCAGCGGACTCCCCGCGGGCCGTACTGGACGGCGACGTACCGGGTGACGCTGATCACCGCCGCCTTCACCGCGCCGTAGGAGATCTGCAGGGAGTCGCCCAGCAGGCCCGCGACGGAGGCGGTGTTGACGATGGATCCGCCTCCCGCCCTGATCAGGTGCGGCAGGGCGTGCCGCGTCCCGGCCAGGGTACTGCGCACGTTGAGATCCACGGCCCTGTCGAACTCGGCCATGTCCAGCCGCAGCAGGTCCAGGTCCTTGCGCGGATCGGTTCCGCCCACGTGGTTGCACAGCGCGTCCAGTCGTCCGTACTCCCCCACCGCCGTCTCCACCATGGCGGCGACGGACTCCTCGTCGGTCACGTCGACCGTGTACGGCACGGCACGGCCGCCGCCGTCCCCGATGCCCCCCGCCACGGCCCGTGCCGCGTCGGCGTCGTGGTCCGCCACCAGGACGCCCGCCCCCTCACGGCCCATCAGCTCGGCCGCCGCCCTGCCGATGCCGCTTCCGGCACCGGTGACGATCACGACCTTGTCCCTGAGACGATCCACCGCTCACTCCCCCCCCGGGTGGCCGGCGTCCCGTCCCCCCGGCCGGCGCCGGGGGGACTCATACCCCGAGGTGACGCGGACGACCCCCTCCCTCTCGGGCTCGGGCGCGCCCGAGCCCGAGAGGGCCGCGAGATCCCCGGTCAGGCGCCGACGTAGGCCGCGAGGTGTTCGCCGGTGAGGGTGGAGCGGGCGGCGACCAGGTCGGCGGGCGTGCCCTCGAAGACGATCCGGCCGCCGTCGTGGCCGGCGCCGGGACCGAGGTCGATGATCCAGTCGGCGTGCGCCATGACCGCCTGGTGGTGCTCGATGACGATGACCGACTTGCCGGAGTCGACGAGCCGGTCGAGCAGGCCGAGCAGCTGCTCGACGTCGGCGAGGTGCAGGCCGGTGGTCGGCTCGTCGAGGACGTAGACGCCTCCCTTCTCGGCCATGTGGGTGGCCAGCTTGAGCCGCTGCCGCTCGCCGCCGGACAGCGTGGTGAGCGGCTGGCCGAGGCTGAGGTAGCCGAGCCCGACGTCGGCGAGCCGCTTGAGGATGGCGTGCGCGGCCGGCGTGCGCGCCTCGCCGGCGCCGAAGAACCTCTCGGCCTCGGTCACCGACATCGCGAGCACCTCGCTGATGTCACGGCCGCCGAAGTGGTGGTCCAGCACCGATGCCTGGAACCGCTTGCCCTCGCACTCCTCACAGGTGGTGGCGACGCCGGCCATCATCGCCAGATCGGTGTAGATGACGCCGGCGCCGTTGCAGGTGGGACAGGCACCCTCGGAGTTGGCGCTGAACAGCGCCGGCTTCACGCCGTTGGCCTTCGCGAACGCCTTGCGGATCGGGTCGAGCAGCCCGGTGTAGGTCGCCGGGTTGCTCCGCCGCGAACCGCGGATCGCGCCCTGGTCGATCGACACCACGCCCGCGCCCGCGGGGATCGAGCCGTGCACGAGCGAGCTCTTGCCGGAACCGGCGACGCCGGTGACGACGACGAGCACTCCGAGCGGGACGTCGACGTCGACGTCGCGCAGGTTGTGCGCCGTCGCGCCGCGGATCTCCAGCGTGCCGGTGGGCGTCCGCACCGTCTCCTTGAGGGCGGCCCGGTCGTCGAGATGGCGGCCGGTGAGGGTGCCGCCGGCGCGCAGCCCCTCGACGGTTCCCTCGAAGCAGACGGCGCCGCCCGCCGCGCCGGCGCCGGGGCCGAGGTCGACGACGTGGTCGGCGATCGCGATCGTCTCCGGCTTGTGCTCCACGACGAGCACCGTGTTGCCCTTGTCCCGCAGCCGCAGCAGCAGGTCGTTCATCCGCTGGATGTCATGGGGGTGCAGGCCCGTGGTGGGCTCGTCGAAGACGTAGGTGACGTCGGTGAGCGAGGAGCCGAGGTGGCGGATCATCTTGGTGCGCTGTGCCTCGCCGCCCGACAGCGTGCCCGAGGGCCGGTCGAGGGAGAGATAGCCCAGCCCGATCTCCACGAACGAGTCGAGGGTCTGCTGCAGCGTGGCGAGCAGCGGCGCCACCGACGGCTCGTCGAGGCCCCGTACCCACCCGGCCAGGTCGCTGATCTGCATCGCGCAGGCGTCGGCGATGTTGACGCCCCCGATCCGCGAGGAGCGGGCGGCCTCGTTGAGCCGGCTGCCGCCGCACTCGGGGCAGGCGGTGAAGGTGACGGCCCGGTCCACGAACGCCCGGATGTGCGGCTGCAGCGCCTCCCGGTCCTTGGACAGGATGGTCTTCCGGACCCGGGGAAGCAGCCCCTCGTAGGTCATGTTGATGCTTTCGACCTTCACCTTGGTCGGCTCGCGGCGGAGGAGGTCGTGCAGCTCGGTCTCGGTGTAGTCGCGGATCGGCTTGTCGGGGTCGAAGAAGCCCGACGCGATGATGACCCGTACCAGCCAGCCGTCCACGGAGTAACCGGGGATGGTGATCGCGCCCTCGGCGAGCGACTTGCCGTCGTCGTAGAGCTGGGCCGGGTCGACGTCGGTCACGCTCCCCATGCCCTCGCAGCGCGGGCAGGCGCCGGCGGGCAGGTTGAAGCTGTAGTGGAACGACGGCCCGGCGCTCGGTTCGCCGAGCCGGCTGAAGACGATCCGCAGCATCGCGTTGGCGTCGGTGGCGGTGCCGACGGTGGAGCGGGAGTTGGCGCCCATCCGCTCCTGGTCGACGATGATCGCCGTTGTCAGCCCCTCCAGCAGGTCGACCTCCGGCCGCGCCAGCGTCGGCATGAAGCCCTGCACGAAGGCGCTGTAGGTCTCGTTGATCAGCCGTTGCGACTCCGCGGCGATCGTGCCGAACACCAGCGAGCTCTTGCCCGAGCCGGAGACCCCGGTGAACACCGTCAGCCGGCGTTTGGGGATCTCGACGTCGACATCCTTGAGGTTGTTCTCACGCGCGCCCTGCACGCGGATCAGATCATGGCTGTCGGCAGTGTGCAGCGCAAGCGGCCGCGGGTCCGTACTCATCGTCTCTCCATCCGTTACGCGGGGCCGCCTTCGCCGGCTCCGTCGGCATCGCCTGCTCGATCTAACCAGCCGGGAGTGACAGATCCGGTTCTCTTTTCCGGCCGTCCGAGGGCGGCCGTCGAGGCCGGCGGCGGCCGGCGGGTCAGGGGATGAGGGAGACGCCGGGGAAGCGGGGGTCGGGGGCGTCGAAGAGCCGGGTGGGCCGCCTGTTCAGGTGCAGGTCGAAGAAGGCCGCGACGTAGGCGCGCTGGGCCGACACCGACCGGCCGGGGTCGATCGTGCCGACGAAGTCGGCGACGGGAACCTTCGGCAGCGCCGCCGCGATCTGCGGCAGCATCACCTGCAGGTCGGTGAACGAGCCGTGCGCCGCGCCCGCCAGGCGCAGCTCCCTTTTCCAGCCGGTGGAGGCGTTCCAGAAGGACTTCCAGCTCGGTTCGCCCTCCCGGGTGTGCGCCTCGGCCGCGATCTGCAGGAACGGCTTGGCGACGCCGGTCCTCGCCACCCGGCCGACGTAGCCGCCGTCGAGGTTCACCCCCGCGTCCACGCGCCGGTCGTCGTGGGCGAGCTGCGCGGCCACCGACCCGCCCAGGGACTGCCCGAGCGCCCCCACCCGGGACAGGTCCGGGGCGCCGCGCAGCCCGGCGGGCAACCGCCCCGCCTCCTTTCCTAGGCCACGTCCGCCTCCCAGCGCGGTGATCCTGTCGAGGACGAACCGCATGTCCGCCAGACGGGCCCGTGAATGCCGCGCGAGCAGCCTGGCGATGACACGCGGCGTCAGCTTCCCCGGCAGGGGAACGGCTCGTACGACCCGCCCGCCGGGGAACTCCACCTGGTCGGCCTCGTAGGTGTGGTCCACGGTGACCACCAGGTAGCCGCGGGCGGCCAGATCCTCCACCAGCGTGGTGCCGAGCGTGCGCGGGCCGCCGTCCCCGGGACCGAAGAGCACGACCGGAAGCCTGCCCGCCCGGCGGTCCACCGGCGCGCCGGCACGGGCGTGGGTGGGGGTGGCGGCCCAGTCCGCCGCGCCCGCCGGGACGCCCATGGGCGGCGCGGAGTGGCGGTCCCAGTCGGCCGCGGCCAGGGGCGCCATGTGGGGGGCGACGGGCAGGGGCCGGCCGGTGTCCTTCGCCGGGTACCACAGGCTGACCATCAGCTCCCGGTAGGGCTTCGATCTGACCAGGGGGTCGGGGCGGGACCGGTCGACCAGGCGCACGGCCAGGGTGCCGACGGGGTACGGCCCGGCCGGCGCGGGCAGGGTCATCGTGACGCGGTTTCCGGCCGGCGCGCGATGGGCGAGGGCCGCGCCGGAGGCGGAGGGGGGGACGGGGGCGGCCGGGACGGGCGCGGTCACCGCGGCCAGCGCCAGGGCGGCGACCGTCGCGGCGATCGGGGTGAAGGACATGTGAGGCTCCCTGCGGGCTGCGGACGTCTGTGCCGACGAGGCTGGCAGCGGGGCACGGCGCCGGGCCAGCGGCGTACGGCTGATCCTCGCCTACGACTTCCGGCTGACATGCCCGGATGTTCATCCCGCAGGAGGATGGGGAGACAACCCGCAGGACAACTAGGGTGAGCGGCATGAAACGAGGCGACCGTTCCCCGGCCCGCCTCGCAGCGCCCTTTCGATGGCCGTCCCTGCCCGCCGACGCGCTGCTGGCGGCCGTGATCTTCCTTGTCACGTTCGGGCCCGGCCAGGTGTCGGCGCGCGGCGAGCCGGGGCCGCTGCTGCTGCAGGTGGCCCTGGTGGTGCCTCTGGTGTGGCGGCGGCGCGCTCCGCTGACGGTGTTCTACGCGATCGCGGCGGTGGCCGCGGTCCAATGGTTCGCCGGCGTGCAGCTTCCCGCCGACGCCGCGCTGCTGGTCGCCCTCTACACCGTCGGCGCGCACCGCCCCTGGCGGCGGGCGCTGGAGGCCGGGCTCACACTGGAGGCCGGCGCGCTGCTGGCCGCGGCGCGATGGGCGCCGCCCGGCCGGTTCCCGTTCACCGCGGCCGCGCTGACCGCGATGGCCGCGGCCGCCCTCGCCGCGGGGCTGTGGACACGTGCCCGGCGGGCGTACGTCGCCTCGCTGGAACACGACCGGGAACAGCGGGCACGGCTCGCCGTCGCCGAGGAACGCGCCCGGATGACCCGCGACATGCACGACATCGTCACCCACAACCTGTCGGTCATGGTGGCGCTGGCCGACAGCGCGGCGTACGTACGGCACCGCGCGCCGGAACAGGCGGCCGCCGCCCTGGAGCAGATCGCGGCCACCGGGCGGCAGGCCCTGGACGACATGCGGCGTTCCCTCGCTCCCCTCGACGCCGGCGAGCGCGACGGGACCACCCGCCGGGGCGGCGGGCGGCTGCACCCGGCGCCCGGGATCGCCCAGCTCGGCCCTCTCGCCGGCAGGATGCGCGCGGCCGGGCTGCCGACCCGCCTGGAGGTGACCGGCAGCCAGGAGGCGATCCCCGCCGCCGCCCAGCTCACCGTCTACCGGCTGGTCCAGGAGGCCCTGACCAACGCGCTCAGGCACGCCCCCGGGGCGACGGCCGAGGTACGGGTCCGCCTGACGCCGCGGTGCGTCGCCGTGGAGGTCGTCGACGACGGCCCGGGGCTCGCGCCGGGGGACGCCGGCGGGCGGGGCCTGGTCGGCATGCGTGAGCGTGTCGCCGCCTACGGCGGCACCCTCCACGCCGGCCCGCTGCCCGGCGGCGGCTGGCGGGTGGCGGCCGGCCTCGACATCGGCGGTGACATGGCGGGGAGGGAGACGGCGTGACGGTCCGGCTGCTGATCGCCGACGACGAGTCGCTGTTGCGCATGGCGTTTCGCATGGTGTTCGAGGCCGAGCCGGACCTGGAGGTGGTCGGCGAGGCGGGCGACGGCGACGAGGCCGCCCGGATGGCCCGGCTGCTGCGTCCCGACGTCGTGCTGATGGACGTGCGCATGCCCGGCGCCGACGGGATCGAGGCCACCCGCAGGATCGTCAGGGACTCCCCACGCTCGCGCGTGCTCATCCTGACCACCTTCGACCTGGACGAGTACGCCTTCGCCGGGCTGAAGGCCGGGGCCTCGGGCTTCCTGCCGAAGAACACACGACCCCAGGAACTCCTGGCCGCGATCCGCAACGTGGCGGCGGGAGACGCCGCGGTCTCCCCGCGGATCACCCGCCGCCTGCTGGAGAAGTTCGCCCCCCAGCTCATGCCCGGCCTTCCCGGGGGCGACGAGCGGCCGGCCCCGCTCACCCCCCGCGAACGCGAGGTGCTGATCCAGGTGGCGCGCGGCCTGTCCAACGCCGAGGTCGCCGCGGCGATGCACCTGGCCGAGGCCACCGTGAAGACGCACCTCAGCCGGGTCCTGCTGAAGCTGGGGCTGCGGGACCGCGCGCAGGTCGTGGTCTTCGCCTACGAAAGCGGTCTCATCCGGCCGGCGACACCGTACGACGTGTGAGGGCGGGGCGCGGCCGGGAACCGCCGCCCGGTATCGAGGGGACGCCGGTCGTGGCCCGGCGCTGGACCCCGCCGGGCAGCTCCTGATGATCGGCGTGCTGGGCGCGCCGTCGTACGGGGTGATCGAGGCCCGGGCGCATGGCCGGGGATCGCCGGTCACGGTCGGCGCGCTGGCCGCGGCCGCGGCGCCCGTCACCCCAGCCTGACGGCCTGCTTGAGGAAGACGACGCCGTCGATCACGTCGAGCTGGGCGGGGTCCAGCGGAAAATAGGCGAAATCGTGGGAGACGCGCGGGGCGGGCTCCGTGACGGCCCCGGCCAGGCGGCGGGCGTCGATGAGAGAGCGGTCCCACGGGAGCGTGGACAGGATGCCCTCGACGGTGTCCGGAGGCGGGACGTCGTCACCGGCCGTACCGAGGGCCGAGGCGAGAAAGGCGTACCGGTCGCCCAGGTGCCTCCCGATGATCGCCCCCGCGCTCCACCACTCCAGCGGATGGTCCCCGAGCCGCATGAGGCTCCTGTTCCGCTGCAGGTGAAGGTTGTGGGCGAAGACCAGGGCCGGACCGTGCTCGGCGACGGCGCGCAGGTTGGCGGCCATCATCGCGTCCCGCAGGGCCGACAGCCGGGCCCACCGCGCCGGGGACGCGTCGGCCATCCAGCCGTGGTAGCGGAGCAGGCCGACGGCGGTGCGCCCGTACAGCGCCGCTCGCTCCCCGTCCTCCGCGCTCAGCCGCGGTATCTGCGTGTCGAGCAACGCCACCAGGTCGTCGGCGATCAGCCGCAGCCGCCGGGCCTCGGCCGACCGGCCGATCGACTGGGACGGATCCATGACCGCGTCCTCGTTCGTCCACCGCTCGTCCGGGCCCAGCAGCGTGTCGAGGGTTTCCCCGCTGCAGGGGAGCGGGCCGTCGAGGAGGGCGCAGAGGGCGGTGAGCGCCTGGCGCGGGCTCGCCGCCCAGTACTCCAGCGGGCCGTCGAACCCGAAGAACCGGAGCCTTTCGTCATGCTCCTCGTTGTAGGCCCGCATCCAGCGTACGAGCTCGCGGTTGGCCGGCCACGCGCCGAAGCCGTGGCTGAAGCCTCGTTCCATGACGTCGTCGAGCGTGTTCGCACCCGTCGTGACATAGTCGTCCACCACGAGGCCCATGAGACAGTCGCTTTCGACGGCGAACGACCGGTAGCCCTCGTGTTCGACCAGATGCCGGAAGATCTCGTTGCGTAGTTCGCCCAACTCCCCCACGAAGTGCCTGGCCTCGCCCAGGCCGAGCAGCAGGGGCGGGGCGGGAAGCGATCGCAGGAACGCCGAGACACCCGCGCCGTCGAACGGCCGGGCCGTGTCCTTGATATCCATGCCTTCAACGGTATCGTTGAACACTCGGTGTAAACTTTTCCCGGAAAATCTCCGTTCTCATCGGGATGGACCTTCAAACAGTGATACATCCATGAGGCCGGTGGACCTGGCGCGCGAGCACGGCCTGTCCACCCAGGCGATCAGAAACTACGAGGACGCCGGCATCCTGCCCGCAGCCGGACGCACCGTGCACGGCTACCGCGTCTACACGCCGCTGCACGCGGAAGCCCTGCGCGCGTTCCTCTCCCTCGTGTCCGGGCACGGTCACCAGACGGCCACGTCGATCATGCGGCGGGTCAACCGGGGCGCCGTCGAGGACGCACTGCGGCTCATCGACGAGAGCCACGTCCGGCTGCTCGACGACCGCCGCACCCTCCAGGCCGTCGAGGCCGCGCTCCGCGATCTGGCGCCCCTGCCGCAGGAGCGCGGCGACACCTTCGTCGGACCCCTGGCCAGGAGGCTCGGCATCCGTCCCGCCACCTTGCGCAAATGGGAGAACGCCGGGCTGGTCCGGCCGCGCCGCGATCCGCGGACGGGTTACCGGATCTACAGCGCGGCCGACGTACGAGACGTCCGGCTGGCCCACCAGCTCAGACGGGGCGGCTACCTGCTGGAGCAGATCGCCCCGCTGATCGCTCAGGTCCGCTCCGCCGGAGGCGTCGCCCCCCTGGAGTCGGCCCTGCGCGACTGGCAGGCCCGCCTGTCCGCCCGGGGCCGCGCCATGCTCAAGGGCGCCGCCGACCTGGACGCCTACCTCCGCACCCGCACTCCCTGAAGGCGCACTCCCTGAAGGCCGGATCACACCCCCACGGGAAACGGGACGGCCCCGGCGCGACGGCGACGATCAGGCGGGCTGGGGCTGGAGGCGACGGCGCAGGGCCAGGGAGAGGTAGACGAGCGCGACCAGGGCGGGAACCTCGATCAGCGGGCCGACCACTCCGGCGAGGGCCTGGCCGGAGGTGAGGCCGAAGGTGGCGATGGCCACCGCGATGGCCAGCTCGAAGTTGTTGCCCGCCGCGGTGAACGCGAGCGTCGCGGTGCGCGCGTACCCGAGCCCGGCGAGCCGTCCCAGGGCGAAGGAGCCGCACCACATGACGGCGAAGTAGGCCAGCAGCGGCAGCGCGATCCGGGCCACGTCCCACGGTTTGGCGATGATGGCCTCTCCTTGCAGGGCGAACAGGATCACGATGGTGAACAGCAGTCCCCACAGCGCCGCGGGGCCGACCTTCGGCAGGAAGCGCGTCTCGTACCAGTGCCGGCCTTTGGCCTTCTCCCCCAAGCGGCGGGTGAGGTAGCCGGCGACGAGCGGGACGCCAAGGAAGATGAGGACGGAGCGGGCGATGTCCCAGGTGGAGATGTTCAGCTCGGTCGTGGGCAGGCCGATCCAGCCGGGCAGAACGCTGAGGTAGAACCAGCCCAGGGAGGCGAAGGCGAGGACCTGGAAGATGCTGTTGAGCGCGACCAGGACGGCGGCGGCCTCCCGGTCGCCGCAGGCCAGATCGTTCCAGACGACGACCATGGCGATGCACCGCGCCAGACCGACGATGATCAGCCCGGTGCGGTAGGCGGGCAGGTCGGACAGGAAGATCCAGGCCAGGGCGAACATGACGGCCGGGCCGAGCAGCCAGTTGAGCACCAGCGACCAGATGAGAAGCCGCCGGTCACCGGTCACCGTGTCGAGGCGGTCATAGCGGACCTTGGCCAGCACCGGATACATCATCACCAGCAGGCCGAGCGCGATCGGCAGCGAGATGCCGTCCACCCGCACCGCGTCCAGTGCGCTTCCCAGGCCCGGAATCGCCCGGCCGGCCAGTAGCCCGGCGGCCATGGCGGCGGCGATCCAGGCCGGCAGCAGCCGGTCCGGCATCGGCAACCGCCCCGCCACCACCGCGCTGCCGTCCGCCGTTCCGGAGGCGACGGCGGCCTTGGAGGTGTCGGTCATGCCGTCACCGCCACGCGTGGCCCCAGGATCGCCGACAGCCGCTCCAGCATTCCGGAATTGATCCAGTAGTAGACCCAGGTACCGCGCCGCTCGCAGTCGATCAGGCCCGCCTTCCGAAGAACCTTCAGATGGTGGCTGATGGTCGGCCCGGTCAGGTCGAAGGCGTCGGTCAGGTCGCACACGCACGCCTCACCCCCCTCGTGGCAGGCGATCAACGACAGCAGCCGCAGCCGCACCGGGTCGGCTACGGCCTTGAACAGCCTGGCCAGCTCCTCGGCCTCGGCCTGCCCGAGGGGCTCGCAGGCCGGTGGCGCGCAGCAGGCCGCGCCGTTGACGTCGCCGGCGCGGGGCTGGGTGGCCGGCAGCTCTTGTTTCGACATACTTCTAACTTGACAGGCTTCTAAGCAAGCTGCAAGCTGACGGTGGCGCACTGCTTAGACATTCATCTAAGCAGTGCGCGTGGTGGTGGACGGCCGCCACCGCTCACCAGTCCGAGGAGGAACCGATGTCCCGTGTGCAGCTCGCCCTGAGCGTCTCCGACCTGGAAGGCTCGATCGCCTTCTACTCCAAGCTGTTCGGCACGGAGCCGGCCAAGCGCCGAGAGGGGTACGCCAACTTCGCCATCGCCGAGCCGCCGCTCAAGCTCGTCCTCATCGAGGGGGAGGCCGGGCAGAAGACCTGCCTGGACCACCTCGGCGTCGAGGTGTCATCGACCAAGGAGGTCACCGCGGCCACCGAGCGGTTGAAGGAGGCGGGCCTGGCCACGTTCGAGGAGAGCGACACCTCCTGCTGCTACGCCCTGCAGGACAAGGTGTGGGTGCGCGGCCCCGGCGCCGAGCCGTGGGAGGTCTACGTGGTCAAGGCCGACGCCGACACCCTCGGCAAGCCCGCGGCTTCCGGCGACCCAGCGGCCCCGTGCGTCTGCGGCGGCCCCGATGCCGAGGATGCTCAGCCGGCCGTGGCGGCCGCCGGCTGCCGCTGACCGTCCCCACACCTGCCCTCGCCCTCTCCGCCCGCGTCTTCAGCAGACCGGCCGGCGCTGCGCGCGTCTTCTCCGACGGGGCCGGGGAACAGCCGATCCACGTGTTCCGGCTGACCTCGTGACCTACGGGGGGCGCCGGCGGCGCCGGCGGTTCGGTCACTCCCCCGTGGATCGCACGCCCTCCTCGCCGGTCGCGGCCGGTTTTCTCGGCCCCGATGCGTGGTAGTCCTCCGGCTCGAAGTAGCCGTGGCGAATCAGGTTGTAGAGGCACTCGCCCGTGGAGGGCGGGGTGAAGAAGAAGTCCTTCCGATACCGCTTGCCGAGCACGCCGTAGCGGATCATGTCCGCGGCGGTGCGCGCGATGTAGCGGGGGCCCAGGCGCAGCAGGATGCCGAAGAAGACGTGGGCGGGGATCATCGGGCCGAACCAGTGGTTGATGGAGATCGACGGGGACTCCGAGCGCAGGTAGTGCCACCAGCCCCGGGGGATGTAGAGCAGGTCGCCCGGGCCGACCGTGGTGGCGTAGACCCTGGCGCGGGCGAGCCGGGGAAACCTCTCCCGGTCGTAGTGCTCGGGGTCCACCTGGCTGTTGACGATGTTGTCGACGAAGGGGTGGACGAGGTGCGTCTGCCGTGCCGACACAAGGATGACCCGCTTGCGGCCGCGGATCTGGGTGAAGACGTTGTCGTTGGCGTCGCAGTGCAGCCCCGAGCAGGTGCCTCCTGAGCCGATCCACAGTCTCGTGTCGGTGGGGTGGGGGCCCGGCGGCGTGAGCGGCGCGAAGTCGAAGGCTGAGCCGTACCCGGGAATCAGCTCCTCGGGCCGGCAGTACCCCAGATAGCACGGCGCTGTCAGGTCGGGGTCTTCGGCGTGATCGAGGAAGTCGGCGAAGGGCATGGTGCGCTCGTACGACTCCTGTCCGCCGGGGAGCATGCCTCCCGACGTGGGCAGACCGGCCAGGACGGTGACGGGGGTGTCGCCACCGAGGGCGCGCAGGCTGTCGAACGTCCAGCCGGCGGCCGTCCAGCCGTCGATAAGACCGCTGACCTTGATCGGCCGCCGTGCCCTTATCGCCGCGTGCAGAGTGCCCGGCCGCGCGTCGTTGACGGCTGGAATCGGCCGGGTCTTCAGGGAGGTCGGATCCGCGGGGAAATCATCCATCGGCCCATATGCCATTCTTCAGCCCCTTCCTGTCCTGTCGTGCGATGGAGGTCCGCCCCATTGTGCGGAGTTCGACAATTTAGGGTCAAGCAAGTGTTCCATTGTTGATTTGTTGCGGGAGGGATGTGGAAATATCTGGGGGCGGTGGTCGGCCTGTCGCGGGGGCAGCCAGGAGACACCGGCGAGGCGGCATGACGGGAACCAAACCCGCTTGGCGCGGCCCCGGTCGCGGCACCCACCGGCCCGCAACGGCGACTCCCGATGCGACGAAGGAGGGCCCGCTCCCCGCCGAATTCCCAACGCCTGTTCTGTGTCGACGGCCTGGACGGTTATCGATCCGGCCTGCTTCCTCACCGTCTCCACAACGACAGGACACGCCGTGCGGGGCCGAGTCGTCGCCCGGTTTTTGTCACTCGCCGATAGCCCCATTGGCCGTACCGCCCTTCCTCCGCGGCGTACACCCTGCCCGGTGACACCGTGTTCCTGGATGGCGAGCCGCCTCCCCGGGAACCGGCCGGCCACAACTGGCCCGCGTGGGCTTGAGCCCGAGGCGGTGGTCCAGGCGGCACGCGGTCAGACGGCGGAACGCGACGACGAGAGGACACAGCTGGCCCATGCGCAGGCGATCGGCGGCTACGGCGACGTCGGCGGCTACGCCATGGAGGTGGTGTGGGACGCCTGCACCACGGCCGCCCTGGGCCTGCCCCACGACGCGGTCCGGGACCGCCCGGTGAGCACCCTGTCGGGTGGTGAGCAGAAGCGCCTCGTTCTGGAGGCCCTGTTGCACGGGCCGGATCAGGTCCTGCTGCTGGACGAGCCGGACAACTACCTCGACGTACCCGCCAAGCAGTGGCCGGAAGATCAGCTGCGCGCCACCTCCAAGACCGTGCTGCTGGTCTCCCACGACCGGCGGCTGCTGGCCGAAGCGGCGGACGGCGCGGCCCCCTCGCGCCGCGTCCTCAGCCGAGACGGTCGGCCCGGTCGAGCAGATATCGCCGCTCAACCTGGTTGCCGGTCAGGGAGGCAGCCTCGCGGTACAGCCTCGCCGCGCCGGCCGCGTCGCCGGTCATCTGCACCAGATGGGCGCGCACCGCGCGTTCGCGTTGCCGGATCAGCGGGTCCCGGTCGAGCCGGAAGCGGCGGTTGAGGTCGTCGAGCAGGGCCAGCCCTCGTGCCGGCCCGTACGCTTTGGCCACCGCCACCACCCGGCTCAGCCGTACCGGCGGGGTGGGGCTGAGCCGTTCGAGCCACAGGTAGAGCGCCGCGATCTGCGGCCAGTCGGTCCGCTCCGGCACGGTGGCCGCGGCGTGCACGGCCGCGATCGCCGCCTGCAGCCGGTAGGGGCCGGCCTCACGGCGGCTCCAGACGCCGTCGATCAGCTCGGTGCCCTCGCGGATGAGCTCGGCGTTCCAGCGCGTCCGGTCCTGCCCGTCCAGGGGCACCAGCTCGTCGTGGTCGCCGGTGCGGGCGGGACGGCGTGCCTCGGTGAGCAGCATCAACGCGAGCAGGCCGGTGACCTCGGCGTCGGCGGGCAGGAACCGGTGGAGCATGCGGGTCAGCCGGATGGCCTCGCCGGTCAGGTCGACGCGGGCGAGCCGGTCGCCGGTGGAGGCCGTGTAGCCCTCGTTGAAGATCAGGTAGAGCACCTGCGTCACGGCGGCCACCCTGCTGTCCCGATCGGTGTCGGCCGGCGGGGTGAAACGGGCGCCAGCGCGGGCCAGCTGCTGCTTGGCGCGGCTGATCCGGGTGCCCATGGTGTTTTCGGAGGTCCCGTAGGCGTGGGCGATCTCGGCGGTCGTCAGGCCGCCCACCGCCCGCAGCGTGAGCGCCACCTGGGAGGTGACGCTCAGCTCGGGGTGACAGCAGAGCAGCAGCAGGGCGAGGCTGTCGTCGGTCTCCCGCGTGGGGCTCGGCCGACGGTCCGGTTCCCCCATGGCCAGTTCGGCGACGCCGGCCTCCTGCTCGCGCCGGCGCCGGGCCTGGTCGGCGCGGAGCAGATCGACCATCCGCCGGTAGCCGACGCGGATGAGCCAGCTACGCGGATTGCCCGGCACGCCCTCGGCCGGCCAGGCGCGGCTCGCGGCCAGCAGCGCCTCCTGCACCGCGTCCTCGGCGACCTCGAAGCGGCCGAAGCGCCGTACCAGCGCACCGAGCACCTGCGGCGCCTCGGCCCGTAGCAGACGCTCGATGTCGGCGTTCATGCCACGTGTGCCTTCTCGCTGTGACGGCGGTCTTCCGCTTGCGCCGGGCACCGCCCGGCCCGGCCGATCACGTGGTGAGGTCCTCGCCCATGATCGGCCGGATCTCGACCGGCTCCCCCAGCACCTCGACGATCCGTGAGACGATCTCCACCGCTCGTTCCTGGCTCGCCACGTCGATCACGGCGAAGCTGGCCAGGACCTCCTTAAGCTCGGCGAACGGCCCGTCGGTCGCCACCACGCCCTCGGCGGCCTTGCGGACCGTGATGCTGACCGCCGGATGCCCGAGACCCTCGCTGCCGACGAACTCGCCGGTGGCGATCAGTTCCCGCTCGAACCTCTGGTAGACGGCGAACGCCGCCAGCGCCTCCTCGGAATGGGTGTCAGCGGTCGCGGCGTCCCAGGCGGCGGCCGGGGTGTAGCCGAGCAGCAGATACTTCACGGTCGATCCTCCTTCGAATGCGCGGGGAAAGCGTACGCGAGGTCAGGCGGAACGGCGCAGGGGGCGGAGCCGTGACGGTCGTTCCAGGTGAAGGCGGCCGGGCCGTCGGCGGCGATCCGGACGCTCAGCGTCAGGACAACCGCGTCACCGGCCCGTCGAGGGGCGCGGCGGGGAAGCCGGTACCTCGGGGCCGAGCCCGGACTCTCGACACGGTCGCGATGTGACCTGAAACACACCCGGGGCGTGTCGAGACGCGCGGGCGGGCTCCGAGGTACCGGCAAGCAGTCACCACAGCACACAAAGGGGATGAGATGTCTGAGATGTTTGAGACCTACCAGCCGAGCGCCGAGCTGAAGGCCCTGGACCGCCTGGTCGGCACCTGGGCGGTCACCGGCGGTGCCGAGGGAACCGTGCGGTATGAGTGGATGCCCGGCGGCTTCTTCCTGTTCCAGCACGTCGAGCTCGCTCAGTCCGGCCGGCCTGTCCGGGGCCTTGAAGTGATCGGCAACCTGCGTCCGTTCGGCGAGCCGGTCGGCGCGGACGTGGTGTCCCGGTTCTACAGCTCGACAGGCAGCACGCTCGACTACGTGTATGAGCTGACCGGCGACAAGCTGAC
Organism: Streptosporangium violaceochromogenes; assembly: GCF_014654615.1. Taxonomy (GTDB): domain Bacteria; phylum Actinomycetota; class Actinomycetes; order Streptosporangiales; family Streptosporangiaceae; genus Streptosporangium; species Streptosporangium violaceochromogenes. The sequence goes on along the minus strand of NZ_BNBB01000012.1, from coordinate 42,179 downwards.
CATTTGGGGCGGTGCGAAAGGCAGCCCCGCCTACTACGAAGGCACGTTCAGTGCCGACGGCGCGACCGTCACCGGCGGGTGGGTCTACCCCGGCGGAGGCGGATACGCCTCCAGCATGACCCGGATCTGAATCGGCTCACATCGCCGACCTGACAGGCTGAGACGCACCGGGAGCGCCCGGCCGACGGCGGAGCCGACGGAATCCCGTCCGATCATCCGAATCGGACGGGATTCCCCGTCTTCCCCGGTCCTCAGGCGCTGAGCGGGCCGGTTCCGGCTCGTGCGGCGGCCGGGCAGAGGGCACGGGAGGTGTCGACCCGTCGTCAGTCCGTCTGCGAGACGCAGGAGACCGGCCGGCGGGCATGATCTCATGAGGGAGGCGGGGGTCAGTGCGTGCTGCCCCCCCTGGCGGCAGGAGCGAGCGCCACGAGATGATCACCCTGTGGCGGATGTGGTTTTCTTCGATCTGGACGGCACCCTGGTCGATCATCGAGGCGCGGTCTTGGAAACGATCGGCCGGATCGTTCAGGCCGCGCCGAACGCGACGGCTCCACCGGAGGAGCTGGTGGCATTGTGGTGGACGCTGGAAGGGCGGCACATGCGGGAATACCTGGCCGGTCAGTGCTCCTTCGCCGAGCACCGCCGGCGCAGGCTCCGTTCCTTCCTGCCCGTGCTCGGCGAGCCGGTTCCCGAAAGTCCCGGTCTTCTGGACGCCTGGTTCGCCGACCGCTACCTCACCGTGTTCGAGAGGGCCTGGCGGAGCTATCCCGATGTCCGGCCATGCTTGGAGACCCTGAAACGGCTTCCCCGAGGACCGCGTCTGGCTGTTCTCACCAACGGAGACCCCGAGCAGCAGCGCGCCAAGCTCGCCCGCTTCGGCCTCCTGGAATACTTCGAGGCCGTCCTGACCCCGGCCGGACTCGGCGCGGCCAAGCCCGACCCCGCCGCCTACGCCACCGCCTGCCGGTGGATGCGGACGGACCCCGCGCAGGCGGTCAACGTGGGTGACATGCTGGAAAGCGACGTGAACGCGGCCGCCCTCGCCGGGCTCACCGGCATCTGGCTGGACCGCGGCATCGACTTCGTCACCGGTGGGCCATCGCCGACGGCGGACGAAACGGTGCTCCGCATCGAACGCCTCACCGACCTCCCCGGCCGCTTGTCACGTACGAACGCCTGACCGGCTCTCACGGACCTCAGCGCGGTTTGAGGGCGGAAAGCCCCACGCGCCGCGCGGCCGGCACGAAGCGGCGGGCACCCGCACGATGCGGGAGCCGTTGTAACGGGCCTTGTGCTCCAGGGCGGCGGCCCGGCGAAGGCGGATCGTCTCTGTGCCGCCGCGCTCAGGGAGCGCCGGCCGGGCGGGTTACCCGGCGGCCTGAGGTGATCCCGCGATCGAGATCCTTCAGGCCGGTTCGACGGGAAGCCACAGCTCGCATGTCGCGGTGCTGAAGTCGTCGGCGTGTTCGAGGATCGTGACGATCGAGGGCCCCGGCCGCAGGCGCCACGGGTTGGAGGGGAACCACTCGGCCGCGGTCGCGGCCCAGGTCGTCTGCAGGGCCTGCGGATGCGGTCCGGCGGTGCGGAAGACCGCCCACATGCCGGGCGGCACCTCGATGGCGTCGAGGTCGCCGGGGACCGGCGTGTCCCGGCGGACGGCGACCCCGTGCAGGTAGGTCAGCTCGCTGCCCTCCGCGGCGTCGGGGTCGAGGTCGTCGCAGACCTGCAGCAGGCCCCCCGGCTCGGTGTCGCCGAGGGCCTTCAGCCGCAGATGCTCCTTGCGCGGCAGCGCGGTGATGTGCCGCTGGATGTGCGGGTTGACGCCGTGATGGATGAGCGGAACCCGGGTCGCGTGTCCGACCAGCCGGAACGCGGAGCGGTCGACGAGGCGGGTGTCCATGGGGGTGTTCCCTTCGACGGTCAGGCGGAACCTGAGCTGTGCTTGTGTGCGCAAGGGGCCTCCGTCGCGGCGCACGTCACCGGGGCCGGAGCCGTGGACCGCGCGGAACGCGCGCCCGAACGCCTCGGCCGAGCCGTATCCGTGCCGGACGGCGATGCTCAGCAGATCGTCCTCACCCCGGACGACGTCGGCGGCGGCGACGGTCATGCGGCGGCGGCGCACGTACTCCGACAGCGGCATGCCGGCCAGCGACGAGAACATCCGGCGCAGGTGGTACTCGGTCGTGCCGAGCCTCATGGCCAGTCCGTGGACGTCGAGTTCGTCGGCGAGGTGCTCCTCGACGAGATCGACAAGCCGGTTGAGTGCCGAGATCACAAGGCCTCCTTTCGACGTCAACTCTGCCGGAGGAACCCCGGCCGTACCCGATCGCCGCGATCCGATCCGATCAGGCGCCCGACCGGGCACGGAACCGGCGCCCGCGCTTCTCGTACACGTGCAAGGCCGGAGCGTTGTCTCCTCCAGCACGTATTCGTCGTACCGGGGCAGGGCGAGCAGGTGGGACGGCAAGGCCGTGCCCACGCCTCGGCCCCTGTGCTTCGCGCCGGTGGCGACGAACTCAACAACTTCTAGCCAGGTTCGCCGACCCTGACGAGATCGCCTACGCCACCGTTGTCGCAACCGCCCAGCTCAACGCCCGCGCCCGCCCCTGGGTCTGGGGCCGTCCGGCTTCTGAGCCTCGCCGGCGCCGACGCCGTTTTATTTACCTGCTTTGAGGAACGTCGCACTAATCGCCGAAGGCTGGCCCATCACCGCCGAAGAGCTCGGCGCGCTGTCGCCCTACCTGCGTGCCCACATCAGCCGATTCGGCGCCTATGCCACCGACGAGATCGGCGTACGGCCTGCGGCGTTCAACCCCGAGCTCACCGAGATCGACTTCACCACGGTCGGCCTGGCCGCCTGAGCCCGAGATCGGCCAGGTCGTGCTCACAGCCCTGGTTTGATCACGTGCCGCGCCTCCGTTAGCTATGGCGAGTCGTAAAGCCTTCAGTAACGGATCGCCTCCTTCGTGCTGTCACCTTCCTGATGATCTGTTGGCCAATAGCTTGCCGCGTCGGGTGTCATGGCTGGGTTTGGTGAGCGGGAATGTTAGGTCGGTACGCGCGGAGAAAGATCCGTATGCCGCCCGCGACCAGGTGGTTGATCTCGGCGTCGTCGAGGTGCACGGCTCCGTACCAGGAGCGGTGGTTCACGCGGCCGGTGACCAGCAGCCCGAGGAACTCGGCGGCTTCCATCGGGTCCGGGATGTCGAGCAGCCCTTGCTCGGACAACTCGGCCAGCCGGTCAGCGAGAGCGTGCTGGACGGAACGGTTCGCAGAGGTCGGCTCCAGCAGGGCGGGGAAGTGTGTCGCCTCCGCGATCATCAGGCGCATCACGGCGGCCCGTTCCGCCGATCGCGCGATTTCGGTGGCGAACTCACGGCCAAAGACGGTCAGGGCGGCCTCTACGTCATCGATCTGACCAAGAGTGCGCTCCAGCAGCTTCTGAAACTCCTCCGTCTGCGCGCTTTTGGTCTCCTCCAAGGTTGACAGGAACAGTTGTTCCTTATCGCCGTAGTAGTCGTAGATGGTGCGCTTGGAGACGCCCGCGCTAGCGGCGATGGCGTCGACGCTCGCACGCGTGTACCCCTCTCGCACGAACACCTCAAGTGCCGCCCGCACGATCGCGGCACGTTTAGCCGGTGACCCTTGACGGAGCGGGGGTGGCCTGTTTGACATGGCTGACTCCTTCACAAGCATTCACTATACCGTGCAGTGTAGCCAGCGAACTACACTACACAGTACAGTGTGGTCATGAGTGACACCTCAACCGCCACGCGTTTGGATGGCGCCGTACTGAAGCTCAGTGCCGTTGTCGTCACCGGCACCATCACCGCCATGCTGGACATGACAATGGTCACCGTCGCACTAACCGACCTGACCCGCGCCTTCCACGCCCCCATCGCCACGGTTCAGTGGGTCAACACCGCGTATCTGCTGTCGATCGCGATGGTCATCCCCCTGACCGGCCGGCTGGCCGAGCGGTTCGGCACCCGGACCATGTGGCTGTTCGCCCTCACCGCCTTCCTGGCCGGTTCGGTGCTGTGCGGGGCCGCCTGGTCTGCAGGCAGCCTGATCGCGTTCCGGGCCGCGCAAGGCGTTGGCGGCGGCATGATCGTGCCGCTGAGCATGATGATCCTCATCCAGGCCGCCGGCCCTGAGCGCCGCGGTCGGGTGATGGCGATCGCGGCCGTGCCCGCGCAGTTCGCGCCCCTCGTCGGGCCACTGCTGGGCGGCCTGATCGTCGACAGCGCCGGCTGGCGCTGGATCTTCTACATCAACGTGCCCATCTGTCTGCTCGCGCTGCTGCTGTCCTACCGTGGTCTCTCCGACGACGGCCAGCGGGAGGCACAGCACCTGGACCTGACCGGCGTGGCACTGTTGTCCCCTGCCCTCGCGTTGATCGTCTACGGCCTGTCTCGGACCGGCATCCCCGGTGGCGGGCTGCTCCCGCTGGCAGCCGGCACGGCCCTGCTGGCCGCGTTCGTCTGTTACGCGCTGCGCACCTCCGACGCCCCGCTGATCGATCTACGCCTGTTCACCCACCGGGCGTTGGCGGCGGCCTCGGCGCTCAACTTCATGTCCCGGCTGTCGATCTTCGGAGCGCTGATCCTGATCCCCCTGTACTACCAGCAGGTCCGCGGCCACAGCGCGCTCGCTGCTGGCATGCTCCTGGTTCCCCAGAGTCTGGGCACGATGCTCGCCCTGCCCTACGTCGGCAAACTGACCGACCGCATCGGCGCCCGTCCCGTCGTGCTGACCGGGATTGCCGTAACCACGCTCGGCGCCCTCGCCTACACGCAGGTCACCGCAGACACCCACGACCTGGTCTTGGCCGCCTCGCTGCTGGTCTGGGGCATCGGGATCGCCGCCGTCGCCGTCCCGGTCTCGGCCGCCGCTTACCAAGGTCTGCCACCCACCGCGATTCCGAGTGCGACCAGCGCCATCACCACGATCCAGACGATCGGCGCCTCGGTCGGCGCAGCCGTACTGGCAGCGATCCTGCAAAACCGTACAGCCCATCACCCCGGCGCGCCGGGTGCCGCCTTCGCGGACACCTTCTGGTGGATCCTCGGCGCCACCGCCCTCACCCTGATCCCCGCCCTTCTTCTCCCCCTGCGGCGAGCCAAGGACTGAGGCCAGGTAAACCCCCGGTACTGCGAACGGGCCAGCTCGGGGGGGCATTGGTCGAGCGGTAGCGTCCTACAACGGCCTTCCCGGAGCTGTAGCGAGAGGCAAAGCAACCCGCGAGTAACTCAAATCGGATCCCCGCGGTAGGTCTACAGGCCATCACAATCGTCAAAAAACCATCGTTTATTGACGATCATGGTAGAAGGGTCTCCGAGCCCCGGAAACCCCTCAAAAACCCCTTCAACAACCTCGATGCTTCAACAACCCCTGAAGACCGTTTGTTGAGAAAATGGCGGCCGTGACGACTCTTCCCGACCCGTCCCAGCGACATACGCATCGGCTACGCCCGCGTCTCCACCAGCGGCCAAAAGCTCGAACGCCAACTCGACGCCCTGACCGCCACCGGATGCCGCCGCATCTTCGCCGACACCAAGTCCGGCAAGAACGTCGACCGGCCCGAACTGAAGGCCTGCCACGCCTTACTGACCGCCGGCGACACACTCACCGTTCCCTCGCTGGACCGCTACGGCCGCTCCCTGGCCGATCTGATCACCATGGTCGGCGAACTACGCCGCCGCGAGATCGGCTTCACCTCGCTGCACGAGAACCTCGACACCACCACCCCAAGCGGACGGCTGATCTTCCATGTCTTCGCCGCGCTGGCCGAGTTCATCCGCGAACTCATCGTCGTCGGCACCCGCGAGGGCCTGGCCGCGGCCAAGACACGTGGCAGAGTCGGCGGCCGCCCCACCGTGGTCACCCCCGACCTGCTGCGCGCCGCCCGCGACATGCTGCCCAACCCCGAACACTCCGTGACCTCGATCGCCAAACTCCTCGGCGTGAGCCCGGGCACGTTCTACAACCACATCCCCAACCTGCGCGAGCTGCGCGTCGCTCGCCGCCCGGCCGAGTTGGAAGGAGACAGCCGATGATCCGCCCTCCCTATCAGCGCGGGCTCTGACCAACCCATTGCCCCCTTCCGGCGTACTTGGTCTGCCCCTGACTCTCCCCTCATATCGTGGAGACCTGACCTAAGGGGGAGGTCGGGACATGGGAGAGACCAGACGCAGCTTCGATCCGGAGTTCCGCGCCGGTGCGGTGCGCATCGTGCGAGAGACCGGGAAATCGATCGCCTCGGTCGCCAAGGACCTGGGGATGAACGCGGGCACGCTGGCCAACTGGATGCAGACGGACCGCCTGGCCCGCGAGATGGGCCCGGGAGCGCGCGGAGCTGGAGATGGAGCGTGATGTGCTCAAGCGCTCGGTGGTCTTGTGGGTCAAGGAGGCGACGGGCCGGTGAGCGTGGCGGCCTTCATCGCCTCCCAGAAGACCGAGCACGATGTTCCCCACGCGACGGCCTGCCGGATCCTGGGAGTCTCGCAGTCCTGGTTCTACAAATGGCGTGATCGCGCGCCGGGTGTCCGGCGGCGACGACGTGATGAACTGGATGCGGCGATCACCGCCGCATTCGAGGCCTCCGGCGGCACCTACGGCTCCCCGCGCATCACCCGTGACCTGCGCGAGCACGGCTGGCAGGTGTCGGTGAACACCGTCGCGGCCCGGATGTCCCTACTCGGCCTGGTGGCCCGCATGCGGCGCCTGCCCCGGTCGCTGACCCGTCAGGGCAGCCGGCCTGCGGCACCGGATCTGGTGCACCGCCAGTTCAATGCGGTCGCCGTGGACGTTTTGTGGTGCGGCGACGTCACCGAGATCCTCACTGATGAGGGCAAGCTGTATCTGGCCACGGTGGAGGACCTGTTCTCTCGCCGCCTGCTCGGCCATGCCATGTCCGCCCATCACGACGCCGCCCTGACCGTCGCCTCGCTGCAGATGGCCGCGGCCACCCGGGGCGGGAACATAGACGGGGTGATCTTCCACACCGATCGCGGCAGCGAGTACACCGCCGCCCGCTTCCAGGCCGCCTGCCGCCATTGGGGTGTGATGCAGTCGATGGGCCGGGCCGGCTGCGCGCTCGACAACGCCCCGGCCGAGTCGTTCAACTCCACCCTCAAGGTCGAGTTCGCCTACCGGCACCGTTTCGCCACCCGCACCGAGGCGCGCTTGAGGATCGCGACCTGGATCGCCGATTTCTACAACACACAACGGCGACACAGCGCCGCTGACGGGCTACCACCGATCGTCTACGAACAGCAGATCACGGCCGCCCGAGCGGCCACCATGGCGAGGCGTCAGCAGCTCATCGCCGCATAGAGAGTCTCCACGGTTTCAGGGGATTGCCACCCCTCCCGTCCTTGGCGTACGGGAGGGTCGGGCCGAACCTGCGACTGACGGCGATGTCGGCGACGGTCGCGGCTGTGGCACGACCGTGACAAGGGCGCCATCGACGAGTGGGGATCAGACTCAGCACCAGCCGGTCGGTATCAGCTGCTCATGCCGGCGGCGAAGGGCGTCGCCCGCCAGTGGTCGACCGCGGGCTTGAGGTACCCCACCAGTTCGGGAAGCTGCGGGACCAGGGTGAGGGTGGCGATGACCCGCAGCATGCCCAGGGCGTTGACGAAGGCGAGGACCTCCTCGTCGAGCGGCCTCGTGCCGTTGCGTCGTGCGCCGCGGTTGTAGGCGGCTTCGTGCTCGGGTCCGAGAGCGGCCAGGTCCCACTCGACGGGCCCCAGTGTGACCAGTTCGAAGTCGGCGTAGAGGTCGCCGTCCACCGCGTTGAAGATGTTCGCGGGCGGGGAGTCGCCGTGGACGGGCTGGAGGTCGACGCCGGGAAACCGGGCCTCGAAGGCGCTGCGTGAGCGTACGAGGGGTTCGAGGAGCCGCCATTCACGGCGGGCCCGGTCGAGCTCGGCCGCTCCGATCAGGTCGGGATGCCGGTCGAGCAGGGCGAGGCTGTCCGTGATGAACCGCGGGTCGGCCGCGGACAGGAACTCCAGGTGGCGGCCCGGGTAGGCGCGCAGTGCCGCGTGCAGATCGGCGACGCTCTCGGCGTTCGCCACGTAGTCGGGTTCCTTGTCCCGAGCCTCCTCGACGAACGGCCAGAACGTCATCGAGAACCCGTCGCGTTGCACGGGCTCACGCGGCACGAGCGGGCTGGGCGCGATCACGGGGATTCTCTGGTCGGCCAGCCACCGCGTGACATCCAGCTCGTCCTGCTGGCGGCGCGCGATGGCGGCCAGGTCGTCCGGGCGGGGCAGGACGGTGGGAATTCGGGCCACGACCGGCGAGGGGGCCAGGTGGACGACGACCGAGAAGACGTCGTGGAGCACCGTGGGCTCGGTGACGGCCAGGCCGAGCCCACGCCCGGCCGCGACGGCTGCCCCGACGGCGGCGAGGGTGCGGTCGGCGCGCTGTTGTGGTGTCAGGAACGTGGTCATGGATCCCTCGTTTCAGTGGGCGGATCGGCCGCGTCAGCGAGGCGGCCGAGCGTCGGCCGGCCCGGTGGGGCGTCGTCCGGGCGATACGGGCGAATGCTGCCGATGTTCCTCAGCCTTGGCAGCAGGCGGAAGTTCAGCGGCTCGGCGAAGGCGAACCCGACAACGCTCGCGCCGTGCGTGTCGACGTAGCCGGACTCGATCCCGGCGTCGGTGCAGTGCCGCGGCAGACCCTCGATCATCGCGGCGACCCCGGACGACGAACGGCTTTTGAGCGGGGAGTAGACACGGACGTTCTTCCGCTCGACGTGCCAGTAGATCATCAGTCGGCGGGCTTGCCGAACCAGCGGGAGAGGTGGTCGTCCAGGTCCTGCTGATCGTCGCCGATCCAGGCGACGTAGCCGTCGGGGCGTAGCAGGACACACGGGACATCCAGTTCCGCGGTGGGGTCCGAAAGGTAATCGACCCGGTCCGACCAGCCGCCGGCGGTCAGACGTTCGGTGCGGTCCAGCAGCAGGCCGCGACCGCGACGCAGCAGACCGTAGAGGCGGCCCTGTTTCACGTCGATGTCGCGCAGGCGGCGGCCGAGCAGGTCGGGGCCCTCGCCGAAGTCGTAGCGGACGCCGATCGCGGTGATCTTCTCGATCAGATGGCGGTTCACCTCGTCGAAGTCCATCAGTTCGGTGAGCAGCCTGCGCACGGCCTGCGGGCCCGATTCGGTGGACAGCAGTTCCGTCTGGGCGCGGGTGTTGTCCAGCACGTCCTCGGCGACCGGATGACGTTCGGCCTGGTAGGTGTCCAGCAGTGTTTCCGGCGCCCAGCCGCGGATCTGCGCGGCCAGTTTCCAGCCGAGGTTGAATGCGTCCTGAACGCCCAGGTTCAGGCCCTGTCCGCCGATGGGCGGATGGATGTGTGCCGCATCGCCGGCCAGCAGCACCCGCCCGACCCGATAACGTTCGGCCAGCCGGGTGGCATCCCCGAAGCGGGACAACCAGCGCGGGGAGTGCACGCCGAAATCGGTTCCGGCGATGGTGCGCAGCTGTTGTTTGAAATCCTCGAGGGTGGGCGGTTCCGCGCGATCGCTGACTCCCGTGGAGGGGACGACGACGCTGTAGACCCCTTCGCCGAAAGGCCTGAGCCAGAATCGCTTGTTGGTCTCGCTGATTTCGGTGACCTTGGCGGCGATCTCCTCCTGCGGCGCGCCCACTTCCATCTCGCCCATCAGCGTCTCGGCCCGCGAGGGCTCGCCGGGGAAGCCGACGCCGAGCAGTTTGCGCACCGTACTGCGCCCGCCGTCGCAGCCGACGAGATAGCGCGCACGCAGCCGTTCCCCGTCGGCCAGCTCGACGGTCACACCCTCCTCGTCCTGTTCGAAGTCGACCACCGCACAACCGCGCCGGACCTGCGCATCCAGTCCGATCGCATGTTCCTCGAGCAGGCGTTCGATGACCGGCTGCGGGATGCCCAGCAGATAGGAGTGCGCGGAATCCAGGCCCTGGGGAGCGGGTTTGGGGATGGCGGCGAAGAAACCGCCGGCCGGACGCCGTCTTCCGTGTTCGAGAACGCGATCCAGCAGTCCGCGCATCGCCATCAGCTCGAGGCTGCGGATGTGCAGACCGACTATGCGGACGAACGACTTGGGCTCGGTCTCCTTCTCCAGAACGAGTACCCGCACGTCGTGCAGCCGCAGTTCGGCGGCCAGCATCGCACCGGTCGGCCCGCACCCGGCAATGATCACGTCGAACATGAGGGGCGCGCGATCGGCGCCGGAGGCCGACGACCGGAGCCCGGGGACGTCGCCCACGGTGAGGTCGCGCTCGACCGTGCCGTTCGACGACGGTTCAGCGGTGAACCGAGGAAAGTGCATGGGTTTTGCCTTTCGGGAGTGCCTTGTTGGCGAGGCGCTCCCGGCGACACCTACGTCAGTCGCCGGCCGTGACGGGAAGGGGGAGCACCCACGTCGATACAGCGTTCATGGGTCTCACCTCCTCGGGCGGTGTCACGGTCAACCGCAAACTACAAGCCCGAGCGTCATCCCGTCCACTCCTTTTCCAGCCACGTGATCACGACTCCGAACGGGCCCGTGTGGACAGGGCGCTACCGTTCCTGCGGGCAGTCCCGAGGATCGACGCCCTTCCCGGCACCGGCCACGGTGACCCGGACAGTACGACGACGAATGGCGGCACTTCGAGTACCACCCGGACAGCGACGGCACGCCACCACGACGGCGCCCCCACCCGGCTTGGACTGCGTAAGGTGCCGGCGACACCGCGCCTGCCCGAGACCAGTCGCGACCACGACGAACAGAACCCGGCACGGCACGGGCGTGAGCGCCGAGCCTGTGGCCCACCACCGTAATCGAATCGGGACCTCATCCGCAGGACACTTCGTTATCGCAGGTCAGGAGGTACTTCTTTGGAAATTTCCGCATTACCGCCGGCACCCCCGCCCGCCGCGGCGCGCAACTCCGCGGCCACCGCCCGTTCCCGCAGCCGGTCGGCCTCGGCGCGGGCCGCCTCCAACTGCTCCCGCAGGTCCGACAGCCTCATCTGCTCCATGGTGAGCCGCATCCGGGCCTCGTCGCGCTCGCTCTCCGCCTGCGCGACCTTCGCCGCCGCCCGCTCCTGCGCCTCGGCGACCCGCCGGGCGGCCCGCTCGTCGGCCTCCGCCAGTTGCCGCACCGTCCGCCTGGTGAGCTGGGCCGCCTCCTTGTCGGCCCGGGCGGCCTGCGCCCGCGCCTCGGTCGCCTCGGCCACGGCCTGCGCCCGCGCCCGAGACTCGTCACCGGCCCGTGCCTCCGCCCGGTCTCGCTCGGCCGAGACCGTCTGCGCCCGCGCCTCGGAGGCGACGGCGGCGCGTTCGGCGTCGGCCCGCGCCCGCTGCGCGGCCTCCGCCTCCCGCCTGGCCAGGTCCCCTTCAGCGCGCGCCTGCTCGGCCCGTTCCCGCTCGTGGACGGCCAGCGCCCGCGCCTGCTCCGCCTCGGCCTCGGCGGCCTCCACCCGCCCGGCCATCTCCCGGACCGCGGCGTCCCTGGCGGCCTCCGCCCGCTCGGCCCGGCGACGGGCCTCCTGTTCGGCGTGCCTGGCCAGGCGCTCGGTGGTGGCCGCCTCGTGCAGCGCGGCCAGGGCCTGCTCCCTTGCGGTCTCGGCGTCGGCCAGGGCGACGTCTCGCTCGGCGTGGGCCTCCTCCACCTGCCGGGCCATCGCGTCCCGCTCCCCGCGGGCGTGGCCGGTGGCCTCGCGTGCCAGCCGTACCTGCTCGAACGCCTGCTCGCGTTCGGTCCGCGCGATGGCCACCCGGGTGTGGGCCTCGGCCTGGACCGCGCTCAGCCGGGCCTCCACCCCGGCCGGGCTCAGCTCGTCGGCCAGGACCTGCGCCAGTGGCGTGATCATCGCCGCCATGCCCTTCTCCATGCGTTCGTAGAACTCCTCCGCGCGGGCCAGCGCCCCCTCCAGGCCGGGTGTCGCGCGCTTCATCTCCCGTTCCCGCTTGGCCGCCACCTGGCAGTCCCCTTGCGGGCAGTACGCCCGGGGGCGCCCCCGCCCGGGGCGCTGCTCGATCGGCGTACCGCAGTGCCTGCACGGTGTGACCATGCCCGTCCTCTCGCTCACCTCCCCAGGGTAGCATTTTTTATTTTCCAGAAAATCAAAATCAATAATTATGATTTGTTGTGCTGCTGACTCCCCTTACCAACTACCGGGAATGACAATTCCCGCAAGTTGGCCTCCATCTTCACGCCCGGCTCACCGGAACCGCCCCATGACCTCGGACGACATCCATGCCGGGATCAGGAATCCCGCGCTCAACCACGACACCGGGGATCCGCGTGCATCGCGGTCGCCGAAGCCCGCCAGGTTCCGCACCAAGGCCGCGAGATCAAGGATGAGGATGTGCCCCGGCTGTCCTCGCTCAAGCGCAAGAACCTCAACGTGCTGGGCCGCTACCGGAGCGCGGGCCAGTATTCCGGCCTTCAGGCCGGGGGTGAAGGCCCACTTCCGCCTCTCCCCGACGCCGGGTCAGCGTGTCGCGCTGGCCAAGGCGTTCGGGTGCGCGCGGACGGTGTTCAACGACGGGCTGCGCATCAGGCGGGACGCCCGTGAGCAGGGCCTGCCGTACATCTCGGACGGGGACCTGTCGAAGCGGGATTACGCAAGCGAAGCCGACCCCGGAACGCGCCTGGCTGGGCGAGGTGTCCGCCGTGGTCCTTCAGCAGGCGCCCGGCGACCTGAACACCGCGTACCGCAACTTCTTCGCCTCGATCTCCGGGAAATGGCACGTACGAAGCCGGCCAAGTCGGTTCACGACGCGGGCTGGTCGCGGTTCGTCGGCACGACTGTGGAGCGCAGGTAAGACCGGGACTTGTCCCGGCGCAGCGCGGCGAGGCAGTAACCCACCCGAAGCCCACGCGGCAGGCGGGAATCTCCGTCCTTTAGGGCGGAGAGGATGTCAAACGGACCTGATGGCCACCGCCCTGCGGCCGCACTCCGGGCTCACGCAGGCGTACTCGGCGGAGAACGAGAACAGCCTCGTGGCCCGCGATGTCGGCCCTCGCCGGAGACGTGGCCGGCCGTCGGATCCTGGACGCGGGCTGCGGCTCAGGCAGTCAGCCGGTCGCGGACCGCAGGCGAAGCCGGAATCCTGCCCTAGTAGCGTGGCTTCGCATGACCGGCTCCGAGATCGAGATCACCACAGACCTGGTCCATGACCTGCTGCAGGAGCAGCATCCGGACCTTGCAGGACTGGCCATCCGCGAAGTGGCGGGTGGGTGGGGCAACCAAATGTGGCGTCTTGGGGACGACCTGGCTGTGCGCGTGCCGCGTACAGAAGGTGCCCCGGACCTCCTGCGCAAGGAGTGCCGGTGGCTGCCCGTCCTGGCCCCGCGCCTGCCGCTTCCGGTCCCCAACCCCGTACGGATCGGTGAAGCGTCCGCGCGCTTCCCGAAGCCCTGGGCCATCATGACGTGGATCCCCGGCGAGCCACTGGACTACGCCTCCATCGGCCGCGGCGACCACGCGGCCGACACTCTTGCGGGTTTCCTCAAGGCACTCCACGTGGAGGCGCCCGAAGACGCGCCGATCAGTGAGGACCGCGGCGACCACCCCAAGAGGTACACGGACGGATTCGACCACTTCTTCCACGCCGTCGTCCCCGACGACCTCGCCGACGATGTCCGGGCCGTCTGGGACGACGCCGTCGCGGCGCCCGAGTGGGAGGGCCCGCCGCTCTGGGTGCACGGTGACCTTCATCCCGCGAACGTCGTCATCTCGGACGGGACGCTCTCGGGCGTGATCGACTTCGGTGACATGTTCGCCGGCGATCCGGCGTGGGACCTCGCGGCCGCATGGGTCGTCCTTCCCTCCGACGCCGCCTCACCCTTCTTCGACGCATACGCGCAGGCGGACGAGGGGACGATCCGGCGCGCCCGCGGGCTGGCCGCCCTGAAGAGCCTGTTCCTCATGCTCATGGGCCAGAACGGCGACCGGGGCCTTCCTGGCGGCAAGCCGACATGGGGACCCGCGGGCAGGGCGGCACTCGACCGTGTTCTGAGAGGCGGCTTGACGTAGGCACGGAGCGACTGAGCCTCATCGGATACCCGCTGCCGGAGCTGCCGCAACCTCTGTGTCCCGTCCCCGCCGGTCGGCGGCGGGCTTCCCGGAGTACAACGACCCGCCCAGGACGGCGGATGCGGCGCTCACTCCTCCTGGCCGTCGTCGTCATCGTCGAGGTCGACGGCGTCCGGGTCGCGCAGGGGCCGCAGCCCCTTCACCGGCCGGGAGGCGGTGAAGCCGTGACCTGCGTCATCATGCACCTGTGGGTTCCGGCCAGGCGAACTCCCCGCCTGCCGCTGGCGCTGGCGATCCTGGCCGTGCCCGCGACGCTCGCCCGCGTCTTCCATCTGACCTTCGATGCGATCGATCCGGCCACTCGGACCATGGCGGCCGTGAACGTCAGCCAGCTCCTCGCGCTCCTGCTGTGCGCTCTGACGCTCACCGTTCTGACCGCCAGGACGATGCCCGCCCTCCCCCGGGCGACTCCGTCGTCCCCATGAATCCCCACCGGGCGGCACTCCGACGATCATCAATGCCGCCGCCACGACGGTTCGGGAGCCTCCCAGCGGGTGGCCGAGAAGGTCACCGAGACGAGGGACTTGGCGGAAACGGCGGTCACCTTCAGCAGGGCGACGTGCTTTTCGAAGCCGTCGAACACGCAGAACCGGTCCCCGGTCCGCAGGCCGGATACCGGTACGTCGAGGCCGTCGCTCTCGCCGCGCGCCGCGGCGTCCTGGCAAGCGGTGACGTCCAGGTCGGCGCCGCCCTCCACCCGGGCCACGTATCCGCCGAACCGCACCTTCGGGTTCGCGGACAGGCAGCTCGGGAAGTACTCGATGTCCCCTCCGCCGCCGGACAGGCCGTGCCTGTACCTGACGCTCGGCATGTCCGCGTCGAGCCCGACGCCGCCGACGCCGCAATCGTTCGCCTTGGCCACGTCGTCGGACACCGTGAAGGGCTGGTTCTCGTAGACCTTGTCGCCGGGCTGCGCCGGGGCGCCCTGGGTCTTCGCCGGCCCGGCCCACAGGGTCGCCGACAACGTGAGCTCCGCGACCGGGGATCCGCTCACCTTCACCACGCGCAGGAGGAGCACGCGGCCCCCCGCGGCGAAGTCCTCGCAGAACCGGTCACCCACCTCCAGGGCCCGGGTGCCGTAACGGTCGACGTCCGTACCGTT
Source organism: Streptosporangium violaceochromogenes (assembly GCF_014654615.1). Classification (GTDB taxonomy): domain Bacteria; phylum Actinomycetota; class Actinomycetes; order Streptosporangiales; family Streptosporangiaceae; genus Streptosporangium; species Streptosporangium violaceochromogenes. Next base: position 26,994 of record NZ_BNBB01000012.1, on the reverse strand, counting down.
GCCGACCGCTGCCCGCGCGGCGTCCCGGCAGCCCGCCTGATCGAGGTCCCCGGTGTCTGCGGCCGCCTTGGCGACGGCTACGTCGTCGAAGTCGAACCGCCCCGCCGAGGCACAGGGAGGCGACCAGGCCAGGACGGGCGGCCGGCCCTCGTCCGTCGTACTCCCCTGCGCCGTTCACGCGCGGGTCCGATTCCTGGGGCCCCAGAACGCGCGGCCCGCCGTCGGCGAACTCCACGTAGACGCTTGACGGGCATCCGTTCTTGATCGCCTGGACATCGCTCAGCGAGACTCCCCTGTCCTGGTAGAGCAGCCCGGCCCTCACCTCCGTCCTGCCGGAGAACAACATGGCCATGGCGGCCCGGGTTTCGGCGGCCGGAGGCGACGTCGACCTCCGGATCTATCCGGAATCACCGCACGGCTTCACGTCCCGTTCGACGGGCATGGCCGGAGCCGCGCTGTACGACATCGAGTGCTGGCTTGCCGGCCGCTTCTCCGCCGCGTCCAAGCCCGCCGTCACTGACACGACGGCGGGCCTCGACCGTTCGTAATGCGGCGATCTACCGGGGCACAAGACCCGGGGTGACTCAGCCCCCTTGACCTTGACACGGTGACAAGGTCTTCACTGTTGTCAAGGAGGTGGTCCCGATGACCATGCCGAAACAGGACACGGATACGACCCGGGCTCTCCGGGGGCTGGAGGACGGCAGCCCGTCAGTGCGGCTGCGGGCGGCGCTGGCGGCCGGCACGACCCCGGACCCGCGGTTTGTCGGCAAGCTCATCGAACGGTGCGCGATCGAGCCCGAGTTTCATGTGCGCGACATGCTGACGTGGGCACTCACCCGCCACTCGCCGTCGATGACGATCCCGGAACTTCTCAGGGAGGTCCGCTCGGAGCGTGCGCAGGCACGCAGCCAGGCGTTGCACACGCTGTCCAAGATCGGGGATCGACAGGCATGGCCGGCGATCACACGGGCCCTTCTGACCGACGCCGACGACGAGGTGGCGCGGAGCGCCTGGCGGGCGGCGGTCGTGCTCGTGCCCGACGGCGAGGAGCCCGAACTGGCCGCGGTGTTGGTGACACAGCTCGGGCGCGGCGGGCGCGAGACGCGGCTGAGCCTCAGCCGGGCGCTGATCGCGCTCGGTGGGGCGATCGCGCCGACGCTGCACGCCGCGATGACGGATCCCGACCCACGGGTGCGCGCGCACGCGATCGCCACGGAACGACTGTCGCGCGACCCGGAGGCCGGGTTCGAGTTCGCGATCGAGGAGGCGAAGCGCGTCGTGGCCCTCGGCGGCACCGGCGAGGAGGGGTGACGGGCCGTGCTGATCGGTGATGTGGCACGGCGGTCCGGGGTCAGCGCCCGCATGCTCAGGCATTACGACTCTCTCGGCCTGGTACGGCCGACGGGTCGTACCGGGGCCGGCTATCGGGAGTACTCCGGAGAGGACATCCGGCGCATCTTCCATATCGAGAGCCTGCGGTCATTGGGGCTGTCGCTGCGTGACGTCGGGCGCGCGCTCGACGATCCCTGCTTCACGCCCTCAGATCTCGTCGGCGACCTCATCCGCCAGACGCGAGAACGCATCGCGGCTGAGACGGATCTGCTCACCCGGCTCCGCCGGATCGGTGCCGCGGAACCCGCGGGCTGGGAGGACGTCCTCCAGATCGTCGCACTTCTCCAGGGGTTGGGGGCGAAGAGCGCCGACAGGCGTCAGCGCGCGGCCCTGTCCTCCGTCGAGGGGGCTCCGGTGCCGGTGGAAGCACTGGTCGAGGCGGCGCTGAGCGAGACGGACCCGAACGTCGCCGGAGCCCTTCGATGGGCTCTGGCGCGGTCGGGCGACGGCGGGCTGGAGCTGCTGGCGGAGGGGCTCGGCTCACCGGCGGCCGAGGTGCGCGAACGTGCCGTCCGGTGCATCGCCGAGATTCCGGGCGATGGGGCGACCACGCTGCTGCGGGACGCCCTCACCGGCCCCGACCTCGTGGTCCGCGGGTATGCGGCGCTCGCTCTCGGGGAACGGGGAGGAGCCGACGCGATCCCGGCGCTCATCGACATGGTCGTCGAGGGGACGAATGACGTCGACGCGGCCGACGCGCTGAGCGCGCTGGCGAGTCGTCTCGCGCCGGCGGACCGGATCGCCGTCCGGCTCGTCGATCGCCTCGCCCACGGCGGCGTCGAACCGTCCGCGCGTCTACGGCTGACACAGGCGCTCGCGGACATCCCGGGAACCACGGCGTCACGGGCCCTCGCGGATCTGTCACATGACGAAGACCGTGCCGTCGCGCTTACCGCGGCGTACATCCTCGGGATACGCGACACACGATAACGGGCCTTTCCCGGGGTGCCGTGCGCGCCTTGGGCAAGGCGTGGGATCCCCGTCCCGTCTCGGCGAGCGACGCCCCAAGGATGCCTCCGACCGGCTCGCGGGCGTGATCCGGCGGGGTCGTCCCTGTAGGTCTTCGAGGAGGCTGAGTGCAGAAATTGGCGGTAGTGAGCCCGTCGACGCCACCGTCACCACCGCGTGACCAGCCGAACAAGACGACCGCCGCCCGCAACATCCCGCCCGGCTGGTCACGTTCCAGGAGGTCACCAGGCACGTCACCCCGGTGTTGCGGTCAGGGCGAGGTCGTCCACGGTCACCGTGACGGGAGTGTCGGTGGCCGTACGAGACAAGAAGGTCAGAATGCCGGCCCTACCCGGGACCTGGAGTCCGGAGGTCGCGTCCGTGACGGAGAGCAGCCAGTCCGGCTCGGGCGCGCCGATGGCCCAGACCTTGCCGCGGATCGTGGTCGGCGACGCGCCGGTGACCTGGATGCGTACGCGCATCGCGATGCCCGCGCCCGCTGTCAGCCCGGGGACCCGCAGTGGCTGCGCGAGGTCGATCTCACTGCGGCCCGCCTCGGAGCGGATCAGCTGGAACAGGACCTTGCCGTTGGGCCGCAGGCTCACGTGCGCCCGGTAACTCCCCACTGTCGGGACCCTGCGTCCCACGGCGGACACGTAGATCCCGCCGCCGGTGGGGGGCTTGTCGCCGGCGAAGGTGAAGCTGAGGTCGGTTCTGATCTCCTTCACCCCGTCCAGGTACGCGCTGGAGCCGACTCCGGGGGGCATCGTGATCCGGCCCCTCTCGCCGTCCACCGAGTAGCCGCTCGCCGGAACGCCGACCGACCAGTGACGCTTCCCGTCGTCCGTCGTACCGAATCCGGTGCTGACCGTGCGCCCGAACGTGTCGGACACCTGCGGCCCCCCGCCCGGGACCGCCGACGCACCCGGACTCGCCGGCTCGCTGGGCGAGATCTCCCGTGAGCCCGACGGTGAGGCCGATGGGGGCTCGGAGGTGGGGGCGGAGGCGTCGGGACGTGAGGCGGACGAGGAGCCCGGCTCGCCGGTGCCTGAAGAGGCATGGGACCCCGTCCCGCCGAACGGCCGCAACCAGGCGAGCGCCCCCACCACGACCGCGACCGACGCCGCCGCCACGGCGAGCGCGGTACGGCGGCCCCGCCCAGCGGTCCACCCGATGAGCACCGGGGCCCGTGAGGAGGGCGGGGCCGTGGGCTCCCCGGCCGGCCCCGTGGCGCCCCCGCGACCGGCGGGTTCCGCGGTCTCCCCACGACCGGCCGCCCCGGCAAGATCCCGACCGCCGACCGGGTCCGACGTTCCCCGACCGCCGACCGGGTCCGACGTTCCCCGATCGTCGGCCGGTTCGGCGGCGAGGCGGCTGCCCAGGCTGGTGAGCTCCACGATCGACCGGCCGCGGCCACCGGAGACCGGGTCGATCAGGCGGGACAGCAGCTCGCCCGCCGCCGGCCGGCGCGAAGGGTCCTTCTCCAAGGCGGCGGCGATCGAGTCGCGCAACGGCGGCGGGACCGCTGACAGATCCGGTTCGTGGGTGACGATGCGGTTCAGCACGTCCGCGATGCCCGCGGCGACGAACGGGGAGGTGCCGGTGGCGGCGAAGACCATGGTGCCCGCCCAGGCGAAGACGTCCGAGGCAGGTGAGGCGGGGGCGCCGCTCAGCTGTTCGGGCGCGAGGTAGGCAGGGGTGCCGATGAGTCCGCTGGTCATGGTAGTGACACCGTCGGCGCGGGCGATGCCGAAGTCGACCACCCGGGGACCGTCCGGGCCGAGCAGCACGTTGCTCGGTTTGAAGTCGCGGTGCACGACGCCGGCCGCGTGGATGGCGGCCAGGGCCGTCGTGGTGCCGACGGCCAGCCGTTCCAGCTCGCCGCCGTACAGGGGGCCGTGCTCGTGCACCCGTTCCGCCAGCGTCGGCCCGTCCACGAACTCGCTCACCACGTACGGCCGCGGCCCGTCCGGCACGGCCGTGAGCACGCGGGCGGTGCAGAAGGGCGCCACGCTCTCCACCGCTGCCAGCTCGCGGGCCAGACGGGCGCGGGCCTCGGCGTCGGCCCTGATCAACACCTTCACCGCCACCCGCTGCCCAACTGGATCGCGGGCCAGGTAGACGATTCCCTGACCGCCCTCCCCGAGCCGGCCCAGCAGCTCGAACTCACCCAGACGCGGAGGATCCTCAGGGGCAAGAGGGGCGACCATGCTCCATACGGTACTGATCCGCTCAACCAAGTTCGAGGCGTCTGGGCCGTGCTCCTGCGTCTAATGTTGAGCCGTCAGAGCAGGCCGTCACGCCAGGTCGTTACACCAGGGCGGCGAGTAGGTCCAGCGCGGTCGCCCTGCCGGGTTCGTCGGCGACGCCGTCGAAGATCTTGAACGCGTCCTCGGCCAGCTTGCGCGCCGCGTCGCGGTCACCCTCGGCCCGGTTGACCCGGGCCAGCGCCAGCAGCGCGTGCGCGTCCAGCAGCCGGTCGCCGAGCCGTACGGCGATGGACCTGGCCCGCTGCGCGCAGTCCCTGGCGTCGGGCACCCGCCGCTGCGCCAGCCGTGCCGCGGCCAGCTCCAGCAGGGTGTCGGCGTGCCGGTGCCGGTCGCCCAGAGCATCGAAGAGGCCCGCGGCGGCGGCGAGCCGGTCGGCTGCCTCGTCGGGGCGGTCGGCCCGCCGCAGCACCGCGCCAAGCGCCTGCTGCGCCTCGGCGCCGACCCTCCCGCCGCTGAAGGCGTGCAGAGAGGAGGTCAGCTGGCGTTCCGCCTCGTCCAGACGGCCCTGTTCCAGGTGAACCTGGCCGATCCTGCGCCGGACCTGCGCGGCTTCCTTGCCGCCGGATGTGCCGAGGCTCGTGAACGCCCCGAGCGCCCGGGTGAGCAGATCCAGCGCCTCCGCCCACCGGCCCTCGGCCCGGCACAGGTCGCCCTGGTCGCGCAGGAGCAGGGCCTCGGCGCGAGCGTCACCCGTGCGCCGCGCCGCCGCGAGGCCGGTCTCGGCGACCGGCCGCCAGTCGTCCAGGAAGCGCCGCCGTTCCAGGAACGGGCCCAGCAGATGCGCGAGCCGCCACGCGCCCTCGTCGAGGCCGGCCCCGTACAGGTCGCCGACGAGGGCGGCGAGAAACGCGCGCTCGGCGACGAGCCACTCGACCGACTCCTTGATGTCCCTGGTCACGAAGCTGCGCATGGTCGGCTCACCGGAGACCAGCGGGAACCGGGACGCCTGCACCCGGGCGATCACGACGGCCTGGAGCCGCGCGAGCGCCTCCCGTACCGCATGCACGCCCTCCTCCTCCACCAGCCGCTCGCGGGCGTAGAGCCGGGTCAGGTCGTGCATGCGGTGGCGGACCTGGCCCGCCACGTCCACGGTGTGCGCCTCCAGCAGGCCGGCGTCCACGAGCGCGTCGGCCTGGTCGCCGAAGACCTGGGCGGCCCAGTCGGCGACGTCGGGGGCCGACAGCGCGCCCAGCAGCCGCACCATGCGGCGCGCCGGCGTGGGCAGGCCCTCGTAGCCGACCGCGTACACGCTGCGGACCGTCTGGTCGCCCGAGTGAAGGCGGTCCAGCCGCCCGCGCTCGTCCTCCAGCAGGCCCGCGAGGTAACCAGGGGTCCAGCCTGGTCTGGTGGCCAGGCGGGATCCGGCGATGCGCAACGCGATGGGCAGCCCGCCGCAGAACCGCATCAGCTCCCGCACCCCGCCGTCGTCCGCCCGTTCCTCGCCGATGAGCTTGACGAGCAGGTCACGGGCCTCGTCGTCGTCCAGGACGCCCAGCGGCAGCCGTACGGCGCCGGTCAGCCCGCCGAGCGCCGACCGGCTGGTGATCACGGTGGGGCACGAGGTGAGCAGCGGCCGTACCTGGGACTCGTCGGTGGCGTCGTCCAGCACGACGAGCACGCGACGGTTTGCGGTGTAGGTGCGCAGCAGCCGCTGCCGCTGGCCCTCCGACGCCGGTACCGCCTGGGCCGGGCAGCCGAGCCAGCGCAGGAAGTCCTCCAGGATCGCGCCGGGCCGGGTGGACTCGCGCAGGTCCGCGTACAGGATCCCGTCGGGGAAGCGCTCCCTGTGCCGCCAGGCGGCGCGTACGGCGAGCGCCGACTTGCCCACCCCGGCCGGGCCGTGCACGACGACCAGGCCGGAGAACACCTGATCGAGCAGGTCGGCGCGGCCGGTGAAGTGGGCGACGTCCCGCGGCAACAGCACCGGCGGGCCCGCGGAGACGTGCAGCATGACATCGTCGTGCAGCATGCGTTGACATCCTCCCCCGCCTGAAGGCGGGGGATTCCAACGATAACTACCCCACAAGGAGGAGGTCGCGTTGAGGTTCACGGTTCACGAGCCCGCCCAACGGCGGGCCTCCCCGTGCAGCCACCGCATGCCCTGCGGCAGTGTCTCGAATGTTGCAAGCTGCGTTGATGTCGGCGTTGGCCTGGTGCCCGCAGGCGACGCACAGGAAGAGGGCTTGGCTCTCGCGGCTCTCCCCGGCGATGTGTCTGCAGGCGTTGCAGGTCTGCGACGTGTACCGCGGATTGATCTTCTGGACCCGGCCGGGGGCTTTCTGTTCCAGCCGTGCCACGAGCCGTCCCCACCCGTTGGCGAGGATGCCCCGGTTGAGCCCGGCTTTCTGGGCGACGTTGCGCCCCGGCGCTGCGAGGGTGCCGCGCGCGGACCGGGTCATGCCGGTGATCTTCAGGTCTTCGACGGCGATGACGTCGAACCGCCGGGCCAGGCCGGTGGAGGTCTTTTCCACCCAGTCCTTGCGCCGGTCGGCTTCGCGGGCCTTGAGCTTCGCGATGGTGGCTTTGACCGTGGCGCGGCGGTTCGACCCGCGCCGGGCTCGGGCGAGTTTGCGCTCCAGGCGCAGCAGCCGCGTCTTCTCGGTGTCGCGCAGAGCGGGCGCGTTCAGCAGCTCGCCGGTGGACAGGGCCGCCGACACGGCCACGCCCCGGTCCACACCGACCACCTCGCCCGTGCCGGGCGCGGGAATCGGCTGCGGGATCGCGGCGAAAGCGACATGCCAGCGCCCGGCCGCATCCCGGGTGATCCGGTAGGACTTCACCCCGCCGCCGGGGACGGCGCGCGACCAGCGGAACCGTACCCAGCCGACCTTCGGGACCTTGACCTCGCCGGCGTTGCGGGAGACGCGGCGAACGTCGCCGGCCTTGACCGCGACGATGCGGAACCCCTCACCTTGACCGCGCTTGCGCCACGTCGGACGGCGGTGGGTGCCGCCGAAGAAGTTCGTCATCGCCTGGGCGAAGTCCTTCAGTGCCTGCTGCTGCACGACGGTCGACCCGCCGCGCAGCCACGCGAACTCGGCGCGGGCCTCGGTGAGCTGACGGCACTGCGCGGCGAATCCCGGCGCGGACGCCCGCCCCGGCTTCCAGCGCGCGTGCTGTTCCACGGCGAGGTTCCACACGAACCGGGCGTGCCCGCAGTGCTCCGCCAGCGCCGCCTCCTGGGCGGGCGTCGGGGAGAGCCGGTAACGGGACATGCCATCAATCTACCATCACAGAGGTGGTTCGCCGCGGGTATCCTAGCGTCATGAAACAGATCACACTGCGACTTCCCGACGACTTCCACGCACGACTCAAGGAACTGGCCGAACATGAGCACCGATCCCTGCACGCGCAGGTGCTGCACATCCTCCAGCAGGCCGTCCCGCCTCCGGCGGGCCGCCCCTGACGGGGTCCGGATTCCTCCCCGGCCTGAAGGCCGGGGCATCCTCCGGTTTATCCGGTGATGGAGCAGCTGCAGCTCGGGGTCGGGCTCGATGGCGTGCCCGCCGTCGAGCTCGTCGCGCAGCGCCGTGTACACGGCCAGCGCCTCCACGCGCCGCCCGCTGCGATAGAGCGCCAGCATGAACTGGCCGCGGAAACGCTGCCAGAGCGGGTGCTGCGCGACCAGTCTCCGCACCTCGGACAGCAGCTCGCGGTGTCGGCCCGCGTCCAGGTCGAGCTCGATCCGGCGCTCCAGGGCGAGCAGGCGAAGCTCTTCGAGCTCCTCGCGCAGCCGCCCGGTCTCGGCCCAGCGCCTCGCGTCAGGGTCGACGTCCGCCAGAACCGGCCCGCGCCACAGGTCCAGCGCCTCCCGCAGCTTCCCGCCGTCACGTCCGGACAGCCCCTCCTGCACAAGCCTGCGGAAGCGACCGACGTCGAGCTGATCGTCGTTGACGGCCAGCGTGTACGTGCCGGACACGGTGGTGATGACGTCCTTGCCGATCAGCTGCCGGAGCCGGCCGATGTAACCGCGGATCAGCGAGTCTGACCGGTCGCCCTCCTCCAGCGGCCACAGCAGCTGTCGCAGCCGCTCGACGGTGAGCGGGCGGCGGGCGTTGAGCACGAACATCGCCAGCAGGTCACGGTGCTTCGGAGCGGTGGGGGTGCGATCCTCGGCGCCGTCACGTATCGACAATGCCCCCATAATCCGAAATTCCATGACAAATCCCCGGGTGCGGCGGGCAGGACATGGCGTCAAAGCCTCCACGATCCCACAGCTCCACCGCATCTCGCGCCCGGGATTCCCCACCGTTCCTGACCAGTGAGCAGGCGTCGGTTTCCGAAGTCGAGTGCACGGATATGCGTTCCACGTCGGCCCGGTCCGCGCCGATCACCACCACCGGCTCGCTCCGGGCGCGCTACGGACCGCCTGTGCCGGACACGGGCGGAGCCCCGGCCCGCGAGGGGTGACCGCTACGGCCTTGGCCGAGCCGAAACACAGTTCGCACTCGCTCGCTGGAGGATGTCAACACCACGTCGTTGCCCAGATTCACCAGCAGTCCGCCACCGCCGTTGGTGACCGCACCCTCGCCGTCCAGCCCGAGATGGTGAGCCGGCTTGACGCCGTCTCCGGCGGCACGGGCGGGGAAGATGTCGATCGTCGTGACCTGCCGCTCCTTGCTGATGACGTCGGCGCCCTGAAAGCCGGACATCGGCGAGGAATTCGAAAGGCATGGCCCTGGACCGTAGGCCCGCGAACCAGGACAAACGAGAGCAGCCATCGAACTGAAACGAAGATCATGTTTCTGGCGCCGATTTCTGCACTCAGACTCCTCGAAGGCCTGTACGTCGCGTTCCCGGGACTCGTCGCCGTTGTCGCGGTCGCCCTCGCGCCCGAGACCGCCGCCCGAGGTCTCACCTCGATCACCGGCGGGAGCCCCGGCAGGCTCTCACCCGGGAGCGCCCTGTCGTCCGGCTGATCGCGTGAGCCCGGGCAGGGGGCGTCCGCTCGCCGCCGGCGGCACCCTCCGCCCTGAACGAAGCGATGATCGTCTGGCCTGCCGGCTCACATGGCGGGGCGCAGGACGACCGGCAGGGTGCGGTGACCGTTCACGATGAACGACTCCAGCGGGCGCAGCGCGCCGGGAGGAACGGCGAGGGAGAGGTCGGGGAAACGCTCGAACAGCGCGGGCAGGGCGACCCCGGCTTCGAGCCGGGCCAGGGGTGCTCCGAGACAGTAGTGGGCGCCGTGGCCGAACGAGATGTGATCGCCGCGGGTCGGACGGGTGACATCGAACAGATCGGCGTCTTCGCCGTGCTGAGCGGGGTCGCGCCCGGCCGCGCCGTAGGAGGCGAGAATCGCCTCTCCCGCGCGGACCGTGATGTCGCCGACCGTGATGTCCTCCACCGCGTATCGCAGCGGGACGTTCATGACCGGGGCCTGCCAGCGCAGGGTCTCCTCGACGAGGTCCTCCCAGGAGGCGCGCCCGGTGTGGAGGAGAGCGCGCTGGCCGGGGTGGGTCAGCACGGCGACGACCGCCTGATCGATCAGGTTGACCGTGGTCTCATGCCCGGCGGAGATCACCAGCAGCAAGGTGTCGATCAGCTCCTGCTCACTGAGACGGGAGCCGTCCTGATCGCGGGCGGCGATCAAGTCGCTGGTCATGTCGTCGCCGGGTCGCTGCCGTTTCGCGGCCACCAGGCCACTCAGCGTGTCGTAGACCTCCCGCTGGGTCGCCAGAACCTCCTCGGCGTCCGCGGAGGTGTTGAAGATGCTGTCGACGATACGACGCAACCGGTCGCGGCGGCCGTGGGGCAGACCGAACAGTTCGCCGATCACGCGCATGGGCAGCCGGTAGGCGAACACCTCGCGCACGTCGACGACCTGGCCGGGAGCGGTGGCGGCCAGGTCGTCGAGCAGGTCACCGGTGATCCGCTCGACGACAGGGCGGAGGGCCTGGGCGCGGCGCGCGGTGAACGCGGGCGAGATCAGCCTGCGGAGCCGGCGGTGAGCGTCGCCGTGAGCGGTGAACATGTTGGACACCGACACCCACAGGTAAAGGGGCCAGTCCGTGGGGATCTCCCCGTTCCTGAAGAGAGGCCAGTGTTGGCGGGCGTCCTTCGACACCCGCGGGTCGGCCAGCACCGCCGTGAGCGCCTCGTGACGGGTTATCGCCCACGCGACCACCCCGCCGGGGAGCTCCACCCGTGTGGCCGCTCCGTTGTCGCGGAGCCGGGCGGCCTCGGCGTGGACATCGGTTCCGGCGGGGTCCAGACGGACGGGGAAACGGGCGCGGGCGGGGGGCTGAGGAGCGCTGTCGGGGTCCATGCGTGCGCGTGTCCTTCCTACGTCGTGACCTGGCCCGCGGCCCGGCGGGGAGGTGCCCGCGTGAGAAGGCGCCGGTCGGCGTCGCGAAGGTGACGGGGATCGTTGCAACACTGCCTGTCAGCGAGCATAGACGCTCGTTGAACACCCCGGCGGGAGTACGCGGCCGGGTATCTCGCCGGGACGAGAACACCAAGGCCCTCCCCGACCATGATCCCGGAGCTGTCACCCGGCGTCGGCGGAGGTGTCGCGGGCGGCGCCGCCCTCACCCGGCTGGGGCTCACCGCCGTCACCGACGCCACCCCCGACCTCGGCACCGGCGCGACCGAGGCGATCACCTCGGCCATGCGCTCCGGCGCGCCGCCCCAGCGCGCGCACCTTCTCGGCGTGCCGCTGCCCCCGCGGTCCCCGTCTCCCCCGGCACCGCCGGTCGACCTGCGTCCCCGTCACGGTGTCGGGCAGCCCCGCGTCGAGCGCGGCGACCCGCCCGATCGCGGGTGCCTCGGAGGTCGGGTACGCGTGTCCCAGGATCACCTCGTCGATCCGTTCGGGGTCGATTCCGGTCCGGGCGACGATCTCGGAGATGACGCGCGCGGCCAGGGCCGCCGGCCGCCGCCCGGCGAGGGCGCCGCCGAAACGGCCGACGGGCGTGCGCAGCGGCTCGCAGATGACGACGTCGGACTGCTCGGGCATGCGTCGGCCTCCTGCTTTCCAGGGGCAGGAGGCCCTGGTGGGACGGTTTCCACCGACCTTCGCATTCGGGAACTATGAAGGTCCAATACCGAATTAACCTCGAATTCAGACCGAACCCCTCTCAACCCCCTCGGCTCCCTCAGACGGCGGCGAGGTGCCCCGGGGTGGGAAGCGCCTGCTCGGCCACGACGAGAACGGTGCGCAGCGCGGCCGACGGGTTGTCCGTGCGCCAGGCCAGCGCCGGGCGCAGGCGGACCGGCGGGCCGTCCAGCGGGCGGTACACCAGACCCGTCTGCTGGATGTGCCGGCAGGAGCTGAGGGTGAGCGTCACCCCCACCCCGGCGGCGACCAGGGCGAGAACGGTGTGGGAGTCGGGCGCCTCCTGGACGGTCCGCGGGGTGAACCCGGCGGCCTCGCACACGAGGAGGGTGGCGTCGCGCAGGGAGGACCCTGTGTTGGCGGGAAAACCGACGAACGGCTCCTCGGCCAGGGCGGAGACGGGAACGCGCCCGTGCCGCGCCAGCCGGTGGTCCGAGGGCACCGCGCAGATGAGCTCCTCCTCACCGATCACGCGAGTGGCGACGCCCGGCGGCGCGGCCGCGGGGACGGCCGGCAGGCGGACGAAGCCCAGATCCAGTGAGCCCTCCGCGACCCGGGCCATCGCGACGTTGGCGTAGGTCTGGCCCGCGAGAACCAGTTCGATACCCGGATGAGAGGCCCGGACGGCGCCGGCCAGCAGGGGGAGGCTCTCGTGGCTGGAGGCTCCGGCGAAGCCGACGGTGACCCGCCCGTACTCCCCTTCTGGAGACGCGCTCCACCCGATTGATCAATTCATCATCTGAATCCGACCTTAATTCGGTATTGGACACCAATCAATGCTTTCCGGCACCGTGAGGTCAGTCGTTTGCCTTTCCAGAGGGAGCGGGTCCCCGGCGCGGCCCGGTCCGCCCGCGTCGAGAGAAACGAGGGGTTCCGTGCGCATCAGGGTTGTCGGCACCGGAGTGATGGGCCGCGGCATCGCCCAGTGGGCGGCGACGGCCGGCCACACCGTCGAGCTCTGCGACGCCCGCCCGGAGTCGGTGGGCAAGGCGCTCGGCTTCGTCGAGGACATGCTCCGGCGGGCCGTGCGCAGAGGGCGGCTCACTTCCGGGGACGCCTCGGCGGCCCGGCGACGGCTGATCCCGCTGGACACCCCCGCGACGGGGTGCCGGAGGGTCGAGGTGCCGGCGATGACGAGCACGTCCTGTCGTCTCTGCACCGGACGCTGCTCGATCGGCCCGGCGGGGCACATCGCCTCGGGGATCATGTGCGCACCGCCCGCCGTCGGCACCGGGTCGTCCGGCGCGTGGACGAACTCGTCGACCGCGGGGCCGCCCGGCGCCTCCCAGCGGAGCCTGCCCGCGCCGTCCACGGTGTTCGCCTCGCCGCCGCCGGCGAGGAGGAGGGGGTGTTCGACGGCGCCGGGGGGCGGCCACTCGTCCTCGTCGCGCCATTCGTCGCGCCCCGTGACGAAGAGGCGGATGCGTCCTTTGAACGGCCACGCCGCGGGCTCCCCCTGAAGCACCCGGCGGAACCAGCGAAGCCGCAGGGTGTCCATGTCGAAGATGGCTCCCGTGCCGAAGGAGAGGTCTCCCACCCGCACCGGATGCCCGACGAGCCGGCCGCTTCCCCGCCTGCTCGGCACCCAGGTGTGCCCTGACCGGAAACGGCGCGGTCAGCCGCGCTTGGCGGGCGGCCAGCCGTGACCCCAGCCGCCCTGGACCATGGTCTGGAACGCCCACCCGTCCTCGGTGCGCACCAGCAGGTCGGCGTAGCGCATGTGGTGCTCCCGGCCCTCGATCGTCATCGTCGCCTCGGTCTCCACGACCACCAGGTTCGGGCCGAGAAAGCGCGGGGTGCGCGTCGAGCGCAGGCTGAGCCCGGCGGTGCCGCCGCCCATGGACTCTTTCATCGCCTCGACGTACTCGGGTCGTGTCCACTGGCGGACGCTCGCGTGGCCGCCCGGCACGTCGGTGGCCACGTTCATCGGGAAGACCGCCAGGTCGGCCAGTTGCTCGATCGCGCCCTGCTCGGCCAGCGCATCGTAGTCGGCGAACCATTCCTCGATGCTCTTCAGTTCCTGGGCGCTCGGCTGGTACATGCTGCCCCTCCTCATGTCGTACGACATACCGTACACTATACGGGACGCTGGTTCTCGCACAGGACGGCGCACCTGTCGATGCGGTGATCACAGAGCGCTGCTCTGAGGCTGGTTGCGCGGACCCGAGCGGGGCCCGATCTCCTCTGCTCCCGGCTGCGGGACGAGGCCGAGGGGCGTACCGTCACGGGCGTGACCATGACCGACTCTCGCCCGCGAAGGTGTTGGATCGGGCGGGTGACCAGGTCGGACGTGGCGATACGGAAACTCATCGGAGGTAATCGCCGCCCCGGGCGGCTCCGGCGGTCCGGCCTGCCGGTCCCCGGTATCCGAGCGGCCCTTCTCGCCCTCTGAGGGCGTCAGCCCTCCAGGGCCAGGGCGATCCGCGGGGCCAGGCCGGTGTTCCTGCGGTGGCCGAGCCGGTGGGCGGCCAGCTCCAGCGCCTCCCGCCGGCCGACCAGGACCGCCCACGACCGGGCCCTGGTGACCAGGGTGTACAGCAACCTGCGGTTGAGCATCACCCCCCCGGCCTCGGCCACGATCGGCGCCACCACGAAGGGGTACTCGCTGCCCTGGGAGCGGTGCACGCTGATCGCGTAGGCGTGGGTCAGCTCGTCCAGCTCGCCGAAGGTGTACTCCACGCTCCCCCCGTCGTCGGTACGGATCTCCACCAGCCGCTCCTGGAGGTCCACCGCCGTGACCGTGGCGGTCTCCCCGTTGAACACCCCCTTGTCGTAGTTGTTGCGGATCGGCATGACGCGGTCGCCCACCCTGAAGACCGACGGGCCCGACCAGTGCTCGGCCGCGCCCTCACGCGGAGGGTTCAGCCGCTCCTGCAGCCTGCGGCCGAGCTCGATCGTGCCGGTGACGCCCCTGCGCGTCGGGCACAGGACCTGGATCCGGTCCCCGCCGATGTTCTGCTTGCGGGGGATCGCCTCGGTCGCCAGGTGGATCACCCGGTCGGCCACCAGGTCGGGGTCGTCGATCTCCTCGAACCAGAAGCCGCCCCCGCCGGGCAGGGCGGGCAGCTCACCCGCCCTGATCCGGTGGGCCGCCCGGACGATCGCGCTGTCCTGCGCCTGCCGGAAGACGTGGGTCAGCCGGACGCGCGGGATCTCCTCCACCCGCAGCAGGTCGGCCAGCACGCTGCCGGGGCCGATGCTGGGGAGCTGGTCGCCGTCGCCGACCAGCAGCAGGTGGCCGCCCTCCGGGATCGCCGCCGCCAGCCGGGTGGCCATCTGCAGATCGAGCATCGACGCCTCGTCCACCACGACCAGGTCCGCCTGCGCCGGGGACTGCCGGAAGAGCACCCCCTCGGCGGGTTCCTCCTGCCGGGCGAGCATCCGGTGCACGGTCATGGCGGGCAGGCCGGTGAGCTCCGACAGGCGTCTGGCCGCCTTGCCCGTCGGCGCGGTGAGGGTCACCGTGCCGCCCATCGCCCGGACGGTCGCGGCGATCACCCGCACCGTGTGGCTCTTGCCGCACCCCGGGCCGCCGGTCAGGATCGACACCGTGCTGGTCAGTACCAGGTTCACCGCCGCCCGCTGGTCGTCGTGCAGCGCCTCGTCCTCGGCGAACGGGCGCAGCGGCAGCGCCGAGCGGGCCCGGCGGAGCCGGGCCAGGTGCGCCGCCAGCGCGGCCTCGCGGCCGTGCTGCTCCTTGGCGTACACCACCTGGCCGGGGCCGGACGGCGACGCCTCGACGACCACCCGGCGCTCGGCGACCAGCGCGTCGACCGCCTGGCGGATCGGGTCCTCCTCCTGCTCGACCAGGGCCGCCACCGCCGCCAGGAGGGCGGGCATCGGCAGGAAGCAGTGGCCGTCGCGGGCCGCGGCCGTCTCCAGCCGGTCCACGACGGCCGCCCGGATCCGTCGCGGGCTGTGCTCGGGCACCCCCGACCGCAGCGCGATCCGGTCGGCGGTGTGGAAGGCGATCCCCTTGACCCGGCCGATCAGGCGGTAGGGGTCGCGGGTGAGGACGTCGTGGGAGTCGTCGCCGTACACCTGGTAGATCTTGGAGGCGAGCAGCGGGCTGACCCCGAAGCCCTGCAGGGCGACCATGAGGGCGGCGACCGCCTTCTGCTCCGCCCACGCCTGGACGATCTGCGCCCGCCGCGTGACGCCGATGTTGACGACCTCGGTGAGGCGCTCCGGCTCGGTGTCGATGACCGTGAGCGTCCGCGGGCCGAAGTGGCTGACGATGGCGTGGGCGAGCTTCGGCCCGATCCCGCGGATCAGGCCCGAGCCGAGGTACAGCGTGATGGCGCGCACGGTGGAGGGGGCCACCCGCTCGCACCGCCCGACCATCAGGCGGGTGCCGTGGCGCGGGTGGTCGTCCCACTCCCCCGCCAGCCGCAGCCGCTCCCCGGGCTGCACGCCGGCCAGCGCGCGGCCCGCGGCGACGAACCCGGCCAGGCTCTCGGCGCTCATCCGCGCGACGGTGTACTCGTCGTCGCGGACGTAGACCAGCTGCTCGACGGAGGCCTCCACCTCCGTGTCGGGCGGCTTCGCGAGCACGGTCAACGCAGGCTCCCCGGGATCATGTGCAGAGCACCTCACCCAGGACACTAGCGGGCGGCCGTGACAATTCCCCGTCGCCGGGCCCCCGGGCCCGGCCGCCCCCTCGCGGCCCCGGACCGGTTCAAAGAGGGGCGGGGGCCGCGCGGCGTGTGGGATCGGCGTCGCGCCGCCCGTCCCGTCCGGCGGGATAGGCTCCATCCGGTACAGGCCGGGCCCGACCCGGCGGGTGCCGCAGGCGGGACCGCCGAATCCAGCCCCGAACGGAAACCGGAATTGATGACCCAACCCGATCCGCGAGTCATATCGGAGGATGACACCTCGGCGGGCGCGCGCGCCGCGCGCGCCGTACGCCTGCCCGAACCCTGGGCGTCGGCGGCCGTCACCGTGGTGATGCCCACCTACAACGAGGCCGACAACCTGCCCGTCATCCTGGACGCCCTGTTCGCCCTGCCCCTGCCCGCCCTGCGGGTGCTCGTCGTGGACGACAACTCGCCCGACGGGACCGGGGACCTCGCCGAACGCCTCGCGCGGGACACCTACGGCCCCGACCGCCTGTCCGTCCTGCGCCGCCCCGGCAAGCAGGGACTCGGCCGCGCCTACGTCCACGGCCTCGGCCACGCCCTGGAGGAGGGCGCCGCCTACGTGGTGCAGATGGACGCCGACCTGTCCCACCCGCCCGAGGCCGTCCCGCAGATGCTGGGCACGCTGCTGTCCACCGAGGCGGACGTGGTCATCGGCAGCCGCTACGCCACGGGCGGCAAGCTCGCCGAGAACTGGGCACCGCACCGCAAGGCCCTGTCGGCCTGGGCGAACTTCTACGTGCGCCTGCTGCTTCACCTGCGCATCCGCGACGTCACCGCCGGCTTCAAGATATGGCGTCGCGAGACCCTGCGCCTGATCGACGTCGCCGGCATCACCAGCAACGGATACGCCTTCCAGGTCGAGATGAACTACCGCACCGTCAGGCGCGGCCTGAAGATCGTGGAGGTTCCCATCCGTTTCGAGGAGCGCCGCGGCGGCCACAGCAAGATGAGCCTCGGCGTCCAGATCGAATCGGCCCTCATGCCGTTCCGGCTCCGGCGCCGGGCGTCGCGGCTCGACGCCGGGCGGCCCCCGGCGCCGGGCCGGACCCCCTAACGGGCTATGTCAGCGAGCCGGCCTCCGGATCGGCCGCGTTCCACAGGCGGGCCGTCATCCAGGCGAACCCCGCGGCGGCCACCACCAGCCCGGTCAGGTAGACCGGGATCGGAAACAGGCTGCGCAGCGATCCGGGGATCAGCCCGGCGACGTAGAGCGCGACCGCCGCGGCCGGGACGGCCCGGGTCCGCAGCACCGCCGCCCCGAACGTCACCACGCCCGCGAGGAGCACCGCGGAGGTGACGAGGAAGGCGCGGCCGGTTCCCCCCTTCAGCAGGCCGTCGACCACGCCCGTGCCGAGGTGGGGGAAGACGAGGTGCAGTGTGTACTCGATGGCGAACGCGCCCGCCAGGCCCACCGCGTTCAGGAGGTAGCCGACGAGCCCGAGGGTGCCGGCCGTACGGCGCAGCGCCAGGTAGAGGCCGGTGATCGCGAACAGGCCGGTCAGCGGCGCGAACGGCGCGACCGCGTGGGTGAGGGCGGTCTCCGGCAGCAGGCCGCCGCGGCGCGCGACGTTGACGACGAGCAGCAGGGCGCAGGCGAACCCCGCCACGGCGGTGGCGCGGTAGAAGGGTGAGGGTTTCATTCAAGGTCCTTTCGCGTGGGAGGGCGACCCCCGTCATCCTCCTGGCCGGCGGGCCCTTTCCGGTGATCACGGCGGGGGACGTAAGCATCTCGAAAGAACCCCCGCGGCCCCGACGTCACGCGCCAGAACCAGGGTGGTGTCAACCGTGTAAAGAGATCTTGTCAGCCATGTGACGTTCATGGAGATTGCGGGTGTTTCCTCAGTCCCTGGAGGCTCCGCGTGCCACAGTTACGAGAAGCCCTCATCGCCCTGGTCCTGATCGCGGCGGGCACCACCCCGGCCCACGCGACCACCGGCCCCTCCATCACCGTCGAGCGAGGACGAACCCAGCCGGTCTTCTCCTACGCCGACGCCGTCCGCGAGCACGTCTACGTCGAGTCGGGTGTCGACAGCGACTCCGACGGGAGAACGGACCGGATCCGCGTCGACATCATCAGGCCACGGGAGTCAGGCCCCGGGCTCAGGGTACCGGCCATCATCGACGAGAGCCCTTACTACGACAACTCCGGCCGTGGCAACGAAAGCGAGCGGAAGGTCTACGACTCCGCAGGAAACATCGTGAAATTTCCGCTTTTTTACGATAACTATTTCGTGCCGCGCGGCTACGCCGTCCTCAACGTCGACATGATCGGCACCACCCGCTCCGACGGCTGCCCCGACAGCGGCGGGCGGGCCGACGTGCTGGGCGGCAAGGCGGTCGTCGACTGGCTCAACGGCCGCGCCGCCGCCCGCCGCGCCGACGGCGGAACCGCGGTCGCCGACTGGGCCACCGGCAGGACCGCGATGATCGGCAAGTCCTACGACGGCACACTGGCCAACGCCGTCGCCGCGACCGGCGTCGAGGGCCTGGAGACCATCGTGCCGATCTCGGCCATCAGCTCCTGGTACAGGTACCAGCGCTCCAACGGCGTGATCTACAACTACGACTACATGTCGTGGCTGGCCCGGCACGTCGACACCGACCCCGCGGCCAAGTGCGCCGCCGTACGGGCGCGGATGGACGCCGAGGACGGCGACGACACCGGAAACCACAACGCGTTCTGGGCCGCGCGCGACCACACCGCCGGCCCGCCGGGCGGACCTCGGGTGCACGCCGCCGTCTTCGCCGTGCACTCGGTCAACGACCTCAACGTCCGCCCCGACAACTTCTCCCGGTGGTGGAGGCTCCTGGCCAGCGCGAACGTGCCCCGCAAGGTCTGGATCGGCCAGTACCAGCACGTGGACCCCTTCGACTTCGAGGGGCGGCGCGACCTGTGGGTCGGCACGCTGCACCGCTGGTTCGACCACTGGCTGCTGGGCGTGGAGAACGATGTCATGCAAGAGCCCCGCGCCGACGTGCAGCTCGGCCCCGGTCGCTGGGTCACCCAGGCCGACTGGCCGGCGCCGTCGGCCCTGCAGGTCCCCCTTCATCCCGCGGCCGACGGCTCGCTCGGCCTCACCGCGGCGGAGAGGGGGGAAAGGGCCGTCTTCACCGACATCCGCCGGCCCGAGGAGGAGATGGTGGCCGACGTCGGCACGGCCGGGCCCGCGAGGGCCGCCTTCGTCACCGACCCCCTGCCCGGGGACGTGCGCCTGTCGGGCACGCCCCTGGCCGACCTGCGGATCGCGCTCGACGGCCCCACCGCGAACCTGACCGCGCTCGTCGTCGACTTCGGCGAGGACACCCGGGTCGACTGGCGGCGCGGCCAGGGCCTCACCACGCTGGCCGAGGAGAGCTGTCACGGCGCCGGCACGGCCCTTGACGACGCCTGCTACCGGAAGGTCGCCACCAACCTGGCCACCCGCCCGCTGGAGATCGTCGCCCGGGGCTGGATCGACGTGCAGAACCGCGCCTCGCTCACTACCCCCTCGCCGCTGACGCCGGGGACGTACGGCAGGGTCGCCTGGGAGACGCTCCCGCACGACTACCTCTTCAGAAAGGACCACCGGCTCGCCCTCGTGATCGCCGGCACCGACGCCACCTACAGCGCCGAGCCGGCCACCGGGGCGCGCGTCACCGTCGACCTGGCCGGCAGCAGGGTGCTCCTGCCCCTGGTACCCGGCCCCGGGGGCGACACCGGCCTGCCGAAGACGGCGAAGAAGGAGACGACGGAGGGGGCGAAGAAGGGGACGGGGTGGCGCGGCCCGGGGCGGACGCCTCTTCCCGCCCCGGAACACCGCTTCTTCTGACCCCGCACCGCACCGCACCGGATCGCCGCCCGGCCCGGCGGCGATCCGGCCGGGCCGGGCGGCCCCGCGGCCCCACGGGCTCCGCATCGCCGGCGCCGATCAGTGCGGCGCGTCAGTGCGGCGCGAAACCCCCGGTGAGGGCGCCGGGAAGGACCATGCCCGTCACGCTGAGCAGGTCGCCGACCATCCGCGCGGCCTTGATCACCGGCTCGGCCACCGCGTCGATGCGATCCCGCGTGAGGCGATAGGTCGGGCCCCCGATCCACACCGCGTACGACGTGGCGTCCCGGCCCCTCACCGGCGCGGCCACCGAGGCCGCCCCGATCTCGGGCTCGTCGTAGGCGAAGGCGAACCCGTCGCGGCGCACGGAGTCCAGCGACGCGATGAACGCCTCCAGCCCGTCCGGCCCCGCGGGGGCCTTCTCGGCGAACTCCCGCCCGAACTCCGCCCGCACCGTCCGGGGGTCGAGCGCCGCCAGCAGGACCCTGCCGGTCGAGGCCGCCCACACCGGCTGGGTCCGGGGCACGGGCTTGAGGGTCTGCCCGATCAGCGACGGCCCCGGGACCTGGGCGATGACCACGACGCCGGGTGCGAGAAGCACGTCGACCCCTGAGGTCTCCCCGGTCTCGGCGGCCAGGTCGCGCAGGACGTCGCGCAGGTGGCCGTAGACGCCGTCGCCGTCCAGCAGCCCTCCGGCGACGGAGAGGAGTCCGAGGGAGACCCGGTAGCGCCGGGTGCCGGGGTCGAGCGTCAGCCAGTTCTCCTGTTCGAGGACGGTGAGCACCCGGTGGCACGTGGCCTTGGGGATGCCGGCCTCGCGGGCGATCTCGCTGAGCCCGGCCCCCTCCGGATGCGCGGCCACGGTACGAAGTAGCAAGATCGTCCGACGGACAAGTCCCGCCTCGGTCGGCGCCATGGTGTCCTCCGTTAACGTGATGCGATCAGCAGAAGGTTGGCCATATCGTCGCAGCCTCCCCGGCCGCTGTCCGGGGGATATGCCGACTTGAAGCGGGGAATACACGGCCTGCCGGCCTCCGCCGCCGGCGGGCCGTCCGCGACCGCCGTACCGGCCGCCCTCGGGGGAGGGGGCACGGCGGGGAGGCTCGCCACGCGCACCGGACCATCGGATCACCGAGCGATCCGATGGCGCGCTCCAGGCGGGCCGGAAGACGCCGGCGCCCCGGCCGTCCCCGGTCTCCCCGGCGGTCCAAAGACCCCGGATTCGAGGACCTCCGGCCACTGCGCCCAGGGTGCGCGCAGAGGTGGGATGGAAGGCGTGGGGAGCCCGGCGGAAGAGCGTGAGGACGGGCCCGCACGAAAGCGAAGGAGGTTGGCGATGCGCGCGAAGGTCAAGGACGTCATGAGCACGGAGGTGGCGTCGGTCAACGGCAGCAGCCCGTTCAAGGACGTCGCCGAGGTGCTCATCGCCCACGGTGTGAGCGCCGTCCCGGTGGTGGACGGGGAGGGGCACGTCATCGGCGTCGTCTCCGAGGCGGATCTGCTCCACAAAGAGGAGTTCAAGGAGCAGTACTACCGCGAGGGCTACCAGCCGCCGCTGCGCGCCCGGCTGCGCCACCGCCTGAGCCGGGACGGCGGCGGCGCCAGGGACAAGGCCCGCGGTGACACCGCCGCGGCGTTGATGACCGCCCCGGCGGTGACCGTCCGGCCGCACGCCTCGATCGTGTCGGCGATGCGCCTCATGGAGGAGCAGGGGGTCAAACGGCTGCCCGTGGTCGACGAGGAGGGCATCCTCGAAGGCATCGTCAGCCGCCATGACCTGCTGAAGGTCTTCCTGCGCAGCGACGCCGACATCGCCGGGGAGGTGCGTGAGGACATCCTGGAGCACTCCCTGTGGACCGAGCCGCACGACACCGCCGTCACGGTCCGCGACGGGGTCGTCACGCTGTCCGGGCGCATGCGTCGGCGCGGCGACGCCCGGCTCGTGGCACGGATGACCCGCCGGGTCAGCGGTGTCGTCGACGTGATCGACGAACTGGAGTGGGACGTGGACGACTAGGTCGTGTTCGGCAACCAGCCGGTTGGGCGAAGGGGGCCGGCGGGGAGGCCCGGGCCCGCCCGCGCACCCGAGGTTTACCGGCTTTCGACCTGGGGCCGGACATCACCTCACCCTTCGCCGGGGAGATCCTCCCCGCCGCCATCGGACAGACAAGGAGCACACATGAGCATGCTGACGCGCCGTGAGCAAAGGGGCCTCTTCCCCGAGCTGCTGGAGCTGCTGGACGTCCCCTTCGGGACCATGAGGACGCAGACCCAGAGCATCAGGTTCGAGGACTACGTCAAGAACGGCCGGTACGTCCTGCGGGCCGAACTGCCGGGGGTCAACCCCGAGAACATCGAGATCGACGTGAACAACGGCATCCTGACGATCAGGGCCGAGCGCGAGGAGGAGGAGCGGGAGCAGCAGCGGACGGAGTTCCGCTACGGCTCGTTCACGCGGTCCATCACCCTGCCCATGGTGGCGGACGAGAAGGACATCAAGGCCGTCTACGACAAGGGCGTCCTTGAGGTCAGCGTGAAGCTCGCCAGGCCCGAGGAGAAGAGCAGGCGCATCCCGGTCGAGGACAAGTCGCACGCCCACAGGAAGTAGCCGCAAAAAAAAGGGGCGGGCGCCCTCACGGCGCCGGATGACCGTTTCCCGCCTCTTCCGCGCGACGTCTCCGCGCGGAAGAGGCGGGGGCGACGGTCATCCCGGCCGCCGCACCCCCCGGCCCGGGGCGGGGCGGTCACGGCGTCCCGTCGCGCGACCTGCCCCGAAGCGCCGCCTGCAGCAGGACCCTCGTCAGATCGGCCGAGGTGATCATCCCCGTGACGCGGCCGTTCTCGGTGACCAGGACGACCGGCGCCGCGGACTGCCGCAGGATCCGCTCGGCCGGCTCCTCGGGCGTCAGGACGTGGTCGGGGGGCAGCCGGCGCGCCACCTCGGCGACGTGGACGGCGGCCCGCCGCTCAGGGGGAAGGCCGAGGACCGTCTCCAGCGAGACCGATCCGGTCGGGGCCCCGGAGAAGTCCACGACGGGAAAGACCAGCTGGCGTGAGCCGAGGGCCACGCTGGACACGAAGTCCTCCACCGTGAGCCAGGCGGGGGCGAGGTCCGGATCCGGCGTCATGACGTCGCGGACCCGCAGCCCGGCCAGCCCGTCGCGGGCGGCGTGGCCGAACGCCTCGCTGCGGGCCGCGCCCGCCATGAACCACCCGATGAGCACCGTCCAGAGCCCGCCGACGGGCGACCACATGACGGTCTGGAGGATCCCGGCGGCCACCAGGACCATGCCGAGCGTCTGCCCCGCCCGCGCGGCCGTCCTGTCGGCGCGGAACCGGTCGTGGTAGCGCCACCACAGGAAGGCGTGCAGCACCCGCCCACCGTCCAGGGGTGCGCCGGGCAGCAGGTTGAACACCCCGAGCACGGCGTTGACGAAGGCGAACCAGGTCACCGCCGACAGGATGAGCGGCGGGCCGTGGAAGACGAGCAGCGCCAGGTAGGCCACCGCCGCCAGCGCCAGGCTCACCAGGGGGCCGGCCACGCTGATCTCCGCCTCCGCCCGGGGCGTTCCCGCCTCGTCGTCGAGCTCGGTGACCCCGCCCAGCACCCACAGCGTGATGGACCTCACCCGGACGCCCCGGCGGCGGGCGACCAGGGCGTGGGCGAGCTCGTGGGCCAGGAGCGAGGCGACGAAAGCCGTCGCGGTGATCGCGGCGACCGCCCAGTACAGCCCGCGCGAGACGCCGGGGCCCCCGACCGGCAGCACCGCCGTTCCCAGGACGGCCATGATCAGCGCGACGACGAGCAGAGTGGACCAGTGGATCCCCACGGGAATCCCCGCCACGTTCCCCAGTCTCAGGCTCGGCCTCATGGTTCCACGATCGACTCCGGCCTTCTGCCGATTTAGAGGCGTTAGCCTGTTTCGAGGGGGACTTTGGTCGCTCGGGGCCGGGGCTGCCCCACCGCCGTCACCCCGGGTCCCGTGAGGGCTCATCCCCCGGGCCCTTTGAGGACCGCGGGCAGGACGGGGACCAGCCGGAACACCCCGGTCATGATCTCCGGCCCCTCCTCGTGCCCGCCCTCGTCGCCTCCCCTCTCGACGAGCCGGTCGGCCACGGCCCGCAGCACGTCGGTGGCGGTGATCATCCCCACCAGCACGGCCGACTCCCCCAGGACCGGTATCGCGTCGACCCCGGCCCCCACCATGGCCGCCGCGGCGTCGGCCAGGCACGCCTGCAGCGTCACGTGAGGGCAGCGGCGCCCGGTCACCAGAGCGCCCACCCGCCCCCGCGACTGCTCAAGCGGGCCGCCCGACCAGCGGGCGGTCAGATCCTCGCGGGTCAGAACCCCGTGCAGGCGGCCGTTCCCCTCCACGACCGGCAGATGGTGGACGTCCGCGCGGCGCATGAGCTCCCAGGCCATGAGCGGGGACTCGTCCGGCTCGACGGCGACGAGCGTACGGCTCATCACCTGGGCCACCCTGACATCGGCCACGTTCATCGCCTCTCCCCTCCAGCCCGCACCACCGCGACGGGGCAGCGCGCGTGGTGCAGCACCCCGTGGCTGACCGATCCCAGCATCGCCGCCCCGAGGCCGCCCAGCCCCCGCGCCCCGACCACGACCAGGTCCGCCGTCTCCGACGCCTGGCAGATGACGGCCACCGGATGGCCGCAGACCACCGTCTCCTCAACCTCGACGCCCGGGTACCTCTCCCGCCAGTGGGCCAGCGTCTCCATCGCCTTGTGCCGCTCGGCGGCGAAGACGTCGTCGAACAGGGGGGTGTAGGCCGCGGCGTAGGGGCCGAGGACCGGCTCCTGCCAGGTGTGGACCGCGCGTAGCCGGGCCTTGCGCCGGACGGCCTCCTCGAAGGCGTACTCGAACACCGCGGCGGGGGACGAACCGTCGAAGCCGGCCACGATCTCGTCGTGAACCCGCTTCGGCGCCTTCCGGACCACCACGACGGGCCTGGAGACGTGACCGGCCAGGGCGAGGGCGACCGAACCCAGCAGCAGCCCGGTGAACCCGCCCAGTCCCCGGCTGCCGAGCACGAGCTGCACGGCGTCCTCGGCCTCACGGCGCAGGACCTCGACCGCCTTGCCCGCCTCGAACACCGTCTCCACCGGCACCTTCGGGGCGCGCTCCCTCACCAGGGCGGCGGCGCCGTCGAGCACGTCCTGGCAGTACTCGGCCATGGAGTCGCGGAAGCCGGGCGGGGTCTGCAGCGGGATGTCGTAGATCCACGGCCCGCACACGTGGACGAGCCGTACGGCGCATCCGCGGCGCGCCGCGTCGGCGGCGGCCCACTCGGCCGCGGCCTGTGAGGAAGGGGAGCCGTCCACACCCACCACCACATGCGCTGTCATGTCATCCTCCTCGCTCCTGTCCTCCATCCGACCGCTCGGCGCCGCCGCGCGCAGCGGCCAAAGGACCTGATCACCCGGGACTTCCGGCCTTTGGCCGCCACGGCCCGCCGGGCGGCGTGAGACCGGGGGCACCGGGGCAGGGCGCAACGGCCTGCCCCAATAGGGTCCAAGGACCCTTTCACCGGCCGGAGGGCGGGAGAGACCCTTCAAGGGGGGTGTTCATGATGGAAGCCAAGCAGTGGAACGTGCAGATCTTCATCAGCGAGGACGACAACGACGACGTCACCACCGCCCGGGCCGTGCTGTTCACCGATCGCGGTAAAAGGCACGAGGCCGTCGCGCGTGCCCGGCGTAATCCGAGCGACCGGCCGGTCCCGGAGATCGGGGACGAGCTGGCCGCCGGTCGCGTCCTGTCCGTCCTGGCCGCCCAGTTGATCCAGGACGGCGCCGAGGACGTCGCGCAGACGGCCGGATCGGTCCGCGAGTTCGGCTAGGCGGCTCCTGACGGCCGGTGCCGGACGCGGTCAGGGCTGCCTTGGCCGGCGCCACCGTTCGTCGGCCACGGCCCAGGCCCTTTCCCAGTCGGCGTCACGGCGCCGGTTCAGCGCCTTGCGCACGCCGGTCAGGCAGAGCAGCAGGGTCGTGGCGACCCCCGCCGCCGTCGCGAGCACGGCCAGCGCCGCGTCCACGACCGTCTTGGCGTGGCTGGGCGGAGGAGTCGTGAGCCGGCCGGCCGCGTCGATCCAGACCCGGGTGTGGGAACCCACGGGGGTGCCCGGCGCCAGCACCGTCGGCCCGGTCCGCACATCCCCCTGCGCGGTGGTCCAGCGCACCGTCCGCGCCTGCCACCTGGCGTCACGCGCCGGGTCGACGACCTGGGCCACGACCGCCTGCTTGTGCCCGGGGCCGACGACCTCGGCGCGCACGCCGTGCTCGTAGACCTGGCGCCCGAGCGCGACCGCCGGCCACAACACGGCGACGAAGATCACCAGGGCCACCAGCGCGGCGGCCGTCTCGATCCGGTCCGAGCGTCTGCGCAGCGGGTTGCCGTCGAAGCGGTGAAGGAGCAGCCAGCGTGTCGCCCAGCGAGTAAGGGAGCGCATCGAATCACCTCCGCACACCTCCACCGTCCGTCGTACCCACTTCGGCGTGTCAGGGTCTTTGGACGTGCTCCGCCGGGACCTTTGGCCCCGCCCGGCCCCACCACCCGCACACCGGCCCGCCCCGTTCACCTTCCTCATCACCCGCCTCAGGCGCGGCCGGATCGGTGCGCCGGCGTGACGGCGGCGGCTTCCGGTCACGGGCCGCGGACCCCGCCGGCCGGGACCTTCGTCCCTATCGGCGGCGGCCGGCCGGGGGATAGCGTTCGGGGCATGATTCGTGTGTTCCTCGTCGACGACCACGAGGTGGTACGGCGAGGCGTGGCCGCGCTGCTGGAGTCCGAGGGCGACATCGAGGTGGTGGGTGAGGCGGGGTCGGCGGAGTCGGCGGTGGCCCGTATTCCGGCGCTC
>NZ_BNBB01000011.1 GCF_014654615.1 Streptosporangium violaceochromogenes | reverse complement strand
CGAGACCTTTCCCATGATCCGTGGACCATGATCCAAAGCCTCCGGAAAAACGGGGGAAGCTCACTGGAAAGGTATGGACGACGTCGAGCTGGCCACCCTGGAGTACCTCGATTGGTACAACCACCGCCGGTTGCACACCGCCTGCGGCGACATCCCGCCCGCAGAGTACGAAGCGATCTACTACCGTCACCAACAGGCCGCACTCACCGCGGCACAAACCAAGTAGCCGAGTCTCCACAAAACCCGGCGCGGTTCACCTGGATCACCGAGCGGTGGCCGGCGATAAAAGGACGACGCTCGACCTGGGCGCCTGGCTGTGCGGGGAAGACGAGACCGGACAGAACCTGAGGCCGCCCAAGGCCACCACCTGGGCCCCACGGGGCAAGACCCCCGTCGTGGCCGTGACCAACGCTGGATGTGCTGACACCTCAGGTTCCGGTGACGGGGCGGTCAGGCGTCGAGGACGGCCAGGTCGAGGCGGCGCAGGCGGGCGGGATCGGCGATCACCTCGTATCCCGCGATCCTCTCGCCTTCGACCATGACGGTCAGGGCGAGAAGCAGCCGTCCGCGCGGGGCCACGACGACTCCCACGACTCCGTTCACGAGGGCCACCGCCGCGAACCGGGCCCTCCGCCCGAAGACGAGGGTCTCCTCCGCCACCGCCCGCGCACCGCGGGCCTCCGTCAGGGCGCCCGGCGGCAGAGCGGCAGGATCGGCGCGACGCACCACGCCGGGAGCCAGCACCGCGAGGAGCGCGTTCAGGTCGCCACCGCGCGAGGCGGCGAGAAAGGCCTCGACGATGTGTCGGTGCCGGGTGAGCTCGGCGGCGGGAAGCACCGGGGTGCCCCGCACCTTGTGACGTGCCCGGCTGGCGAGCTTCTTCGTGGTGCCCGGTGAGCGCTCCACGATGGGGGCGATCTGGTCGAACGGCACGGCGAACATGTCGTGCAGCACGAACGCGATCCGCTCCACGGGGACCAGGGTGTCCAGCACCACCAGCAACGCGCGGCCGACCGACTCGGCCAGCAACGCCTCCCGCTCGGGGTCGCTTCCGTCATCGGCGTCCGGGATCTCGTCGGACACCTGTTGGCCGACGGGCTCCTCCCGCCGTAGTTCGCGCGAGCGCAACATGTCGAGGCACAGGCGGGAGACGACCGTCCTCAGCCATCCGGCCAGGTTCTCGATCTCACCGGCGTCGACGCGGCTGAGCCGTAGCCAGGCCTCCTGGACGGCGTCCTCCGCCTCACCGAGCGAGCCGAGCATCCGATAGGCGACCGCTCTCAGGTGGTCCCGATGTGTCTCGAACCGCTCCGCCAGCTCGTCGTCCTGCACGTTCATCACCGGTCACCTTCGCTCGTCGCCCCTCGTCATCTCTACGACGAGTACAACGCAATCAAGGTGACATGGAGAGAACCGAATGATCGACATCCGAGCCCGGCACGCCTCCCCGTGGCTCCATGGGGAGGACGCGCGAGCGCCGATGTGTGACCTGCCGAAAACCCCGCCCGGCCCTGCCCACCCGGTCAGCGGCCCCGGTGACCTTCCGTCCCCGTCCTCCGAGTCGGCGGAGGCTGCCCGATGACCTCCCTGCTGCATCTGGACTCCAGCGCCGACCGCCCCGGCGACTCGGTCAGCAGGCGGCTGACCGCCCTGTTCGCGGACACCTGGCGGAAGCTGTACGGCACGGCTGGATACCGGTACCGGGACCTGGCAGCGGACCCGGTGCCGTTTCCTGCCCCGGCCTACTGCGTCCTCGGCAGGCGGGTCGAACGACAGGGGCTCGTCCCGCCGAGCGAGGTGGCCGGGCTGGTCGGGGACGCGGACGAGAAACGGGAGTGGGAGCTGACCCTGCCGCTGGTCACGGAGCTGCTGGCCGCGGACACCGTGCTGGTCGGTGTGCCGATGTACAACTTCTCGATACCCGCCTCGCTGAAGGCGTGGATCGACCGGGTGACCTTCCCCGGGGCGTTCACCGACCACCAGACCGGTGAGAGCCTGCTGCGCCGTACGAGAGTGGTGGTGGTCACCGCGCGGGGCGGCGCCTACGGCCCCGGAACTCCCCGGGAGGCGTTCGACTTCCAGGAGCCCTACCTGCGGGCCTACTTCGGCAACCTCGGGGTGACGGAGGAGAACCTGTGCTTCGTGCACGCCGAGATGACCATGGCCGACAGGCTTCCCGAGCTGTCCCGCTTCCAGTCAATGGCAGCCGACTCCCTGGCCGCGGCCCAAACCTCGGTGACCGCCCTGGCCACCCGGCCCGTCCACCGCCCCGCCCGTGAGCCCTCCCTGTCGTGACTCCCGCACGGGTCCGGGCCGTGTCTCCTTCGTAGCCCCGATCCCACGATCTCCACACAGGTCCATGCCCGTCGCCGGAACGGCTTCGCGAATCGAGCCCTCCGGCGACGCCCCCACGCCGTACGGTGAAGCCCCGCGCCCGGACACCGGGATCTGGTGTCGAGCCGGAGCAATCAGTGAGCGTTCTGTACGTCGATGACGATCACGGTGACGTTGTCAGGGCCGCCATGGTCCGTGGCCGGCGTGATGAGGCGATCGGCCACTTCTTCCAGATCGTTCGACGAGCACAGGGCGTTCCGGATGAGCTCAGCGGAAACGGCCGAGCTCAACCCATCTGAGCACAGCAGGATCCGGTCGTCAGGCCGGAGCTCCCGGACGGTGAGGTCGGGGTCGTGGGCCTGTACACGAGCGGAATGACGCTGTCGCCGTTTGCCCCACTGCATCGTGATCTCGAAGTGGTCATGGAGATCACGGAGGATTGGGCGGTTCCGGCTCTCGTGGTCCTTCTAGGCCTTCTTGCGTGTCTCGGCCGCAGGGATCTCGGGGTGACGGGCCGGAGGGTGGCGGGGCTCCTCATCCTGATCACGGTCATCGAGCTTCTCGCCTGGTTGTAGGGGGGGGAGGGGAATCTACGGCGAGACGATCCCGCTGTTCAGCGCTGGCGGGTTCGGTGCGGTGGTCGGTGGGTGGGGGATCACCGAGCTGTGTCTCCCGGCAGCTGCGGCGCTGGTGTTCGCCGCGTCGCGGAAGATGCGGCCCGTCACCGGGGATGAGTCGGGCGTGTCACGGGTCGGGATGGTGTGGCGGCGGTTGACGGCGGCCTTGGCCGACTATCCGAACACTCGATCGACCAGGCCCGAAAGACGACGATGAACGGTCCTGGACGGTCGTGATCCAACTCGTAATGAAGGGGCCTGGGGTTCGATTCCCCAAGGTCCCCAGGGCGGCTCCAGGCCGAAAAGGCCCTCACCGGATCCCGGTGAGGGCCTTTTGCCAACACCCTTGCTGACAGCCCCGTGGACCCGGTGGTTTCTCCACGACAGAGTTGATCTCTTGAGACCGCCATCGATTTCTCGGCAAGATCAACGATGGTAACGCCGGATCGGCGGTCGCTCCCGCACGCGCCGGGTAGATACGCGATGAGCGGTCAGCCGCCAGGCCCGGCCGCCCTGCCGCTGTGGGACAGGGGGCCGCGAACTACTGGGTTGCCGATGAGGGGGCGGGCCGCCGACCTCATGTCGAGCGGCGGTCGGCGTTCCCAGGCCGCTGGTCGCGGGTCTGTTGCAGTTCGGCGTTGATGCGCAGGGCTTCGGCCAGTTGGTCTTCCAAGATGATGATGCGGCAGGCGGCCTCCAGGGCGGTGCCCTGGTCGACGAGTTCCCGGGCGCGGGCGGCCAGGCGCAGCTGGTAGCGCGAATAACGGCGGTGGCCGCCGTCGGAGCGCTGCGGCTCGATCAGCTTGGCGGTTCCCAGGCTGCGCAGGAACGCCGGGGTGACGCCAAGGATTTCGGCGGCCCGGCCCATGCTGTAGGCGGGGTAGTCCTCGTCGTCGAACCGGTGGTTGGAAGTGTCGCCCGATGCGGCGGTGAGCTTCGGGGCACTCCCGGCCGGGTGGGCCTTATCGGCGGTGCCTCGGAGCGGGGGGCTCGGTCGGACGGCCGACGCTATCGGTGCTTGATCCATATAACCTTCCCAAACGCCAACAGGGGCCCCGGCGCCATAACGCGCCGGGGCCCACGAGGTTCAACACCATCTACCGGCCGTCTGGCCGGCTTACCTGCTTCCGCATGTGGCCGCCCGGTGAGGGCGGGAATGCGGGGATCGCATATGCGTGACCGTAGACCACCGTCCAATCTGTGGAGCTGCGGTACCCGTGCGGCAAACTTCAGCCGGCAACAGGCGATCCTGATGGCGTTCAACACCCCTTTCGCTTGTCCCTACTTCTTCGATCTCGTACACCACGCGGCAGCGCGTCCACGGCCGGGGCCCTTCACTTGCATCGGCCCTGGCACGTCCGACCTTCTGCCCTTCACCTGCGTCGTCTACTGCTATCCACATCCGTCCGGGCAGTTCGTCATGATGCCTGGGTTCTGCCCTCGTGGATCCGTTCCCTGCGATGTCAGAAACTCTATCGCCACTCGACTCGGATGTCTACTTCAGTCACTACAGATTTTCGATACCGAGGAAGTGAGAGTGGGTCTTCACGTCAGGGAGAGGAGATCGGCGACGGCTTGCTCGGTGCTGTCGCGCAGCTCGAAGTGGAGCAGCCGGCCGGTGCGTTGCGGTAGATGCCGCAGGCCGACTGAGGCTCGCGAGCAGGAGTCGGCCGGTAGCGGCGGTGGCCTGGACGCGTTGCCGGGGGTGGGCCAGGATTCCTGGGGTGGTGGAGCCGTGGAAGGCCAGTCGGCGGTGTCGATGGCGAAGTCATCGAGGGTGAACCCGCCGGGGGACGGCCGCCGCACGGGGACAAGCTTGATCACCGGCCGGATCGCATCGCCCACCAGATCGTTCATCCGCGCCGCCCGGGCCTGCTCGTCGTTCCAGGCAGTCGGGGGAGGCCGAAGTGCTGAGGTGGACGGCAGCTCGTACAGCGGCGCCGGACAGGGTTGCGTCCACAGGAGGGGTATATGAGTTTCCCCGGCCAGATGGCGTGGCGCCGTGAATGAAGACGGCCGTCGCATGGTCCTTCGTGATTGCGACATCAAGATCGAAGGAGAGACAAGCGATGGCCGTACCCAACAGTGTGGACCCCGCCGCGTGGCTGGCGGAGCAGATCGAGCATGGCGATCCGGATCTGTTGCGATCCAAGGAGTCTCAATGGGGAAGTCAAGAGGTGTGGATGACCGGTGGGGCGGGTGTGAAGTGAATCGCCCCGGCTTTGGTGGAGACCTTGACGTGCCCCGGCGTGAGATCGCCGACGCGTGAGGAGTTGACACGGGCCTTACCGGGGGTTGGATCGAGGTTGCCACAACGTCCACCCGCCGTGTTCGCCAAGGCCCCCGCCACCTCGATCGAGCAATTACACGCACAACTGCGAGGTCACTGGCGTCCGGCGATCCGCGCGGTGATGGTCCTGCTGTCGCTGCACGGCCTGCCGACGGCGCAGATCGCCGGCTACCGAAGGAGCGCGATGAAGATCGGGAGCAGGGCTGCGATGACAGTCCTGATCGCGTCAGTGCTCGGTGCGTGCGGCGCCGAGCGAGGTCCGGGCCCATCCCCGGCCGCGCCACCTTCCGTGTCACCTTCCGCGTCATCGTCGTCTCCGGAGTCGATGCCGTCACCGACTTCACCGTCGAAGCCGATGCCGTCACCGACTCCGCCGCGCGCGGGCAAGGGCGGCCACAATCCCGGCGACGTCAACGGCGACGGCTTCGCGGACCTCGTTTTCGAGGACCGTCGCGGTGGCGGGAAGACCGATCTCGTGATCGTGTACGGCTCGGCGGACGGGCTCAACCCCGCTACTCGTACGGTTACGACCGGTACGGTCTTCGACCGGAGAACGGGTACCGGCGACCTGGACGGCGACGGCTTCGCCGACGTAGTGGTTTTCGGCGAGGCGACGCCTAACCGGCCGTACCTCTTATGGGGCGGCCCGCAAGGGGTGAATCCCGCGGCGCGACCAACCTCCGTCCGGGTGCCGGTCACCCTGGACATCTTCCTCCACTCGATGGTGTTGGGGGACTTCAACGGTGATGGGATCGCGGACCTGGTGATGTCGCTGCCGGGCCAGAGCCGGTCCAGCAGCGAACTTGTTGTGTTGTACGGACCCTTCACCCGAGACGGTGCCCCACGTCGTCACACCATCCAGCCCTCACCGGCCGGCGGTGAGCCCGGACGGCTGGTCGCCGGCAGAATGAACGGGGGCCACGCCACCGACCTGCTCGTGTACCTGGCCGATGACGGTGAGCAGACGCCGTCGTGGCTGCTCAAGGGCGGACCCGCTGGGCTGTCCTCCCAGGCCCGCAAACTGAACGCCGGCAATGCCGCCGCGTTCGGGGACTTCGACGGCGACGGCCGAGGTGATGTCGTGGTCGCCGATGACGGCAGCCGTAACGACGAGCCTGGTTACGAGACCGAACCGCCGGGGGTCGACCGGGTGATGACGGTCTACTTCGGCGCGGCCGGGCGTGGCCCGCAGGTGCTCGGGCACATCGGCCCGGCCCGCGCAGTGGCGGCGGGAGACTACGACGGTGACGGGCGTGACGATCTCGCGTTCGGCCGTGGGGCTGCGGGTGTCGAGATTCTCCGCGGCGCACGGGAGGGGCTGCGACGTGGCGGGGAGGTGATCCGCCGATCCGCACCGGCCGTCGGGCCGGACGGCCACCACCTGAGCGACGAGCAGCGCGCGGCCTTCCCCTGGGGAGCGGCGGACTACGACAACGACGGCGGGGACGAGTTACTGCTGGCCTTCACGTCGTACTGGATGCCGTCCTCCGCGTCGTTGTGGTGGGCAACAGATGGCCGACGAGACGAGAGCAGTTTCGCCGGCGGTGCCTGGTAAGCAGCCGGACCCCGGGCAGGTACGTCCACAGAGGTGGTGCACAGCAATTGCGTACAGCGACACCGTCTTACGCGATCACGTCCCACGGCACCGTGTCTACCGTCTGATCAGGGCGTGAGCCTCCCGACCTGACATCCGCCGTTGAGATGATCTTGCTGACGTGGATGCTGTCAATCGGGTTCGAACAGGCCTGGCCGACCATGGCCCGAGGAACCCTGTAGAGTCCGTCTCACCGGGCCCGGAAGACAGTCATGGGCGGTTTTGGACAGTCGTGTTCTCACTCGTGACGAAGGGGTCTGGGGTTCGATTCCCCAAGGCGGCTTCAGCTCAGAGGCCCTTCGGGACGATCCCGGAGGGCCTCTGTCGTGAGAGTTTCGTGAGCTTCGCACCGGCAGGAGGAAACGCATGGCAGAGTCTTCCACGTCGTCCCCCACGTCCCCCGTGAGGTATCGGTCCGCCGAGGAGGACAGTGCCCGATGGAACGGGTTCCCGTTCCGGCAGGGCGACATCGTGATCAGCACGCGCTCGAAGAGCGGCACCACGTGGATGCAGATGATCTGCGCGCTGCTGGTCTTCCAGACCCCCGACCTCCCCGAGCCGCTGCCGGTGATGTCGCCGTGGCTGGACCACCTGGTCGTCCCTGAAGACGAGGTGTACACGCGGCTCGAAGCCCAGCGGCACCGGCGGTTCATCAAGACGCACACGCCGCTTGACGGCATCCCGATCGACGAGCGCGCCACCTACGTCGTGGTGGCGCGCCACCCGCTCGACATGGCCGTCTCGCTCTACCACCAGGGCGCCAACCTCGACCGAGAGCGGATTCACCGGCTCACGAACCAGCCGGGCCCCTTCAAGCCACCAAAGCCCTCGCCGCTGCGCGAGTGGCTGCTCGGGTGGGTGGAGAGGGACGTCTCTCCGATGGAGGCGATGGACTCGCTGCCGGGGGTGATGTGGCACCTGTCGGACGCCTGGACGCGGCGTCTGCGGCAGCCCAACGTCCTGCTGGTGCACTACGACGATCTGCTGGCCGACCTGACCGGCCAGATGCGGAGGGTCGCCCGGTTCCTGGGCATCGGCGTGCCGGAGGACAGGTGGCCGGTGCTGGCGGAGGCCGCGACGTTCGGCAGCATGCGCGCCCGCGCCGGCGAACTGGCGCCGAACGCCTCCGGCATCTTCAAGGACACCACCGCGTTCTTCCGCAGGGGGGTGTCCGGTTCGGGACGCGAAGTGCTCAGTGGCGGTGAACTCGACCGCTACCGCGAGCGGGCGAGCCGTCTGGCCCCGCCGGACCTCCTGGAGTGGCTCCACCGCTGATCGCACGGCTTCCGTGACCTGTGCGCCGTACCGTCCCGCGGGCCGGTACGGTCACACGCACGGCTTGGCACCACTGCTCCATGACGCTCAACTCCACCAGTGCCGACCCGGCCTCCTCGCGTGATCGCTAACGATCACAGGAATCCAGGTCGGCCAAAGGGACAGGGGGGAAGCGTTCTCACGTCGTGAGACCGGGTAGCTGAAGACCGTCTGCGGGGTGGCTGCGGTAGAGGAGTCACACTCACCCGATCCCCGTCGACGCATGTCGGTTTCACACCCGCCGGACCATCGAACCGCGGCTCGTTCCCGAGCGGGCCGCCGTCGAGCGACACGCCGGCCGCCAGGTCCCGGCGGCGGCACCGGCCGTGGAAGACCACCGGTGCCGCCGCCCTGCGGGCCGCCATCCGTGCCTGCCGTACGGATGACGACCCGCCGGGCCATCGTCCTGCCCGCGGCGTTTTCGCTAACACCGAACGGTGAGCGTGGGACCGGGCTTCACGGTTGTTCCGATCGTCACCACGCGGAAGGTGTTCCGCTTCATGCTCTTGCAGGTGGCGCGGAGATGGAACGCCCCTGTCTGGTCGCTCCGGAACGTCCGCTTCACCAGGTCCTGCCAGTGGGGAACTCCCACGATCTTGGTTTTCTTCTGGAGCGCCATGCGCCATCTCCCCGAGGGGGACCCTCCACATGTCTTTCTGACGGTGCCGTACATCCGCCACTTGCCACCCTCGAACCTTCCCCAGGGGCGGAGCGGCGTGAACACGCAGCGGGTGGCGGAGTCCACCGCCGGCACCGAGTGAGGAGCGGCCTGAGCGGGGGGAAGGGGGGAAGTCAGTGTGAACGCCACGGTGGTCGTCAGGCCCAGTAATCCGGCTTTGACCGTACTGCTGACGCGCATGGCAACTCTCCTGCCGGTTGAAGTCGTGATTGCGGGTCGAGCATTTGCTTTAAGTGTCGGCTGTGCCGTTCGATGATTTATCGGAGTCCGGTTGATCGGGCCTGGAAACGGTTGAGCCGAGGTTTGGGAAAACGCCGCGGCCAACGTCGGCCGGGGCCGCGTCGCTCACCGGAATCGGACGCCGCCCGCGTTTTTCCGGTACAAGGACGGCGGTTGACCGCCGATCTCGTCGGACGATCGGTACCGCCGGCCTCGCCCGATCACGGCAGAGTGCCGCTGGTCCGGGGTCAGTGCAGGGTCACGATCTGGATCAGGTTGCCGCAGGTGTCGTCGAAGACCGCCATGGTCACCGTCCCCGCCTTCGTCGGCTCCTGGGTGAACGTCACCCCCAGCCCGCGCAGCCGCTCGTACTCCGCCTGAACGTCGGCGACCTGGAACGAGGTGGCCGGAATGCCGTCGGAGACCAGTGCCTCCTTGTACGGCTTGACCGCGGGGTGCCCGTCCGGCTCAAGCAGCAGTTCCGTACCCTCGGGGTCCTCCGGGGAGACGACCGTCAGCCACCGGGCCTCGCCCAGCGGGATGTCGAGCTTCTTGATGAAGCCGAGCACCTCGGTGTAGAAGTCGAGGGCCTTGTTCTGGTCATCCACGAATACATGGGTGACGTAGATTTTCACGACTATTGTCCTTCTCTATTGATGGGCCACCGCTCGAAAATGGTGGCCAGGGGAGTGGTGTCGAGGTGGTGGAACTTGTATCGCCCTTGCCTGCGTATCGTGATCATCCCGGCCTCCTCCAGCACCGTCAAATGCTGGGATATGGCCTGCCGGGACAGATTCAGATGGTGGCGATTCGCCAGGCGGACACAGATTTCGAACAAGGTCTGGCCGTCGCGCTCGGTCAGTTCGTCGAGAATGGTTCGCCGGGTGGGATCGGCAAGGGCCTTGAAGACATCGCCCATGAGGAGATGATAGGCAAGTCTTCACTTGCCTGTCAATGTGGCGCCCTGCTCGATCCGGTTGACGCCCCGTGGAGGCGGACGCCGTGCCGCGTCCACGGCCGGCCCCTTCCGTCCCCGTTCGCTCGCCCCGCCGTGGGGCATCCCTCGCCGTGGGGCATCCGCCCGGGAACAGCCGGTCCGGCCGTGTCCCGGCCGTGCCTCGCGTGGGAGGGGGCGTCGCGAGACGATCCTCGCGTTCAGTGGGGCAGCGGGGCGGCGGCGTAGTGGGTCAGTGGGTCCGGGGAACGTGGTGATCGGAGAGGCGGTGGCGGTCCGCCGGCCTGTCGTCGACCGGGGAGAACGGGGCCGGCACGTCCAGCAACCGGGAGACGGAAACCCTTCCCGCGAGGGATTTCACGATTTTCCCGGGGCGCACGGCGCGGAGCAATGAGCCGACGGACGGCCGCGGCGCGCGGGACGATGCCAGGTCGGCGATTTTCGCCCTGATCTTACGGGCGCTCACGACGATGGGCATGATCGCAGCCTACCGGGTGACGGGTCGCGGACACCGGGGAGGGCTCAGGCGCGTCGGGAAGGCCGTCGCCGTGAGGGGATGTCCGATCTCGGTGGATTTCGGATCGTTTGTGGCCGCATAGGCTCGGCCACGATGCCCCCGGGAAGGCCCGAGGGGGCGGCGCCGGTACGGCCGTGGCCGATCGGATCGGCTCGGGGGGTCACCCCACATGTCATACCGGGCGCGTATGGCCCGTTCTTTCGGCGCGCCGTACGGTCACCCAAACGAATCCCCGAGGCGCACAGAAGAACCTGGAGTACCCCCATGTCAACCCTCGCCATCAGAAACGTGACGCTTCTGGACGGGACCGGCGGCGCCGCCCGCTCCGGCTCGTCGGTGCACGTGACCGATGGGCCGATCAGGTGGGGCGGCGACGTATCCGCATCAAGCTCTTCGGCACCGGCGGCGAGTCGTGGGTGTCCTGCCCGGTGTTGGGCCGACGGCCCGGTCACGGGCGGGGGCTTCACCGTACGGGCCCGCCCCGCCGGCTACGCCCGGATCGCGGTGGCCGGCGTTATGATGGGCCCATGCATCGTTCGTTGTGTCTGGGCTGGTGGCGCTCCTCGTAGGAGCGGCCGCCTCTCATGCGCAACCGGGCCGCCTCAGATGGGCGGCCCCTCGGTGTTCCCTGGAGCAGGGCTCGCGCCATCCCCGCGGCGCGATCGACCCACCAGGAGACCTTTTTGAACACCACCGGACAGACCACGGGCCCTGACACCTCCGTCTCAGGCCCTGACACCTCTGCCTCAGGACCGGGCCCCTCCGCCTCAGACCCCGGCGCCTTCGCCTCAGGTCCCTCCACCGACACGCTTGGGGTGTCCGCCGCCCGGGCCCGCAGCGCGACGCTGGAGAAGCTGATCCTCGAAAACCCCGGGCGATTCCGGGTGCTGACCGGCGACCGGCCCACCGGCCGCCTGCATCTGGGGCACTACTTCGGCACGCTGCGCAACCGGGTACGGCTGCAGAACCTCGGCGTGGAGATGTTCGTGATCATCGCGGACTACCAGGTCCTGACCGACCGCGACGTCGCGGACAACCTGACCGAGCACGTCGAGGAGCTGGTCCTGGACTACCTCGCCGTCGGTGTGGACCCGGCCCGTGGCACGATCTTCACGCACAGCGCCGTCCCCGCCCTCAACCAGCTGATGCTGCCCTTCCTCAGCCTCGTCTCCGTCGCCGAGCTCAACCGCAACCCCACCGTCAAGGACGAGATCGCCCACTCACGCCAGTCGGCCGTCAGCGGCCTGATGTTCACCTACCCCGTCCACCAGGCCGCCGACATCCTCTTCTGCAAGGCCAACCTGGTCCCGGTCGGCCAGGACCAGCTCCCTCACCTGGAACTCACCCGGACCGTCGCCCGCCGCTTCAACGACCGCTACGGCTCCGGCACCGCCGTGTTCCCCCAGCCCGACGCGCTGCTGTCGAGCGCGCCCCTGCTGCTCGGTACGGACGGCACCAAGATGAGCAAGAGCCGGGGCAACGCCGTCACCCTGGCCGCCGACGCCGACGAGACCGCCCGCCTGATCAAGGGGGCCAAGACCGACCCCGAGCGTCACATCACCTACGACCCGGCCACCCGCCCCGAGGTGTCCTCCCTTCTCCTGCTGGCGGCCCTCTGCCAGGACCGGCCCCCGCAGGAGGTGGCCGCGGACATCGGCTCCGCGGGAGCCGCCGCGCTCAAGAAGATCGTGACCGAGGCGGTCAACGAGTGTCTGGCCCCGATCAGGGCCCGCCGAGCCGAGTACGCGCGGGACCGCGCCTACCTCCGCCAGGTCCTGCGTGAGGGCAACGAGCGGGCCAGGGGCGTGGCCGACGCCACGCTCGCCGAGGTGCGCACCGCGATGAACAGCCGCTACTGACGCGCCTCCGGCCCGGTGAGACGCCGTTGCCGTCGTGTGACGGACCGGTGTCTCACCGCCCGCCGGCCCCGAGGCCGCCCGGGGCCGTGTGCCCCGTCACGCCGGTGAGCTCAGCCGCCGCGCTTGGTCGGCGAGGGTGTGGGCGAGCGCGGTCACCCGCGGGGCGAGACCGGCCCAGTCGTCGGTGCGCGTGCCGAGGTAGCCGGCGCGGGCGCGCTCCAGCAGATCACGATCGGCTGTCGTGAGCGTCCGCGCGACCGTCTCGGCGGCGGCGTCCTTGGAGACGATCCGGCCGGTGTCGAGCGTGACGAGGATGCGCGCCAGGGCGAGGAGGGTGTTGCGCTCATCGCCCTCGATCTCTTCCAGGATGTCCGGGATGATGGCGAGGAGCGCGGTCCTGAGCAGCTCGGGCGGGATGGGGGCGACGACGTCGCCGAACGCGGGGCCGCGCAGCACCCGGCACGCCGAGTGCGCGGTGGCCAGGAGGATGACGGTGTCGGGATCGTCCTCGGGGTGCGGGAGGTCGCCGTTGACGAGGTCTTCGCGGAGCCACTCACCGTACTGGAAGTCGCGGCGGGGCGTGGCCGTCAGCGGGCGGATGTCGTCGACGACGAGGCCGGTCAGCTCGATGGGCCGCCGTCGTGCCGCGTCGGGGAGGCGTTCGGCGTGGCCGTGCCGTCCGGAGACGCTCAGCAGCAGCGAGACCAGCGCGGCACGCTCGGGTGTGGTCAGCGGGCGGCGGGTGAGCATGAGCAGGTCGACGTCACTGTCCGGGCGCAGCCCCGAGGTGTGGGCGGAGCCGTAGAGGTAGACACCGGCGACGTCTCCTGGATTCTCCCGGTCGAGGTGCTCCAGGAGCGGGGTGATCAGTTCGTCCATCGCCCCTCAGCCTAACGACCTGAACCGTCCGGCGCGTCAGCCGCCCTGCGGCGCCGTGGGGGGGAGGGGGACGGCGGAGACGCCGTGCATGAGGACGTCCATGATCGACTTGGTCATCGACCGGGCGTCGGCGCCTTCCCGGTTCCACACGAAGGTGTAGATGAAGAGACCGAAGATCGACTCGACGAACGCCAGATCGACCGGGCGGAACTCTCCCGAGGCGATGCCCTTTTCGAGGACGTCGCGCCAGCGGTCCAGGTAGGCGCGGCGGAGGGCCAGCACGCGTTCCCTGCCGGCGGGCCCCAGGGAGCTGTACTCCCGCAGGAAGATCGTCCAGGCCGAGAGGTTCTCCGCCATGGCGTGGCCGAGGTCCGTTCCCAGCGACTGCAGGGTGCCGGTCGGCGTGGTGCCCGCCTCGACGATGGCGCGGCTGGACTCCAGGACGCGGTCGATCGGGTTCAGCATGATCTCAAGGAGGAGGTCCTCCTTGCTGGAGATGTGGTGGTAAAAGCCGCCCTTGTGCAGCCCGACCGCTGAGAGCAGTTCGCTGAGCCCCGTCCCGTAGTACCCCTGCCGCGCGAACAGCTCCGCGCTCTCCCGCAAGATCCGGGCCCGCGTGTCGTCGCCTCGGCTGCTCACTCTCTCGCCACCCTCCCGAATCCCGCGTAAAAAATCCTGTTCGCACCCTAGTGGCAGACCGATCGGTCCGCTACCTTCTGTCTAACAGACCGATCGGTCTGAAAGGAAGCGTGATGTGCGATCGGGATCAGTCGCAGACAGAACTCCGCGCCGTCGCGCGACAGCTCGACCTGGCGGTGGGGGAGGAACGCCTCCGCGATCGCCTGAAGCTCGTCTGGGGCCCCGCGGTGAGCACCGACCCGGCCCCGG
Source organism: Streptosporangium violaceochromogenes (assembly GCF_014654615.1). Classification (GTDB taxonomy): domain Bacteria; phylum Actinomycetota; class Actinomycetes; order Streptosporangiales; family Streptosporangiaceae; genus Streptosporangium; species Streptosporangium violaceochromogenes. Next base: position 189,933 of record NZ_BNBB01000011.1, on the reverse strand, counting down.
AGGCGCAGCGGCTCCGTTCCGCGGGCGCGACATGGGAATGGGCCGCGCTCGGCATCGTCGGGTGGAGGTTCTGGGACCTCCACATCGGAATCCTGCCGAGCGGGCACCCGCGGTTCCCGTTTCGCGTGGGTCTGCACTGGCGGGCCTGCGTGGACGGTCTCATCGCCCCGGTCGCCGCGTCCATGCGGCCGCGAGGGACCGTCACCTACTCGCCGGTCGCCGAGGAGTACCAGCACGAGGTTCCCGCGAGCTCACCCGGTTCACCCGGGGGGCCGGCATCGGCCGCGCTGAGCCTGGCCCGGCGCGTCGCCGACACGATTCCGGGCGCCCAGCCCGGGACGAACGCCACGGCCGACCCGCTGTTTGTCAATGAAGGGATGTTGGGATGGGACTGAGGACCGCTCACCGTCGCGCGCGCCTCGCGGCGGCGGCAACCGGGATCACCCTGCTGGCCGCCGGCTGTGGCGGCGCCACCACGAGCACGACGGGTGACGCGGCCGGCGCCGCGACCACCTGCGACCCCAAGGCGGTGGGCCCGGGTGTCACCGACAAGGAGATCCTCCTGGGCACCACCATGCCGCTGACCGGTTCCGCCGCGGCCGGTGGCCTGGGAACCAAGGAGGGGCAGGAGGCCTTCTACTCCAAACTCAACAAGGAGGGCGGCGTCCAGGGCCGCACGATCAAGCTCACCGTCCTCGACGACGCCTACGACCCCTCCCAGGCCCAGAAGCAGATGCGTCAGCTGGTCGAGAGGGACAAGATCTTCGCGGTCTCCGGCGGTGAGGGAACCCCCAACTTCCTCGGCGTGGTGCCCTACCTCAAGCGTCAGAAGGTTCCGGCCATCGCGCCCTACGCCCCGAGCGACACGCTGGGCAACATGACCAACCCCGACGTCTTCATGGCCACGGTCGACTACATCCAGGAGTTCGACCTCCTCACCGGCTACGTCCTCAAGCAGGGCCCGGCGAAGAAGGTCGCGCTCGTCGGGGTGGCCGGCAACGTCGGCGACAACGCCAAGGCCGGCATGGAGAAGGCCCTCGCCGGCAAGGGGGTCGAGCTGCTCTACATCCCCGAGACGCCGGGAACGACCGACTTCACCCCGATCGCCTCGCAACTGAAGCAGTCGGGCGCCGACTGGGTCTTCCTCATCCTCACCAACGCCGACACCGGCGGCCTCCTCCAGGCCGTCTCCCGGATCGGCTACACCCCCAAGACGGCGGCCTGGGCCGGGATGAGCGACGACTCCTACATCAAGGAGTTCGGCGCCCTCTCGCAGAACATGATCGTGGCCCTGGAGACGGCCAGCCTGGCGAGCTCCAACCCGAAGGTCCAGCAGTTCGTCCGGGACTTCAAGGCGGAGACCGGTCAGGAGCCGACGAAGTTCAACCAGCTCGGGTGGGTGCAGGCCCAGCTCACCACCGAGGCCCTCAAGCGCGCCAAGGGTCTGTCCCGGGGCTGCCTGGTCGAGGCGCTGGAGAGCGTCTCCGGCTTCGAGACCGGAATCCTGCCGCCCGTGACGTGGGGCAAGGACGATCGGGCCGGGGTCGACGCCGTCGGCATCGGCCAGATCAAGGGCGACAAGCTCGTCGTCCTTGAGGAGACCACGTCGTCCGGCAAGTAGCAGACACGCGCCGCGGGGCAGATCACCTGCCCCGCGGCGCGCGGTTCCGACGCAAGGAGTTCCCGTGGGAGCTGACACGAGTGCCGGCGGTCTGACGCAGGTGCTCTGGGGTGGCCTGACGGTGGGGTGCCTGTACGCCGTCCTGCTGCTCGGCGTGCTCATCGTCTTCCAGGTGAGCAAGAGCATCAACTTCGCCTACGGCCAGGTCGGCATGGTGGCGGCGCTGGGCGGCTGGTACCTCGCCTCGGCCGCCGGCCTGCCGATCTGGTCGGCTCTGATCATCGGTGCCGCCGCGGCGGTGCTCGTCAACAGCGCGATCGACTTCGTGGCCATCCGGCGCATCCCGGAGGGGCGTCCGGGTCTCGACCTCGTGGTCACGCTCGGCCTCTTCCTACTGCTCACGGCGGTGATGCAGCAGCTCGTCGACGCCAACAGCCATACGTTCGCCTCGCTCGGCTCCGACACGTCGACCGTCGTCGGCGGAGTCGTCGTCAGCGTCAACGACGTCTTCGTCATCGCCCTGACGCTCGTGCTGGTGACCGTCGCCCACCTGCTGCTCACCCGGACCTCCCTCGGCACCAGCCTGCGGGCCAGCGCCGAGGACGCCACGATCGCCTCGGCCGCCGGGGTCAACGTGCTCCGCCTGCGGACCGGCGTATGGGCGGTCGCGGGCCTGCTGGCCGCGGTCGTCGGTTACCTGGTCGCCAGCCGCCTGTCGGTGGACGCCTTCTACATGACGCCGATCCTCGTCAAGGTCTTCATCGCCGGCATGATCGGCGGCCTCGACCGCTTCCTGGCCCCGCTGCTGGTCGCCGTCCTGCTCGGCGTCTACGAGGCCGGGGCGGCCTTCCTCCTCGGCGCCAGCGCCGGCACGCCGGCCGTCTTCCTCCTGATCATCGTGGCGCTGGCCGTGATGCCCAGACGATTCATGAACGAGCGAAGCGAGGTGCGCGCATGAGCACGCGGAGCCGGACCGGCGCCCCCTCGGTCGCCTTGGGCGCCACCGCGGACCCCCGCCTCAAGCGGTCGCGCCTGCCGCGCCTCCTCCTCGTCGTCGTGATCGCGGCGCTGCCGCCGCTGTTCTTCGACGACTACTGGCTCTTCCTCGTCGCGCAGGTGGCCGCCTTCGCCGTCGCCACCCTGGGCCTGGACATCCTGTACGGACGCACCGGGCAGATGTCCCTGGCCCACGCGTCGTTCATGGGGGTCGGCGCCTACACCGGCCACCTCCTCGCCGGCCTGAACCAGGGCGTCGCCGTACAGCTGCTCGGTGTTCTCGTGGTCTCCGTACTGGCCGGGCTGGTCGTGGCCTTGCCCACCCTGCGGCTCTCCGGGATGCGCCTGGCCCTGGTGACCCTCGCGTTCGGTGAACTGCTGGCGTGGGTGCTGATCAACACGACCGATCTCACCGGAGGTACGCAGGGCACCTCGGTGGACCCGGTCGTGATCGGCCCGCTGGACAGCAGCGTGCCGATGCAGGCGTACCTGATGGCTCTCGTCCCGGCCTCGATCGCCACCCTGATCGTCCTTCATCTCGGGCGCACGCAGATGGGGCGGCGGATGCTCATCGTGCGGGACAGCGAGACCGCGGCCCGGTCCGTCGGGGTCGCCGTCGCGCGGACCAAGGTGATCTCCTTCCTCGTCTCGGCCGTGTTCGCCGGGGTCGCCGGGTGGCTGTACGCGGCGGTGGCCGGCTTCATCTCCCCGCCGGACTTCAACCTGTTCGCCTCGGTCTACCTGCTCGTGGCGGTCATCGTCGGCGGCGCCGGCAGCGCCGTCGGAGCCTGGCTGGGGGCCGCCTACATCGTGCTCATGCCCCAGGCGTTCAGCCTGGTGGGTCAGCCCAACCTCTACCCCCTCGTCGGAGGGGCGCTGCTCGCGGTCGTCGCCCTGCTCGTCCCGGACGGCATCGTCGGGCTGAGCAGGCGTCTGGCGGGGCGTTTCCGCCGCGCCGAGGACCGCCCGAATCATCCGGACCGCCCGAATCATCCGGACCGCCCGGACCGCTCGACCTCAGGAGGCGACCGGTGACCTCGACATCTCCTCCGGCCGTCGACGTCCGGGGCCTCAGCGTGCGCTACGGCGGGTTCCACGCCCTCCGCGACCTCTCCGTGAACCTGCCCGCCGGGCGGATCATCGGGGTCATCGGCCCGAACGGCGCCGGCAAGACGACCTTGCTCAACGCGATCTCCGGCTTCACCCACGTCACCGACGGCGAGATCCTGCTCGACGGCCGGGCGATCCAGGGGTGGGACATCCGCCGCAGGGTCCGGGCCGGGCTGGTCCGGGGCTTTCAGACGGTCCGGCTCATGGAGCGGGAGAGCGTGCTCACCAACGTGCTGGTCGGCGCCGAGCGCCTCGACCAGCCGAACGCGCTCGCCCAGCTCTTCGCCCTGCCCGCCCAGTGGCGCGGCCGGCGGATCCAGGAGCGGGCCGCGCACGAGGTGATCGAGCTGCTCGGGCTCGGGGCCGATCGCGACCGGCGGGTGGACGAGCTTCCGTTCGCGAGCCGCCGGCTCGTCGAGGTGGCGCGCGTGCTCATCTCCTACCCGCCGGTGATCCTGCTCGACGAGCCGGCGGCCGGGCTCGACCAGGAGGGCCGCCGCGAGCTGGCCGCCGTCCTCGCCCGGGTGCACGAGCGTCATCCGTCCACGCTCGTCGTGGTCGAGCACGACGTCGACCTGGTGAAGAACCTGTGCTCGCACGTCGTCGCCCTGGAGTCCGGGGCCGTCGTCTGCGCGGGCACCCCCGACCGGGTCTTCGGCGACCCCCGTGTCCAACTCGCCTACTTCGGGAGGAGCGCGGATGCTCCGGCTTGACAACGTCACCGCGTGGTACGGGCGCACCCAGGCGCTGTTCGGCGTGGATCTGCGCGTCCGGCGCGGGGAGACGGTCGCCCTCGTCGGCACCAACGGGGCCGGCAAGACGACGACGCTGCGGGCGATCCTGGGACAGGTCCGTACGGGCGGGGCCGTCAGCGTCGACGAGCGGGACATCACCGCGACGGCGACCCACCGGCGTGTGCGTGATCACGGGATCGCGGTCGTGCACGAGGGCCGGGGACTCCTCGCCCACCTGAGCATCCTGGAGAACCTGCTCGTGGGCGCCACCCGGGAGCAGCGCCGGCGCCTCGACGACATCCTCACCCTGTTCCCGGTGCTCGCCGACCGGCTTCCACAGAAGGTCTCCCTGCTCAGCGGCGGGCAGCAGCAGATGGTGGCGCTCGGACGGGCGCTGCTGCGCGACCCGTCGTACCTGCTGCTCGACGAACCCGCCCTGGGGCTCGCCCCCGTGGTCATCGACGAGATCTACGGCTACGTCGGGGACCTCTGCTCGCGCGGCATGGGTGTCCTGCTGGTCGAGCAGAGCGTCACCAGGGCGGCCCAGGTCGCGGACCGGCTCTGCCTGCTGCGCGTCGGAAAAGTGGATCGAACCGTCGAGACCGGCGACGACGCCGCGGTGAACGGCCTCGTCGCGGACGCCTTCGGCGTCCACACCAACCTCTGAGAACCCCTACGACCTCCCTGGAGGCTTCCCTTGTCCGCGCTGGCCCTGACCAACTCGACCGTGCTGGACTGCACCGGCCGTGAGCCGGTGGAGAACATGACCGTGATCGTCGACGGCGACCGGATCGCCGAGATCGTTCCGGCCGGCCGTCCCCTGCCGTCGTCGGTCGAGCAGGCCGTCGACTGCGCAGGCCGTACGGTCATGCCCGGTCTCATGGACGCGCACGTGCACATCGGCGCGGTGGACGTCAACATCATGGAGCAGCACCGCAACTACCTGACCAGCCATTTCGCCCTGAAGATGGGGGCGATCCTCACCCGGACCCTGCATCAGGGCTACACGACCGTGCGGGACGCGGGCGGGTGCGACGCCGGGTTCCGCCAGGCGATCGAGCAGGGCGTCCTCCAGGGCCCCCGGCTGCTCGTGTCCAACGCGCCGATCTCGATGACCGGCGGTCACGCCGACTTCCGCCGGCCCACCGAGCGCGGGGACGTGCTGGAGTGCTGCTCACAGGTGGGCATGCGTCCTTCCATCGCCGACGGCCCCGACGAGGTCCGCAAGGCCACCCGCGAGAACATCCGCACCGGCGCCGACCAGATCAAGGTGATGGCCGGTGGCGGGGCGATGTCGCCCGCCGACGAGCTGGACACCATTCAGTACACGGTCGAGGAGATGCGCACGGCGGTGCAGACCGCCGAGGCGGCTGGGAAGTATGTCCTTGCTCACGCCTACTCGTCCCTTGCAGTCCGCAATGCGGTGTCTGCCGGAGTTCGCTCGATCGAGCATGGTAACCTCATCGACGAGGCGACCGCCCGCGTGCTCGCCGAGACCGGAACGTTCCTGGTTCCCACGCTGAGCACCTACGAACTGCTCTACCGGCAGGGGCTTGAGCACGGCGTCCCCGCCGACAACGTCGAGAAGATCCGCCTGGCGCACGAGGCCGGCATGCGCGCCCTGGAGTACGCCTACCGCAACGGCGTGCGCATCGCCAGCGGGTCCGACCTGCTCGGCCCGATGTTCGAGCACAAGCACCGCGAACTCGAACTGAAGGCCCAGGTCATGTCGGCGATGGACGTCCTGGTCGCCACCACCCGCACCAACGCGGAGCTCTTCGGCGTGGCCGACAGGCTGGGCACGGCCGAGCCGGGCAAACTGGCCGACCTGATCGTCGTCGACGGCAGGCCCTGGGAGAACATCGAGGTCTTCGGAAAGCCGGGCGCCGTCACGGCGGTCCTGCTCGGAGGCCGGATCGTCAAGAACGACAACTGACCGTCATCGACCGGCGCTGGGCGCAGGAGAGTAGGAAGGGCTGACATGGCAACGGTGACCCTGGCCGCGGCAAACCTGCGGATCGAGCACGACAAGGCTCGCAACCTCGGAAAGTTCCTTGAGATCATCGAGGAGGCGGCCACCAAGAACGTCGACGTCCTCGTGCTCCCCGAGGTGGGGCTGCAAGGCTACGCGGACTTCGCCTTCGGCCTGGGCGACAAGGGAACCGCCGCGCAGAAGCAGTACTACTTCCGTGAGGCGGAGCCGATCCCCGGGCCCGCCACGGAGACCATCCGCGCCAAGGCCGCCGAACACGGCATGTACGTCCAGCTCGGGCTCGCCGAACGCGGCCTGCACGGCAACGTCATCTTCAACTCGACGGCGCTGATCGGCCCCGACGGCGTCGTCGGCGTCTACCGCAAGCTGCACAACCAGTTCGAGTTCCCCTACTTCAACCCCGGCGAGGCGACGCCGGTGTTCGACCTCCCCTTCGCGACCGTGGCGAGCCTCATCTGCTACGACCTGGCCTTCCCGGAGCTGATGCGGACCTTCGCCCTCAAGGGGGCCACCGTGGCCCTGAAGTCGACCGCGTGGCCGATGCGGGGCCACAACCGCGCCGACGACTACCACGGCTGGGCGATGGACATCTCCGCCCAGGCCAACGCCTTCTTCAACCAGATGTGGCTGGTCGTCTCCAACCACTGCGAGAAGGGCGTCTACTCCGGCGGCCTCGACTACTGGGGCAACAGCCAGATCGTCGACCCCTACGGCAAGGTCGTCGCCCTCCTCGAAGAGGAGGAGGGGCTGGTCGTCCACACCGCCGACGTCGAGGAGACCACCCTCGCCAGCAGAACGGACGGCTTCTTCGGCCTCAACCTGCTGCAGGACCGCCGCCCCCAGCACTACCGGACACTGGTCGACGAGTCCCCCTACGCTCCCCCCAACCACCCGGCCCCGCCCTCCCCGTGAGCCTTTGAGCCCGCCTCTCTGAGCCCGGCCTTCCCCTGAGGCCGGGCTTTCTCCGGCGGGAGGGGACGGCGGAGGCCCCGGCCGCCGCGGCGACGGGCCATGCGGTACACCGCCGTGGCCACCGGCCCGGCGGCCACGGACAGCGCGAGCGCCGCGAGCGCCAGAGCCGTCGAGCGGTAGGGCCAGGCCGCTCCGCTCAGCCGCAGGTGCCGGTCCGGGTACTCGGAGAACTTCGCGGTCGTACGGGCGGTGGCCCGGTCGGCGTGCTCGGCCAGGTCGCGCAGCATCGGGTCGAAGCCGAACTCTTCGCCCGTCCGCCCGCCGCCGGGCAGCCGGACGGCCAGGCGCTGCCGGGCCGCCCACCGCCGCAACGGCTCGGGCACGTCGTCGTCCCGTTCGAGACCCGGGACGACGAAGCGGTCCGCCCCGTACCCGCCGGTGTCTCCCGTCACCGGCTCGGCCAGCAGCACCAGCCCGTGCCGGGTCGTCACCCCACTGCCCGCGGCGACCGGAACCGTCCTGTAGGCGGACGACACGCCCGAGTACACCTCGAACGCCGCCGCCACGTCGATCTCGCCCACCCCGTCGGCCAGCCCGATCGCGACGGTCGGCCGCAGCCACGGGAAGGCGATGTTCAGCCCGTAGGGGAGGTCGGCGGCGGCCAGCCGGTTGACCGGGATCTCCGTGGGCCCGTCCAGCCTCCATCCGGGATAGGCGAGGTCCGCGCCGACGCGCTCGGCCTCCGCCCGGCCCGCCAGCTCCTCCACCAGCCGGAGGGCGCCGACCGTACCCGAGGTGATCCCGGCGGTCGTGGTGACGCCTCCGTCCTGGACGTACCGCCGGCCCCGCTGCCACCGCACCCGCGGGTAGTCGCGGCTCAGCCGGTCGATGTTCGACCAGAAGGAGGTGGCCTCGCGTCCGTTCAGCAGGCCGGCGGCGGCGAGCAGCTCCGAGCCCGCGCACACCCCGAGCACCCGCGCTCCGCGGGCGGCCCGCCGTGCGATCCACTCCCGCAGCGGCGCCTCCGCGACACCGGTCGGCTGGACGACCGCGGGGACGACCACCACGTCCGGCTCGGGCAGAGCCGCCGTCCCCACCTCGGACAGGGTGTGCTCGGGCAGCAGCCGCGCGCCGCCGGACAGGGGTGACGCCTGCCGCCGCTCGGCGACGGTGTAGACGAAGAACCGCTCGGAGCGGGCGAAGACCTCGTACGGCACCAGCACGTCGGCGCTCACCGACCCCTCCTCGCCGACGACGACCGCGACCCCGATCCGGCCCTCGGGCACCGCCCGGGGCGCGGGCCACCGCCATGGCGCCCCCGCCTTGGACACGTAACTCTCTCCCATCGAGGCCGACACCCCGGCGACCGCGATCGCGGCGAAGACGACGAGCGAGAGGAGGCCGCCCAGCAGCACCCGGAGGGTACGGCGAAGCAGTCGTGGCATGAGAGGCTCCGTTTCCCGCGCGCCGGACGGGAGCATGGCTGAGCCCGGTACGGCACGCGCGGTGAGAGGTGGTGGCGGGAAGGTGGTGGGCCGGCGGCGGGAGGGGGCCGGGGCTATCGGCGGGAGGCGGCCGGGGAGGCGCCCCGGCGGTCCGCGAACAGCCGCCTGAGCTGCCGGGCGTCACGGAAACCGCAGCGCGTGGCCACGGCCTCCACGGTCAGGTCGGTCTCGGCCAGCAGCGTCCGCGCCCGCTCCAGCCGTAGCTGCTGCCGGTACTCCAGCGGAGTGATCCCGGTGGCCGAGGTGAACGCCCGGCTGAGCCCGCGTGGCGACATGTGGACGACGGCGGCCAGGTCCGCCAGGGTGTGGGAGGCGTCGAGGTGCTGGGCGATGTGGTCCTGCACCCGGTGGACGGCCGGCCTCAGGTGCGCCCGGTGGCGCAGAAACGGGCTGATCTGCGGGCTCGTGGCGTCCCGGCGCAGGTACACCACCAGTTCACGCGCGACGGAGGCGGCCAGGGCCGGGCCGTGGTCGCGTTCGACGATGGACAGCGCGAGGTCGATGCCCGCCGAGATGCCCGCGCTGGTGCTGACGCGCCCGTCGTGCACGAAAAGCGCGGCCTCGCGCACCCGGGCGGCCGGATAGCGGTGCCGCAGGGCGGCGGTGAGCGCCCAGTGGGTGGTGCACGCCCGGCCGTCCAGCAGCCCCGCCTCACCGAGCGCGGCGGCGCCGGTGCACACCGACGCGACCCGCGCCCCGGCCGCGTACACCTCGCGCAGCCACCGCACCGCGGCGTCCGGCACCAGCGGCTCCGGCACCAGCGGTTCCGGCGCGGCCGTACGGTCGGATCCGGTCGTCAGGCGGGGACCGGGCACCAGGACCAGGTCGCCCGGCCCGGCGGTCGTCCGCGACAGGGGGGCGAGCCCGGCGAGCCGCAGCCCCTGCGCCGACGTCGTCTCCGGCGCGTCCGACGCGAACTCCAGCCGGTAGCCGCCGCCGAGGTGGGCCGCGGCGTCGAAGACCTGGACCGGACCGCCCAGATCGAGCAGGTTCACCCGCGGCAGGACCAGGACCACGACCCGTCCCGTCCCCGCCGCGTTTCCCGCGTCACGTTCACTCACCCCGCCACCGTAGAGCGGGAACGGCCCCGGGCGTCAGGGCCGGACGGGACAGCGGGCGGACGGATCAGGCACATCTCACCCACCGCCGCTCCGGCCCCCGGCAGGGTCACGTCAACTGCCCCGGCCGAGCTCGACTGGGGAGGGTCTCGGTTCGGTTCGACGGGCACCTCAACCCGTGCGCGCACCGCATGACGTGGAAACACCACAGAAGCCGACACTCTCACAATCAATCAGCGCCACAGATTAAAGATAAACAAAAGCGGTTTGAGCTTGCAGGTTGTCATTCGAGCCACACGGTCGGTCACGTTGATCTGTTAATTGGATAATTAAAGCGGACGTGAAATAAAAATCAAGACTTGTTTGCGGATGCGATCCCAGCAAGGATGATCGTGGGCGGGAAACTTTGGAAAGCCTCCGCCTGCGACCACATCGTGTGATGCGAAAGGAGTCCTGCTGCATGAAGTACAGGAACGAACTCAGCGTGACCGCTCTTCTGTTCGTTGGAGCGGCATCTCCGGCGATGGCAAGCAATGAAGACCCGAACCTTTCCCCGCCCAGTATCGAGGTCGCACCGGGAACCGAGCAGAGCCCGCCTCCGCCTCCGCCTGGAGCCAAGAGTCCGAGTGACGTCTCAGCCGCCGGAGTCTGCTTCTTCGACGCTGCGCACCGTTTACGCTCACCGCTGCCTCCAGGACTATCTACGGACAGGGCGAAATGGTCAGCCCTGGCTGCACCCCTGTCCCCAACGGCGGTTGTCGAGTCCAGAACGATCTCCTTCTCTGGGAAGGCGGTGTCTGGAAGGAGATCAACTATGGGAAGGTGAAGTGGTCCTGCAGTCCGGGGAGCGCCACGCGTTCAACATCCCAGTGGACCTGTACTTACGACCCGCACAAGCAGCACTGGTGGATGTCCCGCACTTGGGTGACCACCACTCACAACGGCCAGACGGCGGTCAGCCACCAGGGCAGCAACTCGAAGGCATACTGGTGCGATCTTTAGTCTGAACCAGTGACACCGTCGGTGTGTCATTCATAGTATTGAATGACACACCGGCGTTCCTGTCTGGGAGGCGCACAGATGGCAGTTATCCGACATATTTTTATAAACTCGCACCATCCATACAAGCTGGCACAGTTTTGGGCAGGAGTCCTGGAGCGTCCCATCAGTGGAGGACCGAACGGCTGCTGGATTGAGCTTACCCCTGGAAGTCAGCCCGAGCGACTTTTCTTTAGAAAAATCGATCAGTCCAGAGACTCGAACGCTCGCAGCGCACTACTTCTCTCAATTAGCCCCGTCGTCGAGAGTGTCTCGACCGAGATTGCACGACTTATACAGATCGGGGCAAAGGTCATAGAAGAGTACTCTACCGGCCCCAACCTCCGCTGTGTTCTACTTGCAGATCCGGAAGGGAACGAGTTTCAGGTTGAGGCCAATGAAACCGAGATAAGTGAAGTAGTGGCGGAGTTTCTCAGTGAATCCAGTTAACGGATGTAGTCGGCGCGGCCGTCACCCCTGTCGCCGCTCAGGGCCGGAGCGTTCTCATGTTGTGAGACCGAGCAGCTGAAGTCCGTCGGCAAGGTGGCTGCGGTAGTGGTCGGTCGCAGCGGCGATGTTGGTCCAGCCGATCAGGCGGGCCAGACCGATGGCCAGGTTGTGCAGGCTCGGCATGATCCGGGGCGCGGCGCCGGTCCGGACGCGGGAGGCGTCTGCGCGGATGTGGTGCGGGGCCTCGATGCTCCAGTGGCCGGGGATCAGTGTGGCGAGGTGAGCAGGGGTTCGATGTGCGGGGTGAGGATGACGGTGCCGTTGGCAGTGGTGATCTTGATGCCTCTCATGGGTCTCCTGCCGGTGTACGAGGGTGGTCGAAAGGGGGTGTCCCCGCCGGGTTGGGGAAGGTCGGCGGGGACACCCGGGGGCGACCTGCCTGGTTCACCCGTCCCTCGCGGGGGTCCCTTGGGTGGGCGCGGTCGCCGAGGTCCGGCGGGGGTCCTTCTGGGAAGGAGAAGGGCTTTCCGCGCCGGAGGTCAGGGGGTCCGGCTGGGCGCAGGCGGGGGGCTTCCCGGGCCTGGCCGTACCGGCTTTTTCAAGGGGTGGGTGGGCGGGGGGTCATGCGGCGCTGCCTTCCGGGGGGTAGGGCAGGCTGCGGGCGTGTCGTACGGTGCGGCGGCGGGTGCCGGAGGGGCGGGGGCGCCGGGGCTGCCCGGGGGTGCCCGCCGTGCTGGAGGTGGAAGTGGCGGCCCGGAGGAGGAGGGCGGTCTCGGTCTCGTTCATCCGGTCGTGGAGGTCGTCGGCGGTGGCGGCCTCGACCATGATCGATTCGGGGGCGGGCCAGGCCGCGGCGGCGTAGAAACGGCGGCTGCCGGGGCCGTACCAGACCACCCACCCCGGGCGGGAACGTTCCAATGCTTCGGCCTGGTCGCGGGCCGGGCCGTCCCAGAGGCGCCGGTGCACCAGGGAGTGAGGCTGCCCGGCCCGGTGCCGGCCGGGGGCGCGGGGCTGCCCGATCATTGGCCCGCCTGCCCGGACGCCGCCCGGGGTGGGGTCTGCTGGGCGTCGGGGGTGGCCGTCCGTCCGGCCGTGCCGGACCGCTCGGCGCCCTGGCCGTGGGTGGCCTCCAGGTTCCCGGCCGCCTCCAGGTTTCCGGTGGCCTCCGAGTCGCGGGTGGTCTTCAGGTCGCGGGCCGCCTGCTCCTGCCGTTCGACCTCGGCCCGCAGCTCGTCGAGGGTGTCGGCGTCGACGGTGCGGTAGGGCGGGGCGTGCCACTCCGTCTCGCGCGGGAACGGCGTTTCGCGGCTGGCCCAGAGGCGGCCGGCGTCGCTGAGAATGACCCGCCACCCGGGGATCATGCTCTCGGGGGTGGGGGAACCACCATTGCTGTTCACGAATCGGACCTCCGTTGTCCGGTCGGGGACCCGTTCCGGTGTTGTGAGCGCCGGGCGGGTCCGATTGATGGGGTGGGGGGAGAGTCGCCGGGCCTGCCGTACGGCACAGCCGCCCGAAGCGTCGGCGGGACGGTTCCGGGGACGGGCGCGGCCTCGGGCACACCGGGCGGATGAGCCGCCGGAGGTGGGCCGTGCGGCGTGGGCGGCCGGGTGGGGCCGCGCCGGAACGGTCTTCCGGCGGCCGGCCGGGTGCCCTGACGCCGAGGGGGCCGATTGGCGGCCGGCCGAACCCTCGGACGCGCGACCGGCCGGGGCTTTCGCTGAGGCAGCGGCGGCCGGGCGGGCCGTACGGCGGGCGGGGCCTGCTCCGGGACAACCGGCGCGGTGGCGGGTTCGGGGCGGCGCTGGGCGGGGACCAGCGGGATCACCTCGCCGGGCGCCACCTCGGCGGGCGGCCCGAAGCGGGGCAGGCGGACGGGGCCGCCGCAGCGGCGGGCCTCCAGCCGGGTGTTCATCAGCGCACCGTCCGGCTGGGCGTATTCGTGATCGGCGGGGAGGTCGGGGCAGCCGTGCGCGTAGGGTGCGTGCCCGCACCGGGCGCACCCCATGGGCAGGGGCACGGCACCGGCGAAACAGCCGCAGCCGTCCCGAATCAGCGTGTTCCGGGACAGGGCCGGAGCACTAAGGTTGGTCATGGGTCAGGAGTGCCTTCCTGATCAAGACCCGTCCGGACGTCGCAAGCGCCGGACGGGTCCGTCGTTTTTGGGGTTGTGAAGATGTAGCCATCACAGCGTGTTAAAACCGCTTACGGACAGGTGGCAGTAGGGGAAACTAAAGGAAGGCGCGATTCCCCATCCCCAACAAAGAGGTGCATGGCGATGCCTGGCGACGTTCCCCCATGGGCTGCACGACTACGAGCCGAACGGCGTGACCGTGACTGGTCACAGCGTGATTTGGCGCGCGAGCTTGTCGAAGCCGCTAACGAGGAGACACGGAGTCGCCTCCCCGGTCGCGAGAGTATCGTCCGGAGTGTCAAGAAGTGGGAAGCCGGTGAACATCAGCCCAAAGATCCTTACCGCCTGCTGTATTGCAGAGTGTTCGGTCTGAAGGAGTCTGACCTTTTCGGTCTGACGGAAGCGCAGCGCCGTGACATCCTGGACGTGGGCATCGGTAGCATCGATCTCACGCCCTATCCGCCTTACTGTGGTCCTGTAGCCCCGGAGCTCGTCATGTACTTCCTTGAGCAGCTTCCCGGTCATTACAAAGCCGACATGTGGCTCGGCCCTCGTCACCTCATTCCAACTGTCGCGACCCAGGCACAGCTCATCAGGAAACTTGTCCAAGCGGCCGATGCCCCTGTGCGTCGTGGCTTACTGGGCGCCGGTGTCGCCTACGGCGCACTGCTTGGCTGGCTGTACCAAGACGTTGGAGACATCGACCGCGCCGGGATCTGGCGAACCGTTGCCCTGGAGATGGCTCACCGCTCTCAAAACCCGCAGCTCATCAGCTACGCCCTCACCAACAAGGCGATGCTTGCGGTCGACCTGGAAGACGGGCGCACCGTAGTGGACTACGCCGAGGCCGCCTTGGCGGACGAGAGCAAGTTGTGCCCGAAGGTACGGATTCTTGCGCTGGTCCATCAAGCACACGGCCACTCCATGTTGCCGGTGAAGGACAAGGACCTGGTGGACCGGCTCCTGGACCAGGCCGCTGATCTGGTGGATCTTGTTGACGACGAGTATTCGTGGGGCAACGCCTGCCGCCGTACCCCCGGGTATATCGATGTTCAGCGAGCGACCGCCTACCTTCGGCTGGGTGCTCACCGAGAGGCGATCGCACTGTGGGATCGGGTCCTCGGTACGGCACCGGAGTCGGCACGACGGGACAACGGTGTGTTCTGGGCACGTCAGGCGAGTGCTCTTGCCGCGATTCCCGAACCGGAACGAGTCGTCCACATCGTGTCGACCACCGCCTCCGTCGTTGACGGCACCGGTTCGGTAAGACTCCGTCGGGAACTCAAGGCCATTCCACGACAGGCGACGGCTTGGGCGGACACCGCCTCCGGCCGGGAACTGGCCGAGATCGTCTCCCGGTTCAACTGACTCATCGATGTGGAGGTCCTGATGCTTCCTGAGCCGTTGTCCGAAGAGGAGATCAGCGTCCGTCTCGGCGAACTGCCGGGCTGGGAGCGTGAAGGCCACAGCATTTTCCGTACTTTCCAGAACACGTATCACGAGTGCGTGCATCTGGCGGTGTACGTCGCGGCCAAGGCCCGGGAGGTCGGCCATCACCCTGACATTCACATCACCTGGCAGCGGATCCGTTTCGTGATCACCACTCACGACGCGGGGAACCGCCTCACGGCCAAGGATTTCGAGCTCGCACGCCACATCGACGCGATCGCCGCCGGGCACGGTGCCGAAGCGGCCTAGATTCAGAGAATTGGTGAAGAGAGACCGACGATCGACTCCTCGGACCCGACCGGGGCCGAGTTCCGCGCACCCGCCTCAACGGTGGCAACACAGCAACAACTGTGCCGAACGGGCCAAGGCTTGCATTTTTCTGCCGTCATGTCAGGAGGTCGAGCCTCATGCCAATGGCGGAGGCTGGACCGCGACGGGGACGGGGGCGGAGTGCGGTCAGGGTTCGTCCAGGCGGTGGAGCATTTCCGCGACCTCCCGGGTTTCGGGGTGGCCGGGGCCGAGGAGGAGACAGAGGTCCTCCCGCAGTGTGCTGAGGACCTCCCGTGCCTGCTGGACCTCGCCTTCGGCGTCCAGAAGGGCGCCGATGCTTTTACGGATCTCTCGCGCGGTCTCGGAGGTGTCGCTCTCCGTGGCGCGGAGCACGTCGAGCACGTCGCGGTACTGGCGGAGCGCGATCGTGGCGTTGCCGAGCCGGCCGCGGCAGTCGGCCGCCTGGTCACAGCGTGATGTGGCACGCGCCCAACGATCCCACTACCAGCGGTGACGCCTCAGAGATCGATAAGTACGGCTGGGGTACCCGCTTTTGCATGGCCATGGACACGCGGTTACCCGCGGCGCACCGGCACGAGCGGGAGCGGTTCGCCCAGCCACACCTGCTGGTGGCCGTCTGCGGTGACGGTCAGTCCGAACTCCTCATGTCCCGGTCGGCCGTGCTCGACCCACCAGCGGTGGGCGGCCTCGACCTCGTCCCAGAGACCGCGTGGACCGCCCTGGTGGACCGGGGAGGGCCAGTGGGTGTTGTCGGCGTAGAAGAACACAGCCGCCCATGAACGGTCGGTCAGCCCGTAGAGCCATATGCCCGGCGTGCCGTCCGGAGCCCGTCCGGCGACGTGCACACAGTCGGGTACCAGCAGGCCGATCACGAAATCCACAGGAGAGTAGGAGATGCCGGCCTCGTTCGGAAGGATCTGCGAGGAGGTCAGTGCTGTCGTCGATTCCCGGGTGTCGGCGGGCCAGTCCCCAGAGGGGATGTAGTCGGTGTGCGTGGGCATCTTCAGGCGCTGGGGACGCAGCCTCATGAATCGGGCGGGCCCGGTGAAACGTCCGCTAGCTGTGCCGTCGCCGGCCACGACCAGACGCACGATCGCGTCCTGGCTGGTGTAACGGGTGCCCCACGGCAGCACGATGACGGCCCCGGGTCGGGCCTGGTCGATCCAGGCCCGGGGAATGTCACGGACGGCGGCCGTCACGAGGATCCGGTCGTACGGCGCTCGCTCCGGCCGGCCGAGCAGCCCATCGCCGGTGACGACCTCCGGGTGCCGGCCGGCGCCGTGCAGCGCCTTTCGCGCCTGGTCGGCCACCGTCTCGTCGATCTCGATGGAGACGACGTTGCGCTCGCCGAGGCGGGCCGACAGCAGTGCGGCGCACCACCCGGTGCCGGTCCCGATCTCCAGCGCCTTCATTCCGTCGGCCACCGACAGATCGGCGAACATGTCGAACACCGCGCTGGGCATCGAGCTGGAGCTGGTCGGCCGTCTCCCCGGCGCGGTCCCCGTGTGGTGGCCGTCGTCCCACTGCGTCGTGATGGGAACATCCCGGGCAGCCCAGTGATGCCACTCCTGGGGATCGTCTGCCTTGGAAACGGTGATGTGCCGGCCGTCGACGGAGGGCCACATCACCTCGGGCAGGAACAGCTCCCGGGGAACCGCGTCGTAAGCTCCTGTCCAGTCCGACGTCATCACGCCGGACTTCAACAGGAAGTCACGCAACCTTTGGCGTTCCGGCTCACCATCGGTCATTTCTTCGGGCTCGGCTTCTCGTGTTGCCCCGGAGGCGGACGGCCGTCGGACTGGTACTCGTCCGCTTCAGGGATTTCGAAAGGTCCTGCCGGCGGTTTCGGTTTTCCCTCGTGGTCTCCCATATCCCGCCTTTCCTCGTTGGGCTTCCGGCGTGGAGCGGTCGCCGTAATCGTAGCCTCGCGGTCGGTGACGGGGAGGGGAGAATTCAATCTGGTCACGTTCAGGGAGATGGTGTGCGGGTGATCAAGCCTTCGGCCTGATGCGGGTGAGATCCATGTGACAAGAGACGGTCACTCCGTAATCCTTCGATTCGCTCAGATCAACATGAAGGGGACGAAGTAGCCGTCAATGACATTGTGTCCGCTGCCGGGGAGTCCCCGGAGATGAAGTGCGGTCAGGGTTCGTGCAGGTGGTGGAGCATTTCCGCGACCTCCTGGGTCTCGGGGTGGCCGGGGCCGAGGAGGAGACAGAGGTCCTCCCGCAGTGTGGTGAGGACCTCCCGTGCCTGCTGGACCTCGCCTTCGGCGCCCAGAAGGGCGCCGATGCTCTTGCGGATCTCTCGCGCGGTCTCGGAGGTGTCGCTCTCCGTGGCGCGGACCACGTCAAGCACGTCGCGGTACTGGCGGAGCGCGATCGTGGCGTTGCCGAGCTGGGCGCGGCAGTCGGCCGCCTGGCGACGGCAGCCGATCACGTTGGTCCCCGCCGCCCCCTCGATGCCTTCGTAGAGGCGCGTCAGGTCGTCGAACTCCGTCAGGGAGCGGCGATAGTCGCCCCCGACGAAGAGGATGGCCGCCCGCCTCATCCGTAAGGCCAGAATGCGTGGATGCGTCGCGCCGAGTGTCGTCGATGTCGCGTCGACCAGTTCTTCGAGGACGTCGGCCGCCTGGATGTAGCGCTCTTCCTCCAGGAGGGCGTCGACCCGCCGCCCGACCTCGGCGATGGCCTCCCTCAGCCGGGTGCCGACGGTGACTCGGGAGCCCGGGGCGGGTGTGAAGCTGGGCGCGTCGGCGGGGGCGTCGGGCGGGCGGGGCGCGTTCGGCCGCCGATACATCCGGGTCGGGTCCGGGTGGCCGGCCAGTTCCGGCCCGCCCCGGGGCGCGGCCGAACCGGGGGGTGGCAGGAACGGCAGGAGGCGGGTGTAGACGGCGTAGGCGTCGACCGGGCGCTGCTCCGGCTTCTTGGCCAGGAGTTCGAGCACCAGCTTCTCCAGGTCCTCCGGGACGTCGGGGCGTAGCGCGCGAAGCGGTCGCGGCCGGGCGTGCCGATGCTGTTCCTGGAAAAGCTCCTGGGTGGGGCCGTCGAACACCCGCCGGCCGGAGAGCAGCTCGTGGAGCAGACATCCCAGCGCGTAGAGGTCGCTCTGCGGCGTGACCTGGCTCGCGCGGGTCTGCTCGGGCGACATGTACGGGTCGGTTCCGACGGGGACGCCGAACCGGGTCAGCCGGGGAACGTCCGGCCGCAGGATCGCGGCGATGCCGAAATCGAGCACCTTGACCGTGCCGTCGGCGGTGACGAGCACGTTGTCGGGTTTGAGGTCGCGATGCACGACCGGGATCGCGTGGGCGTGGGAGAGAACGGTCGCGATCTGCGCGGCCACCGCCGCCGCCCATGAGATCGGGAGCGAGGCGTCGGGCCGGACGTAGGCGCGCAGGCTGGTTCCGCGGATGTACTCCATGACGAGGTACAGCCGGTCGTAGGGCTCGGTGAGCACCGCGTCGTAGACCTGCGGAACCCCGTGGTGGTGGATTCGGGCGGTGATGCGAGCCTCACGGCGGAAGCGATCCGCGAGATTCCTGGCGTCCTGGACGGACGTGACGACGTCCGGATTGATCACCTTGACGGCGACCTCGCGGTCGAGCACGGCGTCGTAGCCGCGCCAGACCATTCCCATCCCCCCGCTGTCGATCTCCTCGGTCAGCTCGTAGCGACCGGCGACGGGCTCAATCGGCACTTTGTCTCCGCGAGTCTCGCTGTGCACTTGTGGTTACAGTGTGTTTGCGGCGAATCCGGCTGTCCAGTGACCATAGGCCGCAGGGGCCGGGTCAGGCCACGTCGTCGAGCCCCTCCTGCTCCCGGATCAGGCGCCAGGCCGCCCGGCGCGCGGTCTTGGTGAGGGCGTCGCGGAAGGCCGGGTCCCTGTCGAAGAACTTGTCGCCCAGGGTGCGCAGGGTGTCGACATGATCGGCGACCTTCTCCTCGAAGACGTCGTTGAAGACGTGGCCGAAGTTCTCGGGGTCGACGTTGGCGACGGCGGCCTGGCGCACCTTCGGGTCGGCGACGGCCTCGTTGAACGGGACGATGAGGTCCTGTTCGGTGAAGGCGGTGCCGAACCTCTGGTTGAACCTTTCGATCAGCTCCGACAGCAGTGACTTCTTCTCGTCGGCCCGGCCGGATCCGTCGCCGAACCCCTTCAGGTCGGCGGCCCCCTCCGGTCGCAGAGCGAGGTCGTGGATCCCGGTCTGCTCGGTCCGCACATGGGTGAGGTCGACCTCGCCGAGATCCACGTCGCCCCTGGTCCCGTGGGGCAGCCGGGCGAGCAGGTGGCGGCCGTAGACGTAGAGCAGCTCCAGGTCGGTGTCTCGGTAGGGGATGATCTGCGAGAGGAACCCGTATTTGCTGATATATCCGTCCAGGTCGCTCCGGAAGGTCTCGGCGTGGGCGCGGTCGTGCTCGTCGTCGCCCTCAAGAAGATCCCGGAACCGGTCGACCGCCGGGGTCAGGAGCCGGTACAGCTCCGCGTGCAGCCTCTCGTGGGAGAGGTTCGCCTCGTCCGCCTCGAACAGCGCCGCGGCGAAGGCGAGCATCTCCTGCCGGTACAGCAGCTCGGCCGACATGACCTTGCTCTGGGCGTTGTAGAGCAGGTTCGGGTCGGACGGCAGCGTCATGGCCTCTTCGAAGTACGGCCGGAACGACTTCTTGATCTGCTCCGCGTCGTTGACGAAGTCGATGACGGCCAGATCCGTCTGCGACTTGCGCTCGGCGGTCCGGTTCAGCCGGGACAGGGTCTGTACGGCGGCGATGCCCGACAGCTTCTTGTTCACGTACATCGTCGTCAGCAGCGGCTCGTCGAAGCCCGTCTGGTACTTCTCCGCGACGACGAGGATCCGGTACTCCGGGCGCCCCCTGCCTCCGGCCTTCACCACCTTGTCGTCGGCCCGCGCGTAGGCGAACGCCTTGGGCAGGGCGTCCTCGGACAGACCGCCGTTCTCCTTGACCTCGGTGATGTCCTTCTCGTCGCCGTGGTCGAGGCTTCCGGAGAACGCCACCAGCACCCCGACGTCGACCTTCCGGATTTCCAATTCCTCCTTGACGGCGCGTGCCATCAGCACCGCGCTCAGCCGGGAGGCGGTGACCACCATCGCCTTGGCGCGTCCGCCCATCCGGCGGCGCGTGTGCGCGAGGAAGTGCTCGACGATGATGACGGCCTGCTGGGCGACGGTCGCGTCATGGGTGAGGGCGTAGCCGGCCAGCAGCGGGCTGGCCTTGGACTTCTCGACCTCCCGGTCGTCGGGGTTGTTGTTGACGAGTTTCCAGTACGTGTCGTAGGTGACGTAGGTGCGGAGCGGGTCGAGGATGAACCCCTCCTCGATCGCCTGCCGCATCGCGTACGTGTGGAAGGGCTGGTACTTCATCTCGCCGTTGACCGTGACGGGGGTGCCGAAAAGCTCCAGGGTCTTGGCCTTGGGCGTCGCGGTGAACGCGAAGTAGGAGATGTTCGCCGCCCTGCCCCGGTCGGCCGCGCTGCGCTCCAGCTTCGCCTGGACGGAGTCCGCGGCGACCTGGGTCGCGCCGGTCTCCTCGTCCTCGGCGTCCAGGCCCAGATCACGCAGCGCGGACCGCACCGCCTTGGCGGCCTCACCCGACTGGGAGGAGTGCGCCTCGTCCACGACGATGGCGAACGTCCGCCCCTTGATCTCGGTCGGGTTCTCCTTGAGGTACTCCACCAGCACCGGGAAAGTGGCCAGGGTCACCGTGATGATCTTCCCGGTCTCGCTGGACAGCGCGGCGGCCAGCTGTGCGGACTTCGCCCCCCGCTTCTCGTCGATCTTCACGACGAGGCCGGCGGTCTGCTCGAAGCTCCCCACCGTCTCACGGAGCTGGGCGTCCAGATTCCGCCGGTCGGTGATGATGACGGTCTTGTCGAAGACCGGCACTCCGGGCTTGAGCCCCCGGGCGACCGCCTCCGGGTCGAGATCGCGGGGGTCGGTGGCCGTGTGCAGCGCGCTCAGCCGGTGCGCGAACCACGCGATCGTGTTCGACTTGCCCGACCCGGCCGAATGCATGATCAGATAGTTCTGTCCGGCCCCGTGCCTTACGGCGTGCGCGGTCAGCTTCTTCACCGCGTCCCACTGGTGGAAGCGCGGAAAGATGATCGAGCTGCCGGCACCCCTTTTCTCCTTGTGCAGGTGCACGAAACGTTCCAGCAGATCCAGCCAGTTGTCGCGCTCCCACACCCGCTCCCACAGGTATGAGGTCGGGTACTTCCCGGGCTCGACCGGCACGGGGTTTCCCGCGCCGCCGGACTGACCGGGCCCCTCGGAGCCGGTGTTGAACGGCAGGAACGGCGTGTTCGTACCGCGTAGCCTCGTCGCCACGAAGACCATGTCGGGGTCGACCGCGAAGTTCGCCACCACCCGCCGCGTGAAGATCAGCTCGGTGGGGTCGCGCTGGTCCCGGTACTGCCCCTTGGCCTGCTCCACGCCCTGACCGGTCAGAGGGTTCTTCAGCTCGGCCGTGGCCACCGGGATGCCGTTGACGAATAGCACCAGGTCCAGCCGGTGCCCCTGGTCGGCCTTCTTGGTGGCGTAGGAGACCTCCCGGATGACCGTCAGGCGGTTCTGCCGGTAGTTGGCCAGCACGTCCTCGGATTCGACCAGGTTCGGCCTGAAGTACGCCAGCCGGATCCGGACCCCGCGATCCTTCACGCCGTTGCGCAGCACCTCAAGCACTCCGTCGACGGCGATCGCCTGGTCCAGCCGCCTCACGAACCCCTGCTGGGCGGCGTCCGCGTCGTTGCCGTAGAGCGCCAGAAGCTCGTGCCAGGCGTCGGCCTGTGTCGCCCCGATGAACGTGAACAGCTCACCGGTGGCCAGCCCGAGGTCGGCCCGATAGTCCGACGGCTGCCCGACCTCCCAGCCGCGCTCGCGCATCTCCGCGAGGATCGCCGCGCGAAACGCCTCCTCCCTGTGGTTCGCCCCCATCACGCTTCTACCCCACGCCCGCTCGCCGAGGAAACGTCGAACTGCCCGGTCACCGTCGCCGTGATCAGCGCCTGGCGTCGCTCGGCAAGAAGCTTGAGCTGCTGTTTGACCAGGGGCCGGAGGCGTTCAACGGAAGCACGGCTTTCGCGGATCCGATTTACGAACTTCACTTGCTCAGAAAGGGCGACAGCAGGCATTGGCCATGCCTTGACTTCTTCAAAGCGAATGTTCGCCATCGACTGGGAAGCGCCGTTCGAGCTGGCAGAACACATTGCCCGGATGCGGCTTCCGCGAGCGACTGTCGCGACAAAATCGGGCAGCATGGTTTTCTCCAAGCGCACCCGGAAGATTTTGTCCGACAGTAAGAGTTTTGAGCGGACCTGGCCGACTACGGCTGTTGAGCCCACAAGTTGAGGGGTGTTGGCTCGGGTGATGAGCAGGTCACCTTCGCATACCTCGCTGCTGACGTCAGGTGCGGTTTCATCAGGAAGGCGTTTGTTCTCCTGCGCGAAGAATTCTCCGGGACGGAGGCAACTGACCTTGAGAACTCCCCATTCGTCCTCTTCGGCCGGGATGGCGTCGCATTGCGGGCTGGTCCCCTGGTCCACAGACCATATGTGACGTCGAAGTGGACGGGTCCCCGCACGGCCGATCAACTCGTCGATGGCAAGATCCAGCATGGCGGTTTCTCGCTCGTCCAGCTTCTCCAGAACCATGATCTGAAGGGTTGTGAGGCGGTCGATGCGGGCGATCTCGGCGTCGAGGAAGTCCGCGATCCGCCGTTGTTCTTCCAAGACTGGAAGTTTGATAGCAAAGTCACGCAAAAACGTGTCGGGAACGCGCTGCTGTCCCGCGACCCCATACATCTCGGCTTCTCCGAGCTTGAGGAAGCTGTGAGTGTTGACAACATAGAAAAGAAACCGTGGCTCGATCCGCGGCCCGGGGCGGAGCACGTGGAGCTCGGTTGTCCCCGCTCCGACACCTCCAAGAAGTCCGGAGACAAGAACGGCCCGCCCCGCCTCGAAGGTAGGTGTGATCTTAGGAACGAGCACGTCACCGTCTTGAAAGCGGGTGTACCCCGTAGCCACTGTCGCTTTGGCTCGACGACGGCTCAGGTCCAGCCGCTCTCCAGGCCACACTGCCTCCATTGGTAGAAAGGTGAGCTTCTCCTCATCTTTCAGTTCATCGAAGGCCTTGGTCGCCGGGTTGACATCAGCGAGATGGCGTAGGCGCATGGTCGTCATTCGGTCACTTCGCTGAGGAGGGTCTGGATCTCGGACTCAAGGGCCTTTAGTTCGGCGTCGATCTCGGCCAGAGGACGCGGGGGCGTGTAGACGTAGAAGTGGCGGGTGAGGGGGATCTCGTAGCCGATCTTCGTCTTGTCGTGGTCGATCCAGGCGTCGGGAACGTGCGGGAGGACCTCCCGCTTGAGGTACTCCTCGACATCCTCGTCCAGCGGAACGTTCTCATAGTCGCGCAGCTCGGGGTCGGGCTCGATCTCGCCCTTCTTCCCGTGCTGCACCTCGCCCTGCGGGTCACGGATGCCGAGAATGTCGCGCAGGGATTTGAGGAACGGTGCCTTCGACGGCCACTTCAGCCCGGCACCGGCGACGGCCTCGTGGAGCGCGGAGAACGCATCTGTCTTTTTCGTCCAGGCAGAGCCCGTCAGGGGGCGGATCGCCTCGGTGAGGCTGTGGGCGTGGACGAGGTCATGAACCTGGGCGAGGATGTTGAACTTGTCGAGGGCTCTCTCGGTGAGCTCGAACCGGAGCTTGAGGGGGCGTTCGACCGTGATGCGGCGGTAGCCGAAGTCCTCGTTGCGGAAGACCTTGACCTTGCCGTGCAGCGGGTGGTCGGGGTCGGTGGCCACGGTGAGGGCCTCGCCATACAGGCGGGTGATCTCCCTGATCTGCTCCGCGCCGATCTCCTTGCGCTTGTCGCCGAGGGACTTGCGCATCTTCTGCCAGTAGTCCCGGGCGTCCAGCAGGACGACTTTGCCGCGGCGGTCGGCGCTCTTGCGGTTGCTGAGGATCCAGAAATAGGTGGAGATGCCGGTGTTGTAGAAGAGCTGGTCGGGCAGGGCGACGATCGCCTCCAGCCAGTCGTTCTCCAGGATCCAGCGGCGGATCTCCGACTCGCCCGAGCCGGCCGCGCCGGTGAAGAGCGGGGAGCCGTTGAAGACGATCGCGATGCGGCTGCCGCCCACGGCGGGCGCCTTCATCTTCGAGATCATGTGCTGGAGGAAGAGGAACGAGCCGTCGTTGATGCGCGGCAGGCCGGCCCGGAACTTGCCGTCGGGGTCGGTCTTGTGCTCGGCCTCGACCTGGTTCTTGATCTTCTTCCACTCGACGCCGAACGGCGGGTTGGCCAGCAGGTAGTCGAACCTCTCGCGCAGATGACCGTCGTCGGTGAAGGAGTTGCCGAAGGCGATGTTGTCCGGGTCCTGGCCCTTGATCATGAGGTCGGAGCGGCAGATCGCCCACGACTCGGGGTTGAGCTCCTGCCCGAACGCCTTGACGGTGGCGCCGGGGTTGAAGGCGGTGATGTGCTCCTCGGCGGCGCTGAGCATGCCGCCGGTGCCACAGGCCGGGTCGAGGACGGTGCGGACGACGCCGCTCTCGCGCAGCAGGTCGGCGTCGGGGGCGATGAGGAGGTTCACCATCAGCTCGATGACCTCGCGCGGGGTGAAGTGCTCACCGGCGGTCTCGTTGGACGCCTCGGCGAAACGCCGGATCAGGTCCTCGAAGACGTAGCCCATCTGCTGGTTGGGGACCGTCGCGGGGCGCAGGTCGAGGTCGGCGAACTTACCGACGACCTGGTAGACCAGCTTCGCCTCGTCGAGTTTCTTGACCTGCTGGGCGAAGTCGTACTTCTCCAGCACCTCACGGGCGTTCTCGGAGAAGGTCGCCACGTACTTGGCCAGGTTGGCGGCGGCGTGCTGCGGGTCGTCGGCGATCTTCTTCAGGGTGTAGCGGCTGGTGTTGTAGAAACCGTGCCCGGCGGCCCGGCGCAGGAAGAACTCTCGCCTCTCCCCGCCCTCGTAGGCGTCGGCGACCTTGTCGCGGGTCGGCGCCAGGACGCATTCGAGACGGCGCAGGACGGTGAACGGCAGGATGACCTTGCCGTACTCGTGCCGTTTGAAGTCGCCGCGCAGCAGGTCGGCGACGGCCCAGGCGTGGTTGGACAGATGGGAGTGTTGGCCGAGATCCAACGGTGGGTCCTTCTCTCATGACCGGCGGGAGCACAATGTTTTCAGGTTGGACCGACGCGGGGGAGAAAACGGGCGCTCCCGGCGGCGTCGGGTGTGACGTCAGGGGGCCGGCGGCGCGAGAGCGCCTTCGGTCAGGGCGGCGGAGACGGCCCGGGTGGTCTCGGCGACGAGGTCTCGCGCGCGGCGGGCGGCCTGTTCCAGGCGGTGGAGATCGCGGAAGGCCTTGCCGTACCGGCGCTGTTCCTCCAGCGGCAGCAGCGGCACCTTGAGCCGCCGGGGGTCGAGAAGGAGTTCCTGCCGCAGCCCCGTGGTGGCGGCCATGTTCTCCTCGGAGATCAGGAACCCGGCGAGGAACCAGGGGTCCAGGCGGGCCGGATCGACGCGGAGCGCGCTGACACCCGTGCCGAGCAGGCACCCGGCGTCGTCCTCGTCCGCCACTCGGCAGACGACCCGCTCGCGGGAGGCGACCTTGGGCAGCAGCACGTCTCCGGGCTCCACGACGACCGGCGTCGCCGCCCGGTCGTCCCCGGTGCCGGTGGCGCGACCGCCGGTCGCCACGTCCCGGCCGGTGAGGACGGGCCGGGTGAGGTGCTCTTCGGGGAGGGGGTCGTCAGAGGTGTCGCGCGCCGGGCGCAGGATGGTGAGCAGGTCGCCTTTGGCGAGGTCGCTCACGGTGGCGGTGCGCCATGTCCGGGCCTCGGCCTCGGGTGCTGTATCGGCCCAGGCCGGGGTGGTCGCCGCGGCCGAGAACGTGTCGAGGCTCTCGGAGAGCCGCTCCAGCAGGGAGTGTGCCTGGCGGGAGGCCGCGGCGGGGTCGGGTCTGGCGCGGTGCAGGTGCCGGACCGGGGTGAGGTCGACGTTGTCGCCGAACAGCTCCACCACCGGCACGGCGCGGACCGAGGGGGAGGCGGATTCGAATTTCGCCGGGTCGCGGAGGTAGGAGCGCCACGCGGTGAGAACCGTCTCGGCGAACGCCTCCCCGTCGGTGTGCTCGCGGCGGTCCGTTTCACCGGCCAGGTCGATCATCAGGATCGGGTCGGCGGACGCGTTCGGGCCGGGGCGGCGTAGCACCCACAGGTGGAGGCCGACGTGCAGCGGCACGGCGACCCCTGAGGGGAGGGCGATCACGGCGCGCAGTGCTCCGGCCTTGAGCAACTCGGTGCGGATCGCCTTCCCGGAGGTGCGCAGGCCCGTCGAGGGCGGCAGGAGCAGTACGGCGTGGCCGCCGGGAGTCAGATGGGCCAGCGCGTGCTGCACCCAGGCCAGCTCGCTCTCGCCGCGCGGCGGTGGGCCGAAGGTCCAGCGCCGGTCGTAGGCCAGCTCGTCGTGCCCCCAGTCTCGGTCGCCGAAGGGCAGGTTGCACAGGATCGCGTCGGCGTGCCGTTCGGCGAACGCGTCGGCGCGGAGACTGTCTCCGACTCTGACCACCGTGCGCCGGTCGGGCATGGTGATCCTCAGATGGACGGCGCTGCGCAGGGCTTGGACGTCGACCCGGTCCTGGCCGAGGAGGTGGGTCGCCCCCTGCCGGCCCGCCGCCTCAAGGAGGGTGCCATTGCCGCAGGCCGGGTCGAGGACCGTCGGGGGGTACGGATCGCCGGTGTGGAGGAGCCGGGCCATGAGGTCGGCGAGCGGTTGCGGAGTGTCGTGGAAGCTCATCGCGTGGCTGTCGGTCAGCTCCCGCTCGGCCAGGGCGTCGAGCACGACCTGACCGCCTTCGTCGAGGAGGCCGTTCAGCACGGCCCGCAGCAACTCGGCGTCACCCGGGCCGAAGTCGCCCGGCGTGACGGGCAGGTCGGTGGCCTCCGTGGCGACGGCGCGGGTCGCGGCGGCGACGAGGGCGTCGTCGGCCAGCTTCGTCAGCTTGGTCAGCCTGGCCGCCGGGAGACGGGCGGTCGCGTGCACGAACGGGAGTAGTCGTGTCGCGACCGGTCTGCCGGTGCGCATGCGCAGGAGGGTCCGCAGCTCTTCGACGGGCGTGGCCGTGGGGGCCTGGCCGCGTGACCTCAGCCAGGCGTGGACGGCGGCCAGGTCGTAGAGGGGGCTGGCATCCGACCCCGCGGTGGGAGGGGGGAAGTCGGGGTGGCGTCGCCGCCAGTTGCTGACGGTGGCGCGGGTGACGCCGGCGAGTCGCGAGATCTCGGCGGCGGTCACGTGCACGGACGGCTGGGACACGACGCCTTCCTCCTTATTAAGCGACTGATCTGATGCTATCAATCTGAAGCGAAGTTCGACAACTGGTTTGTATTTAACAGTGCTTTCATGCATTCTTGGCGGAAGCAGCCTTACTGACCCGGGTGGTGGCGCGCGTCGTCTCCCCCATCTCCCCCTGGAGGAATGCCATGGCACCCATGACCCTGCCCGCCACCGTGTACCGGCTGACCGGCATCGCACCGACCATGGACGCGATGTTCGACGCCACCTCCGTCGGCCGCCTCGCCGAACACGGAGTCGAGGTCGTTCCGATCGACGTCTCCGGCGCCCCGGCGATCCTGTACTCACGGCAGCTCCCGGCGGCCAGGACCAACTGGTCCGCCGGACTGTCCCACCTCGCCGGGGTCTCGGTCGACCTGGCCCGGCAGGACGGTGAGGCCGTGCTCGTCGTCGGTGTGGGCGAGCACGTCTACGGCATCGGGTTCGGCCGGGGTTACCTGTCCATGACGGACGCCAAGGAGCCCGGCTTCGGGCTTCGCTGCGCGCTGCGCGTCGTCGATCCGCGCCAGGTTCAGGACGTCGTCCGCCGCACTCTCGGCGGTGTCTCCCGGCAGGACTCCACCTTCGTCCCCGGCGGGATCCCCATCGGCGGCATCGGCCTGCGCGACCACGCCGAGCTGGTCAGGAAGCTCGGCGGCCTGATCCGGGCGGCCGACCTCGGTCTGTCCCACCGGGAGACGGTCTCCGTCGAGGGGGCCGACGGCCTGCGGCTGCCCATCCCGGTGGACCCGAAGGCGTTCCTCGCCCTGCTGCACCGCCTGAACGAGATCAGCGGCCGGGAGGTGCCGCCCGAGTTCGGGCCCCTTGAGGCGATCCGGCCGGTGGGGGGCGCGGCTCTGCGTGCCAGGCTCGACGCCCTGCTGGACGAAGGGCTTCGCGGACACGGCGACCTGTGCCTTCAGATCGTGGTTCCCGTCGATCTCGCCGATCGGCGTCACGAGGCCCGCTCGTACCGGATCAAGATCGGTAGTGCGGTGATCGTCAGGGACGAGCTCGACCTCGACGACCTGCGGTGGCGGTGCGGGGTTCAGTACTGCCTGAGCCCGGCCACGGCGCTGCGCAAGGGGTACGTCGAGATGTGCGCCGGCCGTGAGGGCGGGGAACTGATCGGCCGGGTCCAGGCCGTGCGCTGGATCGAGGCCACGGTGTCGGTCGGGGCGTATGTCTACCAGCTCAGCGACGGCGAGTGGTACGAGTGCGGAGCCCTCTACGTGGAGTCGATCAGGCGCCGGTTGCGTGAGCTGATTGTGGACACGCCGGAGCCGGAGATGCCGCCCTGGCGATTCGGTGAGAAGGAGGAGGACTACAACCTGCGGGTGCAGCACCACTTCGGGCGGAGCAACTACGTGTGCCTCGACCAGAGGTTCATCAGGACGTCGCAGCACTGCAGGGGCCGGGGGTTCGAGGCGTGCGACGGCTTCACCCACCGGCACGCCCTGGTCCACGTCAAGGCGGCGGCCGGTTCGCAGCCGCTGAGTCACCAGTTCAACCAGGCGCTCGTCTCGACCCAGGCGCTGTTCTTCCAGCCGGAGGCGCGTGCGAGGTTCAGCGCCATGGTCGCCCAGGTCAGCGGCGGCCAGATCACCGTTCCGGAGGACTTCGTCCCGAGGAAGGTCGTCCTGGCCGTTCTCCTGAAGGGGAAGGAGGTGACGCCCGACACGCTCTACCCGTTCGCGCAGGTCGCCCTCGTGAACCTCGCCGACACCCTCCGGCGCGACCACGGTGTGACGGTCGAGGTCGTCGGCATCCCGGCCGAGGTCGCCTGGGAGGAGGCCGCGTAACCTCGCTCTCCCGCCGGATGCGGGGGCGGGGCCAAGGGGCCGGCCACCGGAGCCCGCGTGAACCTTGGGGACGGGGCCGGCGTTCGCATGTGCTCCCGGGAACGATGTCGCGCGTGCCGGATGCCCCGCCCGGCACGCGAGGTCACGCGAGGGGAACAGGGATCACCCGGGGCGGGCGGGGGCGAGGGTGAGGAGGCCGCAGCCGTAGGACTTGGCGCGGCCGACGCCGTCGGTCACGGCGGCGGTGAAGGCTTCGGGGTCGGTGACCACCAGGTGGCCGTCGTAGCGGACGGGGTGGATGACGATGTGCCGCGGCTCCCGGCGCTTGCCGACCAGCCGGGGGACGGGGCTGGCCGTCACGTCGGGGGCGCCCTGGCGGCCGGCGGGGATGACGAAGCCGTGCTGCTCCCCCTTGGCGATGAGCCACGCGATCTGCCGGGCGGGCTGCCGCAGCGGGACGCGCCGGCGCTTGTCGGCGTCGTCCTCCACCCGGACGCAACGGGTCGGGTTGGCCATGAGCCGGAACGCGAACCTCCGGCCCGGCACGATCGCGTTGAGCACGGGCTGAAGGGGGCGGACCTCCGCCGGCCGCAGGAGCAGCCCCTCCGGGAGGCGGCCCCAGTCGGGGGCGGTGTGGCTCTGGACGTACTGCACGACCCCGCCCCTCGGGACCGGGTCGATGCGCCACAGGACGCCGTGCGCGCTGCGGTAGGCGGCGGTGGGGGGCAGTTCGGGGTAGGCCGACATCACGGTCCGGTGCATGTCGTGGACGTCGGCGATGTCGCGGCGGAAGGCCGGGGACCGATGGTCGACGGTGAGCTTGGTCAGGAACACGATGCCTTCCCCGTGGAGATCATGTCGTCGGTCAGCGGAACCTCGCCCGTAAGGACGGTGCGGGACGCGAAACGCCTGTCGCCCTCGGCGAAGCCGAGCGGTTGGTCGTGACGGACCTCCGCGCCGGCCCGGCAGGGTGGGCACTCCACGACGGTGCGCAGGCCGGGGCGACGGGGCGGGGGCTGCGACGGTGTGCGGGAGCCGGGGGCGGGCGCGTGTCTGACCGGCCGCGGGGGTTCGGCGGTTTCGCGTTCGCGGGATCGCCTGAACCGGACACGCTTCCTCCTCGTCCGTCCGCGTTCGATCGGGCCTGGAAATTGGACACGGAAATCGGGCATGAAAACGGACACGGCCTCCGGTATGTCCGGGACCGCTCGCTTTTTGGCTCGCGCCGGGGTTGCGCGTGACGCGGTCCACGTGATCGGGACCGGTCCCGCATTCCCGCGTAGGGTGGGGTTTTCGCGATATGAACCCGCCTACGAGGGCACATCTCCCGTTGTGGGAGATCGGGCGGTTCCCTCACGGGGAGCCGCCGTGCGCTCACCCTACAGACAGAGCCTCATCCGGGGTGGATCGTTTCACCAAGAAAGTCGGGACCGTATGCGATGGGGCGGAGTGATCCCGCTTACATGCTGCCGTAACGAACCGGCCGCTTGTCCCATCTCAATGAAAATGTCCGCCAAAGGCGCCTTTTCGCCGACCCGGAGCGGGGGTGCGGGTGGCGGGCGAGCCCGTTTTCAGAGGATGTCGCCGAGTTTCGCCGCCAGTTCGTTCATCGTGTCGAAGGGGACGGCGTCGGCGCCGGTGCGGCCCAGGAGCCCGAAGACCCCGGGGCCCCGGAACTCGCGGGGCAGGTCGCTCGCGCGCGGCACGATGTGGAAGTGCACGTGGCCGAACCCCCTCCGCTCGGAGAACTGCGCCACATATGTCTTCAGACAGGCGGTCGTCTCCCGCAGCGCCCGTGACAGCCGGACCTGCCAGAGGCCGAGGGTGAACGCCTCGGTGTCGTTCAGGGCCGCGACGGTGGTGACGTGGCGCCGGGGGACGAGCACCAGCCACCCCGGCAGCGCCGTGTCGATCGCGTGAGCCACCCGCCAGTGGTCGTCGAACGCGATTTTCTCGCGCGGTGGCAGTGCTCCGAATCGTGCTTCCTGGTCGCAGGTGTAACACCTCGGAGAAAACGTCATATTGGTTGATATTACGGGCTTGTGTGCATTTCGACCAGGCTTTTCGGTCAGGTTTGACCTTTTTGTGAGTTGGAGCCCGGGGCGGGAGGGCCGGAACCGTTCCTGGCCAAGGGGGCATCGTCCTCGACGGCCGGATCCTCGTGACGGAGGGGGCGCAGGAGCAGCCGCCCGTCGTCCGGGGGCGTGTCGGCTGAAAGGAAAACCCATTTCTGATAGGACCAGAATCGGAACAGACTGCCGAAACCGACCCCCACCAGTTTCGCCGCGTTGAGGGCCAGCTGGTTGTCGACGTTGGCGGTGTATTTGACGAAGCCGATGAACAGGATCTCGATCAGCAGGCCCACGGCGTTCAGGACGAAGAAGAGGAAATACTCTCTGGCCAGGCCGATCTTCTCTCGGTTCCGCCAGGTCCAGTGGCGATTGGCCACGTACGCGAAGGTCGCCGCGGCGATCGTCGCGAGCACGTTCGCGGTGAGCGTCCCCCGGGTGCCCCAGGCGAGCCAGAGGAGGTTCGTGATCACCATGTTGATCACGAACGCGACCGCGCCGACCGTGCCGAACCTGGCCAGCTCCCGGAGCATGTGCTCGAACCTGCGGAGGACCCCGCGACCCCGGTTCACGTCCCACCCGCTCCTTCTCGTTCGTCTCGCCGATGCCGTGGGTGAGGCGACTCCGCGCGACCGGGCGGAGAGGGGCGGGTGCCCGCCTCGGTTCTTCCGGGCCTTCCCGTCCCGGGCCTTCGGGCCCGGCCGGTCCATCGGCGGGCCCCGAGGCGCGCCCATCCTAGCGGACCGTCTCTTCGGCGATCGCTCGGCGAAGGCCGTGCTCCGGCCGTGCTCCGGAGGTCGTACGTCATACCGTATAGCGTACGGAAGAACTATGATGGGAGACGACGTCGAGAATGGGGAGATCGTTCCCGTGGGTGGAAGAACGTGAGCGGGCGGAAGGGGGCCGCCGACCCGGCCCGCAGCCTGGCGCTGCTCTGGGGTTCGCACGGCAGGACCGGCCGGTCGGGGCTGACCATACGGTCGATCGTCGAGGCCGCCATCGAGCTGGCCGACGCCGAGGGGCTGGAGGCCGTCTCCATGCGCCAGGTCGCCGAGCGGCTGCGGGTGGGCACCATGTCGCTCTACACCCACGTGCCGGGTAAGACGGAGCTGGTCGATCTGATGATCGACACCGCCTACGGGCGGCTTTACGACGACGTGGACGCGCCGTCCTCGCGGCCCGGCGGCTGGCGGGAGGCGCTGAGGTTCGTCGCCGCGCGTAACTGGGACCTCTATCTGCGCCACCCCTGGATGCTCCAGGTCGTCGGCGCACGGCCGGTGCTGGGACCGAACGCCTCGCTCAAGTACGAGGCCGAGCTGCGCCCCCTGGACGGCGTCGGGCTCTCCGACGTGGAGATGGACTCCGTCCTCGCCCTGATCCTGACCCACGTCGAGGGGACGGCCAGGGCCCACGCCGGCAAGGCGCGCGTCCAGCGCGAGACCGGGATGACGGACGCCGAATGGTGGGTGGCCAACGCGCCGCTGCTCGGCAAGGTCATGGACGGCGGGCGTTTTCCCGTCGCCGCCCGTGTCGGTGAGGCGGCGGGGCAGGAGTACGAGGCGGCTTCCGACCCCGAGAGGGTCTTCGCCTTCGGTCTGGAGCGCATCCTCGACGGTGTCGCCGTGCTGATCGCGGGCAGGAGGCCGTAGGAGCCTCGACCGGAGTACGGCGGATTTCGGGGGATTTCGAGGGGGTGCGTTCCGACGGCGGTGAGGGCGCCGCGCGGGACGTTCCTGGAGGTGTCCAGGCCGGGGTGGGGGGTGTCCGGGCCGGCCGGGGCTGGTGCGTGAGGTGCGGACAGGCTGCCCGAGAGGGGCGCCGGCCTATTCGGAACGGCGGCGCCCGCCGCGGCGCGGGGGAACGGGGGTCTTCTGCCGGAGGACCTCGCGACGCTCCTCGCCGTTCTCCTCCAGGTGCGTGACGATCCGGCGGAGGGTGTGGGCGAGGTTTAAGGATTCGGCGTCGTCGAGCGGGCTGACCACGAACGCCTCCTCGTCGTTGAAGGCGGGGAAAAGCCGTTCCATCAGCGCCAGCCCCTCGGGGGTCAGGCGGAGCAACGCCAGCCGTCCGTCGTCCGGGTGCTGGCTGCGCCGTGCCAGGCCGCGTGACTCCAGGGTCTTGATGATGCCGGTGAGCGTTCCCTTGGAGATGCCGGCCTCGGCCGCGGCGTGCCGGGTCTCGATCTCCTCCCAGATCCACACCACCCAGAGGACGACGAAAGCGCTCCAGGTCAGGTCCGCGACACGGAGGGCGGAGTTCTCCAGGTGCTGCCGTACGGCCGCCGCCGCCCGGTGCAGGTTGGAGATGGCGACCAGTGCCTCGCGTCTGATCGGGGTTGCCCCCAGACGGCGGTTGACCGCTTCCTCGGTCTCCGTCGGTGAGTAGTGCGCGGGCACGCTGACTCCTATCGGTTGTCGAGTGACGGTGGACTCCCCGAGGAGGACTGAACTGCGGGAACAGACCTCCATAGCGTCATCGTTTGCATACGTATGACATGGAGTCCACGGGCCACGCGGTGCGTGGCCGTCTCCATCCTCTCCGTAGGCGCCTCCGTCGCTGCTGCTATGGCCGTATTTATGTCTGTGGTCGTATCGGTGGCGTGGCAGCGTCCCCCTAGGGCTGCTCTGAGGGGTCTGTGGTGATTAAAGGTGTTAAAGATGTTTATATGAGGATTTTTTCTGTAGGGGATGGCGTCACGGCGCCGTCCCCGCCGCCCTCCGGCGAAAAGGCGGGGGACGGCGGGGAGGGCGGCCTACGCCTCGGCCTCGCGCAGAATCGAGATGGCACCCGAGGGGCAGAGCCGTTCGGCCCGCTCGACGGCGGCCTGCCGCTCCGGCGGAGGCTCCGCGTCGAGGAGCACGACGAGGCCGTCCTCCTCCCCCTGGTCGAACACCTCGGGGACGGTGAGCACGCACATGCCCGCCCCGATACACCGATGCGTGTCGGCCTGAACTCTCATGCGATCCCTCCAGCCTGTGAACGCGAAAAGCCCGGCGAGGGAGGCGGGGAGGAACGGCGTCCCCCTACCATTCGACCGTAAGCTCCCGCACACCGTAGATGAGCATCGTGTCCCGCATCGGCACTTTCTCCGCGGGTACGGCCAGGCGCAGCGTGGGAAACCGCTCGAACAGCATCGGGAAGGCGATGCGCATCTCCGTCCGCGCCAGTTGCTGCCCGAGACACTGGTGCACCCCGTGGCCGAAGCTCATCTGGCCCGTGGCGGGGCGGGTGATGTCGAGCCGCTCGGGGTCGGGGAAGCGCGTGGGGTCGCGGTTGACGGCGGGCAGGGAGACGGTCACCACGTCACCGGCCCGGATCAGCTCCCCCTCGATCTCGACGTCCTCCAGGGCCGCGCGTATCGGGCCGACGTGGACGATGCTGAGATAGCGCATCAGCTCCTCGATCGTGTTGTCGATCAGGGAGGGGTCGGCGCGGAGCGCGGCGAGCTGCTCCGGGTGCCGGAGCAGGGCGAGCGTCCCGAGCCCGAGCATGTTGGCGGTCGTCTCGTGTCCGGCGGCGAGCAGCAGGAACCCGATGTTGACGAGTTCGACGTCGCTCAGTTCGCCGCCGGTGATCAGCTCGGTGAACAGGTCGTCGGTGGGTTCGGCCCGTTTCCGTTTGATGAGCCCGGAGAGGTACGTGGTCACGTCGTCGAGCGCCGTCTGTATCTCCGCCGCGGTGGACTCCCAGTCGAGGAAGACCGACGTGGCGTGCTGGAACTCCTCGCGGTCGGCGTAGGGGACGCCGAGCAGTTCGCAGATCACCAGGGAGGGGACGGGCAGCGCGAACCCCTTGACCAGGTCCTGGGGCGGCCCCGCCGCGACCATCGCCGCCAGCCGTTCCTCGGTGATCTCCCGGATCCGGGGCTCTAAGAGCTTCATCCGCCGGACGGTGAACCGCGCGACGAGCAGTTTCCGGTAGCGGG
Organism: Streptosporangium violaceochromogenes; assembly: GCF_014654615.1. Taxonomy (GTDB): domain Bacteria; phylum Actinomycetota; class Actinomycetes; order Streptosporangiales; family Streptosporangiaceae; genus Streptosporangium; species Streptosporangium violaceochromogenes. The sequence continues at coordinate 154,499 of NZ_BNBB01000011.1, read as the reverse complement.
TGTGCTCCGGGGGGTCCATCCGGACGAACTGCCCGGGGTCGGATGGCTTGTACATGTCCGGGGTCATCGAGCGGGGAACCGGCGGGTGCAGCAGCTCGCGCCGGGAGCTGAAACGCGGGTCGGCCAGGATGGAGCGTGCCGCCGCGTACCCCGTCACCAGCCACCCCACGTGGCCGTCCGCGTAGGTCATCGGGGCGACGGGCCGCTCCTCGCGGAGCGAGCGCAGTGTTTCCGGTGGATCGAACAGGCCGACGTGGTCGAGGGGAAAGCGGATCGGCCCGGTTCGTGACTCTGGCATCTCATGCTCCTCGGCATCGATGGCTCCGTCACCACCACAAAACTACATGAAATGCAAAATTTCAACACGTGCATTGGTTAAATCCCTCCTCTAAACTGCCCCTATGGGTGAGATGCCGGGACTGCGCGAACGCAAGAAGCTCCGCACCCGTCGCGCCCTGACGGCGGCGGCACTGCGCCTGTTCATGGAGAAGGGCTACGAGCAGACGACCGTCTCGGAGATCGCCATGGCGGCCGACGTGTCGACCCGGACGTTCTTCAGCTACTTCGCCTCCAAGGAGGAGGTGCTTTTCCACACGTCCCGGGAGCACATCGACCGCGCCCTGCGGACGGTCGCCGAACGGCGCGCCGGCGAGAGCGTGATCGGCCTGCTCACCCGCGCGATCGACGCCACCTTCGACGCCCTCGCCGACAACCCCGAGATCAGACGGAACGTCATGGTGGTCAACCACCTCGTCATGACCGTTCCCTCACTACAGGCACACGCCCTGCTGCTGCTCTTCGACACCCAGCGGGAGCTGGTCGAGGCCCTGCGCCGGGCCTGTCCCGACGAACTGGACCTCACCCAGGCGGCCGCGGTCGTCGGCGGCGTCGTCGGAGCGGCCAAGCTGGCGGGGTTCATCCGGGCGAACCGCGGTGACACGCCGGAGGAGGTGCTGGCGGCCGGCCGCGAGGCCGCGGAGATGACCCTGGCCGCCCTGCGCGCCGTCCCGCCCCCGCCGTCACGGCCCGCGCGCGACGACACCGAACCGGGCCGTCCGCCGGGGCACGGTCGCCGGGAGTCCGGCGGGGACGACCCGCCGGGAAGGTGAAGGGCCGCCCCCGCCGGGGACGGGGGAGAAAGAAGGTGTGGTGAGGAGGAGGGCGGCCTCGGCGTCGTCCATCCGCTCCCGGAGCTCCTCTGCGGTGGGGGCGAAGACCGTGGTCGGCCCGGGGGCCGGCCAGGCGGCGATGGCGGAGAGGCGGCGGCTGCCGGTGCCGGCTCCCGCGCGCATCGCCTCCATGGAGAACAGGCTCAGGCGCACGGCCCGGAACCGCCCCCTGTCACTGATGATCAACCGCCGGCCGGGGATGTCGGATCGCGCGGCCCGGGAAGGCACACCCGGCGCGGACCGCGTGGGCCGGGTGGGTCATGGGGACGCCAGGTGGGCCATGGGGATGACGTCGGGAAACACTCTGAACACTTGCTCACCGATCTCGCGGTCGACCCGATAGCGATCCTTACCGCCGGGCCAGTAATTCCAGACTTTTGTGTTATGGGCGACGCCGGGATTGAGTCCGATCGTTTGGGGAGATTCGGTCTGCCGTCCAGATGTCCTCCTCAAGCGTCATACCTGCGGTTCCTTGCGCTCCACCCCCCGCCGTGGATCGCCGCCTCCGGGAGGATCAACTGGAATGATAATCACCTCTATGTCCGGTGTGGAGGGCATATCGCCGAAAGAAGTGGGGGTTGAACCCCAGGTGCCCTCAATGATTTGCTGTGGCGGTTTGCTGCATAGGGGGCGAGCGTGCGTACTGTCCGGACAGAGGTAAGCGGACTTCATACGAGCCGTGTCTCCGATCATCTGCAAGCCGGTCCCACGGTGGCGCGAATGTTGGTGGGCGCCGAGCTGCGACGGCTTCGCGAGGCCCAGAACATCACCCAGGAGGAGGCCGGAGACGCGATCCGGGCGTCGCACTCCAAGATGAGCCGGTTGGAGCTGGGGCGTACCGGGTTCAAACAGCGCGACGTGGTCGATCTTCTCACCCTGTACGGCGTCGTCGACGACGCCGAGCGCGCGACCCTGCTCTCGCTGGCCGAGCAGGCCGGAAAGCCGGGCTGGTGGCAGGCTTACGGCGACGCGGTGCCCCAGTGGTTCGAGTCCTACCTCGGGCTTGAGCAGGCCGCCTGTGTCATCCGCAGCTACGAGGTGCAGTTCGTGCCGGGCCTGCTGCAGACCGAGGAGTACGCCCGCGCCGTCATCACACTCGGCGGGCGCGAGATGACCCCGGGGCAGGCCGAGCGCCGCCTCGCCCTGCGCCTGGAACGCCAGCGGCTCCTGCGCCGGGAGGGGCCGCCCAAGCTGTGGGTGGTGATCGACGAGGCGGCGCTGCGCCGCCGCATCGGCGGCGCCGAGACGATGCGCGCGCAGATCAGGCACCTCATCGAGCTCTCCGAGCTTTGGAACGTCACGATCCAGGTCATACCGTTCTGCGCCGGTGGCCACGCCGGGTCGGCGGGGCCCATGACCGTGCTGCGCTTTCCCCAGAGTGAGCTTCCCGACGTGGTGTATCTGGAGCAGCTCGCCGGGGCCCTCTATCTCGACAAACCGGTCGAGACCCAGCGCTACTGGCACGTCATGAACACCCTGGACGTCGAGGCCGAGCAGCCGGACGTGACCAGGGCGACCCTCCACCGCATCCTCGCGGAGACGTAGGGCTTCGGGGCCGGGAAAGGTCCGGGCGGGGGAGTCCGGGCAGAGGATTGCCCTGCCCCGGCTCGGCCCGCCTCGCCCTGATTCGTGTGGGAGGTGCGCCGGAGAGATCGCTCTCGGGTGGATCGTTCCCTCATCCCTAGGGCCCGCCCGCCGCGCCGCCCGGCGCCCCGGAGCGGGCCCCTCCACCTGGGACGACACGAATGAAAAATGCTTATCAATGCTTCCGGTGGGGCATGTGAAAAAGAGAGAGGACGTCGACGGGGATCGAAAATCCCTCTCCGGATGATTTGCCTCACCAAATGGAAAGGATTGCCTTCCGGAAAAGCCATTGCCGTTCGGTGACATTTGCCGGTCGAGAGACAGGGCCGTCACCTGACGGAAAGAAAGAATGACCTGTCGGCCACTCGATCAAATGAGTGGACGGATGTTAAATCGGTGCGTAATCGGCAGTTTATCCATAAACGGGTAAAATGTCCGGCCCTGGGGATCTCGGTCGCCTTCCCGGCGAAGGGCCCGTGGCTGCCGACCTCTGGTTCAGTGTGGAATCAGCGGAAGCACTCGGTGATCCGTCATGGAGGAGAGGCGTCTCCTCGTCTCACGGCAAGAGAGGAAGTAGATGTCGAATTTCCCTTTAGATCACTACAACGATTGGGGCCATACTAACAGATTTCTTCAGAGAGGGAACACCTCCTTCACGACAGAGAGATAGTTCCCGGGGCCGCCGGTAACCGGATCGGCGGGCAAGGCCGAGAAACACAGGCGGAGCCTTCCCCTTTTCCTGCCGGCGGACACGACAACATCGTTCACAAGCACCCCGGCATGCCCTTTTGGCGTTGGCGCTCACACCGTCCGGTGAGCGCCGGGCGGCCGAGCCGGCGTTTCACGCCGCCGGCCGGGAGCCGGACCGGTGCAGCGCATGGATCGCATCAAGCTCTGGCTGAAGCACCCCCGGCCGGTCCTCGGCCGGGCGGACCGTCCCTGCTCCCTGTGAGGACCCCAGCGATGTCCGAACGGAACCACCCCCGTCTCCCCCAAAGCTCACCCCCCTCCTCTCCGTCCTCTCCTCCGCCCCCCGCCCCCGACTCCTCACCCCCGACCGAGTCCTCGACCGAGTCTTCGACCGAGTCCCCGACCGGGCGCCCGGTCGGGGACTCGACCGGCTCCCCGGCCCGTCGTCCGTCGCGCGCCGCACGGTGGGCGGGGGTGTGGGGAGACGCGCGGTCGGGTTTCCTGGTCTTCCTCATCGCGCTGCCCCTGTGCCTGGGCATCGCCCTGGCCAGCGGCTTTCCCCCGGTCGCCGGCATCATCACCGCGATCATCGGCGGCGTCCTGGTCAGCCCGCTCGGCAGCGCTCCCCTGACCGTCAAGGGTCCCGCCGCCGGCCTGATCGTCATCGCCCTGGGCGCGGTCCAGGAGCTCGGCGGGGGTGATCTGTACGCCGGCTACCGGCGTGCCCTGGCCGTCGGAACCGTCGCGGCCGTCCTGCAGATCGCCCTCGCCCTGCTCCGCACCGCGAGCGTCGGCGTGGCCATGTCCCCCTCCGTCGTCCACGGCATGCTCGCCGCGATCGGCGTCATCATCATCTCCAAGCAGATCCACGTCGTGCTCGGCGTCAAACCCGAGGGCGAGGCCCCGCTGCGCCTGCTCGCCGAAATCCCCCGGAGCCTGAGCCAGGCCAACCCCCGCATCCTGCTGCTGGGCGCCCTGGCCCTGCTCATCATGTTCGCCCTTCCGGCCATCCGCGCCCGGTGGGCCCGCGCCGTACCCGCCCCGCTCGTCGCACTGGCCGTGACCGTTCCGCTCGGGCTGTGGTTCGGCCTGGCGACCCCGCACACCTACGGCTTCGGCGCGGCCACCTACCACCTGGGTCCCGAGCACCTCGTCCGGCTGCCGGGCACACTGGTGGAGGCCGTGGCCTTCCCCGACTTCTCCGTGATCGCCACCGCCGCCTCCCTGAAGTACGTGCTGATGTTCGCCCTGATCGGCACGATCGAGTCCACGCTCACCGTGCTGGCCGTCGACGCGATGGCACCCCGCGCCCGCCCGGCCGGCCTCAACCGCGATCTGCTGGCCCTGGGCGGGGGAAACCTGGTCTCCTCCCTGCTGGGCGGCCTGCCGATGATCTCCGAGATCGTCCGCAGCAAGGCCAACGTCGACGCGGGCGCGACCTCGGCCCGCTCCAACTTCTTCCACGGGGCGTTCCTGCTGCTGTTCGTCGCGCTGGCCCCGGCGCTGCTGCAGACCATCCCGCTGGCGGTCCTGGCGGCGATGCTGGTCTACACCGGCGCCCGCCTCGCCTCTCCCCGCCAGCTGGCCCACGCCCGCAGGATCGGCCCGGATCAGCTCGCCCTGTTCGCCACCACCCTGGTGGTGACCCTGGCCACCGACCTGCTGATCGGCGTCGCCGCGGGTCTGGTGCTGAAGGTCGCGCTGCACCTGCTGCGCGGGGCCGGGCTGCCGGCCTTCCTGCGGCCGAGGGCCGAGGCCACCCGTACGGGCCACGTCCTGCATGTGCGGATCCCCCGCGCCGCGATCTTCACGGTCCTGCTGCCCCTGCGCCGCGCCATCAGCACCAACACGCGCGACGGCGACGGCGCCCGAGCCGCCCACGGCGCCCACGACGGCTCGGGCGACGCCACCGGCGGGGGCGCACCCGGCGGGGCCGCGGGCGACGTCCACGGCCCGCCGGACGGAAACGGGAGAGGGAACGGCCGGGACACCGTCTCCTGTGGCCACGGCGTCTCCCGGGGCGACGCCGTCTTCCGCGATGACGCCGTCCCTCAGGGGGAGGGCGGGCAGATCACCGAGGTCGTCATCGACGTCAAGGACGCGGCGATGGTCGATCACACCTTCCTGGCCGGGGTGGCCGCGATGTCCCAGGAGTGGCCCGCCACCACGGTCACCGTCAGCGGTCTGGACGAGCTCCACCCCGTCTCGGCCCACCCTCATGCCACCCGGCTCCGGAAGCTCGGAAGGCGGGCACGGGTCACCCGGTGACGGTTTCCCGCGGACTCCGGTGCCGCCTCCTGCCGGTGTTCCGCGGGTATCGGGCCCGGTACGGACACGTCTCGCGAGGTTCGACGCGGTGACGGTCCGGTAGCGGTGAGATCCTCATGGATCTCACCGCTACTTCCGTAAGGAAGGGGTCCGCGGCCGGGCTACCTCGGCGGAGAAGGGGCCGCGCGGCGCGCGGGGTCAGTCCTTGCGGGCGACGCCGCCGGCGACCCACACCGCGTCGGCAGGGTAGGGCACCTCCCGTTCGGGGCGCCACCAGGGTACGTAGACGAGGCCGGGGTCGACGAGGGTGAGCCCGTCGAAGAACCGCCCGACCTCGGCCCGGCGCCGCAGGTTGTCCCGGTGGAGGCGGGGGATCGCGCCCTCCCGCCGGTAGAAGGCGGTGAGCCGCGCGGTGGTCTCCGGGCGCGGGTCGGAGACCTGGTGGGACAGGGCCAGGTGGCCTCCGGGCACGAGCCTGTCGCGCAGGTGGCCGACGACCCGCCTGGCCACGTCGTCCTCGGGGATCGCCGGAAGGACCCCGAAGAGCAGGAACGCCACGGGCTTGTCGAGGTCGATCAGCTCGGTGAGGCGGGGGTGGGACAGCAGTGCCTCGGGGTCGCGGGCGTCGGCCTCGATGACGACGGTCTGCCGTTCGTCCTGGAGCAGGGCCTGGCCGTGGGCCACGGCCACCGGGTCGTTGTCGACGTAGACCACCCGCGAGCCGGGGGCCACCGCGTTGGCGATCTCGTGCACGTTGTCCCGGGCGGGCAGGCCGCAGCCGATGTCGACGAACTGCCTGATGCCCGCCTCCGCGGCGAGGTAGCGGACCATCCTGCCGAGGAAACGCCGGGTCTCCCGCCAGAGCACCGGCAGTTCGGGGGCGATGGTCAGGGCCGTCTCCGCGGCCCTTCTGTCGGCGGCGAAGTTGTCCTTGCCACCGAGGATGTAGTCGGCCACCCGTCCGAGATGGGGGATGGTGGTGTCGAATCTGGGGCGCTGCGATATCGACGCTTCCACCGCGTTCTCCGTCCAGCGGTTACGTTTTCCTGTGGAGGTTATCCTTTCCTTGACCCATATGGGAAACACTTAGTCAAGATCGATGTTTCGGACATCGGGGCGGTGTCCGCCCGGGGGTGCGGGGACCGGGGGCGGCGGGGCGCGGGAGGGGTGAGGGCTTCCCGGAATGCGAGGTCACCCCGCCTTTCTGTATTTTGTTATGCACCTCTTGTGTTGAATGAAGATATGCTGAATTTGGACGGCGCCCACCTCGGTTTCGGCCCGCCCGCTATCACGCCTCCGAGGAGGCCGCCCCCCTTGCGGGTGAGCCTCCCCTCCGCCGATCCCGCTCGAAGGAGCCCCATGAGCCCGGACGACTCCGGCCCCCGTCTGCTGCGCCTGTTCGAGGGACGCCGGCTGACCCCGGCGCAGCGCCGGATCGCGCACTGCCTGGTTCAGCACGCCGCCCAGGCCGCCTTCCTGTCCAGCGTGGAGGTGGCCGAGTTGGCGGGGGTCAGTCAGCCCTCGGTGACCCGTTTCGCGATGGCCCTCGGCTTCGACGGCTACCCCGCGCTGCGCCGGCGGCTGCGCGAACTCGGCGCCCCCGGTGGCGTCCGTTCCGGCGGCGGTGTCCCGGGCTCCGGCGCGGGCGAGGCGGCCGGGGCGCCGAACGAGCACCAGCGTGCCGTCCTCGCCGAGATCGCCAACCTCCAGCGGCTCGCCGGGGCGCTGGCAGACCCCGAGCCGATCGTCCGCGCCGCGCGGCTGCTGGCGGCCTCGCGGCCACTGCCCGTCCTCGGCCTGCGCGCCGCGGCGGCGCAGGCCAGGGGGTTCGCCTACTTCGCCGCCAAGGTCCACCCCGACGTGCGTCTCCTCGACGAGGGCGGCACCATGCTCGCCGACCGCATCGAGCAGGCGTCCTCGGCGGGGGCGAGCACGCTGCTCTGCTTCACCCTGCCCCGCCACCCCGCCGAGGTGACGGACGCCCTCGCCGTGGCCAGGGGGGCCGGGCTGAGCGTGGTGACCGTGGCCGACAGCGCCTTCACCCCCGCGGCGGCGCTGTCGGACGTGGTGCTGACCGCCGCGGTCGGCACCACGCTCGTCTTCGACACCGCCTGCGGGCCCATGATGCTCGGCCGGGTCCTGCTTGAGGCCGTGTGCGACGAGCTTCCCGCGGCGCAGGCGCGGCTTGAGGCGTTCGAGGTGTCGGCCGCGGCCAGGGAGATCTTCGCGGAGTAGAGCTGTTGACTGGAAATATTCATACGCTGTAGAGATGAATATATCTATTTGACATGCCGGCGGGCCGCCGGCGCGGGGAGGACGGAAGCGTGACCCAGGAGAACGATCGAGGCCCGGTCCGGGCGCCGCGGGGCCCGGCGCTCACCACGCGAGGGTGGCAGCAGGAGGGCGCCCTGCGGATGCTGATGAACAACCTCGACCCCGAGGTCGCCGAGCACCCCGACCGGCTCGTCGTCTACGGCGGCACCGGCAAGGCCGCCCGCGACTGGCGTTCCTACGACGCCATCGTCCGCACGCTGACCACGCTGAAGGACGACGAGACCCTGCTGGTGCAGTCGGGCCGCCCGGTCGGCGTGATGACCACCCACGAGTGGGCTCCGCGCGTGCTCATCGCCAACTCCAACCTGGTCGGCGACTGGGCCACCTGGCCGGAGTTCCGGAGGCTGGAGCGCCTCGGGCTCACCATGTACGGGCAGATGACCGCCGGGTCGTGGATCTACATCGGCACCCAGGGCATCCTCCAGGGCACCTATGAGACCTTCGGCGCGGTGGCGGCCAAGCGGTTCGGCGGCTCCCTCGCCGGAACGATCACGCTCACCGCGGGCCTCGGCGGCATGGGCGGCGCCCAGCCCCTCGCGATCACCATGAACGGGGGCGTCGCGATCTGCGTGGACTGCGACCCCCGAAGCATCGAACGGCGGATCGAGCACCGCTATCTCGACGTGCGGGCCGCCGACCTCGGCGAGGCTCTGCGCCTGGCCTACGAGGCGCGTGACGCCCGCCGTCCGCTGTCCATCGGCGTCGAGGCCAACGCGGCGTGGGCCGTACCGGAGCTGCTGGCCCGGGGGGCGGAGATCGACGTGGTCACCGACCAGACGTCCGCGCACGACCCCCTCGCCTACCTGCCCCTCGGCGTCGCCTTCGAGGACATGGCGGCCGAGGCGGCCAAGGACCCCGAGGGCTTCACCGCCAGGGCGCGCGAGTCCATGGCCGCGCACGTCGAGGCCATGGTCGGCTTCCAGGACGCCGGGGCCGAGGTCTTCGACTACGGCAACTCGATCCGGGACGAGGCCCGGCTCGGCGGATACGGCCGTGCCTTCGCCTTCCCGGGGTTCGTCCCCGCCTACATCCGGCCGCTGTTCTGCGAGGGCCGCGGCCCCTTCCGCTGGGCGGCGCTGTCGGGGGACCCCGCCGACATCGCCAAGACCGACCGGGCGATCCTGGAGCTGTTCCCGGAGAACGAACCCCTGGCCCGATGGATCAGGATGGCCGGGGAGAAGGTCCACTTCCAGGGGCTTCCCGCCCGCATCTGCTGGCTGGGGTACGGCGAGCGCGACCGGGCGGGCGAACGCTTCAACGACATGGTGGCCCTCGGCGAGCTCTCGGCCCCGATTGTCATCGGCCGCGACCATCTCGACTGCGGGTCGGTGGCCTCGCCGTACCGGGAGACCGAGGGGATGCTCGACGGCTCCGACGCCATCGCCGACTGGCCGCTGCTCAACGCCATGGTCAACGTCGCCTCCGGCGCGTCCTGGGTCTCGATCCACCACGGGGGCGGCGTCGGGATGGGCCGGTCCATCCACGCCGGGCAGGTCTGCGTCGCCGACGGCACCGCCCTCGCCGGGGAGAAGATCCGCAGGGTGCTGACCAACGATCCCGGCATGGGGGTCGTCCGGCACGTCGACGCCGGATACGACCGGGCCACGGAGGTCGCCCGCGAGCGCGGGGTGCGGATTCCGATGCGGGAGGGGGACGCGTGAGCGGCACCCCGGAGAACGCCCCGGAGAACGCCCCGGACATCGCGGAGGAGCGGGCGAGGGTCACGCCCGAGCGGGTCGAGGACGGCTTCCGCCGGATGTGGCGGGACCTGCTGCCGGCGGGCCGCCACGACACCACCGGCGGCTATCGGCGCCACGCCTGGACGGCCGCCGACGCCGAGTGCCGCGCCTGGTTCGCCGAGCAGGCGCGAAACAGGGGGCTGGCCTACGAGGTCGACCGGAACGGCAACCAGTGGGCCTGGCTCGGCGACCCCACGGCGGGCGACGCCGTCGTCGCCGGCTCCCACCTGGACTCGGTGCCCGACGGCGGGGCCTACGACGGGCCGCTCGGCGTCGTGTCCGCCTTCGCGGCCCTGGACGCACTGCGCGAACGGGACGCGCCCTGCGGAGGGGAGGCGCCGCGTGAACGGGGTGCCCGGCCGGCCCGGCCGCTCGCGATCGTCAACTTCGCCGACGAGGAGGGGGCCAGGTTCGGCGTGGCCTGCGCCGGGTCGCGCCTGATGACGGGGGTGCTCGCGCCCGATCGGGCCAGGGGCCTGCGCGACGGCGACGGCGTCACCCTCGCCGAGGCGATGGAACGCGCCGGGCACGACCCCTCGGCGCTCGGGCGCGACGACGAACGGCTCTCCCGGATCGGCGTGTTCGTCGAGCTCCACGTCGAGCAGGGCCGCCACCTGGCGCGGACGCCCCACCCCGTCGGCGTCGCCTCCGCCATCTGGCCGCACGGCCGCTGGCGGTTCGACTTCCGGGGGGAGGCCAACCACGCCGGCACCACCCGCATGGAGGACCGCCGCGACCCCATGCCGGCCTACGCGGCCACCGTGCTGGCGGCCGTGGAGCGGGCACGGGCCACCGGAGCCCTCGCCACCTTCGGCCGGGTCAGGGTCGAGCCCAACGGGACCAACGCCATCGCCTCCCTGGTGACCGCCTGGCTCGACGCCCGCGCCCCCGACTCCGCCACCCTGGACACCCTGGTGAAGGAGATCACGCGGGCCGCCGGCGGCGCGGAGGTCGTCTGTGAGTCCTCGACGCCGGTCGTCGACTTCGACGTTCCGCTCACGGAGTGGCTCGCGGGCCTGCTGGGCGGGGTCCCCGTGCTGCCGACCGGCGCGGGCCACGACGCGGGCGTCCTCGCCGCCGAGATCCCCACGGCCATGCTCTTCGTGCGCAACCCCACCGGCGTCTCCCACTCCCCGGACGAGCACGCCGGGGAGCGCGACTGCCTGGCCGGGGTCGCCGCCCTGGCCGACGTCCTCCACGAGCTGCTGTGAACGGCCGCTTCTGGGCCCGGCACGCCTGGACGGGCCGTCTGGAGTCCGGCGTCCTCGTCGAGGTCGCCGAGGGCCGCATCGCCTCGCTTGAGGCCGGGAGCGCCCCCGGCGACGCCGTCGTCCTCGACGGGCTGGTCCTGCCGGGCCTGGCCGACGCGCACTCGCACGCCTTCCACCGGGCGCTGCGCGGCGCCACCCAGAGGGGCCGGGGCACGTTCTGGACCTGGCGCCAGGTGATGTACCGGGTCGCCTCGGCCCTGGACCCCGACGGCTATTTCGACCTCGCGCGGGCCGTCTACGCCGAGATGGCGCTCGCCGGCATCACCTGCGTGGGCGAGTTCCACTACCTCCACCACGCGCCCGGCGGCGTGCCGTACGCCGACCCCAACGTGATGGGCGAGGCGCTGATCGAGGCCGCCGCGCGGGCGGGCATCCGCATCACGCTGCTCGACACCTGCTATCTGTCGTCCGGGTTCGGCGCCGCGCCCGACGGCGTCCAGCTCCGCTTCGGCGACGGCTCGGCGGAGGCGTGGGCCGAGCGTGCCTCGGCGCTGAAGGAGCGCGAGCACGCCCGCGTCGGCGCGGCGGTCCACTCGGTCCGCGCCGTCCCCGCCGCCCAGCTCGGCACGGTCGCCGCCTGGGCGGACGCCCGCGGGGCACCGATCCACGCGCACCTGTCGGAGCAGCCCGCCGAGAACGAGGGGTGCCTGGAGGCGTACGGCGTGACGCCCGCCCGCCTCCTGGCCGACCACGGCGTCCTCGGCCCGCGCGCCACCGCCGTGCACGCCACCCACCTCACCGCCGCCGACGTCGCCCTGCTCGGCGGCACCGCCACCACCGTCTGCATGTGCCCCACCACCGAACGGGACCTCGCCGACGGCATCGGACCGGCCAGGGACCTCCAGGAGGCCGGGGCGCGGCTCACCCTGGGCAGCGACAGCCACGCCGTCGTCGACCTGTTCGAGGAGGCGCGCGGCCTGGAGATGGACGAGCGGCTGCGCACCCGCCGCCGGGGCCACTGGAGCGCCGCCGAACTGCTGCGCGCCGCCACCGCCGACGGGCACGCCTCGCTCGGCTGGCCGGACGCCGGGCGGCTCCGGGTGGGCGCGATCGCCGACCTGGTGAACGTCTCGCTCGACTCCGTCCGCACCGCCGGCACACCCCTCGGCGCGGAGACCGCCGTCTTCGCGGCCACCGCCGCCGACGTCCGCGACGTCGTCGCCGGCGGCCGGGTGATCGTACGGCACGGCGCCCACACCCTCGTCCCCGACGTCCCGGCCGCGCTGCGTGCGGCGATCACCCGCCTGGAGGAAGCGTGAGCCTGCTCGTCACGGGCCTGGCGAGCCTTGTCACCAACGACCCGTCCCTGGGCGAGGGCCGGCTCGGGGTGATCCGCGACGCCGCCGTCGTCGTCGACGGCGCCTCGGTCGCGTGGGCCGGGCCGGCGTCCGCGGCGCCCGCCGCCGACCGGGTCCACGACGCCGGGGGCCGGGCCGCGCTTCCGGGGTTCGTCGACTCCCACGCCCACCTGGTCTTCGCCGGGGACCGCACGGCCGAGTTCGCCGCGCGCATGTCGGGCACGCCGTACACCGCCGGGGGGATCCGCACGACGGTGGCGGCCACCCGGCGGGCGGGCGACGCCGAGCTCTCGGCGAGGGTGGCCGCCCTGGTGGCGGAGGCGCTGCGTCAGGGAACGACGGTCATCGAGTGCAAGTCCGGCTACGGGCTCACCGTCGAGGACGAGGCCCGCGCGCTGCGCGTCGCCGGGGAGCACACCGACGAGGTGACCTACCTGGGCGCCCATGTGGTCCCGCCGGAGTTCGGTGCCGACACCGACGCCTACGTCCACCTTGTCACCGGGCCGATGCTGGAGCGGTGCGCCCCCCTGGCCCGCTGGGTGGACGTCTTCTGCGAGCGCGGCGCCTTCGACGGCGACCAGTCGCGGGCCGTGCTGAAGGCGGGCGCCGCGCGCGGGCTCGTTCCGCGCGTCCACGCCAACCAGCTGGGCCACGGTCCCGGGGTACGGCTCGCGGTGGAGCTCGGCGCCGCCTCCGCCGACCACTGCACCCACCTCACCGGCGCGGACGTGGACGCCCTGGCCTCGGGGGAGACGGTCGCCACGCTGCTGCCCGGGGCGGAGTTCTCCACCCGGGCCCCCTACCCCGACGCCCGGCGCCTGCTGGACGCCGGGGTGACGGTGGCCCTGTCCACCGACTGCAACCCGGGGTCGAGTTTCACCACCAGCATGCCGTTCTGTGTCGCGGTCGCGGTGCGGGAGATGGGCATGACCCCGGACGAGGCGGTGTGGGCGGCCACGCTCGGCGGCGCGCGGGCCCTGCGCCGCGCGGACGTGGGGCGGATCGCCCCCGGCGCCCGCGCCGACCTGGTGCTCCTGGACGCCCCCTCCCACGTTCACCTCGCCTACCGCCCCGGCGTCCCCCTGATCCACGCCGTCTGGCGGGGCGGGGAGCGGGTGGTCTGAAGGCCCCGCGTCCGGAAGGCCCCGCGTCGGGGAGTCCCTGTCTCTGAGAGGCCCCGCGTCTGAGAGGCCCCGCGCGGGCCTGTTGTCCGGCCGCCGCCCGGTGACGCCGGGCGGCGGCCCTTTCGTCTCCGGCTCCGTTCCCGGCTCTGTCTCCTGCTCCGTCCCCGGCGCGGAAAAGCTCTGCCCGCCGGAGAGCCGGAGGGAGGCCCCTTTATGATGAGGGCCGTTTCCACCGGATGAAAGGTGAACTTTCAGATTAACTGTCTGTTTTGTCCGGTATGAACTCGCCAGTCCCTTCTCTTTCTACCCCCCATTCCCGTTGTGCCCGCCGCCCGGCCATTCCGGACGGCGCGGTGTCCGCGCTCACGCAACCCCTCACGGGAGGCGGCACGGGAAATCGAAGAAAGGAACATGCGCGTGAAACGCAGAGCCATGCTCGCGGCGGCCGTCTGCCTGGCCACGGTGGCCGCCGTGGCACCCTCCCTGCCGGCGGTGGCCGCGGAGGCGCCTCCCGGAGTCGTCGACCACGCCCCGGCCACCACCGGCGCGCGGACCTCGCCCCGGACCGCCGCCTCCGCCCCGACGGACCCGCCGGACATCAGTCTCGGCAACGTCAAGGCGCACCTGCAGCAGTTCCAGTCCATCGCCGACGGCACCGGCGGTACTCGCAGGTCCGCGAGTCCCGGCTACCTGGGGTCGATCGCCTACATCGAGGCCAAGCTCCGCGCCGCCGGCTACACCGTGGTGCTCCAGCCCTGCACCTCGGGGTGCAGCAGGGACGCCGGCCCGAACCTGATCGCGGACTGGCCCGGCGGTGACGACAACCAGGTCGTCATGGCCGGCGCCCACCTCGACAGCGTCGCGGCGGGGCCGGGTATCAACGACAACGGCTCCGGTTCGGCGAGCCTCCTTGAGGTCGCGCTGACCCTGGCGGCGCAGAGGCCGACCATGTCCCGGCACGTGCGCTTCGGCTGGTGGACCGACGAGGAGCAGGGCCTCAACGGCTCGGCCTTCTACGTCAACTCGCTCAGCTCCGCCGAGCGAAGCAAGATCAAGTTCTACCACAACTACGACATGGTCGGCTCCACCAACGGCGGCTACTTCGTCAACAACATCACCACCGAGGCCGCCCAGTACCTCAAGGAGTTCTACGACAAGCTGGGGCTTCAGCCCGAGGAGAACGTCGAGGGAGCGAACCGCTCCGACGACGCCTCGTTCCGCCGGGCGGGCATCCCCACCTCCGGGGTGGCGGCCGGCGCCAGCGCGGTCAAGACGGCGGCCCAGGCGGCCAAGTGGGGCGGTGTGGCGGGTACGGCGTACGACTCCTGCTACCACCAGTCCTGTGACACCACCGCCAACGTCTCCGACACGGTGCTGGACCGGGCGGCAGACGCCGCGGCGTACGGGATCTGGAAGCTCGCCACGAGCGGCTCCACCGTCCCCGGCCGAGGCTTCTCCGTCGCCACCACCCCGGCGTCGGGCTCGGTTCAGGCCGGGGACCCCGTCATGACCGTCGTCTCCACCGCCACCACCGAGGGTGCCCCGCAGACGGTCGCCCTGAGCGCCCAGGGCCTGCCCGCCGACGCCACGGTCACCTTCACCCCGGCCTCGGTCACCTCGGGTGGTTCGTCCGTCCTGACCATCTCCACCGCGGCCTCGACCCCCGCCGGCACGTACAACGTGACCGTCACCGGCACCGGCGAGACCGCGACCGCCACCGCGGCCTACGCGCTGACCGTCCTGAACGGCGCGTCCGACCGCACGTTCCGCAACGACACCGACTACGCCGTCAGGGACAGGTCCACCGTGCGCAGCGCGGTCACCTCCACCGCGAGCGGCACGGCGAAGTCCCCGGTCAAGGTCGTCGTGACGATGGGCCACACCTGCGCGGAGGACCTGGCGATCCGCCTGCGCGGCCCGAACGGGCTCTCGACCCTGATCGACCCCGCCGGCGGCAACAGCTGCACGTCGTACGGCACCCGGAGCTACTCGGTGCCCGTCAGCCAGCAGGCAGCGGGCGAGTGGGTCCTGGAGGTCAGCGACAGGTTCGCCGGTGACACCGGCACCCTCGACTGGTGGAGCGTCACCGTCTGATCCGCACGACCGCCCCGCCTGTTCACGGGCCGGGCGGGGGACCTCCCTCGGGGACCCTTCACCGGGCCCCCGGGGGTTCGCCCGCCGTCCGCCGCGACGGACGTTCCGGTCACGGGCCCGGCTTCCCCTCGGCTTTCCCCGGCTTTCCGGACCTTTCCCAGCCTCCCCGATTCCCCGGGGCTTCCCCTCAGGTTTTCCCGGCTTCCCCGGGCCCTCCCGGGTCTCTCCCGGGTTTTGCCGGTCTCTCCGGCCTTTTGCGGGCTTCCTCCGGGTTCGCCGGGAGCCTTCCGTGGTGTCACCGGCGTGGGAGCGGGGCTCTTCGGGGAATTCCCCCGTGTTTTTCGCGGCCGGGAGCGACTCCCCGCGCCGGTGGGCATTTTCGGATACGCACTAATTCCCCTATGAGGGCAAACCTCTTCTTGTGTTACGCGCTCTTTCCGTGCGCTGATGGTGCGGCGGGCCGGTAGGCGGCGCGGACCGGGGGAGAGCGCGAACAGGTGGCCCACGGGCCCGGGACGACCCTGGGCGCGGCGGGTCAGACCCCCTCGGGCACCAGGGCCCTCGCCCGCTCCGCGCGGCGCCGTACGGCGGGCGCCAGCGCGAGCTGGCCGGCGGCGGCGAGCAGCCCCAGGCCCCCGACGGTGAACCAGAGCAGGCGGGGGTCGACCGACAGCAGGCGGGTGCCGATCAGCGGTGCCAGCAGCGAGCCCGCCGACCAGGCGGAGCCGTACAGGCCGGTGTAGCGGCCCCGCAGGTGGGCGGGGGCGAGCGAGGCGACGATGGTGCTCGCCATGCCCGCCGCGATGACCTCGCCGGCCGTCCACAGGGCGACCGCCGCGGTGTAGCCCGCGGCGGAGGAGACCAGGCCCGTCAGCGCGAATCCGGCGCCTATCACGGCGAAGCCGGTCGCCAGCACCCGGCTGGGGTCGTGCCGCGCGAGCCGGCCGAGGGTCAGCGGCTGGAACACGACGATCAGCAGGCCGTTGACCGACATGGCGACGCCGTACGCGCTGGTGGGCAGGCCGTGCCCGGCCATCGCCAGCGGCAGGGTGGTGTAGGCCTGCAGGTAGACGAACATGTAGACCAGGTTGACCAGCACGCAGCCGAGCATCAGCCGGTCGCGCAGTACGTCGCGAAAGCCTCCCGCCTCCCGGTCGCCGGCGGGCCCGGCCTCCGGGATCGCCCGCCACACGAGCGTGCCGAACGCCGCGCAGGTGAGCGCGTTGATCCAGAACAGCCAGGTGAAGCCGGCCTGGGCGAGCCAGCCGCCGGCGACCATGGAGCCGGAGAAGCCCAGGTTGACCGCCCAGAACAGCAGCCCGTAGGCCCGGGGGCGGTCCTCGGGGCCGACCAGGTCGGCGACGAGCGCCTGGGAGGCGGGCCGGTAGGCGTCCACCGCGACGCCGAGCACGAACATCGCGGCGACGACGGCCGGGACGGTCGTGCTGTGTCCGAGCAGCAGCAACGTGACCGAGGTGGTGAGCATGCCGCCGGTCAGGGTGATCCGCCGCCCCAGGCGGTCGGTCAGCCAGCCCGCCACCGGCTGGGACAACAGTGAGCCCGCCCCGAACACGGCCATGACCAGGCCGGCCGCCGAGACCGAAACGCCGTGTTCCCGGGTCAGGTAGACGCCGATGAACGGCTCGACCATCGTGCCGAGCCGATTGATCACCGTACCGGCGAACAAGATCCAGAAAGGCCGTGGCAGCCCCCCGATTCTCAGGCGGAGGGCCGCTCGCATCGCCGACGGGTGAACCATATGTGTCCATTTCGATGGGTCGAAAAGAGCGTTGACGATCCTTCGAGTGCGCCTTAATGTGTGGCATGTGAAATATCATGTTATAGCGAATGGGGCTCGCCATGGCTGATATCGCTCTTGACGAACGTGTATCCGATGTGGTGCGTGAAGCAGGTCTTCGCCGCCCGGAGAATGGGTTTTTTCGGCAGGCCCGTATAACGGATTCGGTGAAGCCGGATGCCGCCCTGGAGATCGCGCGCCAGTGGCAGGCCATGACGAAGTCCTTCATGTTCACCACCATCTCCAGCCTTGGCGTGATGGCGCGGCGGTTCACCGCGCAGGAGGCGCCCGACCACGAGGTGCTGGGGGCCTTCCAGACCGCCTACCGGGTCATCGGGGACGACCTCGACAATTTCGCGCCCGAATTCAGCGCGGTCTCCCCCAGGGGCGTGGCCGGAATCCACTACGTGTGGTGGCGGGACTCCATCGTGGCGCCCCTGGAGGCGGTGATTCCCGGCGCCGGCCGGGAGGCGAGGCCGCCCGACGGGGTGGCGGGGCTGCTGCGGAACATGGACGACCTGGCCGGCTCGCCCCTGGGCGCCGCGGTCCAGCTGCGGGTGGTGGAGACCATCGCGCTCGACATCGCCGTGGCGTTCCGGCGGGTGTTCTCGAAGGTGTGTGTGGACGGCCGCAAGGTGTTCCCCTCGCCGGAGTCGCTGGCGTGGATCGACTCCCACATCAAGGCCGAGACGGGCCACGCGGAGTCGGTGAGCGACCACGAGACCGGCACGACGGTGATGGCCGAGAGCGAGGAGGAACGGGCGGAGCTGCTGCGGCTGGCGACGGAGTACGCCCGCAACTGGGCGCTGGCGCTGGACGTCTTCGCGGCGGCGCTGGCCCGGTGACCGGTGACGGCCCCGAGGCCGCGCCATGAGCGCCGCGAGCGCCGCGAACACGACGAGCACCGGCGGGCAGCGCGAACACGGCGGGCACGGCGAGCAGGGGCGGTGGGCATCGCGGGTACGGGCGGGTACCGCGAGCACGGGCGGACGCGGAGAAGCACGGGAAAGCACGAAAAAGCACGGGGAAGGAAGTGAGAGGCGTGGCGGACGGCCTGCTCACGGATGTCATCGACGAGATCAACGGGATACGCGCCACGCTGGGGCCGCGCGACGCGTTCCGCGAACCGGACTTTCTCCACGGCCTCGCGGAGAGGCTCCTGGCCTCACCGGTGCTGCGGCGGCAGCCGATCGTCCGGGCGTTCGCCGAGGACGCCCGATCCTTCGGTGACGACCCCCGGCTGAGACGGACGAAACTCCACATCAACGGCGAGGCCGACAACCACGTCTTCTCAATGTTCGACGCCTCCTACTTCCCCTCGCTCTCCCTCGACTACCTGACCTACCGGAAACTCCCCACCGACGAGCACCTCGCCCGGCGGTACGCGAGCAACACGATGCCCGTGACGATCGAGCGGATGTCGGACGGCTTCGCCTCCCGCGTGGTCGTGGCCCTGTTCCCGGAGAACCACCTCGACGGGATCCAGGATCCCGACGACCTGATCTTCTACTTCATCGACAAGTTCGTCGAACGGCACCTGCGCCTCACCCGCCGGCTGGTGTCGGCCGTCATGGCGGAGGGCAGCTTCCCCCTGGTCGCGGCGGCGGGCCCCGCCGAGGTGGAGCGCGCCTCCTCCTGGTGGGTGCGGCTGCACGAGTACCACCACCGGCAGGGCGACATGCCCATCCCCGACTTCCTGCCGACCAAACGCCTGAAGCCGCTGGCGGGGCTGGAGGAGCTGCGCGTCGACATCTCGTCCATGCTGGCCTGTCTGAACGACGACGGGCTGCCGCGCGAGGACGCGCTGCTGGCCTACGAGTACATCCTGTCGGAGCGCCTGCTGCGCTACTCGGTGGAGGGGGTCCCGCGCCCCAACTACGACGCGGTGGCCTCGCAGGTGCTCTTCGACTACCTGATCGAGGCGCGCGGCATCCACCTGCGCGACGGGGTGATCCACCTGGACCCCGGCCTCCCGGCGGCGCTGGCCGCCTTCCTCGCCGAGATCGAGACGATCGAACGGAGGATCCACACCGAACCCGCCGAGCGCGTCCAGCGAAGGCTGCTCGACTTCGCCAACCGCTACGCCGACTTCGACGAGGAGAAAAACGACTACCGCCACATTCCGTACTTTGCCGAGATCAAGCAGCGGCTGGGCGTCTGACGAAGGGAACATGTGCATGACCTTGGACGACGACGCGGCGATAGAACTTCCCCTCTACCAGGTCGACGCCTTCACCGACCGGGTCTTCTGGGGGAACCCCGCCGCGGTCTGCCCCCTGGACGACTGGTTACCCGACGCCGTGATGCAGGCGATCGCCCTGGAGAACAACCTCCCCGAGACGGCCTTCATCGTCCCGGACGGAGACGCCTACGACCTGCGCTGGTTCACCCCCGCCACCGAGGTCGAGCTGTGCGGGCACGCCACGCTGGGGGCGGCGCACGTCGTGTTCACCCACCTGCGGCCCGACTGGCGGGAGGTCACCTTCCGCTCGGCCAGCGGCCCCCTCGTCGTCTCCCGGGACGACGGGCACATGAGCCTGTCCTTCCCCGCCCTGGACTACGAGCCCGCCGTCCCGCCGCCCGCCCTTCTCAGCGGGCTGGGGCCGGTACGGCCGCAGGCCGTCTACCGGTCCATGGACTACGTCGTGGTCCTCGACGGCGAGGAGTCGCTGCGGGCGGCCGTCCCGGACCAGGCGCTCCTGGCCACGCTCGACCTGCGCGGGGTGGTCGTCACCGCCCCGGGGTCCGGCTCCGACTTCTGTTCGCGTTTCTTCGGCCCGAAACTCTCCATCCCCGAGGACCCGATCACCGGGTCCGCGCACTGCGCCCTGGTCCCCTACTGGGCGCGCAGGCTGGGCAGGACCCGGCTGAGGGCCCGCCAATTCTCCCCGCGGCTGGGCGGGACGCTCGCCATCGACCTCGAATGCGAGCTGCGCGGCTCCCGCGTCGTCCTGCGGGGTTCCGCCAAGGAGTACATGTCCGGCACGATTCGTCTCACCCCCTCGGATCTTGTCCAGGCGGAAGTGTGACCCCCCTTTAACACTTTGGAGAACTGATGCGCACCAAGCGGATCTTTCACGCGGTCGACTCCCACACGGAGGGCATGCCGACCCGTGTGATCACCGGCGGTGTCGGCGTGATCCCCGGCGCCACCATGGCCGAGCGCCGCGTCTACTTCCGGGAGAACCTCGACCACCTCCGCACCCTGCTGATGTACGAGCCGCGCGGGCACGCCTCGATGAGCGGGGCGATCCTCCAGCCGCCGACCCGCCCCGACGCCGACTGGGGCGTGCTGTTCATCGAGGTCTCCGGCTACCTGCCGATGTGCGGGCACGGCACGATCGGCGTCTCGACCGTCCTGGTGGAGACCGGCATGGTCACGGTGACCGAGCCGGTCACGACCGTGCGCCTGGAGACCCCGGCCGGCCTGGTGACCGTGGACGTGGCCGTCGAGGACGGCGTGGCCAAGGCGGTGACGCTCCGCAACGTCCCGGCCTTCAGCGAGCGGCTCGACGCGACGGTCAAGGTGCAGGGCTTCGGGGAGATCCGGTACGACCTGGCCTACGGCGGCAACTTCTACGCCATCGTCGACCTCGACGACTACGGCCTGCCGTTCAGCCGCGTGGCCAAGAACGAGATCGTGGCCGCCGGCCTGGCCACGATGGACGCGATCAACGGCGCCGACGAGCCCGTGCACCCGGAGGACTCCCGCATCCACGGCGTCCACCACGTCTACTTCACCGCCCCCGGCTCCGACGCCCGGCGGTCGCGGCACGCCATGGCCATCTACCCCGGCTGGTTCGACCGCTCGCCCTGCGGCACGGGCACCAGCGCCCGGATGGCGCAGCTGCACGCGCGGGGCGAACTGGAGATCGGCACGGACTTCCTCAACGAGTCCTTCATCGGCTCGAAGTTCACCGGGCGGCTGATCGAGTCGACGACGGTGGCCGGCAGGCCCGCGGTGGTTCCGACGGTCACCGGCCGGGCCTGGATCACCGGCACCGCCCAGTACTTCCTCGCGCCCGACGACCCCTTCCCCGCCGGATTCCTGCTCTAGCCGCCCGTCAGGAAGGACGGATCCCCCTCATGGCCTCACGAATCCTCGGTCGTATCCCCCTCGACGACGACCGGCTGGCGGCCGACCTCGCCGCCCTGGCCCGGATGCCCGCCCAGATGGAGCCCTACGAGGTGTTCACCACCGGCAGGTGGGTGAACCACAACCTCTGGAACGCCTCCGGCGAGGGCGAGGACGGTTTCTTCTACGGCCACCGCCAGACCCCCGGGCGTCCGACGCCGCTTCTGGCCCAGACCCCCTACCTCGGGGAGTTGCTGACCACCTGGTTCGACACCGGCCTGCTCACCATGGTGCGGGCCCGCAACGTGATCGAGTGGTCCATCATCCCGCACCGGGACTTCCTGGAGGCGGGGCCGGCCGAGGACTTCTTCCGGGTGCTGATCTTCCTGGAGGACAACGAGCACGCGCTCAACTCCGACGAGGACATGGTCTTCCACATGCGCAAGGGCGAGGTGTGGTTCCTCGACTCGGCCCAGATCCACGCGGGGATGAACATCTCCTCCCGGAGCCGGTGGTCGCTCTGCCTGGACTTCATGGCGGGCCGGGACTTCTCGCCGCGCGACATCTTCGCCCGTCCCGAGGACTACGACCCCACCATCCGTCCCGCGCTCGTCGAACGGGCGCCCTCCTCACCCGACCTGCCCGAGCGCCTGCTCGCGCTGAGCGCCGTGGTGTCCAGGGACAACATCAAGGACATCGCCTTCATGCTGGGCAAGGTGCACTTCACGGAGGAGGTGCCGATCGACGTCTCCTGGGAGTGGCTGATCGAGATCACCAAGGCGTCGGGGGATCCGGAACTGCTCGGCATCGCCCAACGGGCCCAGCGGTTCTTCGTCCACACCCGCGAAGTGGGCGAGGAATTCGCCTTCGTCCCGGCGTAGCCGCGTGCCCGGCCACCCGCGCGAGCGTTTCGCGCTGTCCGTCGCGCAGCGCGCCCTGTGGGCGCGCGGCCGTACGGCCGGCGGCCCGGAGTTCACCCTGCGGCGCGCCTACCGGCTGCGCGGCCGGCTCGACCGCGCCGCGGCGGCCGGGGCCGTGGGCGCGGTCGTGGCCGCGCACGAGGCGCTGCGCACCCGGTACGGCGTCGCCGGCGGCGAGCCGTACCAGGTCGCCGGCGAGCCGCCGGACGACCCGCCGGCCTGGACGGACCTCAGCGGCGTCCCCGACCCCGAGGGGCGGGCGGCGCGGTTCGCCGAGGAGCCGTTCGACCTGGAGGCGGGCCCGCTCTTCCGGGCCCGCCTGATCAGGCTGGCGGCCGAGGACCACGTGCTCCTGCTCACCGCTCACGAGGGCGTCGCCGACGCCTGGTCGATGCGGCTGCTGGAGCGGGACCTCTTCGCCGCCTGGACCGGCGGGCCGTCCGCGGTCCCGCGCCCGCCGGCCCGCTACGGCGACGTCGCCGCCGGCGAGTGCGACCGGGCCGCCGGGCTCAGCGAGCACCTGGCGTACTGGAGGCGTCACCTGGCCGGGGCTCCGGCCGCGCCGGCGCTGCCGGCCGACCGGCCGCGACCGCCGGTGCCGGGCCATCCGGCGGAGGCGATCCCCCTCACGATCCCGCCCGGGGTCCTGGAGGAACTGCGCGCCTGGGACGACGGGCCCGGCGACGGGTCCGGCGGGCACGGGGGGCGCGACGTCCTGCCCCGCATGGTCGCCGTGCTCGCCGCCTTCCAGGTGGTTCTGGCGCGCCGCTCCGGGGTGGAGGGCGTGGTGGTCGGCGTGCCGGTCCGCGGGCGTCCCCGGCCGGAGCAGGAAGGCGTCGTCGGTCCCTTCGCGGACCGGGTCATGCTGCACGGTGACCTGTCCGGTGCGCTCTCCGGCGACCTGGCCTTCGCCGACCTGGTCGAGCGCGTCCGCGACACCGTGCTGGACGCGGGTACCTACCAGGACCTGCCGTTCGAGACGCTGCTCGGCGCGCTCGCCCCGGACGACGAGCCCGGAAGGCACCCGGTCGCCCAGGTCTGGTTCGAGGTCGCCGCCGCCGGCGGGCCGGGGCTTACGGGTCCCGCGGGCCTTGAGGTGGAGCCCTTCCCCCTGGCGCCGGTCGCCACGCGGTTCGACGTCGAGTTGCGGCTCACCACCGGCGGCTCCGGCACGCTGGTCTACGCCGCCGACCTCTTCGAGCGGCCCACCGTCGCCGGGCTCGCCGGCGACCTGCTCGCCCTGCTGGCCGAGGTCGCCGGGAACCCCCGGGCGAGGGTCGCCGGGGTGGGGGCGTCCGGCGGTGCCCTACGGCCGGCGCCGGGCGGCGCGCCGGGACGGGACGGCCCGCGGGCGTCCGAGGCCGGACCGGGCACCGCGGCCGAGCCGGACGGCGAGACGGGATCGGACACCGAGGCCGGGCGCGCGGAGAGCGAGCGGATCGTCGCGGAGATCTGGCGGGAGGCCCTCTGCGTCGACCGGGTCGGGCGGCACGACGACTTCTTCGCGCTCGGCGGTCACTCGCGCCTGGCCATCAAGGTGGCCGAGCGCCTGCGGGACGCCTTCCACCGGGACCTGCCGCTGCGGACGCTTTTCGACCACCGCACCGTCGCCGAGCTCGCCGCGGTGATCACGGCCCGCTCGTGACCGCCCCTACCCTTCGCGAGGCCATGTGAGAGAGACGGACTGTCAACGGGAACGGCCCACCCAGATGATCTTCCAGCCGATCGGCCCCCTCGCCGCGTTCACGGCGGCGGCCGAGGCGTTCCTGGCGGCGCTGGAGCGGGACGGCCCCGTCCCGCCGGAAGGACGACCAGAGGAACAACCGGAGGGACAGCCGGAGAGGCGGGGGGAGAGACCGGAGGGACAGCCGGGGGGACAGGGGGAGCCGCCGCCGGTGCTTCAACCGGTGCCGGTCTGGATCGGCCCGAGAGGGGACCTCGCCGACGCCGTCACGCTCGCCGCCGACCTCTACACGGGCACCCGCCGTCCGCCCGCCTGCGACCTCGGGGTGGTCGTCGGCGACGCCGTACCCGCCGGACTGCGCCGCCTGGCCCGCCCCCTGGCGCGGGAGTGGCTCGGCGAGGGGGAGTCATCGGCCGACCCGGTGAACCCGGCCGATCTCGCGAACACGGAGGGCTCACTGCTCGTCGTGGGGTGTCACGCCGATCTGAGCGCGGCCGTGCTACGGCCGGTGCTGGAGGCGGCCTACCTGCGCGGGCGGGACGTCTTCCTGCTCACCGGCCGCGATCCGCACTCCCTCGCCTGGGCGACGGCCAAGCAGTACGCCGACGCGGGCCAGGAGGGGGTCACGGGCCTGTTCACCGAGCTCGACGGGCTTCCCCTGCCCACGCGGGCCCGCTACTTCGACACCCGGACCATGGACACCGCCGACATCCGGAGTGAGGTGCTCGGGCGGGTCTGGAAGCGGATCCTCTTCAACGGCCACGGCACCGACGACAGCATCAACCTCGGCCAGTTCACCGTCTGCGGCCTGAGCCCCACCGCCGCCACCGCCGGGGCCGGGGCCGGAGTGCCGCTGTCCGCGCCGAGGTGCGCCCACGGTCTGGGCTGCTACAAGCCCATGGAGAAACTCATCCCCGTGCACCGGGTCCGGGCGGCCGAGATCGTGCTCAGCGGCTGTGACAGCGGGCCGCTGGTGGACCTGGCCTCCTACGACCCCGCCTACCAGCTCTTCCTGAACGCGATCGACGGCCCGGCCCAGACCGTGGTGGCGGCGCTGTCCATGCACCAGTCGGGCCGGGTGGAGAACGTGGCCTGGCTCGACTCGGCCACGCGGGGAGGCAGCACCGCGCGGGTGCTGAACGCCAGTCTCCGTGACATCCATCCGTACCCGACGTTCGTCCAGGCCGGGCTGCCCGGCTCGGGCCGTCCGGCGGGCGCGGGCCTGCCCGTGCCTCCGGCCGACGGCGCCGAGGTGCGCGCGCTGGTACGCACGGCGAGCACCCGCCTGCAGGGACTGCTGACCACCACGCTGCTCGCGCCCGATCACCCCCTGCGGGAGCGGCTGGGGCGGCTGGCGGAGAAGGTCGAGGCGAGCGCCACCCGCCTGGTCATGGGGTCGGCCGCGGAGCGGGGGGTGCTGCTGCGGGAGCTGGAGCCGGACCTGCAGTCGCTGGACCACGCGCTGGCGGAGCGCATCGCCTCGGACCCCGACGACGACGTCATGGAGTTCCCGCGCTTCTTCGGCCACCGAAGCTCGGTGGACGACGAGGACGTGAGCCTCACCCCGTGCCTGTGCGGGCGTTCGGGCTGGCGCTATCTCCGCAGGGGGTTCACCGCGCGGGTCCCCGACACCGTCGCGGTGGGCTGCCTGCGGTGCGGCCCCATCGGGTACTCCTTCGCCGGCGCGGTGACCCTGCGGGCCTCGGCGGAGGCCGCGGTGGCGGCGGGCGACACCCTGCGGATCGAGGCCGAGGTGGAGAGCGCCCGGGGAGGGGTGGCGCAGGTCGGCGTGTTCGTCCCCGGGGAGCTGCGCGCCCGCGTCGACCCACCGCTCCACAGGGTACGGCTGCGCCCCGGCGTGCCGCGGCGGGTCGCCTTCGACGTCACGCCGCACCCGGTCTCGGCGCCGCAGGAGTACCACTACACCGCGTTCGGCGTCCAGGACCTGGGGATCGCCCTGATCCGCCGCCACTTCGGCGTCCGGCCGTGCTGAGGGCGGCGGATGTGACCCTGTACGAACGGTTCGCCCGCAGCGCCGCCCGCCACCCCCACGCGACCGCCCTGCGGGTCGAGGGGTGTTCCGTGACCTACCGGGAGCTTGAGACGCTCGCCGCCGTCCTGGCCCGCCGCGTCCTGGACGCCCACGGCGGCCGGCCGGGGGCCGTGGGGCTCCTGGCGTCCCGCGGTGTCCTGGCGTACGCGGGCTATCTCGCGATCCTCCGGCTGGGGGCCGCGGTGGTCCCGATCGGCCCGGCCTTTCCCGCGGCCCGCGTCCTCGCGCTGTGCGACGGCGCGGGGGTCGGGCCCGTCCTTCTCGACCGGGAGGGCGAGGCCCGGCGCGCGGCGATCGAGGCGGGCGGGCGGGCGGTCGTCGGCCCGGAGGCCCTGGAGGCCCCGGGCTCCTCGGCGGCTTCCGGGCCTTCAGCGTCCTCAGGGTCCTCAGCGTTCTCAGGGTCCTCGCGGGGCGGCCGGCCCGGTGGCGCCGCGGGGCCGTATCCCGCCTCCCCGGACGACATCGCCTATGTCCTGTTCACCTCCGGATCGACCGGCGTGCCGAAGGGGGTTCCGATCCCGCACCGGAACCTGGACGCGTATCTGGAGTGGAACATCGCGTGGTACGAGGCGGGGCCCGGCTGCCGCTTCTCCCAGACCTTCGCGCTGACCTTCGATCCGTCGGTGTTCGACATGTTCGTGGCGTGGGGCTCCGGCGCCGCGCTCGTGGTGCCGGGCGAGGGCGACCTGCTGGCCCCGGCCGACTACGTCGACCGGGAGGGGATCACCCACTGGTTCTCGGTGCCGTCGATCGTGTCGATGGCGCGGCGGCTGGACGCCCTGCCCCCGGGGAGCATGCCCTCGCTCCGGTGGAGCCTGTTCGCCGGTGAGCCGCTCACCTTCGAGCAGGCCCGTGCCTGGGCCGACGCCGCGCCGAACAGCGTCGTGGAGAACCTCTACGGTCCCACCGAGCTGACCGTCACCTGCACGCGCCACCGCCTGCCGGCCGACCGCGAAAGGTGGGCGGTCACCGAGAACGGCACCGTCCCGATCGGGAGGGTCCACGACCATCTGGAGGCGGTCCTGCTGGACGAGGACGGCCGTCCGGCCTCCGAGGGCGAGCTGTGCGTCCGGGGCGTTCAACGCTTTCCCGGCTATCTGGACCCCCAGTGCGACGACGGGAGGTTCGTCGCCTTCGACGGCGTGCGGGGGACCGTCCGTGAGGGGGCCGGGCCGCCGGCCGGGGACCACTGGTACCGGACGGGGGACCGGGTCGCCGCCCTGGACGGCGGGGTGCTCGTGCACCTGGGCCGGATCGACGACCAGGTGAAGGTGCGGGGCTATCGGATGGAGCCCGGCGAGATAGAGGCGGTGCTCCGGCGCCACCCGGGCGTGCTGGACGCCGTCGTCGTCGCGGTGCCGGACGACGACGGCG
The DNA here is from genome assembly GCF_014654615.1 of Streptosporangium violaceochromogenes. Lineage (GTDB taxonomy): Bacteria > Actinomycetota > Actinomycetes > Streptosporangiales > Streptosporangiaceae > Streptosporangium > Streptosporangium violaceochromogenes. The sequence goes on along the minus strand of NZ_BNBB01000011.1, from coordinate 127,024 downwards.
AGGTGGATCTTCTGGCCGCCTACACGGGCGGGCCGGTGCCGAGGGGGGAGCTCGCCGCGCTGGCGCGCGAGGCGTTGCCCGCCTATATGGTCCCGTCCGACTTTGTGGGCGTCGGCGAACTTCCGGTAAACCTGAACGGTAAAACGGACAGGAAGGCCCTCGCCGCCCTCCTGGCCGCTCGCGGCCGGGGATAAGCCGTCTTACCGTTAATTCCGATATGGGAAAGATGCGGCCAAAGTGTCGCCCGCCCCGGTAGGTTTGTGGGCCTCATCAAAGGCGGGCCGTGGGACACCGGGCCCGGCGTGAGAACCGGTGAAAGCGGCGGCGACCTTGTGCGGGACGGCGCCCCCTCCGGGGTTCCCGCGCAAGCCCGGCCCCTGACCGCCGACCTCTCGACGATGGTATGTGGAGCCGGTTCACCACCTTCTGAGTCTCAGGAGGGACACACGTTGGTAACGCACCCTTGTATGTAATATTTCACATTATTATGTTACCTGCCACCGGTTCCCCGAAGACGTGGAGTGACGCGATGTCTGGAACGACCAGGATCGCCGGTGGCCTGCTGGCCGCCGCGCTGGTGATCGGAGTGGCGGGTTGCGGGAGCTCGAAGAGCCCCACCGCTTCTGGCGGCGAGCCCGCCACCGGCACCCCGACGAAGGGCGGTACTCTCACCGTCCTGTCCAACCAGGATTTCTCTCACCTGGACCCCACCCGTAACTGGACGATGCCGCACATGGACTTCGGCATTCGTCTGCTCTACCGCACGCTGACGACCTTCAAGTCCGAGCCCGGCGCCGCCGGCGCCGAGGTCGTCCCCGACATGGCGACCGACCTCGGAACCCCCAGCCAGGGGGGCAAGGTCTGGAAGTTCACCCTCAAGGACGGCCTCAAGTACGAGGACGGCACCCCGATCGTCGCCGACGACATCAAGTACAACGTCGAACGCTCCTTCGCACCCGAGCTGCCCGGTGGCCCGAACTACGCCCAGGTGTACCTGGCCGGCGGCGACAAGTACAAGGGCCCCCTCAAGGGCGAGCGCCTCAAGTCGATCGAGACGCCCGACGACAAGACCATCATCTTCAAGCTCAAGCGACCCGTCGCCGAGTTCTCCTCCACCGTCACGCTTCCCACCTTCGCGCCGGTGCCCAAGGCCAAGGAGGCCGGGGCGCAGTACGACAACCGCCCGTTCTCCTCCGGCCCCTACAAGATCGAGACCTACGACCGCGGCAAGGAGCTGGTGCTGGTCCGCAACGAGCACTGGGACCCGGCCACCGACACCGTCCGCAAGGCGCTCCCCGACAAGATCGTGGTCAAGCAGGGGCTGCGTCAGAGCGTCATCGACGACCGCCTCATCGACAGCCGGGGCGACGACGAGAACGCGCTCACCTACTCCGACGTCAGCGCCGCCAGCCTCGCCAAGATCCTGCCCAAGCCGGAGACCCGGGCACGCCTGATCAGCGAGATCTCGGGCTGCACCGACATGCTCGGGTTCAACACCACCAAGGCGCCGTTCGACGACCCGAAGGTGCGCCAGGCGGTGCACTTCGCGCTGGACAAGCAGGCGCTGCAGACCGCCGAGGGCGGTCCCGACATGGCCGAGATCGCCACCGCCTACCTGCCGCCGGCCCTGTCCGGCGGGCAGGCGCAGGACGTCTACGGCCTGCCGCAGACGGGTGACGTGGAGAAGGCCAAGGCGCTGCTCGGGGGCAAGACGCTCGACGTCGGCATGACCATCTCCACCGGCGACAAGCTGGTCGGCGAGGCCGTGCAGTCCTCGCTCAAGCGGGTGGGCATCAACGTCACGCTCAACCCGGTCGACCCGTCGGTCTACTACGACACGATCGGCGACACCGCCAAGACGCCCGACATGTTCATCTACGGCTGGTGCCCCGACTACCCGTCGGGCGCGACCTTCCTGCCCATGATCTTCGACAGCCGCACCATCGTCGAGAAGGGCAACTCGGGCAACGTCTGGCAGTTCAAGGACAAGGCGGTCGACGCCAAGATCGACGAGATCCAGGCCATGACCGACGGCGATGCCGCCAACAAGGCGTGGGTCGAGCTGGACAAGCAGATCATGGAGGCGTCGCCCGCCGTCCCCTTCATGTGGAAGAAGAAGCCGCTTCTCGTCGGCAAGGGCATCACGGGAGCTTATGGCCACCCCGTCTGGTCCGGCCAGCTCGACTACGCGACGCTTGGAGTGAAGCAGAAGTGAGCCAGCGGAACGCGCGAACCATCAGGCACAGCGCTTTCCGGTCAGCCGACAAGCCGTCAGGCGAGGAGTGACAGTGACTGCCCTCTCCACCCCGGAGACGGCTCCCCCGGTGGCCCCCGCGGCCACCGGGCGGTCGCCCTCCCGGTTGATCTGGGACCGGATCCGGCGTGACCGCGCCGCCGTGTTCGGCATGGCGATCATCGTTCTGTTCGTGGTCATCGCGGTCACGGCACCGCTGCTGACCATGATCAACGGATGGTCGCCCTATGATTTCGACCCCTCCGCCATCGACAAGAAGCTGGCGGGTGTCCCCAAGGGCATCCTCGGAGGGATCAGCGCCGAGCACTGGCTCGGCGTCGAGCCGGTGAGCGGCCGCGACATCTTCAGCCGGGTCGTCTACGGCGCGCAGATCTCGCTGCTCATCTCGGTCCTCGCGGTGATCGTCTCGGTGCTGGTCGGCACGGTTCTCGGCCTGCTCGCCGGATACTTCGGCGGCTGGATCGACGCCGCGATCAGCCGGGTGATGGACCTGCTGATGTCCTTCCCCAGCCTCATCTTCATGATCGCCCTGATCTCGGTGATGCCCGACGGCAACCGGATCCTGCTGCTGGTCGCCATCATGGGCGGTTTCGGCTGGCCGTACATCGGCCGGATCGTCCGGGGACAGGCCATCACCGTCAAGCACCGCGAGTACGTCGACGCCGCCCGCGTCGGCGGCGCGATGGGGCCCTCGATCCTGTTCCGCGAGATGCTGCCCAACATCACCGCGCCGATCCTCGTCTACGCGACGCTGGCGATCCCGACCAACATCGGCACCGAGGCGGCGCTGTCGTTCCTCGGCGTCGGCGTCCGCCCGCCGACCGCCTCCTGGGGGCAGATGATCCAGGAGTCGATGGTGTGGTACGAGGTCGACCCCATGTACTTCATCATCCCGGGCATCTGCCTGTTCCTCACCGTTCTCGCCTTCACCCTCTTCGGCGACGCCATGCGCGACGCGATCGACCCGAAGGGCGGCAGGCGGTGACCGGGCGGGGCACGCGGGCCCGCAGGCGAGGCGCCACGGCCGGGCGCTCCCCAAAGGAGAACGCATGATCGTTTACCTGGCCAAGAGAATCGCCGCCGTCGTGGGGATCCTGCTGGTGATCTGCGCGGTCACCTTCGTCATCTTCTACGTCGTGCCCTCCGACCCCGCTATCCAGGCGTGCGGCAAGACCTGCACCCCCGAGCGGGTCGCGGAGGTACGGGCCCAGATGGGCCTGGACAAGCCGGTCTGGGAGCAGTTCGGCGTCTACGTGGTCGGCATCTTCGCCGGCCGCACCCTCGGCGCCGGCATCGAGTGCGGCATCCCCTGCTTCGGCTTCTCCTACCAGAACTCGCTGCCCGTGTGGGACCTGCTGGTCGACCGGCTCGGCACCAGCGTCTCGCTGGCCATCGGCGCGGCCGTGCTCTGGCTGATCGTCGGGCTCACGGTCGGCATCATCTCGGCGCTGCGGCAGGGCACGGCCCTCGACCGGACCCTGATGATCGCCACTCTCACCTCGGCGTCGCTGCCGGTGTACTTCGTGGCCATGCTCCTGCTGCTGTTCGTGGTCCGGATCGCCGAGATCCTGCCCTACCCGGCCTACGTCGAACTCGCCGAGGACCCGGTGGCCTGGGCGAGCAACCTGATCCTGCCGTGGTTCACGCTCGCCGCGCTGTACGCCGCGATGTACGCCAGGCTCAGCCGCGCTCAGATGATCGAGACGATGTCCGAGCCGTACATCCGCACCGCTCGCGCCAAGGGGCTGCCCGAGCGGACCGTCGTCGTCAAGCACGGAATGCGTGCGGCGATGACCCCGATCGTCACCATCTTCGGCATGGACCTCGGTGGCCTGCTCGCCGGAGCGATGATCACCGAGACCGTGTTCGGCCTGCCCGGCATCGGCCGGCTCGCCTACGACGGCATCGTCAAGGCCGACCAGCCGGTCATCCTCGGCACCACGCTGCTGGCGGCGTTCTTCATCGTGATCGCCAACCTGGTCGTGGACCTCGTGTACGCCGTGATCGACCCGAGGGTGAGGTATTCGTGAGCGAGTCCGGCACAGTGAGCGAGATGACCGGCCGCCGAACGCGGCCGGCCGTGCGGCCGGCGGGAGGCGGAGAGAGGTCGGGCGGCCCGATCCTCGACGTCAAGGACCTGTCGGTCTCCTTCGGCGCGGTTCAGGTGGTCGACGGGGTGACGTTCAACGTCGACCGCGGCCGCACCCTCGGCATCGTCGGCGAGTCGGGGTCGGGTAAGTCGGTGTCGTCGCTGGCCGTTCTCGGCCTGCACCGCAACGCCACCGTCACCGGCTCCATCGTGTTCGACGGTCAGGAGCTGGTCGGCGCCCCCTCCGAGCGGCTGCGGAAGCTGCGGGGCAGCAGGATGGCGATGATCTTCCAGGATCCGCTGTCGTCCCTGCACCCCTTCTACACCGTCGGCGACCAGATCGCCGAGGCGTACCGGCTGCACCGCCGTACCTCCCGCAGGGCCGCCCGCGAGCGGGCGGTCGAGATGCTCGCCGAGGTCGGCATCCCCGAGCCGCGCCGCCGGGCGCGGGAGCATCCGCACCAGTTCTCCGGCGGCATGCGCCAGCGCGTGATGATCGCCATGGCGCTGGCCTGCGAGCCCGACCTGCTCATCGCCGACGAGCCGACGACCGCGCTGGACGTGACCGTCCAGGCGCAGATCCTCGAACTCATCGCGCGCATCCAGGCCGAGCGCGGCCTGGCCGTCATCATGATCACGCACGACCTCGGAGTGGTCGCGCGGATCGCCGACGACGTCCTGGTGATGTACGGCGGGCGGACCGCCGAGCACACCGCCGCACGGACGATCTTCAAGGCCCCGCGCCACCCCTACACCCAGGGGTTGCTCGCCTCGGTGCCCGGCCTGGCGACGGGGGAGGAGGACGACGGGCGCCTGAAGGCGATCCCCGGCAGTCCGCCGTCCCCGCTGACGCCCCCGCCCGGATGCCGGTTCCACCCCAGGTGCGCGCGGTTCGCGGCGGCCCAGAACCCCGCGATCTGTACCGAGGAGCACCCCCTGCTCACCGGCACCGTCCACAAGGTCGCCTGCCATCTTCCCGGAGGGACCCAGTGAGCCTGCTAGCCGAACGGGAGGCGCGGGTCACCACCGACGCGCTGCTTTCGGTGAAAGACCTGCGGATGACCTTCCCCGGGCGGCGGGGGAAGGGCATCAAGGCCGTCGACGGCGTCAGCTTCGACCTGCGGGCCGGAGAGACGCTCGGCCTGGTCGGTGAGTCAGGGTGCGGCAAGTCCACCACCGGCCGCATGATCGTGCGCCTGCTGGAGCCGACCTCCGGCACCGTGCACTTCGACGGCCGGGACATCACGCACCTCGACCCGCGCCAGATGCTGCCGCTGCGCAGCGAGATCCAGATGATCTTCCAGGATCCGTTCGCGTCGCTGAACCCCCGGCAGACCGTCCAGCAGATCATCTCCGGGCCGCGCAAGCTGCTCGACCGCTCCGGGGTGATCGACCTGCTGAAGCTGGTCGGGCTGTCGCCCGAGCACATCGACCGCTACCCGCACGAGTTCTCCGGCGGGCAGGCGCAGCGCATCGGCATCGCCCGCGCGCTCGCGCCCAAGCCCAAGCTGATCATCTGCGACGAGCCGGTCTCGGCGCTGGACGTCTCCATCCAGGCCCAGATCGTCAACCTGCTGGAGGACCTGAAGGCCGAGTTCAACCTGGCCTACCTGTTCATCGCGCACGACCTGTCGGTGGTGCGGCACATGTGCGAGCGGATCGCGGTGATGTACCTCGGCAGGATCGTCGAGGTCGGTCACCGTGACGCGATCTACTCCGACCCCGCGCACCCCTACACCAAGGCGCTGCTGTCGGCGGTGCCGGTGCCGGACCCCGAGGTGGAGGCCACGCGGGAGCGGATCGTGCTGCTGGGCGACCCGCCCAGCCCGGCCGCGCCCCCACCCGGCTGCTCGTTCAACCCGCGCTGCCACAAGGCGCAGGGCCGGTGCCGCGTCGAGGTGCCGGTGCCGACGGTCGTGCGCGGCCGTCAGGTGGCCTGCCACTTCCCCGAGGAGTGAGCATCGGGGGAGAGCCGTCCCGAACACCGCGTGACCGGCGCCACGACCACCGTCGTGGCGCCGGTCCGTCTCGTGTGGGGTCCGCCTCCCCCTCGCCCAGGATCAACCCCGTTCCGCGACGGCCTGCCCCGTCCCGGGACGGGGTTTTCCCTTCCCCGGCCGTGGAGGTGGCGGCCGGGACGCGCCCCTGACGTCCTTCCGCCGATCGCCGGCCGTTCGCGATCGGGGGCGTGTACGTCACCGACAGGGGGTCTCCCCTCCGACCCCATAGGGACTGACATGCGAGGTATATCCCGAGCCGTCGTCGTGCTGACCATGGTCGCGGCCGGCGTTCCCCCCCTCACCTCGCCGGCGGCCGGTGCCGAGATCACCGCCGCCCCGATCGAGGAGCGGGTGTACGTCGAGACCACGGTGGACACCGACCGCGACGGCAAGCCCGACCGGGTCGCCATCGACATCGCCCGCCCGCCCGGTGGTGGCCCGGTGCCGGTGATCTTCGAGCTGAGCCCCTACCGAGGGGGGCTGCACGCCGCCTCCAACCACGGCGTCGACGTCGACGCCCTGCCCCAGGAGCGCCTGTTCGACGGGCCGGCGCTGCGGAGCGAGGAGGCCCCCGATCGGGCGGTCAACCGGCCCAAGCCCGCCCTCCCCGGCTGGTACGACGACTACTTCGTGCCCCAGGGGTACGCCGTCGTCCTCGGCCACAGCATCGGCACCGGAGCCTCCGAGGGCTGCCCCACCGGCGGTGACCTGAACGAGGCGGCGGGCGCCACGGCCGTCGTCGACTGGCTCGGCGGGCGCGCCCGGGGATACGACTCCTCCGGCCGGGCGGTGAGCGCGACGTGGAGCACAGGCAACGTCGGCATGATCGGCATCTCCTACGACGGCACGCTGGCCAACATGGCGGCGGCGACCGGCGTCCCGGGACTGAAGGCCATCGTGCCGATCTCGGCCATCTCCAGCTGGTACGACTACTACCGGGCCGACGGCCTGGTGGTCGCGCCCGGCGGATTCCAGGGTGAGGACACCGACGTCCTGGCCCGCAGCCTGGCCTCCCGCACCGGCTGCGACGCCGCGATCACCGCGCTGGACGCCGCCCAGGACCGCGTCACCGGGGACAAGACCGCGTTCTGGCAGGACCGTGACTACGTCCGGCAGGCGAGCAAGGTCACCGCGGGCGTCTTCGTCATCCACGGCCACTCCGACTGGAACGTCAAGGGACGGCAGTACGCCCAGTGGTGGGAGGCACTGCGGCGCGGCAACGTGCCGCGCAAGATCTGGCTGCACGCGGGCGGTCACGGCACGGCGTCGCGCGCCGACTACCAGGCGACGGTCGGCCGGTGGTTCGACCACTTCCTCAAGGGGGTGGACAACGGCATCCTCAACGAGCCCAAGGCCGACGTGCAGGACGCCGACGGCACCTGGAGGCAGTACCCCGACTGGCCGGACCCCGCGGCCAAGCAGATCGTGTTCCGTCTCGGCGCCACCTCGGCCACCGACCCCGGCGAACTCTCCCGGACCGTCCCCGCGGGCGAGGTCCGGCAGTCCTTCGTGGACGAGGGGCGCACCCTCCGGGCGGAGACGCTGGCCGCCGGCCCGGACGGCGCCGACCCCAACCGGCTCGTCTACCGGTCGGCTCCGCTGACCGCCGAGGCACGGCTGTCCGGCATCCCGAGGGTGGAGCTGCGGGCGGCGGTGGAGAACCGGGGGGACGCCAACCTCACCGCGCTGCTGGTCGACTACGGCCCCGTCGGCGACACCACCGCGCCCGTCGTCGTCACCAGGGGCTGGCTGGACCCGCAGAACCGCAACGGCGTCTCCACCGGTGAGAAGGTCGTCCAGGGGCAGGAGTACGCCCTGCGCCTCACCCTGCAACCCAAGGAGCACGTCTTCGCGGCGGGCCACCGTATCGGGCTGGTCGTCATCTCGACCGACCACGACTACACCCTGCGCCCGCTGGGCGGCACCCGGATCACGCTCGCCCCCGCGCTGAGCACGCTCACGGTACCGCTGTCCGGCATGCCCAGCGTCCCCGGTCAGACGCCCCTTCCGACCCCCAGCCCCACGCCCACCCCGACGCCCACGCCCACCGGGAGCCCGACGCCGACCGGGAGTCCGACGCCCACGCCCACCCCGACCTCCGGGCCGGACCTCTGCCCCGGTTACGGGTCGTACCACACCGCGACCCTGCCGCGCGGCGGCGAAGGCCACCAGCCCGGCGCCGGAGGGTACCGGTCGGCGCGCGCGGGCCTCCACCGGGCCTGCCTGAGCGGCCCGGCCGACGCCGACTTCGACCTGTACCTGCAGAAGCGGCACGGCACGCTGTGGACGACGGTGGCCAGATCGACCGGCTCGGCCGCGCAGGAGACGATCACCTACGCCGGCACCGCCGGGACCTACCGGTACCGCGTGCGCTCCTACAGCGGCTCGGGCTCCTACACGCTGGGGCTGAGCAAGCCGTAAACCCCCGCCGTTCCGCCGGGGTCTACCGGGCGGGATCGTCCTCCTCCCCCTCCGCCTGCCCGTCCCCCTCGGCGTGGCCGGGCCCTCCGCCCTGTTCGGAGGGCCCGGTCCGCTCGGGCCGGAACGACCTCCTCGCCCTCTCCACCACCTCCTCGGTGGTGAGCGGGTCCCTGGGGTGGTGGCTCAGGCACAGGGGGACGTCCACCTTGACGAACGGCCGCCCCTCGACGGCCGCGTAGAAGCGCCCCGGCGTCAACCGGCCGATGTCGGCGACGTCACCGCCCTTGGCCCTGGCCATCTCCTGCGCCGCGGAGATATGGGCCGGGCTGTTCAGCAGGCCGAAGAACTGGGTGGTGGCGTTCCCCGGGATCCGGTTGTGCAGCCCCCTGGGGGCCTGGGTGGCGAACACGAGGCCGAGCCCGTACTTGCGGGCCTGCGACGCCAGCGCCAGGGTGCTCTGGGTGCAGGCGGTCATCGCCCCGGAGGGGGCGAACGTCTGGGCCTCGTCCATCACGAACAGCCCGCCCAGCGGCCGGTCACCGGCCGGGTTCCGCTTGATCCAGGCGAACAGCGCCATCTGCAGCTGGTTGACGAAACTCTGCCGCCGGCTGTCCGACGGCAGGCCGGTGAGGCTGATCACCGAGACGCGGGCCCTCTTGCCCTCGGGAGGGGTCAGCAGGATGCCGGGGTCCAGCGGGGTGCCGTCGCCGCCGAACATCAGGTCGTTGACCATGGCGGCGGTCAGGGTCTGCGCCATCTCCGCCGCGATCTTCTCCGCGTCGGTGAGCTCGCTCACCCCCTCGGGCAGGGCCGCGAGCAGGTCGATGAGCCCCCGGAGACTGGTCGCCCCCCGCCTGCCGTAGTGCCTGAGCGCCTCCCGGAGCACCGCCTGACCCAGATGCGCCTTCCGGGTCTTGGCGTCGAGCTTCGCCCGGGGCGCGATGGACGCGACCGCGACCTCCACCGCCTCCTCGAACTCGTCGGGGTCGTCGGCGACGCTCGCGAAGTCAGGCAGGGGCCGGAAGCTGAGCGGGCGTCCCATGCCGCGCTGCGGAGTCCAGATCACCACGTCGGTGCCGGCCAGATACTCCTCGGCGCGCGCCGCGTCACCGGGGCCCCAGGACGCCGGTGCCGCGGGCCACGGGTCGCCCAGGCGCGCCAGGTCGTTGTTGGGGTCGAGCACGATGGCCGAGACCCCCGAAAGCGCGCACCTTTCGACCAGTCCCCGGATGAGCACCGTCTTCCCGGACCCGGACCCGGCGAAGATCGCGACGTGCTTCCTGAGCGACTCCAGCTCGACGTCGACGGATTCGCCGCCGGTGAGCGCCCTGCCGAGCGAGACGGACGGCCCACGCCCCGCCCCGGTCGCCTGCCCCACCCGCGGGGTCACGGGCGCCGCGGGCGGTGAGGGCGGTGCCGGTACGGCCTGCTCCGCCGGCTCCTCCCCGCCGGTCTCCCCGGCGGGAACGGTCTCCGCGGGCCGCTCGCCGTCCGTGTTGTCCGTGATATCTACATTGTCCGTGGAGTCCGTGGAGTCCGTGGAGTCCGTGGAGTCCGTGGAGTCCGTGGAGTCCGCGGGGGCCGCGGGGGCCGCATGGTCCGCTTCCGGCCGTTCGGCGGACCCGCCGGGAGCGGTCCACACGTCGCCCAGCGTCTCGGCCAGCAGCTTGACGTCGCCGGTCGGTCTCCGCGCGACCAGCCACGCCCGCAGACGCGGGGGACGCTCGTCGAGCAGGCTCCGCAGAGCGGACAGGACCTTGAGGTCTTCGGCGCTCACGGCGAGGACCCTGCCGCCCGCCTCCTCGAACGCCGTGACGGCCTCGCGGGTGCGCGGCCCCTTCGACCACTCCGCCCCCCGCAGCACGAAGAGCCGCCGCTTGGGGACCTCGGCGCTCAGGCCGGCGGCCACCGAGGCGTGGCGCAGGCGGGTCAGCGCCGCGACGGGGTGGTCCGAGGCGATGGCGCGAAAGCCCCAGTGCATCTCGTCCTCGGTGTCCTCGTCCAGGCTGCGCCGCAGGCGCGCGTGCAGGGGAGGCTTCGCGCTCGGCGGGGGATCCTGGCTGAACACCCGTCCGGCCTCGCCCTGCTCGATGATCCAGGCGGCGAGCCCGGCGGACAGCAGCGCCGGCATCGCCGCGTCCTCGGTGGCGGGGGCGAGGGCCGCCGCCACCTCCGCCGCCTCCCTCAGCTCCGCGAAGCGCGCGTCGAGGGCGGCGAGATCCTCCGCGGGCACCTCCGGCTCCGCCGTGGCGGTGGGAGCCGGCCGGGCGGTCGCGGTTCGGCCGAGGTTCTCCAGCTCCCTGACCTCGCCGTCGGCCAGGCACGCCTGAACGTGGTCGTCGATCTTGATCAGTAGTTGCCTCGGGGTGAAGTCGGGGGCCCGCTCGAACGCGGCCGGCCTCACCGGCCACGTCGGGTAGGGCGGCTCGAAGCCGATCTCACGGAACCGGGTCTGGAACCGCCTCTCAACCAGCGCGCGGCCGGTCTCGGCGTCGGGGATCGTCTTGAGCTGGACCGCCTGCCGGAACCGGTCGCGAACGGTGTCGGTCGCGAACTTCTCGATGAGGACCCAGGTCGCCGGGATGCAGGAGACGACCGTCAGCGTCCGGCGGGTGATCTCTCGCAGTCCCATCAGGCCGCCCGCGACCTGCTCGATCATGAGCATCTCATGCCATTCCGGAACGGCGTCGCCGGCGGTGGAGATCGAGGATTGGGCGATGAGCATGTCGATCTGATCGACCGCGATGACGGACGGCCCGGTGAGGGCCAGAAGGCGGGACAGGTCTCTGACGATCTCCTGGGGTGTCCGCTGGACCTGCCTTATTCCCCACAGAGCGCGCTGGCCCGGCTCCTCCTCGGGAGCGGATGACAGAAAGGAGTCGCCGACGTCCTGCGCCCTCAGGTCGTCGGAGGCGAGCAGCACGAGGGCTCTGACGGTGTCCTGGCAATCTCGGCCGACGGGTTTGCTGAACCGGCGCAGCGCGTCGACGAAGTCGTCGAGCGCCGCCTTGGAGAGGGCTGACGTCCCGATCACCGCCCGCCGTACCATCCGGGGCACGTCGACCATCGCCGACAGACGCTCCAGGAACGTCGAAAGCTGGCTCTTTCCGTCGTTTCCCTCGCGGGACAGGCTGTCGAGCATGGAGATGACCACGCTGGACCAGAACCCTTTGGCGTCCAGCAGGCTCACCAGGAAGAAGTATCCGCCCTCCCGCTGGACCTTCTCACGCGCCCAGCCCAGCAGGTGCGTCTTGCCCGTGCCCCGCTGCCCCTGGACCACGACACCGATCGGGCTGGCGTCGGGGCTGTCCCCGGCCTCGGTCAGTCCGGCGAGGAGCACGCGCACGCTGCTGTGGTGCAGGCTCTCCACATGGAACGGCGAGGGACGCCACACGTCGTCGGGGACCTGCGCGTAGTTGAACCGGAGCGCGGCCAGGGCGCTCCGCTCGGGGGCCGTCACCGGGCTCCGATCGAAAGGAGGTGCTTCTCCTGGTCGCCGATGGTCACCGCGGCGTTTCGATCCTGCGGGGAGAGGGCCTTACGGTTCGACTCGGGGACGATGTTCACGTCGGGCATGCGGTTCATCAGGGTGAGCACGTCGTCGACCTGGGCCCGTGCCACGTCGCCCAGGAGAGGGCGGAGCCTGGTCAGGCTCACCCAGGCGCCTGCCTCGGGGGCCAGCTCGGTGTAGGCGGTACGGATGCGCGCCTCGACGTCCGCCGCCCGCGGTTCTTCCGTCCCGGGGTGCTCCCGTGGGTCCGGCCCCGCCGACGGCTCTTCCCGAGGCCGTGTCTCCGGAGCGGCCTCCGGAGCGGCCTGTGCGGGGGTCTCCGGGGCCGGGTCGGTCTCGTCGCGCGGCTGGAAGACCTCGGCGAGCAGGTGGTCGGTCCGCTCCAGGAACGCGTGGATCCCCGTCGCCAGGGCGCGGGCCATGGCCCCCGCCGTACCCCGTGGGGCGGGGATCGCCCCCGCGCGGAACTCCTCGGCCACGCGCGCCCACCCCGCGTCGGTCAGGGTGTGCGCGTACGAACGTCCTCGTTTGTGGCTCTCGACCAGCTTCAGGTCGTTCAGGCGAATGCGTGTCTTCCCATCGAGGGACATCCCGCCGTGCCGCTCCTTGAGCTCGGGGTTGGAGACCTCCCGTGCCTCCACCATCAGCACCACGAGAACGGAGAGCTCGGAAAACTTCAGCGCTCTGTCGGGCATGTCTGTCCTTCCAACGTTCCAAGACGGCGGCCCCGCAGGAACCGCCCTATCTGGTGGAGCACGGTTTCGGTGTCGGTCATGACCTGGGCGTTGGTGAAGCGCAGCACGGTGTAACCGTCCAGGTGCAGCCGTACGTCTCGCTGCCGGTCCGCGGCGAACATGAGCGGGGCGCGGTGCTCGGGGCCGTCCACCTCGACGACGCACCGCTCCCTCCGCCACAGCAGGTCCACCCGGATGGGGGAGGCCAGCGGGTGCGGCCGGTGGGTCTGGTTCCACGCGCGGCCCGCCGCCCAGTCGCACGGGGCGAGGGCCGCCTCCAGAGCCCGTTCCGCGCCGCTGGCCGGGTGCGGCATCCCGGAGACCGCCGGGTAGGTGACGGTGCGCGGTGCGCGGGCACCGGGCGGAGGGCCGGGCAGGCCGGTACGGGCGAGGGCCGCCACCTCGGCGGGCAGCCGTACGGTCGCCGAGGTGAGGCGGTCGACGGTGGCCAGGGGGGCGCCGGTGAGCCAGACCCCGAGATCGCCCCGGTGGGCGAGCCACTCGCACCCCGTGACCAGGACCTCCTCGGCGAGGGGGGACAGTCCCGCCGGCACGCGCACCAGGATCGAGGCGTGGGAGCGGCCGAAGCCGGCGGCGAGCACGCGGGCGAGACCCGCGGCGCGGACCTCCGGCGCGAACCCGGCGGATCGGCGTGTGCTTCTCACCGAGGGCCGTCCGGCGCCGCGCAGGGATCGTTCCGCCAGGTCGGCGAGGAAGGGGCCGAAGTGGTCGGTCACGGAGGCCAGCCGCAGGGCGAGCGCCCGCACGGCGCTCACGGCCGCGCCTCCCACCGCGCGTTCCCCCGCGTGCCCCATGCCCCCCGCCGCGTGCCCTGGCGTGCCCTCCGCCGTGTTCACGGGGGCGCCGATGCCCTCGGCTCCCGGCAGCCAGGCGGGAAACAGCCCGATCGCCGCCTTTTCGAGTTCCCGCAATACGGAGGTCACCATTTCCGTCGAGGTCCGTACGCTGTCCGCGAAGTAGGTGACGATCGCGGGCGCGTCATCGGGGAGGGGGTCTATCGAGAGCGCAACGACGTCGGCATTTACCCCATTAAGACGCACGACGCGCCCTTTTGGGAGCTCTGCCCACGACCGCGTCACGTCGCTTCCTCTGATTTCTGGATACGTCGGCTTCGCCGAGGTTATACGTCGGAGGAGGAGCGCCGCAGGCGCTTTGCCGGAGGTCGCGAAATTCGTTCGGCTTCGGACGGTCGGACGCCGGAACGCCGACCAGGCCGCGTGCCCGGCGCGCCCGGCACGCGGCCGACCGGCGCGGAGCCGGCTCGGGGCCGTGGGCACGGAGGTCATTCCCTCCTTCCGGCCTGGCCCCTTCATCGCATAAGTTATACCGCTCGCATGCCGATGACATATCGAATATGGCGGTGAAGGAGTGTCAGGACGAACAGTCGTGTGTTAGGTGGTGGGTGCGGCGCCGTAGGCTATCCGGTGACGGAACTTCGCGGAAGTCGGGATGTCCTCGGAGGCGACTGGACTCTGTCAGACAAATAAACTACTTCTTGACTGTAAGGTGTTTGTTATACCTTTGCGACGCGTCAGAGGAGATCCGTGAGACCTACGTCGTCCCCGTCCAAGGAACCGCTCGCGATCGCGGTGTACAGATCCATCAAGGACGCGATCGTCACCTGCGAGCTTCCCCCCGGCAGCGTCGTCGTCGAGAGGGAACTGGCGAGCCGGCACGGCGTGAGCAAGACCCCCGTGCGGGAGGCTCTGAACCGGCTGCGCGAGGAGGGGCTCGTCCGGACCGTCCCGCACAAGGGGACGATGATCTCCCCGATCACGATTCAGGACGTCCAGGACACCTACTACCTGCGTCTGCTGCTGGAGCCCGAGGCGGCGGTGCTCGCCAGCCAGCGGGCCTCGGAGACCCAGGTACGCGGCCTGCGTGAACTGCACGAGCGCATGACGGCCGCCTCGCCCGCCCGGGTGCGCTCCCGGCAGTTCCGGCGCAACACCGAGTTCCACCTGGCCGTGGCCGAGGCGTCGGGAAACCCCAAACTGACCTCGGCCATGTACTCCCTGCTCACCGACGTCGAGCGCTTCTCCAACGCCAACCACGCGCGGGGCGACCTGCGGCCGTGCGTGAGGTGGGACACGCTGGTGGACGCCATCGCCGCCGGCGACGCCGACCTCGCCCGCAACGTCACCATCGAGGGGATCCGCTTCTCACGCCTCCAACTCGTCGAGGCGCTGATGAAGGAGCCCGACCACACCTCCCATGTGAGTCGTGGATCCCACGTGAGCATTTGAGCACGCGCCGGCGCTTCCGGGCGCGCGCGGCGCGGACGAGGGGAGAGGCCGGCCCGGCTCCCGTGTCCGCCTATCCTCTCCGGAGGCCGTTCAGAAACCGGCGGGTGAGCACGGCGCAGGCGAGCGGCAGCGGCACCGTCCCCGCCCCCAGGCCCACGTCGACGAGCAGGTCGAACACCTCGGGACGCCGGGCGGCGGTGTCGATCGCGGCGTCGACGAAGCCGGGCGACTGGGCGGCGCGGGCCAGCAGGTCGGTGGTGCGCAGGTGTCGCCCGAGGGTTTCGCGCAGCCCGCGCCGGTAGGCGGACAGCGGGTCGGCCACCGCCAGGACGGCGGCCTCCCCGGCCAGGCGGCCGGAGAGCATCGCGTAGTAGATGCCCTCTCCGGTGAGCGGGTTGACGAGACCGGCGGCGTCTCCGGCGAGCATCACCCGGCCGGCCCCCGGCCGCGGCCGTCCGGGGGACAGGGGCAGGTGGTGGGCGCGCAGGTCACGGGCGGGCAGGTGGGGCAGGAGCGCGGCGAGCCGGCCGTGGAGCACCTGGCGTCCCGGCAGGCCGGTGGCGCGCAGACGGGGCAGGAGCATCCCGAAACCGACGTTGGCGCCGCCGTCGCCGATCGGGAACGACCAGGCGTACGCGGGCCAGCCGTCCCGCTGCATGGCGATGAACTGGACGTCGTCGTCGGCGGGCACCTCGGCGTAGCCCCGGACGGCGATGGCGGTGTGCCTGTCGGGGGGCCCCGGCAGGCCGACGAGGCGTCGCACCGTGGAGTTGGCCCCGTCGGCGCCGACCACGGCGCGAGCGACGACGGTGCCGTCCAGGACGACGTGGCCGCCGAGGTCGCCGCGTCCGCTCTGTACGCCGGGGCCGGTGAGCGCGCGGACGTGGTGGCGGCGGACCTCGACGCCGCGGGCGCGGGCGGCGTCGAGCAGGCGGGCGTCGAAGACCCTGCGGGGGACGACGTGGTTGGGCCGGGCGACCGTGGCGCGGACCCGCGCGCCCCCGGGAGAGACCACCTCCAGGCGCGGTGCGGGCCGGTAGTCGGCGATCAGGCCGGGGATGCCCAGCAGGGCCAGCTCGTCTTGGCAGTGGGCGGCGATGCCGTCGCCGCACGCCTTGTCGCGGGGGAAGTCCGCACTGTCGAGCAGGAGCACCCGGGCGTCGGGCCGTAGTTGCCTCGCGCGCAGGGCGGCCGCCGAGCCCGCGGGCCCACCGCCGACGATCACCAGATCCCATACCTCGTCCACCCGGGTGAACCTGCCCGTTCGGGCCCGGCGGAACCGCCCCGGCCCCTTTCGCCGCCCCGCCCGCCCCGCCCGCCCATCCACCCATCCACCCATCCACTCATACGCCTATCCGCTTATCCGCCCATCCGTCCCCCTGTCCACCGACGGTTTTACCCCCAGAATTCATAAGGGGTAGAACGTATGTCTTTTAGGGAGTAAGCGATGGCTGAGAGGGATTTGTGCTTTAGGTTCGGCGGGCGATCGGACGGTTTTCCCCTCTGGAACGCGGGGCGAGACGGCTCGCGTTCCCGTGTGAGTCGTATCACCTCTTCGCGGTGGGCGCCGCGAAGAGGGCGGGGCGCGATGAGAAAGGGGTTCCGGGTGTCCGCCGGCGGCCCTCCCTCCGGTGAGAGACCCGGCGCCGGGCGGTGTCGCGCGAATGAGGGCTTCTCGCGTTTGTGTGATGCGGTGAAGTGGTGATCGTATTTCCGTTGCGGGTGCGGGCCGATTACCGCGGAGGCGGTTCCGGTCTATTGTGAGAGTTGTTCGTTGAAGCGCTTCGAGGCCCTTCTTCGACGTTCTTCCTCCAGGTGGCGGCGAGGTGAGAACGGCTGACTGGTGGGGAATGGGCCCACTTTGGGCAGGCTGCCGGGTGGAGGCTTCCGCCGAAGGATGTATTGCCCGGCGTATTCTTTCCGCACATACTGTGATTACCTCTAGGGGGTGCCGCCCGGGTGCGAGATCGGGGAAAGGAGAAAATATCCTGAGACGATTGCCCATATGGTGGGTAATTGTCGGATATCTGGGTGGCGTCGGGGTCGTGGTGGTTCGGAGTGCGCCGTATCATTGCCGCGCTCATGAGCTGAGAACGCCCCGGTTGGGTGCATCATTTAGGAAGGTGAGTTTTGTGATGGTGGACTCATGCGGAGTGTCGCCGTCGGCCCTCTGTAGGCCACCGCCATCGCGCTTCTTGCGCCTACCATTGTCCTGGCCGGCCTGCGCCTGATCGAGATCCCAGTAGGTGGATGTGGGGTATGGATATTCCATCCGAAATCAATTTGAATGCGTCGTGGTTGCGGCGAGGAAGAGAAAATCCGACGCTTCCTCCGCGCCCCGTCCTGTGCCGTGTCGCCTACCCGGTTCTGCTGGCGGGAACGGTGTCCACGGCCGGTCTGGCCCTGCGCCACCATCTGGACTTCGGCCAGGTCAACCTCTTCTTCCTGGCCGGCACGGTCACCTACCTGGCGGTGCTCGAACGGCTCATCCCCTACGAGCGCGACTGGCACCCCGACCGTGACGAGTGGGGCTGGTACGCCGTCTACTTCCTGCTGACCATGATCGGCAGCGCCCTGGCGCAGCTACCGGTGGCGGTCCTCGTCGGCGCCGTGTCGCTCCCCGGCCCGGCGCTCGCGCTCTGGGCCGAGATCCCCCTGGCCCTGCTGCTCAGCTCGCTGGCCGGCTATCTGGTGCACCGCCTGGGGCACACCAACCGGTGGCTGTGGCGGCTGCACGGTGTGCACCACGTGCCCCGGAAGGTCACCGTCGCCAACAACGGCGTCAACCACATTCTGGACGTCGTGCTCGCCCAGGCCGTCGTGCAACTGGCCCTGGCCCTGGTCGGGTTCTCCCGGGAGTCGGTGTTCGTCGTGGGCCTGTTCGTCCTCGCGCAGGGCTACTTCGTTCACGCCAACATCGACGTCCGCCTCGGCCGGCTCAACTATCTCCTCGTCGGCCCCGAGCAGCATCGCCTGCACCACAGCGTCGACCTGTCGGAGGCCGGCCACTACGGCTCCGACCTGGCCATCTGGGACTGGATGTTCAACAGCTTCACCTGGCGTCCCGGCCGCCGGCCGGTCGCGGTCGGCCTGCGCGACCCCGCGACCTTCCCGGAGACGGGCGCCTTCGTCGCCAGCCTTCTCCACCCCTGGCGCCGCCCGTTCCCCCGGCCTTCCACGGAGACGGGCGGCCGGCCCGCCTGACCGGGCGGGACAGCACGCACGCCCAACGCACGTTCCCCTCCCGCAGCGCCACGACACGAGGATTTCGACAGTGACGGACTTAAGCAACGCCGCCTCCCCCGACAAGATAGCGATCATCGGTATCGGCTGCCGCCTGCCCGGCGGCGCGTCCGACCACCGCGCGTTCTGGCGCAACCTGATCGCCGGCAAGGACTGCATCACGCCGACGCCGGCCGACCGGTACGACGTCACCACGCTCGGCAGCCGGGACACCTCCAAACCCGGCCGTCTGGTGGGCGGCAGGGGCGGTTACATCGACGGCTTCGACGAGTTCGACCCGGCCTTCTTCGGCATCAGCCCGCGCGAGGCCGACCACATGGACCCGCAGCAGCGCAAGCTGCTGGAGGTGGCCTGGGAGGCGCTGGAGGACGGCGGCCAGAAGCCGGGTGAGCTGGCCGGGCGCGACGTCGGCGTGTTCGTCGGCGCGTTCACCCTCGACTACAAGATCCTGCAGTTCGCCGACCTCGGCTTCGAGACGCTGGCCGCGCACACCGCGACCGGAACCATGATGACGATGGTCTCCAACCGCATCTCCTACTGCTTCGACTTCCGCGGTCCCAGCATCTCCGTCGACACCGCGTGCAGCTCGTCCCTGGTGGCCCTGCACCTGGCGTGCCAGAGCCTGCGCCGGGGGGAGACCGACCTCGCGCTCGCCGGGGGCACGCTGCTGCACATGACGCCTCAGTACACCATCGCCGAGACCAAGGGCGGTTTCCTGTCCCCCGACGGTCTCTCCCGCACCTTCGACGCCTCGGCCAACGGCTACGTGCGCGCCGAGGGGGTCGGCGTGGTGGCGCTCAAGCGCCTGGAGGACAGCCTGCGCGACGGCGACCCGATCCACGCGGTGATCCTGGGCACCGGCGTCAACCAGGACGGCCGCACCAACGGCATCACCGTCCCGAACCCGGACGCCCAGGTCAGCCTGATCGAGCGCGTCTGCGCCGAGGCGGGCATCGTGCCCGGCGGCCTGCAGTACGTCGAGGCGCACGGCACCTCGACACCGGTCGGCGACCCGATCGAGGCCGGGGCGCTCGGACGCGCGCTGTCGATCGGCCGCGAGCCGGGAGCCAAATGCTACGTCGGGTCGGTCAAGACGAACATCGGGCACACCGAGTCGGCCGCCGGCATCGCCGGGCTGATCAAGACCGTGCTCTGCCTCAAGCACCGGACGATCGCCCCCCACATCAACCTGGAGCGGATCAACCCCGACATCGACCTGGCGGCCCTGCCGTACGAGATCCCGGTCCGGCCGACGGCCTGGCCCGAACACGAGGGGCCCGCGCGCGCCGGCGTGAACTCCTTCGGGTTCGGCGGCACCAACGCGCACGTCCTGCTGGAGGAGGCGCCGGCGCGCGAGGAGACCGCCGAACCCGCGGCGCCGGCACGGCCGGGGTACACCATCCTGCCGCTGACCGCGCGCGACCCGCAGGCGTTCCCCCAGCTGGTCGAGGGCATCCGCGAGGAGCTCGCCGGCGTCGACGGCCGGGCCGTCTCGCCGGCCGACATCGGCTACACCCTGGCCCGCCGCCGCCAGCACCTTGAGTCGCGCCTGTCGATCGTCTACTCCTCACCCGAGTCGCTGGACGAACGCCTGGCCGCCTACCTCCGGGGGGAGGCGCACCCGCACGTTCTCCTCGACCAGCAGCGTGAGAGCGGTCAGCGCCGCCTGGCCTGGGTCTTCACCGGCATGGGCCCGCAGTGGTGGGCGATGGGACGCGGGCTCTTCGAGAGCGAGCCCGTCTACCGCGAGGTGATCGAACGCTGCGACCACGAGATCGGCAGGCTCACCGGCTGGTCGCTGGTCGAGGAGCTCAGCGTCGCCGAGACCGACTCTCAGATGAGCGAGACCTGGCTGGCGCAGCCGGCCAACTTCGCCGTGCAGGCCGGCCTGGCCGCCCTCTGGCGCTCGTACGGCGTGCGCCCCGACGCCGTCGTCGGGCACAGCACCGGCGAGGTCGCGGCGTTCTACGAGGCCGGCGTCTACACCCTGGAGGACGCCGTCAAGATCGTCGTGTGCCGCAGCCGCCTGCAGCAGAAGCTGGTCGGCACCGGCACGATGCTCGCGGTGAGCCTGTCCGAGGACGAGGCGCTCCGCCGCGTGCGTCCCTACGGCGACCGCGTCTCGGTGGCCGCGATCAACAGCCCCACTGCGATCACCCTCGCCGGGGACGAGGACGCCCTCACCGAGATCGCCGACGGGCTGCGGGCCGATCAGGTCTTCGCCAGGTTCCTCACCGTGCGCGTGCCGTACCACAGCGCGCGGATGGAGCTGATCAAGGACGAGCTGCTGTCGGCGCTGGCCGGCATCGGCCCGCGCGCCGCGTCGGTGCCGCTCTACCTCACGGGACGCGAGGGGCTCGCGCACGGCACCGAGCTGGACGCCGCCTACTGGTGGAGGAACGTCCGCGACAGCGTCCGCTTCCGCGCGGCGATCGACCGCATGGCCGACGACGGCTTCGGCCTGTTCCTGGAGATCGGCCCGCACCCGGTGCTCGGACACTCGATCAAGGAGTGCCTCGGCGACCGGGGCGTCGAGGGCAGGACGTTCCCGTCGATCCGCCGCCAGGAGGACGAGCCGGCGCGCTTCACCATGTCACTGGCCGCGCTGCACAACCTGGGCGTCGACATCGCCTGGGACAGGCTGCACCCCCGGGGCAGGCCCGTGACGCTGCCGCGCTACCCGTGGAGGCGCGACCGTTACTGGGTGGAGCCGAAACCGGTCGAGCAGGTCCGGCTCGGCCGGCTCGACCACCCGCTGCTCGGCCGCCGCCTGGCCACCGCCGAGCCCACCTGGGAGGCCAAGCTCGACGCCGAGGCCCTCCCGTACCTCGACGACCACCGGATCCAGGGCAACGTCCTGTTCCCGGCGGCCGGCTACCTCGAAATGGCCGTCCAGGCGGTGCGGGCGATGACCGGCGGCACCGAGGCCGCGCTGGCCGGCATCGAGCTGCGCAGGGCGCTCTTCCTGCCCGACGGCGAGGCCGCGACGGTGCAGCTGTCCTTCTCCTCGGGGGCCGCGTCGTTCACCGTCGCGACGGTGAACGACGGCGGACGGGACCGCACCGTTCACGCCGGCGGCACCGTGCGCGCCGTCCAGCGCCGCCGGTTCGGCCCGCCGCTGGACGTCGCGGCGCTTCAGGCGCGCGGCGAGCGCCACCTCGCCGGCGAGAGCTGTTACGCGGCCCTGGCGGCCATGGGCTACCACTACGGCCCGGCGTTCCAGGGCATCGAGGAGGTGTGGATCTCTCCCGGCGAGGCGTTCGCCCGCGTCCGCCCGCCCGCGGTCCTCGGCGACGACGCCGCGCGCCACCACCTCCACCCGGCGCTGCTGGACGCCTGCTTCCAGACGCTGCTGACGCCGCAGATCCCGCGAGAGCCCTCCGAGCCCGCGGGCACCGGCATCCTGCTGCCGCTGTCGATCCAGGAGGTGCGCGTCGCCCCCGTCGGCGACCGTGCGCTGTGGGTGCACGCGACCGTCACCGGGCGGGCCGCCGGCGAGCTGGTCGGCGACATCGCCGTCTACTCCGACGACGGCACCCCCCTCGGTCACATCGAGGGCTTCCGCGCGGCCGACGTCGAGAAGGCGTCCACGGCGGTCGGCCAGGGCACGATCGACGGCTGGCTCGCCGACGTGACCTGGAGGGAGAGGCCGCTCGACACCGGCGAGGAGGCCGATGGGAGCGTTCCCGTCCCGGACGACGTCGCCGGGCCGGATGCCCCCGGGTGGCTCGTCTTCGCCGACGCGGGCGGGGTGGGTGACGCGCTCGCGGCGCTGGTCACCGCTCGCGGCGGGCGCTGCCACCTGGTACGCCCCGGAGAGGGGTACCGCACCGACCGGGACGATCACGAGTCGACGGTCGCCCCGGACTCGCCGGCCGACCTCGAACGCCTCCTCGCCGATCTGGGCGAGGGCGGCGGCACGCCGTTCGGCACGATCGTGCACCTGTGGAACCTCGACCTGCCGCCGATCGACGCGGTGGCCCGCCACGACCTCGGCCGGCACACCGGCACGGGCGCCTACTCGCTGGTCGCGCTCGCCCAGGCGCTGATCGCAGGGCAGGCCGGGGGCAGGCTGCACGTCGTCACGCGCGGCGCGCAGGCCGTGACCGCCGGCGACGAGGTCCAGCCGTTCGGCGCGCCCGCCTGGGGGGTCGGTCGTGTGCTGTGGTACCAGGAGCTGCCCGAACACCGGGGCAAGCTGATCGACCTCGACCCCGCCCCGGGCGGCGACTCCTCGCGGCGGGCCGAGGCCGAGGCGCGGGCGCTGCTGCGCGAGGTGGCGGTGCGCGACGAGGACGAGATCGCGCTGCGCGGCGGGTGCCGTTACACCAGCAGGCTCACCCCCGCCGCCGGCCTCACCCGCCCGCTGCCGCTGCGTCTGCGCGCCGACGGCTGCTATCTCGTGACCGGCGCGTTCGGCGCGCTCGGCCGGCTGCTGTGCCGCACGCTGGTCGCGCGGGGCGCCCGCCGGCTGGTCCTCATGGGCCGTCGCAGGCTGCCCGGCCGCGACCTGTGGCACGAGGTCGACCCCGCCACCCCCGCCGGACGCGACGTGCGGTTCCTGCGGGAGCTTGAGGAGCTCGGAGCCCAGGTGACCCTGGCGCCGCTGGACGTCTCCGACGAGGCGAGCCTGACCGCGTGGCTGGAGGACCACCGGCGGCGCGAGTCGCCGCCGATCCGCGGCGTGTTCCACCTCGCCGGTCAGGTCTGCGACACGCTGGTCCCGGAGATGACCCGCCGGGTCTTCGACGCCGCGCACGACCCCAAGGTCGTCGGCGCCTACCTGCTCCACCACCACCTGCGCGACGAGCCGATCGAGCACTTCGTGCTGTTCGCCTCCATCGCCTCGCTGATGACCACCGCGGGCCAGACCAACTACGCCGCCGGCAACGCCTTCCTGGACGCGCTGGCGCACCACCGCCGGGCCCGCGGCCTGCCGGCGCTGAGCGTCGACTGGGGCCCGTGGGCGACGGGCATGATCGAAGAGCTCGGGCTGATCGACCACTACCGCAACAGCAGGGGCATGAGCTCGCTGTCACCCGACGCCGGCATGGCCGTGCTGGAGCGCGTCATCGGCCAGGACCGCGCCCAGTTGCTGGTCGCGACGGTCGTCGACTGGCCGACCTTCCTGTCCTGGTACGCCTCGCCGCCGCCGCTGGTGAGCGAGCTGGCCGCCGCCGTGGAACGTTCCCCCTCCGGCGAGGGCGGCAGCTTCCTCGACGTGTTCCGCGACGCCGACGAGGACAAGCGCCGTCTGCTGCTGACCGAGCGCTTCACCGCGCTGGTCGCCGGTGTGCTGCGGGTGAGGGCCGACCAGGTCGACCCGGAGACCGGCCTCACCGCGCTGGGCCTCGACTCGCTGCTCGCGATGGAGCTGCGCGCCCGGATCCACACCGAGCTCAAGGTCGCGCTGCCGGTGGTGGCCCTGCTGAGCAGCGGCCCGGCCGGCGAGCTGATCGCGCGCCTGTACGACGACCTGACCGCGCTGGTGGCCGCCGGAACCGGCGAGGGCGCCGACGACCGCGCGGTCGAGGTGTTCGACGACGAGCGACGGTACCCCCTGACCCAGAACCAGAAGGCGCTGTGGTTCCTCAAGCACCTCAACCCCGACGGCTTCGCCTACAACATCGGCGGGGCGGTCGAGGTGCGCGTCGCGCTCGACCCCGGCCTGATGTTCGAGGCCGTCCGCGCCCTGATCGAGCGCCACCCCAGCCTGCGCGCCAACTTCACGCTGGAGGACGGGCAGGCGGTCCAGAGGATCTCTCCCGAGGCCAGGCCGGACGTCGCGCTGTTCGACGTGCAAGGGGAGGAATGGGACGACGTCTACCAGACGATCATCCGCGAGTACCGCAGGCCCTACGACCTCGAACGCGACCCGCTGGTCCGCTTCCGCCTGTTCCGGCGCGGCGACGACCACTGGGTGATCATGAAGGCCGTCCACCACATCGTCTCCGACGCGATCTCGACGTTCACCTTCATCGAGGAGCTCTTCGCGATCTACGAGGGGCTGCGCCGGGGCCGTAAGGTCGAGCTGCCCGCGGTGCCGGCCACCTACCTCGACTTCCTCAACCGGCAGAACCGCTTCCTGGCCGGCCCCGAGGCCCGCGCGATGCTCGACTACTGGCGCGGCCACCTGCCGGAGGAGGTGCCGGTCCTCAACCTGCCCGCCGACAAGCCCCGGCCGGCGGTCCAGACCCACAACGGCGCCTCCGCCTTCTTCGTGCTCGACGCCGAGCTCAGCGCCCGCGTCCACGCGCTGGCGCGCGAGCACAACGTGACCGTGTTCATGGTGCTGCTGAGCGCCTACTACATCCTGCTCCACCGGTACTCGGGGCAGGACGACGTCATCGTCGGCAGCCCGGTGACCGGCCGGACGGACAACGTGTTCTCCTCGGTCTACGGCTACTTCGTCAACCCGCTGCCCCTGCGCGTCAACCTGGCGGGCGAGCCCTCGGCCGCCGAACTGCTGGCGCGGGTCCGCGCGACCGTGCTCAACGGCCTGGACAACCAGGAGTACCCCTTCGTGCTGCTCGTCGAGAAGCTGGGCCTGCAGCACGACCCGAGCCGCTCGGCCGTGTTCCAGGCGATGTTCATCCTGCTCTCCCACAAGGTGGCGACCGAGAAGTACGGCTACCGCCTTGAGTACATCGAGCTCCCCGAGGAGGAGGGGCAGTTCGACCTCACGCTGTCGGTCTACGAGGACGAATCGGATCGCCGCTTCCACTGCGTGTTCAAGTACAACACCGACCTGTTCCTGCCGGAGACGATGCGGCGGCTGACGTCCCACTACGTCAACGTGCTCGACGGGCTGACCCGTGTCTCCCCGGCCGAGCCGGTCACCCGGCTGGAGCTGCTCGGCCCCGAGGAGCGCGAACGCGTCCTCGGCACCTGGAGCGGCGCCGGGCGGCGGGCCGGCTACGACCTGCCGGTGCACGGGCTGATCGCCGAGGCCGCCGCCGAGCACCCCGGCGCGATCGCCGTGTCGGCGCCGTCGGAGACCGGCCGGACCGAGCGGCTGACCTACGCCGAGCTGGAGAGCCGCTCCCGCCGGGTGGCCCGCCGCCTGCGCGAGCTGGGCGTCCGCGAGGGCACGGTGGTGGGGCTCTGCCTGGACAAGTCGCCCGACCTGATCGTCACCCTGCTGGCGGTGCTCAGGGCCGGCGGCGCCTACCTGCCGCTCGACCCCGGCTATCCGGCCGACCGCCTGGCCTACATGGTGCGCGACGCCGGCGCCGCGCTGGTCGTCGCCGACGGCGCCGGCCGTGAGCGCCTGACCGGTGTGCCGGAGGGGGTCGTGCCCCTGGACGAACTGCGCCGGGCGGCCGGCGCGGAGGAGGACGAGGACGGTCCCGGCGCCCTCGGCGCCGCGTCGGACACGACGGCGGATGCCGCGGTGGACATGGAGGCGGATGCCGCGGTGGACATGGAGGCCCCCGCCTACGTCGTCTACACCTCCGGCTCCACCGGCAGGCCCAAGGCCGTACAGATCTCCCACCGCAACCTCGCCTCGGCGTACGCGGCCTGGCGCGAGGAGTACGGCCTCGGCCGTCACGCCGGCGTGCACCTGCAGATGGCGAGCTTCTCCTTCGACGTCTTCACCGGCGACCTGGTCCGCGCGCTCTGCTCGGGCGGCACCCTGGTGCTGATCACCCGTGAGCTGCTGTTCAACACGGCCCGCCTGTACGACACGATGCTGGCCGAAGGGGTCGACTGCGCCGAGTTCGTGCCCGCCGTCGTGCGCGGCCTGATGAGCCACTGCGAGCGCGAGGGCGGGCGCCTGGACTTCATGCGCCTGCTGGTCGTCGGCTCCGACGCCTGGAAGGTGGAGGAGTACAACCGCCTGCGCGGGCTCTGCGGCCCGGGGACGCGCCTGATCAACTCCTACGGCCTCAGCGAGGCGACGATCGACAGCACCTTCTTCGAGGGCCCGGCCGACGGCCTGGAACCGGGCCAGATGGTGCCGATCGGCCGGCCGTTCCCCAACACCACCCTCCACATCCTCGACGAGCACGCCGAGCCGGTGCCCGCGGGGGTGCCGGGTGAGCTGTGGATCGGCGGCGACGGCGTCGCGATCGGCTACGTCGGCGACCCCGAGCAGACCGCGCGGCGCTTCGTCACCCTGACCCTCGGCCGTGGGCCCGGCGCCGAACCCGTGCGCCTGTACCGCACCGGCGACCTCGCCCGCTGGGACGCCCACGGCGGCGTGCGGCTGCTCGGCCGCGCCGACACGCAGGTCAAGGTGCGCGGGCACCGCATCGAGATCGGCGAGATCGAGTCGAGACTCCTGCTCCGGCCGGAGCTGGCGCAGGCGGTGGTCACGACGCGCCAGGACGCGCAGGGCGACACCGTGCTGTGCGCCTACTGCGTCCCGGCCGGCGGGGCGGTCCTGGACCCGCGCGCGCTCCGCCGCCACCTCGGCGAATACCTGCCGACGTTCATGATCCCGTCGTACTTCGCCGAGCTGCCCTCGCTGCCGCTGACCCCGAACGGCAAGGTCGACCTCGCCGCGCTGCCGGCGCCGCGGGCCGGCGGGGAGGAACGGGCCCACGAGGCGCCGGTGACCCTCTACGAGCTGCGCGTGGCCGAGCACTGGAAGGCGCTGCTCGGCCTTGAGCGGGTCGGCCTGCACGACGACTTCTTCGAGGTCGGCGGCGGCTCGATCAAGCTGATCGAGCTGGTCTACAGACTCCAGGCCGAGTTCGGCGTCACCATCGCCGTCAGCCACCTGTTCAAGGTCACGACCCTGCACGGCATGGCCAAGACGATGGAGCACGTCATCACCGGCAGGATCGCCGGCGCGCGCCCCTACCTCCGGTTCAACGCCGACCGGGAGCGGAAGGTCTTCTGCTTCCCCCCGGCGGGCGGGCACGGCCTCATCTACCGCCAGTTCGCCGCCCACCTGCCCGAGTACCAGCTCGTCGCGTTCAACTACCTGGCCGGCGACGACAAGGTGGTGTCCTACGCCGACCTGATCGAGTCCATCCAGCCGGAGGGCCCCTGCCCGCTGTTCGGCTACTCCCTCGGCGGCAACCTCGCGTTCGAGGTGGCCAAGGAGCTCGAACGGCGAGGACGGAAGGTGCCGAACATCGTCATCATGGACTCCTACCGCATCCCGGAGTCCTTCGAGATCGGCAGCGAGCACTTCGAGGAGTTCGAGCGCGAGCTCGGTGAGCACCTGCGCAAGCACACCGGCTCGGAGGTCGTCGCCGACGAGACGCTCGACCAGGCCAGGGAGTACATCCACTTCTCCAGCCGCACACCGAACCTCGGGGTCGTCGCCGCCCCGGTCGACGTGATCTCCGACGAGCGGAAGGTGGCGTTCTACGCCGCCGGGGAACGCGGCACCTGGCAGGGCAGCTCGACCACGCGCACCGCGGTGGTGCGGGGCTTCGGCACCCACGCCGAGATGCTCGACGAGGGCTACATCGCGCTCAACGCCAACCTGATGCGCGGAATCCTGACGGGAAGTGAGACGACGCATGCCGGATGAGACCGGACCAACCTGGGGCGCGCGCGACCGCGCCCCCGGCGGAAAGCCCCGGGTCGTCGTCGTCGGCGCCGGTGTCGCCGGCATGTCCACCGGCTGCTATGCCCAGATGAGCGGGATGGACACCCTCATCCTCGAAAAGCACGTGCTGCCCGGCGGCTGCTGTACGGCCTGGGCCCGCGACGGCTACATCTTCGACTACTGCATCGAGTGGCTGATCGGCACCGCCGCGGGCAACGACGCCAACCGGGTGTGGCGCGAGCTCGGCGCGCTCGACGGCAAGACGATCACGAATTTCGAGATGTTCAACAGGGTCGTCGACGAGAGCGGCCGGTCGGTGACGTTCTACAACGATCCCGACCGGCTGGAGCGGCACCTGCTGGCGATCTCCCCGGCCGACGCGCCGCTGATCAGGTCGTTCTGCCGGGACCTGAGGCGGTTCATCGGCATCGACCTGCATCCGTTCCTGAAGCCGCCGCCGCTGAAGACGGCGCGCGAGAGGATCGAGACCCTCCTTGAGGTCCTCCCGGCCTTCCGCCTGTTCTGGCGCACCGCCGCCACGCAGATGCACACCTTCGCCGACCGGTTCCAGGACCCCCTGCTGCGCCGCGCGTTCCGCAACATCTTCTTCCAGGACCCCGAGAACTTCCCGCTGCTGCCGTTCCTGTACAACATGGCCTGCGCCCACAACCTCAACGCGGGCTTCCCACAGGGCGGGTCGCTGGGGCTGGCGCGCTCGATCGAGGAGCGCTACACCGCCCTGGGCGGGACGATCGCCTACCGCGCGCGCGTGGAGCGGATCCTCGTCGAGGACGACCGCGCGGTCGGCGTGCGGCTCAAGGACGGGACGTGCTACTACGCCGACCACGTCGTGTCGGCCTGTGACGGCCACACCACGATCTACGACCTGCTCCAGGGGCGGTACACCGGCCCGACGATCGACAGACTCTACGGCGACATGCTGCGGAGGCCGGGCGTCCTGTTCCCGGCGGTGGTCTCGGCCTTCGTCGGGGTTGGCGACGGCTTCGACCTCGACGGCGCGCACAGCACGACCTACCTCCTGACCGAGGAGGAGGGCGCCGCGCTGCCGGGCGGGCTGCAGAACAGCCTGGTGGTGCAGTTGCGCTCCCAGTACTCCGAGGGGTTCGCCCCGCCGGGAAAGTCGGTGATCCACTGCACCTACTTCAGCGACTTCGCGTTCTGGAGGGATCTGCGCGCCCGCGACCGCAAGGCGTACCGGGCGCGGAAGCGGGAGGTCGCCGACTTCGTGCGGCGTTTCCTCCAGCGGCACCACCCGGGTATCGGCGAGCACGTCGAGCTGGTCGACGTGGCCTCGCCGGCGACGACCAAGCGCTACACCGGCAACTTCAACGGCAGCATCCTGGCCTGGAAGGCGTTCTCCGACGCCGACGACCTGGCGACCAGGCTGGTCAACAAGGAGCGCATGCGCCTGCCGGGCCTGAGCGGCTTCCTCATGGCCGGTCAGTGGGTCGGCATGGGAGGCCTGATCCGCGCCGCCTCGACCGGCCGCTTCGTCACCCAGTACCTCTGCCGGGAGCTGGGCCTTGAGTTCAGGGCCTGGGAGAGCGGCGGCCACGGGACCTGGCACCGCGACAAGCTGGGCCGCCTTCCCCAGCTCGACAGGCGGCCCGCGTAGTGGGCGATCACCGGGTGAACATCGAGAGGTCACGGACATGCCACGGGTGAAGCAGGACAGGGAAACGATGATCATCATCGGCGCGGGGCTCGGGGGTCTGTCCACCGGCTGCTACGCGCAGATGAACGGATACAAGACCCAGATCTTCGAGATGCACGAGGTCCCGGGCGGCTGCTGCACCGCCTGGGATCGGGGCGACTTCACGCTCGACTGCTGCATCAGCTGGCTGCTCGGCAGCGGGCCGGGCAACGAGATGCACCAGATCTGGCTCGAACTCGGCGCGTTGCAGGGCAAGCAGATGCGTCACTTCGACGTGTTCAACGTCGTGCGGGGCCGTGACGGCCGGGCCGTCTACTTCTACTCCGACCCCGACCGGCTCCAGGAGCACCTGCTCGACCTCTCGCCCGCCGACGCGAGGCTGATCCGGAGTTTCTGCGCCGGCCTGCGCAGGTTCAGGAAGTGCCTGGCCGTCTATCCGTTCCTCAAGCCGGTCGCGCTGATGGGGCGGATGGAACGCTGGCGCATGATGGCCTCCTTCACCCCCTACTTCAACCTCATCCGCAGATCGATCACCGTGCTGATGACCGACTACTCGGCGCGGTTCAAGGACCCGCTGCTGCGGGAGGCGTTCAACTTCATCCTCTACGAGAAGCATCCGGCGTTCCCCGTGCTGCCGTTCTACTTTCAGCTCGCGTCGCACGCCGGCAGGTCGGCCGGCGTGCCGGAAGGCGGCTCGCTCGGGCTGGCGACGTCGATCGAGGAGCGTTACCGCAGGCTCGGCGGCCGGGTGACCTACAACGCCAAGGTCGAGGAGGTGCTGGTCGAGAACGACCGCGCGGTGGGGGTGCGTCTCAGCGACGGGCGTGAGTTCCGGTCCGACATCGTCGTGTCGGCCTGCGACGGCCACACCACGATGATGCGGTTCCTCAAGGGCCGCTACCTCAGTGAGACGTACCGGCGTCTCTACACCACGACCATCCGGGAGCCGGGCATGGTGTTCCCGGGCTATTTCATCCTGTTCCTCGGCCTCCGGCGCGCCTTCCCCGAGGGAGATCCCTGCACGACCTACCTGCTCGACGACGCCGAGGCGGCCAAGATGATCGGCATCCGGCATCCGAGCGTCAACGTGCAGTTCCGCAACCGGCACTACCCCGAGCTGTCACCGGAGCACAGCACCGTGGTCTACGCGACCTACTTCTGCGACATCGCCCCCTGGCGTGCCCTGAACGACGGGGCCGAGCAGGTCAGCCGTGTCCGCAAGGGGCGGGAGCTGCACACCCTGCCGGTGCGGCGGGGGAGGGAGTACTACGCCGCCAAACGCCAGGTGAGGAACGCCATGCTGGACTTTTTGGAGCGGCGTTTCCCCGGGATGAAGGACGCCGTCGCCGTACGGGACGTGTCGAGCCCGCTCACCCAGGTCCGCTACACCGGGAACTACGACGGCACGGTGCTCGGCTGGCAGCCGTTCGTGGAGAGCGGGGAGACGATGGAGGAGGAGATCAAGAAACACGGGCCGGCGCTGCCGGGCCTGGAGAACTTCTACATCTCAGGGGTCTGGGCCACGACCGGCGGCCTCATCCGGGCCGCCGCCGCGGGCCGTCACGTCATGCACTTCGTCTGCCGCGACGACGGCAGGGAGTTCACCGCCCACATCGACGACAGCGCGCCGCCGCCGACCCACGTGGTCATCCCCGTGGGCCCGCGGCCGGTTCCGGCCGATGTGGCCGACCTTCCTCCCGCGTTGACCGTCCCCCCCGAGTCGGTGCTGCGGTAGGTCGCGGGGATCACATCGTCTCCGCACGGTTCCTTACCGGTTCTTTGGGCGATTCCCCAGGTGGGAAGCTTGATCCTTGAGGGGGCGGAGCCTACGGTCGGTATGCCGGGCCCTTCGGGACCGGGCTCCGGCGGGCGGGTTCCGGCCCCCGGGAGGGGCGCGGGGCGCGGGGGACGGACGGGCGACGCCGGCCCGCCCCGGTACGGCCCACCCCCACCCGCCCGGCCATGACGACCGGCCATGACGACCGGCGGGACGGGTGTCGTGCCCGGCGGCAAGGGGGTTCCCGTGAGCAAGGACATTCAGGTCTGCGTCGGCGTGGACGTCGACGCGGTCGCCGGCTGGCTCGGGTCGTACGGCGGGCAGGACTCCCCCAACGACATCCAGCGGGGGGTCTTCGCCGGGGAGGTCGGCACGCCCCGCCTGCTGCGCCTGTTCCATCGGTACGAGATTCCGTCCACGTGGTTCATCCCCGGCCACTCGATCGAGACGTTCCCCCGGCAGATGGTCGCGGTGGCCGAGGCGGGCCACGAGATCGGGGCGCACGGCTACTCCCACGAGAACCCGGTGCAGATGACCCCCGCGCAGGAGCGGGACGTCCTCGCCAGGTGCGTGGACCTGGTGGAGCGGCTGTCGGGGCGGCGCCCCCGGGGGTATGTCGCGCCGTGGTGGGAGATGAGCCCCCACACCGCGGCGCTGTTGATCGAGTACGGGTTCGCCTACGACCACTCCCAGAACTACAACGACTTCCAGCCGTTCTACGCGCGGGTGGGCGACGAGTGGACGAAGATCGACTACACCCGGCCCGCGGCCGAGTGGATGCGCCCCCTGCGTCACGGGGAAGAGGTCGACCTGGTCGAGTTCTGCGGCAACTGGTACGTCGACGACCTGCCGCCGATGATGTTCATCAAGCAGTCTCCCAACAGCCACGGGTTCGTGAACCCCCGGGACATCGAGCGGATGTGGCAGGACCAGTTCGACTGGGTGTACCGCGAGATGGACTACGCCGTCTTTCCCGTGACGCTCCACCCCGACGTCTCGGGCCGGCCACAGGTGCTCCTCATGCTGGAGCGGCTGTTCGAGCGCTGGCGGGAGTCCTCCGGTGTTCGGTTCGTGACCTTCGAGGACGCGGCGGCGGACTTCCGCCGTCGCTATCCCTTCGAGGGCGAGGCCCGGCCGTCCCTCTGAGGCGGGCCCGGTCGTGAGAGGACCTTTCGGCGGGGCGGGCCTCACGGCGGGGCGCCGGGGAAATCGGCGAGGCGAACATTTTCATACGGAAGATCTCGGTGCCGCCGCGGCCGGAGGATGGAGCGGTCAAAAGCGCGGAACAAATACACCTTTCAAGTGACGGCGCGTTTTTCCTACCACGGAAAAGGGGGGGCGCGTGCGAAATTCCGGCGGCAAATCGCGGGGTCCGTGACGGGTGCGCCGCGGCTCTCCCTCCCCGGGTACGCCGGTCCCCGCGCGGGGTGCCGCGCCGGGCCGGGTGCGTAGGCGAGCGCCGGGTGGGCGCCGCCTCCGGCCGGGGGGCTAGGGCGTCCTCTGATGGGGGACGGCGTGAGCCCGTTCCCGCTTCCTCCACGGCTTCCACTGCCGGTGCAGCATCCACCACGGCCGGCGTTCGTGCTCGGTGGCCGACCACTCCGCCGACTGCAGGACGACGACGGCGTCCGTGCCGCCCCCGGGCGCGGCGGCCAGGGAGACCTCGCCTCCGCAGGCGTGGGTGAGCTGCCGGACCAGGGGGAGTCCCAGGCCCGTGCCGTCCTTGGGGGCTCCGGGGGCCCGCCAGAATCGGTCGAACGCCCGCTGCCGGTGCATCTCGCTCATCCCCGGACCCTCGTCGATGACGTGGAGGGTCACCGTCGGGAGGTTCTCGGCGGAGCCCTTCTCCTCCGAGATGCGGCACTCCAGGGTCAGGGTGCTGCCGGGAGGTGAGACCCGCAGCGCGTTGGAGACCAGGTTGTCGATGATCTGCTCGATGGCGCCGGGAATGGCCCAGACCTTTCCGGCCGCCTCTCCCGCCACCAGAAGCCGGACGCCCTGGCTCTCGGCCACGGAGGTCCAGGTGCGGGCTCTCTCCTCGATCGCCGCCGCCAGGTGGGTCGGCTCGCGTGCCGCCGTGTGCTCCGCGAGTTTGGCCATGGTGAGCAGTCTTTCGATCATGCGTGCCAGCCGGTCGGTCTCGGCGAGGGCGGCGTGCAGGTTGCCGTGGGCGTGATAGGCGATGTCGGGTTCGAGGTTCTCCAGCCGCAGGCGCAGCGCGGTGAGCGGTGTTCTGAGCTCATGCGAGGCGTCGGCGGCGAAGGACCCTTGAGAGGCGAGCAGCCGCTGCAGGCGCAGCGCGGTCTCGTTGAACGTCTCGGCCAGTTTCCGGATCTCCCGGGGGCCGGAGATGGCGGAGGCCAGCTTGAGCAGGTGGCCGGTGGCCAGCAGGCTCATGGCGCTCTCCAGCCGGCGGATCGGCCGGATGATCCAGCGGCCGAGCACGAGCACGAGCACGAGCACGATGAGCAGTACTCCCAGGCCGACGGCGGCGAGGAGCAGCCATACCCCGCCCGTGCCGGTTTCCAGCACGGACAGGGGGATGGTGATGCGCACCGCGCCGCCCGCGTCGATGGGGACCGCGATGTGGAGGACGTCGGTGCCTTCGATACGAGAGAAGCGCATTGAGGTGGATCGCCGGGTTTGTAGGGCGGTTTTGATCTCCTGCTGGTTGTGCAGGTCGTGCCAGTCCTCACCCATCAGCCAGCGAGAGCCCACAAGGAGCTGCCCTGCCTGGTCCACCACCGCCACGTTGCCGCGGATCTTCCGACTCTCCGTGGCGACCAGACCGGGAAGCCGGTCCGGTCGTCCTCCCTTGATGACCTCGCTCGCGAAGTCGGCGAACACATGAGCCTCGTGTTTGAGTGCTCCTGTGCCCCGCTCCCGTCCTGCCTGTACGTAGAGGTAGCCCAGCGGAATCTCCAAGCAGAACAGCACCATGACCATGAGGGCGAGGTGGCTCAGCAGGAGGCGGAGGACCATCGGGCGGGGATCAGGGAGAGGGAACGGGGACGGAGGCGTACACGCTCAAGCGGTAGCCTACGCCTCGCACCGTCTCGATCATCGTGGGGTCGCCCAGCTTGCGCCGGAGGGTGGCGACGTGGAAGTCCAGGGTCTTCGTCGACCCGAAGAAGTCGGTTCCCCACACGCTGCGGAGGATCTGACTCCTGGAGTACACGGCACCGGGGTCCTGGCTGAGGAGGGCGAGAAGGTCGAACTCCTTCGGAGTGAGGGTGATGAGCTGGGTGTTGACCTGGACCTGGCGGGCTCGCCGGTCCAGGCGTAATTCGCTTACCGAGTGCGTGGCGCTCAGGGAGAGCACCTGGGGCGCGGGGGTGGGCGCGGGCGCGGGCCGGCCCGGCGTCGAGCGGGTACGGCGGGCCACGGCCCGCATCCGCGCGACGAGTTCCCGCAGGCTGAAGGGCTTGGTCAGATAATCATCCGCGCCGATCTCCAGCCCGACGATCCGGTCCGCCTCCTCGCCCCGGGCGGTCAGCATGATGATCGGGACTTCCGAGGACTGCCTGAGCTGCCGGCACACGTCGATGCCGTCCATATCAGGCAGTCCGAGATCCAGAAGAACCATCTCGCCGGGCGTGGCCCGCAAGGCGTCGGCGCCCGTCGTGACTCGCTCGACGGAGAACCCGTATCGACCAAGACCGTCGATGAGGGGTTCGGTGATCATATCGTTGTCCTCGATGAGTAGCACCTGCATCCGTGCTTCCATCCACTGGGAAACATATGACAAATTGTTCCAGGAGCGGAACGGCTATGATTTCCAGGTCTACAGCATCTCACACGTTCGATTTTCTTCTGATCATATTGATCGCGCCGAGTCTTATTCGGTTGGAACTCCATCCTGAATGGATTTCATTTTCATTGCGGGCCTTTCTAATGCGGCGACCTGCTTAAACTCGCGATCGTTCCGCGTAGCCGGAGCGCTGGCTGTTCGTTACCTGCGGGTAGTCCGAGAACCACTCTTCGGAGGTGGTGTCCCTGGGGTCTCGGGGGCCTCGGGGGTCGTGGGGGTCCCTCCTCGGCGGGTCGGGATCCACCGACGCCTCTTCGAGCGGGGGAAGCAGCAGCACCACCTGCCGGCCCTCCTGTGTTTTCCGCTGCTGTTCGGCCCACTGCTCGACCTGGTTGTGGAAGGCGAGGTCGAGATGCGCGACGCCGGTCATGTCGACGTGAATCGTGTCCTTGCCGGAGACCGACTCCAGGGTCTGGTTCAGCGTGGGCAGCCGCAGGAACGTGGCGTTGCCCTTGATGACGACGTGGGCGGCGTCGCCGCCGGCACCGCCGTCCTTGAAGGAGGTGTGGATGCGCAGCCGGGACATGCGCAGCGCCGTGAGGATGATCGCGGCGGCCAGTCCGGCCAGCACCCCCTCCAGCAGGTTGGTGACGATGATCGCGAGGGTGGTCAGGATCATGACGATGCCCTCGCCGCGGTCGCGCTTCCACATCGCCGGGAACTGACCGGGGCTGAACAGCTTCCAGCCGGTGTGGAGCAGGATGCCCGCGAGCACCGAGGTCGGGATCATCGCGAGCAGTTTGGGGAAGAGCAGGCAGAATCCCAGCAGCCAGACGCCGTGCATGACGCGCGACACCTTCGTCCGGCCACCGGCCTGCACGTTGACCGTGCTGCGGGCAATCACGGCGGTCATCGGCAGGGCGCCCAGGACACCGCAGATGCTGTTGCCCACACCCTGGGCGATCATCTCGGCGTTGTACTTCGTCTTCGGGCCGTTGTGCATGCGGTCCACCGCGGCGGCGCTGAACAGCGTCTCCGCCGAGGCGATGACCGCGAAGGTGATCGCGAGAGTGATGATCTCGGGATTCGCGATCTTGAACATCTCGGTCAGGGGGACGACGTGCACGGATCCGAGCAGGTCGTTGACGATGACGCGCTTGACCTCGACGCCCGGCATCGCCGCGACGGCCGCCCCCAGGATGACCGCCACCAGCGCGGCCGGCGCCTTGTTCAGCGGTGCGGGAACCTTCTTCCACAGGGCGCACAGGCAGACGGTGGCTGCGCCCAGCAGGAGGGCGACCACCGCGTGCGGGTTGGCCAGTGTGCTGGAGAGCAACTGCGGAAGCCCGAGCAGGTTCTTCACGGCCGAGCCGATCTGCTTGGAGTCGACCAGCGAGTAGGCCTGGCTGAGCATGAGGGGCACGCCGATGCCGGCGAGCATGCCCTGGACGACCGACAGGGAGATGGCCTGGAACAGCCGCCCCATCCGGAGGACGCCCAGCACGATCTGGATGACTCCCGCAGTGAACACCACCGGACCGAGCACCATCACGCCGTGGGCGTGGACGGCCTCCAACACGAGGGTGGCCAGGCCCGCGGCCGGTCCGCTCACCTGCATGGTGCTTCCCGGCATCACCCCGACGATGATCCCACCGATGATTCCGGTGATGATGGCGAGTGCGACCGGTACACCGGAGGCCGCGCCGATGCCGATGCACAGGGGCAGTGCCACCAGGAAGACGACCAGTGAGGCGAGGAGGTCACCGCCGATCGCCGATGAGGACGGGCCGCTCTGCCTCTGACGCGACTGGTTCGCGCGGGACGAACCGGTACGCGCGTGTTTCGCGTGACGGGGGCCGTGTGCTCGGCCAGCTACCATCGGGTGCTCCTTACGGCTCGGTGGGGGCCGACCACACGTTCTGCAGTCGGAACTCGCCGTTGTCGTCGAGCTCTCTCAGTTCTCCGGTGTCGACCTGGTAGAGCCAGCCGTGAAGTTTCAGCTGACCGGCGGCGATCTGGCGCTTCACGATGGGGTACTTGCTGAGGGTTTCGAGCTGCGCGGCCACGTGCCGCTGCACGTACTCCAGCAGTGCCCGGTCCCTCGGAGGCTTCTGGAGAGCCGGCTCCAGGGCCGGCCGGGCGTAGTCGAGCCACTTGTTGACTCCGGGTACCTTCGACAGGTCCTCGTTGCGGACCATGGCGCCCACGGCGCCGCAGTGCGAGTGGCCGCAGATCACGATGTGCCGGACCTCCAGCACCTCGATCGCGTACTCGATGGTGGCGACCTCGCCCGAGACGGAGGGGGCGTCGTGCGGAGGAACGATGTTCCCGGCGTTGCGCAGCTCGAAGAGGTCTCCGGGGCGGGCGGAGGTGATCAGCGCGGGAATCACGCGCGAGTCCGAGCAGGAGATGAACAGCGCCTGCGGCCACTGACCGTTGGCCAGCTGCCGGTATTCCTGGCTGTAGTCGACCGTGCGACGCCAGAACATGCGCGCGTTCATCAGTAAGCTGTTCAAAAACGCCTCCTTAGTCCGAGTTCCTCCGCACCGTAATGAGTGGCGGCTGAGGAGCGGACCAGAGAATCGCTTGAACATGGTTAGCGTTCGGCGAGCGAACGTAAGAGGCCGTGGCCACAGGCGGTGCCCGTGGTCGGGTGAGGCTCCTCTACCAGTGGATCATGCCCTTCCCGCCCTCGTTCAACCGGCCCCGTGCGAAGCGCGGCCCTGGCTCGGAGGCAGGGGGCTTCCGGGCGGGGGCGTGCGGGTCGGCCGGCATACCGGGTGTCGTCCTCGCTCGCCGGGCCCCGTCCGCCGGACTCCGCCGCCCGCCTCCCTCCCCTCCCGCCTCGGCCCTCCCTTCGGGTGTCTCCGCAGGTGAGGGGTATTTCGGCCGCATTCCTCCCCGGTTCCTAACCGTTTCCACACCTCCTTGTCCGAAAAGCCCTGCCCGCCACCGGCCCTCCTCGTTCGGGATGTGTGAGGTTCCGCTCCGGTTCGAGGGAACCGCCCCTGTCTGACCTTTATGAGATGTGCTGTGCCGTACGGGGGATTCGTTGACTTTGGGACAGTGTCCCAATTACCATCGCCGCATCACTCGAACAGTTCCGAGAACCTGGGGTGTGACGTGTCCTCTTTCGTTGGCATGCAGATCGGCGCCGTATCGTTCACCGATGAGGGTGTGGCGGAGGTCCTCGACTCCGTCCAGGAACGAGGGGCCGCGAACGCCATCCTGCTCTCCGCGATGTCGTGGCTGAGGGGAACGGCGGGGCGCGCGCACACCGGGTTCCCCGACCACGGCGGGCAGGAGCCCGACGAGTTCGAGGGCGGGGGGTACTTCAGGCCCGATCCACGGCTCTACGGCGACAGCCCGATCCGCGAGTTCCAGGCCCCCGAGAAGGAGGTCCAGGGGTTCGACATCCTGGCCGACGTCATCCCCGAGGCCCGCAGGCGGGGGCTGAAGGTCTACCCCTACTACTGCGAGCGGTACCGCACCTTCCCTCACCCCGTCTCCGTGCCCGGCTTCGCGGGGCTCATCGAGATCGACCACACCGGCCGCAAGGCGTCCCGCCCGTGCCTGAACAACCCCGGATACCGCGCCTTCATGCAGGCCGTGGTCGAGGACTGGTGCAAGAACCACGACATCGACGGCGTGCTGTGGGGCATCGAACGCCGCGGCCCCCTCGGCAACACGCTCGACGCCGACCAGCCGAGCTGCTTCTGCCGCCACTGCGAGGAGATCGGGCACCGCGAGGGCATCGACGTACGGCGGGCCCGTGAGGGATACCGGGAGCTCGCGAACTTCGTCGCCGGCACGAAGGCGGGGGTCAGGCCGCGCGACGGGTACTTCGTCGGCTTCATGCGCCTGCTGTTCCGGTTCCCCGAGATCCTCGCCTGGGACAGCCTGTGGACCCGCTCCCACAAGACCTTCGCCCGCGAGATCTACGGGCTTGTGAAATGGATCGATCCAAACCTCGAAGTCGGCATGCACCTGTGGCAGTACATCAACACCTACGACCCGTTCCTCAAGGCGCAGTACGACCTGTCCGAGCTGAGCGACTGCGCGGACTGGATCAAGCCGGTCGTCTACCAGACCCCGGCCGGATCGCGGTTCAAGCGCTACGTCGAGCGGCACACCTCCAGCATCTGGGGCGACTTCGAGGCCCCCGAGCTCCTGCGGTTCCTCTACCGCGTCCTGAACCTCGACGAGGCCGAGTACGACAAGCTGGCAGAGGCGGGCTTCTCGGCCGACTACATCCGTGACGAGACCCGCAGGACCGTCGAGGCGTGCCCCGGCGTCCCGGTGTACTCGGGGGTCAACGTCGGGGTCGAGGCCTACGACGACGAGCGCCCCATCAGGCCGGGCGACGTCCGCGCGGCGATCGAGGCGAGTTACGCGGGCGGCGCCTCGGGCGTGGTCCTGAGCCGGAACTACTCCGAGACCTGGCTGGAGAACCTCTCCGCCGCCGGCGACACGCTGCGCGAGCTGGGCAAGGCGTAGTGCGGTCCGCGCGGGGACCGGCCGGAGGGCGGCGGGCATGAGGATCTATCACGGAGCGGCCGTCGTCACCGGGCGCCTGACGGGTGACGTGCACGAGGTGGTCGAGCGGGGCGGCGTCGCCGTCGACGGCGAGCGCGTCGTCGCGGTGGCGCCCCTGACCGACCTGCGCGACCGTTTCCCGCGGGCGGAGGAGGCCGGCGGGCCGGATCGCCTGATCATGCCGGGCTTCGTCGACGGCCACCACCACCAGGGGGTGGCCCCGATCAGGCTCGGCGCGCGCGCCATGTCGCTGGAGCGCGTCTTCACCCACCGGCGGATCCTGCGCGGCCCCGCTCTGTACGAGGACACGCTGTACGGCGCGGCCGAGATGCTCGGCGCCGGGATCACCACCGTCAACCACCTCCACGTCGGCCGGCGCGGCCCGTGGGAGCGGTGGCGCGACGACGCGGAGACGGTGATCAGGGCCTACCGCGACGCCGGGATGCGGGTGAACTTCACCTTCAACTTCCGGGACCAGAACCGGCTGGTGTACGACGGGGACGGGTGGTTCTCCGCCCGTCTTCCCGAGCCGCTGGCCGGGGAGATGCGGGAGTTCCTCGGCGGCCAGGAGGTGCCGCTCTCCTCCTACCTCGACGAGCTGTTCGTCGGCCTGTGGGAGGCCGGCGGCGGGAACACCGGCCCGCACGCGCGCGTCTCGCTCGCGCCGCACAACCTGCACTGGTGCTCCGACGACGCCATCCGGTCGATCATGGAGGTCGCCGGGGAGTACGGCGTGCACGTCAACATGCACCTGCTGGAGTCGCCGCGGCAGGACCTGTACGCGCGGACCAGGACGGGCGGGTCCGCCGTCGCGCACCTGCGCGACCTCGGCGTGCTCGGCGAGAACCTCACGCTGCTGCACGCGGTGTGGACGACCGAGGACGACATCGCGCTGCTGGCCGAGGCGCGGACGCGGGTGTGCGCCAGCGTCAGCTCGAACCTGCTGATGGGCAGCGGCGTCGCCCCGCTGAACCTCATGCGCGAGCGGGGGGTGCCGCTGTCTCTGGGGCTCGACGAGGGCGGGCTGAACAGCGACTGGGACGTCTTCGCCGACATGCGCCTCGTCCAGGGGCTCCAGCACACCCCCGGCGCGGAGGACGAGGTGATCACCCCCGGCGTTCTGCTCGCCATGGCGACCGGCGGCGCCGCGGCGTCCACCGAGTTCCGGGGTGAGATCGGCTCGCTTGAGCCGGGCCGGTACGCCGACCTGCTGGTACTGGACTGGGAACGTTTGAACGCCCCGGTCGGTCCCACCGGGCCGGCGGTCGTCGACGACCTGGTCTACAAGGCCGCGAGGTCGCACATCCGCTCCGTCGTCGTCGGCGGGCGCGAGGTCGTCCGGGACGGGACCCACGTCACGGTCGACAAGGACGAGGTCGGGGCCGAGATCCACCGGCAGCTGTCGGCCCCTCCCTCACACCAGGACGAGCGGCGCCTGGCGACGCTGCGGCGGGTCCTGCCCTACGTCGACGCCTACTGGGACGGCTACGGCCGGTCCCCCGACGGCCGGCCCCGGTACGGCCCGCGGGGCTGCGCCTGAGGGTCCGCGAAACCGGGGGAACACGACCGTGACGGGGTGAGCCTTGAAGGAGGCGACTCTCATGACATCTCAAGCGCGTGACCTGGTGACCGGTGTCGCGGCCGTGGTCGTCGGCGGTGTCGTGGCGGTCATCGCCGCGACGATCCCGAACACCACGGGAACGGCGGTGGGCCCCGGCGCCTTCCCGCTCGTCGTCGGCGTGGCCGTGGTGCTGGCGGGCCTGGCCGTCGCCGTCCCGGCGCTGCGCCGGGGAAACGGCGGTGAGGAGGAAGAGGAGGACGAAGGGGGCGGGAAACCGCTTCCTACGCGGCTCGTACTCCCCGCGGGCATCGCCGCCTTCTGCGCCGTCGCGCTGACCGTCAGCCTGACGATCGCCTCAGGCGCGGCGTTCTGCCTGTGCTGCCGCTACATGGCCGGCTACCGGTGGCCGAGATCGGCGCTGATCGGCCTGGCCGGGGCGGCGGTCGTCCACCTGGTCTTCCGGTCGCTCCTCGACGTGCCCCTGCCCGGCGACATGGTGCTGTGAGGGGGCGCGCGGCATGGACACCATCGGGCAGTTGTCACACGGGCTGGCCGTCGCCCTGACGCCGGAGAACATCCTGTGGGCCTTTCTCGGCGCGCTCGTGGGAACCCTCATCGGGGTCCTTCCCGGACTGGGCCCCACGGCGGGCATGGCGCTGCTGGTCCCCCTGTCGGTCGGTCTCGAACCGGCCTCCGCGGTGATCATGATCGCCGCCATCTACTACGGCGCGATGTACGGCGGGTCCACCACCGCCATCCTCATGAACGTCCCGGGTGAGGTGTCGTCGGTGGTCACCGCGCTCGACGGGTACGCGATGGCCCGCCAGGGCCGCGGTGGCGCCGCGCTCGCGATCGCGGCCATCGGCTCGTTCGCCGCCGGGCTCGTCTCCATCCTCCTGCTGGTCGTGCTCGCGCCTCTGATCGCGCCCCTCGCGCTGAGCTTCGGCCCGCTGGAGCTGTGCGCCCTGACCGTTCTCGCG
Organism: Streptosporangium violaceochromogenes; assembly: GCF_014654615.1. Lineage (GTDB taxonomy): Bacteria > Actinomycetota > Actinomycetes > Streptosporangiales > Streptosporangiaceae > Streptosporangium > Streptosporangium violaceochromogenes. The sequence goes on along the minus strand of NZ_BNBB01000011.1, from coordinate 84,717 downwards.
CTGGTGGCCGCCGTCAACCTGGCCGGCAGGTCGCCGGCGCGCGGTCTCCTGTCGTGCGGCCTCGGCCTGCTGATCGCCATGGTCGGCAGCGACCCCGTCACCGGGGAGGGGCGGTTCACGTTCGGCAGCGTCGAACTCCTCGCCGGCATCGGCTTCATCCCGGTGGTCGTCGGTCTCTTCGCGATCAGCGAGATCCTGGTGGCCGCGGAGTCCGGCGCCGCGTCCATCTACGAGGGCCGGCTCGCCCGGCTGTACCCCAGCCGGGACGAACTGCGGCGGTCGGTGGGGCCGATCGCGCGCGGCAGCCTCCTGGGTTTCGTCCTGGGGCTCATACCGGGCCTCAGCCCCGCGGCGGCCTCGTTCACCGCCTACGACGTCGAGCGCCGGATCTCCCGGTCTCCCGAGCGGTTCGGCAAGGGGGCGATCGAGGGCGTCGCGAGCCCCGAGGCGGCCAACAACTCGGCCGTCGGCGGCGGGCTGGTCCCGCTGCTCACCCTGGGGATCCCGACCTCCCCGACGATCGCCGTGCTGCTGGGAGCGTTCCTGGTGCACGGTGTCACCCCCGGCCCGCTCATCTTCTCCGAGCACCCGGACGTCGCCTGGCCGTTCATCGCCAGCATGTTCGTCGGCAACGTCATCCTCGTCCTGCTGAACCTCCCGCTGGTCAGGATCTGGGCGCGCATCGTCTCCGTTCCCTACGCGGTGATCCTCCCGGTCATCCTCCTGGTGTCCTTCATCGGCGTGTACTCGGTCAACAGCCGCGGGTTCGACGTCGTCGTCATGCTCGTCTTCGGGTTCTGCGGCTACGGCATGCGGCGCGCGCGCGTCCCGCTCGCGCCGATGGTCCTCGCCCTGGTGATCGCGCCGATCATCGAGTCCTCCTTCCGGCAGAGCCTGTCCCTGGGGGGCGGCAGCGTCCTGGTGTTCGGCCGCAGCCCGCTCGCGCTCGGGCTGCTCGGCGTCGCGCTGATCCTGCTGTGGACGGGGCTGAGGTCTCGCAGGCGCGCCGCCGTGGCCGCGGCCGTCGAAGAGGACTTCTAAAGGCATATGTGTTTGCTTCCGTTTTCTCCGAACCGGAAAGGGTGGTGAGAGAGTTGTTCTCCACCAGGCTCGCCCATGTCAGAATCGCCGCCGCCTTACTCCTCGCCGTGAGCCTCACCTCCGCCGCCTGCGGCCGGGAGGAGGAGGCGCCCTCCGCCTACCCGTCCAAGGACATCGAGGTCGTCGTGCCGTTCTCGGCGGGTGGCTTCACCGACTCCGGTGCCCGTCTCGTCGTCGACGGCCTCAAGAAGAGGTTCGGCCGGCCGGTCACCATCGCCAACAAGGAGGGCGCGGGCGGTGTCACCGCGACCACCGAGTTCCTCACCGCCAAACCGGACGGCTACACGATCGAGGCGCTCATCTCCGGCCCCACCACCGAGGCCCTCGCGGCCAACCCCGCGCTTCCCTACAAGTGGGACTCCTTCACCGTCCTCGGCGGGATCGCCATCAGCCCGAGGGTCATCGTCGCGCCGGCGCAGGGACGCATCCAATCCGCGCAGGACCTCCTCAAGAGCCTGAAGGAGACACCGTCGGCCGTGACCTGGTCCACGGGGTCGCCGCAGGGACCGGCGACCTTCTCCACCCTGGCCCTGTTCGACGCGCTCGGCGTCGACGCCGCCGTCCCCAAGCGGGTCACCTTCAACGGGGACGGCCCCGCGGCGAACGCGGTCGCGGGCGGTCACGTCGACTTCTCGGCGGTGAACGTCTCCACCGCGCTTCCCCTGATCAAGGCCGGTAAGATCCGGCCGCTCATCGTCTCGGGCACGGAGGAGTTCCCTCTGCTGCCGGGTACCCCGGTCGCCGCACAGGTGGGGCTGGAGGACTTCATCCTCGACAACTGGCTGGGATTCATGGCCCCTCCCAAGACGCCCGGGCACATCGTCCAGGCGTGGGAGTCCGCGCTCGCGGAGATCGCGAAGGACCGGGATCTCGCGGCCAAGCTGGAGAACATCGGCATGGTGATGCGGCACATCCCCGCCGGGGAGCTGACCGGCATGGTCAAGCGGCGTTTCGACACCTCCTCGGCCCTGGTCGCCAAGTTCGGGCTGAAGTAGGGGCGCCTTCGCCCGCCGGTCGCCCGCGCCGGCGGGCGAAGGCCCCCTTCCGCGTTTCTCACCCCACCTCTCGAAGGAGTCTTGCCGATGTCCGGTCTCGTCATCAGAGGCGGTGACCTGTGCAGCGCGTCCGTATCGGGGCGGTTCGACCTCCGCTGCGAGTACGGGAAGATCGTCGCCGTCGGCCGGGAGATCGGCCCGGAGCCGGGCGACCGGGTCGTCGACGCCTCCGGCCTGCTCGTCCTGCCGGGACTGATCGACGTCCACGTCCACTTCAGGGACCCCGGTTCGCCGGAACGGGAGTCCTTCCTCACCGGAACCGCCGCGGCGGCGTCCAACGGTGTCACCACCGTCCTTGAGATGCCCACCAGCGACGTTCCCGTCACCACGGCGGCCCGGCTGGAGCGGCGCGGCGCTCACCTGTCCGGCCGGTCGTTCGTCGACTTCGGGCTGTACGCCGGAGCCGGGTACGACTCGCTCGACGAGGTCGGCGCCTGCGCCAGGGCCGGGGCGATCGCCTTCAAGACCTTTACCCACCGCCCGAAGCCGGCCAGGGCCGACGCCTTCGAGGGACTGTGGGCCGTCACCGAGCCGCACCTGCTCCAGACGATGAGTGCGGTCGCGGCCACGGGGAGGGTGCACGCCGTTCACTGCGAGAACGACCGGCTCCTCGACCACTTCGCCACCGCGCCGGCGGCGGGGGCCGGGTTCGGCGAGCGTCACCGCCGCTCCCGGCCCCCCGTCGCCGAGAACGCGGCGATCGCGACGGTCGGGAGCATCGCGCTCACCACCGGATCGCGGGTCCATCTCGTGCACGTGTCGACGGCGCGGGGCGTGGACATCGCCGAGGGGCTGCGCCGGGCGGGCGCCGACATCAGCGTCGAGACCTGCCCGCACTATCTCCTCCTGGAGGAGGACACCCTCGACAGGTACGGCTCCTACGCCACCTGCAACCCGCCGCTGCGGGGCCGCGACGCCCGGATGGATCTGCTCGAACGGCTGCGCGACGGCCGCGTCGACATCATCGCCAGCGACCACTGCTCCTACACCGCCGAGGAACTGGACCGCCACGCGGAGGACCCGTGCGGAGCGCTGCCCGGCCTGCCGGGGATCGAGTTCCTCATGCCGTCGCTGCTGGCGCTCGCCCGGCGGCCCGACCAGGCGCTCGCCGACGTCGTCGCCAGGATGACCTCCGTCCCGGCCCGGAGGTTCGGCCTCACGGGCAAGGGTGACCTCGTGATCGGCAACGACGCCGACCTCGTCGTCGTCGACCCCCGGGCCGCCGTGCCGTTCTCCCCGGACGCCCGTTTCCTGGCCAGGGGAAGCCGCAACGCGGTGTATCTGGGCGACGTCGAGCTGCGCGGGCGGGCCGTCGCCACGTTCGTGCGGGGGACGGCGGTGTTCTCCGACGGCGCGGTCGCCGGATCACCCGGGCACGGGCGGTGGATCCGGGGGACCGGCGCCGGACGGCCGCCGCGATGACCACCTACGGCCTCGTCCTGCCGCACTTCGGCCGGGACGCCCGCCGGGCGCCGCTTCTGGAGGCCGCCCGGCGGGCCGAGGCGGCCGGGTACGACTGCCTGTGGGCCCGCGACCACCTCGTCTACACCCCCCACCCGTGGGAGCCCCGGTCGGACCGGTTCGTGGAGCAGTACGTCGCGCTCTCGGCCGCCGCGGCCGTTACGCGGCGGATCGAGCTGGGGGCGGGCGTGACGATCCCGTTCCGGCCGCCACGGCACGTCCTGACGCTGGCCGAGTCGCTCTCCGCCCTCGCCGAACGCCGCGTCCACATCGGGCTGGGGCGGGGCGACTACGTCTCCGAGATGGAGCTGTCCGGTGTTTCCGCCGAGCGGGTCGCCGACCGCCGACGTGAGACGTTCGACCTGCTGGACGCGGCTGCCTCGCGGGTGTCCGGCGGACGTCCCTTCGAGCTCTGGTGGGCCGGAGGCGGGCGCCCCGCCGTGGCGGCGGCCGTCGGACGGCGGGCCAACTGGCTGGCCGGGCGACAGACCCTCGCCACGTTCGCGCCGTTGACGGAGGAGCTCGACCGGCTCGGAGAGAGGGCGGGGTGGCGGCCGAAGGTGGCCGTCTGGGTGCTCGCCGACTATGACGCGGCCCGCGAGGTGGCCGGGGGCCGGCTGCCGGACCGCGCGTTGATGGCCGCGTTCGGCCGGGGCGGGGGGAAGGCGGGCGGTGCCCCGGGAGGCGACCTGCGCGGCTCGGTGCTTCTGGGAGGCCCGCCGGAGATCCGCGCGGACGTGGCGGCCCTCCGGTCGCTCGGAGCCGACCACATCGTGTTCGACTTCCGGTTCAGCGGCGCGGACACCTGGGCCGACGACGTGCGGGGTTTCCGGGAGCGGATCCTCGGCACCCCGGGCCGGCCGGGGGGCGGCTCGCCGGGGCGCGTGCGAGGTTGAGGGCGGTGCGCACCGGCCGGTTCTCCGGCGCGGTTCCCCCTTTCGGGGGAGGGCGGGCCGGCGGCCGATGTCGTGGGGCCTGACGGGACAGGCGGACGGGCAGGATGGGACGACCCCGCCACGAGCGGGGTCATCGGCAGGGCGACGATCGGAGTGATGCCAGTGGACAGAGCCATCAGGATTCTCCTGAGTTTCGCGGACGGCAGGCCGCACGGTGTCCGTGACCTGTCACGCGACCTGGACCTGCCCAAGAGCACCGTGTCGCGGCTGGTCCTCGACCTCGCCGAGGCGGGTCTCGTCGCCCAGGAGGAGGAGTCGGGCCGCTACCGTCTCGGCGCGGGCGTCGCCCGGCTGGGCCGTATCTACCTGGACGGCCTCGACGTACGGACGGTCGCCATGCCGATCATGGTCCAGCTCCAGGAGGAGACGGGGGAGACGGTCGGCCTGCACGTCCGGGAGGGCATGGAGCGCGTCGTGATCGCGAGCGTCGAGAGCAGGGCGATGGTCCGCTCCGGCTTCTCGATCGGCGAGCGTCTCCCGCTGCACGCCGGCGCCGGCGGCAAGGCCCTGCTCGCCTTCGAGCCCGTCGAGCAGCGTGAGGAGATCATCGCCGGGCTGACCTTCGCGGGGTTCACCGAGCGTACGATCCGTGACCCGGAAGAGCTGCGCGCCGAGCTGGACGTCGTACGGGACAGGGGGTACGCCACCTCCGCCAACGAGGTGAGCCTGCAGTCGGCCTCGGTCGCCGCGCCCGTCTTCGCGGGGGACGGCAAGGTCGCCGCGGTGCTGATCGTGACCGGTCCCGTCTTCCGGATGGACCCGGAGGTCCTCTCCGGCATCGCGCCGCTGACCGTCCGCGCGGCCCGGGCGATCTCGGCGAAACTCGGCGGCGGTCTCTGAGCGGTGCGGGTGCTGAGCGGGACGGGGCTCTGAGCGGGGTGAGGCGGGGCGGGGCGGAAAGGATAGGTCTTTTCATGGCGACGGTTAGTTTTGTCCCCGGTCCCGCCGTCCCGCCTTTCCGCTCATTCATGATGGGGTGTGGGGAAACGGCGGGAACGCGGTTTTCGGGGCTCGATAATGGCGACGAGTATCTGTTAAATACCCGCCAGGGCGGTTTACGGTGACTTATATGACATATAGCTAAATGTCGCTTATTTGCTATTTTGTTCTTCTTTTCGACGGGGAGGGCGGCGCCGGTCAGGAACCGCTCAGATAACGCAGGACGTTGGCACGGGTCCGGGGGTCGAGGCCGTCGAGCAGGCGCCCGGTGTGGTCGCCGGAGGAGGCCCTGAGCAGCCGGGCGGTCGTGGCGGGGGGCACGTAGCCAAGAACCTCACAGGCCCGCCGTACCGCCATGGCCTCGATCAGCCGGGCGGCGGCCGAGGGGGAGGAGAGGGCGCCGACGGCGCCCGCGGCGGTCCGGAGATGGGCGTGCGCGAGAATTTTCGCCGCCTCGTCCGGCGCGATCAGGGCCAGGAGGGCGGCGGCCTCGTCGAGGCGCATGTGGTCCACGGTGCGCCCGGCCCGGGCGGCGGAGAGCATCTGCAGCACCGGAGCGGCCCTGCCGGGCAGAACCGCCATCCGCTCCAGCAGGCCGCCGGCGCTTCTGGCCGGAATCGCGCTGAGGAGGGAGGCCGCCCTGGCACCCGGCAGCGTGAGGAGGATCCGCGCCGCGGCCTGCGGGTCCAGCAGGGTGAGCACCTCGCGGGCGGCCCTCTCCGGCAGGGTGGACAGGAGCCGCGCGGCGGGCCCGGCCGTCATGCCCCCGACGATCCGCGCCGCCTCCGCCGGGGTACGGCCGTGCAGGCTCGGCGGCGGCGCGGCCTTGGAGGGGGCGGGGGGCACGGCGGACGCGGGGAGCGCCGCCGGGGGAGCCCCGGCCGGCCGGGATCGGCCGGGAGCCTCGGGCGCGGTGGCCTGGGACGGAGGTGGGGGCGGGAGCGGTGACGGTGGCGGTGACGGTGGCGGGGAGATCCGGCGGGCGGGAGGCTCCTGTGCGAGAGGCGGGGGGGAAGGCGGCGCGGCGGGCACGGACGAGGGCGCGGGAAGCGGCCCGGGAGGCGGTGCGGGTACGGGCGAGAACGCGGGAGGCGGCCCGGGAGGTGGCGTGGGCCGCGACGGCGCGGCCCTGTACGGCCGGTCCGCGGCGATCGCCTCCAGGACGGCGAAGAGCTCGCGGCCGTTCATCCGCCGCTCCGGCTCCTTCTCCAGGAGCCGTACGACGGCGTCGGCCAGCGGCCCGGGGCGTGAGAGGGGCGGGGGGTCCTGGCTGATGACGGCCCCCATGGTCGCCACGGGGTTGTCGCGGCGGAACGGGGAGCGCCCTTCGAGGGCGTAGAAGAAGGTGACCCCCAGCGACCACAGGTCCGAGGGCGGCCCCGGGACATGGCCCTTGATCCGCTCCGGCGCCATGAACTCCGGGGTTCCGGGGAAGGAGTTGTAGGAGGTGAGGTCGCTCTGATGGCCGATCCGGGCGATGCCGAAGTCCACCAGGACCACCCTGCCCTTTTCGCCGATCACGATGTTGGCGGGCTTGATGTCGCGGTGCAGCACCTCGGCGCGGTGCGCGGCGTTCAGCGCGTCCAGCGCGCGCACGCCGATCCGGGCGAGGCCGCGCTCGTCGAGCCTGCCGTCCTGGACCAGGTCGAGGAGCGAGCGGCCCCTGATGTAGGCCATGACGATCCAGGGACGGCCTTTCTCCACGAACACGTCGTAGATCTTCACGACGCCGGGGTGCTCGACGCTCGCCGCGGCGCGGGCCTCGCGCAGGGCCCGCTTCCGGCGTACGGGCAGGTCCTCACCCCCGGGCGCCAGCACGACCTCCTTGAGCGCGACCCGGCGCCCGAGCATCGTGTCGTCGGCCAGCCAGACGTTGGCCATCCCTCCCGCGCCGAGCTTGGACAGGAGCCGATAGCGATCGTTGATCAGGGGGTTTCCCGCTGCGGCGGCCAACGATGCCTCATTCGTCGTCGGGGAACAGTTCGAAACCACCGGACCGTTCGGAGGCGGGGCCGGCCGCCGAGGCCCGGGTCACCCGCGTGTCCGGCATCTGCCGCAGCGCCTCGTCCTCCAGGAAGCCGTGCTCGTCGGCGATGTCGTCGGCGCCGATGCCGCCGGCGTGGACGGGCTCGACCAGGGTGGGGGAGCGTCCGGCGTCCGGCCGGGGCCGCGGCTCGGAGACGGTGGGGGACCCCTGGCGCTCCCCCTCGGCGGAGGAGGGGCGGACCCAGATCTCGCGCACGGTCGAGGAGGCCGTGGCGCTGCCTCGCGCCCGGGGGATGAGGCTGTCCCTGACGTTGCGGAACTCCTGTCGCGCCAGGAGCTTCAGGGCCTCCTCGTAGGGGCCGGGCTTCTGCATCAGCTTGACCGCCACCGGCAGGCACTCGATCAGCAGGAACAGCAGGAACAGCAGCAGCCGGGCCGAGTTGAGGGTGAGATCCTTGCCGGACACCTCGTTGAGCGCCCGCAGCCTGATCAGCAGTCCGTTGGCGCTCTTGTTCTCCGCGTCGAAGGACTCCTGCAGGTCGCTCTGCCGCCTCAGGGCGGCGTCGAGCTGCGCCTGGGTCGTGGGCAGTTCGGTCCGCGCCGCCTCCAGCCGGAACTTCTTGGCGTTCTCGTCGTTGGCGGTGAGGTCCTTCTTGCGCTTGTCGATCTGCCGGTTGAGCGCGTCGACCCGGGCCTTGGCCTTGTCGAACGCCTTCTTGCTCGCCTGCGCCACGACGCCGTTGCCCTTCTTGGGGCAGGTCGGCCCGCCGTACAGCTGGCACTGCCATTTGTCGTAGTACTCGTCGGCCTGCTTCTGCTGGGCGTTGCGCTCGGCGGTCAGAGACTTGATCTTGGGGTCCTTGGCCGGGTCCTGCGGGACGTCGCCCTCGGAGACGATCACCTGCCGCAGATGCGCGACGTTCTGGCGGAGGGTGGCGACCTCCTGGCCGATGTTGCCCGACTTCTGCGCCTCGGCGAACGTGTTGGCGCGGCGCTGCTTGATCTCGACGATCTGGGCGTCGATCTCGGACTTGAAGATCTGCAGGACGAGCGGGGTGGAGATCACCACGCCGAGCAGCATGGCCATGAGGATGCGCGGCATGACCAGCCGCCAGCGGCGCGGGCCGTCGACCTGGATGGAGCCGACCAGCCACCGGTCGAGGCTCATGATGGCCAGACCCCACAGGAGGCTGGCGGGAACGGCGAGGAAGACGCTGACGCCGAGAGCGCTGTACAGGGCGAACGCCATCGAGACGGTGGCCAGGACGCTGGTGGTGAGGACCGCTCCACCGATGCCCTCGAATTTGCCGCGTTCGGTGGAACAGTGTTCGAGGATCTCCGGCCTGGCCCCGGACAGGGTAATCAGAAACTTTTTCATGTATTCCCTCTCCGGAGCGGCTCCCCTGCTTGGATCGCGCACATCATAATTCCCTTGTGACAGAGTTATAAGTATGTAACAGGATAAGCTATGCATGTGTCCGAATATGGGTGTTAGGAATGGCGGCAAAATACGCCCGGGGCCACCGGAGAAGTGTCCCGTTTTTCCCATTTGGGGCCAAAAGCTGTGCGTTGGAGGGTGGGGGGAGTTTTGGGGAGAAGCAGTAGCGGGAGTGGTAATTGACCGGATCGAGCCGGCTCCGTGAAACCCTCGCCGAGGCGGTCGCGGAGCTTGCCGGACCCCGGCGCCTGACCGTGATCGAGGTCGCCGGAGAAGGCGTCGTCGCCTTCGACCTGCACCGCGACGAGGCCGGCACACCGCGGGGCCGGGGAAGGACGGTGGTGCACTGGGCCGACCAGAAGAGCGGTGCCTCCTCCTGGGCCCGGCAGGCCGTCACCGACGCCGTCCCCGACGGCAGCACGCTGATCGTGGTGGACTCCTCCCCCGGAGGACGGCAGGCCCGTGAGGCGATGGAGTGGATGCGCGACGTCCACCCGCAGGTACCCGCCTTCGTCCTGGCCAGTGGCCTGCGGGTGAAGACCCTGCTCCGCGAGGTCGTCGCCGACGAGCCGCTCCGCCGGTCGTACGAGCTCGTCGTGCTGAAACGGCACCCGGTGACGGCGCGGCTTGAGTTCACCTGCCGGCCGCTGTTCACGGTCGAGGCGCGCCGCGGCGACTCCCTCACCTTCACCGTCCGCTGCGAGCCGAGCGACGACCGGGGGACGGTGTTCGCGGTCGCGGCGTGGCAGGACCGGTACCCGGCGCTGCTGTCGGTCCAGACGGCGAAGGTTCCGCCGGGACCATACGAGGTCACGGCCGAGCTGGAGCGCCCGGGCCGCGTCCGCTTCCCGAGCCTGCCGGAGTTCACCGGCAACGACCGGACCTGGGCCGAGCTGGTGGCCTCGGTGCCGTCTCGGCTCGCCTCCCCGGCCGGGCCCGCGCATCTGATCTGCGCCGTCGAGATCAGCGGGACGGGCGCCCAGGTCCGCGAGCGGCTCAGGCGGATCGGCCAGGTGATCGCCGTGATGCCCGGCGGCCCGGAGAGTCCGCTGCGGATGTCGCTGATCGCCTACGGCGCGCACTCCTACCAGAGGGGGACCGCCGAGGAACCGGTGGACGTGGCCGCCTGGCACACCTCCCGAGTGAACACCCAGTACGCCCTGGAGCGGCTGGAGGGGCGCATCGGGGAACGCGGGGTGAGCCAGGGATACGCGGGCGCGGCGATGCTTGAGGACATGCTGGCCGAGGTGGCCGGGCGCCTGCCCGCCGGCGGCGGGGAGCGCACGGTGCTGCTCACGGTGGGGGAGTGCCCTCCGCACCCGCCCCGGGCGCACCGGTCGGAGATCCTGCCCTGCCCGCGCCGAATCGACTGGAAGCAGCAGGTGCGGCGGCTGGAACAGCACCCCGGGCTGACGTTCGGGGCCATCTGCGACCAGCCTTCCGAGCGGGCCGACCCGGTCTGGTCCCGGCTGGGAAGGTCGGGGCTGGCCCACCTGGACGCCGTGGACGTCCGGAAACTCGGCGCGGGACTCGGCCTGACGGCCTCCGAGGCCCAGCCGCTCCCCTTCCCGCTGATCGAGGTGCCGTGAGGAAGACGTCAACGAACGGACGGACCGTGGAACATCTGGAACATCTGGAATGAGGGGAATGACGCCCGCCGTGCAGCCTGACCCGGGACAATCGGAACGCTCCGATCACAGCATCGCCATCTGGGGCGCTCCGGGCAGCGGCAAGACCACCTTTCTCGCCGCGCTCAACATCGCCCTCATCCTCAAGAAGGGCCCCTGGAGGGTCATCGGCGCCGACGGCCCCTCCACCGACTTCCTGATCGAGATGACCACGGCGCTCTCCCAGTACCAGCGCTTCCCTCCGGCGACCGGGGCGCTGGGGCACTACCGCTGGTTTCTCAGCAGAAGGTCCGAACCGCCGCGCCGGAGCTGGCGCCGCAGGCGGAAGCCGCCCCGCGCCTGGAAGATCGGGCTTGACGTGCTGGACGCGCCGGGTGGCTTCTTCCGCGCCGAGCGCACCGGGTACGGCACCGACCGGGAGGAACTGATCGACAACCTGGCCGCGAGCAGGGGCATCGTCTTCCTCTTCGACCCGATCCGCGAGTCCAAGGACGGTGACGCCTTCGCCTACCTGCACGGTGTGCTCGCCGAGCTGGCCGGGCGAATGCTCGCCGACGACGAGTTCGGCGACGGCATGCTCCCGCACTACCTGGCCGTCTGCGTCACCAAGTTCGACGAGCTGCGGGTCCTGGAGACCGCGGAGAAGCTGAGCCTGCTGACCCCCGACCCCGACGATCCCTACCGGTTCCCCCGGGTCGACGACGCCGACGCCGAGGAGTTGTTCGAGGCGCTGTCGGCGGTGTCGGCCGGCGGCAACGCGGACATGGTGCTGCCCGCGCTCAAGCAGTTCTTCCGGCCCGAGCGCATCAAGTTCTTCGTGACCTCCTCGATCGGCTTCTACCTGGACCCCCTGCGGGGCGTCTTCGACCCCGACGACTTCCAGAACCTCGTCCCCGAGGCCACCGGCACCGCGGGCGGCGCGCAGAACCCCCACGACCCTCACGGCCCCCGCGCCGTCTCCGGCAACCGGTTCCGCATCCGCGGTCAGGCGCACCCGATCAACGTGATGGAGCCGATGCTCTGGCTGGGGCAGCGGCTGTCCTCCGGTGACGGGGACGCCGGAAAGGCCGGTGGATGAGCGCCCCGGTGAGGGTGACGGCCGAGTGGGCCCTGTGGGGGAAACCGCCGGACGCGCGCCACGACTACACGATCCTGGAGTGCAGCGCGGGCAGGCTCGGCCGCGACGAGTTCGGCCAGATCATCACCCGCTTCGCCCCGGGGACCCCCATGGAACTGCCGCAGGTGACGGCGAGCTGGTTCGGCACGGGGGAGAACGCCCACCTGGGCCTGGCCGTCCAGGAGTGGTCCGGTCAGCAGGACGGCATGGGCCGGGACATCGCGATCACGCGTTACTTCTGCGTCCCCTACGCGCAGGCCGCCCGCGGGCCGGTGTCCTACGAGGCGCTCGGCGCGGCGTTCGACGGCTACCGGTTGCCGGCGAACGGCCCCCTCACCGTCGAGGTCCCGCCACTCGACCCCCACGTGATCGCCGGGCGGGTCGACCACGCGGCGGTGAGCGCCGCGGCGCTGCTTCTGACCGACGCCCCGGTCTGCGTAGTGCGGGGCGAGGAGGTGCCGCTGCTCGAACGTCTGCGTTTTCTGGACGCGGTGGCCGCGCTCCTGCCGTACGGCCTGCGGGCGAGGCTGACGGCCTCGACCTGGACCGACAGCTCGGTCAGGCACCGGATCAAGCTCTCGTTCGCCAAGCACGCCAAGGACGGGGCGTACACCGTCGTCTGGGGGGCGCCCGAGATCACCGCCCACCGCCACGACGTCGTGGGCCGCTACCTCGCGGCGCTCGGCGAGGGCTCCTACGAGGAGATCGTCGGCAGGCTCGCCAGGATGACCAGGCCGCTGTCGTTCAAGCAGGCCGAGGAGATCCCCGGACTGCTCGGAGCCTCCGCCGGACCCACCGTGATGATGTCCCCCTGGGGGTTCTCCTCCGAGTTCAAGGTCATCGACCTCCTGAACGCCTGCGCCGACTGCCTGGAGGACCGGGAGTACGAGGGGCTCGACGGGGTGCTGGATCAGCTCCGCCGCGCCGGTACCCGCCGTTTCACCGACGAAGAGCAGTGTGAGCACCGGGCCCTCATCAGGAACAGAGGGCTGCTGGCGGAGTGGCCGGGCATGTCGCCCGGCCTGAGGCGGTCCCTGTACGAGCTGGTGCTGGCCGCCGGCTGCGGCCCCGAGCTCACCCTCGACGGCCTGGAGTGGATCATCGAGGGCACAGGGCCGCCGATCAGCGATCTGGTCGACGCCATGCTGAACATCCCCCCCTCCACGCCCGCGGTGACCTTGAAGCTGCTGTCCTACCTGAACGGGGAGCGGAGGGCCGGGAGGCTTCAGGCGTTGGGGAGCGCGGATCTGGTGAAGGCGGTCGCCGGGGAGCCGGTCGATCCGGAGATCGTGGAGATCGCCCACGGGGAGCTCGTCCAGCGGGGAAGCAACGGTGAGGACCCCGAGATCGCCGGTGCGTTGCGCGGGCACGGCTACCTGGCGGCCGAGGTCGCGCGGGCCTACCCGCACGACGGCGATCTTCGACTCCGCCGGCTCGTCCAGCTGCTGATCGCGGCCTACGGGCCGGCTCTGGGGCGCAAGCAGTTCGAGGAGGTGGTGGCCTGCCCGCTCGGCCCGCACTCGGCGGCGCTGATCGTCGCCGCGGCGAGCCTCTACGGGCCGGGCGCGCCCAGCCTTCTCTTCTCCGAACTTCTGGGCCGGGCGGGGCTCAGCGACGCGACCCGGCGCGAGGCGGCGCAGCGGGTGACCCCGCCGCCCGCCCCGCCGGCGCCGAGGCGCCCGTTCGCCGACGCCGTCCGCCGGTGGACGGGCGGGCGGGAGAGCCCCCGGCCGGAGCGACCGGGGCATCCGGATCCGCCGGAGCGGTCGCGGCCGATCGGCCCCGGCAACCCGAGGAAGGAGCGGATGCTACCGCTCCCGGCGATGGTGGGCCTGAGCGTCGTCGCCCTTGTTCTGGTCGTGGTCGTCGTCCGCTTCTTTCTCTGGTGAGGATTCCTTGACGGTGCGACTCGCCGCCGAATGGGCGCTGTGGGGCAAACAGCCGGGCACCTGGGACGCGGACGGGGTTCTGGCGTGCAGCGCGGGCAGGCTCGGCCGCGACGACTTCGGCCAGATCATCACCCGCTACGTTCCGGGAAACCTCACGGGACTGCCGCAGGTGACGGTCAGCTGGTTCGGCAAGGGGGAGACCGCCCACCTGGGCCTGGCCGTTCACGAGTGGTCCGGCCAGCGGGACGGCATGGGCCGGGACATCGCGGTCACGCGCTACTTCTGCGTTCCCTACGCGCGGGCCGCGGAGGGGCGGGTGTCCTATGAGGCGCTCCACGGCGTGTTCGCCGATCGCGCGCTGCCGGTGGACGGCCCCCTGGCCGTCGACGTGCCGGCGCTGGACCCCGAGGCGGTCGCCGGGACCGTCGGCGAGACCGTCATGGGGGCGGCGGCTCTGCTTCTGACCGGTGCCCCGGTCTGCGTGGTGAACGGGGAGGGGGTTCCGCTGCGCGACCGGCTGCTGTTCTTCGACGCGGTGGCGGCGCTGCTTCCGTACGGCTTCCGCTCCAGGCTGACCGTCGCGACCTGGACCGAGGGCTCGGTCAAGCACCGGATCAGGCTGTCGTTCGCCCGGCACGCCTCCCGGGAGGCGCGCTCGATCTCCTGGGGGCGCGGGGCGGAGATTCCGCCCGGTCAGGAGATCGCGCGTGACTATCACGACGCGCTGCTGAACTGCGACCGGATCGGCGCGCTGGTGGCGGCGTTCGCCCGGGAGACCCGCCCGCTGTCCATGAGCGCCGACCTGCCCGCCGTCCTTCCGATGATGGCGCGGGCGGGGGTGGCGCCCCCGGCCTCCCGGACGTCCGGGTCCGCCCCCATGTCCGCACCCGTGCCCGCGCCGTCGGCGCTCCGGTCTCGCGGACGGAGGGATCGGGGCCGGGGGGACACGGGCCGAGGGGATGCGGGCCGGCGGGATGCGGGGCGGGGAGATCCTGGCCAGGGGGAGCCGGGCAGGGGGGATCCGGGGCAGAGAGATCCGGGCGGGGAGAATCGGGGCCGGAGGGAGCCGGGGCGGGAAGGGGCGGGGAAGACCGCCGACGACCTGCTGGCCGCCTGCGCCGACAGTGCCGAGCGCGCCTCGGTCCTCGCGGCGCTGCGGCCGGAGGAACTGGTGGAGGCCGCGGCGAGGGGACATGATCCGCTGACGCTGCGGGTCGTCTGCGACGAACTGGTGACCCGGGGCGAGAACCGGGCCGAGCGCGCGGCCGTCGGCGCGGCGCTGCGGCGGCGGGGACACCTTGTGGCCGCCGTCGAGCGGCTCCACCCCGGTGACGCCGAGAGCCAGGTTCAGCGGCACCACGACCTGCTGACCGCCGCCTACGGCCCGGTGCTCGACCGCCGCGCGATGTGGACCGTTCTGTCCTCCCAGCCCCGGCCCACCCCGGCGCCGCTGCTCGCGGCGCTGATGCTCATGTGCGAGCCGGACGCCCGGGGGCCGCTGATGGAGGAGGTGTTCCTCGGGGTCCTGGGCCGGGGCGGGATCGCCCCCGCGACCCTGGACTGGATCAGGAGCCTGCTCGGCGGCCGGAGATGACCCCCTCCCCGCCGAGGAGGACTCCTCCCTGTCCCCGTGCCGTCCGGCCTTTCGGCGCGGGCCGGGTCAGGGGCGCTGGCCCACGCCGGTGAGGAACTCGCGCAGCCTTCCGCCCGCGTCGGTGTCGGGGGCCAGGGGGGCGGTGTCCGCCCCCGCGCCCTCGCGCAGGCCGCCGAGCAGTTCGCGCACCGCGTCGAGCGCCGTGTGGCGCGGCTGCCAGCCCAGCTCCCGGTGGGCGCGGGTGATGTCCATGACGGGCAGCCGCAGCGCCATGTCCAGCAGGCCGGGGGCGGCGGGAATGAGGTGGAGATGCCAGCCGGCGGCGGTGACCGCCCTGGCCAGCGAGGACGGGACCGGCACCGGGCGGGCGCCGAGCACCCCGGCGAGGGCGGCGGTGTCCAGCACCGGCTCCGCCGCGAGGTTGAAGGCGCCGCGGACCTGCCGGGTGACGGCCAGGCGGTAGGCCTCTCCGGCGTCCAGGGAGTGCAGGGCCTGGATCCGCAGCCCGGGGATGTCGGGCACGAACGGGATCATGCCCGGCCGTACCAGCCTTCCGGGCAGGAGGGGGCCGGCGAACAGCCGCCGCTGCTCGGTGGCGGCCTCCCGCTTGAAGATGAACCCCGGGCGCATGCGGACGACCCGGATGCCGGGGTGGTCGCGCTCGAAGACGTCGAGCACCCGCTCCACGTACGCCTTCTCCCTGCTGTAGGCGGCGCCCGGCCAGCCGTCGGTCGGCCACCCCTCGTCGACGGCCCGGTCCTTGGGGCCGGGGGAGTAGGCCCCGACCGACGAGGCGTACACCAGGGCGGAGACCCCGGCCTCGGCCACCGCGCGGAAGACCCGCGCGCTGCCGAGAACGTTGGTCCGCCAGGTCACCGAGGGCCGCCGGGTCGGTTGGAACAGCCAGGCCAGGTGCACCACGGCGTCGGCGCCCTCGAAGACCTCCCCCAGGTCGTCGACGGTCACGTCGGCCGCACGCCACTCGGTCGCGCCCTCCCACCGGACGGGTGGCCGCCTGGCCACCCCGATCACGGAGGTGACGCTCTCGTCGCCCTCCAGGGCCGTCACCACGCTCGTCCCGACGTTTCCCGTCGCACCCACCACAACCACGCGCATGAATGGCCGCTTCCCGCTCAGCGGACGCCGAAACACGCAGGTCACCGATGTGGGGTGGAGCGGGCCCCTCGCCGGCCCTCACTCCCGCGCGGCCCTTGACCTCCACAGCAGCCAGACGAAGTACGGGGTGCCGAGCAGGGCGGTGATCAGACCGGCGGGGATCTGGGCGGGGGCGATGACGGAGCGGCCGAGGGTGTCGGCCAGGCTCACCAGCAGCGCGCCCAGCAGCGCGGCGACCGGCAGCAGGCGGGAGTGACGCCCGCCGACGAGCATGCGCGCGGCGTGCGGCGCCACCAGCCCGACGAAGCCGACCACGCCGACGGCCGACACCACGGTCGAGGTGAGCAGGACGGCCCCGCCGAGCGCGGCCAGCCGTACCCGTTCCAAAGGGACGCCCAGGATCCGCGGGGTGTCCTCGTCCAGGGCCAGCAGGTCCAGATCCCGGCGCAGCAGGACGGCCGCCGCCAGGGCCGGCAGCAGGGCGAGGGTGACCGGCAGCAGCTGCGCCGGGACCCTGCCGTAGGTGGAGCCCGACAGCCAGGTCAGGGCCTTGGCCGTGTTCCACGGGTCGGAGGTGACGAGGATGAGGACGGTGACGGCCGTGCAGAGGGCGTGGACGCCCACGCCGATCAGGACCAGCCGGTCCGAGCTCAGCCCGCCGCGCCACGACAGCAGGTAGACGGCGGCGAACGCCACCACGGCCCCGGCCCCGGCCGCGGCGGACATCGCCCCGATCCCGGCCGTCGGGACCAGCGTCAGCAGGCCGATCCCGCCGGCCCCCGCGCCCGCGGTGATGCCCAGCACCCCCGGCTCGGCGAGCGGGTTGCGGCACACCGCCTGGACGGTCGTGCCGGCGATCGCCAGGGCGGTCCCGCCCAGCAGCGCCGCGAGCACCCTGGGGTAGCGCTGGTCCAGTACGTAGGTGAGCGCCCGGCCGCTCCTTCCCTGAAGCCAGTTGGCCACGTCGCCCGTCAGCAGCCAGGTGTCGCCGCCGAGCATGCCGAAGACCGCCGCCCCGGCCACGAGCACCGCGCAGCAGACGACCACGGCCCAGAACCCGGCCGCGGACCGGTCGGCCGCCCGCACGGTGGGGGGCCGCCGGGTGGGGCCGGCGTCGCGGTGCCGTCTGGCCAGCCCCATCAGGACCACGGCGCCGAGGATCGTGGTCACCACCCCCGGCGGGACGTCCACCCCGGCCTGGGCGCCGAGGACGGCGCGCAGCGCGATGTCGGCGGCCAGCAGGGTCGCGACCCCGGTGAGCGCCGAGAGCGGCAGCAGGGCGCGGTGCCGGTGCAGCCCGGGAAGCCACCGGGCCAGCAGCCGCACGATCACCGGTGCGCAGAGCCCCACGAACCCGATCGGCCCGGCGACGGTCACCGCCGCGGCCGCCAGCAGTACGGCGAGCAGCGTGGCCGTCAGGCGCAGCCGCCGGACGTTGACGCCCAGCACCGAGGCGGTGTCGTCGCCCAGTCCGAGGATGTCCAGCCGGGGGCCGAGCAGGGTCGCGGCCAGCAGGGCGAGCGCGATCACCGGGCCGAGCTGGGTGACCGCGTTCAGGTCGCTCTGCACCAGTGAGCCGCTGCCCCAGGCGAACAGGCCGGTGGTCTGCTGCTGGAACAGGATCATGAGAAGCGTGGTCAGCGAGCTGAGCGCCAGCGCGGTGGCCGAGCCGGCCAGGATCAGCCGGGTCGTTCCGGCCCTGCCGCCGGCCGCCAGGGCCAGCACCAGGGCGGCGGCGCCGAGCCCGCCGAGGAAGGACAGCCCGCCCGAGGGCAGCACGGGCAGCGTCACGCCGAACGCGGCGGCGGCCACCACGGCGAGGTAGGCGCCCGAGCTGACCGCCAGGGTGTCCGGCGAGGCCAGCGGGTTGCGGGCGATCGACTGCAGCAGGGCCCCGGCCGCCCCCAGAGCGACCCCCACCGCCACCCCGGCCAGCAGCCGGGGAAGCCGCGAGGCGACCAGGACGCGTACGGTCTCCTCCTGGTCCCCGCCCAGCACGAGCCCGAGCAGGTCGAGCGCGCCGACGGACGACGTGCCCTGTGTCAGGTGGACCGCGGCCAGCAGCGTCACCGCCGCCGCCGTCAGGACGAAGGCCCCGGCGACCCCGAGCCGCCGCGGGGGCGCGGCGGGGGGAGCCGGGGTCAGGACGGGCGTGCTCAACCGGTGTAGGCCTTCACGAGCGCCTCGGCGTACTGCGCGCACGACAGCGGGCCGCCGAAGGTCCAGATGCCGTCGGGCAGTCTGGTCACGCGCCCGCCGGCCACGAAGGGCAGCGCCTTCCAGATGGCGTTGCGGGCCAGGCCGTCGGCGAAGATGTCGTCGCCGTCGGAGGCGTTGTAGAAGAAGCGCACGTCGTCGCCCTTCAGCGCGGTCAGCCCCTCGACGTCGGTGTTTCCCAGGCCCCAGACCTTGTCGGCCTTGCCCGTCCAGGCGTTGGCCAGGCCCAGGCGTTCGGCCACGTCGGAGACGAGCGCGCCCTTGCCGAACATGCGGATCGAGATCGTGCTGCCCTCCTTGTAGCCGTCGGCCATCGCGAACCTCCCGCCGGCGGCCCCGGCGTCGGCGATCTTCCGCTTGCCGTCGGCCAGCGTCGCGTCGAGGTCCGCCAGCAGCTTGGCGGCCTCGTCGTTCCTGCCCACGGCGGTGGCGATCATGGTGAGGTCGGCGCGCATGCGCTCCAGATTGCCGGTCGCGTCGCTGCCCTTGGTCACGACGACGGGGACGAACTTCTCCAGCTGGGTGATCAGCGCGGCGTTCCTCTCGCCCTCCATGACGACCAGATCGGGCTGGAGGGCGGCGATGGAGTCGACGCTCGGCTCGGAGCGGGTGCCCACGTCCTTGACGGAGGCGTCCAGCCGGGCGGCGGTCACCCAGGTGCCGTACCCCTTGACGTCGGCGACGCCCACGGGCATGACGCCGAGGCCGACCAGCATCTCGACCTCCCCCCATTCGAGGCCGACGACCTTGGTGGCGGGCCGGTCGAGCGTGACGTTCCTGCCCCGGCCGTCGGTGACGGTGACGGGCCCGGCCTCGGCGGAGCCCGACGAGCCCGTGGGGTCCGCGGCGGACTCCGCGGCCGTGCCGGCCGGTGCCTGTGTGGTGCCGCAGGCGCCGAGGGCCAGGACGGCGGCGAAGACCGCCAGGGCGGTGCGCAGGGAGCGCATGGTGGTTCCTCTCATGTCGTCGCCGGGACGCTTCCGGCGCGCCGGCCGACCGGCCTGGTGCGCACCGTCCCGGTTCGGGGGTCGATCGTGGCCTCGACACGGATGCCGTAGGCCAGGGTGAGCAGCTCCTCGGTGAGCACCTCGGCGGGGGTGCCGTCGCCGAGCACGCGGCCTCCGTGCAGGAGGACGACGTGGTCGGCGACCTCCGCGGCCTGGTTGAGGTCGTGCAGCACGACGCCGACGGCGATCCGGTGCCCGTCGGCGAGGTCGCGGACGAGGTCCAGCAGCTCGACCTGGTAGCGCAGGTCGAGGAAGGTGGTGGGTTCGTCCAGCAGCAGCACGCCGGTGTCCTGCGCCAGGCAGGTGGCCAGCCACACGCGTTGCAGTTCTCCGCCGGACAGCTCGTCGACGGGACGGTCCGCCATGGCGGCGACGCCGGTCAGCTCCATCGCGTGGGCGACGGCCCGCTCGCCGCCGGGGTCGCCGCTCCGCCACCGTCCCCGGTAGGGGTGGCGGCCGTAGCCGACGACGTCGCGGACGCGCACCCCGGTCGGGGTGGGACGGCTCTGCGCCAGCAGGGTGACCCTGCGGGCGAAGTCGCGGGCCGGCAGGCCGAGGGCGGGGGTGCCGTCGCCGAGCAGGACGGTGCCGCTCTGAGGCGGGTGCAGCCGGGCCAGCGCGCGCAGCAGCGTGGACTTGCCGCTGCCGTTGGGGCCCACCAGGGCCGTCACCCGGCCGGGGACCAGGGCGATGCACGCGCCGTCGACCACCGTGCCGCCCGCGTAGCCCAGCCGCAGGTCGGTGCCGCTCAGGGCGGCCTCACCCTGCAAGGGTCCGCTCCGGGGCGCCGGGCGTCACCGAGGGCGGCGCGGGGGAGACGGGGGACGCGAGGGGCGCGGAGGGTACGGCGGGGCCGGCGGGCGACGGCCTGCCGATCCCATACAGAACGGGCATGGAGCGCTCCGAGGGACGAGCCAGACTTTCGCTTTAGGTTAGCCTTACCTTATTTTAATGCCAACCCCGGGGTCCCGTTCCGTGAGGGCCCCGTCCTGTGAGAGGCCTCGTTCCGTGAGGGCCCCGTCCTGTGAAGACCGCGGGTCGCCGGCGCCCGGCGGCGCCCCGGGAACGTCAGACGCCCGGATCGCCTCGCCCGGCGCGGCGGGCGGCCACGCGGCCGGGGTCGGGCCAGTGCACGCCGTAGGCCCACCGCACCCGCTCGAACCAGCGGATCAGCCGGGCGCTCGGGTCGAGCTGGCCCCTGAGCACCCCGTGGCGGGCGCAGGCCGGCTCCACGTGATGCCAGTTGTGCCAGCCCTCGCCAAGGGTCAGGATCGCCACCCAGGGCACGTTCGACGAGCGGTCTCTGGTGCGGAACGGGCGCTCGCCGAAGGTGTGGGCGACGGAGTTGACCGACCAGGTGACGTGGTGCACCACGGCGTAGCGGACCAGCCCGCCCCAGAAGAGGGCGGACCACGCGCCCGCCCACGACATCGACCACAGCCCGCCCGCCGCGGCGGGCAGCGCGAACGACAGCGCCGCGACGGCGGGGTAGGCGGCGTCGAACCGCCGTACGTCCGGATCGGCCAGCAGGTCCGGCACCCAGTGCGCGCGGCTGGAACGGCGGCGCGCGGTGTAGAACCAGCCGACGTGGGCGTGCGCCATGCCGCGCAGCAGCGCCAGGCCGCCGTCGCCGTACCGCCACGGCGAGTGCGGGTCGCCCTCGCGGTCGGCGTACTTGTGGTGGCGGCGGTGCTCGGCCGCCCAGAGCGTGACCGGCCCCTCGACGGCCATGCCGCCGGCCAGCATGAGCGCGACGCGCAGCGGCCTGCGGCACCGGAAGGACCGGTGGGTCAGGAGCCGGTGGTAGCCGATGGCGATCCCGAAGACGCTGACGAGGTACATCACGGCGGCGATGACCACGTCACGCGGGCCGACCCCCCACCCCCAGACGGCGGGCACGGCCAGGGCCAACAGCAGCACCGGCAGCACCACCAGGAGGACGAGGTAGGCGGCGCGGCGGCCGGTGGTGACCGTCACCGTCTCCGCCGTGCCCCGCCGCGGGGGGCGCGACGCGGGCGACGGGCGCGATGGGCGCGACGCGGTCACGACGGGGTCACGCTGCCTCCCTGTGACTCGGTGAAGACGACCCGGCGCCCCATTCAACGGCCGCCCTCCCGCCGTACGGCAGTGGCCGGAGGGTGACGTGTTAATCACTCAGAGGAACTAAAACAATCCATACGGTAGTCATCAAGCAACGATGTCACCCCCGCCTAGATTGTGGCTACACAACGTGACGATCTCCGTTCACCACGGTTTCCCACGGAAGGGCCTTGCGCATGGGCGTTGTCGACCGGGCGACCGCGGGCGGCCATCTGGAGCGGTATGAGGAGGCCCTGGCCCGTGATCCGGTGTCGGCGTCCGGCCTCGTCCGCGAGTGGATCCGCACCGACTGGCGCGCCCTGTTCGCCGAGCTCCGCGAACGGCGGCCGATCTTCGTCACGCCCGCCTTCACGGTCGTGACCCGCTTCGCCGACGTCACCGAGGTGCTCTCCCACGAGGAGGTCTTCACCGTCCGCGCCTTCGGCCCGCGCCTGGAGGCCGCGCTGGGCGGGCCGTTCATGCTCTCCAGGGACGCCACCCCGACGAACTGGCGGGACAAGGGGCTGATGCGGGTCATGCTCCCGCCCGGCGACGTGGCCGGGGTGCGCGCGCTGGCGGGGCGCGTCGCCGACGAGGCGCTCGACGCCGCCTGGCCGCGCGGCCGCGTCGAGGCGGTCCACGACCTGTTCCGTCCCGTGGCCCTGGGCGTGTGCGCCGAATACTTCGGTCTTCCCGGGCCCGACCCCCTGACCCTCTCCCGGTGGTGCCGGGCGATCGTCACCGACGGCTTCGCCAACTTCACCGGCGACCCGGAGGTCCAGGCCGCCTCGGTCCGCGCCGGCGCGGAGATGACGGCCCACCTGCGCGGCCGGCTCGCCGAGATCAGGGCCGCCGCCCGCCCCGGGCAGGGGCCGCCCGGCGACGTCTTCGGGCGGCTCTGCGCCACCGTCCTGCCCGCCGGCCTCGACGACGGCGACGAGCGCATCGTGATCAACATGGCGGGGCTGCCGCTCGGATTCGTGGAGAGCGCCCCCGGGGCCATGGCCGAGGCCGTCGAGCAGCTCCTGCTGCGCCCGCGGGTGCTGGCCCGCGCCGTCGAGGCCGCCGCGGGCCCCGACCTCGCGCGCTTCGACGGCTACGTCTGGGAGGCGCTGCGGTTCAACCCCTTCTTCAAACTGCTTCCCCGACTGTGCGAGCGCGACCACGTCCTGGCCGCCGGCACCCCGCGCGCCACCCCGATCCCTGCGGGCACGTTCGTGCTGGCCTCGCCGGCCTCGGCCATGTTCGACGCCGACGTGGTGGAGGAGCCGGAGGAGTTCCGCGCCGACCGGCCCGGACACCACCGGATGTTCTTCGGCCACGGCCACCACGCCTGCCTCGGCGTGCACCCGGCCAGGGCCGTCGTCTGCGAGACCGTACGCCGTCTGCTGCTGCGCCCCGGGGTGCGCCTGCTCGCGCCTCCCGAGGGCGAGATGCTCCGCTCGCACGGTGTCTTCCCCGACAGGTTCGTCCTCGGTCTCGGTCCCGAGAGACGGGAGGGATGACGATGCCCGGCGGAAGAACGAGGGCGCGGAGCGTCGCCGTCGACGGCGCCGCCAACCGGCTCAAGTTCCTGGCCCTGACCCGCGGCCGGGCGCTCTGGGAGATCCTTCAGGCCGTCGAGCCGGTACGGCGCCGCCTGAACGCCTCGCTGATCGACCAGGCGGTCGGCGAGATGCCCCCGCGTCCCGAACCGCTGAGCACCATGGCCGGCTACACCTCGTGGGCCTCGCTGACCGACCGTACCTACAGCGGCCGTCATCTGCCGCCGGTTCCCGCGGACGACAGCGGCCGGCCCACCCCCGAGCGGGCCGCCGACCTGTTCACCCGGGGCGACACCATGATCCCCTGCCCGCGCTCCACCGTGCTGTTCGCCTACTTCGCCCAGTGGTTCACCGACGGCTTCCTGCGCGGCGACGTCAACGTCCCCCGCGACCCGCGCAGGAACAGCTCCAACCACCACATCGACCTGAACCAGCTCTACGGCCTCGACGACGCGGCGACCGCCTCCTTGCGCACGTTCGAGGGCGGGCTGCTCAAGAGCCAGATCCTCGACGGGGGGGAGTTCCCGCCCCACCTCTGCGAGAACGGCGAGATCAAACCGGAGTTCGCCCCGCTGAGCGTGATCCGCTTCGCCGAGCTCACCGGCGCCCGGCGCGACACCCTGTTCGCGACCGGCAGCGACCGGGGCAACATCCAGATCGGCTTCACCATGCTCACGGTGCTGTTCCTGCGCGAGCACAACAGGGTGGCCCGCCTGCTGGCCGGACACCACCCGGGCTGGGACGACGAGCGGCTCTTCCAGACGACCCGGAACATCCTCATCGTGCTGCTCATCAAGGTGATGACGGAGGAGTACGTCAACCACATCACCCCCTACCACTTCCGCTTCTTCCTGGACCCCCGCCTGTCGTCGACGCTGGCCCGCGCGCCCTGGCACCGCCAGAACTGGGCCTCGGTGGAGTTCAACCTCGTCTACCGCTGGCACGGCCTCATCCCCTCCCGCCTGGTGGTGGGCGGCCGTGAGCTGCCGATGGCGCAGACCCTGGTCGCCGGCGCGCTGATCCCCGGCCCCGGCCTCGGCCGGCTCTTCGAGGAGGCGTCCCTCCAGCGCGCCGGCCGTATCGGCCTGTTCAACACCGACCCCCTTCTGCGGGAGGTGGACGTGGCCAGCATCGCCGACGCGCGCGCTCTCGACCTCGCCCCCTACAACGGCTACCGCGCGCACTGCGGTTTTCCCCCGGTACGCGCCTTCGAGCACGTCTCCGGCGACGAGCGGGTCGTCGCCGCGCTGCGCGAGCTCTACCGCGGCGCCGACGACCTCGACCTGTACGTCGGCCTGTTCGCCGAGGAGCCCGGCTCCCCCGACGCCATACTCCCACCGCTCCTGACGAAGATCATCGCCATCGACGCCTTCTCCCAGGCGCTGACCAACCCGCTGCTGGCCCCAAGGGTGTTTCGCCCCGAGACCTTCTCCCCGCACGGCTGGAAGGTCATCGCGGCCACGCGGACGCTCTCGGACCTGCTGCACCGCAACGTCCCCGAGGACCCCCGCCCCCGCTTCGTCGGCATGACCCGGCGGGCGGAGCCGTGAGCGAGGAACCGGGCCCCGCCGCCGGGCTGCTGCGCGCCGCCGCCCGCGAGCTGGCCGACATCGGGATCACGATCCAGGAGGCGGCCGCCCACACCACGGCCGCGATCACCGACCGCGCCGTCCTCGGCGCGCTGCCGCGTGCCCCCGCCGCGGGCTGCCGGGCGGGGCGCGCCCTGCTCCGCGCGGTCACCAACGGCCGGGGGCTCGGGTACGCCCCCGCCGGAGGGCGGCTGGGCACCCTGGCGGCCCGGCTGGGCGTCCTGGCGGGCGCCGAGAGCCTGGCCGTGCGCGTCCTGGCCACCTCGCTGCGGCTGCGGATCGCCGCCGTCGCCCTGGACCACCCCGAGCTGACCGGTGACCCCATGTTGAGCCGTCTCATCGAGGCGGCCGCCGCCGACCGCGACCTGGAGGCCGTCCGCGCGCTGCGCGCCCTGATCAAGGACCGGGGCGCGGTGCGCACCCTCAGCGAGCTCGCCCCGGTCTTCGGCGAGGTCCTCGCCCTGCGGGCGCTGCTGGACGAGAACCCGCTCAACGACACCGCCGCCTGGCAGATAGCGACCGGCAGAGGCTACGCCGGCGCCGACCCCGTCACCGGCATGAGCAACAGGGCCGTCGCGGCCCTCGACACCGGGGAGGGGGCCGCCCGCCGCACCGGCCTGACCGCCGCCGAGTCCAGGCGGCTGAGCTCCCACGGGTCGCTGCTCGGCTTCCTGGGCAACATCGCCGTGATCGGCACGACCGGGCGGGCGATCATCCAGAGCGTCAGGGGCCCCGACGGAGTGGTGCGTCACGTCCTGCAGGCGCCCGGCATGCGGGCGGGACAGCCCGACAACGCCTCCCCCCAGGACCTCCTCGGCGCCTTCAGCAGCGCCGTCCTGGCCGGCAGCCCCTACAGCCGTGCCCTGATCAAGGCCGTCGGCGACTACGGCCTGCCCCCGGGGGCCGAGCTGGCCCTCATCGGGCACAGCGCCGGCGGCGCGGCCGTCATGAACCTCGCGCAGGACGCGGAGTTCTGCGCCCGCCACACCGTCACCCACGTCGTCGCCGTCGGCTCGCCCGTCGACTTCAAGAAACCCGCCGACCCGCGCACCTGGGTCGCCAGCGTCACCAACCAGCACGACATCGTCCCCACCCTCGACGGGCAGGGCGCCGGAGGCTGCTTCGACCTGCACCCCGGCTGGTACGTGGTCGACTACTTCGACTCCACGCACCTGTTCCCGATCTGCCACGGCATCGAGCACTACATCGCCAACCTCGCCGACGACCTGCCGGAGGCCCGTGAGCGGATCGACGAGCGGTTCGCCCCCTACCGGGGCCCGGTCGTCCGCTCGCAGGCCTACCTTCTGTTCGACCGCGTCCCCTCTCCCGAGGGCTTTCCGTTCCTCACCGTGCCCACCTACCCGGCCGACACCCCCGCGGGGACGGTGGAGCTGCCGATCCGGTGCCGGGACGGCGCCGCCCTCACCGCCTACTTCGCCGCGGATCCGGCCGCCGTGGCCGGTCTGCTGGACGAGAGCGGTCTCGGCCCCGCCGTACGGATCGGCGGGCGCTCCCTGGTCGCCGTGCACGCCGCGTGGAACCGGCGGACCAGCCTCGGTGGCTATCACGAGCTTCACCTCGGGGTCGTCGTGCCCGATCCGTGGCGGCGTGGGGCGGGGCGCGTCCGGCCCGAGCTGCTGCGCGGCGCCGACCGGCGGCGCTCGGGCAGCCTGCTGGCCGGCTCGGTGGTCGACGCCGAGATCGTCGCCGCCGTGGCGCCGAGGCTCTGGGGCGGCGAGCCGTACCAGGCGCCGCTGGAGTTCGAGCTCGGTGCCGGGGGCGCGCGGGTCGTGGCCGGCGGCCCCGGCGACCGGATCCTCACCCTGGGCGGGGCCCTCGGCCCCGGGCTGCCGCTGGGCGACCGCGACCTGGTCGGCTACGCCCGTCACGCGGGCGGCGCGCTGCGCTGGAGCGTACGAACCCGCGGCGCGGGCCGGGCCCACCTCGCGCCGCGGGTGCGGCTGACCGTCGGGCCGTCGGCCCATCCGCTGGCCCGCCGGCTCCGCGAGCTGGGTCTCGACGGCGCCCGCCCGCTGCTGTGCCTGTCGGCCGCCTCCCGTCAGGCCCGCTGGGAGGCGGGTGTTCCCGTACTGCTCACCTGAGGCTCGCCCTATGGAGGCCGGATGCCCCTCGAATCCGAGACGATCGCCGCCCAGGCCGAGGTCCTGTGGTCGGACGCCCGCGCGCTCACCGAGTGCGCCGACCGCCTGCGGGAGATCGAGGCCGGGCTGGAGGCCGGCGGCGCCGCGCCCGGGTGGCTGCGCGCGTCGGTGAACGCCCACCTGGCCGCGTGCGCCGAGGCCGCCGCCGATCTGGCCGAGGCGGCGGCCCGGCTGACCCACTACGCCGAGCGGACAGGCGGCTGATTACGCCGGGCGGTCAGGCCGGCGGCGCGCCCGCCCGGTCTGCGGGCCGGCCGGGCGTGCCGGCGCCGGTCAGTCCGCCGTGTGCACGGCGCGTGCCGCGCTGAGCCCGGACTCCAGGGCGCCCTCGATCCACGCGTGCCAGAGCGAGCAGTGCTCGCCGGCGAAGTGCACGCGGCCCTCCGGCGCGATGATCGCGTCGTGCAGGCTGGTCTGCTGGTGCGGCTCGAACAGGGCGAAGGCGCCCGCGGCGTAGGGGTCGTCGTACCAGGCGTGGGTGACGCCGAACTCGAAGTGGTCGTGGATCTCGGGGTGGATCTTGGCGACGTCCTCAAGCGCCTGCTCGACCCGTTTCTGCGGCGACATCGCGCCCCACCGCAGGGCGTCCTGGCCCCAGGTGTAGCTGGCCAGCAGGACCGAGCGCTCCTCGCCGGGGGTGGAGTGCGAGGGGTAGCAGATCCGCCGGATCGGCAGGTCGGTGACCGTGGTGCCGCCGACGATGCCGTCGCCCCGCTCCCAGAACGGCTGCCGGACCTGGAAGAGGATCTTGGTGGAGGCGTTGTAGTTCAGCTCGCGGATGGCGCGCTGCTTGCGGCGGGAGAAGGCCGGTCTGGTCTCGACATCGCGCAGCACCGAGAACGGGATCGTGCAGATGGCGTAGTCTCCGGTGAACGTCGTCCTGCCCGAGGCCGTCTTGACGTGCAGGGTGACCGAGCGGTCGTCCTGCTCGATGGCGGTGACCTCGTGGCCGAACCTGATGTGGTTGCGCAGTTCGCCGTAGAAGGCGTCCGGCAGCCGGTCGCTGCCGCCCTCGATCTCCTGCATGTCCTCGAACGCCCGCCCGATGATCTCGCGGAACTGCTCGATGACCGCCGCGTTGAGGTTGGCCTCCCTGAAGCTCATGACGCCGTAGAGCTCGATGGCCCCCTCGGAGAAGCCGCGCTCGCGCAGGAAGCTGCGGATGGAGTAGCGGTCGTACTCGGCGCAGATGCGGTCGAGCGCCCCCTCGCCCTCCTCGGCGTACAGGTCGTGGATCTCCTGCGTGGCGCTGCGCCACAGGTCCTCGTAGGTGCGGCCGCGCTCGTGCTCGGCCAGCTCGAAGTCGAGGATGCCGGGGTCGCCGTTCAGCTCTCCCATCGTGGTCCTGACGCCCTGGATGTAGGCCAGGGCGCGGGGGTTGCCCATGACGAACGGGCGCAGCCTCAGCCCGAACCGCCGGCAGTACGTCAGTGTCAGGTCGTGCACGCGCGGGATCCGCATCGCGCCCGCCTCGGCGTACAGGCCGGGCGCGAAGCCGCGCAGGGTGAGCACGCGCCCGCCGACCCGCTGCTGGGCCTCCAGGACGACCGGCTCGTGGCCCTGGCGCATCAGTTCGTAGGCGGCGACCAGGCCCGCCATCCCGGCCCCGATGACCAGCACCCGCCTGCGGGGACGGCCGCGGGCGGCCAGACCGTGCTCGGCCGTCGCGACCAGCTCCGCCGGCACCCTGAGCTCGTGGCTCGGCCGGGGCGCCCCCGCCTCCCTCAGCTCCGCGGGCATGGCCGAGCCGGGGGGCGTCACCGGCGTCGACTGATTCTCGTTCAGAACGTCACACTCCTCTCTCGTTACTTAAAGAGACTTTATAATTACCTTAAGTAACGACTCTTGCCAAGGGAGTGCCGGGGAAGGACGCGCCCGGGTTCGCCCGCGGGCGTCCGGGAGTCTCCTCCGACGGCCCGCCGGGAGAGATCGGCGCTGCCCCAAACGGGCCACCACGACCCGGGCGTACAGCGAAAACGCCGGCCCCGCAGCCGGTCGGCCACCGGCCACTCCGACGTCCCCGCCGCGGGATGTCTCACGATGTGAGCACGTGAGCGGTCATCAAGAGCTGTGGATCACGAGTTTCTCGCCGGCGGCGGGGGAGGCTATGAGCATGCCGGCCCGAACGCCGCGCGGAACGCACCGCCCCCCCGCGACGGATCGGGCGTCCATTCGGCCCTGTGCCCACCCTGGAGAACGGAGATCTGATGAGGGCGCGCTGGTTAGGGACGGCGGCCGTGGCACTGGCGTTGGCGCTGGGATGCGCCACGCCCGCGACCGCCGGATCGGAACACGATCCGCAAAGAACGGAACGGGTCCGTGTCGGCACGGGCTGGTTGAAGGGCGTCGTCGGCTCGGACCATCGGCTCTTCCAGGGCATCCCGTACGCGGCGCCCCCGGTCGGCGACCTGCGATGGAAGTCCCCTCGGCCGCCGAGGCCATGGGCCAAGGTGCGCTCCGCGGAGAAGCCCGGGGCGATCTGCCCCCAGCTCCCGGTGGCCTTCGGCGGCAGGCTCAGCACCGACGAGGACTGCCTGTTCCTCAACGTCACCACTCCCAAGGTGTCCAAGGGTGACCGCCCCCGTCCCGTTCTCGTCTGGATCCACGGTGCCGGGACGATCGGCTCGGGCGACGTCTTCGACGCGCGCAGGCTTGCCGCCACGGGTGATCTGGTCGTCGTCACGATCAACTACCGCATGGGCGTCTTCGGGGCCTTCGGGCATCCCGCCCTGAAGGACTCCGGGACGGTCGGCCTTCAGGACCAGCGCGCGGCCCTGAAGTGGGTGCGTCGCAACATCGCCGCCTTCGGGGGAGACCCCCGTAACGTGTCCCTGTTTGGGGTCTCCTTCGGCGCCACCGCGGCCGCCGCCCACACCCTGTCCCCGCTCTCACGCGGTCTGTTCGACAAGGTCATCATGCACAGTGGTTTCCCGACGATGGACGCGCCGGCCGGTGCGATCTATCCCTTCCTCGGGGCGTTGCCCGTTTACGGGTGGAAGAGTGACGCCGATGTGCGCGGCCTGGGCACGGACATGGCGAAGCACTTCGGGTGCACCGGAGGTGACGCGCTGGCGTGCCTGCGCCGGATTCCGGCGGAGAAGCTGCTCACGTACCCCCGGGGAATGTCGATCTTCCAGACGTACGCGTACGGGAACCGTGAACTGCCCGGCGTTCCCGAGTCGCTCCTTCGGAAGGGGAGGTTCGCGCGTGTTCCCGTCCTCGCGGGAGCGACGCGCGATGAGCACCGCACGTTCGTGGCCATACGGGCGATGACGGGGTCTCCCATCCGTAATGAGGACTACCCCGCTGTCCTCAGGCAGGCGTTCGGGGACCACGCGGACGAGGTCGAGTCCACATACCCGCTCTCGCGGTATGAGAACGCGAACGTCGCCTTCGCAGCCGTCATGACGGACCGGATGTGGGCAAAGGCGACGAAGGAGTACGTGGATCTGTACAGCCGCGGGAACCCTGTCTACTTCTACGAGTTCGCGGACCGGAACCCGCCGGAGGAGTTCCCGTTCCCGCCCGGCCTGCCCTCCGGGGCGTACCACAACGCCGACATCGATTACCTGTTCCGCTCCCCGTCGTTCGAGCGGCGGCTGACGCCCGCGCAGCTCCGTCTCTCCGACGCCATGATCGGCTACTGGTCCGCGTTCGCGCGTACGGGGCGACCGGCACGCGGGGGGCTGCCGGCATGGCCCGGGTACACCACGACGGGGCACGTCCAGTCGCTGGCTCCGGATGGGATCGGGCCTGTCGACTACGCGGCCGAGCACCGGTTGCCGTTCTGGAACCGGATCGCCCCGTAGGGCGTCGTCGCCCGGTCCGTTCGCCGGTCGGCGACACCCAGACGGCGGCGGGGCGGCGCCTCACCCGGTGGGATCTCCCGGCGATCTGCGGAAGATCCCCTTTTCCGGGCGGGCCGGTCATCAGGGGCGGGCCGTACGACCTCAGGGGAGGCGGCCGACGTGCGCCAGGGCCTGTTTCAGCAGCACGCCCTGCCCGCCCGCCATCTCCTGCTGCACCATCGGCGACGCCGCCTCCCGGGGAGTGAACCAGACGAGATCCAGGGCGTCCTGCCGCGGACGGCAGTCGCCCGCGACCGGGACCACGTAGGCGAGGGAGACCGCGTGCTGCCGGGGGTCGTGGTACGGCGAGACGTCCCGCTCCGGGAAGTACTCGGCGATGGTGAACGGCTGAGGAGAGGCCGGGACGCGGGGCAGCGCCACCGGCCCGAGGTCCTTCTCCAGGTGGCGCATGAGCGCGTCGCGGACCCGCTCCCGGTGGAGCACACGGCCGGAGACGAGGGCGCGGCTGACCGTCCCGTCCGATCCGATGCGAAGCAGCAGGCCGACGTGCGTGACCGTTCCGGTGTCGTCGACCCGGACCGGGACGGCGTCGACGTAGAGGATCGGCATGCGGGCGCGGGCCGACTCCAGCTCTTCGGGAGTGAGCCAGCCCGGCTCGGTTTCGGTCATTTCGGTCATTGACCGATCGTACTTCGCGATCGGCCTCCGGAGGCGAAGTACTCCGCCACGACCCGGCTGTGCAGTGGGAAGGCCATCTCCCGCGGCCCGTCGATCACCAGCCACTCCGAGGTCTCGGCGGTGGGGGCGACCGGTGGGAGGGCGGCCGGGTCGGTCCGGGGCCCCAGGGCGAAGATCAGCACGGTGCCGTCGGGGGCGCTGAGCACGTCGAGGAGGCGCACGCCGTCCGGGTCGATCGCGATGCCGGTCTCCTCACGGAGCTCGCGGGCGGCCGCCTGCTGCCACGACTCGCCCATGTCGACGAAGCCGCCGGGCAGGGCGAGACCGCCCCGGTGCGGCTCGACGTCGCGGCGGATCACCAGCAGGCCGTCGCCCACCGGCAGCACCGTCACCGCGACCGGCAGCGGGTTGAGGTAGGAGGTGTTCCCGCAGCCGGGGCACGTCCGGGGCCAGGGCAGGCCGGTGGGAAACACGGCGCCGCAGAAGGAGCAGTGGGAGTTCCTGGTCGTCACGACCGTGAGACTAGACCGGGCCGGGCGGGCGCGCATCCCGCGCCGGCGTCGCCGCGCACCGCCGCCCACCTGCTCGTCCCGCTCCTGTCGTGGATCCCCAACCTCCTGGTGGACGAGAGGACGCCCCGTTGCGGACGGCCCGGCCGCGGGGACGTCAGAATCCGAACTCGGCCTTGAGCGCGGCCAGGGTGGAGACGAAGCCGTCGATCTGCTCCTCGGTGTGCCCGTCGCCGATGATCAGGCGGATCAGCGACCTGTTGCGTTTGACGGCGGGATAGAAGAAGACCGGGACGAGATAGCCGCGGTCGAGGAACGCGTGGTGCAGCTCCACCGCCACGTCGTCGTCGTTGACGGGCACCGAGACGATGTAGGTGCCGGTCGGGCTCGGGGGGCAGCCGACGTCGGCGAGCCGCCCCCGGAACTTCGTGACCTTCTCCAGATAGCCGTCGACGATCCCGGCCTCCCGGTCGAGCCGGCGGACGATCTCCGCGGCCACCGCCGCGGTCGGCGGCTGCATGGCCGCGGTGAACATCGAGGTCCCGCTGAGCACCTCGAAGGAGCGGACGGCCGCCGCCGGGCCCGCGATCGCCCCGCCCTCCAGGCCCACCGCCTTGGAGAAGGACACCATGACGAAGTCCGCCCGCCGGTGGATGTGCCGGTACTCACCGGCGAAGGGCCGGTGCGCGGGGCCGTAGATCATGAAGCCGTTGGCGTCGTCGACGAAGCTCACCGCGCCCCGCCTCTCGCACAGGTCGAGGATCTCGGCGACCGGGGCCATGCCGCCGTCGGCGGAGTAGACGCTTTCGAAAACCACGACGACCTTCGCCGCCGTGACGCGCGACAGCACCCGTTCGAGATCCCGGGGGTCGTTGTGGCGGAAGGCGAAGACGCGCTTGCCGTACCCCAGGCCCTCGACGGCCTTCCAGAGGCTCCAGTGGGAGTCGCGGTCCAGGACGAACACGGAGTCGGAGTTGTCGACCGTCACCCCGCCGCCGAGGTCGACGTACTGGCTCATCGCGTGGACGAAGCCGAGGTTGGCCAGCAGCCCCGTCGCGAAGCTGATCGCCCGCTCCTTGCCGGTGACCCGGCTCAGCTCCGCCTCCAGGTCGAGATGGGGGCGGCAGACTCCCTGGGTCATCCGGGAGCCGCCGGTGGTGAGGCCGTATCGGCCGGCCCCCTCGGCGAAGTGCCGCCGGATGTCCGGGCGGCTCTGCAGGTCGAGGAAGTTGATGCTGGCGAAGTTGATGAGCTTTCGGCCGTTCTGCGTGATGACGGGCCCGGTGATGCCGTCGACGACGGCGGGCTCGCCCACCGCGCCCGCCCCCTGCCGGAGGATCTCGCTGAAGTGGTCGAACCGCCAGTTGTCCAGAGCGCCAGAGCTGGTCATCTTTGTTCTCCTAGGGGCGAGGTGATCCGGTTCCGGCCGCGGAAGACGAACACGACGACGAGTCCCCCGGCGAGCAGGAGGCCGGTGGACACCGTCAGCGTCAGGTGCAGGCCCGCGACGAAGGTCTCCCGGGCGGCGTCGAGCACCTTCGTCCCGTCGGCCCGCGGCAGGGTGGCCGCGGCGCGGACCGCCCCGGAGAGGGACTCGCGGGCCGCCTGCCAGGTGTCGTCCGAGAGGCCGGGAAGGGCGGGGAACCACCTGCCGTAGGCGGCCGATGTGACGCTGCCCAGAAGGGCGATGCCCAGGCCGCCCCCCAGCTCGTAGGAGGTCTCCTCGACGGCCGCCGCCTGCCCGGCCCGCTCGACGTCGACCGCGTTCATCAGGGCGTTGGAGGAGGCGGTCAGGACCACCGCCAGCCAGAACCCCATCCCGGCGAAGCACAGGCCCATCAGCCACGCCCGGTCGGTGGTGTCCAGCGCCACCAGCGGGAGCTGCGAGACCGCGGTGCCGGCCAGTCCCGCGGCGATCAGCGCCGGCGCCCCGAAGCGCCGCACCAGCGGCCCTCCGGCCAGGCTCCCGGCCACGCTCGTCACGCTCATCGGCAGCAGCCGCAGGGCGGCGGCGAACGGGCTGAGGTCGAGCACCAGCTGCAGGTACTGGGTGAAGAGCAGTTCGAGGCCGACGAGGATCAGGAAGGTGATCACGACCGCCGTGGCGGCGGTGCTGAACGACGGGTTGGCGAACAGGCCCACGTCCAGCAGCGGCGGGTCGCCGCGGCGCTGCCGTACCACGAACAGCACCAGCAGAACGGCCGCGGCGGTCAGGCTCAGGACGGTGGAGGGCGCGAGCGGCCCGCTGTGGCCCGCCTCCTTGATGCCGTAGGCCAGGCCCAGCACACCGGCGGTGGCCAGGCACGCGCTCGTGGCGTCCCAGCGTCCGGCGACCCTACGGGGTGACTCCGGCACCAGCCACAGGGCGAGCGGGACCGCCGCCAGCATCACGGGGACGTTGATCAGGAAGACCGCCCCCCACCACGTCCCCTCGACGAGCGCCCCTCCGAGCAGCGGGCCGATGACGGCCCCGGCCGAGGCGACCGCGCTCCACACACCGAGCGCCTTGGCCCGCGCGTCGGCGTCGTCGAACACCTGGCGGATCATCGACAGCGTCGACGGCATGATCATCGCGCTGCCCAGTCCGAGGAGCGCGCGGGCGGCGATCAGCGCCGGCACGTTCGGCGCGAAGGCCGCCAGGACGGAGGCGGCGCCGAACACGACGTATCCGCGCACCAGCATCCGCCTGCGGCCGAAGCGGTCGCCCAGCGTGGCGAAGGGGATCAGCAGCGGCGCGCAGATCAGTGAGTAGACGTCGGCGATCCAGAGCAGTTGCGAGGCGCTGGGGTTCAGTTCCGTGGAGATCATCGGCAGCGCGACGTAGAGCACCGTGATGTCGATGACGACCAGGAGCAGGCTGGAGCACAGGACCGTCAGGACGACCCAGGGGTTGCGGGTTCTCGTCATCGCGTCGATGTCTTTCAAAGGTCGTTCCCGATGTCATTCCCGGAAGGTGTGCAGGGCAAGGGCGTCGAAGGCCCGCGTGGGCAGCAGGCGCCTGACGAGGGCGATCGCGCGGGCGTCCCGGCCGACGAGGTAGCGGGTCCTCGGCCGTGCCGCCGTCAGCGCGTGGACGACGGCCCGGCTCACCCGGGAGGGCGGCGAGGCCAGCCGCAGCATGCGCGCCTGGTCGGCGCGGGCGCGGGAGACCGACCGCTCCCAGGACGGGTAGTACAGGCGCAGAAGGTCGTCGCCGACCCTCGCGGGGAGCGCCTCGAACGCCCGCAGCGTCCGCGGCCAGAGCGGGGTGTCCACCGCCCCCGGGTTGATCAGCACGACACGCACGCCCCATCGCCCCAGCTCCATGCGGAGGGCGTCCGAGGCCGCCTCAAGGGCGTACTTGGACGCGCAGCTCGCGCCGATGCTGGGGAACACGCACAGGCCGTTGATGCTGCTGATGTTGACCACCCGTCCCCGCGCGGCGCGCAGCGCGGGCGCGAGCGCCCTGGTGACGGCCAGCGCTCCCAGGTAGTTGACCTCCAGCTCGTGCCGGACGAAGTCCATGGGGAGGATCTCCAGCGGGCCGTGATACTCCGCGGTCGCCGCGTTGACCAGGCCGGCGAGCCGCCGTCCCGGCCCCGGCACCGTCTTCGCGGCCCGCTCGACCGACTCCGGCAGCGTGACGTCGAGCGGTATCGGCTCGATCCCCTCCGGCGCGTCGGGGAACGCCTCGCGGGCGGCGCGCTCCGGATCGCGCACCCCCGCGAAGACGTGGAAGCCCTTCCGGGCCAGGGCCCGTGCCGTGACGGCTCCGATCCCGCCCGCGCCTCCGGTGATCAGTACGGCACGGCCGGGCGTCGCCTCACCCCGCCCGGCCGTCGTCCGAGGTCCGTCCATCGTCTAGAAGTAGGACCTGAGCGGGCCGTCGCGCCGTACGTCCAGCGTCGCGCAGTGGAAGGAACCGGCGAACGCGTAGTAGGCCTCGAACGAGCAGGGGACGGGGATGAACCCCCAGTCCTTGAACGCCTGGATCATCGGCTCCTGGTTGCGTTCGACGATCACGCGGCGCTCGTCGAGCATGAGGACGTTCATGTTGACCCACCCGCTGACCACGCCGACCGGGTTGTTCTCGGTGTGCACCGGTTCGGGCGCCACGAGCACCTCCCAGTCCCGCAGGACGGGCGGCAGGGAGGCGATGTCGAGGAACTCGGGGTTGACCAGCACCTTTCCGGGGGCGAGCGGCATGAACGTGGTGTCGATGTGCATCGCCTGCGGGCAGCGGGACTCGATGAGGTGGACGCGGTAGTCGTCGCCCAGGTGGCGGCGGAGCCACTCGATCCCGGCGAGGTTGGTCACGTGGCTGCGCTGGCCGAAGATGTCGCGCCCGCAGCGGACGAAGTCGGCGGCGTCGAACGTGGGCTCGAACTCGGTGGTGACGAACCCGATGGGCTCACCGGGGCCGGGCACGCGGTAGGCGTCGTCGTACAGCGCGTCGAGGAGCTGCGGCCGGGGGGCGGCGACCCAGCGGGCGCCGGCCGAGGAGTACTCCTTGAGCAGGGACCGGTACGGCCACGTCTCGTGCTGCCGTCCGCGGTCGGCCATCGGCGCCTCGATGATCTCGTCGCCGACGACGAGGAAGACGTCGCGGGGGTTGGCCGCGCAGAACCCGGTCCCGACCTTCCAGGAGGGGGTGGAGAAGCCCGCCGTGAAGTCCATCGGCTCCGGGCGGCGGACGCGCACCCCCTCCGCCTCCAGGATGTGGACGAACTCCTCCAGGTCGGCCTTGGCCGCCTCGACCAGCTCCTGCGGGTAGGGGGTCCCCCCGCCGCCGCTCAGCGCCTCGATGTCGTCCCACTCGCCGGGGGGCACGACGACCTTGTTGATCACATTCCAGTCCGGGAGGACGGCACCGTCGACGATGCCGACGACGACCTCCTCCAGCGGATCCCATTCATTGTGCGAACTCACAGGACCGGGCATCGTGACGGTCTCCCTCCGGGGCGTCGTTGCGTTCTCATGGGGGTCCACCTTCAGGGGGTCCACTCGCGTACCACCAGCGCCGAGTTGTGGCCGCCGAAGCCGAAGGAGTTGCTCAGCGCGGCGCGCACGCGCATCGGCCGGGCGCGGTGCGGTATGTAGTCGAGCCCCTCGTCCTCCGGCGCGTCGCAGTTGACGGTGGGGGGAGCCACCCCGTCCCTGACGGCCATGAGGGTGGCGATGAGCTCGGCCGCTCCGGCCGCGCCGATCATGTGGCCGGTCAGCGCCTTGATCGAGCTGATCGGGATGCCGGGCGCGTGCTCGCCGAACACCTCGCGGATGGCCATGCTCTCGGTCCGGTCGTTCAGCACCGTGCCCGTGCCGTGCGCGTTGATGTAGTCGATCTCGCCGGGGGCGAGGCCGGCGTCGTCGAGCGCCAGGCGCATCACCGTCACCGCCCCCAGGCCGTCGGGGTGCGGGGCGGTGGGGTGGAAGGCGTCGGTGGTGGAGGCGTATCCCGCGATCTCCCCGAGGATCGGGGCGTTCCGGGCCGCCGCGTGTTCCGCCTCCTCAAGCACCACCACGGCTCCTCCGGCGCCCATGACGAACCCGTCGCGGTCGCGGTCGAAGGGACGGCAGGCGCGCTCGGGGTCGTCGTTCCGCCGCGAGAGCGCCCCGGTGATCCCGGTCGAGGCGAGGTCGAACCGGCTGATCGAGTCGTCGCAGCCACCGGCGAGGACCACGTCAGCCCGGCCGGTCCTGATCCACATCGCGGCCTCGCCGACGCTCATCGTCCCGGTGGCGCAGGCCGTGCTCATCGAGCCCGACGGGCCGCCCGCGCCGAAGCGCAGGGCGATCTCCGCTGAGGGGCAGTCGACCGCGATGGCGGAGGTGGTGTACGGGGGGACCGACCGGGGGCCGCGTTCGGCGAACCGGGTGTACAGGCTGTGCTGCATCCCGCTGCTTCCGTAGCCCGAGCTGACCAGGACGCCGAGCCTCGGCCTGAGGGCGTCGCCCGGCGGCAGCTTGGCGTTCTCGACCGCCTGGACGGCCGCCGCCAGGCCGAACTGGGCGAACCGGTCCAGGCGGCGCATCACCTTGTGCGGCATGTACGGCGCGGGATCGAAGCCGCGCACCTCGGCCGCGATCTTGGTGCTGAGGTCGGACACGTCGAAGGACGTGATCGGCGCCACCCCGCATCGGCCCTCGGTGACACTCGACCAGAAGGTGTCCACGTCGTGCCCGACGGGCGATATGACGCCGGCGCCGGTGACGACGACGCGGCGGGTGTGGTGGGTCCGCTGGTCCCGCGGCATCACGAGCTCCCTTCCCGGCTCCGGCCCGTCGGGCCTGTCAGGTGTTCGGCGATCGTTTTGGAGAGGAGTACGGGACCGGTCAGTCGGCGGCCGTGACGCATGACATAGTTGGCCATGACGCCATATCCGCCAAATGGCCGATTTCCGTTGTCCACGTCGAGCAGAGTCTCGTTCACCGCCACGGTATGCCGCCTCCGCAGAGTTTCGAGCAGACCGGGTTCGTCATCATAGATCATCGCTCCCATCGCCCGCTCGGCGAAGAAAGGCGAGTCGATGTGCCGCCTCACCTGTTCGGGCGAGGAATAGCCGACGACGTTGAAAATCGGGGCGAAGAACTCGACGATGGGCACCCGTTCCGCCCATTCACGGACCAGTACGGCCGGCTCCACCCTTCTGGTACGGAAGTCGATCGTT
The DNA here is from genome assembly GCF_014654615.1 of Streptosporangium violaceochromogenes. Classification (GTDB taxonomy): domain Bacteria; phylum Actinomycetota; class Actinomycetes; order Streptosporangiales; family Streptosporangiaceae; genus Streptosporangium; species Streptosporangium violaceochromogenes. Next base: position 46,196 of record NZ_BNBB01000011.1, on the reverse strand, counting down.
CCGCCGAGCACGATGTGCTCGTGGTTACGGTGCAGATAGTCCGCGGACGTCTCGACCGCCTTCTCATACCAGAGACTTCCGTAGTCGGCCTCGGGATCGCGGTAATTCCCGTACCGGGCCCGGGTGAGCGTCCGTATCAGCCCGTCGACAAATCGGTCCTTCACCGCGTCGTGAACGTAGAGCACATCCGGGCCGTAGCAGTCTTGACCGGAATTGAGCAGGCGGATGCGCAGGGCGTCCCGTACCGCACGATCGAGATCGGCGCCCGGCCCGACGATGAACGGGTTGATTCCCTGGCCGAAGAAGACGAAAAGCTGGTCGTCGCGGAGCCGGGCGCGGATCTGCTCGGCGTTGGAGTAGGCGCCGGTGAACACCACGACGCCGGCCTCGGCCACCGGGCCGTCCACGAACGCGCGCTGGCTGGTGACGGCGGCCTCGATCGGCAGCCGGTGCAGGGGCGCCAGAAGGTCGTGAAGGCGCCGGAACTGGGGGGCCACCGTGGTCGCCGGGCGGGCCGTGATGTGCTCGGTGAACAGGGACGGCACCAGAAGATAGAGAACATAGGAGTAGAACAGGACGTTCGACGGCATGAACACCGCCAGGCGTTCCACCCGCCCGGGCCCGTAGGTCAGGACCTCCTCGACCGCCCCTTCGAGGGTGACGAGGGCGGCCTCGACCTCCTCCTCGACCGAGCGCCGCACCGAGATCTCGGTGAGGATCTCCACGACCGGTTCCGGATCGGCCCGCAGCGCCTCGGCCACTCTGCCGAGCGCGCGGACGCGTTCCTCGGACGGCGTGACCGGCCCCTCACGCGCGGCCCGCGTCCCGGCTCCCGTGCCGGTCCCGTTTCCGGCTCCCGTGCCGGCCCCGGTTTCCGTGCCGATCCTGACACCGGCCCCGGTTTCCGTGCCGGCCCCGGTCCGGCCCGCGATCCGGTCGGCCGCCAGGCGCCGCAGCCCGGCCACGTCCGGCTTTCCCCTGTGCGTGGCGGGGATGTGGTCCACCACCATGACGTGGTTGGGGTGCTCGTAGGCGGGCAGGTGCGTGGCGATCGCCTGGCGCCAGTGTGAGGACTCCCGGCGGTCCGGGTCGGCCACGAAGAAGACGAGCCGGCAGCCCAGGCGCTCGTCCTCAAGCGGGACGACGGCGACGGGCCGGCCGACGGCCGCCGCCGCGCGGCGCTCCACGGCCTCCGGGTAGATCGTGTGCCCCAGGCGGTGGACGGCGAACTTGCGGCCGACGACGTAGAGGTTGCCCTCGGCGTCGAGATAGCCCAGGTCGTTGGTGCGGTACTCGCCCGGGGGGCCGGCGTCCGCGAGCGGCAGGTAGCCCTCCATCAGCGCGGGGGAGCGCACGACGACCTCCCCCATCTTGCCCGCGCTCACCCGCTTGCCGTCGTCGTCGACGATCTCCACGTTCACGCCGTCCAGGGGGCGGCCGCACCCGCTGGGGTTGTCCGGGGTGGCCAGCGCGATGTTGCCCGCCTCCGTGCTGCCGTAGCCGTCCAGCAGCGGCTGCCCCACCTCCGCGAAGAACCGGTCGGAGAGGGAGGGGGACAGGGGCGCGCCGCCCACGCACCACATGCGGACGCCGGAGAGGTCGGCCAGCAGGTCCGGGCGGCGCAGGCCGAGGTTCAAGATGGTGTGGTAGGTGGAGGGCGTGGCGTCCACCACCGTCGCGCCCGCCGCGGCGGCCGTCCTCAGTGCCCCGTCCAGCCGGCCGTACGGCGTCACGAGCAGCGAGCAGCCGCTCAGCCACCAGGCGAGCACGAGCGAGATGCCGTACTGGTGGGAGAACGGCAGCAGCGGGACGAGCACGTCCTCGCCGGTGTAGGCCATGCGCGCGCAGGTCTGCCCGGTGTTGGTCATGATCGCGGCGCCGGAGCGCACGATCCCCTTGGGGTGGCCCGTCGACCCCGACGACCAGGCGATGAGGGCGTCCCGGCGCCCGGCCCACGCCCCTGGGGAGAGCCGTCGCCCCGGGCGGCCGGGCGCGCTCTCGGCGGCGGACACCAGCTCGCCGAGCACGATGGCGCGCGTCCCCGCCGGAGCGGCGCCGGAGCGGTCCACGAGCGCGATTCCCGTCCCCGTAGCCCTCGACACCCGCTCGATCTCGCCTCTCGCCTGGTGGGCGTCCACCACGACGACGGACGCGTCGGCATCGATGAGGGCCAGCAGGCCGATGACGAACTCCGGTGAGTTCTCCGCGAGGAGCAGCACCCGTTCACCGGCCGTCACGCCATGCCGCCCGAGTTCACGGGCGGCGGCGACCGCGGCGTTCTCCGCCTGTTCGTTGGATCTTGTCGATCGATCGGAAAGCAGCACCGTCATCACCCCGCACCCCGCACCCCACACCCCGTCGATCACTGTCTAAGGCATTCATCAATTAGTGGTCAAACGTCTTATTTTCGGACAGGGTTGATTTCTGCTTCCGAGCGGGCGAGAGAGGCATTCGGGGGCCGGTTTTTCACCAAGTGATCAACTTGCGCGAAAACTCGTGGTCGGAGGTTGATGTCATGAAATATCGGTCGCCTTGTGTGATCGAATGCGCGCGGGCCGCCACTTCCCGCTCCCCGTGATCTTCGGGCGGCGGGCGGCACTTGGTTGAATTCTCAGCTGAAATATCAATTAATTTGATCATTTTCGGACATCAGTAAACGGCGGTCCGAAAATCAAAAAGGTCGCCGGCCGTGACCGGTGGTTGACGCCCGAGCGCACGGGCCCCTATAAAGTCGAAGGGGTAAGCAAGGGTACAAACGGCCGGAACGTGAGCGAAGGAGAGGCGCCCTGTCATTCACTCGGCAGCAGATCCATGAGGAAATCGGTGCGGTGATACAGGAGGTGTCCGGCGTTCCCGCGGCGGAGGTCACCTCCGAGAAGTCGATTGTCGACGATCTCGACGTCGACTCCCTGTCCATGGTGGAGATCGGCATCGCCCTCGAAGACAGACTCGGTGTCCAGATCGCCGAGGACCGGCTCAGGGAGATTTCAACGATCAACGACCTGGTGGATCACATCGACCATTCGCTGAATGGCCGGTAACCTGCCCGCGCCCTAGGAGCGAACGGTCTGGGATGGGAATTCTTTCCGGCAAGCACCTGCTCGTCTCGGGAGTACTGACAAAATCCTCGATCGCTTTTCACGTCGCCGGCCTGGCGCAGGAGCAGGGCGCGGACGTCACGCTGACCGCCTATCCCCGGGTCAGTCTCGTCGAGCGCCTCGCCCGGCTGCTCCCCCGACCGGCGGCGGTCATCCCGCTCGACGTCACCGACCCCGAAAGCCTCGCCGGCCTCGCCGAGCGGGTCGGGCGGCACACCGGCACACTCGACGGCGTCCTGCACTCCATCGCCTACGCCCCGCCCGCGGCCCTGGGGGGAAACTTCCCCGGTACCGGCTGGCCGGACGTCGCGGCCACCCTGCACGCCTCGACCTACTCCCTGCACGGCCTGGTCACCGCCGTCCTGCCGCTGCTCCGCTCGCCGGGGGGCTCGGTCGTCGGGCTCGACTTCGACGCCTCCGTGGCCTGGCCGGAGTACGACTGGATGGGCGTGGCCAAGAGCGGACTTGAGTCCTGCGCGCGCTATCTGGCCTTCTATCTGGGCGCGCAGGGAATCCGCGTCAACCTGGTCGCCGCCGGGCCGCTCAGGACCATGGCCGCCTCGAACATCTCGCGGGACGGGGACGGGGCCGGCGACTTCGCCGCCCTGTGGCACCGCAGGGCCCCGCTGGGGTGGGACGAGACGAACGCCGACCCGGTGGCCCGGGCGTGCGTGGCCCTGTTCTCCGACTGGTTCCCCGCGACCACGGGGGAGATCGTTCACGTCGACGGCGGCGCCCATGCCGTCGGCTAGGCACGCGAGGACGGCATGACCATGACCGATGAGACCTCCACCCGGCAGGCCGTCTGGCGTTACGCGGCCGCGACGCTCGCCGGGGCCGGATGCGCCCTGGTGACGGGCGTGCCCTCCGACGACCCCGGCCTGCTCGACGCCGCGGTCACCACGCCGGGCATGAAGGCCGTGCCCGTCCGCGACCAGCGGGTCGGCGCCTGCCTGGCCACCGGCCACGCGCTCGTGTCCGGCCGCCCCGCCGTCCTCACCACCTCCTCCGGCCCGTCCCTGCCCAACGCCCTTGCCGGGCTGCTGGAGGCGTCCGCGCTCCGCGCCCCGCTCGTCGTCGTGACCACCCGCATCCCCGCCGCCGGGCTGGACAGGGGCGGCTTCCAGCAGGTCGACCAGCGCGCGGTCACCTCGGCCGTGGCCAAATGGCACGTCGTCGCCGACGACGCCGAGCGGCTGGGCTGGGCCCTGCGGCACGCCGTGCACCGGTCGGTCAACGGGGCGCCGGGCGTCGTGGTCGTCGAACTCACCGACGAGCTCCTTCTGGAAGATCCGCCTCCGGCCGTGACCGCGACGTCTCCCGTGCGCCGGCTGCGGTCGGTGCCGGCCCCCGGCGAACTCCGCTCGGCCCTCGACCTGATGGCGGGCGCCGCCGCCCCGCTCATCCTCGTGGGAGGCGGCGCCAAGGCCGCCGGCGCGGGCCCCGCGGTACGGCGGCTCGCCGGCGTCTGGGGCGCCGCGGTGTTCGCCACGGCGGCCGGGCGCGGGGTGGTGGACGAGGAGCACCCCGCCTACTGCGGCCTCGCAGGGCTGTACACCACCGACCCCGCGGGGGAACTCCTCGACGGCGCCGACGTGCTGCTCGCCCTGGGCACCCGCCTGGAGGAGACGGTGCGGATGGGGTGGCCGGCCCTGGCGGGCAAGCGGCTGATCCACGTCGACGTCGACCCCGAGGCGTTCGACCTGGGCGTGCGGCCGGAGATCCCCCTGGCGGGGGACGCGGCGCTCACCGCGGACGCCCTCGCCGACGGCCTCGCCTGTCGCGCGCCGGTGGGCACGCGCGGCCAGGATCCGGCGTCGTGGACGGACCGGATCGCCCGCGTCAGGGGCGGGCTGGCCCGGTTCGCGGACTCCGGGTCCTCCGGCGGGTCCTCCGGCGGGGCGGACGTGGCGGAGGCGCTGCGCGCCGTACGGGCCCACTTCGGCCGCGACCTGGTCGTGGTGCAGGAGAACGGCCTGCACGACATGTGGAGCTACCACTACCCCCTGCTGTCGCTGTCGGAGCGCGCCCGGGTGGTCGTGCCCGGAGAGCAGACGATGATGGGCTTCGGCGTCGCCGCCTCGATCGGCGCGGCGCTCGCCGAGCCGCTCCTGCCCACCGTGGTGCTGTGCGGGGACGGCGCGCTGACCCTGAGTCTCAACGCCCTGCCCGTCGCCGCCGAGCAGGGATGCGGGATCACCTTCGTCGTCTTCGAGAACGGCGGGTTCGGCTGGCCGCGGTTCGTCCGCGCGCTCTCCGGGGCCGACACCGGCGTCACCCGGTTCGCCACCGAGCCCTCCTACGACCACGTGGTCCGCTCCCTCGGGGGCTGGGCCACCCGCTGCCGGGACAAGCGCGACCTGCGGCCGGCGCTGGAGGAGGCCGCCGAGCACGCCGGGGCGGGCCGGATCGCCCTCGTCGCCGTGCCGGTGTCCGACACCGACGTGCCCCCCGGCGTCCTGCGCCTGTACGGCGACCACGGCGACCACTCCGCGCCGCCGGCCGTTTCCGGATGACGCCTCCCTCCGCACCGGCCGGCCGCGCACGCGCCTGCGGCCGGTGCGGAGGGCTTCCGCGGTCTCACCGGGAGCGCGGTCCTGGCAAGGGCGGGGTTGAGGGGTGGGTGTCGGCGCGCTATTGTTTGGGCAAACGTCCAGAACACTTGCCCAAGGCGGATGTCCAAAATGATCAGGGAACAGGGCCGGGAGACACGCCGCCGCCTCCTGGAGGCGGCGGTGACGCTGATCGGTGAGGCCGGGTGGAACGGCGTCACCACCCGGATGGTGGCCGAGCGGGCGGGGGTGGCGCCCGGCGTGGTCCACTACCACTACGCCTCGGTGACCGACCTGCTCGTCGCCGCCTCCTGCGCCTTCGCCGAGCGCCTCCTCGACGAGCTGGCCCGGCACCTGGCGGCGCACCCCGACCTCGACGGCGGCCTTACCTGGCTGCTCGGCCAGGTGGCCGCCTACGACGGCGCCGACCCCGCCTCCCTGCTGATGACCGAGACGTACCTCGCCGCGCAACGGCTGCCCGACCTCCACGGACGGCTTCGCGGCACGGTCGTCCGGTTCCGCCGGGAGGTCTCCACCTGGCTCCAGGTCGTGGGCCGGGAGGCCCCTGAGACCGACGCCGGAGCGGCCGCCGCCGCCGACGCCAGAGCGGTCCTGCTGGCGGCCGTGGTGGACGGCCTGGTGCTGCAGCGCGGCCTCGACCCGGGAGTCGACGTCGCCGCGCTCGCCGGCCCGCTGCGGGCGATGCTCCGAGGGGAGAACGCACCATGAGAGCCCTCATCTGCGGATCCGGCGTCGCGGGGCCGGCACTGGCCTGGCACCTCGAACGCGCCGGATGGGACGTCGAAACGGTCGAGCGCTCCGCCCGGTTCCGCGACGGCGGATTCATGATCGACTTCTATGGCCCGGGGTACGAGGTCGCGGAGCGGATGGGACTGGCCGACCGGCTCCAGGCGGTCCGCCACCCCGTCGAGGAGGTCGTGTACGTCGACGCCCACGGCAGGCGCACCGGCGGGTTGACGATGTCGCCGAACCTCACCCGGGTCGTCAGCCTCCTGCGTGAGGACCTCGCCCGAGTGATCCTGGACGACGTCCGCTCGCCGGTCCGGTACGGCACCGGCGTCGCGGCCGTCGAGCAGGACGGCTCCGCCGTACGGGTGCGCCTGACCGACGGCACGGAGCGCGAGGTGGACCTTCTGGTGGGGGCGGACGGGGCGCACTCCGGGGTCCGCGCGCTGGTCTTCGGCCCCGAGGACCGCTTCGCCCGCTACCTCGGGCACCACGTGGCCGCCTACGTCGTGCGGGACGGGGCGCTGAGCGAGCGGGTGGGGACGCGCTACCGGATGCTGACCGTCCCGGGGCTGATGGCCGGGGCCTACGCGCTGGGCGACGACCGCCTGGCCGCCCTCTTCCTGCGGCGCGAACCGGACCCCGCCATCCCGGCGAACCCCTCCCGGGCGCTGCGCGAGGCGTACGGCGGGCTCGGCTGGATCGTGCCCGAGCTTCTCGGTCACCGCCCGTCTCCGCCCGAGCTGTACTACGACCGGGTGACACAGGTCGAGATGGACCGCTGGAGCGCCGGGCGGGTGGTTCTGCTCGGTGACGCCTGTCAGGCGGTGTCGCTGTTCGCCGGCCACGGCGCCTCGATGGCCATGACCGGCGCCCGGGTGCTGGCCGACGAGCTGGCCGGAGCGGGCCCTGAGGCCGTCCCCGCGGCCCTGGAGCGCTACGAGAGGCGGATGCGGCCGCGCATCCGCGAGGTGCAGGCGTTCGGGCGCCGGTTCATCCGGTGGATGGCGCCCTCCAGCCGTCTGCGGATCGTCGCCCGCGACCGGCTGCTCGCGCTGGCCTCGCTCCCCGGGGCCGACCGGCTCTTCCTGCGCGCGCTCACCCCGGGAGGCCGTTCCCCCATCCCGGAGTGAACCGGTGCCCTACCGCACCGCCTCGCCGGACGGTACGCCGGTCAGGTGCAGTTCCGACCGGTAGGGCAGGCCCTCCCAGTCGCCGCGCGTCGCGACGGCGAAGGCTCCCAGGGTCACCCCCCGCTCCAGGCGCCGGTCGACGTCCAGGCCGTCCAGGAGGCCGGACAGGTAGCCGGCGACGAAGGCGTCACCGGCGCCGACGGTGTCCACGGCGGTCACGGGGACCGCGTCGCGGTGAACCCCGCCGCCGGGGGTGTGGACGGTGGCGCCCCTGGCGCCGTGCTTGACGACGACCTCGCGCACGCCCCGCTCCAGCAGGGACGCCACCCGGGCGGCCTCGTCGTCTCCGGGGGCGATCAGGGGGAGCTCGTCGTCGGAGGCGACGACGATGTCGAGGCCGGCGACCAGGCCGGAGAACGCCCGGCGGGCCTCCTCGGCCTCCCAGAGCCGGGTGCGGTGGTTGACGTCCAGGCAGACCCGCGCGCCCAGTTCGCGGGCGCGGCGCGCCCCGGCGAGCACCGCGGCGCGCGGCCCCGGTCCCAGTGCCATCGTCACGCCCGTGGCGTGGAACACGGCGGGCGGCGCGGAGCCCGCATCCAGGGCGGCCACGACGTCGGCGGAGGCGAGGCGGCTTCCGGCCGAGGCCACGCGGTGATAGTCCACCCGCGTCACGCCGCTGAGCCGCTCCTCGAAAAGGATGATCCCGGTCGGCGCGGAGGGGTCCGTGCGCAGGAACGCGGTGCCGACGCCCTCGGCCCGGAGGGTCCGCCGTATCAGCGCCCCGAACTGGTCGTCGCCGACCGCGCCGGCGTAGCGGACGGCGTGCCCGAGCCTGGCCAGCCCGATGGCCACGTTCGCCTCGGCGCCGGCGACGCTCAGCGTGGCGGTCCCGCCGAGCAGCACCCGCCCGTCCGCGCGCAGGCAGCCCAGGGCCTCACCCGCGGTCACCACATCGTTCACCGGAGGTCTCCCGTCGTTCTCGGGGCCGCGCGCCCTCGCCGGACGCCGTCAGAGGAAAAAAGAAGAAAAGGGGAAGACAAGGGGAAGGGGGAGCGGGGGGAGAGGAAAGGGGGCGGTCTTTTCTCCCGGCGTTCTCCGGCCGGGGCCGTACCGTCGGAAAGCGCATCGCGCCGCTCTGCCGGCGCCGCGCCGCGGCGGGTTGAGGCATCGCCTCGGAAAACATCCTCCCCGCCCTTTCCTCTTTCGTTCCCGGTCATGGGCCGACCGTTTTTCCGGCCGTTTTCCCCGGCGAGGTCGCGGGCGCGGAAGAGGGGTGTGAGCAGGAATGGGGAAGCATCTGCCGGGAAACCTCGGACAGAATCTCGCGCATCGCGGCCTCCGCCTCGGCCGCGTTCTCCCCGGCGATGGACCGCGCGACGAGAAGGTGCAGCCTGAGTGATTCGGGGGTCGGGTCCTCCGGGGTCAGGTGGTGGACCGTCCTGCCGGTGAGCACCGCCGCTATCGTGCTGGAGAGCGCGGCGAACATCTCGTTTCCCGAGGCGCGGAGAAGGGCCGAGTGAAAGGCGATGTCGTGCTGGAGGTAGGCGTCGGCGTCCCGCGGTTTCCCCGACTCCTCAAGGAGGGCGGCGAGGGAGAGCAGCTCCTCGCGCTGCTCGGGGGTCGCGAACAGCGCGGCGTTGCGGGCGGCGACGGGCTCGACGGCGATCCGCAGATCGGTGAGCGAGCGCAGCTGCGCGTCGCGGTCGGCGCCGGCCAGGCGCCAGCGGATGACCCGCGGATCGAAGACGCGCCACTCCGACCGGTCGAGGACCGTGACTCCGATGCGCCTGCGCAGGCCGATCAGGCGCATGGACTCAAGGACCTTGAGGGTTTCCCTGAGAACGGTTCGCGAGACGTCGTGCTCGATCTCGAAATCCTCCGTGCGAAGGACCTGTCCCGGATGGAGGACGCCCGAGACGATCTGCTGGCCGATCACATCCAAAATGTCGTCCTGCAGGGTTCTCCTGACCATGCCGCCCCTTTCGTGGCGCCGCCCTTGAACAATCTCACGGCATTTCCCGGCGCGGTTACGGCACGCGAGGCACCGCCGGGAAGTGAATATTTCCATTGTGCATCGCGGGCCCGAGGGACGAAAATCGCTGTGATCGGCCGATCTGCACGGAAAGGATAGCAAGCGTAGCCTTTCCATGGGATTCGCCCGTCGTTCGCCACCCGTCGATCCGTGAGGCGGCCCGCCGCCTCACGGTCCGTCCGCGGCCCGCCGCGCGGGAGCGGGTGGACGCGCCCTCCCGGCCCCGCGGCGCCACCGGTCCCCCGGGCGACTCAGGCCGGCTCGGGCGGCTCGGGTGAGGGGTACGCCGCGTCACCGGAGGGATCCGGCGGCACGCGGCCGGTCCGGGCCGGGCCGGAGGCGGCCCGTGACCCGGTGTGATCACGGCGAGGGGGTGCGCCGACATCAAATCGTTATTAGTCATAAGTATTACTAATTGTATAGTCCTGAGCGTCGGTGCAGGCAGAGAGGGGCAGCCGTGGTCGATCGGACGCGACTCATCGTCGTGGGCGGCGCGGGCGTTGGCAAGTCCGCCGTGACCGTCCGCCACGCGCGGGCCACCTCGTCCGCCACTGTGCCCGCCGGCCCGAACACCGTCTCGCCCGCCGGCCCGCCCGTCGGGCCGAACGCCGTCTCGCCCGCCCCGGACGCGAAGGCGGTGACGCGCGATGGCCGTCCGTGAGGCGCGCTTCGACGTCCTGCCGACGCGGGAGAGGGATCTTCTGGGGGAGGGGCCCTGGTGGTCGGCGGCCGACCGGTGCCTCCTGCGCGTGGACGTCCTCGGGCGGAAGGTGCACCGGACCGACCTCGACGGAGAACGCTCCGCGAGCTGGGCGACCCCCGGTACGGTCGGCTTCGCCGTACCGGACGAGGAAGGCGGCCTGCTCGTCGGCCTGCGGGACGGCCTCTACCGGCTCGACCCCGCGGGCGGTGCCGTCACCTCGTGCGCCCCCACCGGGAACGGGCGCGGAGACTGCCGTGTCAACGACGGCAAGACCGACCGCCGGGGCCGGGTCTGGTTCGGCACGATGCACGACGACGAGACCGCGCCGCACGGCGCGCTCTACCGGTACGACGGCCGCGGGCTCGCCACGGTCGCCCGCGGGATCACCACCTCCAACGGGCTCGGCTGGAGCCCGGACGACACGGTGATGTACCACACCGACTCGATCGCCCGGCGGATCACGGCCTACGCCTTCGACCCCGGCCCGGGCGAGATCGGTGCCGGGCGGCCCTTCGCCGAGGACCCGGCCGGCTACGTGCCGGACGGCCTCACCGTGGACGGCGACGGCTGTCTGTGGAGCGCGAAATGGAACGGTGGAAAGGTCGTCCGCTACACGCCGGACGGGCGGGTGGACCGTGAGCTGGCCCTCCCCGTCTCCCGGCCGACGAGCTGTGCGTTCGCCGGCCCGGACCTGCGGACCCTCGCGGTCACGTCGGCGCGTCCGGCCGGTGGCGCGCGGGAGGAGCTGGCCGGCTCGGTCTTCCTCCTGGACGTCGGCGTGCGGGGGCTTCCCGAACGTCCGGCGGCCGTGCCGCCACGCGGGCCGAACCCGTCCCCCTCCCCGCCGCGATGACGCGGAGGACCACGGAGGAGCGGGGGGAGCGGGGAGCCGGGGGAGTCAGGAAAGCCAGGGAAACCAGGGGAATCAAGGGAACCAAGGGAATCGCCATGCACGGAAAACGCTTCAAGGGCGCCGCTCTCCTCCTCGCCGCGGCCGTCGTTCTCGCCGGCTGCGGTGCCGACGGGGAGACGGACGGCGGCGACGGGAAGGTGGAGCTGAGCTTCGCCAACTGGCAGTGGCTGGAGCCCGGCCGGGGTGAGCGGCTCTGGAAGAGCATGCTCGAATACGAGAAGGTCAACCCGAAGGTCACCTTCAAGAAGGTCTCGGCCACCCGCGCCGAGTACGAGAAGACCATCCAGACGCAGATGGGGGCGGGCACCGGGCCCGACGTGCTGATCGTGCCGCCCGGCCTGCTGTACCAGCTGGCCGCGGCCGACCTGCTGGTCCCCCTCGAAGGCGTCGCCGAGGACCCGCACCTCGCCCAGGAGACCCACAAGGGCAAGCGCCTGGCCTACACCTGGGAGGTCGTCAACTTCGGCTTCTTCTGGAACAAGAAGCTGCTCGGCCAGGCCGGGGTGAAGCCCCCGACCGACATGGCCGGCGTCCTGGCCGCGGCGCGGGCCGTCACCGCCAAGACCGGCAAGCCCGGCTTCGCCGTCCGCTCCTCGACCTCCGAGCTGAACCCCTGGTGGGCCGACTTCGCGAGCTGGCCGTACGGATTCGGCGGCGGCTGGTCCAAGGACGGCAAGCTGACGATCAACGACCCGAAGAACGTCGAGGCGGTGACCGCGCTCAAGAAGCTCTACGACTCCGGGTCGATGCCGATCGGCGACGACGCCTCCACCTTCCGCTCCCGCTTCGCCAACGGCGAGATCGGCATGATGTTCGACAACGCCTCGGTGCTCTTCACGATCCTGGAGGGCAACAAGCAGCTCACCTCCGAGGACGTCGGCGTGGCGACCCTGCCGTTCCCCACCGGCAACTCCTCGCAGATCACCAACTTCGTCGGCGTCAACAAGCACTCCAAGCACCAGGCCGCGGCGACGGACTTCATCAAGTGGCTTGGCTCGCAGGAGGGACAGCGGGTCTCGGCCGAGGGGCTCTTCCCGACGCTCAACGCCACGGCGACCCCTCCGCCCGACGACATCGCCGCCAAGTACCCCTGGATCAAGGTCTACCGCGAGCAGGCGAAGACCGCGCAGGGTTCGCCGTTCATCCCCGGCTTCGAGCTGAGCACCCCGCAGATCAGCACCGTGGTGATGAAGGCGATCGAGACCGTCCTGGTGAACAACCAGGACCCCGCGGCCGCCCTCGACCAGGCGCAGAAGGCCGCCGAGGCAGTGAAGCAGTGACGAACACCGGAGACACCCGGGTGCGGGGCGTCGTCATCACCCCGGCGGAGGCGGCGAACGAGGGGGTCGAGCCCATCCTGGACACCCTCCAGGGGGCGGGCGCCAACGCGGTCGCCGTCTCCCCCGGCGTGTTCGTCCCCGGAACCGCCGAGGACGGCGTGCGCGAACCCCCCCTCGACATCGACGGGGAGGCCCGGGTCCTCGACAGGCCGCTGTGGGGGCGGAAGGTGCAGTACCTCAAGGGGTTCTCGCCCTACGTCGCCGACCCGGAGGTCTGGCGCGACGTGCCGTTCGCCCCGCCCGTCGTCGCCCCGGAGGAGTTGCGCGTCGACCACGCCGAGGCGGTGGTGGCCACCGCGCGGGCGCGCGGCATGGGGGTCTTCATCATCGTCAGCCCGACGGTCCTGCCCGGCCTTCCCGGAGGGCAGTCCTTCACCTCCGGTCAGACCCAGGGGCTGGAGGAGGACCGGCTGGTCCGCGTCGACGGCTCGACGCCCACCCGCTCCATCGCCGGTCAGGGGTGTGTCAACAACCCCCGCGTGCGGGCCCTCGCCCAGGCGCGGCTGACGGACACCCTGACGCACTATCCGGACGCCGACGGGCTGCTCATCGACTGGGTGGAGTACACCTGCTACCTGCCCGAGGACGTCTTCACCTGCTTCTGCCGCCACTGCGACCGCGTGGCGCGCGCCGAGGGGTTCGACTGGGACGGAATCCGGGCCGGTGTCACGCGGATCGCCGAGGGACTGCGCGACCTCAAGGACGCCGACCTCCTGCGGGTGATCGAGGGGGAGCCCGCCGGGGTGATGGACGGCCTGGCCACGCTCGCCGGCGCGCCGGAGTGGGCGCGGGCCGCCGCGCACGAGCTCCTGCGCTTCAAGGCGCGCAGCGTCGTGGCCTTCCACACCTCGGCCCGGGCCCTGGCCGACGGGCTCGGCTCGACCGTGGAGATCGGTGCCAACGGCTTCGCGCCACCGTGGAACGCGGTGACGGGGGCGGACTTCGGCGCCCTGTCCTCGGTGCTCGGCACCGTACGCTGCAAGCTGTTCACCTTCCACTGGCCCATGATGACCAGGTGGATGGGGGAGTGGCTGGCCGAGCGGAGCCCCGGGCTCTCCCGGCGGCTCGTGCTGGACGTCACCAAGACGCTCTACCAGGTGCCCACCCCCGCGGAGGAACGGCGAGAGGACCTGGAGGACTACACCATGCCCGGCCCCGACCAGCCGCACCCGATCACGATGCCGGCCCTGACCGCCAAGCTCGCCGAGGCGGGGCGGCACCTCTCGCCGCCGGCGCGGCTGGAGGCGTATCTGCACGCCTACCGGCCCGCCGACGAGCTCGCGCGCGTCCTGGCCGCCACGGGCGGTACGGACGGCACCTGGATCCAGCGCTACGGCTACCTGAGCGACCGGAAGATGGAGGTGATCCGCGACGCGTGGCAGGCGAGGACGTGACGACGCCCGCACGTGTCGCCGTGAGAGGGAGCCGGGCGGCGGCGGAGGGCGTCGCCGGCCCGGCCCCCTCGCCGCGGGGCGCGGAGCCGCCCGGCGATTTCGACGATTGGATTCACGATGGCTGTTTCTCAGGCGACGCGGGCCCCACGGCGTCCGCGGCGTCCACGGGGACCGCTCGCGCCGTACGCGTTCGCCGGCGCTGCGGCCCTGTATCTCGTGCTCTTCGCGGGCGTTCCCATCCTCAAGGGCGTCCAGCTGAGCGTCACGGACACGCAACTGATCAACCCGAACGGGGGGTCGTCCGTCGGGCTCGACAATTACGCGGCCCTGGTCGGCGACGAGGTCTTCCTCCGGTCCGTCGTCACCACGATCGTCTACGCGTTCTGCACGGTGGCGGGCTCGCTGCTGCTCGGAACGGTGTCGGCCGTCGTGCTCAACCGGGCCTTCCCCGGGCGGTTCCTCGCGCGGGCCGTCGCCGTCATGCCGTGGGCGGTGCCGACGGTCGCGGTGGTCATGGTCTTCCGATGGATCTTCAACAACGACAACGGCGTGGCCAACGCCGGGCTCTCCGCGCTCGGCATCGGGGCGCGGGGCTGGCTCACCGATCCGAGCTACGGCATGCCCTCCGTCCTGGTCGCGACCGTCTGGAAGGTCACCCCCTTCGTGATGCTCGTGGTCCTCGCCGCGCTCCAGGCCGTCCCGGAGGAACTGTACGAGGCGGCCCGCGTCGACGGCGCCGGCATGTACAGCACGTTCACCACGATCGTCCTTCCGCACCTGATGCCGACCCTGCGGATCGTGGGACTGCTCATGACCATCTGGTCCTTCCGCCGGTTCGAGATCATCTGGCTGCTCACCGGCGGCGGGCCCGCCGGGGTGACGAGCACGATCGTCATCAGCGTCTACGAGCAGGCGTTCGGCAACAGCCGGCTGGGCTTCGCGGCGGCGATCGGCGTCCTGGGACTCCTGCTTTCGCTCGCCGTCACCCTCGTCTACTTCGTCATCGAGACGCGCACCGAACGGAAGAATCGAGTCGCGGCATGATCGCTCGCAGGAACCTGGGCGTCGGGGTGCGCACGCTTCTGGCGACACTCCTCGTCATCCTGGCCGGATTCCCGCTCTACTGGATCCTCAACACGGCGATCACCCCCAAGGACACCCTGTACACCGGCGGACAGAGGCTGATCCCCGACGTGAGCCGCGCGGGTCACCTGTTCTCCATCCTCGTGACCGACCGCTCCTTCCTGCGCTGGATCACCAACTCCACGGTCGTCGCGCTCGGCACGACCGTGACCAGCCTGCTCATGGCCACGCTCGCCGCCTACGCCCTCTCGCGGTACCGGTTCTTCGGGAAGGGGATCATGGGGTTCGGCTTCTTCGCCACCCAGATGCTCCCCGAGGCGCTCCTCGTCGTCCCGCTCTACTCGCTCTTCGCCTCGCTCGGGATGCTCAACCAGCTCTACGGGCTGGTGCTCGCGAACACGGCCTTCGCGATGCCGGTCGCGACGTTCATCCTCAAGGCGGCGATGGACGCCATCCCCTACGAGATGGAGGAGTCGGCGCGGGTCGACGGCTGCGGCGCCCTGAGCATCCTGCAGATCATGGTGGTGCCCCTGATCGCGCCCTCGATGGCCGCGGCGGCCGTGATCGCGTTCTTCGACGGGTGGAACGAGTATCTCTTCGCGACGACCTTCATCACCGACGAGCGGAAATGGACGGCCTCGACCGGCCTCGCGTCGTTCATCGGGGACTTCCTGATCCCGCTCGACACGGTCTTCAGCGGGGCCTTCCTCTTCGCGGTGCCGGCCGTCGTCTTCTTCCTCGTCATGCAGCGCAGAATCGTGTCCGGGCTCACCGCCGGCTCAGTCAAGGGATAGGACAGATGCCCACCATCACCTTTAACGGGATCTCCAAGAGCTTCGGCGCGAACACCGTCATCAAGGAGTTCACCGCGCAGGTCCCCGACAAGGACTTCCTCGTGCTGCTCGGTCCCTCGGGGTGCGGCAAGTCCACGATGCTGAGGATGATCGCGGGCCTGACCGAGATCACCGCCGGCGAGCTGCGGTTCGACGACAGGGTCGTCAACGACCTGTCTCCCAAGAAGCGCGACATCGCCTTCGTCTTCCAGTCCTACGCCCTCTACCCGCACATGAAGGTGCGGGCGAACATCGCGTTCCCGCTCGTGATGGACAACCACCGGTGGTGGCACCACCTCCCGGTCGTCGGCGCCCTCGCCCGGCGGGCCGTCCTGAAGCGGCCCGACGTCGCCGAGAAGGTCGACGCCGTCGCCGCCATGCTGGAGCTCACCGACTATCTCGACCGCCGGCCCAGGGCGCTCTCCGGAGGGCAGCGCCAGCGGGTCGCCCTGGCGCGCTCCCTCATCAGGGACCCGGCCGTCTACCTGCTCGACGAGCCGCTCAGCAACCTCGACGCCAAGCTCCGCGCCCAGATGCGCGCCGCGATCTCCGCGCTGCACGCCCGCGTGCGCAAGACCTTCGTCTACGTCACGCACGACCAGGTCGAGGCGATGACGATGGGCACGCGCATCATCGTGCTCAACGACGGCGTCGTCCAGCAGTACGGCACGCCGAAGGAGATCTACGACCGGCCGGCGAACGTCTTCGTCGCCACCTTCATCGGCTCACCCCCGATGAACGTCTTCGTCGCGGAGGCGACCGGCGACGGCCTGCGCGTGGGCGACCGCCTCATTCCCGCCTCGCGGGAGGTCGCCGGGCGGGTGGCCGCGCGGGGAGAGGCCGTGATCCGGATGGGCGTCCGCGCCGAGAAGGTCACGATTCACCCGGCGGACGCGGACGTGGAGAACGCGATCGAGGCGCGTGTCGTCAACGTCGAGCATCTCGGGGCCGAGACCGTCGTCGGCTTCACCCTGAGGAGGGACGAGGGCGCCGGCGTGGTCGGGGCGGCGGCGACGAGCGGGCTCTTCTCCGCGCGCCTCGCCGGCGAGGTCCCGCTGAGCGCCGACACCCCCTGCCGCGTGGGCTTCGACCTGGACACCGTCACCTGGTTCGACCACGCGTCGGGCCGGCGCGTCGAGCTGTGAGGCCGGCCGTGCCGGACCCGTGGGCGGGGGGAGACGAGATGCGGGGGTCCTTGGGGCGGTCGGTCCTCGACGGGGAGCTCGGCTTTCCCGTGATGGTCGTGCACCGGGAGGCGCTGGAGCACAACGTCACCACGATGGCGGCCTTCGCCCGTGACCACGGGCTGGAGCTCGCCCCGCACATCAAGACCCACATGTCCGGGGAGATCGCCGCGCGGCAGCTCGCCGCCGGCGCCTGGGGCCTGACCGTGGCGACCACCCGCCAGGCGCGGCGGGCCCGTGCCTTCGGCGCCCGGCGCGTCATGGTGGCCAACCAGGTCGTGGACCGGGCAGGGCTGCGCTGGGCGGCCGGCGAGCTGGAGCGCGACCCGGCGTTCGACCTCCTCTCCTTCGCCGACTCCGAGGCCGGGATCGACATCCTGGCCGCGCACGCGGGCGCGCGGCCCTTCGCCGTTCTGGCCGAGCTCGGCCACGAGGGCGGGCGTGCCGGCTGCCGTACCGTGGAGCGGCTGCTTGAGCTGGCCGCGTACATAAGGCGGACACCGGGTGTCGAACTCGCCGGGGTGGCCGGGTACGAGGGCGCGCTGGCCGGCGCCGCCGAGGTGCGCGGCTACCTGGCCCGGCTCGGGGAGGCCGTCGAGCGCCTCGACGCCCCCCTCCTCACCGTCGGCGGCAGCCAGTGGTTCGACGTGATCGGCCGCGAGCGGCCCGGGATCCGGGCCGAGGTCGTGCTGCGCAGCGGCGCCTACGTCGCCCACGACGACGGCTACTATCGCGAGCGCACCCCGTTCACCCGCGTGGACGGCGAACTGCTTCCCGCGATGGAGGTGTGGGCGCAGGTGCTGTCCGTGCCCGAGCCCGGTCTGGCGATCGTCGGCATGGGCAAGCGCGACGCCCCCTACGACGAGGGCCTGCCGATCCCCCGCGGGCCGGGGGTGAGCGTGCTGAGAATGCAGGACCAGCACACCGTCGTCCGCGGCGACCTGCGCGTGGGGGAAACGGTCGCCTTCGGTATCTCACACCCCTGTACGGCGTTCGACAAGTGGCGAACACTCCCCCTGGTCGACCGCGATCACCGAGTGGTCGGTACGATCACTACCCATTTCTGATGGATTGTACGAATTCTATGGAGATCATATGAAGAAGGAACTGAAGACCACCGACAGCGCCGCCCCCGGAGGCGCCTACTCGCAGGGCATCGTGGTGGGTGACTTCGTCTACACCTCCGGCGCCGTCCCGCGCGACGCGGAGACCGGCGCGATCGTCGGGGACGACGTGGCCGAGCAGACCCACCAGGTCATGCGCAACCTCAAGGCCGTCCTGGCGGCCCACGGCCTCGACTTCGACGACGTGGTCAAGGCCACGGTTCACCTGCAGCACCTCAAGCGTGACTTCGCCGCCTTCAACGAGGCGTACAAGTCGTACTTCGGCCGGCCCTACCCCGTCCGCACGACCGTCGGCTCCGACCTGATGAACGTCCTGGTGGAGATCGACTTCGTCGCCTACAAGAGCCCCTCGGACCGGGGCTGAGAAACGGCGGCCCGGACGGCCACGGGGTCACGGGGGCGCGGGGATCGTCTTCCCGCGCCGCCGGGCCGGTCGTCACAGGACGGCGTCGACCACCCGTGGGGCGAAGTCCTCGTCCAGGGGGAGGCCGCGGAAGATCGCCCGGAGCCAGATGGCGCCGACGAGAAGGTCCATGATCAGCATGGGGTCGGCGTCCGGGCTCAGCTCGCCCCGGCCGACCGCCCTGTCGAAGATCAGCCGCTCCCGGGAGAAGCGGTCGGCGAAGAAGTGCTGCACGCCGACGGCCAGCTCCGGGTTGCCGGCGGCGGCGCCGAGCGCGGCCACCGCGACGTCGGCGGCCGGGGGGCGCGTGAGCAGCCCGGCGACCTGCTCGACCAGTGCCACCAGGTCTCCGCGCAGGCTGCCGGTGTCGGGCGTCTCGAAGAACAGCAGCCGGGACTCCGTCAGCGCCGTTCCCAGGAGCACGGCCTTGGACGGCCACCAGCGGTAGATCGTGGTCTCGTCGACGCCCGAGCGCTCGGCCACCCCCTCGACGGTCAGGCCCTCGTAGCCCCTGCCGGCGAGCAGTTCCAGCGTGGCCTGGAAGATCTCCTCCTGCTTGCGGGGTGCCATGCCGTCCAGGATAACGACGCGACGACACGTTGCGCCTTACCGGAAACGGGGTTCCGGCCTCACCGCCTCAGGGCAGGGCGCGGGCGGTGTGCACGGTGACGACGGTGAGGTAGAAGGCGTCGGGGCGGGTGCGGATGCCGGCCGGGCCGTCGTCGAGCAGGGCGTCCAGGGTCCGCAGGTCCTCGGGGGTGAGGTGGTCGGTGAACCGCTCACGGTTCCGGCTCAGGGTGGCGTGAAGGTGCTCGCGGACCCGCGGGTCCAGCGGGGCGGGCAGATCGATGAGGAAGCTCCGCGTGCCCGCGGGGGCCAGGCCGGCGTGGGCGAACATGGCGGGCCAGTCCTCGACCGTGGAGACGGAGCCGGGCAGGGAGGCGCGCATGTCGGCGAACACGGCCTCGTACGCGACGTCCATCCGGGCCTGGAGCCCGGGGTGGCCCAGGCCGATGTCGCGGGGCAGGAAACGCGGGGGAAGACCGCCCTCGACGATCGCCAGCACGCCGCCGGGGCGCAGCGTGCCCGCGAGCCGGGTGAGCGCCGCCTGCTGGTCACCGAAATGGTGGACGGTCTTACCGGCCCAGAGGAGGTCCGCGACGCCGACCTCGGCGAGCCCGTCGGGCAGGTTCGTGTGGTGGACGCGCACCCGCTCGTCCAGGCCGTCCGCCGCCGCGCGCGCCTCGGCCCGCCGGAGCAGGGCCGGCTCGCCGTCGACGGCCACGACCTCGGCCCGGGGGAAGGCGCGGGCGAGCAGGCAGGTGATCACGCCGGGCCCGCTGCCCACGTCGAGGATCCGGGTGACGCCGGCGGGGCCGTGACCGTCCCGCGGAAGGTCGCGCACCCAGGCGGCGGCCCGCTCCAGGGCGGGGGTGTGAAGCTCGGCCTCCCGCTCCAGATGAACGGCCATGGCCTCCCAGTCGATGTCGTGGCCGTGGCCGTGCCCCGGGTGGGGACCCGCGTGCCGGTCGGCGGGGTGGCCGGCGTGAGGGGCCGGGTGGGGGTGGGGATCCGGCCGCGTGTGTGACGTCATCACGACCTCCTTTCGCGGTCGATCCTGCGTGAGATCCGGCCCCGAGGGCAACTTCTGTTGCCGATTTCGGGAATCGGTGATGCCATGGGAACCATGACTTCCCCGTCGGCGGCCGACGCCGTACTGGACCAGGTCGGTCCCCGGCTGCGGCGGCTGCGCGTCGAGCGCGGCGTCACCCTGACCGGGCTGGCCGAGATCACCGGGATCTCCAAGAGCACCCTGTCCCGCCTGGAGTCCGGTGGACGGCGGCCCAGCCTGGAGTTGCTGCTGCCCATCGCGCGGGCGCACCGGGTGTCCCTGGACGAGCTGGTCGGCGCGCCGGAGGTCGGCGACCCCCGGGTCAGGCTGGTCCCCCGGGAGGTCAACGGCAGGTCGGTGATTCCCCTGACCCGCGCCGCCGGCCCCTTGCAGGCGTTCAAACTGGTCATCCCGCCCACCCCGGGCAAGGTCCCCGTTCCTCAGACCCATGAGGGCTACGAGTGGCTGTACGTCCTCGCCGGCCGCCTGCGCCTGATCCTGGCCGACCACGACCTGGTGCTGGTCACGGGCGAGGCCGCCGAGTTCGACACCCGGCTCCCGCACTGCTTCATGAGCGCCGACGACAACCCCGTGGAGATCCTCAGCCTCTTCGGCCGCCAGGGTGAACGCATGCACGTGCGTGCCAAGCCCCGGCGCTCCGCCGCCCGCTGAACCGCCGGGTGCCGCCCGCCCCACCCCGCCATGAGGCCCGCCCGCCCCGCCGGTTCTCCTCCTGCCGTCGAGCGCGGGGCGGTGGTGAGCCGGGTGCCGCCCGGCGGTCCCGTGGCCGGCCGGTCCCGGCCACAGGTGGTGCCCCTCGGCGTACGGGAGTCAGGCCAGGGTCAGGCGCCGCACCCCCGTCATGGTCGGTGAGGGCAGGAAGTCCACCGGGTCGCCGGGATCGGTGCGCAGCGGGTCGAACCGGTCGAGCAGGATGTTCAGCGCGACCCGCCCCTCCAGCCGGGCCAGGGGGGCTCCCATGCAGAAGTGGATGCCCCGTCCGAAGCCGAGGTGGGGGTTGGGGTCGCGGCCCGGGTCGAAGACGGCGGGCTCGGGGAAACGCCGGGGGTCCCGGTTGGCCGCCCCGATCCAGACCATGACGAACTGGTCGGCCGGGATCGTGACCCCGCCGAGGGTGGTCTCGCGGGTGGTCGTCCGGGCCAGGCCCGCGAACGGGGTGAGATAGCGCAGGGACTCCTCGATCAGGCCCGGGATCAGGGAGCGGTCGGCGCGGGCCCTGGCCTGCTGCTCGGGGAAGGCGTCCAGGCACAGCACCGTGTTGCCGAGCAGCATCGTCGTGGTGATGTGCCCGGCGAGCAGGAGGACGGTCGCGAAGTTGACCACCTGCGCGTCGGGCAGGCGCGCGCCGTCGACCTCGGCTTCGACCAGCTTGGTGAGCAGGTCGGCGCGCGGCCGGCGTCTGCGCTCGGCGACATGGCCGGCGAGGTAGGCGGCCATCTCCTTCCACGCGTTCATGCTGCTCCGGGCCTCGGCCTCCTGCTTCTCCGAGCGCTCGGTCAAAGAGACCCCGCCGTCGCGCTCGAACATCGCGTCCGCCCACCGCTTGAACAGGGGGCGATCGTCGCTGGGGACCCCCAGGAGGTCGGCGATGACGATGACCGGAAGAGGGTAGGCCAGATCGGTCACGAGCTCCAGCCGGCCACGGCCCCCGGCGGCGTCGAGCAGCTCGTGGGTGAGGGCGGCGATGGTGGGTTCGAGGCCGGCGATGACCTTGGGGGTGAAGGCGTGGGCGGCCAGCTTGCGAAGCTTGCCGTGCTCGGGGGGGTCCATCTGGGGCAGGAAGCCCTCCATGGAGAAGTCCTCCAGGGAGAAGTCGTCGCCTGCCGGCATCGCGTCCTTGGGGACCAGGCGCATGGTGTCGGAGGAGAACGTCGCCGGGTCGCCGAGGATCTCCTGCAGCTCCGGGTAACCGTAGACGTTCCACAGACCGCTCTGGGCGTCGAACTGGACCGGCCCGGTGGCACGCGGTTCGCGCAGCCAGAACTTCTGAGGGGGGATGTTGTACCGCTCGATGATGTCGACCACCGATGGCTCCTTAGCCGTAGATCCACTTGCGGTAGGGTGGGATCAGATCGCGGAAGATCGAGATGTATTCGGCCGCCGCCGCCGCGAGTGTGTCCGGGGACGGCGTCTCGGCGGGCTCGAAGGCGTGCCGTACGGTGAAGGCGAGCGCGTCGGCCTTGGCCTCGGCGTCCAGCTCCGCGCCCTTCGGGTTCATCCCGTCGAAGAGGTAGAAGCCGGCCATCGCGGCGCTGAGGGTGTATCGCGCGCTGGGCACGTCGCTCCGCAGGAGCTCGAACCGCTCGGCCACGGTGTGGAAACGGTCGGCGGCCAGGAGGTCGTGGCTGCGCATCGGGTGCCGGACGAGCCTTCCCAGCAGTTCGAGATCCGGGGCGAACAGGGCTCGGAGCAGCGGTCTGCGGCTCATGGACAGGAAGGACGCCCGGGCGAAGCGGCACGGCCGCACCTGTGACGGGTCCCGGCGCAGCATCGCGGTGAACTCCTCGATGACCTCGATGGACTCCCGCAGCAGCAGCGCCTCGTACAGCTCGTCCTTGGTCCGCCAGTGCAGGTAGACCGTGCCCTTGCCGACCCCGGCGGCCGTGGCGATGTCCTCGACGGTCACCTTCCGGTAGCCGAACCGGAGGGTCAGGTCGCGAGTGGCGTCGAGAATCCGGTTCGCCCTCTCCACCTCTCTCACCTCCTTGTGACCAGATATGAAATCTGGTCATCCGTCACGCTACGCCCTGCCGCCGTATTGATCAAGAGGGGGTCTCGCGCGCTTCCCCGGAAGCGGATCACGTCGCGGGCCGAGCCGCTGACCGCTCGGTTGTCCCGGCCGCGCTGACCGTCGCGGCCGGGCCGGGCCGGGCCGGGTTGGGTTGGGGCGGGCGCGGGGTGGCGTGTGGTCACCGATCGCTCCACGGCGTGTCCGCCGACGTCACCGGGCCGTCGCCCTGCGAGGCTCAGCCCGTGCCCGGCCGATGCCGTGACGTCCGCCCGCCCACCAGCAGCAACGCGCCGACGGCCGCCGTGATCCCGACGGCGATGACCGGCACCAGCGCCGGGAAGCCCCACCCGGTGGCCACCAGGCCGAACAACGGCGGGCCGAGCAACGAGCCCAGACTGCCCGCCTGGGCGACCACGCCGTTGCCGATGTCGGCGTGGTCGAGCCGCTCCAGCACCATCGGGAGGGCGGTGAAGACGAGGGCGCCCAGGAACCCGTTCTCGATCGAGATGACCGCCGCGCCTCCTTCCACGGCCGCCGCCGACGTCGGGCCGCCGAACATGAACCAGGCCGCCGGTACGGTGGCCGGCCCGGCGAGCGCCAGCACCCTCACCGGCGTGCCCCGGCGCAGCAGCACCCCCACGGCCAGCCCGCCCAGGACGCTCAGCAGCGAGACCACCGAGGTGACCGCGCCGGCGGCGGAGGCCGACTGCCCGTGCCGCTCGATGAGCAGGGTGGGCAGCAGCACGACCACCGGAACGGTCACCAGCGCGGCCAGGCAGAACGCCACGGCCAGCGTCGCCGGCCACACCAGCGCCCCGGCCCGGGGCACGGGACCGGCCACGGCCCGCCGTCCCGGCCCACGCGGCAGCCTCACCCACACCACGAGCGCCGTCGCGAACGTCAGCGCGGCGATCACGCCGATCCAGCCGCGCCAGCCCAGGGCGGAACCGATCGCGCCCCCGGCGAGTGTGCTCACGCCGATGCCCATCGGGACGAACGTGGCCCAGATCGACAGGGCCGTGCCGCGGTCCCGCTCGGTGGCCAGCCGCATGACCAGCGCCGGGCAGGCGATGGTGACCAGGAGGTATCCGACCCCCTCCACGCCGCGGGCGGTCAGCAGCCAGGCGAAGTCACCGGCGGCCGCGCCGGCCGCGCTCGCCGCCGCGATCAGCGTCAGGCCGGTGACCAGCGACCGCTCCGCGCCGAAGCGGCGTACCAGGTATCCGGCGGGCAGCCCGGCGGCCGCGCCGACACCGACGACCGCCGAGATCACCCAGCCCAGTTGCGACAGCGACAGCCCGAGCTGTCCGGCCACCTCGGGCCCGACCGAGGCGAACTTGCCGAAGCCCATCGCCGCGACGACCCCGCCCAGGTAGACGACGGCGATCGTCGACCAGGGGGAGCGGGGCGGAGACCCCGCGGCCCGCTGAGGTGTGCCCGACGCCGGCTGGGACTCCATGGGTCTCCCTTCGCGCACCGTTCCGGGTTCGATCATCGCCTTGCCCGCCGTACCGTTTCAATCCACATTCAGGTGCGCCCGGACGGCAGACTTCGCGCTCAAAGATCGAGACCTTGTCCGGGTTCCCACAGCCGTGACCGGCAGGCGATCATTGGGTTCGGGTGATCGCATGATCCGGATAGTCCATTCCTGTCCGTTCACAACGGTGGTTGTCGTGCCGCTGTATAAGGGCTTACGTGCTTAACCGGACATCGTGATCGTCAACGCCACCTCGCCGAAGCCCTGCCGGCGACCGAGCCGCACGCACGTGGTGATCCGGTCGCCGCGCCGCACTCCGGTGAGGAGCGGTCGCGACGCGGTACCACGTCCTCCCTGTCGTCGGATGTTGCCGAGGTTGATCCATGATCCGCGTTCCTGTCGTACGGTGGCTGCCCCCGGTGCTGGCCGCCGGAGTGCTCGCCGCGCTGGTGGTTTCGGGGCTGCGGCCCCATGACCGGTTCACCTGGCTGCTGGAGGTCTTCTGGGTGATCGGTGGGCTACCGCTGATCGCGCTGACCTGGCGGCGCTTTCCGCTCACCTCGCTGACCTGCTGTCTGCTGGCCGTACACGCCCTGGTTCTGATCGTCGGGGGGCACTACACCTACGCCCGGGTTCCGTTCGGTCACTGGTTGCAGGATGCGCTGGAGCTGTCACGCAACCCCTATGACCGCCTGGGCCATGTGATGCAGGGTTTCGTCCCCGCCGTTCTGGTGCGCGAGCTACTGGTGCGGACCTCCCCGCTGCGCGGCAGCGCCTGGCTGGCTCCGCTGACGGTCTGCGCCTGCCTGGCTTTCAGCGCCTTCTTCGAGATGCTGGAGTGGTGGGCGGCGCTGGTCGCGGGGGAGGCCGCCGACGCCTTCCTCGCCGTCCAGGGCGACCAGTGGGACACCCAGTGGGACATGGCCTGCGCCCTTGCCGGGGCGATCACGGCGCTGCTGCTGCTCAGCCGTCCGCACGACCGGCAGCTGGCTCGGCTCGGCATCACGCCGGCGACCCCCGGCCGATCGTCCTCGCCTCCGACCTGAAGGAGTCATCGGCCGCGGCCTCCGGACGGAGGCCGACGGCCTGCTCGCCGGCGTCATCGGCGAGCGCGGGGCTGACCGCCTCGGAAGCACCGACGGCTCGTCCTTGGCGGACCGGCCTGGACGGGTGCCGCGCGACCTAGGATCGGGGCATGCCCTTGACCGCGGACGACGTCGACCGGTTCGAGGCGTTCAGGCCGCGCCTGGAGGCCATCGCCTACCGCCTCCTCGGCTCCGCCGCGGAAGCCGAGGACACCGTGCAGGAGACGTTCCTGCGGTGGCAGGCCGCCGACGCCGACCGCGTCGACGTCCCCGAGGCCTGGCTGACGAAGGTCCTCACCAACCTGTGCCTCAACCAGCTCACCTCCGCGCGGGCGCGCCGCGAGACCTACGTGGGCCAGTGGCTCCCCGAACCGCTGCTCGCCGGAGACCCGATGCTCGGCCCGGCAGACACCGCCGAGCAGCGCGAATCGGTCTCGTACGCGGTCCTCACCCTCATGGAGCGCCTCTCCCCCAATGAGCGGGCGGTCTACGTGCTGCGGGAGGCCTTCGGCTACCCGCACCGGGAAATCGCCGAGATCCTCGACATCACCGAGGCCGCCGGCCAGCAGATCCTCCACCGCGCCAAGAAGCACGTCGCGGACGGCAGGCCCCGCGCCGAGATCGACGAGGCCGCCGCCCGGCGGGTCGTCGAGGAGTTCCTGGCAGCCGCCGCCGGCGGCCGGATCGAGCCGCTCGTGCGCCTGCTCACCGAGGACGCCGTCGGGATCGGCGACGGCGGCGGGAAGGTCCCCGCCCGTGTCAAGGCGATCGAGGGCGCCGTCGCGGTCGCGAAGTTCCTGCGGGGCCTGTTCAAACCCGGCGAGGCCAAGCGCGCCATCGTCGGAGGCGCGCCCGGGCTCTACGTCTGCACCGCCAACGGCGGCCCCGCCGTCGTCGCCGTCGTGGACGGCCGGGTCGTCGGCGTCATGTGCCTGGAGATCACCGCCGAGGGCGTCGCCGCGTTCCGCAACCAGGCCAACCCCGACAAGCTCGAACGCGCGACCGCGCGCTGGGCGGCCACCGACCACGGAGAGCCCCTGTTCAACGCCTTCTGAGCATCATGTGAGGTGCTTCACATCGCGTTCCCGTCAGGAAACGGCGTGCCGCCCGGTTCAAGGGGCAGACCGCGCACGACAGGAGCAGAAGCATGCAGCACCGCATCATCGTCCTCGGAGCCGGATACGCCGGAGCCGTCGCCGCCGGGCGCCTCGCCAGACGGCTCCGCCGCGCCGACGCCGCCGTCACCCTCGTCAACGCCGAGCCCGACTTCGTCGAACGTGTCCGCATGCACCAGCTGGCCACCGGCCAGGATCTCAAGCCCCGGCCGTTCGGCGAGATGTTCGCGGGCACCGGCGTGGAGCTGAGGATCGCGAAGGTCACGGGCGTCGACGTCGACCGCAAGACCGTCGCCGTCGCCGGCGCGAACGGCGCCGGGGAACTCGCCTACGACACGCTCGTCTACGCCCTCGGCAGCGGCTGGGACGCCCAAGGCGTCCCCGGGGTCGCCGAGCACGCCTATGAGATCTCCGGCCGTCCCGGAGCACTCCGGCTGCGTGAGCGCCTGGCCCGCCTCGGAGCCGGGCAGACCGTGGTCGTCGTCGGCGGCGGCCTCACCGGCCTGGAGGCCGCGGCCGAGATCGCCGAGACCCGCCCGAACCTCGACGTCGCCCTCGCCACCCGCGGCGATCTCGGCGACCGGCTCTCGCCCAAGGGCCGCGGGCACCTTCGGAAGGTCTTCGGCAGACTCGGGATCACCGTGCACGAGCGCGCCACTGTCACCGGCGTCGCCGCCGACCGTGTCGAAACCGCCGGCGGCGGGGTCATTCCGGCCGCGGTCACCGTGTGGACCACCGGCTTCGCCGTCCACCCGATCGCGAAGGAGACCGCCCTGGAGGTCACCGGCACCGGCCAGATCGTGGTCGACGGGACCATGCGCTCGGTCTCGCACCCGGACGTGTACGCCGTCGGCGACGCGGCCATGGCGACGGGCCCCGGGAACAAGCCGCTGCGGATGTCGTGCGCCTCGGGAGGCCCGACCGCGTGGCAGGCCGCCGACGCGATCGCGGCACGCCTGACCGGCGGAAAGCTCCCGAACGTGCCGATCCGCTACTTCAACCAGTGCATCTCACTGGGCCGCGAGGAGGGCTTGATCCAGTACGTCACCGCCGACGACCGCGCCGTGCGGGCGGTGCTGACCGGACGGCTCGCCGCCCTCTACAAGGAACTGGTCTGCAAGGGCGCCGCCTGGAGCGTCGCCAACCCGACGCTCGGGCTGCCGGTTCGGCGCCGCCCCGTCGTGCGGAGCGGAGCCGCGGCGGGCTCGGCCGTCAGGGAGCCGGCGTAGAGCCTCGGCCGTCAGGAAGCCGGCGTAGAGCGCGGAGCCAGGCCGGCGTCCCCGATCGCGGCCGCCGGCGGACGTGAGCGGCCACGTCCGCGGGGTTGACGTGCGCGAGGGCGGCGCGTTCCGGCTCGGGCGGTCCGACGGGCCGGCCGGTCAGCCGAGGGCGTCGAGCTTGCGTTCCAGCACCGTCCGCTCGCGCTCGTTGCCGCACAGCCGTACGGCGTGCTCCAGTTCGGTGCGCGCCTCGTCGACGCGCCCCAGGCGGGTGAGCAGTTCCCCGCGGACGCTCGGCAGCAGGTGCGAGTTCGGCAGCTCCTGGGAGGCCGCCAGCTCGTCCACGATCGGCAGCGCCGCGGCCGGTCCCCTGGCCATGGAGACCGCCACCGCCCGGTTGAGGTCGACCACGGGTGACGGCGAGAGCCGGCCGAGCGCCTCGTAGACGAGCACGACGCGCTCCCAGTCCGTCGCCTCGACGGAGGGGGCGACGGCGTGGCATTCGGCGATCGCCGCCTGCAGGCCGTAGGCGCCCAGGCCCCGGCCGGCCTTCCCGGCGCGGGCCAGGGCGGCCCGTCCCCGGCGGATCGCGGCGTGATCCCAGCGGCGGCGTTCCTGGTGCTCCAGCAGTACCGGCTCGCCGTCCGGCCCGGTGCGGGCGGGGAAGCGCGCCGCCGTCAGCTCCAGCAACGCCAGCAGGCCGTGGACCTCGGGCTCGTCCGGCATCAGCCGGGCCAGCACCCGCGAGAGGCGCTGCGCCTCGCCGGCGAGGTCGAGCCGGATCAGATCGTCACCGGAACCGGCCGAGGACCCCTCGGTGAAGATCAGGTAGATCACGCTGAGCACCGAGCCGAGCCGTTTGACCCGCTCCTCGGCCGGCGGCACCTCGAACGGAGCCCGGACCGCCCCGAGGGTCTTCTTCGCCCGCGTGATCCGGGCCTGCACGGTGGCGGTCGGGACGAGGAACACCCTGGCGATCTCGTCGCTCGTCAGACCGCCGACCACCCGCAGGGTCAGCGCCACCCTCGCCTCCCGCGACAGGACGGGATGGCAGGACAGGAACATCAACGCGAGCATGTCGTCGTCGATCTGGTCCGGGTCCCACAGCACGTCCCCGGCGTCCCGGACCGGATCGGCGGGCGCTCCCCCCGAGGCGGCGCCCCCCTCGCCCAGGTCGCGGGCGAGGGCGGCGTACCTGCCGTCCAGGGCCGAACGCCGGCGGAACGCGTCGACCGCGCGGCGCCGGCCGACGGTGAGCAGCCACCCCGCGGGGTGGCGGGGCACACCCTCACGCGGCCAGGTCACCAGCGCCTCGGCCAGCGCCTCCTGAGCGAGGTCCTCGGCCAGCGCGAAGTCGCCGGTGTAGCGCGCGAGCGCGCCGACGATCCGCGCGGACTCGATCCGCCAGACGGCGGCGACGGCCTCACGGCCGGTGGGATCTGCCATCTTCCGCGATCCGCTCAGAGCTGGCCGGTGGCCTCACGCCACGCCCGCTCCTTCTGAACCCACTCGTTGTTCTGCGGGAACTCGTCGATCGTGGTGACCCGGCGGACCTCGGTCTTGAAGCCCGCGCCGGTGACCGGCGACCGCTTGGCCCACTCGACGGCCTCCTCCTTGGAGGCCACGTTGAGGATGTAGAACCCGCCGAACAGCTCTTTGGTCTCGCCGTACGGGCCGTCGGTGATCACGGGCGGCTCGGAGGAGTAGTCGACGACCACGCCCTCGGCGGCGTCGGCGAGCCCCTCCGCGGCGACCAGCACACCGGCCCGGATCAGCTCGTCGTTGTACCTGCCGACGGTCTCGAGCATCTCGTCGAAGTCGACGCCCGCCATCTTCTCGAAGGCCTCGTCGGTGGCGCGCATGATCAGCATGTACTTCACGGGTCTGTCTCCCTGAGGTGTCCGGGCCTCGTCTTGGGCCCTCTCGTTCTTAGGTCGAACGGGGACCGCGCGGATCAACACAGCCGCCGATGTTTTTTCGAGGGGTTTCCGGCAGCGTAGTCGACGGTGCCTCCGCCCTCGCCCGCCCGGACCTGTCCCGCATCTGGTGACGGGTGAAATCTCGCTTGCCGGGATCCGCGGGGCGGGAGACACTGCGGCATGCGTCCCCACGGACGGGCCGACGAACTCGATCAGGCCGTCGACGGGCTGAGCGTCCGCGTCCACACGGGGTTGCGCGACGGTGCCCCCGACGCCGAACCCATCGTCGAGCCGGCCTGCCTGATGGAGGAGTGGGGCGTGTCCACTCCCTTCACGCGGGAACTCCTCGAACGCGTGTGGCCGACGCCGCCCAGGAAGTGGTCATGGAGGTGACCTGGAGAACGTGGCCCGTCTGCCCGGTACACAACCGGGGCCTGCGCGCCGTCCGGAGGACGGGGTCGCCGTGTGGCGCCGCGCCTCGTCAACGAATCGCCGGCTGTCTCCATCGCACCCGGCGCACCCGGTCACCGAGCCGGGGGGCGCTGACCTGCGGAGAGGCGGGCCGGGTGGTCGAGGTTCCGGTGATCTCCGCGCCCTCGCTGACGTTCACCGCCACCGAGCGCGAGCCAGGGTGAGCCCGCACACCCCCGCCGCGCCGCTCGCCTTGAGCCGCTTGGCGACCGCGTTAAGGCTACTGCCGGCGGTGAAAACGTCGTCGTAGACCATGATGCGCCGACCTCGCACCCGAGCCGGGTCCGGCACGCGCAGCGCGGCGTACAGCTCGTGCGCCGCGAGCCGGCGCTCGATGAGGGAACTCGTGTCCCGCATTCGGGGGGTGGCTCGCGTCTTCTCGATGAGCGGCGGATCCAACACGAACGGGAGGTTTCCATTGTCTTCGGCCATCGCTCGTTCGATGACGTACCCGGTGTGATCATTCCCTTTGCGTTCCTGGTGCGGCTCCAGGTAGGCGGGCATCGGGATGATGGCGTCCACCCCGTCGACGAGCTCCGGGCTGGTGTGGAGGTGGCCCAGGATGATCCGCGCGAAGATCATCCCCCACCCGTATGCTCCGCCCTTGAGCCGCAGGACCCCCTGTTCCAAGGTTCCGGCCTTGACTCCGACGACGACCGTCCGCTCGAAAGCGCGCCGTGGATCGTTGCAGAGCTTGTTGGAGCAGGTGGGCTCCCCGTCTCGCAGCGTCTGGTGGCAGATCGGGCAGTCGGGTTCGTTCGGCGGCTGAAAGCTCTCCGACGCGCACTCGTGGCAGATGCGGACGTGCCCCGCCTGTAAGTAGGGGCATTCGCCGCAACTGCCGAAACCCGTGGGGGGTGGGCCGTCGCCATAGGCCGGGCGTCCTGGTCCGGTCACCACAGCGCCTCGGAGGACGGCTCCTCCAATTTCAGGTCTTCGAAGTCGAGGGCCAGCTGAGCGCGGGACGCGTTGACCGCTTGGATGTGGTCCGGAGCGGACAGGCTCTTCACGACATCGTCCACGTCTTCCACCATGAGCGCCCCGCGCGTCTTGACGTACTCCTGTGCCCACGGTTGGGATTCGGTGAGGCTACGGAGCAGAAACACCCTTTTGCCGTGTTCCAGCGCCAGGCGCGCCTGCATCTTCGCACCGGACGTGCTCGCGGCTTCGATGACCACCGTACCTTGCGCGATGCCGGACATGGTGACGTTGCGGCGGGGGAAGGTGTAGGTCGCGCCGTTGGCCTCCGGCCAGAACTGGGAGACCACGGCCCCGTTTTCGGCGATTCGGTCGGCCAGGGCGCGGTTCTCGGCCGGGTAGCAGCGCAGGATGCCTGTCCCCACGACCGCGATCGTCCTTCCGCCGGTATCGAGCGCCGCGGTGTGCGCCGCGGTGTCGACGCCCCGGGCGAGGCCGGAAACGACGGTGACCTGACGTTCGGTGAGCAGGCCGGACATCCGGCGTGCCCGGCGGAGCCCGTCCTCGCTTGCCTGGCGGGTGCCGACCACGGCCACGCTGCGCAGGTCCGCGTCACGCAGCTCGCCTCGAACGAACAGGAACGGCGGAGGGTTGAAGATCAACCGGAGGGTGGCGGGGTACTCCTTGTCCAGGACGGTGACGAGCCGGGCTCCGCCGCGGGCCGCGATCTCGGCCTGCTGGACGGCGGACTCGACGTAGCGATCGAGTTCCTGGACGCTGTCGTCGATGAGGGCTCTGGCTCTGTTCGCCTCAGGAGAGGACTCGATGATGTCGCCCGACCATAGGCGCGCCAGGCCGTTCGGGCGCTGGGCCTCGCGTGCGACGAGGTACCAGCTGACGCCCTTGACCATGCATATCGCGAGCAGCCGCGACTGCTCCTCGGTGATCCGCATCCTACTCTCCAAACCAATGTTCGAATGCGTGTCTTATGTTACTTCAGTGGCTTATATCGCCCGAAGATATGTCCATATTTCCAGGTAGCGTTGGGGGTCTGACGAGTTGCGTCAACGGCCGACACGGCCGCGAACCGTGATCGACATTCGTTCGCGACACCGACGTGTCGTAGCACACGGGTACTTGATGTGCACGCTGAGTATACGAACGGCGCCCTCGGTGGCCCGGTCACACCACGCGACGGCGTCGAGCCCTTCCGGGGCCGTGACGTACGCCGTGCCGGTGACGACATCGCGCACCACGTAGACCATGCGGCGGTCTCGCTCTGGTTGAACGCCGGGGTGCACGCGCCGGAGGTCGCCGAGCGGGCGGGCCACGGGGTGGACGTGTTGCTCAAGGTCTATGCCCGGTGCATCGACGGGCAGCATGAGGCGGCGAACAGGCGGATCGTGGAAGCGCTTTCGATCTGAGATCCCCGATGACGGAGCGGCGAGGACCCCGGGTACCCCTCGGGGTCCTTCGTCGTGCGGGCGTTCGCGGCCCTGCGGAATCGTTCCGCGCGTCCTCCGAATCCCCGCCCCCACCTGGGAGAACACCGCCGGTCCCATTCCGCGTATGTTCCGGGACCGGTGGCGGACGGCTGCGTTCCGCTGCGTCCGGCCGCATGTGCGGAGGGAGGTCGCCAGGAACAAAGGCCCAGGTCAGAGCCTGAATTCCTGGTCAGGAGTGGTAGGGCGCCTGGGACTCGAACCCAGAACCTACGGATTAAAAGTCGATTTGATCAATGATGTCTGCTGTCGCGGTGTACCATCTCGTACCGTTCTGTCCGTCGGCATCCCCGCCGGTCTGCCGGGTGCTGTCACCGTGTGCCGTGCCGTACCGCGACAGGCGAGCAACCACCGAGCAAACATGGGCCCTTGACCATCGCCCACCCGTGGGGATGGTTCAGGCGACCTTGACGGTGTGGTCGCCGAAGTCGGCCACCACGTCCAACGTGCCGTCCAGAGCAGTGACGTAGGAACGCAAGGTGTCCAGGCCGCCGATCTGGCCGTGCTCGATCTGGGACACGCGCGCCTGGGACACGCGCGCCTGGGAGACGCCCAGGCGTTTGCGTATCTCGGCGAGCTGGGCGCCGCGCAGTTCCGCCCGCAGTTGCTCACGGCCGGCCTCTCGGGCGGCGACGCGCTCGGGAGAGTCCCCCTCGGAATCGATCTCACGGATCTTGGCCTTGGTGTCGGACCACTTCACGAACTCGCTCATCAGGGTTCCTCCAAGAGCTCGGCGGCGGCCTTGGGATCCATGATGTTGGACCAAGCCTGCTCGGCGGGCAGGAGATGGCGCTCCGGCAGGGCGTATTCGGGGAACCAGCCGTCCGGTTCGCAGCCGGGCACCCGGTCCAGGATCGTGGTGGTGAGGTTGGCCGGGACCGAGCCGGTGATGCGGATCGCCGCGTAGGTCTCGTTGCCGTCGTCGGCGCGGATCTGAACTCCGAGGCGAAAGCCGGGGAAGTCGGCGGCGTGCTCGTGGCCGTCGCGCAGGGAACCACATGCCAGGTCGCGGATCGTGGCGTTGAGGCGGAGGACGAATCGGGTGGCCGCTTCGAGCCGGTAGCGGTCGCGATCGTCATCGGTGGGCAGGAGATGCCCGCTGTAGGTGCCGGTGGTCAGGGGCTGGTCGTGTCCGCTGTTGTAGCGGGCGCGGGCCGCCTTCCCGCTGCTTTCCAGTGCGGTGTAGAAGTCGTCGCCGGAGCCGTCTTCGCGAACTCCTGCGGCGACCAGCCAGGTGGAGACCTCGGCGTCGGGACCGTCGGTCCAGACGGCGCCGCGCCAGCGCTGCACCTTCACCTTGAACAGGACCACATCGTCGATGGCACGGATGCGCTCGTGCGCGGTGCCGGGATCGGCGAACTGCTCGGCGGCCTTGTCCAGCAGGGGATGGCTGATCGCATCCAGGGAAGTACGGGCGGAAGGCAACGGCAGTTTCAGGTCATCGCGCAGGACGCGGAGGGTGGGACGCACACGAGACATGGCGCTGTCTACTCCTCCCAGTCGCCGGTGCCGCCGAGCTCGTTGATGCGCTCGGGGGACAGGCCGGTGAGCAGGGACACGCTGGAGGACAGAGAACCGTCCAGGACCTTCATCGACTCGATCATGCCGCGTCGGACCTGATCACGTTGCTGTTCGAGGTAGACGCGGACGGCGGCGGCGACCAGATCCTTCTTGGTCACCCCGAGGAAGTGCGCGCCCTGGGAGATGAGCTCATCGGTCGCCGGATCGACTTTCAGCGGTGACTGCCGCTTGGCGGTGCGAGGCGTGGTCATAGGTTCCTCCTGGGCTCATAGTACCTAGGTACCTCACGCTGTGCCTACGATTCGTTGTGGGTTTCGAAGTCGACGGGTTCAGTGCCTGTACCGCTTCAAAAGTCGTCGCAGGGTGCTTGACCTGCGGGTCGACCTGATGCGGCGGTACGGGCAAGATCAGTTCTCGTGTCTCTCCATCTCCTTTACCTACTCATGATTCGGTTGTTCGGCTGGTTGGTCCTTCTGGGCCGAAGCGAGGCGGCCAAGGACGCCGAAATCCTGGTGCTCCGGCATGAGCTGGCGGTACTGCGGCGTCAGGTCGCCCGGCCGAAACCGGACTGGGCCGATCGAGCAATCCTGGCCGCCCTGGCGCGATTCTTGCCATCTACCCTGCGCGCGTCGACTGGTGACGCCGGGCACCCTGCTGGCCTGGCATCGGCATCTGGTCCGAGATCGGTGGACGTATCCGAGCTGGTCCGGCCGCCCGAGGACGAGCAAGGAGATCCGGGAGTTGGTGGTGTGCCTGGCGCAGGAGAACCCGTCCTGGGGATACCGCCGGGTGCACGGTGAACTGGCTCGGCTCGGCTACCGCGTGAGCGAAGCGACCGTGCGGCGGATCCTGCGGGGCCGGAGGGTCGGCCCGGCGCCCCGAGACGCCGACACCTCGTGGAGGACCTTCCTGCGCACCCAAACGCAAGGTTTGCTGGCCGTTGATTTCTTCCACGTCGACACGATCTCCTTGAAGCGCTTGTACGTGCTGTTCGTGATGGAAGTCGCGACCCGGCGCGTGCACATCCTCGGCGTGACCGCCCACCCCACCGGCGCCTGGACGGCCCAGCAGGCTCGCAACCTGCTCATGGACCTCGGCGGCCGAATCGGCTCGTTCCGCTTTCTCATCCGCGACCGAGACACCAAATTCACCATGGTGTTCGACGAGGTCTTCGCCAGTGTGGGCGTGACGGTGGTCAAGACTCCGCCGCGCACGCCGCGGGCCAACTGCTATGCCGAGCGGTGGGTCCGCACTGTGCGGACCGAATGCACCGACCGCATGCTGATCTACAACGAACGGCACCTGCGGTCGGTACTCGGCGAGTATGCCGCTCACTACAACGGCCACCGGCCGCACCAATCCCGCGCGCAGCGGCCGCCCGACCACGATGAGCAGACCGTCGTACCGCTGGAAGGCCGACTCGAACGCCGGAAAGTGCTCGGTGGACTGATCAACGAGTACCACCGAGCCGCGTAGCCGTTCTGGAGAACTCCCAGCTCAAGCCCTTGCGATGAATTTTGAAGCGGTACAGGTTGTCGGCCGGGGTGGACCTGTCGACGATTCAGGCGATGTTGCGGCATTCGTCGATCACGATCACGTCGGACACGTACACGTCGATCATGCCGGACGTGGCGCGGGAGGCGGCCGAGGCGATCGCCGCTCTGGTCCCCCGGAAGGTGATTGTGGGGGAGTCCTCCGAAACTTGTGGTCTCCCTTCGGTCTCCCCGGGACGTGCTCTTGACCCTACGGATTCCAAAGCAAAGAAGAACCCCCTGGTCATCAGGGGGTTGAAGAGTAGGGCGCCTGGGACTCGAACCCAGAACCTACGGATTAAAAGAAGTCGCTTCGATCAAGGTCGGAGGCTCTGACCTGCGGGGGCGGTGTCCGTGGACGTCCGCCGAATTCCGCCGTCGTTCGTCCCCTTGGCTGTAGTTGTGGCTGTACGGCCAAGCCTCCTGGCAGCCGGTTTGGAAGACTGCGGCGCGCGTTCCTCTGAACTGCTCCCATGCAGCTCAGAGACGGTTTCGGTGTTCCCCTGATTCCCCGTGACTCCCCCCCTGCTTCCTCTCCTGACGAGCACGCCGGGCGTGACCCTCAACCCCGTCGCTCGGTGGGCCGGGGCTGAGGCACGAAGTCCCGGACCGTCGATCGCCCCCAGCCCCTTACGGAGATGAGCCACCGCCGGGCGATCGTAGGGCGGTATGTGTGCGGCGACAACGGAAATAACCAAACCGTATTAACAGCTCTAATTTCGCCCGTTCAGGATATTTTCGCCTGGACCAACAACGCCGGGGTCTTCGAATGACGGATGTCTGCTTGAATGCCTGGAGTGAACCGGTAATGCTTTTGAGGCGTCCAACCGGTTGCGGAGTGTCGCCTGGCCTTGTCCGGTGGCGACAATATCCGTGGGGGTTTTCCTACTTGTGGGACTGACAATGTGAGGGAGCGTCGTTGATGGATGTGGGGGCGATCGCGGCGGCGGTGGCGGTGATCGCGGGAACCGGTGCGGCGGCCGGCCTGGGAGAGAAGGCGGCGTTGACGCTGGTGAGCACCATCCGTGCGCGGATCCGCGCGGTGTTCGGGGCGGATGCCAGATCGGTGGACGCGCTGGAGCGGGCACAGGAGCAGCCCGAGGACGAAGACAGGATCAAGGACCTGGCGGCGGCGCTGGCCTGGTACGCCCGGCGTGACCCGAAGTTCGCGGCGGAACTCGCGGGATGGACCGAAAAGCACGCGCCGCCGGGGTCGGTGACCCAGCAGATGATCGCCGGTCGCGACGTCTACGCCGCCGGCCGGGACATGACCGTCCACCAGCGGCCCGAGACTCCCTGACCCGAATATGGGCACTTCTTCCCCCTTGCCGCCCGCCGAGCCGGAGGGCGACCCGCCCCAGCCGCCGGTCAGCCAAGTCATCAGCGCCCAGCAGGATGCCTACGCCGCCGGGCGTGACATGCACATAAATATGATCCAAGCGCCGCCGCCCGTACCCGCGCCTGTGCGGTTTGAGGGGCCGGTGGTGTCGGCGGACATCCCCCGGGAGCCGAAGGCGTTTCAGCCGCGTCCGGGGGTGATGGAGGAGTTGCGGCGGGCGGCGGAGTCGGGCCGGGTGGCGGTGGTCTGCGCGTTAACCGGCGCACGCGGGGTGGGCAAAACACAGATCGCGGCGGCGTACGCGCGGCACCGCGCACGGCAGGGGTGGCCGCTGGTGGCCTGGGTGCACGCCGAAACGGGCGATCAGTTGGTGGCTGGGCTGGACGCGGTCGCCGCCGATCTGGGCATCACTGTGCCCGGGGAGGACGCCGAAGCCGGGGCGCGCCGGTTGAAGAGGTGGCTGACCGGCCAGACCGGGCGGTGCCTGATCGTGCTGGACAACCTGAGCGACGCCGACCTGGTCACGCCGTGGTTGCCGCCGCTGGGGGCGGTACAGGTGGTGATCTCCAGCAACCACCGCACTGTGGAGACGCTCGGAACGGCGGTGCGGGTGGAGGTCTTCACCGACGCCGAAGCGCTGGCGTTCCTGCGTGAACGCTCCGACCGGCCGTGGGGGGCCGGCGATGAGACCCAGGCGCGAGCGCTGGCGGAGGAGGTGGGGCATCTGCCGCTGGCGCTGGCCGCGGCGGCGTATGTCGTCAACCGGCAGGCGCTGGGCTATGACACCTACGTCGAGCGGTTGCGGGCGGTGTCGTTGCAGGAGGCGTTTCCGAAGGTTCCCGGGGACGGGTACCCGGTCGGTGCGGCCCAGGCGGTGCTGCTGGCGTTGGCCGAGTTCACCTCCGGCCGCACCACCCGGGTGGAGCGGGGCCTGCTGGAGTTGATGGCGGTGCTCTCTCCCGCCGGGGTGCCGCGCGCCTGGCTGCGTCGGGCCGCCGCCGCCCGGGACCTGCTGGGGGGCGTCACCGGGGACGGGGCGGCGCGGGTGGACGCGGCGATCGGGGCACTGGCCGATGCGTCGCTGCTGGTGCTGAGCCAGGACGGGGCGACGGTGAGCATGCACCGCTTCATCCAGCGCGTCACCCGCGACACCGCCCGCAAAAGGCGCCGGTTGGAGAAGGTGGTCGGCGCGGCAGCGGCCTGGGTTCAGGCGTGCGGGCCACCGATCCACCGGGTGGTGCGGGACCGGCTGGACCGTGAGGCGCTCATCGACCAGGCCACGACCTTGCACCTGCACGCCCGGACCCTGGAGTCCACTGGCTCCGCATCGCCGATCACAACGGTTCTGGGCCTGCAGAACCAGGCGGGACAGTACTTGGAAGCCGCAGGCGATCTGGGGCGGGCCATCCCGCTGTTCGAACAGACCCTCACCGACTCCATCCGGGTCCTGGGCGCCGACCACCCCAACGCCCTGGCCAGCCGCAACAACCTCGCCTACGCCTACCGGTCGGCGGGGGATCTGGGGCGGGCCGTTCCGCTGTTGGAGCAGACCCTCACCGACTCCATCCGGGTCCTGGGCGCCGACCACCCCGACACCTTGGCCAGCCGCAACAACCTCGCCGGCGCCTACCGGTCGGCGGGGGATCTGGGGCGGGCCGTTCCGCTGTTGGAGCAGACCCTCACCGACTCCATCCGGGTCCTGGGCGCCGACCACCCCGACACCTTGGCCAGCCGCAACAACCTCGCCTACGCCTACCTGTCGGCGGGGGATCTGGGGCGGGCCGTTCCGCTGTTGGAGCAGACCCTCACCGACTCCATCCGGGTCCTGGGCGCCGACCACCCCAACGCCCTGGCCAGCCGCAACAACCTCGCCTACGCCTACCTGTCGGCGGGGGATCTGGGGCGGGCCGTTCCGCTGTTGGAGCAGACCCTCACCGACTCCATCCGGGTCTTGGGCGCCGACCACCCCGACACCCTGCAAAGCCGCAACAACCTCGCCGGCGCCTACCGATCGGCGGGGGATCTGGGGCGGGCCGTTCCGCTGTTCGAACAAACCCTCACCGACCGGACGCGGGTCTTGGGCGCCGACCACCCCGACACCCTGCAAAGCCGCAACAACCTCGCCGGCGCCTACCGATCGGCGGGGGATCTGGGGCGGGCCGTTCCGCTGTTCGAACAAACCCTCACCGACCGGACGCGGGTCTTGGGCGCCGACCACCCCGACACCCTGCAAAGCCGCAACAACCTCGCCGGCGCCTACCGATCGGCGGGGGATCTGGGGCGGGCCGTTCCGCTGTTGGAGCAGACCCTCACCGACTCCATCCGGGTCCTGGGCGCCGACCACCCCAACGCCCTGGCCAGCCGCAACAACCTCGCCTACGCCTACCTGTCGGCGGGGGATCTGGGGCGGGCCGTTCCGCTGTTGGAGCAGACCCTCACCGACTCCATCCGGGTCCTGGGCGCCGACCACCCCGACACCCTGCAAAGCCGCAACAACCTCGCCGGCGCCTACCTGTCGGCGGGGGATCTGGGGCGGGCCGTTCCGCTGTTGGAGCAGACCCTCACCGACTCCATCCGGGTCCTGGGCGCCGACCACCCCGACACCCTGCAAAGCCGCAACAACCTCGCCGGCGCCTACCAATCGGCGGGAGATCTGGGGAGAGCCATCCCGCTGTTCGAACAAACCCTCACCGACTGTGCCCGCGTTCTGAGCAAGGAGCATCCGCTCATTGTGACCGTGCGGGACAATCTGACGGCTGCTCGGGATGAACGGTGAGCCGGGGCTGAGATATCCGATGGGCGGGGTGCATCAAGTCGGTCCGGAGTGGCCGCCGACGCGATCGTCGGGCACCCTGAGAAGAAAACTATCGACTGCCCTATCGTTTTCACCCCAGGCGGCGGCATGGCCCCAGTGCGGCGGCTGACAGGCGAGTGCGGCGAGCAGGTGGTGCGGTGGGCGGCCCGTGGTCCCGCCGCCGGCCGAGACCGGCGCCCACGCCGCACGCTCGGGCGGCGTTCGGGCGGCGGGCCGTGCGGCGGCGCGCCGCGCCGCCGCGCTTGATACCCATGAGAACAATTCGGCAGTGTAAGCCGTTGCGTTTGGGTGCCGGTCGGTCGCTCTACGCGGATGGTATGGAGGGCCAGCGGATGGTCAGGACGGTGGAGTCTTGCTCGGCCTGCCAGGAGTGGTCGATGCCGGGGCCCCACACGACGTAGTCGCCTTGGCGTTCCAGAGTGGTGCTGCCCAGGGTGAGGTCGAGGCGGAAGCGGCCCTGGATCAGCAGGAGAAGGGTAGTGCGCTGGTCGTCGGCGGTCCATTCGGGGCGTTGCTGTCCGGCGGGGTGGATGCCCCATTTCACTTCGAGGGCGTCGGTGGAGCGGACGCCTCCGGCCTGCGGGTCGATGAAGTGGCCCATGAGCCAGCCGCGGTGTTGGTCGGCGTCGTCGGTCGCGTTGCCGGTGTACCAGTTGTCGGCCACGGTTTCACAGCTCCACTTCGATGGCCGGGAGGTCGACGCGGTCGCCGCCGGTGCGGCTGAGCCGCCGCAGGCCCTCGGAGAGGGCGAACAGTCCTTCGTTGCTCCAGGCGGGATCGCGCATCAGTGCGGCGATGAGGTGGGCATCGAGGGTGGAGTAGCGTCGTAGGCCGCTGGATTCCCAGTTGGCCGCGATGTGGCCGCCGAAGCGGGTCCACCACTCCTCGTCGTCGATGACGAGGAGTGAGGCGAACTCGAAGTTGCCGCTGACGAGGTTGAACCCGAACCCGGTGCATTCCATCCGCCAATGATCCGGGTGCTGTGTCAGCCAGGCCATGGGTTCGGACAATCGGCTGGGGTGCATCGGGTCGGCGTGGCGCTGATTACCGAAGGTGGAGTCGACCTCGTCGCGGCCGAAGAGTTCCTCTTCCATCTCGCGTTCGATGGTCGCCGGGATGGAGACGTCCTCGCCGAAGTCGGCCATCGGCCCGTGGAACGCCTTGGGGATGACGGCGAGTTTCCGGGCGGCGTTAAGGACGTTGCCGGAGCGTTCCTGAACCAGGATGAGGTAGTCCGGGCGTCCTTTGCGGGCTCTGACTCCGGGGCGGGCGATCGCGCACAGGGCCAGGGGGCCTCCGGCGCACAGCCGTCCGGCGGGGTTGGCCACGGTTTCCAGGTCGGGCAGGTAGTGGTCACGAAGCGGAAGCTCGCCGGGGCGGATCGGGCGGCCGTCGGCCAGTGCGTCCAGGAGTTCCTTCTCCAACAGGTCCATGGTCAGGGCGTAGTGGACGAACTCGGAGATGCCGAAACCGCCGCCGAGCCGTCCGGCGCCGATGTCGATTGTGGTCATCCGGTACAGCGGGGCGTTGACGATGCGCCTGCCGGCGGTGAGCGACTCCGCCAGCGCCGTGACGGCGGCCTCAGTGTGCGGCTGGTCCATGGGCACGGCGGGGCCGGTCGTCTCGGTGAGGGTGAAGTCGTCGGCACCGGTTCCCAGCGGAAAGTCCAGGCCGAGCCAGTTCGGTTTCGTCGCGAGGCTGGTTGTGATCAGGTCGCCGTCACCGCGGACCCGGTGGGTGCGCAGTTCGGCGTCACCGGCTGCGGGGGCGTAGTAGGCGGTGAGGGCTTCGGCGATCTGGTCGCGCCCGATGCGGCTTCGGGCCTGAGCGTGGTCGCGCAGCCGCCGGGAGTCCAGGCCGACCAGGCGGGAGGCGACTTTTCGCCGGCTGTTGCCGGGCTCCCATCCGGCCTGCCGGTCAAGCCAGTCCAGGGCGGCGGTGATGTGCTGATCGGTGGCGAGCCGTAGTTCGGCCTCCTCCACTGCCCGGTCGGCACCGCCCGCGTGGCCGGGAGCCTGAGAAGCCTGGGGAGCATCGGCCGGGACTGTAGGTGTTGTGACGGGCTGGTCGCGTACGGGGCGGGAGAAGCCGAGCTGTTCAGGAGTCAGGCCGGTGAGCTGAGTGAGGGCCAGACGGTAGAAGGTACTGGGCCATCTGACCTCTCCGGTCTCCCACCGGCGGACTCGTTCCTCGTCACAGGCAAGGCGTTCGGAGACACCGGTCGGGGTGGCGTTGACCTGGTCGGCCACCTCAAGCCGGGTGAGGCTGTTGGTGTTGCGCCATGCCCGTAGCAGGGCGTTCGGTGCCTTCTTGGGCATCTATCACTTTCCTCTCGGCGGGGGGAGTCAAGAGGGGAGCGGAGAGGGGACTGTGCAGGGGTCCCGTCGCGCTCCGATTGCCGGTGGACTTGTCATCAAGCAACCACGGTACGTCAGCCCGCCTTCCGCCGTAGGGAGCGCGGAGTGAATTCGAGGAGATGGCGACGGTGACCCGGCCACAGACGTCCAGCGAAGAAGTGCCCTGCCCCTCGTGCCGGGGGCGGGGAGGCAAAGTGCGCCGTTCCTGCCGTGCTCTCCTCATCGGCGAGAGCGGCGGGGACCCCCAGACGTACGGAGATCAGGAATGTCTCGACTGCCTCGCAAGCGGCCGGGCCGAAAGGAGCGCGAGGTGATCCCACCTCCCCCAACCCCTACTGTTCCCCCGCAGACCGCCCCCGACGAACAGCCCCAGGAACAGCAGAGCGAAGCCCTCTTGCTCGCGCTGCTGCAGGATGCGCTGCTGCGGCGGGGGGTGCGGGCCGAGCTGCGTGACAACGGCACGGCGTTGATGATCGTCCCGGCCGGGGTGGGGTGGCCGGTGTGGGTGTTCGTCGGCTACGGCGGCGCCTACTTCTCCTGGCAGTCCGCCGAGCGGCGCCACCCGGTGAGCGACCTGGAAGGCGCCGCCCAGATCCTGGCCGCCCACGTCGGCCGGTAGACCGGCGCGGCGGGGTGGGGTTCCCCTCGGTACTGGAGGGGGCCGGGGAGTGTTGCCCCCGCCCCGCCGCGCCTCCCATCGTCCCGGCAGGCAGTTGAAGCCCACCATGCGGCCCCCGGTATCGCATGTCCTTCCCCCCCGGGCCCTGCCTGCCGGGACCACCCCCTCTCCCCTCCCCTCTCCTCCTGTCTTCTCCCTCCGGCCCTCCTCGTCTGCGGGGGCGTGACATGAGGGGGAAGCCAAGATACGCTCTAGCTTGGTAAAACAACCTGTTGGGTGATGGACGGTCGTTATGTCGCTAGAGTCCGTACCGCCGAAATACGCGCAGCTTGTCCAGGCGCTGCAACGGCGCATCGAGTCCGGGACCTACCCGCCCGGCTCCCTGCTGCCCAGCGAGGCCCAGCTCATCGGCGAGTTCGGCGTCTCCCGCCCCACCGTGGTCGCCGCCCTGCGAGTGCTGCGCGAACAGGGGTGGATCGCCTCCCAGCAGGGCAAGGGCCGCTTCGTGCGCGGACGCCCCGCCGTGGCCACGGCCG
The DNA here is from genome assembly GCF_014654615.1 of Streptosporangium violaceochromogenes. Classification (GTDB taxonomy): domain Bacteria; phylum Actinomycetota; class Actinomycetes; order Streptosporangiales; family Streptosporangiaceae; genus Streptosporangium; species Streptosporangium violaceochromogenes. The sequence goes on along the minus strand of NZ_BNBB01000011.1, from coordinate 2,867 downwards.
AACGACCCCGCCCCGGGCAGGCGTACCTAACCGCCCCGGAAAGCGAGACGGCCGGGGAGGTCGTCGAGGCCGCCGCCACGCCCGCCCCTCACCGGGTTGCGGCCCTGCTCGGCCTGGAGCCGAAGGGCAAGGCGTTTCTGCGCCGGCGCCTGGTGGGCCGGGACGGGGAGGCGGCCGAGATCGTCTCGGTGTGGGTGCCGCTGGAACTGACCGAGGGCACCGATCTGACCAGCGCCACCCCCCTGCCCCAAGGACTGCGGGATCACCTCCAGGGGCGTAAGGGGGTGCGGTTCGACCACGTGGTGGAGCAGATCACCGCCCGCATGCCCACCCCCCAGGAGGCCAAACAGCTCGGTATGCCGAGGAACACGCCGCTGCTGGCCGTCTACGGGGCGGTCCGGGACGCCTCCGGCCAGGCATTGGCGGTGGCGGAGGTTTTGCTTCCGGCCGACCGGCATGAGCTGGAGGACGCCTACCCGATCGGGTAGGGGAGTCTCACCGTGACCCACGAGCCCGCTTAGGTACTTGACCTACCAAGCGGGCTCTCTTATTCTCGAACCACATGACAGGTTAAGTGCCTAACAGATAACAGAGGAGAACGCCGTCATGGCTCTGCAAGGACCCATCCCCGTCACCTTCGACCAGGTCTTCCCGCACGGCTGCTACGTCGTCGGACAGGTCGAGCCGGTCAAGGACTTCGACGCCTCAACAGGCGGCCGGTTCGTCCAGTCCCGCGACAAGACCACCGGAGACCCGGTGTGGCAGGTCGCCGTCATGGACGCCGACCCCACCGTCAAGGCCGCCGGCAAGACCGTCGCCGTCAAGATCCTCACCCACGTTCAGCCGGTCCCCCCGCCCCCGCTGCCCGACTCCCCGTTCACCCCGGTCGAGTTCGACCACGTCACCGTCACCCCCTACGTCAACGGCGCCGGACGCCTCGCCTACTCCATCAAGGTCCGCGCCATGCGCGCACCCCGTACCACCGCGACGACTTCGGCGAAGTCCACCTCCCCGGCCTCGGCCAAGGAGGCGGCCGGCAAAGACCTCGCGGCCTGACCACGCAAGGCGGGGCCGCCAGAAGTTGCAGCTTCCGGCGGCCCCTCACATCTCCCTCTCACACGACATTCAAGGAAGAGGACCGAGTCTAATGTTCAAGAAACTGCCCGGGGATGAGGCGCAGCGTCTCGTCTCCACCACCCCCGACACTGCCGTGGTGTTCCGCCCGGCCGTCGTCACCACCCCGGCCGTCCTTACGATCCTGATCCTCACCGGCCGCATGGTCGCCGGACTGATGCGGACGCTGTGGCGTCACCCCGTCGCCTCGGCCGCCGTCGCGGCGCCCGGGGTGATCTGGACCGTCTACGGCTGGCCGTGGGCGCTCGGCGCCGTCGCCCTGCTGGTCGCCGTCCCGGCCGTCTGGGGGCTGGTCGATCGGATCTCGTTCCTGCGCCTGGCGGGGTGGCGGCTGCTGGCCTTCTGGCGGCTGGCGTGGGTCTACCGGCGGCACTGGCAGCCGGTGATGATCGTCTCCGGCCTGGGGCGCCACCTCGGCGGGCGCGACTACCTGCCCCGCCTCCTCGGTGTGGCCTGCACCTCCTGGGCCGATCAGGTCACCGTCAAACTCCTGACCGGCCAAGCCGCCTCCGACTGGGCCGAGCGGACCGAGCAGCTCGCGCACGGCTTCGGCGCCGCCTCCTGCCGGGTGACGGTGGCCCGGTCGGGCCGGCTGCTGCTGACCTTCCCCCGCCGCGACCCCCTGGCCACCCCGCTGCCCGCCCTGCCTGTCCCGGTGGAGGCGTCGGTGGGGCCGGTGGAGATCGGCCGGTGCGAGGACGGCACCCCGTGGAAGCTCAAAGTCCACGGCACTCACGTCCTGGTGGCCGGGGCGACGGGGGCGGGCAAGGGCTCGATCATCTGGTCGACCATCCGGGGCCTGCTGCCCGCCGCCCGCGCCGGACTGGCCCAGATCTGGGCGCTGGACCCCAAGCTCATGGAGCTGTCCTTCGGGCGGGGCCTGTTCGGCGACCGGTACGCCGCGACCCCGGAAGGCTGCGTCGCCCTGCTGGAAGCCGCGGTGAAGGTCATGCAGGAACGCGCGGCCCGCTTCGCCGGAGTCCGACGCACCCACACCCCCACGCCTGAGGACCCGTTCGTCCTGGTCGTGGTGGACGAGGTGGCGTTCCTGACCGCCTACCAACCGGACAAGGGGTTACGGGTGCGCACCATCGCCGCTCTGGCCACCCTCACCACCCAAGGCCGGGCGGTCGGCGTCGGGGTGCTGGCGGCCCTCCAGGACCCGCGCAAGGACGTGCTGACCATCCGCGACCTGTTCCCCGACAAGATCGCCCTCCGCCTGGACGAGTCGGAACAGGTCGACATGGTCCTGGGTGACGGCGCCCGGGACCGGGGAGCCCTGGCCGACCTCATTTCCCCCCAGCCGGAACGGGGCGCGGGCATCGCCTACGTCCGCCTGGAGACCAGCCCCGACCCGATCCGAGTGCGGGCCGCCTACGTCTGCGACACCGACATCCAGGCGATGACCGCCGCCTTCACCACCGACACGCTCCCGCTGCCGGGGGTGGCGTGATGCGAGTCGTCGTTCACGGCACCTTCGCCGAACTGCGGGCCTCCGGGCTGCTGGACCTGGAGAACGCCGAAACCCCGCCGTGCTTCCTGCTGGTCAACCTCCGCCTCTCCAAGGACCCCTACACCGACGCCTACCGGCTGCACGCCGACGTCCTCACCCCCCGCCCCAGGAAGGAGGCACAGTGACCGACCACGCCCACCCATCCGCCCCCACATCCCCCAATGGAGCCGATCGCACCCTTCCCCGCACCGTCCGCGACACCCTTCCCCTGGCCCTGGAC
>NZ_BNBB01000010.1 GCF_014654615.1 Streptosporangium violaceochromogenes | reverse complement strand
GCAGCCACCCCGCAGACGGTCTTCAGCTACTCGGTCTCACGACGTGAGAACGCTTCGGCCCTGAAAACAGAGCTCCTCGGTAAAGGAAGCGGTCATGGAAGAACGGAGACCGCTTCGAGGCGAGAAGCGCCGGCCTGCTGTTTAGCGGGCACGCCCTCGCGTCGAAACGGTGACCGTGACCTTGCTCTGCTGCATCGTTACCTCCGGGGACGCGGCCAATGTCATGGAAAGGCTAGCCCACCTCTGTCCGGTTTACTCGTCCTTTTCCGCAGCCGCAGCCGCAGCCGCAGCCGCAGCCGCAGCCGCAGCCGCAGCATCGCACCTGGCCTGGCCTGGCCGTCGCGACCGCGATCAGGCCGGCCGCGGCCGTGACCGCCGGGGGCCGCCGGTACGGCGTTCGCCGGCGCCCCCGCATTCCCCCGTCGATTCCGAAAGAATTTCACATTCTTGAGGATTTTCCATTCAGGGGGAATCACCTCCGTCTTAAGAACATCTTCTGACGCGGGGAAGACCTCGTGCCTACTCTTAAGACCGTCGAGACACCACGAGGCACGAGGCCATATGCACGGTAATATTTTTTCGCCCGACGACGACACGATCGGACACCGTATTGCACGGGCCCGCAAATTACGCGGACTGACGCAACGCGAACTCGCCGACCACACACCGTGCTCCAGAAGCCTGATCGCCCAGGTCGAGGGAGGCCACAAACCCGCCTCCCCCTCCCTCGTCGGAGCCGTCGCCCGGGTGCTGCGCGTCGAGGTCACCGAGCTGACCGGCCAGCCGTACCGAGGCGGTACGGCCGGCACCGACCGGATCCACGCGACCATCCACCAGATCCGCCAGGCGCTGGCGCACTGGGACATTCCGCCGGAGCTCGACGTTCCCGCCCGCTCCCTGCCCGACCTCCGCGCCGCCACCGGGCAGGCGACCCGTCTCCGGCAGGGGGCGCGCTACGTCGAGCTCGGGACGATGCTTCCCGCCCTGATCGGCGAACTCGTCGTTCACACCCACCGGGCCCGGGGCCGTGAGCGCGCCGGGGCGTTCCGTCTCCTGGCGTCGGCCTACAGCGCCGCCGACTCCATGGCCTACAAGCTGGGTTATCTCGACCTGTTCCACGTCGCCGTCGAGCGCGTGGCGTGGGCGTGCGCGCGGGCGGGAGACCCGCTGCTGCCGGCCGTCGCCGATCTGCGGCGCAGCACGGTGTTCATGGCCTCCGGCGCCTACGACGGTGGCCTGAGCCTGCTGGAGAGGACCCGGCGGCGCCTTGCGGCCGAGCTGAGGGACCACCGGCCCCTGCTCAGCGTGTACGGCGCGCTCCACCTGCGGGCCGCGATCCTGGCCGCGCGCGCCAACCGGCCGGAGGTCGCCTGGGAGCACATGGGCCAGGCGCGTGAGGTCGCCGGCAGGGTCCGCCACGACACCACCGACTACGACCTGTTGTTCGGTCCGGCCAACGTCGCGATCCACGAGGTCGCCGTCGCGGTCGAGCTGGGAGACGCCGATGAGGCGATCCGGCGGGGGACCGACCTGGTCCTGCCGCCGTCCCTGCCGGCCGAGCGCACCTCGCACCACTTCATCGACCTGTCCCGCGCCTGGCTGTGGGAGGGCAAATGGGACAGGGCCCTGGAGTGCGTGCTGCGGGCGGAGAGGATCGCGGCGCAGCGGACGCGCTATCACCCGATGGCGCGCGAAACGGTCACACGGCTGCTGGACGCCCAGCGCCGTGTCTCCTCCCCCCTGCGCAGCCTCACGCGCCGCATGGGGATGCCGTTCTGACATCGGCCGGGCGGCTCGTCAGGCCGGATCCTTCCGTCGCTTCGCGGGTGGTTCTCCGAACAACTGTGTGTCTCCGAACAACTGGGCGCCCCTGGTGACGGCCGGACCGCCGAACCCGAGGTACTTGGCGAGGGTCACCGGGTCGAACCGGGGGAGCGTGGTGAAGGTCGCCAGGTTGAGGCCGGCGTATGTGATGAAGGTCGCCAGGCTGAGGGGGGCGTACTTGGTGAAGGTCGCTCCGGCGAACTGAACATATCGGGCGAAGGACGCCCCGCCGAACCACGTGTCGCCGGTGAAGACCGCCTTGCCGAACCAGGCGTCGCCGGTGAAGTTCGCCAGGTCGAACTGGGCGTCTCCCGTGAAGGTGGTCTCGTCGAACCAGGCGTCTCCTCCGAAGGTGGATCTGCCGAATCCGGCGTCGCCGTTGAAGACGGTTCCGTCGAACTGGACGGTGCTCATGAAGACGGTTCTGTCGAACCGGGCGGCGGAGGTGAAGGTCGCCCCGTCGAACCAGGCGTTGCCGGTGAAGGTCGCCAGCTCGAATCCGGCGTCGCCGTTGAAGACGGTTCCGTCGAACTGGACGTCTTCCATGAAGGTGGTCTCGTCGAACCGGGCGGCGGAGGTGAAGGTCGCCCCGTCGAACCGGACGTGCTTGGTGAAGGTCGCCAGTTCGAAGCAGGCGTCCTCGGCGAAGGTCGCCTCGTCGAAACGCGATTTCCCCGTGAACGTCGCCCCGCTGAACCGGGCGGCGGTGACGCGGCAGCGGGTGAGGTCGAGGTCGATGAGGGCGGCGCCGGTGAGGTCGAGGCGCATGCCCTCCCAGAACTTCGGGCCGGCGGACGTCTCCCGGTCCTGCCCGGCGGGGAGGTCTTCGTCACGCAGATGGTCGGCCAGGATGCGCTGAGCGGTCAGCCGGACCTGCCGTTCCTCCTCGGTGTCTTCGGCGGGGGGGCCGCCGGAGGGGAGGAGAAGAGCGACGGGAAGGGGCCGGCCCCGGGCGGCGCGCAGGGATCGGTAACGCCGGCGGGCCTCACGCATGGCCTCGGCACGCTCCTGAACCGGATTGACCGGATTGACCGGTGAGGGCGGGGCCGGTGGAGCGTAGGGCATGCGCAGGTAGGCGCAGATCACGTTCACGATCGTCTGCCGGTGCTCGGGGTTGCTCTGGGCCAGGCGCTCCAGCGCGTACAGCCCGCCCAGCCGGACGGCGGCCTTGCCGTTGCCGAGCTGTTCGACGGCCTTGGTGTACAGCTCGGTGACCCGGCGCTCGGTGGCGTCCTGCCGGTTGTGCTCGGCCACCCGCTCGGCCAGTACGGCGGCGCGGTCGGCCTGCCCGGCCGCGCGGTCGGCGTGCAGGCTGGTGACCAGGGCCGCCTGTTCCTGGTGGCGCTGACGCCGGAAGGCGAGCATCACCATGATGGCGGCACCGACCCCGGCTCCGGAGGTCAGCGCGATCTGTAGCGCGCCCTGCCGCGCGTTCACCTCCTCGGCCGCCTTCGACAGCGGGGGCAGGCCGCTGAGCAGCCACCAGGCCACGGCGGTTACGGTGCCGCCGACCAGCAGCGCGGCGGGGATGATCCACCATGCGGCCGGTCGTGGCTCACGCAGCAGGGGGGCCTTGACCGGCGCGGGCGACGCCGGGTCGACGGAGGTAACCGGGACAACCGAGACAACCGAGACAGCCGGGATGACCGGGGTGGGGCCAGCAGGCTCGGCGTGCCGGTGGCGGAGCCGGAATGGCAGGCGCATACTGCCATATCAACCGATCGTGACATGGTGTGCCCGCGCGATTGCCGGGATCGTTATCCTTCATCGGGAAAGGTCAGAGGCCCCGGATGAGGGCGCGGGAGATGCCGAGGGCGGCGGCCTTGACGACGGGTGCCAGGCGGGTGGGCTGGAATCGGGCCAGGGGGACGGAGACCGACAGGGCGGCCACCGCGACGCCGTCGCCGAACACCGGGGCGGCGATGCAGGCGCCCCCGAGCTGAGCCTCCTCGCGCTCGTAGGCCAGGCCGGAGACCTGGATCTGGCCGATGGCCTCCTCAAGGCGCCGGGGGTCCACGATCGAGTGGGGGGTCAGGCGGCGCAGGGGGCGGCTGAGGGTCTCGGCGATCAGGTCGGGGCCGGAGTAGGCGAGCAGGGCCTTGCCGAGGCCGGTGCAGGTCAGCGGAAGGCGCCCGCCGACGCGGGAGGGCAGGGCGAACGCCTCCTGGCCGCGGATCTTCTCGACGTAGACGACGTCGAGGCCGTCGCGGACGCCCAGGTGCACGGTCTCGTGGGTGGCCTCGTAGAGATCGTGCATGAAGGGCAGCGCCGCGTGTCTGAGATCGCGTTCCAGAGGCACGATGCATCCGAGTTCGAACAGGCGGCGGCCGAGGTAGTAGCCGTCGTCGCGGCGGGTGATGGCGCCGATCGCGGTGAGCTCGGTGAGGAGGCGGAAGGCCGTGGTCTTGGGAAGGTGGCAGCGCGAGGCGACCTCGATCAGGCGCAGCGGGCCTCCCGTGGGGCGGAAGGCGTCGAGCACGAGCCAGGACTTCTCCAGCACGGAGAGGCGGTCGGGGTTCCGTTTCACGGAACACATTGTTGTCCATGGCGGGCATACGGCCTATACCCGTAGGTGATGGCCGGAGCCGTGCGGTGGCCGGCGATGGCCCTGGTGCGAGGAGAGACCGTGTCCGACCTGGTGACCCACTTCATCGGCGCGGTGCCGGTCGCCGAGGGCGCGACGTTCGCCGCCCGCGGTCCGGTGACCGGCCGGCGGGTCCGCGAGGTCCGCCAGGCGGACCCGGCCGTCCCCTCCGAACCCACCACGATCACGATCAGGCTGGAGCCCAGGGGATGACTGAGCGGAGCGAGGCCGTCGACGCGTTCACCGAGGCGGCCGACCGGCTGCGGGAGGCGGCGCGCGAGGGCGAACCCTGCGCGCCGGTGCGGGACCTGCTGCCCGCCGGGACGGCCGAGGCCGGCTACGCCGTACAGGAGATCAACACCAGGCGGGCGCTGGAGGAGGGGCGGCGGCCGGTCGGACGGAAGATCGGCCTGACCTCCCCGGCGGTCCAGCGCCAGCTCGGCGTGGACCGCCCGGACTTCGGCATGCTGTTCGCGGACATGGCCTGCCTGGACGGCCTGCCCGTTCCGGCCGGCCGTTTCCTGCAGCCCAGGGCCGAGGCCGAGGTCGCCCTGGTTCTCAAAGGAGACCTGGTGGGCGGCCCGTTCACGGTGGCCGATGTCATCCGGGCGACGGACTTCGCGCTACCGGCGATCGAGATCGTGGACAGCCGGGTCGCGGGGTGGGACATCACGCTCGTGGACACCGTCGCCGACAACGCCTCCAGCGGGGCGTTCGTCCTGGGTAACACGCCGGTCGGCCTGTACGGCCTGGATCTGCGCCTGGCCGGGATGACCATGAACCTGCGCGGCCGGGAGGTCTCCACCGGCACGGGCACGGCCTGCCTGGGGCACCCGCTCAACGCCGCCGTCTGGCTGGCCGACGCGTTGGGCGGCGGGGACTTCCCGCTGCGTGCCGGGGACATCGTGCTGACGGGGGCGCTCGGGCCGATGGTCCCCGTCGCGGCGGGGGATGTGTTCGAGGCCCACATCAACGGTGTCGGATCGGTAAGGGCGGTCTTCTCATGAATGCGGATGGAATCGGCGTGGCCCGGACGGGAGGGGGCGCGGGGCCGGCGAAGATCGCGATCATCGGCTCCGGGAACATCGGCACCGACCTGATGTTCAAGGCGCTGCTGTCGAAGCGGGTCGAGGTCGTCGCGATGGCGGGCATCGATCCCGGCTCCGACGGTCTCGCCCGCGCCCGGCGGCGCGGGGTGGCGACCACTCACGAGGGGGTGGAGGGGCTGGTGGCGCTGCCCGGCTTCGCGGAGACGGACATCGTGCTCGACGCGACCTCGGCCGGGGCGCACCGGCACAACGACCGGGTGCTGCGGGCGCACGGCAAGCGGGTGATCGACCTGACCCCCGCCGCCGTCGGGCCGTACGTGGTGCCGCCGGTGAACCTGGACGCCCATCTCGGCGCGCCGAACCTCAACATGGTCACCTGCGGTGGGCAGGCGACGATCCCGATCGTGGCGGCCGTGGCCTCCCGGACGCCGGTGCGCTACGCCGAGATCGTCGCCTCGATCTCCTCCCGGTCCGCCGGGCCCGGCACCCGCGCCAACATCGACGAGTTCACCGAGACGACCGCGCGGGCGATCGAGGAGGTGGGCGGGGCCGCCGCCGGTAAGGCGATCATCGTGCTCAACCCGGCCGAGCCGCCGTTGATCATGCGGGACACGGTCTACTGCCTCGTCGGCGACTGCGACGAGGCCGAGGTGGAGCGGGCCGTCAGGGAGATGGCGGAGCGGGTCCGCGGCTACGTTCCCGGGTACCGCCTCAAGCAGGACGTGCAGTTCGACCGGATTCCGGCAGGGGAGCCGCTGCCGACCGGGGAGCGGGACGGCGGCGTCAAGGTGAGCGTCTTCCTGGAGGTGGAGGGCGCGGCCCACTACCTGCCCTCCTACGCCGGCAACCTGGACATCATGACCTCGGCCGCCCTGCGTACCGCCGAGCGGCTGGCGGAGACGCCGATGGAGGTGGGGGCGTGAGGGTCTACGTTCAGGACGTGACGCTGCGGGACGGCATGCACGCCGTCCGGCACCGCTACACCACCGCCCAGGCCGCCGGGATCGCCGCGGCGCTGGACGCCGCGGGGGTGGCGGCCATCGAGATCGCCCACGGGGACGGCCTGGCCGGCGGCAGTTTCACCTACGGCGCGGGCGCGCACTCCGACGACGAGTGGATCGAGGCGGTCGCGGGGGCCGTACGGCGGGCGCGGCTGACCACGCTGCTGCTTCCCGGGATCGGCACCGTCCGCGACCTGCGGCGGGCCCACGCGCTCGGCGTGACCTCGGTACGGGTCGCCACGCACTGCACCGAGGCCGACATCTCCGCCCAGCACATCGCCACCGCCCGCGAGCTGGGCATGGACGTGGCGGGGTTTCTGATGATGTCCCACATGGCGCCGTCCGCCGAGCTGGCGCGGCAGGCCAAGCTCATGGAGTCCTACGGCGCGCACTGCGTCTATGTGACCGACTCCGGCGGCAGGCTGACCATGGACGGCATGCGGGAGCGGGTCAGGGCTTACCGGGCGGTGCTCGACGAGGGCACCGAGATCGGTGTGCACGCCCATCACAACCTGGGGCTGGGGGTGGCCAACTCGGTGGTGGCGGTGGAGAACGGCACCTTCCGGGTGGACGCCTCCCTGGCCGGGATGGGCGCGGGCGCGGGCAACTGCCCGATCGAGGCGTTCGTCGCGGTGGCCGACCTGATGGGCTGGGAGCACGGGTGCGACCTGAACGCCCTGATGGACGCGGCCGACGACCTGATCAGGCCGTTGCAGGACCGGCCGGTGCGGGTGGACCGGGAGACGCTGACGCTCGGCTACGCCGGCGTCTACTCCAGCTTCCTGCGCCACGCCGAGGCGGCCTCGGCACGTTACGGGGTCGGCACCCGGGCCATCCTGACCGAGGCGGGGCGGCGCCGGATGGTCGGCGGGCAGGAGGACATGATCGTGGACATCGCGCTGGACCTGGCGCGAGCGGGGAAGGGGGCGTGACCCGGGCTGTTCCGTCCGGCGCCGATGCCGGATGATGAGGGGGCATGGTAAGGCCCTCACCCGGAGGTGACTCATGACCATCAGCCGCGCGGAGTGCGCCGCCCTCGACGCCGCCGACCCCCTCGGGCACTTCAGGGACGAGTTCGCCCTGCCCGAGGGGACGATCTACCTGACGGGCAACTCGCTCGGGGCGCCGCCGAAGACCGTCGCGGCGGCGGTCGCGCGGGTCATGGGTGAGTGGAGCGACCGGCTGGTCGGAGGCTGGAACGCCTCCGGCTGGTTCGATCTCCCGCTGACCACCGGAGACCGCCTGGCCCCGCTGATCGGCGTCGGTCCCGGTCAGATCGCGGTCGGGGAGAGCACCTCGATCGCGATCGTCAAGGCCGTCTCGGCCGCCCTCGGCCTGCGCCCGGGACGGCGGGTGGTCGTCTCCGACCCGGCCAACTTCCCGACCGACCGCTACATGGTCGAGGGGCTGGTCAGGGCGCTGGACGGCTACGAGGTCCGCCGCCTCGAAGACCTCGACGCGACGCTGGACGACGACGTGGCGTGCGTGCTGATGTCGGAGGTCGACTACCGTACCGGCGACCGCCACGACACCGCCGAGGTCACCGCGCGGGTCCAGGCGGCGGGCGCGCTGATGATCTGGGACCTGTGCCACAGCGTGGGCGCCTTCCCGGTGGACATGTCGCGGGCCGACTTCGCGGTCGGATGCACCTACAAGTACCTCAACGGCGGCCCCGGCTCCCCGGCCTTCGTCTACGTCCACCCCCGCCATCAGGCCGAGGCCGAGCACCTGCTGACCGGGTGGTGCGGCCATGCGGCGCCGTTCGCGTTCGAGCCCGGCTACCGTCCCGCCGAGGGCATCCGGCGCTTCACCGTCGGCACCCCGCACGTGCTCTCCTTCGCCCCGCTTCACGCCGCGCTGGACATCTGGGAGCGGGTGGACCTGGGCGCCGTCCGGGACAAGAGCGTGGCGCTGACGTCGCTCTTCATCGACCTGGTCGACGGGTTCGGCGCGTCGTACGGCCTTGGGCTGCTCTCCTCGCGGGACGCCGGGAGGCGGGGAAGCCAGGTCAGCCTGACCCACCCCGAGGGCTATCCCATCGTGCGCGCGCTGGCCGACCTGGGCGTCCTGGGCGACTTCCGGGCGCCGGACACCCTCCGTTTCGGTTTCGCCCCGCTGTACCTCCGTTTCACGGACGTCTACGACGCGGCCACGGCCCTGGGCGAGGTGATGGAGAAGGGGCACTGGCGCGAAGAGCGGTATCGGCGGCGGCTGGCCGTCACCTGAACGGCCGGTGCCCCCTTTCGCGAGCCTGCCCCGTGAGGGGCCCGCGTGCGGTCCCGGCGCGGACGCCGGGACCGCACGCGGCCGGATCCGTCAGATCTGCCAGGGGACGTACTTGCGCACCAGGATCGCGGTGCGGACGCGGCTGATCACCTCGATCGTCCTCTGCCGGGTCTCCTTGTCCACCTTGACCTTCAGGCACTTCATCCAGACCCGGCGCGGGCCCAGCGGGGCGTCGAACGTGACGGTCTCGGTGTCGTGCCCGAAGTGTTCGTCGTTGAGGCCGATGCCCAGCGCCGTGCTGTGCCGCCGTACGCCCTTGTCGTTGAACGCCTTGGAGAAGGTGACCGAGTCGGTCGACCCCTTGGGGCAGCGGGTGATCACGCGCAGGTCGGTTTCCTGACGGGGGCGGCCGGGCAGGACGCGGAGCGACGTCACATCGTCCACGTTGTGCCTGCGGTCGGAGTCGTCGGAGTCGCCGGCGAGCCACCCGGCGCCCATGGCCCGCGGTCCGGACGCCTCGGCGGCGACGTTCGGCCCCAGCACGAGGGCGGCTGCCGCTCCCGCTCCTATAAGCAAACGCATGTACTCCTCCTACCGGGCGGCTGCCCGACCGTTGGCGACGCGCCGTCTTTCGGGGACGGGCGCGCGGACGACGCCGGAGGGCTGGCGATCGGAGGTGATCCGTCCGCGATCAACCCGCCTTCGGGGGGAGTCGTCTTATTGTGATCAATACGTCACGGCGAAAGGGTGAACGCCACGCCGACATCGGGTTCATCCCGCTCGGCGGTGTTCTCACTGGTTAGTCCGGGGATGCTTCCGTGTTCGTGGTGTCGAGCAGGGCGGTGAGCCTCTTGGGCGCCACCGCGCGGTAGCTCTCCTCCACCCAGTCGAGGAGCACCTCGGTCTCCGCCGGGTCGCCGGTCAGCGGGATCGTCACCCAGCCCGCCCTGCCGAGACCGTGGCTTGAGGGCGTGGCCCCCGCCATGGCCAGTGCGTGGCCGTTCGACCGGGGCAGCTTAACCGTGATCTTCGGGGGGCTCCCGCCGGAGAGCGTCTCGCGGAGGAAGAGGAAGATCTTCTTGTTGACCTTGACGACGGTCTCGCCCCACGGGTGGTCTTCGCGGGACTCGGGCAGGCGGAGCGCGAACGCGCGCAGCGTCCGTGCGACCTCGTGCCCGCGCCCGGCGCCCCCGGTCTCCTCGGGGGGCTCGTCGGCCTTGGAGGGCCCGGTGGTGTCCATGGCGCCCATTGTGGCGCCGGGCACCGACAGTCCGGCGGGGCAAGGCGATAGGGCGGAGCCCTTCCGCTGACCGGGGGCCGTCCCCCGGCTCCGCGCCCGTCTCACCTGCCGACGGGGCATCCCGCCGATCTTGGCGGCGGGAGGTGACGCCATCATGGTGGGGGAAATCCGGCGTATCGTCGATCTCGCGGGTGGAACGGAATGATCACCATCCTGATGGTCGCCCGTGCCTGTCCGCCGGTGCCGAGATGCTCGGTGCCGCCCTGGGAGTCCTGGGGCAGTGATCGTTACTGGGGTGGCCGCCGGCTCGGGGCGCCGGTCGAGGGCCGAGATGTGAGGGGGCACCGGTGAGAGCCGTCAAGAAGCCTGCCACGACCAAGGAGTCGAAGGCGGAGATCAGCTACGAACTCCTTCGTTCACGAATTCTCGACGGCACCTACGGGCCCGGCTACCGGCTGGTCATGGACCAGCTCGCCAGGGAGACCGGGGTCAGCACGATCCCGTTGCGCGAGGCGGTGCGCAGGCTCCAGTCGGAGGGGCTCGTCGAGGTCGTGCGCAACATCGGCGCCCGCGTGGCCGCCTTCGACGAGACCGAGGTGGAGCACTCGCTCAACGTGCTGGCCCGTCTGGAGGGGTACGCCACCGCGATCTCCGCCCCGCTCATGACGCCGGAGCAGATCGAGGCGTCGAGGGAGATCAACGCCCGGATGGCCGAGGCGCTTGAGGCGTTCGACCCGGCGTCCTTCACCTCGCTCAACCGCGAGTTCCACTTCTCGATCTACCGGCACTGCCCGGACGGGCACCTCGGCATCCTGCTGGAGTCGGAGTGGACGCGCCTGGACCACATGTGGCGCTCGGCCTCCATCTACGTCCCGGGCCGGGCCCGTCGTTCGGTGGCCGAGCACGAGCACATGCTGGACCTCATCGCCCGGGGCGCCGACCCGGGGGAGATCGAGCGGGTGGCCCGCGCCCACAAGATCGCCACCGTTGACGCGCCGCGCGCCGCGCGGGTCTCCCAGGGGGCCTGAAGGCCACCGCGACCGCATCCGGCCGGGACGGTCGGGCGGACATTTCGCCATCACTTCGGAACATTGGGTACATCGTTTTGTCCCTCATGGTGTACACGGGATCGGATACGATTCGCGGACGCCGCCCCCGAGGCGGGTGAAGCGGGCGGGCCGCCGACAGGCTCCGCCCGGTCCCCCGGGAGTCGTGGGAACGGTCCAAACGCCGGCGCGGCCCCCGTGTCCCTTCCGTCCGCCCCCTCCTCCCCAGCTCAAGGAAGTAAGCGATGAAGCGTTCTTTCACCGGCGTCGCGATGATCACCGCGCTGGTCCTGGTCGCGACCGCCTGCTCCGGCGACGACGAGGCCGACGACCCGATCAGGGTCGGTTCGATCAACGGCATCACCGGCCTGTTCCGCACCCCCGAGGTCCCCCAGGCGGTCAGGGCCGTCTTCGACGAGGTGAACAGGGCGGGGGGCATCAACGGACGCAGACTCGAACTCGTCAGCGAGGACGACGCGATGGACCCGCGCCGCGCCTCCGAGGCTGCCCTGAAGCTGCTGGAGACCCAGGACGTCGTGGCGCTCGTCGGCTCGTCGAGCGCGGTCGAGTGCGGGGTCAACCATGTGACCTACAGCGAAACGGGGGTCGTCTCCATCCCGGCCGTCGGCGTGGATCTCGCCTGCTTCACCAGCCCGAACATCGCGCCCGTCAACCCCGGCCCCTTCAGGCTGCTCACGGCGATGCTCTACTACGCCTCCGAGACGCTGCGGCACGACAAGGTCTGCCTGTACTACACCGTGCTGCCCGACAGCGGCGGCGGCGTCGACACCGCCGTCAAGGAGTGGGGCGACCTGACCGGCAAGCGGCTCACGGTCAAGCACACCTCCGCCCGCGAGGGCGACCCGACCCCCCACCTGCTGGCGGCCAAGGCCGCCGGCTGCCAGGCCATCCTCCACAACGCCACGGCGGGCCCCTGGCTCTCCCAGGCCCAGGCCCAGGGCATGATCGACATCGACTTCGTCATGGGCGCCCACACCTACACCGAGGCCAACGCCGAGGTCGTCCCCGAGGGGGTCAAGGTGTACGCCGGGACCGAGTGGCAGCCGTACACCGACCACACGCTGCCGGGCAACGACCGCTGGGCGAAGGTCGTCGACGGCAAGACGATCAAGAGGACGGCGTTCAGCCAGGGGGCCGTGATGGCGGCCGACCTGTTCGTGCGGGTGCTCAAGGGCATCAAGGGAGAGATCACCCGTGAGTCGGTGACCCAGGCGTTCAAGACCATGGAGCCGATCCACTACCCGATGGCGGCGAACCCGTGGGTGTTCGGACCCGATGAGGAGCACAGCCCGATCCGGGGCAGCCGGTTCGTCACGGTCGAGAACCACAGGTGGAAGGTGGCGCCCCAGGGCTTCGTCGTTCCCGGCGGGAGGTGAGCGCGGGGCGTTCCGCCCCGCGCGCCGGGTTTCGGCGGGCCCCTGACGGGGTCCCCTCCGCGGTCTTCGATTCTCGGCGTGCTGCCCGGGGCGGGTGGCGGACGGTCAGCGCGCCGGTTTCGCGAACGTCCGTACCGGCAGCGGCAGGAAGACGGCGATGAGCAGGACGGGCCCCACGATCGCCATGAGGGTGGAGTGCTGGGCGATCCAGGAGCCGCCCCCGAACCCGGGGTTGCCGAACAGTGGAGACGCGCCCTCCGCGGCGGCCCGGTGCCGAGGGGCGGGCGCGGGCCGGGCCGAGGAGTCAGGCGTGGGCCAGAATGAGGAGGAAGTCCCCCGTGGGGTCGACGTAGTGGCGGCCCGGGAGGAACCCGGCCGCCACGAGTTCGCGGCGCAGGCCCTCGGGACGGAACTTGGCGCTGATCTCGGTGCGGGTCTCCTCCCCGGCGGCGAAGGAGACCGGCAGGCCGAGGGCGTCGATCCACACGCGCATGGGGCGGCTCGCCCGCAGCCGCATCTCGATCCAGTCCCGGCGCGGGTTGTACAGCGCGACGTGCTCGAAGGCCTCCGGCTCGAAGTCGGCGCCCAGCTCCCGGTTGATCACGTGCAGGACGTTCCGGTTGAAGGCGGCGGTCACCCCGGCCCCGTCGTTGTAGGCCGCGACCAGCCGCCGGGTGTCCTTGACCAGGTCGGCGCCGAGCAGGAAGGTGTCGCCGGGACCGAGCGTGGCGCGCAGCTCCTTGAGGAACACCTCGCGCGCGGAGGGGGCGAGGTTGCCGACGGTGCCGCCGAGGAAGGCGACCATCCGCCGCCCGCGCCGGGGCAGCAGCGCCAGGTGGCGCTCGAAGTCGGCGCAGACCGCCCGCACGACCAGGTCCGGATAGCGCCTGGACGTGCGCCGCGCGGCGTCGTCGAGGGTGACCGCGTCGACGTCGACCGGGGTGTAGGTCCGAAGCCTCCCCGTCGCGGCGAGGGCGTCGAGCAGCAGGACGGTCTTCTCGCTGGTCCCCGAGCCGAGCTCGACGAGCGTGTCCGCGCCGCTGCGCGCGGCGATGTCGGTGGCCCACCTGCGCAGGATGGACAGCTCGCGGCGGGTGGGGTAGTACTCGGGCAGCCGGGTGATCCGGGAGAACAGGTCGCTGCCCGCGGCGTCGTAGAACCACTTGGGCGGCAGCCACTTGGGCGTCGAGGTCAGCCCCGTGCGGACGTCGTGCCGGAGGGCCTGGCGCAGATAGGTGTCGTCGAGGTGGCTGGTCAGGTGGACGGCCTGCCGGCTGACGGTCATGGAACCTCCCTGGGGAACCGTGGGTCACAGCGGCTGGACGCGCACGCCGCCGGACGAGGCGAGAACGAGACTTCGATCCGGTACGGCCTGCCAGCCGGGCCGGTCGTCCAGCGGCTCGCTCGCCACGAGCACGCCGTCGTCGAGGATGAGGAAGAGCGTGTCGCCCCAGGCGGTCGCGGCGAGCGACCCCCCGTCGCAGGCCAGCAGATTCAGTCGCCCCTCGGGGTCCTTCGCCCCCGCGTGGCGGACGACCTCGGTCAGCGCGGCGCCGAGCGTCAAACCCGCGCGCCGCCGCAGGAACACCGCGGCGGCGACCCACGCGGAGTCGCAGGGGCTCTCCGGGGCACCGTCGCCGGCGAGCTCCCGTACGGCCTCGCGCGCGACGCGGCCGTTATGGCTGAGCAGCCACGGCCCGTCGGCGAAGGGCGCGGTCGCGCTCTCCTCGACCGGCATGCCGTCGCTGGCCGACCGTACGGCCGCCAGCAGGCAGCCGGAGCGGGCGACCTGCGCGAGGGCGGGCAGGTTGGCGTCCGCCCACAGCGGTATCGCCCGCCGGTAGCGGACCGGCTCGGCGCGGGCGGGGTCGTACCAGCCGACCCCGAACCCGTCGGCGTTGATCATGCCGTGCCGTTGCAGGCGCGGGGCGTAGGACTGCCGCAGCAGGCCCTGCCCCGGCTCGTGGATCAGTGAGGCGAGGGTCCGGGGAGCGCCCAGCCAGGCGGCGTGCCGGCACATCTAGCCGTGCTCCGGGGAGGCGGAGCGGGCGCAGCGGAAGCCGGAGAAGATCTGCCGGCGGACCGGAAGGTCCCAGTTCCTGAACGTCGTGCGGACCGCGGCCGGGTCGGCCGCCCAGGACCCGCCGCGCAGCACCCGGTAGCCGGGGCCGAAGAACACCTCGCTGTACTCACGGTAGGGAAAGCTGCGGAAGCCGGGGTAGGGAAGGAAGCGCGAGGAGGTCCACTCCCACACCTCCCCGATCATCTGCTCGGCGCCGTAGACGCTCGCCCCCGCCGGATAGGCGCCGAGCGGGGCGGGCCGCGCCGCCCGGTGCCCGAGGTTCGCCCGGCCGGGGCCGGGGTCGTCGTCCCCCCAGGGGTACCTGCGCGCCCGCCCGGCCAAGGGGTCCCAGCCGCACGCCTTCTCCCACTCGGCCTCGGTGGGCAGCCTCCTGCCGGCCCAGCGGGCGTAGGCGTCGGCCTCGTACCAGCACACGTGCTGGACGGGTTCGTCCATGGGCACGGGCTCGTCCCGCCCGAAGCGGGTCCGCCACCAGGTGCCGCCGTCCCTGGTCCAGAAGAGCGGTGCGAAGGCGCCGCTCTCCCGCAGCCACCGCCGCCCCTCGGGGGACCACCAGCGCGGGTCGTCGTAGCCGCCGTCGTCGACGAAGGCGGCGTAGGCGCGGTTGCCGACGGGGAACCGGTCGATCCAGTAGGCGGGCAGGTCGACCGGGTGGGCCGGACGCTCGTTGTCGTAGGCCCACGGCTGGGTGCCGGTCCCCATCAGGAACCTCCCGGCGGGAACGAACACCTCCCCGTCGCATCCGGCCCTGCCGGGCGGCAGGTCGCCGTCGCGTACCAGACCCGGCTCCCGCGACAGCTGCAAGGTGGCGAGCATCGTCTCGTCGTGCTGGTGCTCGTGCTGGATGACCAGGCCGAACACGAAGGCGTCGCGGCGCAGGGGGTCGGCGTCGTCCGGGTCGAGCGCGTCCAGGACGTCCAGCACCCGGCCGCGCACCCCCTCGATGTAGCGGCGGGCCTCCGCGGGCCCCAGGATGGGGAGGCCCGGGCGGTCGCCACGCGGGTGCTTGAACGCGTCGTACAGGTCGTCGATCTCGGGGCGGAGCGGGGTGATGCCGCCGGCCTCCCGCAGCACCCACAGCTCCTCGTAGTTGCCCACGTGGGCGAGGTCCCACACCAGCGGCGACATCAGGGGCGAGTGCTGCCTGACCAGCAGGTCGTCCTCGGCGTCGGTGTAGGCCAGCGAGCGGCCGCGGGCCGCGAGCAGCTCGGCGGCGATCCGGTCCTTGAAGTCGTTCACACCGGTTCCTCCTCGGTCAGCCACGCCGACAGGGGGCGGCGCGGCTCGTGTGCCAGGTCCAGCAGGTCCGCGGCCGGGGACCTGCCGGCCGTCACGTGGCGGTCGGCGAACCCGTCCACCTCCCTGACCAGGCCGGCGGGGACGCCCAGGCGGGGCAGCGCCCCGAGCGCGGCCCGGAAGCAGGTGTCGGCGGCCTTCCTCAGCCGCGCCTCGGTGAGGCCGCACCGTGCCGCCTCCGGCCACAGGCCCGCGCACGGCTCGGCCGCGTCCAGCGCCGTGTCCGCCGCGCGGTCGTCCATGATCAGGGCGTGGGTCACCGCCACGCACACCGGCCAGCTCGACGGATGCTGGGCGTCGAGATAGCGGATCTCCAGCCAGCCGCGCGGCCGTACCGGGGGGAAGATCGTCGTGGCGTGGTAGGCCAGGTCGGCCAGGGTCGGCGGGCGTACGGGCGAGGCCATCCAGTCGCGGAAGGTCGAGCCGTCGCGGACGGGGCGGCAGTGCCCGGCGCCCTCGCGCACCAGCATGAGCCGGGCGTCCAGGAGGTACTCCGCCCAGGCGGCGGCCGGGTCCTCCGCCGTGGGGACGGGGGCCGTCCGGGTGGGGTCGAGGCACCGCCACACCGCCTGCCGGCCTGACATCCACCCGCACGGCAGGCCGTCGAGGAGGGGGGAGTTGGCGAAGGCCGCCACCAGGACGGGGCCCAGGAGGTGGGCACGGTGCCAGCGGGCCGAGGGGTTGTCACCCAGGTCCAGGTTGACCTGGACCGACGCCGTCGAGCACATCATCAGTGATCCGTACGGCGCGCCGAAGAACTCCGCCATCGCCTCGTAGCGGGGCAGGCGCAGCTGCCGCCGGGCGGGCCGTACCGGGTCCAGGCCCACCCCGGCCAGCACCAGGCCCGCCCGCCGCAGCGCCTCGCGGGTGAGGTTCACGTCGGCCGCGAGGCGGGC
Source organism: Streptosporangium violaceochromogenes (assembly GCF_014654615.1). Lineage (GTDB taxonomy): Bacteria > Actinomycetota > Actinomycetes > Streptosporangiales > Streptosporangiaceae > Streptosporangium > Streptosporangium violaceochromogenes. The sequence continues at coordinate 201,568 of NZ_BNBB01000010.1, read as the reverse complement.
GACGGCCTCGGGCAGCGGGCCCGCCGGGCCGGAGAGCTCAAGCTGGCCGCCCGGCTCGAAGGTCACCCGGCTTCCCCCGGGCAGCGGCGGCAGGGCGTCGGTGACCCTGGCGGACGGGACCTCGTGGCCGGGGGCCGCGCGGTCGAAGACCAGGAACTCCAGCTCGGCTCCCACCCGGTCTCCGATCGTGCCGTCGAAGCAGCGCCGCGCGAAGACCTCCACATCCGAGACGTCCCGGATGGGGGTGTCCTCGGCCGCGAGACCGGTCATGCGATCCCTCCCTCGCCTGATGTGTATGGATCTACAGATCCGGAAGACGGGCGGGCGTTACAGGTGGAGCGCGGGTGTAACGGGCCGGGGCGCGCGCGGCACTGTCCCGCATGGAGCGGGGATGAAGGGGGAGGGGACGGGGCCCGGCCGCCCGCCCGGCTGCCGGGAGGCGCTCGGGCTCGTCACCGACTATCTCGACGGGGCGCTGCCCGCCGGGCGGAGGCGGCGTGTGGAGGGGCACCTGGCCCGGTGCGCCGGCTGCTCCGTCCACCTGGAGCAGATCCGGGCGGTGATCGAGGTTCTCGGCGGTCTGGCGGGGGGCGACATTCCGCGGGGGACGCTCGGAGGGCTGTGCGCGGCCTTTCTCGGCTCAGGGACGCCGGCGCCGCCTGAAGGCCGCCAGTAGCCGCTCGCGCGCGGGGGCCGCCAGGGGCTCGGGGGGCAGGGCGCCGAGGGCGCCGACGGTGGCCCGGAACTGGGCGAGATAGCGCCGGCAGCCCTCACAGCCGGCCAGGTGCTCCTGGAGGCGGCGCAGGGTGGGGTCGTCGAGGTCGTTCTCCAGGTAGGCGGTGACGAGGTCCACCAACTCACCGCAACTGAACCGCTTCACGACGCCGACCGCCTTACCGTCTCGAAACCGAACCGATTCCACTACGCCGACCGCCTCACCGTCTCGAAGTACTCTTCCAGCCGCCCGCGCACCACCACGCGGGCGCGGTGCAGCAGGACACGCTGGTTGGCCGCCGAGACGTCCAGGATCTCGCACACCTCCTCCGAGGTGCACCCCTCGACGTCGCGAAGTGTGATCACGGCCCGCTGCCGGGGCGGGAGCCCGGCGAGGGCCGTCGTGATCTGCTCGCGCACCTCCGCCGCCAGCACCTCGCCCTCGGGGGTCGGCCAGAGGGCGGGGATGTCCTTCCAGAAGCCGGGAAGGGGGTCGTCGGCGCCCTGGAGGCGCGAGCCGTCGGGGAACGGTTTCTCCCCTCCGGCGAAGGCGCTGCTCCAGGGGACCGTGCGGTTCTCGCGCATGCCGCGCTTCCTGGCGGTGTTGACCAGGATCCGGTAGACCCAGGTCTTGACCGACGAGCGCCCCTCGAAGCCGTCGATGCCCCTGATCACCGCCAGCCAGGTGTCCTGGACGACCTCCTCGGCCGAGTCGTTGGTGGAGACGTGCGAGCGGGCCAGCCAGAGCATGCCGCGCGCCCAGGAGTCCAGTAGCGCCGCGAACATCGCCTCGTCTCCGGCGCGCAGGGCCGCGACGACGATGTCGTCCGGGGGGAGCCCCGGTGTCTCGGTCATCGTGGCGCGTCCTCCCCGGTGAAGCGCTCCCACAGCCTGCTCGTTCCGGGATGAGGGTTCCCGTCCCGGCGTGGGCCGACACGTCCTCTTCCCGGTTTCCTCGCGCCGCACCCCGGAGGGCCGCGCGGGGTCTTTCAGAGGGGCCCGCGCGGAGGGGGCCAGCGCGGCTCCCGCCCGGGGGACGGCCGCCCGCGGGTGACGGGCGGGAGCCTTTTCCCGGGGGCCGGAACGTTTTCGCCCGCCGCGCCGTTCGGCAGGGGGACGGGACGGCGGGTGAGATTTCGGATCCGGCGAACAGGGGCAGAGCGGGTTTCTTTCACTAAATGGGATATCCGTAAATAAAAAGAAAGATCATCGCGAGATCGTGACTCTTCAATGAAGTTTCTGGAACGTCGCCATCGAACCGTGACTTTCTGGTCTTATTCTGATTACCAAGCGTGGCACCGTGCTTTCCGGCGAGGAGGGGTGCCGATTGAACGATGTCTTCATCTCCTATGCCCGCGACGACGGCGACTGGGCGGAGAGGCTCGCCACGAGGTTGAGAGAGAACGGCGCGCGGGTCTTTTTCGACAGATGGAGCCTGTCGCCCGGAGCCGTCGTCGTGCACGAGCTCGACGCGGCCCTCCGCGCCGCCACCCACGGGCTTCACGTCTTCAGCCCGGCCTCGGCGGCCGAATCGTGGGTGCGCGACGAGTACGCGGCGCTGCTGCGGGCGTCGGTCACGCGCGGCCTGCGGTTCATCCCCGTCCTCTACGGTGACACCGCGATCCCCCCGCTGGCCGAGACCCGGCTGTGGGCCGACTTCCGGGGGCTGGAGGGGCCGGCCTTCGACCTGAAGGCGGCCGAGCTGGCACGGGTCGTCCGGGGCGAGCCCCGCGCCGCCCCCGAGGAGGCGGCGCGGGCGACGGACGGCGGGCCGACGCCCCTCACCGCCCCGGCCAGGCCCGGTTTCGTCGTCTGCTACGCCGGCTCGGACGCCGGTTACGGCGAGCGGCTGGCCGGTCGCATCGCCGACGCGGGGCTACCCGTGTGGTCCATCGCCCGCCTGACCTGGGGGGACGACTACATCCGGGAGATTCGCCGGCAGCTTCGGCACGCCGTGGCGATCATCGTGCTGATGTCGCCCGAGGCCGAGGACTCCGACGACATGACCCGGAAGATCCTCGAAGGCCAGCGACACGGCCGTGACTTCTTCCCGGTCCTGCTGCGTGGGGAGCGCCACTACCTGCTGGCCAGCAGCTGGTCCTTCGACGCCCGCGCGGGCGCCCTCCCCGGTCCCGCCGAGATGCGCCTGCTGCGGCGGCTGCACGACGCCCACGGCGGGGCGTCCCGCCGGTTCTCCGCACGGCCCCGCCCCTCGGCACCGCCCCGGCCGCCCGCGGCGTTCCCGGCGCGCCCCGCGCGCCCGTCGGCCGGTGCCTCGCCCGGCAGGCTGAGGGCCTTGCTGGCCGAGGGCGAGATCGAGCACGCCGACCTTCTGACGACGGCGATCCTGCTGGAGGCGGCGGGCCGGCAGGAGAGCGGCTGGATGTTCCAGGCCGACGCCGCCCGTCTGGAGACGGGGCTGCTGGACGAGGTGAACGCCGCCTGGGCCGCCTCCTCCGGCGGGCTGTACGGCTTCGAGGCGCAGCGGAGGCTGGCGCGGGCGCGGGGCGGCCTGCACGCGGACTTCCTGGAGCTGTCGGTGAAGTACGGCTGGCGCGCCTCGGCGGACGACGCCGTGCCGCGCTACGAGGGGTTCGCGGGGCGGGGGGAGGGGCGGGCCGGGTTCTTCCCGACCCTGCGCAACCCCCAGAACGAGCGTTATCTGGACTGGTACGACCAGTGGATGGAGACCGTGCTGGCCGTACATCTGAGACTTCCAAGGTGGGAGGGGCCGCGATGATCGGGCTGCTGGTGTCGCTTCTGCTGCTCTCCGCGCTGGGATACGGCGCGTTCGCCGGCTATCGGACGGGCCGCTACACGGTGCCGACGGGCCACGTCGGCATCGTCCGCCGCGTGTTCGGCCCCTCCCCGCCGGACCGGCGTTTCAAGCGGGTCACCCCCTCCAAGGCGCGCGGTCTGCAGGCCCGGACCCTCACGCCCGGCCGCCTGTACTGGTTCCCCCCGCTGCTCTACCGGATCGAACTGGTGGCGAGGACCGACGTCCCCGCGGGGATGATCGGGGTGGTCACCGCGCTGGACGGCGCCAGGCGGAGCCCCCGGCGGACGGTCGCCCGCCCTGTGGAGTGCGACGACTTCCAGGACGGCGAGGCGTTCCTCCTCAACGGCGGTGAGCAGGGCAGGCAGCTCGCGGTCCTCGCCGGGGACACCTCCTACTACATCAACACCGAGCTGTTCGAGGTGGAGTTCGTGCCGAGAACCCACGTGCCGGCCGGTACGGTCGGGCTGGTCATCGCCAAGGACGGCGAGGTCCGCCCCCTGGACCAGCCGTTCGGCCGCCCTGTGGAGTGCGACAACTTCCAGGACGGCCAGGCGTTCCTCCTCAACGGCGGGCAGCAGGGCAGGCAGCTCGCGGTCCTCCCCGGCGGCACCTTCTACGACATCAACCCCGCGCTCTTCGAGGTGATCACGACCGAGACGGCGGACCCCCGGGTCCACGGGGGTCTCACCGCCCGCCACCTCAGGAACATCTCCATCGCGACCGGCGAGGTCGGTGTGGTGGTGGCCTTGGACGGCGCGGCCTCCGAACCGGGCGAGGAGCCCGTCAGACCGCCGGTCGCCGGTCACCGGAGCTTCCAGCTGTCCTGGGTCTTCCTCGCCAACGGCGGGTGCCGGGGAGTGCAGGAGGAGACCCTCGGGGAGGGCACCTACGCGCTCAACCCCTGGTTCGTGCGCGTCGTGCTCATCCCGACCCGCCTGCTGATCCTGGAGTGGACGAAGAAGGACTCCTCGAAGGCGGGGAACTTCGACGCGGCCCTCGACCAGATCGTGGTCAACGTCCAGGGGTACCGGCTACAGGTGGAGATGTCCCAGACCCTGCAGATTCCCGCCGCGGCGGCTCCCCAGTTGGTCAGCCGGTTCGGCGACACCAAGATGTCCGGGCTCGGCGGCCTGGCCGACGACCCGGTCCCCGTGCAGCGGTTCGTCGAGCGGGTGCTGGGCAGCACGGTCGCCACGTACTTCAACGCGATGGCCGCCGCCGCGACCGTCGACGAGTTCCTCACCACCTACGCCGGCACCCGCACCAACCTCGCCGCGCAGGTGCGCAACGCCCTGCTGGCCTGGGGGGTGGAGGCGGTGAGCACCAACCTGGGCGAGTTCGAGTCGCAGGATCCGGAGCTGGACAGGGCCCGGCAGCGCGTCTTCACGGAGCAGATGCGCGGCAAGGAGCTGACCGAGGAGGAGAAGAGCGAGGTGATCAGATCACGGATCCTGGAGATCCAGCACGCGTCGAAGAAGCAGGAGCGCCAGCTGGACGCCGCGCTGCTGGAGGAGCAGATCAGGCTGCTCGGCGCCGACACCATCGCCATGCAGATGTTCCTGCGGGAGCTCAAGGACATGGGGGTGCCGGAGTTCATCAGCGGAGACGCGGGGGCCCTGCTGGAGCATCTGCCGATGCAGCGGGCCCTGGAGATGATCGGGGGCGCCCGGCAGCGCGCGCGGCAGAGCCTGCCCCAGAGCCCGTCCGAGAACCCGGCACTGCCGGAGGACGCCTCGGAGCGGGAGACGGCCTAGCCCCCGGTGCCTCGCGCGGGGCGGGGGCGCGGGTGTGGGCTTGAGGGCGAGGGCGCGGGGGAGCGGTGGCGAGGGGGTGGGCCTGAGGGCGCGGGGTGAGGGCGCCGCGGGTCAGGCCCAGGGGAGGCGCAGCATGCGGTCGATCAGCTGGTGGAGGTGGGCGAGGAAGGGCTCCCGGTTCTGGGGGGCGCCGGCGCCGGCCTCATCCGGGAAGGCGAGCGTCTCCCCGTAGAGGTACCCGTAGATGCTCCAGATCAGGGTCCGCACCATCAGGTCGGGGTCGACCTGATCGTCGATGAGACCGGCCCGCGCCGCCTCCCGCAGCGCGTCCCGGACACGGTTGACGAGCGGGTCGGCGTACCGCTCCTCCAGGTCGGGGATGTCCGCGGCGTCACCGAGCCAGCGGTGCATCCACAGGGCGGGGATCTGCGGATGGGCCAGGCAGAAGTCCAGGTAGCTCCCCACGAGCGCGTACAGGGCCGAGGCGACCCCGCCGGGGTCGCCGGCCGGGAGCGTCGAGAGCGCCTCCTCCACCACGGCGTTCTCCGCCCGGCTGGCGCGTTCGATGACGGCGAGGTAGAGGTCGCGCTTGTCACCGAACGTGTCGTGGATCCAGGTGAGGTCGGTCCCCGTGGCCTCCGCTATGCCCTGAAGGTAGGTGCCGTCGTAGCCGAACGCGGCGAAGAGCCGGGTCGCCAACTCTATGACCGTTTCCAGCTGCTGGTCATCGGCGGAAGTCATGGTTTGATTCAAGCCGTTTGCGTAGATCGTGGTAGCTAAGCGCTGGTTTTGAGGTGGTCAAACCTGCGTGCGCAATCGGAGGGGGACGAAAATCGATCCTCTTGTGATCCCGGGGCGGCGTTTCTCCGCCGGGTCGTGGGCGCCGGGGAGAAGCCCGGCGCCGGCGGGCTCCCGGCTTTTCGGATCGGCGCCCCGGAAGGGAAGGAGAACACGTCTGACATTTGTGTGCTTATGCTGAAGTTTTGCCTCCGCCGCGTTTTCGCGGAGGGGACGCGGGCGCGTATATTCCCGAGGGAACGCCGTGGGCGGCGCCGGGTCCGGCTCCGTGACGCCTCCCGTGGTCCGGGAGCACGCCTCGCGGGTGTGCTCGCGGGCCGGGCCGCCGGACGCGGTGTGGCGTACCGTTGCCTGCGATCAGTCGGCTCTGACAGGGGGATGCGGAGATGGCGGAGGCTGCTGCGGTACGGGCGGGCGGTGAGTACGAGACGAACCGCCTGCTGTTCGGGGTCGTCCACGAGGTGGCGGTGGGATACGCCGGGGCGGCCGTGCCGCAGGTGGTGGCCGTGCTCCGGCGGCGCCTGGCGGGGGTGCCCGGCATGGACGACCACGGGATCCGGCGGATCGCCGAGGAGATCAGCGTGGGCCGCGACCCGTCCGGGCTCTGACGCCACCTCCGGCCGCGCCGCGGGGGGTGCGGGGCGGCCGGAGCGGGGTCGTGTGCCCTCCGGAGGGCTTCGTCCACAGGGTGAGGACGGATCTCCCGCCGGGGGCTCGATCTTCCACGGGTGGAGCGACCCCGTTGTCCACAGGCTGTGGACAACGGGGTGTCGCCCCCTCCCTCCGGGACCGCCTCTCAGGGGTGGGTCAGGGACGTCTCAGGGACTCCGCCGGATGTGTGGGCGCGTCCCCGGTGGACAGTCTTGGTCCATGCTCGCGTTGAAGAGGATCTGGCCGCTGATCGCCTGCGCCGGGATCGCGGTGGCCGTGGTGGCCATGATCGTCGGCCAGCTCGCCCCGGATCCCTCCCTGAACCCGCTTGACCTGACGATCGGTGAGTACGCCCTTCTGGAGCGCGGCGGAGTCACCGAGTTCTCCATGGTGTCGCTGGGGGTCGCGTCCTTCGCACTGGTGGTGGGGCTGCGGGCGGCCAGGGCGCCGGTGGGGACGGCGGCGGAGCGGCTGATGCTGGTGTGGAGCGCGGCGCTGACCGCCGGGGCGGTCGTGCCGGGCACCGTCGCGGCGGGGACGTCCGGCCTGGCCGCCCAGGCGCACCACTACGTCCTGATCGCGGGGTTCCTCGCCATGCCCGTCGCCGGCGCGCTGATGGTGACGCGGCTGGGCGCGGACGAACGGTGGAGGGGCGTGGCCAGGCCGGTGGAGTGGCTGGCGCTGGCCGGTGGCTTCGGCGTGCTCGCGGTCACCTATGTGACGCTCCCCGGCGACCGGGTGCTGATCGGGCTGGCGGAGCGGGTGCTGCTCGGAGCCGGGATCGCCCTGGTCGCGGTGCTGGCCGTACGGCTGGCTCAGCTGACGTGGGTGCGGGAGACGGGCCGCGCCTCGCGGGCCGTCCTCGGCTGACTTGTCACTTTGCTTTACTATTTCATGACATGTCACAAATAGGATACGAATAGCGGGACCTGTCAGTGCTATTCTCATCGGCGATCTAGCGATCGTCCGGAGGTCTCCATTCAGACGCTCCGAGACCGAGCCGATGAGGTGACATGGCATCGAGCAAACCCATCCGGTTCAAAATCTCGGCGCTCCTGGCGATCCCCTTGGTTTCGCTGACCGCTTTGTGGGGTTTTGCGGCGACTGTCACGGTCGGCGACTCCATGAGCCTGCTCACCATCGCCACGCTGTACGACTCCGTCGAGAAGCCCGGTGACGAGCTGAGCAACGCCCTGCAGCGCGAGCACCTGCTCTCGGCCGAGTACCTGGCCACCAGGTCGGAGGCCGACAGGTCCACCCTCGCCATGCAGCGCACGGTCACCAATCAGGCCCGTCGCCGCTTCCGCGAGGAGACGACCACCGAGTCGGCCCAGTCCGCCATGACCGACGACATGAAGATCCGGTTCAACGAGGTGATGAACCGGGTCAACGCCCTGGACGCGATCCGGGCCAAGGTCGACGGCGGCCGGATCGGGCTGATCAGCCTCTCGCGTGACTTCTCGCTGGTGCCCGACGCCCTGAACCGGCTCTTCAACAGCATGAGCCTCAACAACGACCTCCCGCTCTACCAGCAGTCGCGCAGCCTCAGCATGATCACCTACGCCAAGGACCTCCTCAGCCGCGAGCGGGCGCTCGCCACCGGGGCGCTGGCGGCGGGCCGCGCGCTGACGCCGAACGAGCTGCGGCTGTTCAACCAGCTCGTCACCAACCGGGTCTTCCTCATGGATCAGGGGCTGCCCGACCTGGAGCCGAAGCTGCGTCTGCCCTTCACCGGGATGACGACCTCGACCATCTACACCCGGTTCACCGGCCTGGAGGAGAACCTCCAGGAGGGCGACAGCGTGGTCGCCACCGACTGGCGGGCGGCCGGCGACGACCTGGACGCCATCTACCAGCGGGCGCTGATGGCCGTCACCCTCTCCCTCGCCGACCGGGCGGCGCCGTCGGCCGCGGCGACCTTCATCAAGGCCGGTGTCGCCGGTGTGCTCGGCCTCGTCGCGGTCGTGGCCTCGCTGCTGATCTCCTACCGGGTGGGAAGCGGGCTCACCCGCGAGCTGGCCGGGGTACGGCGGGCCGCCAGGGAGGTGGCCGAGGTCCGGCTGCCGAGGGTCATGGAGAAGCTGCGCAGGAACGAGAGCGTGGACGTGGCCGCCGAGACGCCCCCGCTGGAGCCCCTGGGCAGCACCGCCGAGGTCCACGACGTCGCAGCCGCCTTCGACAGCGTGCAGCAGCGCGCCATCCAGTCGGCGGTGGAGCAGGCCACCCTGCGCGAGGGCGTCGCCCAGTCCTTCCGCAACCTCGCCCGGCGCAGCCAGTCCCTGCTCCAGCGCCAGATCAAGCTGCTCGACAGCATGCAGAAGCAGGCCGACGACCCGGTCGCGCTGGAGAACCTGTTCCGGCTCGACCACCTCACCACCCGCATGCGCCGCCACGCCGAGGGCCTGGTGATCCTCTCCGGCGGGGCCGTGGGCCGTAAGTGGCGTTCGGCCGTCCTGATGGAGGACGTGCTGCGCGGCGCCGCCGCCCAGGTGGAGGACTACGCCCGCGTGCGGATCTACCCGATGGCCGGCAGCACCCTGGTCGGCAGCGCGGTGGCGGACATGATGCACCTGTACGCCGAGATCATCGAGAACGCCACGGTCTTCTCCCCGCCGGACGCGGAGGTGTCGATCCGGGGCGAGCTGGTGGGCCGGGGCTTCGCCGTCGAGATCGAGGACCGGGGCCTGGGCATGACCGAGGAGAAGCGGGCCGCGATCAACGAGCGCCTGGCCAGCCCCCCGGAGTTCGACCCGGCCGAGACCGATCGGCTGGGCTTCGCGGTGGTCGGCCTGCTGGCCGCCCGTTACGGGATCAGCGTGACGCTGCGGCCCTCTCCCTACGGGGGGACCGGGGTCGTCGTCCTGCTCCCGGAGAACCTGCTGGGAGACCCGGAGCCGGCCGAGCCGGAGGAGCCGCTGGTGTCCCTCGGCGCGGGGCGCCCGGAGCTCTCGGCTCCCGTCGAGCCGCTGATGCCGGTTCCCGCGGACCTGTGGAAGGCGCCGCAGCGCCGCGGAGGCGGGCTGCCCCGCCGGGTGCGCCAGGCGAACCTGCCGCCCGGCCTGAGGCCGGACGGCTCCGTCCAGGGCGATCGCCGGCAGGCGCCCGTCCCGATGGCCGAGGCGACGGAGCGGTCGCCTGAGGAGGCGAGGGCTCTGCTGAACTCGTTCCGGTCGGGATGGCGGCGGGGCCGGGCGGAGAGCGAACAGGGCGGTACGGATCGGTGAACCGGGTCCGGACACGCGGCGCCTGAGCGCCGCCGCCTCATGGGCCCGCAGCGGGCTTGATCATCAATGGGGAAGGGAATTACCACGTGCCAGGTGAGCTTTATTGGCTGCTGGACGACTTCGTCACGAGCGTGGCGGACGTCTCACACGCGCTGGTCCTGTCCAACGACGGACTGCTGATGGCCTCCTCGCGGGGGCTGACCAAGGAGGACGCCGAGCACCTTTCGGCGGTGGCCTCCGGCTTCCAGAGCCTGGCCAAGGGAACCAGCCTCCAGTTCGACGGCGGCGCCGTGCGCCAGACCATGGTGGAGATGGACTCGGCCTTCCTCTTCGTCACCTCGGCCGGCCAGGGAAGCTGCCTGTCGGTCATGACCACCGGAGCCGCCGACGTCGGCCTGATCGCCTATGAGATGGCCAGGCTGGTGACCCGTGTCGGCCAGCACCTGGCCACCGCGCCCCGGGTGGCCGGCCAATGAGTGACGACGTCGAGTGGGTTGACGACGAGGCGGGGCCGGTCGTCCGCCCCTACGCGCTGACCGGTGGCCGGACCTCGACGGCCTCGGCCGCCTTCGACATGCTGTCCATGGTGGTGGCGACGGGCTCGGCGATCTCGGGTGCCGCCGCCGGGCACCTGGGATCGGAGCACCGGCGGCTGCTCGGCCTGATGCGGCGCACCCGGCCGATCGTGGAGCTCGCCTCGGAGATCGGGCTGCCCATCGGGGTGGTCAAGGTACTGCTCGGCGATCTGCTCGACCAGGGGCTGGTCCTGGTCCGCTCGCCCGCTCCGGCGAGCATCTCCCCCGAGGAGGGCCTGCTGCGAGAGGTGCTCAGCGGTCTGCGGGCGCTGTGAGCGCCCCCCTGCCCTCACGGACGAGGGCGCGCGCGGGCGGGGCGGCGGTCACGCGACGGGGGCGGACTGCCGCCTCCGCCCGGAAGGGGCGGGAGAACGGCGGGAAGACGACGGAAGCCGGCCGGTCTTTCGCGCCGGACCGCGTCAGGGCTGGCTGGCGGTCAGCACCCTCAGCGAGTGCTCCACCAGGGTCACCAACACGCCCTTGGCCGACGCGCGGCGCCGTACGTCGCAGAGCATGACGGGGGCCTCCGGCTCCAGGTCGAGGGCGATCCGCACATCCTCCGTCTCGTACCGGTCGGCGCCGTCGAAGCAGTTGACCGCCACGACGAACGGCGTGCCGCGCTGCTCGAAGTAGTCGATGGAGGGAAAGCAGTCGGTCAGCCGCCGGGTGTCGGCGAGGACGACCGCTCCCAGCGCCCCGAAGGACAGCTCGTCCCACATGAACCAGAACCGTTCCTGCCCGGGGGTGCCGAACAGGTAGACGACCAGGCCGTCCCGGATGGTGATGCGGCCGAAGTCCATCGCCACCGTGGTGGTGGTCTTGCTTTCGACACCGTCGATGTCGTCGATGCCGATGCCCCGGTCGGAGAGTACCTCCTCGGTGCGGAGCGGACGGATCTCGCTGATCGCGCCGACGAAAGTGGTCTTGCCCACCCCGAAGCCGCCGGCGATGAGGATCTTGAGCGCGACGGGCTCGTCAGAGGGCTCGAAGTCCATTGATCACTTCCTTGAGAATGCGCTCGCTCGCCGAGACGCGCCCGACCGAAATGAGCTTGTGATCCTGCAGGTCGCCGAGGAGGACTCGGACCACGCCAAGCGGCAGGTCAAGCTCGGAGGCCACGTCGGCGACGGAGATCGCCTGGGTGACCAGGGAGAGGATGCGTTCCTGTTCGGGACTGGGAAAGAACCTGCCGGTCGGGGGATTCCCGGTGGCGGTGATCAAGGCGACCAGGTCCAGCGCGTCGCCCGAGGACCTGGTACGGCCTCCGATCAACGCGTAGGGCCGGACGATCGGACCGGCCTCCTCGTCCACCCACCGCGTCATCCGGGTCCGGGCCCCTCGGCGGGGGAGCCCGGCGCCGAGGGGCGATCGCGCCGGACATCCGGCCCGCTCACGAGATCCCCTGACGGGGCTGGACGGATATGTGCTGGCCGACCCGCTTGACCAGCATCGCCATCTCGTAGGCGATGTGGCCCACGTCGGAGTCGGCGCCGCTGAGCACGGCCAGGCAGGTTCCCTGTCCGGCGGCCGTGACGAAGAGGAACGCCGCGTCCATCTCCACGATGGTCTGACGCACCTCACCGCCGCCGAAGTGGCGTCCGGCCCCGCGCGCCAGGCTCTGGAACCCGGCGGCGACCGCGGACAGGTGTTCGGTGTCCTCGCGGCTGAGCCCCTTGGAGGAGCCGACGGCGAGCCCGTCCGTGGACAGGAGCACCGCCTGGCGTATCGCGCCCACCCTGTTGGTCAGGTCGTCGAGGAGCCAGTTGAGCTCACCGGTGCTAGCAACTTTTCCGGTCATTAGTCCCCCTTGTCACCTGTCGTGTGGTGTGCGAAGTCATTTCCATAGTCTTCACGCCCGCGCCGTACTCCCGCCTGGAAAGCGGAGAACAGGGCCCGGACCTCGTCCGGCGAACGCTCCTCGGGTGTCGGGGTGGGCGTCTCGGGCGTCTCGGGCGTTTCGGACGTGTGAGGCTCCTGGCGGAGCTGAGGAGCCAGGTTGGCCTGCCGTACCCGCCGGGGGAGTTTCTTCAGCCCCGAGCCCTCCTGAGAGGTCTCCCGGGGGGTTTCCCGGGCCGGCGCGGGACCCGGAGCACGGCCCGGTTCGCGGGCGGGTCCGGGAGCGGGCCGGAAGGCCGGTCCGGGGACGGGCCCGCGGAGGGTTTCCCGGGCCGCCGTCTCCCGGGCCGGCGGAGGCGCCGGCGCGCGGGAGGGCTCCCGGATCGGGGTGGGAGCGGGTGCGCGCGGCGGTACGGCGGGGTCGCCACCGGGGTGGCCCGCCTGCGCGCCGGCGGGCTGCGCGGCCGTCCCCCGGGACGGCGGGTCCGCCACCACCGACAGGGCCGGGGAGGACGGGCTCGCCGGGGCCTGGTCGGCGCCGGGCCGGAGGGAGGAGGCCGACCGCGTCCGGCGCGGCAGGGCGCCTCCCTGGGCGGCTCCGGCGGACTCGGCGGCGGGCGCGGCGGAGGTGAGCCCGGTGGGCGTGGGCGCACCGGCCCCGCCGGTTTCCAGCGCGCTCGGCTCGGAGGCCTCGGCGACCCGCTCGGCGGTGAGGGTGAGCGTCGAGCCGCTCTCGGCGAGCACGCCCCGGGGGATGAGCACGATGGCCGTGGTGCCGCCGAACGGCGAGCCGCGCAGGATGACCTGGATGCCGTGCCGGGCGGCGAGCTGGCCCACCACGAACAGGCCGAGGTGGTCGCTGTCGGCCAGGTCGAACTCCGGCGGGTTGTCCAGCCGGTTGTTGAGCACCTCGTACTCCGCGGGGCTCAGGCCCATCCCGCGGTCCTCCACCTCGATGGCGAACCCGTTGGCCACCGCGTCACCGCGCACGGTCACCGTGGTCTGCGGCGGCGAGTAGATCGTGGCGTTCTCGACGAGCTCGGCCAGCAGGTGGGTGACGTCGGTGACCGAGGCCCCGTCGAACGCGGCGTCGGGCAGTGGGGACACGCTGACCCGGGTGTAGTCCTCGACCTCGGCGACCGCGGCCCTGACGATGTCGACCACCGGCACCGGCCTGCGCCAGACCCGGCCCGGGGCGGCGCCCGACAGGATGATCAGGCTCTCGGCGTGCCGCCGCATGCGGGTGGTGAGGTGGTCGAGCCGGAACAGGTCCTCAAGGCTTTCGGGGTCGCTCGCCCGGCGCTGCATGTTGTCGAGCAGTGTGAGCTGGCGCTGGAGCAGGGCCTGCTTGCGCCGGGCCAGGTTCACGAAGACCTGGCTGACGCTGCGGCGCAGGTTGGCCTGGCCCACGGCGGCCCCGATGGCGGTGCGCTGCACCGAGCCGAACGCCTGGGCCACGTCCCGGACCTCGACCGAGCCGTCGGTCCCGATCGGCGGCGCCTCGGCCCGGACGTCCACCTCCTCACCGCGCCGGAGCCGTTCGACGACCCTCGGAAGCCGTACGTCGGCCAGGTCGAGCGCGGCGGAGCGGAGCCCGGCCAGTTCGCCGGCCAGACGGCGGCCGAAGCGGACCGAGATGGCGATGGACGCGATCACCGCGATCAGGCCCAGACCGCCGGCGGCGGCGATCCTCACCATGATCCCGGTGGCCACCGACTGGGAACGCTCCGCGAGCGTGGTGGAGGCGGCGGCGCCGAGTTGGTCGAACGTGGTCGCCAGCCCGTCGGTGGCCTGCTTCCAGCGCTGGGCCTCCGGCGGCAGCCGGTCGCCGCTCCCCGTGGCGATGGCCTTCTCCAGCGTCGCGAACTTCTCGAAGGCGGCGGAGTTGAAGGTGTCGCGGTACGGCCTGCCCAGCTCGGCGTCCAGGGCCGACAGGCCGCGGGTGTGCAGGTAGCGCCTGGTGGCGGCGAATTCGGCGAAGGCGGCACGTTCCTGTGGCGAGAGCCGGTAGTCGATCAGGGCGCCGCTGATCAGCGCGTTCTCCCTGGCGATCATCTCGCGGGCGCCGCCCATCGCCTGCATGGCGGCGGCCTGCTGGTAGATCGCCAGGTCGGGGACCGCGACGAGCTGGTCGTAGACCAGAAAGACCGCATCCAGGATCTGGTTATAGTTCGACAGCACGTCGAGCCGGTTGTGCTGGCCGGTGTCGATGCCGGAGCGGATGCCCTGGAGCCGGTCGAGCTGGTGCGTGAGCGCGGTCAGGGAGGAGCGCAGTTCCGGACTTCCGGAATCCTCGGCGAGCGCCGCCTGGCGGAACCGCTCCGCCGCCTCGTCGGTGCGGTCACGCTGCTGGCCGATCCCGCTGGTGAGGATGCGGGAGCTGATCGCCATCGAGGACTGGGTCCGCTCCGACTGGAGCTGGAGCCCGAGATCGGTGGACGCCGTGCCAACGCTCTGATAGAGGGTGTTCGACCTCAGGAGGGCGGTTCCATCGCCAACCGTCAGATTTAGGACAAACCCCCATAATGCACTCAGTGAGAGGAGGGGTAGGAGCAGCAGCAAGAAGATCTTGAACCGAATTGACCGGTTTCCAGAGCCCATGCCCACTCGTCCCAACTTCTGAGTGCGTGGAGGCTAGTGCCACTTTGGGATGAATTCGCCTCCGGAAGATCGCACAGGAGACTAGCACTGATAGGCTTTCTGTGCAGTGCAGGATCTGATGATTAATACGATTAGTACTGCTGCTGTCATGTTTGCCACGCTCCTCCCGAGGGGGTCTGGGAGCCGGGGAGGGCGGGTTTTTCCGGGCAGCCGGAATCCCGCGCGGCCCTCTGTGGCCGGTGCTGTCAGATCCCCCTCCCGGGTGCGTTCCCACGGCTTCACCTCGCCCGTTTCCCCTTCCGGAAGAGCCGGGCGGGTGCCCCGCGGGGCCACCCGGGACGCGGGTGAGTTGACGCCCCGGTCAACGGCCGGGGGCCCGCAGCTCCAGGACGGCGCGGTAGGCGGCGCTGATCGCCGCGTCGGCGGAGGCGGCCGGCACCGAATCGGCGTTGGCGATCGCGATCCGGCCGAACCTGCGGCGGGCCACGGACGCCGGGGAGGTGCCGCGGGGGTAGAAACCGAGGTCCCACGGGGTGGCGTACTCGGGGGCGTAGCCGTGACCCCACCGGTTGATCGTGATCGCCTCGACGTCGCGGGCCGCGTCGAAGCCACCGGGCCCGAGCAGCCGGGTGAGCTGGTCGCGGATGCCGTACTCCAGATGGGCGTAGGGCGTCTGGAGCAGCCTGCGGCGGCCGGCGACCGAGCCCTCGGCCGGTGACATGCCGGGCACGGCGGGCGTGTGCGCCAGGTGCGCGATGATCGGCCGGCCCACCTCCCGCGGGCACCGGTAGCCCCCGATGTCCACCGCGGGGCCCAGCTCGGCCGTGCACCAGTAGGCACCGGTGAAGCGGGTACGGCTGACGCCCACCTCCCGCCACGCCCGCCAGTCGCGGAGCTGGACCGCCGCGTACACCACCGGCACCTTGACGGCCGCCCGCAGCGCCCGGCTCTGCTCGGGCGCGAGTCCTTCGACCAGATAGGGGACCATCATGTTCCAGCAGGCCATGATCACACCGGCGGCCCGTACGGTCCTGACCCTCTCCCCGTCGAAGTAGCCGACCGTGGCGGTGGTGGCCGTGCCGGGGTCGCCGTCGTTGGCCACCGAGACCACCGGGCTCGACAGCCGGACGCGGACCCTGTTGCCCGGCAGGTCGAGCCCGCCGTAGTCGAACCTCGCGGTGGTGACGTCCTCCATGCCGGCGGCGCGGGTGAGGCCGGGGATCATCCGGGCGATCATCATCCGGACCAGCGCCTGGTTGCCCTCGGGGAAGAAGTGGCGGGCGCCGGAGTCGTCCGCGCCCCACCTTCTGATCACGCGCGGCGTGTTGTACTCGGACGGCCTGGAGCGGTCGAGTCCCATCCCCTGGAAGCCGGGGTAGCGGCGCTCGTCCGCGCAGCCCCAGGCGTCGATCGCGCCGAAGGCGTCGGAGCCGTAGCCCCACTCGTCGTTCGGCAGCGTCTGGACGAACCGCAGCACGTCCGGGTGGACCCGGCAGACGTCCCTGAGAAAGCCCGCGTAGGTGAGTCTGGACAGGCGCTCCTTCTTCTCGCCGTCGGACAGGCCGGGAAACCAGTCGGGCGGGTCGCCGGTGAGCATGAGCAGGTCCTGTCTGGCCCGCCCGGCCAGGGGCGTCCCCGCGATCCACCGCGCGGCCTCCACGCCGGGCGGCAGCCGGACGAGCCTGTCGGTGCCGAAGCTCTCCCTGTCGCACAGGACGCTGTCGTGCATTCCGAGGCTCGCGTACAGATCGCGGTCCAGGCAGCGGGCGAGCCTTTCGATCCGCACCCCGAGTCTGTCCAGCAGGTCTCTGCCCTCGGCGGTCCAGGTCGACGGCGCGTCGATCGACCGGGAGCCGCCGTATCCGACCAGCGGCCCGGCGCTGCCACCGGGGTGGAACTCGCTGCGCCGGGCGTGCCCGCCGAAGTCGTCGTGGTTGTCCAGGATCAGGATTCGCGCGCCCGGGTCCTCCCGCCGCCAGCGGTACGCCGCGCTGACCCCGCTGATCCCGCAGCCGACCACGACCAGGTCGTAGCGCTCGCCGGTGGGTTCGGGCGTGCCCGCGTGGGCCCAGAACCGGTTGTCGCGCAGGGCGTGCGGCACGCCGAGGGACTCCGGGGTGCCGCCCCGCAGCCCCGTCAGGGCCGGCGGACGGTGGAACTCGGGGAGAAGGCCGGGGACGGACGCGCCGCCCGTCGCCGCCCTCGGGCCGCCGGTGCCGGGCAGGGAGCCGAGCGCCGCCATCCCGGCGGCCGCGGCCACGCCGTCGAAGAGGTCGCGGCGGGAGATGGGCCGGTCCATGCCCAGCGCGCGGGCTCCGCGGGAGGTGATCTCCTGGGGATCGGTCATGGGGTGATCATCACGACCCGGATGGGCGGTCATGGCCGCCTCGCGGTGTTTCCGCCAAGTTTTTACCTGCCGTATTGAAGCGCTATTCACGATATCCGCCGGACGGGCGTCATGACACGTGCGCCGGAAACGTGGTCAAGCGGGCAGTAGAGGTGGTGATTCTCTGTCCTGCCCACAAAGAGCCGTTCTCGGGAACCGCGTTCCGGCCGGCCGGGCCGCATGGCCGTACGGGGGAGCGGAGGCTCGCGCGGGAGGGCGGTCGCGGGAGGGAGGTCCGGTCCGCGGGGGCAGGGGGGAGGGCGGGCGCGGAGGACACACCCCCGGTGAGCAGCGGAAAGACGAGAAGTGGACCCTATTAAGTGGAATTTCATGAAAAGTGCGGACGGGATGGAACGCCACCGCCGCCATGGTCGTTGTCGATATCGAAGACGGGGAACGGCGGGGAACGGCGGGGGACACCGATTCGCCGCGGCGGCCGGACGGGACCCGCTTCATACCGTGATGGGTGGTGGAACGAGACATGTCGGAGTAGCGTCCGCAGTCGCGGATCTGTTTCACGACGGAAGCGGGGAGCCTGACGTGGTGGGTAAGCAGGGCAGGGTGACCGGCACGATCGGACCCGGCCTGGTCGGGGAGGTGATGGTGGCGGTCCGCGGAGGCGTCGAGGCCTTCTACGCGCACCCCTCGGTTTCCGACGAGACGATCCCCACCGGCTCGATCGTCGTCGTCGTGGAGTACTTCCCCCCGCGCACGGTCTACGTCGCCCGCGCGCTCGTCTGACCTCCCGCTCCGTCCCCGCTCCGTCCCCGTTCCGCCACCGTTCCGACCCCTCGCGCACCGCCCGGCCTCGCCGATCTCCTCCCTCCCCATCTCCCCTCGCTCCCCCCTAGTGGAGGCCGCATTGCCCACCGAGTACTACCTTGTCGCCGGCGTCGTCCTCGCCGCCCTGGTGATCCTCATCCTGCTGTTCAAGGCCGTCTGGCGGGTGGCCGAGCCCAACGAGGCGCTGATCATCTCCGGGCTCGGTGCCCGGGGCAGGTCGGAGCTGGCCGACAGCCTCGGCTTCAAAATCATCACCGGTAAGGGCGCCGCGGTGCTCCCGGGCTTTCAGACCGCCCGCCGCCTGCGCCTGGACAGCCGGGCGGCCAACCTCCAGGTCTCCTGCGTCACCCAGCAGGGCATCCCGGTGGTCGTGAAGGGGGTGGTGATCTACAAGGTCGGTGACGACCTGCACTCCATCGCCAACGCGGCCCGCCGCTTCCTCGACCAGCAGGACTCGATGAACGGCGCCATCCACGAGCTGTTCACCGGCCACCTGCGCTCGATCATCGGCAACCTGACCGTCGAGGACCTCATCCTCAACCGCGAGCGGCTGACCGGGGAGACCCGCGCCTCGGCCGCCGACGAGATGATCAAGCTCGGCCTGATCGTCGACTCCCTGCAGATCCAGGAGATCGACGACGAGACCGGCTACATCACCAACCTCGGCAAGCCGCACGCCGCCAAGATCGCCGCCAGTGCCCGCATCGCCGAGGCCCAGCGCGACCAGGAGGCCACCGAGGCCGAGCAGATCGCCGCCGCCAACAAGGCCGCCGCCTGGCGTGACGCCCAGATCAAGCAGGCCTCCTACCAGGCGGAGATCGACCAGGCCCAGGCCCGCTCCCGGCAGGCCGGCCCGCTGTCGGAGGCGTCGGCCCGCCAGGAGGTCGTGGTCCAGGAGACCCGGGCGGCCGAGCTGGAGGCGGCGCTGGCCGAGCAGCGGCTCCAGGCCCAGGTGCGCAAGCCCGCCGACGCCAGGGCGTACGAGACCGTGACGCTCTCCCAGGCCGAGCGCGACGCCCGTATCTCCCAGGCCGAGGCCGAGGCCCGCGAGACCGAGCTCCGCGCCACGGCCCAGGCGTCCCAGGTCAAGCAGGCCGCGGCGGCCGAGGCCGAGGCGGTACGGCTGCGCGGCCTCGCGGCGGCCGAGGCGACGAAGGCCACCGGTCTCGGTGACGCGGAGGCGGCCAAGGCCCGGGGCCTGGCCGCGGCCGAGGCGGCCAGGGCGCAGGGCCTCGCCGAGGCGGAGGCCGCCAAGGCGAGGGGCCTGGCGGAGGCGGAGGCCATCCGCGCCCGCTCCCAGGCGCTCGCCGAGAACCAGGAGGCGGTCATCGCCCAGCAGCTCGCCGAGAACTGGCCCCGGATCGTCGAGGCCGGCGCCAAGGCCTTCGGCAACGTCGACCACATGGTGGTGCTCAACGGCGCCCAGGGCATCGAGGAGATGCTGGCCAAGGCCCTCACGCTCGGCGGCACCGGTCTCGGCCTGGTCCGCTCCCTGCTCAACGGCGCCACCCCCGCCGTCGGCACCCCCGACGGCAACGGCAAAGCCGCCGGCCCCGCCCCTGAAAGCCCTCTGAAAGTCCTCTGAAAAGCCCTCCGCAAGGGCCGGGACCCGGCCCCGGGTCGTTCCGGGCCGGGTCCGCCGGGCGGCTCAGGGCCGGTAGCGGCTCAGCATGGTGGCCACGCACGACGGACGGCCGGCGCCCTCCACCGTGATCTCGACGACCCAGGCCGCGTCGACGTCGCCGCCCCGCTCCCTCACCGCGTCGAGACGGACGGTGCCGCTGACCCGCGCGCCGGCCGGGACCACGGCGGGGAAACGGACCCGGTCGAGCCCGTAGTTGATCGCGTACGAGACCCCGGTCGTGGTCTGAAGCTCGTCCAGGACCCACGAGCACAGCGCCAGGGTGAGGAAACCGTGCGCGATCGTCCGGCCGAAGGGGCCCTGCCGGGCCCGCTCGGCGTCGG
Source organism: Streptosporangium violaceochromogenes (assembly GCF_014654615.1). Taxonomy (GTDB): domain Bacteria; phylum Actinomycetota; class Actinomycetes; order Streptosporangiales; family Streptosporangiaceae; genus Streptosporangium; species Streptosporangium violaceochromogenes. The sequence goes on along the minus strand of NZ_BNBB01000010.1, from coordinate 181,502 downwards.
TGTGGATCCACTGCTCGTCGCCGGTGATCCGGCCGAAGACGGTGATGTCGTCCTGGGTGATCGTCCGCCATCCGGTCGGGCCCAGGCGGATGCCCACCGACTCCGAGAGCCGGTCGAGCCCCCGGAAGACGTGCCGCCCGGACGCCGGGGCGCCCCCCGCGGCGCCCGGGGCGCCCGCGCCGTCCGGGCCGCCCGGGGTGCCGGGGGTGCTCGCGCCGCCCGCCCTCCCGGCGCCGGTCACGGCGATCCCCGGGTGAGGAGCACCTGGCCGGTCATGATGGCCGAGTCGTCCGAGCAGAGGAAGGCGATCACCTTCGCGATGTCCTCGGGGGTGGCGACCCGGCCCAGCGCCGCCCTGGCCGCCGAGCCCGCCTTGAACTCCTCGTAGTCCTGGCCGATTCGCCGCGCGGTGGCCCGGGTCATCTCGGTCTCGACGAACCCGGGGGCCACGGCGTTGACGTTGACGTCGAACTTGCCCAGCTCGATGGCGATCGTCTTGGCCATGCCCTCGATCCCCGCCTTGGCGGCCGAGTAGTTGGTCTGCCCCCGGCTGCCGCGCGCCGAGTCCGACGACAGGAACACCATCTTCCCGTACCGCTGGGAGACCATTGGGCGCTGCGCGGCCCGCGCGCAGTTGAAGGTGCCGGTCAGGTGGGTGTCGATGACCGCCTTCCAGTCGTCGTCGCCCGTCTTGAACAGCAGGTTGTCGCGGAGCACCCCGGCGCAGGTGACCAGGATGTCCAGCCTCCCGTGGTCGCGGCAGAGCCGTTCGACGGTCTCGTCGACGCTTCGCGCGTCGCTCACGTCGCAGGCGTAGGGCGCCGCCTCGCCGCCGAGTTCCCTCAGCCGCGCCGCGACCTTCTCCGCCGAGGCGTGGTTGAGGTCGACGACGCCGACCGTGGCGCCCTCGGCGGCCAGCAGCTCGGCGACGGAGGCGCCGATGCCGCCGGCCGCGCCCGTGACGAGGGCGACGCGCCCGGCGAACCTCGGCGGCCGCGGGGACGGGGAGGTGGGACTCATGTCACTCCGTTCTCCTGTGAAGCTTCCCGATCTTCGCCCGGGATGGGCGCCACGGATCCGTGGGGCGGCTCGGAGGGCGCGGGGCGCAGCAGGCCCTCGGCCCAGGTGGAGCCGCTGAGGCGGTCGTAGACGGCGCGGATGCGCTGCTGGGCGACCACGCCCATCGTGCTGGTGACCGACGCCACGAGCGCCTCGATCAGCGCCACGACCCCGGCGCGCGAGTCGAAGGGGCCCACCCCGGCGGTGTCGCAGACGAAGACGTACCGGGCGTAGTCGGCCGCCGGGGAGATCCACTTGTCGGTGAAGAGCACGATCGTGGCGTGCTGCCCCGCCGCCTGCCGGACGTAGTCGATGGTCCCGCGCTGGTAGCGCCGGAAGTCGAAGGCCACGATGACGTGCCGCCGGGTGACGTCGAGCAGTTCGACGGAGAAGCCGCTGGGGTTGGCGCGGACGTGCCGGACGTCGCCCCGGAGCTGGCTGAGCAGGCTCAGCAGGTGGAGGCTGCACACGTCGCTCTCGAACCCGCCGAGGGTGAGGACGGGCCGTTTGGTGTCCGAGAGCAGCGCGACGACCTCGTCGAACTCCGAGCGCTCGACGTGCTCGGAGGTGCCGGTCACGTTCTCCGAGATCCGGTCCAGGACGGCGTCGAGGTCGTCGTTGTCGCCGTTGCGCTGCCCTTCGCCCCCGGCGCGGGCCGAGGGTTCGCTCATCCGGGCGTAGACCTCGTCGAGCAGTGCCCGCTGGAAGTCGGCATAGGCGTTGTAGCCCAGTTTGGCCAGCAGCCGCAGTACCGTCGGCGCGCTGACCTGCGCGCGTTCGGAGAGTTTGGGGAGGGACTCAAGGCCCGCGACGGGGTACTGCGAGATCAGCACCCGCACGACTTTGCGCTCCGCCGCGGTGAGCTGCGGTCCGCGCAGGCGGAGCAGCTCGCTCACCGTACGGCCGGCCGTCGGAGTCTGGTCGTCACTCTGCGTCATTGCGCCGTCTGTTCGAGGCTTGTTTCATGATCACTCTCACTGGGGGAGGGGGGACGACGGGGCGGGCCGGCCGGGCTCGGGCTGCGCCGGCCGCGTGATCACCAACGCGTCGCCGACAAGCACGTCCGTCTCGCGAACGAACAGGGGGTTGACGTCGATCGCCGTCACTCGCTCCCTCAGGGCGACGGCCACGTCACCGAGCCCGACCAGGAACGACGCGACGGCGGAGAGATCCACCGCCGGGCGCCCCCGAGCGCCCCGCAGAATCTTCACGCCTCGAAGATTCTCCACCATGGCGAGCGCGTCCGCGTGATTCAGAGGAGGAATTCCCAGACGGGTGTCGTCGAGAACCTCGGCGAACACGCCGCCCATGCCGATCATGACGGCCGGCCCCCACTGGGGGTCGACCACGACCCCGGCGATCAGCTCGGCCACCGGCCTGACGTGTCGCGCGATGAGCACGCCGTCCAGGGGCCACTCACCGGCGACGCGCGTCAGGGTGTCGTAGGCGGCGCCCACCGCGCCGGCGTCCGTCAGGCCGAGCAGGACCCCGCCGAGTTCCGACTTGTGGGGGATCGCCGCCGACTGGATCTTCGCCACGACCGGGTAGCCGAGAGCCTCGGCCACGGCGACGGCCTCGTCGCGGGAGGTGACCAGCCGTCCCTCGTTGACGGGCAGGCCGTGACGCGCGAGCAGGGCGATGCTGTCGTGCTCGTTGAGCGCCGGACCCGCCGCCCACGGCGCCGGATCCGGCACCGCGGCGGACTCCGCGGCAGGTCCCGCGTCGGGCCCCGCGGCAGGTCCCGCGTCGGGCGCCGTCTCCCACGCCGTCCTCCCGGCGGAGGCCGCCCTTCGCGCCCTGGCGACGTTCTTCCCGTACTCGGCGAGGTGGCCGAGGGTCCTGACGGCCTGCGCGAGGCCGTCGCAGACGTGCAGGCCGCGCCCCTGGAAGTACGCCTGGCGGGAGGCGTCGACGTCCCCGGCGAGGGTGCCGGCGAGCAGGACCGGGATCGGCGGCGCGTCGATCGCGTCGGCGATGCCGTGCATCCGCTCGGCGACGTCGTCGGACTCGCCCTCGGAGGCCGGGGGAAGGTCCAGATTGACGATCATGGCGTCGTAGGCGCCCGCGTGGGCGAGCTCACCCACGCACGCCTGCAGCAGGTGCGGGTCGTCGACGATGGCGCCGGTGGTGTCCAGCGGGTTCTGCGGCGTGCCGAACGAGGGCAGGACCGCCGTCAGGCGATCCCGCACCTTGGAGGGGATCGCGGGCAGGGTGAGCGAGGTCTCCTGGACCAGGTCGGCGGCCATCCCGCAGGCCCCGCCCGAGGCGCTGACGACGGCGATCCGGCGCCCCCGAGGCCAGCCGGCCGTGGCGAACGCCGCCGCCGTCTCGATGAGGTCCTCGGGGGTCGACACCCGGGTCACCCCGAGGTCGGCGAAGACCGCGTCCACCAGGCGGTCGTCGCCGGTCAGGGCGCCCGTGTGCGCCAGCGCCGCCCGTGCGGCGATCTCCGAGCGCCCGGCCTTGACGGCGACGAGGGGCTTGCCCAGCTCGCGGGCGCGCTCCGCCGTACGCCGGAAGCGCTCGGGCTCCTTGACGCCCTCCAGATACATGGCGATGACCCGCACCGAGGGGTGGCCGAGAAGCTCGTCGGCGATCGCCGAGGAGGTGAACATCGCCTCGTTGCCGACGGAGACCAGGTGGGACAGCGCCAGGGAGCGGCGCTGGGCCGCCCGGTGGATCAGCTGGAGCAGGGCGCCGCTCTGGCTGATCACCGCCACGCCCCCCGCCGGCATCGGCGGGCTGACCCGGTCGGCGAAGGCCGCGAGCCCGGAGTGGTAGTCGATGAAGCCGAGGCAGTTGGGGCCCAGGAGCGCGATGCCGAGCTCCTCGCAGCGGCGCAGGATCGCCGCCTGGTGCGCGGCGCCCTCGGGCCCCTTCTCGGCGAGCCCCGAGGTGAGCGCGACGATCGAGCCGACCCCCTTGGCGCCGCACTGTTCGATGACGTCGTCGAGCCGCGCGCTTGAGGTCATGACGTAGGCCAGGTCCACCGGGCCGGGCACGTCCGCGAGGCTCGGGTGGCAGGGCCGTCCGAACTGGTGGTCCCTGCTCGGGTTGACGAGGTGGACCTCGCCGTCGAAGCCGAAGGCGGAGAGGTTGCGGACGAGGTGCCGGGACCAGAAGGACTGCTCGCTGACCCCGACGAGGGCGACGGACCGGGCCCGCAGCAGCCGGCCGAACCCGGGCCTCACGCGTCCCGCCCCTGGGCGGGACCGGCGAGGCGGAAGAACGGGCGGGGTGGGTCGCCGGTGACGTCGAGGACCACCTCGGCGCCGATGGCGACCTCCCCGGCGTTCTCGCCGATGATCTCCGTGATCATCCTGGGTCCCTCCGCGAGGTCCACGAGGGCGATCACGTAGGAGCCGCCGTCGCGCTGGTGGATCGTGGTGAAGCTGTGAACCGTGGCGCGGCCCCGGGCGGTCACCCAGGTCAGGCGCTCGCTCCCGCAGGCCGTGCAGACCGCGCGCGGGTAGAACAGGTGCCGCCCGCAGTCGTCGCACCTGGGCATGTCCAGCCGGCCCTCGCCGAGCGCGGCCCAGAACGGCTGTGAGTCGGCGTCCTCGTAGGCGGACGGGTAGACCCTGGTCATCGGTTGCTCCCGAGTATGAGCGTCGAGGTCGCGCTGAGTTCGCCGCCCGTGCCGTGGGCCAGGGCGAGTTCGGCGCCGGGCACCTGGCGGTCCCCGCACGCTCCCCTGAGCTGCCGCACCGCCTCGATGATCGTGAAGATTCCGTACTCCCCGGGGTGGCAGTAGGAGAGCCCGCCGCCGTTGGTGTTCATCGGAAGGTCACCGCCGGGCGCGGTGTGCCCCGCGGCGACGAGGGGCCCCGCCTCGCCGGGCCCGCACAGGCCGAGCGACTCCATGGTCAGCAGCACGGTGACGGTGAAGGAGTCGTAGATCTGGAAGACGTCGATGTCGCCGACGGCGACCCCGGCCTCGCGCAGGGCGCGTTCGCCGCTCGCGGCGGCGGCGGTCCGGGTCAGGTCGGGCATCGACGAGACGTTCATGTGGGTGGAGGCGTCGCCGTGGCCGAGGATGAACACCGGGCGCTGCGGCAGGTCGCGGGCGCGGTCCTCTCCCACCAGGACGATCGCCCCGCCGCCGTCGGTCACCAGGCAGCAGTCCAGCGCGTGCAGCGGGTCGGCGATCATGCGCGAACCCAGCACGTCGTCGACGGTGATGGGGTCCCGGCGGTAGGCGGCGGGGTTGAGCCCGGCCCATCGGCGGGCGGCGACGGCGACGGCGGCGAGCTGCTCGGGGGCCGCCCCGTGGTCGTGGAGGTAGCGCCGCGCGGCGAGCGCGTAGGCGGTGACGGGGAAGGGGGCGCCCCACATGCGCTCGTACTGGCCGGGGCCGTACAGCGGCGCGGCGGGAACCGGCGGGTTCCAGCTCCGGGGGGCGCGGGCGTAACCCACGACGACCACCTCGGCCCGGCCGTCCCGGATCGCCTGGGCGGCGTGGGCGGTCTGCGACAGGAAGGAGGCCCCGCCCAGGGCGGAGGTGTCGTGGTAGGTCGGCCTGATGCCGAGGTATTCGGCCATGCGGACGCTCGGGGCGTACTCGCCCGCGAGGTCGGAGGTGCAGTAGCCGTCGACGTCGGACAGACTCAGCCCGGCCTCCGCGAGCGCACGGGTCACCGCCTGCGCCTGGAGCGCCATCGGCGTTCTTCCCGTGATGCCGAGGTCCGACTCCGCGACGCCCGCGATGGCCACACGCCCGCTCATCGGCGCATTCACCAGCCTCTCCGCTTGGCGGCCCGCTCTGTTCCGGCCGCGTGAAAACTGTAGCACACCATTACATCTTGTCCCGAATATAGCAATCCTGTAATGTTCATGACGTGCCCGAGGGCGGCATCGAGTCATCGCACCTCCCGGCCGGCGAGGCCAAGGGCGCGATCATGCGCAAGGACGCAGGGAGTCATTCATGACAAGCCGCTATGACGTCGTCGTGGTGGGCGCGGGGATCACCGGTTGCGTGACGGCCGCGGAGCTGGCCGCACGCGGTCTCGAGGTACTGGTCGTCGACAAGGACGATGTCGCCTACGAGGCGTCGGGCCGCAACATGGGCGCCATCGGCATCCTCGGAAAGTACGCCTCCGACATCGCCGGCGCCAGCGTGGACAAGTGGGACAGGGCCGTCGAAGAGCTGTCCCTGCCGTTCGAGTACCAGAAGATGGGCCGGCTGTGCCCCGCGCACTCGCCCGAGGACATGCTGATCCTGGAGGAGATGCGCGAGACCGCCAAGGAGAACGGCATCAAGATCGAGATGCTCTCCGCCGCGGACGTGCGGGAGCGCTTCCCGGAGCTGTCCGAGGACATCGTCGGCGCCGCCTACAGCGCCGAGGACGCCCTCGTCGACTCGGTGGCCGCGACCAAGGCCTACGCCGCGCTCGCCCGTGAGCGCGGCGTGCGGTTCCGGACGGGCGAGACGGTCAGCCGGGTGCGCACGCACCGGGGGGCCGTCGCCGGGGTCGAACTGCTGTCGGGAGAGGTGATCCTCGCCGGGAAGGTCCTTCTGGCCGCCGGCGTCTGGACGACCAGGCTGCTCGACCGGCTCCGCATCCACCTGCCCATGCAGATCGTCTGCATCTACCACGGGGAGACCCAGCCGATCGAGCGGAGCTTCGACTACTTCCTGCGCGGCCCGGACTACGGCGCCCGCCAGATGTCCGACGGGGTGATCCGGGTCACCGGCGGGTACCGCACACTCGGCGCCGGCCACTACCTGGGCTTCCACGACTTCCGCGACCTGCTGATCTGGGTGCCGAGGCTCATCGACCGCCGCAAGGAGGTCCAGTTCCGGTTCGACCCGCGCATCGTCAAGTCCGAGATCCTGGCGTCCCTGGGGGCCGCCCCGGCGCCGAGCGGGTTCGACCCCCTGGTGCCCCAGAAGTTCCCCCGCCGGAAGCTCGCGGCGCTCCAGGGCGTTCTTCCCGGCGTGGGCCACGCCCGGGTGGTGCGCACGATCGCCGGGCTGGTCGACATGACCGCCGACGCCCTGCCGGTGCTCGGCCCGATCGACCGCCTCGACGGCCTCTACATCGCGGCCGGCTTCAACGGCCAGGGCTTCGGGCTCGGCCCCGTGGTGGGCGAACTGCTCGCCCAGTCCATGTCGGGGGAGCCGACCTCGCTCCCCCTGCACCCCTACCGCTGGTCGCGCTTCCAGAACCGCAAGCAGATTCCCGTGCCCCACCGGCTCGTGTGAGACCCGTACGAGCGAGGAGAAGATCCGTGAACCCCGATGAGGAACGCCGTCTGACCGAGTTCCGGGCCACCGTACGCCGGTGGGTGGCCGAGAACCGGGTGGAGGGCCTGCCCAAGGACGGCGACGTCTGGACCAGGGAGGTCGGCCCGGAGATGGCCGAGTGGCTGGAGCGCCTGCGGCGGCGCGGCTGGCTCTGCCTGCACTGGCCCGTCGAGTACGGCGGCGCCGGCATGGGTCCCCTTGAGCTGGCCGTCCTCGACGAGGAGTTCGCCGTGGCGGGCGTGCCCCGCCCCATGCTGGGCTTCGGCGAGGCGCTGGTCGGCCCGGCCATCATCGCCCACGGCACCGAGGAGCAGCGCAGGCGGCTGCTGCCCCGCATCGTCAGCCGCGAGGACGTCTACTGCCAGGGCTTCTCCGAGCCCGACGCGGGCTCCGACCTGGCCGGCGTGCGGACCAGGGGCGTGGTGGACGGCGACACGCTGACGATCACCGGGCAGAAGACCTGGACGTCGGAGGCGCACGGCGCCGACATGTGCTTCGTGCTGTGCAGGACCGACCCGGACGCCCCCAAGCACAAGGGCCTGTCGTTCGTCCTGGTCCCCATGACCGGCAACGGCGTCGAGGTCCGCCCCATCCGGCAGATGGACGGCCGCCGGGACTACAGCGAGGTGTACTTCGACGGCTCCAGGGCTCAGGTCGCCGACGTCATCGGCGGGCTGGGCAACGGCTGGAAGGTCACCATGACCACGCTCGGCGCCGAGCGCTCCATGGGCTACGCCTTCCGGCACTTCGAGTTCCTGAGTGAGTTCCGGGAGGTCCTGGAGGTCGTCCGGAAGGACGGCCGCGACGGCGACCCGTTGGTCCGTCAGGGCATGGCCGAGGCGTACACGCTGCTTGAGGCCGTGCGCTTCCTCGGCCGGAGCGAACTCGACCGCCTCACCGCCTCCGAACCGGAGGGACCCGAGATGATCATGTACAAGCTCCTGTGGTCGGAGGCCCACCGCCGGATGGGCGAGATCTACATGGACGTGGTCGGCCCCCGGGCGGCGCTGCGCCCGCCCGGCGAGGACTACACGGTGGACACCTGGCACGACGTCCTGTTCAAGGGGCAGGCGGAGACCATCTACGCCGGCACCAGCGAGATCCAGCGCAACATCATCGCCGAGCGACTGCTCGGCCTCCCGAGGCGGTGACCCGATGACCCTGGCCGGATACGCGGACGAGCAGAAGGAGTTCCAGCGGCTCGTCCGCCAGATAGTGAACGATCGGGACACCCTCGCCGCCGCCCGGGAGGTGGGCTCCGCCGGATGCTACGGAGACTCCTGGCGCGGCCTGGCCGAGGAGACCGGGCTCGCGGGGGTCGCCGTCGCCGAGGAGTACGGCGGCGCGGGGCTGCCGGCGGGGATGATGTTCGTCATCGCCGAGGAGCTCGGCCGGGGACTCTTCGCCGGCCCCTACCTCGCCAGCTGCGTGATGGCCTCCTCCCTCCTGCAGACCTACGGCGCCGGCCCCGAGTGCTCGGAGCTGCTTGAGGCGATCGCCTCCGGCGCGGTCACCGCGACTTTGGCCTGGGTGGAGAACCCGGCGAGCTGGCTGGTGAGCGGCGAGGTCGCCACCCGCGCCGCGCCCGCCGACGCCGACGCCGACGCCGACGCCGGCCCGCCCGCTGGTTCGCCGGGCGGTTCCGGGGGGCACCGTCTGGACGGTGTCAAACGCCTGGTGGTCGACGGCGCCACCGCCGACGTGGTCCTCGTCCTGGCGGCGAAGGAGGACGGCGACCTCGGCCTGTTCGCCGTGGAGACGTCCGCCGCCTCCGTCACGGCCACCGCGACCGAGACGCTCGATCTCACGCTGCGCCTGGCCGAACTGCGCTTCGAGGGCGCACGGGCCACCGAGATCCCGCTGACCACCGGGGTGCTCGACGCGGTGGAGAGAACCCTCGACCTGGCCCGCCTGGCCGTCGCGGCGACCCAGGTCGGCGCGGCCCGCCGCTGCCTTGAGCTGTCCGTCGACTACGCCAAGACCCGCCACCAGTTCGACAAGCCGATCGGCACCTTCCAGGCCGTCAAGCACATGTGCGCCGACATGGCCGTGGCCGTCGAGTCCGCCTGGACCTCGGTCGCGTTCGCCGTCCGCTCCCTGGAGTCCGAGCCCGAGCGGCTGCGCACCCTGTCGCCCCTGGTCTCCGCCTACGTCTGCGACGTCTACCGGGCCGTCACCCGCGACACCGTCCACGTCCACGGCGGTATCGGCTTCACCTGGGAGCACGACGCCCACCTGTACTTCAAGCACGCCCAGTCGACGTCCGCCCTCTTCGGAACCCCCGGCGAGATGCGGGAGATCCTCGCCGACCGGGTGGGTCTGACCGGCTCCTTCACCCCCATCGGCTTCGGCGACTCCGCCTGACCGCCGGTGCCCGCCCCCCTCCCTGCGGGGGCGGGCACCCGGAGGGTCTCGCGGGAGAGGGGGGCCGGTGCGGCGACCGCGACCTCGCACCGGACCCCCTCACATCCGCCGCCGCTCCAACCGGCCTCAGCCGTACAGATCGCCGACCCCTACCAGTTCGACCTCGTCCCGTTCGCCCAGCCGGAGAAGTTCCTCGGTGAACCCCGACCCCGAATAGCACACCAGGCGGGTGCGTGAGGTGTCGTATTTGTCGTTGCGGGCGACGAGACCGCGGATGCGCCGGAGGCGGTCAAGGTGGCCGGCCCCCATGGTCTCCCCCATGTGGCCTCGCCGATCGCGAGAAGCGGAGGCCTGCCGTCATCGGTGTGTCCCACGGCCGCCACGTCCACCTCGTGGGTCGTCCTGTTCGCCGGATCGTTGACGGTGCCCGCCGTCACCCGGGAGGGCCAGTCTCCGAAACGGTCTTCGGCGACATGGAGCGTCCAGTCGCGGCACAGCCGCTCGAAGTGCGGCCCCAGCACGTTTCCGGTGAATCTCCGCTGAGCGCGCCGCCAGATCCGGCCGGTGGCGGTGGCGCGCATGAGCTGTGGCCAGAAGGGGCGCATCATCGCGTGGTAGAAGGTGAGCAACGGCTCCTTGATTCGGAAGTCGGTGCGGTTGCCGCGGAAGGCGTCGGTTGGATCGGCGGCGCGACTGTCACTGGACAACGGCCGCGGAGTCTTCCTGAAGGCCGCCAGTTCCAGAATCTCCCCGTGGGCCGGGGAGTTCCATCGGCGGGAGCGGGTGGTCGCGGGCGGCATGCCGGACGGGCTTCCGGTGCCGAGACTCCTGGACGCCCATGACGACGGCGACTGGGTGGCCTTGGCGTTCGAGGACATCGAAGGGCACCTGCCGGCCCAGCCGTGGCGGCCGGACGAGCTTGAGCGGGTGCTGGCGGCGGCGACGGACCTGGCCCGGCTGATGACGCCCGCGCCGGACCTGAGAACCGGCCGTGGCTCTCCCCGCCTCGGCGGCTGGAAACACGTGATCGACGACCCGGAGGCGCAAAGGAGGCTGGCCGAGACGGCGCCGTGGGCCCACGAGAACCTGGATCTGCTCGGCGCCCTGGAGCGGCGGGTGGAGGAGGCCGTGAGCGGTGAGACCGTGCTTCACGGCGACCTGTACCCGTTCAACGTCCTGCTCGCCGGGGACCGTGTGTTCTTCGTCGACTGGCCGCACGCCTGGGTCGGCGCGGAACACGCCGACGTCGTCACCCTGCTGGTGAGCGCCGCGCTCTGCGGTACGGACCCTCAGCCGATCCTGGACTCCCTTCCCCTCACCGCCGGGGTCGACCCGGCCCACATCGACGTCCGGTTGTCGGCGCACGCGGGGTTTCTGCTGGCGGCGGTGTGTTTCACCGGTCCCGAAGCCGACCCGAACATCATCGCCATGATGAGGGGGCTCGGTCTGTCGTCACTGCGATGGCTGGCACGCCGGCTCCGCGCTCGATAGGCGCCGCCGACGGCACCTGCTGCCAGTTGGCGCCAGGCTGGTAGATCGTTTAGCGGCATCCCTCCCGGCCGGGCCCGGCGGGAAGGGGCCGCCGGACCCGAATCGGAGGGACGTGCCTAGAACTGGAGGGACTTGGTCTCGCAGAAGTCGGCGATGCCGTGGGGGCCGAGTTCGCGGCCCGTCCCGGACTGCTTGTAGCCGCCGAACGGGGCCGAGAAGTTCCACCGTCCCCCGTTGACGTCCACCTGGCCGGTGCGCAGCCGCCGGGCGAACGCCGTGGCGCGGCCGGGGTCGGCCGACCACACGGCGCCGCTCAGGCCGTATCTGGTGGAGTCGGCGATGGCCGCGGCCTCGTCCTCGTCGTCGTAGGCGAGGACGACCAGCACCGGGCCGAAGACCTCCTCCTGGGCGATCTCCGCGTAGGGGTGGGTGCCGGACACGACGGCGGGCCGGACGTAGTGGCCCCGCTCGGGCAGGTCCCCGTTTCCGCCCGGCTCCACCCGGGCTCCGTCCGCGACGGCCCGTTCGACGAACCCGAGGACGGTCTTCCGCTGGCGGGCGGAGATCACGGGCCCCAGATCGACGGCAGGATCGAGCGGGTCGCCGACGCGCAGGCCGGCGGCCAGCTCGCCGGCGTAGGTCACCGCGTCCGCGTAGTGCGCGCGCGGCACGACCAGCCGGGTGCAGGCGCTGCAGGTCTGGCCGCTGTTGACGGTGGCCGACCGTACGGTCCACCTGATCGCCGCCTCAAGGTCGGCGTCGGGGAGCGCCACCGAGGCGGACTTGCCGCCCAGTTCGAGCAGGCACCGCCGGACGTCCTGGGCGGCGGCCCCGGCCACCGAGGTGCCCACGGCGGTCGAGCCGGTGAAGGAGATCACGTCGACGCCGGGATTCCTGGTCAGCGCGTCTCCGACGACCTGCCCGCCGCCGAAGACCACGTTGAGCGTGCCCGGCGGCAGCCCCGCGTCGAGAGCGGCCTCGGCGAGGGCGTAGGCGGCCAGGGGGGTGAGCTCGGCGGGTTTCAGCACGACGGTGCAGCCGGCCGCGAGCGCGGCGCCCACCTTGGCCGCCATCTGGTGGAGGGGGTAGTTCCACGGTGTGACACACCCGGCGACGCCGGCCGGCTCCCTGAGCACCAGGGAGGTGCCGATCCGCTCCTCGAACGGGAAGGCCCGCACGTCCTTGGCGAAGGCGTCCAGGTCGCCCAGGGCCAGCGGCACGTGCACCTTCCGGGCGAAGGTGACGGGAGCCCCGAGCTCGGCCACCGTGAGGTCGACCAGCTCCTTCTCCCGGGCGCCCAGCGCGTCGCGCAGCGCCTCCAGCGCCCGCGCCCGCTCCTCGGGGGAGGTCGCCGCCCAGGCGGGCCAGGCGCGGGAGGCCGCCGCGACCGCGAGATCGACCTCCGCCCGGCCGCCTCTCGGCGCCGAGCCGATCGGTTCGGCGGTGGCGGGGTTCTCGACGGCGATCAGCTCGCCCCCCTCGGGCGCGTGCCAGTCACCGTCGATGAAGTGCTCGCCGCGGTCCCACACCCCGCTCGTCCCGCTCATCGCGCCTCCTCCACCCGCTCCTCCGGGACGACGATCACCGTCGGGCGGTCCGCCTTGAGGGCCTCGCCCAGCAGGTGGGTCAGCTCCGGCACCGACACCTCCGTCATGACGTGCGCGTGGCAGCCCATGCTCCTGGCGAGCCCGGCCAGGTCGACCGGGGGCAGGTCCACGGCCTGCACCGTGTCGCCCCTGGCCTCCATCTGGCGGCGGATCTCGCCGTACCCGCCGTTGTCCACGACGACCACCGGGAGCGGCAGGCCGAGGGCCGCCGCGGCGGCCAGTTCGGTCGCGGTGAACATGAACCCGCCGTCGCCCTCCAGCACGACGACGGGCCGCTCCGGTGCCGCGACGGACGCCCCGACGGCGGCGGGCAGCCCGTAACCGAGCGTGCCGAACCCCGTGGGGTAGAGGTAGCCGGCCGGGGTGTGGCCGCGGAGGTTGCCGAGCGCCCCGTAGTAGCAGGCCATGGTGCTGTCGCCGGCGAGTACGCCGTCGCGTCCCAGCGTCCGCTGCAGCGCCTCGACGATCCAGAGCCAGGGGCCGCCGCGCTCGCGGGCGTCCGCCCGCAGCAGGCCGCGCCAGTGGGCCGCCCGCGTGTGGCCGTCCCGCGCGCCGGCCCTGTCGTCGGCGGCTCCGGCATTCCCGGCGCCCCTGATGTCCCCGGTGTCTTCGTGGGACGGCCCGGACGGCCCGGACGGCCCGGCCGCCTCGTCCGGGGGGCCGAGGCGGTCGAGCAGCCCGGCCAGCGCCTCGCCCGCGTCGCCGAGCACGGCCACGGCGGGCCGGGCGTTGGTGACGAGCTGGACGGGGTCGACGTCGACGCGCACCACGGGCACGTCGGCGGGCACGCCGCCGTACCACATGTCGGAGGGGGCCAGCTCGGTCCCGACCGCGAGCAGCAGGTCGCAGGAGCCGAGGAAGTCGCGGACCGGCGCGTGGGCCAGACCGGCGCCGAGGGCCAGCGGGTGGTCGTCGGGCAGCACGCCCTTGCCGTTCATCGAGGTGACGACGGGGGCGCCCAGCCGTTCGGCGATCGCCCGCAGCGCCCCCGCGGCACGGTTCGCCCCGCCCCCGGCCACGATGCCGGGGGCCCGCGCCGCGCGCAGCAGGCCGGCGGCGCGGTCCAGTTCGGCGGCGGGCGGGACCGGCGGGCCGGCCGTCAGCGGCGCGACGGGGGCCGCCTCACCGGTCGCCTCCAGCAGGTCCAGCGGGATCTCGATGTACACCGGCCGGGGCCGTCCCGAGCGCATCGCGGCGAAGGCGCGGGCGACGGCGACGGGGATCTCGGCGATGCTCCCGACCCGGTGGCTGTGGGCGACGATCGCCTCCAGCGCCGCGGACTGGTTCTTCGTCTCGTGCAGCTCGCCGTTGCCCGCCGCGGGGTGTCCGATCGGCATGCCCGGCGCGATGACCAGCACCGGAACCGAGTCGGAGTAGGACTGGGCGAGGGCGGTGGCGGCGTTGAGCAGACCGGGGCCCGTCGTCGTCACGCAGACGCCGGGCCGTCCGCTGACACGGGCGTAGCCGTCGGCGGCGAACCCGACGCCCTGCTCGTGCCGGAGCAGGACGTGCCGGACGCCGGTCTCGGCCAGCGCCGCGTAGATCGCCAGGTTGTGCGTTCCGGGGATGCCGAAGACCGTGTCGACGCCGTGCGCGGCCAGCGCCTCCACCAGGACCCGGCCGCCGGTGTGGAGGGCCATGTCAGGCGCTCCCGGGCGTGAACTCGTCGGCGGCGAAGCGCGCCAGGGTGATCGGGGGGCGGCCGGTGAGCTCCTCGACGTCCCCGGTCAGCTCTCCGGCCAGGTCCGCCCTGATCCTCGCGAAGTGGTTCAGCAGGGCGGAGACGTGCGCGGGGGGCAGGCCGAGCCCGCTCAGGTACTCCTCCATGACCTCGTCGGAGACGTCGGCGTGGCGGACGGGCCGCCCGCTCACCCGGGAGAGCGTCTCGGCGGCCTCGGCGAAGGTGAGGGACTCCCCGCCGGTCAGCGTGTACGAACGGCGCGCGGGGGGCTCGCCGGAGACGGCGCGCACCACGCAGGCGGCGATGTCCCGGGCGTCGACGAACCCGATCCGGCCGCCGCCCGCCGGGGCCCAGATCTCGCCCTCCCGCGCGATCGAGCGCGCGAACATCCCCACCGTGAAGTTCTGGAAGAACCATGTCGGCCGGAGCGAGAACCAGGGGAGCCCGAGCTCGTCCAGCGCGCGCTCGATGCGCAGCGCGGGCAGGTCGTCGTTGAGCTGCTCGGCGTTCTTCACCGACAGCAGTCCCACCCGGTCGACGGCGCACACCTCGGCCGCCAGCCGCAGGAAGTCGATGACCTGCTCCGACACGTCGTACAGCCCCTTGGCCTGTGGAACGATCCACAGCCGGGTGACGCCCGCGAGGGCCGGCCGCCACGTGCCGCTGTCCAGCCAGTCGAAGGGGGCGGCGTCGGCGGCGATTCCCGAGGGGGTACGGCACGCGGCGCGGAACGGCTCTTTCGCCTCGGCCATCCGCGCCACGACGTGGCGCCCGACCTTGCCCGTCGCTCCCGTGATCAGAGTGGTCATGCGCCCGCCTCGCCCTTCAGCCGCCGTTCCGCCAGTTCCACCGCGACCTCGGTCGCGGGCCGTCCCTCCTCCACCGCCGTACGGAGAATCGTCCGCACGGTGTCCCGGTAGGTCGCCACCGTGGCGCGGGCCCGCTCGGCGTCGTAGCCCAGCCGCTCCTCCAGGCAGTGCACGACCCCGCCGCCGTTGGCCGCGAACTCCGGCACGTAGGCGATGTCCCGCCGGGTGAACGCCGTCTCCACGCCGGGGCTCGCGAGCTGGCCGTTGGCCGCGCCGCAGACCACCCGGACGCGGCCGGCGGAGGCGAACTCCTCGGTGAGCGTCCCGGAGCCGGCGCACGGGCAGTAGGCGTCCAGCTCGGTCTCCTGGAGCCGTCGCAGGGAGTCGACCACGGTGACGCCGGGGAAGCGCTCGGCCGTCGCGCGGCGCAGTTCCTCGGAGGGGTCCATCGCGGTGACGACCGCGCCCTCGGCCACCAGCAGCTCGATCAGGTGGGGGCCCGACATGGCCAGCCCCTCGACGCCGACGCGCACGCCGGTCAGGTCGCCGCCGCCGGAGGTCGCCTCCGTGGTCGCCTCGAAGGCGCCGCGCAGCCCTTCGAGCACGCCGTACGCCACGAGCGGTTCGGGGCTTCCCGCTCCGCCGTGGGCGGAGGCCAGACCGGTGACGAACGCGCACTCCTCGGCCACGACCGCGAGGTCGGCCGAGCTCATCCCCCAGTCGGGGGTGAGGATGTACCGGCCGCCGAGCGACTGGACGAACCTGCCGAAGGCGTGCAGCAGCTCCTTGGTCTTGACGGTGGCGGGATCGCCGATGATCGCACCCTTGCCGCCGCCGCACTGGGCCCCGGCCAGGGCGCTCTTCAGGCTCACGGCGCGGGAGAACCCCGTCATGTCCATGATCGCCGCGCTGACGGAGGGGTAGTCCTGCACCCGGGTGCCCCCAAGGGAGCGCCCGTGCCTCGTCGCGTCGATCGACAGGACGCCCCGCAGGCCGGAGTCCCGGTCGGAGAAGACGATGATCTCCTCCGGGGAGCCCATGGCCCGCTCCAGCGCCTCAACGGTTATCTCTTTCACCGGTAGGACCTCCCGCCGGCCGCGTGCGCGGCCGGCTATCGCGTTCTTGTTTCGGCTGACGGCCGCGCGGCGATGCGGCCGGGTCGTTCACGGGGCGCCGGTCACGGGCCGCCGGTGACGGCCCCCGGTCTCGCCGCGAGGACCCTGTGCAGGAACTGCCTGGTCCGCTCGTCCTCGGGGGCGGTGAGGATCCGCTCGGGCGGCCCCTGCTCGACGACGTTTCCCGCCGACAGGAAGACGACCCGGTCGGCGACGTCGCGGGCGAAGCTCATCTCGTGCGTCGCCAGGACGAGCGTCATGCCGTCGGCGGCGAGCTCGCCGATCAGTTCGAGCACCTCGCCGACGATCTCGGGGTCGAGGGCCGAGGTCACCTCGTCCAGCAGCAGCACGCGGGGCTGCATCGCCAGCGCGCGGGCGATGGCGATGCGCTGCTGCTGGCCGCCGGAGAGCCGGTCGGGGTGCTCGGCCGCCTTGTCCTCCAGGCGGACCCGTGCCAGCAGTTCCCGGGCGACGGCCTCGGCCTCGCGGCGGCGCATCCCGAGCACCCTGCGGGGGGCCAGGGTGATGTTGTCCAGCACGTTCATGTGCGGGAACAGGTTGTACTGCTGGAAGACGATGCCCACCCGCATCCGGAGCTGGTCGGTGTCGCCGTCGTCGGCCCAGATGTCCTGGCCCTCGACGAGGACGCGGCCCCCGTCGATCGGCTCCAGGGCGTTCAGGCAGCGCAGCAGCGTCGACTTGCCGCAGCCGGAGGGGCCGATGAGGCAGACGACCTCGTGCTCCTCGATGTCGAGCGTCAGGCCGGTCAGGACGGGGGTCCCGCCGTAGGACTTGTACAGGTCGCGGATCTCCACGTAGGCCACGGCGTCACCCCCGCGCCAGCTCGCGGCGGCGGCGCCGCACGCTGAGGTAGTCGGCCAGCCGCGTCAGCGGGATCGTGATCGCCAGGAAGCAGAGCGCCGCGGCGGTGAACGCGCTCAGGCTCGACTGGTTGATCGCCTGGATGTTCGCCTGGTTGACGGCGTCGAGAAGACCGATGACGGTGACCAAGGACGTGTCCTTCTGCAGGCCGATGAAGTAGTTGAGGAGCGGGGCGAACATGTTGCGCATGGCCTGGGGGAGGATCACGAACCGCATCGTCTGCCCGTGTGACAGGCCGAGCGAGCGGGAGGCCGCGGTCTGGCTCCAGTGGACCGCCTCGGTCCCGCCCTTGATCACCTCGGCGGTGTAGGCGCTGTAGTGCAGGGTCAGCGCGATGACCACGTACCAGAAGTCCGACAGGTCGTTGACCAGGGGCAGGTTGGTCCGCTTGAGGCCGTAGACCACGATCAGGATGACGACGATGGACGGCAGTCCGCGGAACACGTCGATGTAGGCCGCGGTGAGCCAGCGGATGAGCGCCGCGGGACGTCCGGGCAGGGTGCGCAGCATCGCCAGCAGCGTCCCGCACAGGAGGATGAACACCTCCGCGGTCAGGAAGAGCTGGATGTTCAGGACGAAACCATCCAGGACCATCGGCAGGGTGTTCTTGAGAACCTCCAGGTCCAGGAACGCCCGGGAGACCGCGTAGTCGTTCGTCGCGAGGAGCGCGTAGACGAAGAGCAGGGCGTAGATCGTCGCGCCGATCCCGAAGGAGTGCATGGCCAGGCGCGCGGACTTGTTGCGCAGCTTGATCGCCGCCGAGGGGTCGGTCCGGCCGAGGCGGTGGGCGCGGAACAGACCCCAGGCCGCCACCAGGCCGAGGGGCGGGAACGCCAGGACGGCGGCGACTCCCGCGGCCATCTGCGCCGGCTTGACGCGGACCGCGAGCCGCGGGCGCTCCCCGGCGCCCGGTGGCTTGCGGTCCGTCCGTTCGGTGAGCATCTCGCTCCGCTCCTCCACGCCGCTCATCAGAAGGTGACGGAGGGCAGCGAGGTGACGTCAAGCCCGTTGTAGAGCGGGGTCACGTACTGGGCGACCCACGTGTCCACGGCTCCCGAGTCGATGATCTTCTTGAGGGCCGCGTTCACGAACGGGGTGTTGGCCGACCCCTTGGGCAGCTGTACGGCGCTGCACAGGCCGAGGGCCTTCGGGTCCTTCGGGTTGAGCAGGACGATCTTGCTCTTGCCCTTGAGGGGGCCGGTCAGCGCGTCGGCGGAGACCCGCTGGAGGCTGATGTACTCGGCGTCGATCGCGCCGTCCTGGAGGCCGGCGGTCAGCGCCACGGGGGAGGCGTAGCTGCGGGGGTCCTCGGCGGGCTTGATGGTGTTCAGCATGAACGCCTCGTTCACCGAGCCGGTGAGCAGGCCCCACTTGAGGGCCTTGGCGTCCTCGATGGTTTCGAGCTTCTTGCCGTCGCGGACCAGGGCCGCGTTGACGGGGGCGTAGTAGCAGTCGGTGTAGTCGTTGACGTTCTTGCGCTTGTCCAGGGTGATGATGTTCGCCACCGCGATGTCGTACTTGGTGACCTGACCGGACATCAGGGCCGCGAAGTTCACGTTGACGAACTCGACCTTGCCCAGGCCGAGTTCCTTGGCGAGTTCCTTGGCGAGCGCCCAGTCGACGCCGCCCTTGAGGGTCTGGGGGGTGTCCCCCTCCATGACCCCGGGAGCGGGGAAGACGGTGGCCACGGTCAGGGTGCCGGCCGTGACGGGGGTGAAGGCGGGGGCGGACGCCTGCGCGGTCGCGCCGGACCCGCTGCTCTCGGTCGATGAAGAACAGCCGGTGAGAACGACGAGCGCGATGCCGGCCAGGAGCAGTCCCGGGGGTTTGAGGTTCATGGCGGGCTCCTCGACAGACGAGTGATGAAGAGTCGTTTCTCTGGTGGCCGTGCCGCTGGGGGGCCGTGCCGCCGGGGTGCGCACGCGTGAACCGCGGGCGAACAAGAAGAAGAGAGAGGAAGAGGCAGATGAGGAGAGGTACGGAGAGATACGGGGAGGCTGGGGGCTCCCTGTGGTGACAGACGATACGGAGGGAGGAACGGTAAGTCAAGAATATTCCAGAATGAGCCCTATGCCTCAATCAAGTAACAAATGATCCAGTGATCTCGACGTGTCGCGCCTGCTCGGGGCCGGATGGGCGGCGCCGGGCGCGGGTGGGGCCGAGGGGAGAGAAAGGTGTGGGGGCACGGGAGGGCATGAGGGCGTGGCGGCCGGGGGCCGGGGTGTCTTCGGGGCTCCCGGCGTCCCCTCCGTCGCCCGGCGGTCGGGAGGGACCCCGGGCGAGGCGACCTCGGAAAAAGAAAGAGGGCGAGCCCCGGGCAAGGGGCGGAGCGCGCCGGATGTGTCCCGGGGACGCAAACGTGTCCCGGGGACGCGTGACGCGTCTCGCGCGTCAGATCATCACGTGCGCCTCGGGGCGCCCCGCGAAGGAGAACTGGGCGTTGCGGGTGAGCTTGATGTCGTCGGCCTGCCAGGTGTGCATCGTGGCGTCGCCGCTGCGCCAGTAGACGAAGTTGAACCGGTCGGCCGAGTAGATCCTCACCCGGTCCTCCTTGAGCCGGCGGACCAGCCGGGTGTCCTCGCCGCGCGTGACGTCCTCGAAACCGTAGTGGCGGAACAGGCCGGCCTTGCCGAGGAAGGTGCCGCCCTGGACGAGCCAGCTGTAGCGGTGCTCCAGGCCCGGCAGGCGCAGCATCGTGGCGTTGGCGCCCTCGAAGTAGGCGTAGTGCGCGCCCTTGCCGACCAGTTCGGCGTCGGAGTAGTCGAAGGCGCGGACCAGGTCGGACAGGTAGTGCTCGCCGTAGAGGTTGTCGTCGTCCATCTTGGCGATCAGCTCGCCCTCGGCCGCCGCGATGCCCAGGTTCATGCACGCGCCCAGCGACAGCGACGGGTCGGCCGGGAGCACCACGACGTCGGAGATCCCGGCCACGCGGGCCTTGTCGGCGACCACGACGGGGTCGATGTCCAGGCCGTGCAGGACCATGACGAGCTGGAGCGGCCGGTGGATCTGCCTGGCGACCGAGGAGATCGCGTGCTCGATCTGCGAGGCCCGGTTGGTCGGCAGCACCACCGAGACGGACCTCGTCCCCGGGGAGACGGGCCGGCCGAGCATCCGGAGGATCTGGTCCACCCGGTGGGTGAACAGATGCCTGTCGAAGACCTCGCGCATGGCCAGGTGCCCCTGGCGGGCGCGCAGCTCGGGGCTGTTGATCAGGTGCAGGACCTGGTTGTAGGACTCAAGCTGATCGCGGGCGATCGGGATCAGCGAGCCGAAGGTCTCCTCGATGGCCCGTGACCAGCCCGAGACGACCGAGGTCGCGCAGGCCGACAGCTCGAAGACGCGGCGGGCGCACATGGTCGGTGAGTCCAGCACCGAGTTCACGTTCAGGAAGACCTTGTACATCTTGTAGGCGGCGAGCATCCGGTCGTAGGGCAGCTCGCCGACGATGTGCGGGACGTACTCCGCGGGCCAGGCGTACTTCTCGTCCACCGTGCCGTTGCGCGCGAAGATGTGCAGGCCCAGCTCGCGGATGGGGGCGAGGACGGTCTCCATCTGCTCGCGGCGCTCGGGATGCTTGTCGCGGAAGTACATCCCGGCGAAGACCACGTCGTGCAGCCGCCCGGCCCGCTCCTGGATCGGGTTGTGCACCCGGGGCTGCGCGGCGAACTGCAGGACGTCGACCCGGTCGTGCCCGAGCACCTGACGGTAGCGGGGCACCATGTCGCCGTCACAGGTGAAGACGTGGTCGAACAGCTTGGCCGTGTCGATGAAGAAGTCGAAGTTCGGCGGGTCCTCCTTGTTCCAGAAGACCGTCGGGACGCCCTCGGCGCGGCACCAGTCGATCAGGGCGCGCAGTTCGGGCTTGGGCGCGTTGGAGCCGGTCATCTGATAGCGCCAGCGGCCCTGGTTGCCGTGCCAGGCCGACTCGGCGAACAGCAGGTCGGGCCTGCGTTCGGCGAAGATCTCCGGCCAGTCGCGGAGCCCGAACTCGATCTGGTCCCATTCGTACCTGAACGCCATCCGGGAGAAGTCGTCCAGGATGACCGCGACCTTCAGGTCGGGGCGCGCGATCGGTCCGGTGGGCCACTTCACCTCCGGCACGTCCACCACGGGTCCCCGGTGGTTCAGCTCCTCGGTCACCTCGGCCACGGGCCGGGGCGGCGTGGGCCCCTCGCGGGTCTCCATCGCGGCCCGGAGGCGGCGCGGCAGCCGTACGACCCCCGCTCCCCGTGCCCCGGTCAGCGCCTCGGCGACCCGGTAGGGCCGCTGGACCTTGGTGGACTCAAGCTTCCACTGCGCGTAGTCCGCTCGCGCCTCGGCGATGGCCAGCCGCCGTTCCAGGTCCCGCACGCGCTCCTCGAAGCGTTCGACGACCTTGCGTTCCTCGGGCAGCCAGTTGATCGGTCCGAGACGCTGGTACTTCGGCTCTTCGGGGGTCTGCTCACTCATGGGGGATCGCCTTATATCCGGGGTTATGCCAGCGTACGGCTTACCTTGTTCCGAAACAGCCGTTTTAAAGGGATTTGGGCGGTACGGTCTGCCCGGCCGGAGAAAGGTTCCCGCCCTGGAGCCAGGCCGCGATCACCCGGGCGATCCGGGGGCCGGCCTGGCCGTCCCAGAGCGGGGGCAGCTCGCCCGAAGGCGTCGACGCCCCCTCGGCCAGCGCCCGGTCGGCGGCGGCGGGCAGCCCCGCCGGGGTGACGAGGCGGTTGGTGCCGTGGGTGACGGTGATCGGCCGCTCGGTGTTGGGCCGGACGGTCAGGCACGGGACCCCGAGCATGGTCGTCTCCTCCTGCACGCCGCCGGAGTCGGTGACGACCAGGGCCGCGCCCCGCACCAGCGACAGGAAGTCCACATACCCCAGCGGGTCGACGACGAGCAGGCCGTCCCCGGTCACCAGCCCGGCCTCGGCCAGGCGTTCGCGGCCCCGGGGATGGATCGGCACCACGAGCGGCAGGCGCCGGCTCACCTCGATGACGGCGTCCACCAGCTCCTTGGCCGAGGCCGGGTCGTCCACGTTGGCGGGGCGGTGCAGGGTGGCCACGCCGTACCGCTCGGGCAGGCCGAACCGGGAGCGCGGCGCGGCCGGATCCAGGCGGTCGAGCGCGGAGAACAGGCTGTCGATCATCGGATTGCCGACGAGGTGGACGCGCGAGGGGTCCACGCCCTCGCGGGCCAGGTACGACAGCGCGTCGGGCGAGGTGGCGAGGAGGATGTCGGACAGCGCGTCGGTGACGATCCGGTTGACCTCCTCGGGCATCTCCCGGTCGAAGGAGCGCAGGCCCGCCTCGACGTGCGCGGTCGGGACGTGCAGCTTGGCGCAGACGAGGATCGCGGCCAGCGTCGAGTTCACGTCGCCGTAGACGACGACCAGTGCCGGCCGGTGCGTCAGCACCACGTCCTCCAGCCCCGTCAGCAGGGCGGCGGTCTGCCGGGCGTGGGAGCCGGAGCCCACCCCCAGGTTGGCGATCGGCTCGGGCAGCCCGAGGTCGGAGAAGAAGACGTCCGACATGAGCGCGTCGTAGTGCTGACCGGTGTGGACGATGCCCTGCCGCACCCCCAGCCCCGTGAGGGCGCGCACCACCGGGGCGGCCTTGACGAAGTTGGGGCGGGCACCCAGCACGTGCAGGACGAGGGGATTTCCGGGGTCCGGGGTCGTCGCCGTGGGGGCGTAGTCCCTCATTGACCTCGCCTTTCATGCGGGAGTAGGGCAAACGTTGCCTATGGTACGGTCACGGCGTGGTATCCGAGGCCAGCACGCCAGACTCCCCCAAGGTTTCCGCAGCATCGGCCCGTGCCGGGCTGGGCGGGCTGCTGAAGGGGTTCGTCAAGCACCCGGTGATCGTCTCGCGGGTCGTGATAACCAAGGTCAGGTCCGATCCGGTGCGCGTGGCCCAGGCCGCCGCCGAGACCCTCCCGTCCCGGCTGCGCCCCGTCGTGGGCCGGGTCGCCTGGCCCGTCGCGCGCCGCGCCCGGATCGCCGTCCGCAAGTTCGGCATGCGCCTGGTCAAGGGGCCCTGGAACGAGGCCAGGGAGCACTTCGACGCCGGGCGGATGACCGAGGCCGCCGCCGTGCTCCAGGAGCACATCCACTACCCCTTCATCAAGCGCCGCGCCGCCTACTACGCCGGGGAGCTGGCCGCCCTCCAGCCCAGCCCGATCCCGCCCAAGGCCAAGGTGATCGTGGGCGAGCGGATCCGGGGCCGGGTGCTGCACTGCGTCACCAACGCCCTGCCGTACACGCAGGCCGGATACACCGTGCGCACCCATCGGATCGTCACCGCGCAGAAGGCCGCCGGGCTCGACCCGCACGTCGTGACGAGCTGGGGCTGGCCGATGCTGCAGGGGCACGCCGACGTCACGCCGTACGAGGAGGTCGGGGGCATCCCCTACCACCGGCTGCTGCCGGGCGGCGGGGACGTGCCGTTCGAGAGCCAGGGCCGGATGATCCGGGGCGCCGGAGAGGTGACCGAGCTGGTCCGGACCCTCCGGCCGCAGGTGCTGCACGCCGCCACCGACCACCGCAACGGTTCGGTGGCGCTGGCCGTGCGCGAGCGCACCGGGACGCCGCTGGTCTACGAGGTGCGGGGCTTTTTGGAGGAGACCTGGGCCTCGCGCGACCCCAAGCGCGTCGGCAGCCAGCGGCACGTGCTCCAGCGCGAGCGCGAGGCGTTCATCATGCGCTCGGCCGACGCGGTGGTCACGCTGGCCGAGACCATGGCCTCGGAGATCGTCGAGCGGGGCGTGCCGAGGGAGAGGATCTTCCTCGCGCCCAACGCGGTGGACGACACGCTGCTGACCGCCGCGTACGACGGGGCGGCCTTCCGCTCCGCCTACGGCATCGCTCCCGGCGAGGTCGTGATGGGCTCGGTGTCGAGCATCGTGGCCTACGAGGGCTTCGCCACCATGATCGCCGCAGCCGCGCTCCTGCGGGACCGGGGCACCCCGATCCGGCTGCTGCTCGTCGGCGACGGCGCCGAACGGCCGGCGCTGCTGGAGCAGGTCGAACGGCTGGGCCTCGGGGACCTGGCGATCCTGCCGGGAAGGGTCGGTCCCGACGAGGCGCTCCAGGCCCAGGCGGCCATCGACATCTTCGTCTGCCCGCGTGAGGACCTGCGGGTGTGCCGGCTGGTCACGCCGCTGAAGCCGGTCGAGGCGATGGCGCTCGGCAAACCCGTCGTGCTCAGCGACCTGCCCGCCCTGTCGGAGCTCGTGGGCGCCGACGGCGCCGGGCTGCTGGTCCCGCCGGGCGACCCGGAGGCGCTCGCCGAGGCGCTCATCGGGCTGCGCGACGACCCCGGGCGGCGGGCCGCGATGGGGGAGGCCGGCCGGGCCGAGGTGGCGGCGAAGCGTACGTGGAGCCGCGTCGCGGAAACATACCGTGACCTTTACCGATCACTGACCGATTGACGACCATGAGCTGGTAACGGACACACCTACTGTTTGCTGTGCGTTCAATCGCATTAGGCGTGGCTCGTGCGGACTTGAGATAGCCTTTGCGACCATGAAGTGTTGTTTCCGGCATCCCAGGGTCACCCTGTGAGCGAGCGCGGCCGACCGGCCGACGGTCACGGAGGCCCCTCGGGCGAGCCCGGTGAAGGAGGCCGAGTGAGTACCTACGACCTGGCCGTCATCGGTCTCGGTTACGTCGGCATGCCCCTCGTCAAGGAGGCGGTGGCGGCCGGTCTGCGCGTCGTCGGCGTCGAGGTGGATCCTTCCAAGGTGGAGGCCCTGAACGCGGGCCGCTCCTACATCGACGACCTGACCGACGCCGATCTTGAGCACACGCTGGACAGCGGCTTCCGCGCCACCCTGGACGAGTCGGTGCTGGCCGAAAGCCGCACCGTCGTCATCTGCGTGCCGACCCCGCTGGACGAGGACCACCGCCCCGACCTGTCGGCCGTGGAGGGCGCGACCGCCACGGTCGCGCGCAACCTCTCCGAGGGCACCCTCGTGGTCCTGGAGTCCACCACCTGGCCGGGCACCACCGACGAGGTCGTCCGCCCCCTCCTTGAGACCTCGGGGCTGGTCGCGGGCTCCGGGTTCCACCTCGCCTTCTCGCCCGAGCGCATCGACCCGGGCAACCCCAAGTACGGCATGCGCAACACCCCGAAGGTCGTCGGCGGCTACACCCCCGCCTGCCGCGACCACGCCGTCGCCTTCTACTCCCGGTTCGTCGAGCAGGTCGTGCCGGTCAGCGGCACCCGCGAGGCCGAGATGGCCAAGCTCCTGGAGAACACCTACCGGCACGTCAACATCGCCCTCGTCAACGAGATGGCGATCTTCTGCGACGAGCTCGGGGTCGACCTGTGGGAGGCCATCGAGGCGGCGGCCACCAAGCCCTTCGGCTTCCAGAAGTTCCTGCCGGGGCCGGGCGTCGGCGGTCACTGCATTCCGGTCGACCCGTCCTACCTGTCCTACACGGTGCGCAAGCTGGGCTATCCGTTCCGGTTCGTCGAGCTGGCCCAGGAGATCAACGAGCGGATGCCGGCCTACGTGGTGGCCCGTGTCCAGCGGTTGCTCAACCGGCACAGGAAGGCCGTCAACGGCGCCAGGGTGCTCCTGCTGGGCGTCACCTACAAACCCGACATCGCCGACGAGCGGGAGACCCCGGCGGTGCCGGTCGCGCGGGCGCTGCTCGACCTCGGTGCGGATCTGGTCTTCACCGACCCGTACGTCAGGCGGTGGAACGTGGACGGTGTTCCCGTCCCCCGCGAGGAGGACCTGGCGAAGGCGGTCGCCGAAGCCGACGTGACCCTGCTCCTGCAGCAGCACGCCGCCTTCGACCTGTCGATCGTCGAGGACCACGGCAGGCTCGTGCTCGACACCCGAGGCGTCCTCGCCGAGGGTGAACGCGTCGAGCGGCTCTAGCGACGAAGGGCTGCGCGCAGTGCACGTGCTCGTCATGACGGTGGTGCATCACCCCGAGGACGCCCGGATCCTGCACCGGCAGATCCGCGCGCTGGTGGACGCCGGTCATGAGGTCACGTATGCCGCGCCGTACACCGCGCGGGGCGTCATGGCCCGGCCGTGGGTGAACGGCGTCGACCTCCCCCGGGCCGCCGAGCGCAGACGTCTGTCGGCCGTGCGCGCCGCCCGCAAGGTGTTCAAGAGCATGCGTGGACAGGTCGACCTGGTGATCATCCACGACCCCGAACTGCTGCTGGCGGTCGCCGGGGTGCGCGGTCGCCCGCCGGTGGTCTGGGACGTCCACGAGGACACCCCGGCCACCCTGTCGCTGAAACCGTGGCTGCCGGCCTTCCTGCGCCCGCCCGCGCGCCTGCTGGCCCGCCTGTTCGAGGGGACGGCCGAGCGCCACCTGCACCTGCTTCTGGCCGAGAGCGCCTACGCCGGCCGCTTCCACCGGCCCCACCTGGTCGTGCCCAACGAGACCTGGGTCCCCGACGAGGTGACCGAGCCGGGAGACGACCGGGTCGTCTACCTCGGCTGGCTGTCGGAGGCGCGCGGGGTGCGCGAGGCCATCGAGGTGGCCCGGCTGCTGCGGCCGTACCGGGTCGCGGTCGAGCTGATCGGCTACGCCGACCCGCAGTCGCGCCCCACGCTGAACGAGGCGGTGGCCGAGGGGCTGCTGGAGTGGCGCGACTTCATGCCCAACGACGAGGCGCTCAAGCGGCTCGACGGCGCGCTGGCCGGCCTCTCGCTCCTGCACGACGAGCCCAACTACCGGCACTCCATGCCCACGAAGATCGTGGAGTAC
This sequence comes from Streptosporangium violaceochromogenes, assembly GCF_014654615.1. GTDB lineage: Bacteria > Actinomycetota > Actinomycetes > Streptosporangiales > Streptosporangiaceae > Streptosporangium > Streptosporangium violaceochromogenes. The sequence continues at coordinate 154,529 of NZ_BNBB01000010.1, read as the reverse complement.
ATGGCGCACGGGATCCCGGTGATCACCACTCCCTCGCCGCGCGCCGTGGAACTGGTGGAGCGCTACGACAGCGGCGTCGTGGTGCCCTGGCGCGACCCCAAGGCCGTGGCCCAGGCCGTGCTCTCCCTGCGCGACGACGTCCGGGAACGGCACGCCCAGGGCGCCCGGGGGTACGCCGCGGCCCGCGCCAACCACCACTGGCCCAACTCGGCCCGGCGTTTCGTCTCCCAGCTTGAGGCGTGGGCGGGGGGCGGGAACTGACCGCCCGCGTCTTTACGGAGGGGCGCGCTGTTTATGCCCGCCTGATCGCAAGAACGGTAGTGTCCTGATCGTGCGCTGGCTCCCCGCTCTCCTCGGCGTGGCCGTTCTCGCGGCGGCGGTGGCGGCGGTCATCGTGGTCCTGCCGCGCGCGGGGGGCGCCCCGGAGTCCGGTGGAACCCCCGCGCCCTCCTCCCCCCGCCCCGCGGCGGCCCCGCCGGTCTTCACCGACCCCTGCGGCACCTTCGACACGACCGTGCGCTCGCCGTACGCGCTGACCGGCTACTGGCTCATCCCCACCACCGACCACTGCACCTGGCGCCGGCAGTTCGCCGCCATCCACGAGGTGGGCGGCGACACCGTGATCCGCATCGGCTGGGGCATGCAGGGGCGCCGGACCGACACCGACGGCCGGATCCTCGACACGGAGGGCCAGGCGATCGACCCCCGCTACGCCCCGTGCGTCGAGGACGGGCTGCCGTGTGTGGCGGCGGCGGAGAGGGACCTCAAGCAGGCCAACGCGGGCAACCGGGTGAGCTGGACGTTCGTCTACCGGACCGACGAGGCGTTCGGCGACCAGATCTTCCGCTGCCCCCGGTACGAACGGCGCATCCCCGTCGGCGGCACCGTCTTCTACCGGCTCCTCGCCCCCGACGACGGGACCGACGACCCCGGCTGCGGGAACGTCGGCGCCAAGGGGCGCGGCTATCACCTCATCCTGATCGCCGCCGCCCCCAAGGACAGCCTCACCGAGCTGCTGGACCTCGGCGACCGGTTCGGCGTGAAGGTCTTCCCCGCGCTGCCGCTGGCCCCGCGCGACCCGGCGCAGCGCACCCGCGCCTCCCAGCGCGGCACCGACACCCTCACCACGCTCACCCGCCGTATCCTGCAGGACTACGGCGCCCGGTTCAAGGACAGGGCGTCGCTGGGCGGTTTCTACCAGCCCTTCGAGCTGCAGATGCGAAAGATGCGGCCCGACCACCCCACGCTCGCGGTCTACGCCTCCCAGCACGAGATCGTCGAGCAGGAGATGCCGGGCAGGCCCATTCTGGTCAGCCCCTACCTCGACGCGCGCAGGCGGCTGCCGTTCAGCGCCACTCCCAAGCAGGTCGCCGAGGGCTTCGAGGCGCTGGCCAGGGCGGGCGTCGGCATCATCGCGCCGCAGGACAGCAGAGGCACGGGGAAGGTCGGGCTGTTCTGGCCGGACCAGCGCGACGACCAGGTGGACCACCGGCTGCGCCCCGTCGTGGGGGAGGCCACCAACGGCGCCGCCTACCACGGCTCGACCCGCGACTACTACCGCGAGATGGCCGCGGCGCGGGAGAGGATGGTCGGGCAGGGCTACGACGTGCAGCTCTGGGCCAACGTGGAGGCGTTCGAGCCGTCCACCGACGAGCCCTGCGCCGTCAGGACGGGCACCCGGGGGCGCACCGACAAGGAGCGCCTGGACGCGGCCGTGACGCAGGTCGGCCGGTATGTCTCCAAGGTCGTCTCCTACATGTGGAGCGACTTCTTCACCTGCGGCTCGCCGTCCCTGGCCGAGGAGATCCTCCGTGACCACGACCGGCCGATCCCGGTGGACGCGGTCCGCCTGCGGCGCGACATCCAGGACGGCATGGAGGTCCGGGGGTACAACATCCCCCTGGGCTCGCGGGTGACGATCACCTGGGAGGGCCTGGACGCCCCCGTGGTCACCGAGGTGACCGGGGTGGACCTCAACACCCCGCCGCCGGGCGTGCCCGCCCGGATCACGACGGCCTGGGTCGCGTTCGACTGGAGCCGGGTGCCCGAGGGCCTCTGGGCCGAGATCAAGGTCACCGCACCCGATGGGCGGACGGCGGCCGAGCCGTTGCACGTCCGGGTGAAGGCCTGACCGGTGTAACGTGCCTGGCATGGTTCCGCGCATTCCCGTCAGCGTGGATCTGGTCGTCCTCACGGTGCGCTGCCAGGCGTTGAGTGCTCTCGTCTGGCGGCGGGACAGGCCCCCCTATGAAGGACACTGGGCCCTGTCAGGCGGCTTCATCCATCTCGACGAGGACCTTCCGGCCGCCGCGGCCAGGGTGCTGGCGGAGCGGGCCGGCCTGCCCGGCGCCCCGGTCCACCTGGAGCAGCTGCGGACCTACGGCTATCCCGACCGCGACCCGCGCCAGCGCGTGCTGAGCGTCGCCTATCTCGGGCTCGCGCCCGACCTGCCCGCCTCCACCGAGGCCCACATGAGCTGGCAGCCGGTCTCCTCCCTGCGCGAGATGGCCTTCGACCACCGGCGCATCATGGTCGACGGGATCGAACGCGCCCGGGGCAAGCTGGAGTACACCCCGCTGGGCGCCGCCTTCTGCGCCCCCGAGTTCACCGTCGCCGAGCTGCGGCGGGTCTACGAGATCGTCTGGGGGCGTCCCCTGGACCCGCGCAACTTCCACCGGAAGGTCACCAGGGCCGAAGGCTTCATGGTGCCGACCGGCCGCACCACCACCCGCGACGGCGGGCGTCCCGCCAAGCTCTACCGCCGCGGTCCCGCGGTGCTGCTGCACCCCCCGATGCTCCGTTCACTGAAGGAGCCCCTCCTGACGGACTGACCGCCGCGCACCCCCGCGACCTCGCGCCGCGACACCACGATCTTCGTCTCCCCGGACCGGCCGGAGACTTTCACGGGCGGCGGCCACGGCGTGGAGGACCTCGGCCTGCCCCTCGCGGGTGGCGGCGAAGGGCGAGACGACCAGAGTCGTCGCCCCGTTGTCCATGTAGTCGTTCATCCGGTCGGCGATTCGCGCGATCGGGCCGAGCAGGGACACGCGATCGACGAACTCGGCGGGCACGACGGCCCGCGCGCCCTGGAGATCACCCGCGGCGTGTCGCTCGTGGATCGCGGCGGCCTCTCGTTCGAATCCCATCCGTTCGGCCAGCCCGTAGTAGAAGTTCCGCCGGCGGTCCCCCATGCCGATGAAATGCGCCACGTAGCCCCGCACCGCGTCCACGGCCGCGTCCAGATCGTCGTTCACGGCCACCGGCACACCGGGGAGCACCTCGAAACCGTCCAGCTCCCCGCCGGCTCGGATCCGCCCGTTCCGGAGGTGGTGGAGAGACCGCGCCAGCGACTCGGGGGTGCAGAAGGCCCCCAGCCACCCGTCGGCGATCTCGCCCGCCAGCTCCAGGCTGCGTGGGCCGACCGCGGCCAGGTAGATCGGGATGTGGGTCCGGACGGGCTCGGTGAGCAGCTTGAGAGGCGCTGCCGTGCACCCCGGGGGTGGCAGACGGAAGTGCTCTCCGGCGTAGGTCACCTGCTCGCGGCCGAGGGCGCGGCGCACGATCTCGACGTACTCCCGGGTCCGTCCCAGGGGCCGGTCGAACGGGACGCCGTACCAGCCTTCGGAGATGTCGGGGTTGGATATGCCGAGGCCGAGGCGGAACCTCGCACCGGAAAGGGCGTCCAGTGTCGCCGCCGTCAGGGCCGTCAGCGCCGGGGTTCGGCCAGGGATCTGGAACACCCCGGACGCCAGGTGGATGCTCCGGGTGCGCAACGCCACCGTGCCGAGCACGGTGGCGGCGTCGGAGCGGTACCCCTCGGGCGCGAGCGCGAGGTCATAGCCGAGGCGTTCGGCCTCCTGCGCCACCTTCACGGGGTTCTGATAGGTAAGGTTGACACCGAGTCTCATCGCTACGGCTCCTTCTGGGCGAAACGATCGGAGGCGGGAGTCGGCCTCTCGTCCGGGGACACGCGCGGACGGCGGCGACAGACCCGAAGACTGACGGTCACGCCGGGATCGGGGCCGGGCTCAGGAGGGCCTGCCCTCCACGATGCAGTGGGGCGGGGCCGTTGGATGGACGGCGGCCAGCTCGAAGCCGGAGGCCTCCAGCAGCCGCCGCCACTCGGTGGTCGTGCGCTCGGCACCCTTGTCGTTCACGAGCATCGCGATGTCCATGAGCTTGCTGTAGTGCCATGTGTTGAGCTCCGGGAGCACGCCGTCGATGATCAGCAGCCTGGCGTCCCTGCCGCCGATGGCCTGGCGGACACGGCGGAGGATGCCCTCGCACGCGGTGTCGCTCCAGTCGTGCATGATCGCCTTCAGCACATAGGCATCGGCGCCGGCGGGGACGCTCTCGAAGAAGCTGCCCTCCTCACAGCGGACCCGGTCGGCCACGCCTTCGCGTTCGAGGAGCTCGCGGGCACCCTTGATCGCCGTGGGGATGTCGTACAGTATTCCCCGCACCGACGGATGGCGCAGCAGGATGGCCGCGAGCAGTCGCCCCTGACCGCCGCCGATGTCGGCGACGACAGGGAAGCGGCCGAAATCGAACAGGTCCGCGATGCGCGGAGCGCGCGCGTCGTTGAGGGCGGTCATGGACCGGTGGAACACCTCGGCGAACTCCGGGGCGTCCTGCTCCAGGTACTGGAACCACGTCTTCCCGCCGCGCAGCTTGGGTCCCACGGCCTCGCCGGTGCGGACCGTGTCCATGACGTGTCCCCAGCAGTTCCACACCGTTGTCTCACCGTAGAAGTAGGCGAGGTTACGCAGGCTCCCGGGAACGTCGCCGCGTAGGTACTCGGCCTTGGGGGTGAGCTCGAAACGGCCGTCGGATCGCTCGGCGAACACTCCTAGGGCGGCCGAGGCGCGCAGGAACCGGTAAAGCGTACGGCTGTGCGCCCCGGTCGCCGCGGCGAGGTCCTCCGGTGTGCGTGGCCCACCGGCCAGGAGGTCGGCGATGCCCAGGCGTGCGACCACGTGGATCACCCCTGTTATCCACTTGCCCGCCAGCATCAACAGGACCTGCTCCTGGTCGGGCCGGTCGTCGCCGAACGGTGCGGTGCCGAGTGCCGGCGGCGAGGGCTCGTTCGTCATTTTCCCTCCATCGTGTGGGCGGGGCTCTTCATCGGCGGGAACACCGGTGCCGCCGTGATGGTGACAGCCCCCGCTGGAGATCCGCTCGCCACCGGATCGAGCGGGCTTCGCCCCCCGGAGGGACTCTCGACCGGGTGCCCGCCTGCGATCAGCGAGGCTCGATCGAATGTGGAGGGCGCTTTGTCAAGGTGCCGTAAGCGGCGACCGGGCAGACGCCCGAGTCCCGGCGCGGTGCCTCTACTGGGGGAGACGGATGCGAACCGAAGCCCGTTGGCGGCGGATGTCCGGCGCGGTGACGAGATGGCTGGCCGAGGGGCTGGCGATGGTCGGATGCGGATTTTACGAGCCGTCGGCCGCCGACCGGTGGTTGTTTGAAAACCAGCGACATTCAAGTGATCTCAGAGGGGACGGCTCTAATCTGCCCAGAATTCCTGGGAGTCGACGTCCGGAATAGGCCGGGGGTCGTGGGGGTCATTCAAGCTGGAGGGGCAGTGGCACAGGGGATCGACCGTCGAAATCTCTTGGCGAGGAGTGCGATGCTCGCACCCGCCGTGGGGATGGCGACGCTCGTTGGCGCTGACACGGCGAACGCCGAAACGACGGGGGCGTATAACCACCCTATTGTCGGGACCTGGCAGGTGGACATCCTGTTTCCCGTGGGTTCGGGGAACCCGCCGGAGAAAGGGCTTTTTCTGTTCACCGGCACGAATCTGGTGATCTGCACCAACACTCGGGTCAGGGACCTCGGGTTGGGAAAGTGGGATCTGCTCGATCCATTCCGCTTCAGTTTCACCTTCAGGCACCACATGTTCATGCCGGACGGTACCTGGGGGGGAACCCTCGACATCGCTCATTCGGGCAGTGCCTCGGGGAACACCTTCACCTCGTCGGGTACCGGTAAGGCCTACGACACCAACGGGAAGCCGACTGATTCGGTGTCGTCCCGGATTGCCGGGGTGCGGTACTGACGGGTGCGCCGCCGGTGCGGAGACACTCCGCACCGGCGGCGAACGCGGACCGTCGGGAATGATCGCGCACATGCCGTGGACCGGGGTGGCGGCCGGGACGCGGCCCGGGTGACCACCGGTACCGGTGACGGCGAGGGCGATCGGAATCGGCGTAACGGGGCGGTTCCCACGCCGGCACCGGCCGGCCGATCCCTCTCTCGCCGGGTGCCGGCGGTTGCGGCGGGCCGGGCGGTGGCGCCTCCGGCGAACCGGCGCGGGGATCCCTAGGTGCCTCCGGCGACGTGGATCACGCTGCCCGTGACGTTTCCGTTGATCGCGGACGCGCAGTAGAGGACGAGGCCGGCGACGTCCTGGGGGGTGGAGACGTGCCCGGCCGCCTTGCCCTTGTTCAGAAGGCGCTTGATCTGCTCCGCGGGCTTGCCGGCGAGGTCCTGCCTGAACTCCTCCGGGACCCGCGCGAGGAAGCCCTTGGTGACGGTGGGGCCGGGGGCGACGACGTTGACGAGGACGCCCTCCGGGGCCAGCTCGGTGGCCAGCGTCCGGCTCAGCCCGTGCAGGGCCATTTTGCTCGCGACGAACGCCTCGTCGCCGGCGGCACCGCGCTGGACGATGTTGGCCGAGATGAACACGATCCGTCCCCAGCCCCGTTTCCGCATACCGGGCAGGGCCGCCTGCACCGTGTGGAAGGAGCCTTCGACGTCGGCGCGGAGCGATGACCGCCACTCCTCGACGGGGACGTCCTCGAAGGCGACCGGATCGACCTTTGTCCCCGGAATGGCCGAGGCGTTGACGACGAGCACGTCCACACCGCCCCATTCGGTGGTGACCATGTCAAAGGCGGCGCGGATCGACTCGGGGTCGGTCAGGTCGTACCGGACGGTGATCGCCTCACCGCCTCGCCCCGTCACCTCCTCCGCCACCCGGCGCGCGCCGTCTTCGTCGCGGTGATAGGTGATCGCCACGCTGGCGCCCTCGGCCGCGAACGCGCGAGCGAGATGACCGCCGATCGAGCCGCTGCCCCCCGTGATGAAGACGACTTTGCCGGCGAGGCCGAGATCCATTGACCACTCCCTGAGGTCGGTAGGCGAGCGAGTCAGTACTCGGGTCACGCTAAACGGCTTCGCTCGCAGAACGCTGGAGTGGCGCTCGATGTCGCCGCCTCACAGAGGCCGCGACATCGTCCGGCTTTCGAGGGGGAGCTGTCAGTGTCCAGGTGAGCGGATCCTCGGTGCGGACAGGAAGGCGTTCGTCCATGCGCGTGCTGTTCACGGGGTGGGCATGGCCCTCGCATGTCTATCCCATGGTTCCCCTGGCGTGGGCGTGCCGGGCGGCCGGCCATGAGGTTCGCATCGCCGCCCCGCCCGACCTTGAGAGCGTGATCGTCCGTGCGGGGCTGACACCGGTCCGTGTCGGGCGTGACGTGGACGTCACGGGTGTCGTACGGAGCTTCGTCAGGGAGGTGGCGCGGGGGAACGGGAGCGGACCGGCGCCGCGCCCCGTGGGGGGGAAACCGTCCGCGGAGACACCCCGGGCGCTGAGGATGTTCGTCGAACTGGCCGAATCCATGGTCGATGATCTGACCGCCTTCGCCCGTGACTGGCGCGCTGATCTCATCGTGTACGACCCGACCGCCTGGGCGGGGCCGTTGGCGGCGGCGGCCGTCGGCGTGCCCTCGGTTCGTCAGCTGTACGGGGTTGATCTGCTGTTCCCCGCCCGGGCCGCGATGAGCCGGGCGCTGGAACCGATCTGCGATCGGCTCGGCCTCGGGGAGGTGGACCCCCTGGGCGCCCTGACCGTCGACCCCTGCCCCGCCGAACTGCAGAAGGACGTGCCCGGAGTCAGACGGCGGATGCGTTACCTGCCCTACAACGGCGCGTACGACGTGTCCCCGGCCACGTCGCCGGAGCGGCCGGACCGGCCTGCGATCTGTGTGACCTGGGGAACGACGATGTCCAGGCTTGGCCACAGGTTCTTCCTCGCCGGACACGTGGCCCGTGCCCTGGCCGGCGTGGACGCGGAGGTCGTCCTGGCGGTCACTCCCGCGCAGCGGGCCATCCTGGGAACCCTGCCGCCGAACGTACGGGTGGTCGGGTCGGCCCCTCTCCACCTGCTCCTTCCCGCGGTCGATCTGGTGGTCCACCACGGGGGCGCCGGATCGATGCTCACCAGTCTGGTGAACGGACTTCCGCAGCTCGCGCTTCCCCAGCTCCCCGACCACATCGGGCATGCCCGCCGGCTCGCGGCCACCGGCGCCGGGCTGGCGCTGGATCCGGCGGAGGGGTTTGAGGCAGCCGAGATCCGCCGCGCCGCCGAGGACATGCTGGCGTCACCCGGACACGAACGTTCGGCGCGGCGCCTGAGCAGGGAGATGGCCGCCCACTCGACCCCGGCGGCGCTGGTCGCCGACCTGGAGCGTCTGGCGGGGGTGCCGTGACCACCGGTCGGTCAGCGGACCGAAAACGGCCCCGACCGGCATTCGAGGGATCTTACACGCCATGCGCCGGGCTGAAAGGAGACGCACATGCGCCGTACATTGATCGTCGCCAGGATGGACCCTGGTGACGCCGGGACGGTGGCGGGAATTTTCGCCGACTCCGATGCCACGGAACTGCCGGGGCTGATCGGTGTGACCCGTCGCACGCTCTTCCACTTCCACGATCTCTACTTCCATTTGGCCGAGTCGGAAACCGACGTGCCGTCACGCGTGGACGAGGTACGACGACACCGCCTTTTCACGGGTGTCAGCGACAGATTGGCCCCGTACGTGCTGCCCTACGACCCGAACTGGCGTGGTCCGCGCGACGCGATGGCCACCGCGTTCTATGAGTGGGAGGAAGGAAAAGGTGGCCGACGTGTCTGACGCCCGTACCACGCCCCCTGGGGAAAGCCGGACGGACCAGGCGTTGCCGACCAAGGTCAGCCTGGACAAAACGGTGGTGAACAGCCGTCGCGGCGGTGAGATCCGCGTGCTGCTCAGCCCGAAGACGGTGGGCACGGGCTCGGGGTTCATGGGAATGCTCACCCTCCGGCCCGGGGAGTACGTGTCGGAGCACTACCACCCCTATTCCGAGGAGTTCCTCTATGTGTCCCGGGGAACGATGGTGGTGCGGATCAACGGTGAGCAGGAGCTCGTGCTCACCGCGGACGAGGGCATGGTGATCCCCAAGAACGTCCGGCACCGGGTGATGAACCGGAGCGAGACCGAGGTGTTCGCCGTCTTCCACCTGTGCCCTCTGGCCCCGCGGCCGGACCTCGGCCACGTCGACACCGAGCCGTACCCAGGCGAGACCGGTGACTCGGAGACGGGGAAGTGATGGGCGAACGGCGAGTCGTCATCACCGGCGTGGGAACCGCCACCCCGGGAGGCATCGGGAGCAAGGCGTTCTGGGACCTGCTCACCACCGGCCGCACGGCGACCCGGACGATCTCGCTTTTCGACCCGGCCGGGTTCCGATCCCGAGTGGCCGCCGAATGCGACTTCGACCCGCGGGCGGAGGGCCTGTCGCCACAGGAGATCCGCCGGATGGACCGCGCCGCACAGCTCGCGGTGATCTCCGCGCGGGAGTCATGGGAGGACAGCGGGCTCGGCCGGGCGACCGTACCGCCCGACCGTCTCGCGGTCAGTCTGGGCAGCGCGGTCGGGAACACCGTGAGCCTCGAAAAGGAGTACGTCGTGGCCAGCGACGGCGGTAGCCGCTGGCAGGTCGACCATTCCTACGCCGTCCCGCACCTCTACGACTACCTGGTGCCCAGCACGCTGGCCGTCGAGGTCGCCTGGGCGTGCGGGGCCGAGGGGCCGGTCTCACTGACCTCGACCGGCTGCACCTCGGGGCTGGACGCCGTCGGGCACGGCTACCAGCTCATCCAGGAGGGCGCTGCCGACGTGGCCGTGGTGGGTGCGACCGACGCCCCCATCTCCCCGATCACCGTGGCGTGTTTCGACGCGATCAGGGCCACCACGCCCCGGAACGACGACCCCGAGCATGCCGCGCGCCCCTTCGACAGGAGCCGTAACGGTTTCGTGCTCGGCGAGGGAGCGGCGGTGATGGTGCTTGAGGAGCATGACCTCGCGATTCGCCGGGGCGCGCACATCTACTGCGAGGTGGTCGGTTTCGCCGCCCGCGGCAACGCCTACCACATGACCGGCCTCAAACCGGATGGCAGGGAGATGGCCGAGGCGATCCGGGCCGCGATGGAGCAGGCCCGGTTCGGCCCCGGGGATATCGACTACATCAACGCGCACGGTTCGGGGACCAAGCAGAACGACCGGCACGAGACCGCTGCCTTCAAACGAAGCCTCGGACAGCGCGCTTACGAGGTGCCGGTCAGCTCGATCAAATCGATGGTCGGCCACTCGCTGGGCGCCATCGGCTCTATCGAGGTGGCGGCGTGCGCGCTGGCGATCGAGCATCAGGTCGTCCCGCCCACGGCGAACCTCCACAACCCCGACCCGGAGTGCGACCTGGACTATGTGCCGCTGACGGCCCGGGAGCGGGTTCTGGAAGGTGTGCTGACCGTGGGCAGCGGTTTCGGCGGGTTTCAGACCGCGATGGTGCTCGCGCGACCTGAAAGGTGACCGCATGACACTCCCTGGGACGACCTCAGGTTGCGATCTGCCCGGTCGTGACCATGATGACCGGAGGGTATCCGGTCGGCGCGGTGGCAGGGGCGGCGCTCTCGTGGGCTTGACGGCGGTCGTCCCACCCGTCGAACCGGGCCGTCGCCCCGGCCTCCGCCGGCCTCTTTCCAGAAGACCTCACGCGGGCCTCGCGGGACGGAACGTGGCCCGGTGACCGGGCGGTACGTCGTCACCGGCATAGGGGTGACCGCCCCCAACGGCCTCGGCGCCGAGGCGTTCTGGTCGGCCACTCTCGCCGGGAAGAGCGGCATCGGAAGGATAACGCGCTTCGACCCCGGGCCCTACCCGGTGACCCTGGCCGGCGAGATCGGCGATTTCGCCGCCGGCGACTACCTGTCCAAAAAGATCGTCGTTCAGACCGACCTCATGACCCACCTGGCGCTGGTGGCCTCCGAGATGGCGCTCGCCGACGCGGGTATCGACCCGGCGGAGCGGCCCGAATACGAGATGGCCGTGATGACGGCCAGCTCGTCCGGCGGCAACGAGTTCGGGCAGCGTGAGATCCAGGCGCTGTGGAGCAACGGCCCACGTCATGTGGGCGCCTACCAGTCCATCGCCTGGTTCTACGCGGCCTCCACCGGTCAGATTTCCATACGGCACGGCATGCGCGGTCCCTGCGGAGTGATCGCCACCGAGCAGGCGGGCGGACTCGACGCCGTCGGGCAGGCGCGGCGGGCGCTGCGGAACGGGGCCGGCATGGCGTTGACCGGCGGCACCGACGCCTCACTCAGCCCGTACGGGCTGGTCACCCAGATGCCCACGGGGATGCTGAGCCGGGCCACCGACCCCGCCCGCGCCTATCTGCCCTTCGACGTCGAAGCCTGTGGCTACGTGCCGGGGGAGGGCGGCGCGATCCTCGTCATGGAGGACGAGAGGGCCGCCCGGGCGCGCGGCGCGGAGCGGATCTACGGCGAGATCGCCGGCTACACGGCCACCTTCGATCCGCCGCCCGGCTCGAACCGGCCGCCGGGGCTGCGCCGCGCCGTCGAAGGCGCGCTCGCCGCCGCCCGGCTCGCGCCGGCCGACGTGGATGTCGTGTTCGCGGACGCGAAGGGCGTTCCGGAGGCGGATCTGCGGGAGTCTCAGGGGCTGGCCGCGGTGTTCGGGCCGTTCGGCGTACCGGTGACGGCACCCAAGACCATGACGGGCCGCCTCTACGCCGGGGGCGCGGCGCTCGATCTGGCCGCGGCCCTGCTGGCTGTGCACCACTCGGTCATTCCACCGACCGTCAACGTCGCCCGGCTCGCCCCGGGCTGCGACATCGACCTCGTCCGGGACGCCCCCAGAGAGAAGAAAGTGCGGACGGCACTGGTGCTGGCCCGCGGTCATGGCGGGTTCAACGCCGCCCTCGTGGTTCGGGCCGCCGGCGACTGAGGCCCGTTCATCGACATTCAGGAGGAATAGATGAAGAAGACGGAACTCCGGCTGGACGAACTGAAGCAGATCATGTGCGAGTGCGGCGCGGACACACCGGCCGGCCGGGACGCCGACATCCTCGACGTCTCGTTCAAGGACCTTGGCCTGGACTCCCTGGCGGTCCTGGAGATCGGAGCCCGGGTGGAGCGCGACTACGGCGTCGAGGTCCCCGACGACGCCATGGAGAGGCTGGTCACGCCTCGGCAGACGATCGACTTCGTCAACCGGCGACTGTCGGCGGCCTGAGCGAAGGAGCGATGTCATGGCAGGTCACACGGACAACGAGATCGTGATCGCCGCCCCGTTCGACCTGGTCTGGGACATGACCAACGACGTGGCGTCCTGGCCGGAGCTGTTCAGCGAGTACGCCGCGGTGGAGATCCTGCACCGCGAGGGCGACACGGTGCGGTTCCGGCTGACGATGCATCCCGACGAGAACGGCAGGGTCTGGAGCTGGGTCTCCGAACGTACTGTCGACCGAACGGCGGGGACCGCCCGCGCCCAGCGGGTCGAGACCGGCCCGTTCGAGTACATGAAGATCCGGTGGGAGTACACCCCCACCCAGGAGGGCGTGAGGATGCGCTGGATCCAGGACTTCCACATGAAACCGGAGGCTCCCGTCGACAACGCGGGCATGACCGATCGGATCAACCGCAATTCGGTCGTGCAGATGCACCGCATCAAGGAACGAGTCGAGGACGCCGCCCAGGCGGCGTCGGCTCCGGCGTGACGCGGTGGTCCGGGTCCTGTTGCCGCTGGTGCTGTTCGGTAACGGTCTTGCGGCCGGCATCATGTTCTCGACCGTCATCGGCGTCGTGCCGTGGATGCTGGTCCAGCCGTACGACAGGTACGTCCTGGCGACCCGCTTCCTGTGGTCGCGCTACGACCCCTTCATGCCTGTGGTCAACGCGCTGACGTGCGTGCTGGACATCGTGCTGGTCTTCGTGGCGCCCACGAACACGTCCCGGATGTTGTTCGGGGGCGCGGCCGGGCTGCTGCTCATCGTGATGACGATCTCGGTCGTCAAGAACGTGCCGGTCAACCGGTACGTGACCTCGCTCGACCCCGACCTCCGCCCCACCGACTGGGAGGAACGGGATCCGCGGATGCGCTGGCGAAACTGGAACCTCACCCGCACGGTTCTGGCCCTCATCGCGTTCGGCGTGAACGCCGGGGCCACGACCGCCGTCGTCTGAACGCGAAGGGACACCCATGGAACTCCGACTCGCCGGGAAGAAGGCGATCGTCACGGGCGGGACCCGTGGTATCGGGCGGGCTGTCGTGCTCGGTCTCGCCCGAGCCGGTGCCGATGTCATCACCTGCCACCGGCAGGAGGGAGAGGCGGCCGACCGACTCGCCCGGGAGCTGAAGGAACTCGGTGGCGACCACCACGTGATCAAGGCGGACATCGGCCGCCCCGAGGACATCGAGCGGCTTGTCGAAGAGTGCCGGTCACGATTCGGTTCACTCGACGTCGTGGTGAACAACGCGGGGGTGATCAGCCACATCCCGTTCGCGGAACTGCCGCTGGAGGAGTGGCGACGGGTCCTCGACACCAATCTCACCGGCACCGCCTTCGTCGTGGGCGGGACGCTCCCCCTCCTCACGGCGGGCGCGTCGGTCGTCAACGTCGGTTCGCGGGCGGCCACCGTGGGGGTGCCGTTGCGCGCCCACTACACCGCGGCCAAGGCCGGCCTGATCGGACTGACCCGATCCCTGGCCAAGGAACTCGGTCCCCGCGGCATCCGGGTCAACGTCGTCGCGCCCGGCCCGGTGGAGACCGGGGGTGAGATCCCCGCCCCGGTCCGTGAGCGCTACAGGAACCTGATCGCGCTCGGCCGGCTCGGGGTCTCCGAGGAGATCGCGAACGTGGTGCTCTTCCTGGCCAGTGACCTGTCCAGCTTCGTGTCGGGCGAGACGATCCACGTGGACGGAGGCATCTGACGTGACGGCCGATACGGGTACCCCCGTATTCCGGGTGATGCTGCGCATGCAGATCAAGCCGGGGATGGAGCGGGAGTTCGAGAAGACCTGGTATCAGGTCGGCGGCGCGGTCACCCACCACCCGGCCAACCGCGGACAGTGGCTCTCCAAGAGCGCTGAGGAGGAGGGCGTTTACTACATCGTGAGCGATTGGGCCGACGAGAAGCGCTTCCGGGAGTTCGAGGGGAGCGACCGCCATCTGGAGCATCGGACCAAGCTGCACCCGTACCGGTCGGGTGGCTCGATGACCACCATGAACGTGGTCTACGACATGTCGCGCGAGATGCCTCACGGGCAATGAGCGGCCGGGTGCGCGTTCTCGTTTTCGTCACCGCGACGGTCACCGGGGTGGAGGCCGTCGAGGACGCCTACCACCGGATCAGCCGGAGCCTGACCGGCACGCCCGGGCTGCTCTCCAACGAGCTGCTCCGCTCGGCGCATGATCCGGCCGGCTTCGTCGTGATGAGCGAGTGGCGTGACCTGGACGCCTTCCGCGCCTGGGAGGAAGGGGAGTCGCACCGTTCGGCGACGGCTCCGCTGCGTCCCATGCAGGACCACTCGCGGGGTGTGCCCTTCGGGGTCTACACGGTCCAGGCCGCGTACGAGAACAAGGGTGCGGCGTGCGCGGAAGGGGGGACGAGCGGGGAATGCGGGATGTGATGGGCGCCGTGGCGCTGGTGGGCAGCGGCTTGACCGCGGGAGTCTTGTTCTGCGTCGCCCTCAGTGTCGTGCCGGCGCTGCGTGCCCTGCCTCCCGACCGCTATGTGCAGACCCACAAGCTGCTGGGGCGCCATTACGACCCCACGATGCCTCTGATCGTGCTGACAACCGCCGTGGCGGACGTTCTGCTCGCCGTGGTGACGTCCTCGACGGGACCGCGTTCGCTCTTCGTGATCGCCGCCGCCCTGATGCTGGGCGTCTCGGCGGTGTCGCACCTGTGCAACGTGCCCATCAATCGGCGGGTCAAGGCGCTGAATCCGGCGGCGATTCCGGAGGACTGGATGGATCCGCGCCCCCTGTGGCGCAGATGGCACCTGCTGAGAACCGCACTCGCCGTGCTGGCGCTGATCGTCAACGCGGTGGCCGTCGCGTTGACGTGAGATCGGCACGGAACCGAACGGAGGGATGATGGAGCTGGGAATATCCGGCAAGCGTGTTCTCGTCACGGGCGGGACACGAGGACTCGGCAGGGCGGCCGTGCTCGCGCTCGCCCGAGGCGGTGCCCGGGTGGTGACCTGCCACCGCGGCGCTGGGGCGGCGGCCGACGACCTCTCCCGGGAGCTGAAGGAGCTGGGCGACCGGCACCACGTGGTCCGCGCGGACGTGACCGCCAAGGACGACGTGGAGCGGCTGGCCGGCGTGTGCGAGGACGTGTTCGGCGGACTCGACATCGTGGTCAACAACGTTGGGGTGGCCGGCGAGGCACCGGTGGACGAGCTGTCGGCGGACGAGTGGAACCGTGTCCTCGGCGCCAACCTCACCGCCCATTTCCTGGTCACTCAGGCGGCGCTGCCGCTGCTGTCGGAGGGCGGGGCCGTGATCAACGTCGGGGCCTCCGCCGCGCTGCGCGGTCGTCCGGCGACCGCGCACTACACGGCCTCGAAGGCCGCGCTGATCGGGCTGACCAGATCACTGGCGAAGGAGCTGGGACCGCGGGGAATCCGGGTCAACACGATCGCGCCGGGAGTGATCGACAAGGGGGGAGGCCTCGGCCCGCCACCCCATATGAAGGAGCGCCTGGCCGGGATGACCGCGCTGGGCCGGTTGGGCACGACTGACGATGTGGTGGGCGCCATGTTGTTCTTTGTCAGCGATTTATCCCGTTACATCACTGGAACGACCCTGAACGTCGACGGAGGAATCTGATGCCGTACGCCGCGATCACCTACCGGGTGAAGCCAGGTCATGAGGACGAGATCGCCGAGATCTTCGCCGGATTCCAGCGCGTGGGCACGCCCGTGCTGGTCGACGACGAAGGCCGGGAGGCGGGCCGCCTCGTGGGGACGGCGGTGTTCATCAAGGAGGACGTGATGATACGGGTCATCCACTACGAGGGCGACCTGATTCACGTGGCCAGGAACATGGCCCGGCACAAGGGGGTACACGCGCTCGAAGCGAAACTCGCGCCCTATCTCGCCGAAACGCGCGACACCGGCACACCCGAGGCGTTCGGGCAGTACTTCAGGAACGCGACGATGCGGTGTATCTCGCAGCTGTCCGCCGCCCCCTCCGTGACCGGGGGGTGAAGGACATGGCCCCTCCACACGTCGCGCTTGTCGGGAGTGGGGCGATGGGCGCGGGAATGGGCCACCGGCTCCTGGAGGCCGGCCATCCCGTCTCCGTGTACAACCGGACTCCCGCCAAGGCCGCTCCGCTGGTCGAGGCGGGCGCACGGCTGATCACGACCCCCCAGGCCGCGGCCGACGCGCCGATCGTGCTGTTCAGCCTGAGCGACGAGGCGGCCGTTGACCACGTGCTTTTCGAAACCATGGCTCCCGCGCTCCGGAAGGGCACCATCGTGGTGGATACCACCACGACCTCACCGCTGTACGCGCGCCAGGCGGCGACGCGCCTGTCCGCCGCGGGGCTCACTCGCGTCGAGGCCTGCGTCCTGGGCAATCCCCCGATGGCGCACACCGGCGATCTGCGGATCTTCACCGCGGGGGTTCGGAACGACGTGGAGGCCGTCGGCGACTTGCTGCGCGTGCTGGGGAAGGAGGTGCGCTACCTGGGCGCCGCCGGCGCCGCCAGCACCATGAAGCTGGCCTTCAACCTCCTGCTCGGGGTGCAGACCGCGGCCCTCGCCGAGGCGGTGTCCTACGGAGTGGGCGCCGGGCTCGATCGTGATCTGCTCATCGAGACCATCGTGAACAGCGGCTTCAGCTCACCGGTCCTGGCCTTCCGCGCCGGGTTCATGCGCGAGCGCCGTTATGAGCCGGCGGCCTTCAGGACCCGCCTGATGGAGAAGGACCTCCGCCTGGCGGTCAACGACGCCGCGGCCCGGGGGATCCCCCTGCCGCTGACCGAGAGCGCCGGCGACCTCATGGCCGACGCGGTCGCCGCCGGACTGGGCGACCAGGACGCGGCGGTGATCGGCGAGCTGTCGGAGCGGAGGCTCGGCGGGACGGCACAACCGAAGAACGGAGTCGTCAGATGACCGTACGGACACCGCGGATCACCGGCCCAGCGGAGATCGTCCACCTGGGAAAGACCGCCTTCTGCACGGCTAAGGTGCTGCTCAGCGCCCTGGAGTTGCGGGTGTTCGCCGTGCTCGCCGGGGAACCGCTCACCGAGCCTCAGTTGCGCGAGCGGCTGGGTCTGCACGCGCGCGCCTCCCGGGACTTCTTCGACACCCTGGTCGCGCTCGGGCTTCTGGCGCGCGACGAGGGAAGGTACTCCAACGCTCCGGTGGCGGGACGGTTCCTCGATCCGGGAAAGCCGGCTTATGTGGGCGGCTTCCTTGAGCGTTCCGACCACATTCTCTATCCGGCGTGGGGTGACCTGACCGAGGCACTGCGGACGGGCAGGCCGCGAGTGACCGGTGGGTTCCGCGAGATGCTGGAGGACCCGGCCCGGCTGAACGGTTACCTCGGCATGATGGACACGCTCAGCACCATGCTGGCACCGCTGATCGCGCGTTCCTTCGCCTGGGAGGGCGTCAAGACCTACGCCGACATCGGTGGCGCCCGGGGCAATCTCGCGGGCCGCATCGCGCGCGAGTACCCGCACCTGGCCGTTCATGTCTTCGATCTGCCGCCCATGGAAAAGCCGTTCGACGCGCACGCGGAGCGGCTCGGGGTCGCCGGCCGCGCCACGTTCCACGCGGGCGACTTCTTCGCCGACCCACTGCCCGAGGCGGATGTGCTGACCATCGGACACGTGTTGCACAACTGGTCCCCGTCCGAGCGGCGCGTGCTCGTCAAAAAGGCGTTCCAGGCCGTCCGCCCGGGCGGCGCGCTGATCGTTTACGACCGGATGCTGGCCGACGTGCCGAGCGACCCGGAGAACCTTGTGATCAGCCTGGACATGCTGCTCACGACGGAGGGCGGTTCGGAGTATCCGGCCCGGGAGTGCCGGGACTGGATGGAGGAGGCCGGCTTCGTCTTCGAGGCGGTCAAACCCCTGGGTGAGCACGACACCCTGATCGTGGCGAGGAAGGAGAGCTGAGCCGTGGACGTCGGAGTCGGCCTGCCGACGACGGTGCGCGGGGTGGACGGGAGCACGGTGCTCGAATGGGCACGGCGCGCCGACGCTCACGGCATCTCCTCGCTTGGCGTGCTGGACCGCTTGGTGGCCGGTAACCAGGAGCCCGTTGTCACTCTCGCGGCCGCCGCCGCCGTGACACGGCGGATCAGGCTCGCGACGACGATCCTGATCGCCGCGTACCGCGGCGGGGCCGCGGTCCTGGCCAAGCAACTGGCCACGGTGGACGACCTTTCCGGTGGCCGGCTCGCGGTCGGGGTGGCCGCCGGCGGCCGCGCGGACGACTTCGCGGCGGCCGGACAGCCGTACGAACGGCGGGGGTGGCGCCTGGACGCCCTCGTCACGGAGATGCGTGAGATCTGGGCGTCGGCCGGGGACGGCCCGACCGGCCGCATCGGGCCACGGCCCGCCCTCCCCGGCGGGCCACCCATCTGGGTGGGCGGTCATACGGATGCGGCGCTGCGACGAGCCGCCCGCCTCGGGCAGGGCTGGATCGCCGGTGGGTCGTCTTCGGTCCCGTACCCCGAGCTGGCGGCACGGGCCCTCGCCGTGTGGGACGCCGAGGGGCGGACGGACCGGCCGCGCATGGTGGCGCTGGCCTATTTCTCGCTCGGGACGGCGGGGGCGGACCAAGCCGTCGCGCACATGCGCCAGTACTACGTGCACGCGGGCCCGTACGCGGATCGCGCGGCGGCGCAGACCGTGACGAACGCGAGCGCGCTCCGGCGGACGTTGAAGGAGTACGAGTCCGCGGGCTGCGACGAGCTCATCTTCTTCCCGTGTTCCGGTGACCCGGACCAGGTGGACCTCCTGGTGGAAGCCGCGAGGACATGAAGGGGATCATCCTGGCCGGGGGGCGGGGCACGCGCCTGCGTCCCATCACCCTCGCGGTCTCCAAGCAGTTGCTGCCGGTGAACGACAAGCCGCTGATCTACTATCCGCTGTCAGCACTGATGTTGGCGGGCATCCGGGACATATTGATCATCTCGACGCCGGTGGATCTTCCGCAGATTCGCCGGCTGCTCGGGGACGGGACACAACTGGGCCTGAGCCTCACCTACGCGGAGCAGCCCGAGCCGCGTGGACTGGCCGACGCGTTCATCATCGGAGCCCCCCACGTCGGCGACGATCCGGTGGCGTTGGTGCTGGGCGACAACATTTTTCACGGGCACAGGTTCGACGACATCCTGCAGGACAATGCCCGGGACATTGACGGGTGCGTTCTTTTCGGTTACCCGGTGACCGATCCCGAACGGTACGGCGTGGGCGAGACCGACCGTGAGGGCAGGCTCGTCTCCATCGAGGAGAAGCCGGCCAGGCCGCGTTCCAACCGCGCCATCGTTGGGCTCTACCTCTATGACAACGAGGTGCTCGACATCGCCAAGAACCTGTCGCCGTCGGCTCGCGGCGAGTTGGAGATCAGTGATGTCAACCGTGTTTACCTGGAGAGAGGGAAGGCGCGCCTGGTCGATCTGGGGAGGGGGTGTGCGTGGCTGGACGCGGGCACTCCGGCATCGTTGATGCAGGCCGGCCAATATGTCAGCGTGCTGGAGGCGAGGCAGGGCGTGCGCATCGCCTGTGTCGAGGAGGTCGCGCTGCGGATGGGCTTCATCGACGCGGAGGACTGCCGCCGGCTCGGTGAGCTGCTTGCGTCGTCCGACTACGGCCGGTACGTCTGCGCCGTCGCGGAAGAGTTCGCCGACGACTCCTCCGCCCTCCACGGTTGAGGCCGGGAGGCAGACTGCTTTCGGCGAGCGTCCGCCCGGCCGGCTCGTGGCCCCCGTCACCGACCGTTCGCCGGTCAACGGCCGGTGTCGCGGGGGTCGCGAGCTTTCGCGTGCCTGGCCACGCCGGCGGCACCCCTCCCTCCCGAGACCGAAGAGCCCCGCGGCCCGCGCACGCGCCCGCGGGTCATGGATCCGCGGACCGGGCCTGCCCGCTCCCACGAGGAGACGCCGCCTCAGTACGGAGTCCCCCATCTGTTCTCTACCGCTGCCGGCTCTGGCAGGGAGAGGCCTTGATCGTTTCGCGACCGCCGCCGGACACCTTGCGTGACGGGTCGTTGTCCGCCCGGCAGGGCTCCTCGGCGCACTTCTGCGGGTAGGGGCCGGGCTGGGGGGCGGACTGTGCCAGCGTCAGCGCGGGGCGGCCCCTTCTGGCGGCCGTGTCGACGGGAGCCGGCGCCTCGGCGGCGAGGGAGGTGTCCGCCGAGATGATGCCGCCCTTGGCGGCCAACTCGTTTCCGAGCTTCTTCTCGGCGTAGAGCCGGGCCAGGTCGTTGACGGTGTAGACGACCCCCTCGCCGGTGCCGGTGTTGCTCACCACGCGGAGGAAATGGGCCGAGACCAGCCGGCTGAGAATCATTTCGGCGGTGTCGACGTCACAGCCGACCACCGGTGCGGCGCTTTCGAGGTTGAACCTCGTGTTACGCCTCAGGCAGAGCAGCCAGAGGGCGCTCCGCTCACATGGATCAAGTTCCCGGTAATTGGTGTCGAATCTTTTGTAGATATCGAAGTCGGGGGAGTTCAGTTCCTTGAGGCGTAACTTGGGGTTGGCCAGCCGGGCCGCCAGCCTCCGGACGGGAAGGGCGGGCGACGCGGTAAGACGTGCGGCCGCCGCACGCACTGCCAGCGGCAGCCCCTCGCAGAACCGCACCACGCTCTCCGCGTCATTTCTTTCGCGTTCGATACGCTGCCTGCCCGCCACGGCGCCCAGCAGGCGAACTCCCTCTTCCAGGGCGAGGGGGGCCAGGTCCACCCGCTTTCTGCAGGAGAATCCATAAAGCCCCGACCTGCTGGTGATGATTGTCGTGCAGTGTTTGCTGCCCGGGAGGAGGGGAGACACTTGGGCGGCCGACGTGGCGTCGTCAAGGACGAGGAGCACACGATGTGCCGAACACCAGCTTCGGAACAGTTTCGAGCGCTCTTCGGTGCTGTTCGGAAGTTTGCTGGCGGGCACGTCGGCCATGATCAGCCAGTTGTACAGAACCTGGCCCGGGTCCACGGCTTCGCCACCGCTCTCGCGCAGCGTGCAGTAGAGCTGCCCGTCGGGGAAATGCTGCTTGACGAGGTGTGCGAGGTGCACCGCGAGCGTGGTTTTCCCTATGCCCGGCATGCCGGCGATCAGGACGCTCGGCGGTGTGGTGGCCGTCGGCTCCGTCATGGTGGTGGCTGCGACCAGTTCGTTGACGTTGGACTGGCGGCCGGTGAAATCCCAGATGTCGGGCGGAAGCTGGGCGGGGAGGAGCGGCATGTTCGGGTCCCTGGGTCTTTCTCTGACACCGGCCGCCCTGATGCCCGTTTTGATTGCGGGCTCTGTTCCGGCGGGGCCTGTGGGGGGCTCCGCCGAGAGCAGCGACTGGTGCAGTTGCTGTGAGTCCGTGCATGGTTCGATGCCGACTTCCTCTATCAACGTCGCGCGCAGTCGCTGATACACCTCCAGGGCCTCCGAGCGTCGGCCCGAGTGGTGGAGGGCGGTCATCAGCTGCGCGTAGAAGGCCTCGTGGAGCGCATGCGTCGAGACCAGGTGCTTGAGCTCGCCCACGACCTCGCGGTGCCGGCCGAGATGCAGGTCGCTCTCGATGCGCAGTTCGAGGGCGCGCAGTCTGCTCTCCTCAAGAGATGCCGCGTAGGCCGACAGCAGATTCCCCGCCGCCACATCGGCCAGCGCCGGTCCACGCCACAGTGACAGGGCGTCGGCCAGGTTCTCGGCGGCCTTCTCGGTGTCGTTCTTCTTCAGCGCCGCAACGCCGTCCCTCAGCAGCCGCTCGAACTGGTCCAGATCGAGATCGTCGGGATCGACTGTCAGCATGTACCCCCAGGACTGGGTCTGCAGTATCTCCTCGAACGAGTCGACCCTGTCGTTGGAGAGGATCTTTCGTAGCTTGTAGATGTAGGTCTGCAGGGTGGAAAGGGCGCTGCTCGGCGGGCTTTCCCCCCATAGTTCGTCGATGAGTTCGTTGGTCTGCACGATGTTGTTGCGCCGAAGTAGCAGAAAGGTGAGCACCTGGCGAAGTTTTGGTGCGGTAGGGGTCACCTCCCGGTTACCGTCGAATACTCTCAGGGTTCCCAGGACACAAAACCTCATCTTGACCCCTAAGCGGTTAAGGCAATCGGACCTTCCGGAAGAATGCGAGGCAGGGATCTGTCCTGAGAGCGGAGTTCCCGTCCTCGCCGTGCTTTGCTGACAACAGCCGACCGTGGGGAGATCTCACGTTTCCCGGCACAGAACCCGTCGAAAATGGGGGGCGTCGCGCGTGTCGACCCGGGCGAATCGGTGATCTGCCCTGCGGTGGCCCGCAGGGGCGGCCGGAGGGTTATCGTGCGTGCACTTCTCGGAGGCACGCCGAACGGGAGCGTCGCGGCCTCAGCCGAGATGCTCTCCAAAACCGCTTCCACCGTTTGATGCCGCCGGGCGTCACCGAAAATTTCTGATGCGTAACATGCAGGCAGACCGCCCGAAGCATTCGCTAACCCCCGTCGCAACACATATTTTTGCCGCTTAGCGCATACTACGGCATAGAATTGCCGAGCTCGTATTCCTTTTCTGGGGACCGTGACCCACCTGGGGTGCTTGACCGTGATTGTCGAGCATGACGGTAGATTCCTGCTGGAAGGCTGCTGGAGGGGCGGGGGCAAGGCGGAACTTCAGACGGAAGGGCAGGGGGGAGCGCTGCGCAATCAGCTGCACGCGACAGGCGGGTTGTGCCCTTTCGCCGTGAAGACGGAATCTTCCCGTCCGCTTCCGAAGCGGCTTGATGCGCCGTTGTCCACGTGGTGACATCAAACTCGTTGGGACGTCCGTGGTCGGGTCCGTTCCCGCCCGGATGCCCCGGGGAGGCGGATACGGGGCGGGGACGGGCTGCTCATGTCAGTGTCAGTTCCTCTTCGGAGGTGGGGTTCTCGGCGGGGCCGGGCCGTTTGGCGGCGAAACTCAGCAGCCCGGCGATGACCACCACCACGGCGCAGATCAGCAAGGCCCATCGCAGGGCACCCACAAAGGAGTGATCGAACGCCGACTGGGCGATCTCCCGCATTTGCTGGGCCAGACGGCCACTCACCCCGGCGGGCAACCGCACATTCTCCGCTCCCGCCTCGACGCCTCCGGCCGCCGAGGTGACCGCGTGGACGAAGTCCTCACGGTATTGGCCGGGCAGTTGTTCCGCCCGGCGTCGCGCCTCGTCGTGCAGTTCGTCGGCCAGGCGATTCTGCAGGACCGCGCCTATCGCGGCGAGCGCGATCAGGAAGCCCATCTGGCGTATCGCGTTGAAGGCGCCCGACGCGGCGCCCGCGAACTCGGCCCGCACGTCCTGCATGGCTATTGTGACGGTCGGGGCGAAGGCGGCCGCCTGGCTGATGCCCGCGAGGATGAGCGGCCCGAGCAGTGCCCACTGGCCGGAGTCGGTCTGGGCCATTACTCCGATGAGTGCCAGGCTGACCGGATAGAGCGTGAGCCCGCCGATGAGGACGTACTTCCCGCCGATCTTGTCGATCAGGAATCCCACAACCGGGAAGGAGACCATCATGGAGAGCGCGGTCGGCGCGAGTGTGAGGCCGGCCTGGAGCGCACTGAGCCCGAGCACCTGTTGCAGGTAGATCGTGAGAGTCAGCGACAGTCCCATCATCCCGAAGGAGACGGCGACGGTCACGAAGCTCATGAGGGAGAAACCGCGGTCTTTGAAGATCCCCAAGGGGAGCAACGGCTGCCGGGCCCGAGCCTGGGCCGCCAGGAACACCGCGAGCAGCACCAGACCCGCCCCGATGACCATCGGAACAGTGAGGAAGGAGGTGATCCTTCCCCACTCGTAGCGGTTGCCTTCGAGGAGTCCGTAGGTGATCGCGCCGAGCGCGGCGCTGGCAAGGAGCACTCCGGTGAGATCCAGGTGGAGGCGCTTGCCCGGGCGTAAGTCGGGAATGAGCGCGAAGGCCATGATGACGGTGACGACTCCGAGCGGCACGTTGACATAGAAGACCCAGCGCCAGGTGCCTTCCGTGACGAGCAGACCGCCGAGTGTTGGGCCGGCCAGTCCGGCCAGCCCGGCTGTGATACCCCACACCGCGCTGGGCAGGCCCCGCTTCTCGGGCGGGAAGACCGCCGTCAGGATGGTCAGGGTCTGCGGGGTGATCAGCGCGGCGCCGACGCCCTGTACGGCGCGGGCGGCGATGAGCTGCCAGGGTTCCTGGGCGGCCCCGCACAGCGCCGAGGCGACCGTGAAAAGGATCATGCCGGCGATGAAGACCTTACGGGGTCCGACGATGTCGCCCATGCGGCCCGCCGTGATCACGAGTACGGCCACCACGAGGATGTAGGCGCTCATCACCCACAGTACTTCGGTGATCGTCGCATCCAGGTCCGTGAGGATGTCGGGGATGGCGATGTTGACGATTGTCGTGTCCAGGATGGTCATGAAGAACCCGATGCAGAGCGTGATCATGACGATCCATGGGTTCCCGCGGCGTTCGCTCACTCCTTGTGTCTCCTTGGAGGACTCGGGTCCCGGGTGCCCCGGGAAGGGTGTACCACTGGGAAGGACGATATATACTTTGATAATCAATAAGTCTAGTAGATAGAAATTTAAAGTGTCAAAGGAAATGTGGGGGTCCCTCGTCGACGAGGTCCAGGTCGCCGTGATGCAGCTGCGGAACGTCTCGGACGCGTCGGACGAGGCGGCGGCGGTACGCCTGGGCGTCAACCGGACGGATATGCGCTGCATGGGGTGTGTGTTCGCACTCGGTCCGATGACGGCGGGGGAGCCGGCCACAGCTGCGAGGCCGTCTCCCAGCGCGGCGACGATCGCGATCGACCGGCTGGAACGGGCGGAGTGTGCCCAGCGGGTCCGGGATGTACGGGACTTCCTCCGGGCTGCCGTCAACCGTCACGCGCACCAGGCCGACCGCATCCGGCACGG
This sequence comes from Streptosporangium violaceochromogenes, assembly GCF_014654615.1. GTDB lineage: Bacteria > Actinomycetota > Actinomycetes > Streptosporangiales > Streptosporangiaceae > Streptosporangium > Streptosporangium violaceochromogenes. Next base: position 129,320 of record NZ_BNBB01000010.1, on the reverse strand, counting down.
GAAGGCCCTCCCCGAGGACGTCGGCGCGCCGTCGGCGCCGACGTCCGAGACCTCGCGGCCGTGACTCGGCCCGCGGGCCGAGACTCCGTCCTGTCGTCCTGTCCGGCCTGTGGCCCTGGTAATGAGAACTCTCATAAGGAGGCGGCGATTCGTGTGGTCGGCATAGAGTCCGGCGCCGGCGAGGGAATTCGCTGGCTCAGCGCTCCGCCCGGCCGGGATCGGGCGGTGGTGGGAGACGAGATCGCCTGCCTGGCGGAGCTGTGGGACGAGTTCCCCGTGGCCCCCGGTTTCTGCGTGTCGGCTCCGCCCTTCGAGGTGTTCCCGCTCGGCGCCCTGGGCCCTTGGCAGGATGCGCTGAACAAGGCCTATCACCAACTGGGCGAGATGTGTGGCCTGCCCACGCCCTCCGTGGAGGTGCGCTCGCTCCTCGTCGAGCCGCCGTCGGTGCCCTCCTGGATCGGCCACCCCTGGACGTTCCTGAACGTCTCCGGCGAAGAGGCGGTGGCCGAGGCGGTGACCGAATGCCTCGCTCCGTTCTTCTCCGACCGGGCCCGGGCACTGCGGCGCCGGCATGGCTGGCCGGATGGCGTCGTACGGGAGATCATCCTCATTCGCCGGTTCAACGACTCCGAGGTCTGGGCCACGCTCTCGCCTGCCGTCGCGATCACCGGCCGGCCGGGCGACATCAAGGTGCGGGCGGGATGGGGACTGCACGAGCACTCGGTCGGCCATCCGCTGCCCGCCGACGAGTTCATCGTCAGCGCGCAGCAGGTTTCCCGCAGCCGGATCGCGCTCAAGAAGGACATCGTGGTCGCCGATATCGGAGGAGTACAGGAGTCCAGCGTGCCATCGATGCTGCGCCACATGGTGGCCGTCCCGGACCGGCTGATCCACCAAATGGTGGACCTTTATCACGCGGTCGTGGCCCGCATGGGGGAGCCTTCCCGTCTTGACCTGGTCTGCAACGGGGCAGAGCTGGAGATCCTTTGGTGCGAGGTTCCGATGAATTCGCCCATGTGAGGAGGGGGTCGAGACGGTCCGCCGCTCCCAGCCGCATGCGGAACGAGGCTGCGGCAGGCGCCGGTCCCCGGCTGTTCACGGGTGAGGGCGCGAGCCTCCTGGTCGCGGTGACTCGCCGGCTCCCTTTCGCACCGCAAGCGGAGCCGTGGCCGTGACGGACGGGCCGGCGGGGCGGTTGCCGCCGTCCGGGGTACCGCGGGATCCGCCTGCCGGAGACCGTCGCCCGGTCGAGGGGGGCGTGTTACGGGAGCGGGACGGCCGCGCCGACGCGCTTCGCCAGGGTCGGGAGGAGACACAGCGCGTTGTCGCGTTCGATCCTCCGGTGCAGTCGGCGCTCGATCAGCGGGTCGCGGGTCAGCTCCCGCGTCACGTGGTGGACCGCCTCCGCCGTCCTCATGCTGTAGTCGGTTCCGTAGAGGAGACGCGAGTGGTCCGCAGCCCGTAGGAGCGACGGCGTCGCGTAGGGGGAGGTGGGCATGGCGGTGTCGTAGTAGAAGCGCCGCACATGGGAGCGGAGGGTCGCCGGTTCGACGCCTTCTTCGTCGTGCGAGCGGGAGTCGATCCGGGCGGCCATGTAGGGGAGGAAACCGCCGCCGTGAGAAAGGATGATCGACAGGTTGCCGTGACGGTCCAGGGTTCCCCCCATCATCAGGCTCAACGCCGCCCTGGTCGTGTCCAGGAGGAAGTCACCCATGAAGTCGGGGATTCCGGGTGGTGTGCCGCCGGGCAGAAACTGCGGATGGACGAAGGCCACCGCGTGCCGCCGGTCGAGTTCGGCGAAGAGCGGCTCGAACGACCTGTCGCCGATGTACCTGCCGTTCACGTGCGTCAGCAGGAGTACCCCCTCCGCTTTGAGCGTGTCGAGGGCGTAGTCGGCCTCCGCCAGGGCGGCGTCGACGTCGGTCAGCGGCAGGTAGGCGAAAAAGCCGAACCGCTTCGGCCGTTCCCTGACCAGGTCGGCGAGCGACTCGTTGATGACCCGGGCGCCTGCCGTGACCTGTGCGGCGTCCCTGAACACCTCGAACGGCGCGGGCGAGGAGGTCACCGCGGCCGCGATCTCGTTCTCCTCCATGACCTCTTCGGCGGCGGGGAGGCTCCAGCGCGCCCAGGTCGGCCACGTCGACCGGTCCGGTGGCAGGATGCCGGCCTTCACGGCCCATTCCTGCATTTTCGGTGGAACGGCGTGGTTGTGGGTGTCGATGCGCCAGGGGCCGTTCCCGGCTCGCCCGGTTCCGGCGTTCGCCTCGACCGCGCCCTGCGTTTTCGCCAGGCCACCCGCCATGGCGACGGTGCTCACGATCCGGAGCATTCGGCGCCGCATCACCACCTCTGCCAGTGCCGCCTGCAGCCATCTTCCGGCGCCGCGCTTGTCGGCCACACTCTCTCCGTTCATCGGCGGGTCATAAGGAAACTGGCGAAATAGGAGGAGGGGGCGGGGGAGGGCAGTCGCTCAATCTTGAAAACATCCCCGAAAAGGTCGTTTTCCTCACCCGGAACCAGCTTCGGGTTGAGGCGGAGCAGGATTCCCTTGAGATTGAACGGAAGATTGCCGTCGTGGTGGACGCACCACAGGAAGTACAGGGCCCCCGGCCCCGACAGCCGCTTGACCGTCCTGGCCGCGGCCCTGCGATCCGCCCCCTGAAGGTCGTCGAGTGTGCCCAGGTCGATGATCACGTTGAACGGGCCGTCCACGCCGGGGACGCGTGGTGCGGTCAGGTCGCCCTCGACGAACCGGCAGCGGTCCGCCACCCCCGCGCGGGCGGCGGCCGCCCGCGCCTTGCGCAGCGCGACCGGGGAGAAGTCCACCCCGACCACCTGGAAGCCGTGCCTGGCGAGGTAGACGGCTGCCTCGCCTTGCCCGCACCCCAGGTCGACGACCCGGGGATGTGTTTCCGGCGATATCCGTCCGGACTTCACCAGGTCTCGCAACTCAAGTCCCAGGCGGCCTGCCCAGCGGGCCGTCCCGGTCTTGTACTGGATGCTGTACAGCCATGACTCAGGCATTGGCAAACCCTTTTACTGTGATCGTCGCTTCGGTCCGCCGGGCGACATTTTTTTGTTGTCCGGCCGAACCGATGCCGATTTCGGAAAGCGGGTGCACGGTGCGATTTTTGCACGTATCGCTGGAGGCGGGATCGATGTTCGCTGGTGCCGTACTCGAATATTGAGGGAGGCGTGTCCCGCGAGGCAGAGGGGGATTGCCCGCCTCGATTGTCGCTGGTAAATTTTTTTATTGTCGGCGGCGACGGCCGGGCGAGAGAAGGTGTGGAAATGTGGATCGAAGAACTTGGAATCGACGGTGCTTTCCTGATCAAGCCGAAGATTTTTCCGGACGAGAGAGGGGAATTTCTTGAGACCTTTAGCGAGCCGGTTTTTCGTGAGGTCGTCGGCCATCCCCTGAGGGTGGCGCAGGTCAACTGCTCCCGCTCGCGGCGCGGCACGATCCGGGGCATCCACGCCTTCGCGCTGCCGCCCGGGCAGTCCCGCTATATCAGCTGTGTGCGCGGCGAGATCGTGGATGTCGTCGTCGACGTCCGGGTCGGCTCGCCGACGTTCGGCGAGTGGGAGCCGGTCCGGCTGGACGACCGTGACCGGCACGGACTGTACTTGGCGGAGGGGCACGGCCACGCGTTCGCGCCACTGACCGACGAGGCGACCGTTGTCTACCTCTGCTCAAGCACCTATGCCCCGGAGAAGGAGATTCTGGTCGACCCGCTCGACCCGGAACTTGGTCTGCCCTGGCCGCAGGAGTGCGAGCGGTTCCTCTCCGACAAGGACAGGAACGCGCCCAGCCTGCGCGAGGCCCTGGAGCGGGGAATCCTGCCCGACTACGCCGAGTGCAGGGCGCGGTACGAGGAACTGTGCGCCGACGCCGGTGATGTCGCCTCCGACCGCACGAGGAGATACCGGTGATCCCGCTGCTGCGCGTGGAGATGTCCGAGTCGGCCTCCAGCGCCGTGGCCCGGGTTCTCGCCAGCGGAACGATCGGTCAGGGGCCGGTGGTCGACGAGTTCGAGCAGGCGCTACGCGACCGGATCGGTAACCCCTTCGTGGCCACGGTGAACAGCGGGACCTCCGGTCTCCATCTCGCCTTGCGGCTGGCGACGAACCCAGGGGGCGAACCGGGCGAGGGCAAGGGCGAGGTGCTCACCACCCCTCTGACAATGGTCGCCACCAATTGGGCGATCCTCGCGAACGGATTGCGGCCGCGATGGGTCGATGTGGACCCTGCGACGCTCAACGTGGATCTCGACGACCTGGCCCGGAAGATCACCCCGGCCACCCGTGCGATCATGGTGGTCCACTTCGCCGGCTATCCGGTCGACCTCGCCCGGCTGAGTGAGATCTTGGACGAGGCGGAGGCCGTCCACGGGTTCCGGCCTGTCGTGATCGAGGACTGCGCGCATGCCTGGGGCTCCACCTACCGTGGGTCGCCGCTGGGGAACCACGGCAACATCGCGGTCTTCAGTTTCCAGGCGGTCAAACATTTCACCACGGGTGACGGAGGGCTCATGGTGTTGCCCGGCCCGGAGCTGAGCGAGCGGGCCAGGCGGCTGCGATGGTTCGGAATCGACCGCGAGTCACCGGGGCGTGGTCTCGTCCGGGACGACATCCCCGAGTGGGGCTACAAGTTCCACATGAACGACATCAACGCCTCGATTGGCCTGGCCAACCTGGTGGAGACCGATGAGGTGATCCGCCGTTACAGGGAGAACGCCGCCTTCTTCGACCGCGAACTGGCCTTCGCCGACGGGGTGCGGCTGACCGAGCGTGCCCCTGACCGGCAGTCCTCGTTCTGGGTTTATCCGCTGCTGGTCTCCGGCAAGGACACGTTCGTCAAGCACATGACCGAGGCCGGTGTCATGGTGAGCCAGGTGCATGAGCGTAACGACCGTCACACGGCGCTGCGCCCGTACGTGTCCCTCCTCCCCGGAGTCGAGGAGGTTGTCAAACACCTGGTCTGCATCCCGGTCGGCCGGTGGGTGTCCGACGAGGACCGTCAGCACATCGTGGACACGATCAAGGCCGGATGGTGATCAGTCGAAGGGCCCGCGCAGCCACCACGGATTGCGCCGGGCCCACTCGATCGTCCTGGTGATGCCCTCCTCCAGCGGGACGGCGCACTGCCAGCCGAGCGCCGTACGGGCTTTCGTGGTTTCGGGGATGCGCCGTTCGATGTCCTGATAGACCGCTCCGAAGGCCACGCCGGTGTCCAGCGTGTCGTTCCCCCCCGTGAATCCGGCGATCTTACGGACCAGCCGGATGACCTCGCTGACGGAGGTCTCCTGGTGGGAGCCGATGTTGAAGCACTCGCCCTGCGCCGCCGGGCTCGACGCGGCGCGGACGGTGCCCTCGATCGCGTCGTCGACGTAGGTGAAGCATCGTGTCTGCGCCCCGCTGTCGTACATCTCCGGGGCGTGCCCGGTGAGGACGCGGCGGACGCTGCGGCTGACGACGTACGCCGACCGCTGCCGGGGGCCGTAGACGTTGAAGTAGCGCACCACCGTGGCCTGTAGGCCGTGCTCGCGAGCCATGGCGAACGTCATGTGCTCGGCAAGAGCCTTGCTCGTGGAGTACGTCCACCGATCGGCGGATGTGCCGCCCAGCACCCGGTCGGAGTCCTCGGACCAGGGCACCTGGGGGTTCTTGCCGTAGACCTCGCTGGTGCTGGCCACCACCACCTGGGCGTCCGCGGCCAGCGCCAGCCGCAGGACGTTGCGTGTGCCGAGCACGTTGACGTCGATGACGTCGAGCGGCTGCCGGAGATAGCGGTCGACGCCGACCATGGCCGACAGGTGATATATCAGGTCGACGTCCGGGGTGATGACGGCGGCCAGGGACGACGTGTCGATGACGTCGCCCCTGACGTGGCGGACGTTGTCCATGCCGTCGAGCGGCAGGTCGGGCGGTGGCGGCGAGGTGTCGTAGACGACCACCTTGTGCCCGGCCCCGGCCAGGCGTTCAACGAGGTGGCTGCCGATGAAGCCGCACCCTCCCGTGACCACGATCTTGAGCATCACGTCACCGTCCGATTCCGCGGTAGTCGAAGCCGAGCCGTCGCAGCTCGTCGATGGTTTCCTGCGAGTAGTAGGCCCGCCCGTCAAAGACCAGGCAGGGTGATGGGACGCATTCGCGCAGCGCGGCGAAGTCCAGTTGCCGAAACGGTTCGTGGCCCGCGAGTACGGCGAGGCAGTGGGCGCCGTCCACGGCCTCCTCCAGGGTGGCGGACGCCTCCACGCCCATCAGGGAGCGGAGCTCCGCCGGATCCGCGAGGGGGTCGAAGAGCGACACCGTGACGCCGGCGGCGAGCAGGCCGTCCACGACGGGCTTCACCGGTGTGCTCCGCAGGTCCCCGGTGTTGTTCTTGAAGGCCGCGCCGAGTATCGCGACCTTCGCGCTTTTGGGGTCCCAACCGGCTCGTGCGAGCTCGGCCGAGATCGCCTCGTGGGTGTAGGCGGGCATCGCGTCGTTGACCGCCCGCCCCGTCTCGATGGTTTTGAGGCGTACGCCGCGTTCGCGGGCGGCGTTCCAGGTGATCCATGGATCCTTGGTCAGGCAGTAGCCGCCCACCCCCACGCTGGGCAGCAGGATGTTGACGTGGCCGGTGCCCTTGGGGAGCGAGTTCGCCCCTGTGATCACTTGGAGGACGTCGACCCGGAAGACGTCGCACAACCGGGCCAGGTCGTTGGCGAGGGCGATGTTGTGGTCGATCCACCAGTTGTCGGCCAGCTTGACGATTTCGGCCACTTCGGGCGAGGCGTACTCGCAGACGGGTACGTTGAGCGCCCGCTTCCAGAACTCCGCCGCCGAGTGCGTGCTCTCGGGGTCGCAGCCTCCCACGATGATGGGAAGCTCGCGCAGCTCGGAGAGGGCGTTGCCCTCCGACAGGCGTTCCGGGCAGAAGACGAGTCCGAAGTCCTCTCTCTGGACCAGCCCGCCGCCTTCGAGGAGAGGCCGGACGAGACCCCGGGTGGTGCCGGGCGCGACGGTGCTTTTCAGCACCACCAGTTGCCCGCGGCGCAGCCGCGGCGCGAGCGTCGCGCAAACCTCCTCCAGTTGCTCGGTGATGAGTGACCGGTCCGGGCCGATCGGGGTTCCTACCGCGATGACCACGACGTCGGCGTCCTTGATCGCGTCGTACTCGGTGTCGAACGTGAGACGGGACGTGCCCCGCAGCTTCTCCAGGGCTTCGGAGAGGCCGGGTTCGGAGATGTGGCACCGCCCCGCGTTCAGCTCGGAGACCAGGTGGGGATTGCGGTCGATACCCGTCACGTACAGGCCTTGATCGGCCAGTGTGACGCCGAGGCAGCAGCCGACGTAGCCGAAGCCTATGATCGCCACCTTCGGTTCGCGCGAGTCGGGAAGAAAGCGCATACAGACTCCCTGCTGTGTGAGTGCGGGGCCGTCACCACGGCATGTCGCCGCGAGGACCGTCTCGCACGGCTGCGATCCCCCTCACAGAGGTTCCTGACGGACACAGGCCCGAAGTGTCGACGACGGTGCTCCACGGCCGCTCGAAGGCTCGTGGAGCGCGGGATGTGTCCCGGAGCGGGCCATACAGTCGTTGACCAGCGGTCGTTGAGGGATACGGATCAAGCTGCTGGTGTGGGTGCGCTAATAGAGATGCCGGGAACGGCACAGTGGATCAGTTGTCCTGAATGCCGCGAACTCATCTATGCCAAGCGGTTTGAGCGCGATCTGGGCGTATGCCCTAGCTGTGGGGCGTATTCCCGCCTGCACGCATCGCAGCGGATGGCGCAGCTGCTGGACGACGGCTCGGCCGTCCCCTTCGAGGCCCCGGCCACTGTCGAGGATCCGATCGGGTTCGTCGACTCCCGCCCTTATCCCGACCGCCTGCGGCAGGCCCGGGAGCGCACCGGGGCGGCCGAGGCCGTCACCTGTGTCACCGCCTCGGTGATGAATCATCCCGTGATCGCCGCGGTCATGGATTTCCGATTCCTCGGCGGCAGCCTCGGCGTAGGGGTGGGGGAGCGCATCGTGCGTGCGTGCGAGACGGCGCTGCGCACGCGCACGCCACTGCTCCTGGTCACCGCCTCCGGCGGCGCGCGCATGCAGGAGGGCGCCTATTCCCTGATGCAGATGGCCAAGACCAGTCAGGCCCTTGCCGAGCTGGACGAGGCGGGCATCTTGACCCTCTCACTCGTCACCAATCCGACGTACGGTGGCGTGGCGGCGTCCTTCGCGACGCTGACCGACGTGATCCTGGCCGAATCAGGTGCGCGTATCGGCTTCGCCGGGCCTCGCGTGATCCGGCAGACGATCCAGCAGGAGCTGCCCGAGGGTTTCCAGAGCGCGGAATTCATGCGGTCGCGGGGATTCCTCGACGCCGTGGTGCCGCGTTCCGCCCTCAGGACCGTGCTCGGCACGCTGCTCGGTGTGGTGCGGCCGGACGGCGCGCACCTCCAGGCGCCGAAGGCGGTACGGCTCGTCCGCGACCCCGCGGAACTGCCTGAGCGGGATCCCTGGGAGGTGGTGAGGCTCGCCAGGCACGAGGCGCGCCCGACCACGCTGGACTACATCTACCAGCTGCTCGACGACTTCCAGGAGTTGAAGGGCGACCGGCTCTCGGGCGACTGCCCCGCCATCGTGGGTGGCGTCGGCCGTCTCGACGGGCGGCCGATCGTCCTCATCGGGCACCGGAAAGGCCACGACACCGCCGAGCGGATCAGCCATAACTTCGGCATGGCGTTGCCCGAGGGCTATCGCAAGGCCGGCAGGCTGATGCGACTGGCGGAGAAGCTCGGTCTCCCGGTCGTCACGCTTGTGGACACACCCGGAGCGCACCCCGGTGTCGACGCCGAGGAACGCGGCCAGGCATGGGCGATCGCGGAGAACCTGCGGCAGATGTCAGGGCTCAAGGTGCCGATCGTGTCGGTGATCACGGGAGAGGGAGGCAGCGGCGGGGCGCTGGCGCTGGCCGTCGCGGATCGGGTGCTGGCTTTCGCCAACGCGATCTATTCGGTTATCAGCCCCGAGGGATGTGCGGCCATTCTCTGGAAAGACCGCGCCGAGGCGCCTCGCGCGGCGGCCGCGCTGCGGCTCGATGCCCGCGACCTGCTCCGGCAGGGCATCGTCGACGCGGTTGTGCCGGAACCCGGGGGAGGGGCGCACGAAAACCCCGCCGCGGCGGCCGGCGCGCTGCGCGCCGCTCTTGGCGCGACTCTGCACGAGCTGGCCCGGCTGAACGCCCGCGATCTGGTGGAGCGGCGCCGGCGGCGCTTCCGCCGGTACGGCAACGAGGACGCGAGGAACCCATGACCGACGATCACACCGGGCAGAGCGGCCTCGGTGAGCTGTGCAGGCGGGCCGGCGAGATCCTCAGCACGGCCCCCGGCCCCCTGAAGCGAGTGCGGGTACAGGCAGGCGACATGAGCGTCGAGGTCGAATGGCCCGAGGCCGTCGTGGTTTCCGCTCCCGCCGTCCAAGCCGACCAGGCGGTCGCGGAGACCCCGGCTGCGGTCGGCCTCCGGGAGTCGCCCGACGTCATCGTGATCGCGGCACCTCTGGTCGGGACCTTCTACCGCGCAGTCTCCCCGGAAAGCAGGGCGTTCGTCGAGGTCGGCGACACCGTCGAGCAGGGACAGCAGGTGGCGATCATCGAGGCGATGAAGCTGATGAACGCGGTCCAGGCCGACAGGCCCGGCCGCGTGGTCGAGGTGCTCCCCAAGAACGGAGATCCGGTGGAGTACGGCGAGCCGCTGTTCGTGCTCGAACCCTGCGGCCTACAGAGCAGCCAAAAGTGAGAGGGACGCATGTTTTCGACGGTTCTGATCGCCAACCGCGGAGAGATCGCGCTGCGCATCGCCCGCACCTGCCGTGAACTCGGCATCCGCACCGTGGCGGTCTGCTCCGACAGCGACCGCGAGTCCGCGGTGGCCCGGTTCGCGGACGAGTCCATCTGCATCGGTCCGGCGGCGGCGCGGCGCAGTTACCTCAACCTCGCCGCGCTCGTCACGGCGGCACTGCAGGTGGGAGCCGACGCCGTTCATCCCGGCTACGGCTTCTCCTCCGAGGACCCCGACTTCGCCGAGATCTGTGAGTACGCCGGGCTGGTCTTCATCGGTCCCACCGCGTCCTTGCTCGCCCGGCTCGGCGACAAGGCGGAGGCGCGCAACATGGCCAGGGCGGTGGGGCTTCCGGTTCTGCCGGGCAGCTCCAAGCCGCTGGCGACGCTGGCACAGGCGCGGTCGATCGCCGCCGAGATCGGCTATCCGGTCATCCTCAAGGCCGTCGCCGGCGGCGGAGGCCGGGGCATGCGGGTGGTAAGGGATCCTCGCGACCTCGTACGCGAGTACGCCCAGGCGAGGGCCGGCGCCCAGACGGCGTTCGGCGACTCCCGGGTCTACCTTGAGAAATTCCTTGAGAACGCCCGGCACATCGAGGTGCAGATCCTCGGGGACGGCCACGGCAACGTGCTCCATCTCGGGGAACGGGACTGCTCCGTGCAGAGGCGGCGGCAGAAGCTTCTCGAAGAGACCCCGGCTCCCGGGCTGCCCCGGGAGCTCGCGGACCGGATCTGCGCCGCCGCGGTGCAGGCGGCCCAGGCCGTCGACTACGCCGGTGCCGGGACGTACGAGTTCCTCGTCGACGACGAGGACGGGTTCCACGCCATGGAGGTCAACTGCCGGATCCAGGTGGAACACCCGGTGACCGAAATGGTGACCGGCATCGATCTGGTCCGCGAGCAACTCCACGTGGCCGCCGGATACGGGCTGTCGATCCGGCAGGAGGACGTCGTCCCCCGCGGAGTGGCCATCGAGTGCCGCATCAACGCCGAGGACCCGCGGCGAGGGTTCCTGCCCACGCCGGGGACCGTCCGGGAGTTCGCGCCGCCGGCCGGGCCGTTCGTCCGGGTGGACACCCACGGAGAACCCGGTATGCGGGTGACGCCGGACTACGATTCGCTGCTCGCCAAGGTCACCGTCTGGGCCCCCGACCGGCGCCAGGCCATCGCGCGCGCGGACCGCGCGCTTGAGGAGTTCCGTGTCGGAGGACCGGGTGTGTGCACGACCCGCGACTTCCTCCGAGAAGTGCTTGAGCACCCGGTCTACCGAGCCGCGAAGCACACCACGGCGTTGATCGACGAAATGGACATGTACTGAGGCGTCGTCAACGGCGGCCGAATCGCCGTTCGCCCGTCCTCCGAGAGCACGGTGGCCTCGGTGCGCGCCTGAGCCGGGCCCGGCCGCCCTCGGAGAGGCCGGAAGCGCACCCTCAAGACGCCGCCGGGAGGCCGGAATGAGTTCACAAGCAGCCTTTTCCTATCCGCGATGGTTCACGACCATTTTTCTCACCGACATCTGGGAGCGTTTCAGTTTCTACGGGATGATGGCGATCCTCACGCTGTACGCCGCCGCCGGCAGGAGCGAGGGCGGACTGGGTCTGACCACGGCTGAGGCGTCGGCCGTGTTCGGCGCGTATATCGGTCTGGTCTTCGTGCTGTCCCTACCGGGCGGTTGGCTCGGCGACCGGGTCTTCGGGGCCTGGCGGGCGGTGCTGTGGGGCGGAGTCCTGATCGCGCTCGGTCACTACAGCATGGCGGTCCCGGGCAACGCGGGCTCCTACGCCGGGCTGCTGCTCATCGCGGTGGGCACCGGCCTGCTCAAGCCCAACATGTTCGCGCTGATCAGCGCGTTCTTCGGGGCCGGGGAGCGGGCCAGGCGCGAGGCCGCGTTCTCCGTTCTCTACATCAGCATTCAGATCAGCGCGCTGATCGCCCCGCTGGTGGTCGGCTTTCTCGGGGAGACTTTCGGCTGGCATTGGGGGTTCGCCGCCGCGGGCGTCGGCATGACGGCCGGCGTCGCGCAGTTCGCGATGGGCGGCCGGCACTTCGGCGAGGTCGGGAAGGAGCCTCCGCATCCGGTCGGTGACCGGGAGAGGGCGAGGGTGGTCCGCAGAGCGGTGGCGATCGGCACGGTGGTCACCATCCTGATCGCGCTGGACGTTGCGGCAGGCACCTTCACCCCGATGCATCTCATCGGCGCCTTCGGTCTTGTCGCCCTGGTCGTGCCGTTCCTCTGTTTCCGGTCGCTGTCGCGCGACCCCGCGCTGGATGAGGGCGGACGGCGGCGGCTGCGCGCCTTCTTCTGGCTGCTGCTCTCCTTCTCCCTGTTCTGGATGCTGGCGGGACAGTCGGGATCAATGCTCAACCTCTTCGCCAAGAACTCCACCGAGCGTGAGCTGTTCGGCTTCACCCTGCCGGGGAGCTGGTTTCAGTCGGCGATTCCGTTCTTCATCCTGGCCTCCGCCCCGGTGTTCGCCTGGCTGTGGGTGCGGTTCGACACCACGATCGGCTTGGCGTTGAAGTTCGGCGTGGCGCTGGTGCTCGCGGGCGCGGGCTTCGTCGTCATGTACGGGGCGGCCACGTCGGCCTCCGGAGGGTACAACGTGTCGCCTCTGTGGCTGCTGTCGGTGTTCTTCCTGATCGCTTGCGGCGAGGTCGTCATCGGCCCGGTGGGGGTCGCCGCCGCGGCGGAGGTCACCTCCTCCGCGTTCGTCGGACGGACGATCGGTCTGGTCTGGCTCTTCAGCGCCCTCGGCGCCGGCGTGAGCAGTCAGCTCGTGCGCCTCGCCGACGTGATTCCGGACCGGTACTACTACCTGGGCGTGGGCCTGCTCGCCGTCTGCGCCGGGTTGCTGGTGGCCGGCCTCGGGCGGAGCCTGCGGTTCTCCGGCGCGGCCGAGACGGAGACCGTCGCCGGCAAGGGCGGGGCCGCGTGAACGGTGTGACGGCGAAACGGCGAACAGCTCTCGTCACGGGGGCCAACCGCGGTCTTGGCAAGGCGGTCTGCGAAGCCCTCGCCGGTCTGGGGCACCGGGTGGTCGTGGCAGGGCGGGACGAGCGGGGCGCCCGGTGTGTCGCCGCCGAGATCGGCGGCGACACGGTGCCGGTGGCGCTCGACGTCACCGACGACGGGAGCGTGCGCCGCTGCCGGAAACGGGTCGGGGCGGTGGACATCCTGGTCAACAACGCGGGTGTCCTCCTCGACGGCGGGACGTCCCCGTCGTCGGTGCCGCTCGATCTGGTCGAGCGGCACCTGCAGGTGAACACCGTGGGCGCCTGGAGGGTCAGCCAGGCGTTCCTGCCGGACATGATGGAGCGGGGCTGGGGCAGGATCGTCATGGTGTCCAGTGGCACCGGCGCGTTCAGCAACGGCCTTTTCCCGGGCGCGCCCGCCTACTCGGTGTCGAAAGCCGCTCTCAACGCCGTCACGGTGTTGCTCGCCGAGGAGGCCCGCGACCGCGGTGTGCTGGTGAACGCGGTCAATCCCGGCAGGGTGCGCACACGTATGTACCCGAACGCGGAACGGACACCGCGGGAGGCCGCGGTGGACGTCGCGTGGGCGGCGACGCTCCCCGGGAACGGACCCACGGGGGTGTTCCTCCGCGGCAGACGGCCGATCCCCTGGTGATGGAGGGGACCGGCCGCAGACCACGCCGTCCGCCCAGAGGTCAGGCCACGACCTCGCCCTCCACAAGGTGCAGCACGCTGTCCGTGGGAGTCACGCCGCGGAAGCGCAGGCCGGCCCGCTCGAACACGGCCTTGTAGTCGCTCTCGGTGCGCTCGCGCCCACCCATGATCAGCAACATGTGCAGATCCATGCTCGGCGCGAACGGGGTGACCGGGGGGTCGGTCAGCAGGGGGTCGGCGATGACGATCCGGGCGCCCGGGGCCGCCGCCTTCGCGCAGTTGCGCAGGGCCCGCACGACCCGCTCGTCGTCGTACATGTGCAGGGTGAGTTTGAACAGATAGAGGTCGGCCGCGTGCTCGACCTTCTCGAAGAAGTTTCCGGAGACCAGTCGGCACCGCCTGGCCGGATCGCTCGTCCTGAGGGCGTCCGGCACCACGCGCAGCATCCGCTCGTCCTCGAAAAGCAGGCCCTCGATCTGCGGGTTCCGCTGAAGCAGCAGGTGGAGGAGAGCGCCCTTGCCGCCTCCCATGTCGGCGAATGTCCGCACCCCGGTGAGGTCGATCGCGTCCACGATGCTCGGAAGCATCGGGTCCGACCACGCGGTCATACCGGAGTAGATCATGTCCTGGGCGTCCGGGTTGGCGTCGAGGTAGGAGAAGAAGTCGGTGCCGTACTCCTTGACGAAGGCGCATTCTCCGGTGCGCACCGCCTGGGGAAGCCTGCCCCACATCGTCCAGCCCCAGTCGCCGCCGGTCATCAGCTTGTCGTGCAGCCGCCCGGGGTGGTCGCTGCGCATGGCCGACGACATGTCGGTGTGCGCGTACGTGGCGGGGTCGACCTGACGGAAGATGCCCAGGGCCGCCAGCGCGCGGAGCATCCGGGCCAGGGCGTCCGCGTCGGCGTCGAGTTTGGTCGCGATGTCTTGCACGGACTCGGACCCGTCGCCGACCGCGTCGGCGATCCGGAGTCGTGCGGCGGCCAGGACAACGGCTGCGGCGGACATCCCGTTGGAGATGCGGAAGACCGCCTCAGCGGGGGATGTGGGCTCCTGATTTGTTTCGATCACGGCTGACCACCTTCAGTTCGAGGCTGCTGGGCGACGGGGCGCCCCGGTGCGGACGAAGGCCTCAAGTTCCTTGACGGTCTCGGTGGGCGCGGGCTGCCGCCTCATCTCCTCTCGTAGCCCGCCGGCGGCTTCGCGGTAGGAGGGGACGGCGAGCAACTCGGCGGTGCGCTCCGCGAAGGTGTCGAGGCCGGACTCCGGGGCCACCGCGATGCCCGCGCCGGCGGCGACGAGCGGCCGGGACTCCATGAGCTCGTCGGGCATCTGCGGCACGACGAGCTGGGGCACGCCGTAGCTCAGCGCCGTCAACATCGTGCTGATTCCGCTCTGGTGCAGCATCACGTCACAGGACGGCATCAGCAGGTTCAACGGGAGGGACTCCACCACCCGCACCTTCTCCGGCAGCCGGCCCTCTCCGAGGTTCTTCCGGTCGGCGGAGGACAGGGTGACGACGATCTCGGCGTCGAGATCGGAGAGTGCCTTGAGGAGTTCGGGGACCAGGAAGCCGCGGCCACGGTCGGAGGCGCACAGGCCCCAGCTGACGCCGATCCGGCGCCGGGCCGGCGGCTCGAACAGCCAGTCCGGCATCGCCCCCGAGCCGTTGTACGGCACGAAGCGCGTCCTGATCCGGTCAACCTTCGAGGGCAGCTGCATGCTGGGCGGGCAGTTGTCGATCGTGGCCAGGCCGAGGACGTCCACGTCACCGACGCCGAGCCGCTCCGCCAGCGGCCGCAGCACTGGCGGCACGAGGTTGCGCGCCATGTAGACGACGTCCACACCCAGTACGTGCCGGACGGCCGGAATCCCCGTCGCCGCACCGACCAGGGGGGCGACGAAGCTGGTCGGCTCGTACACGATCAGATCGGGCCGCAGCGCTCTGGTCTGCCGTAGCACGTCGTCGGCGAGGTTCTCGGCCAGCGACACGAACATGGGGAACGCCCGTCGCGAGACGTCCCGCCAACCGCCTCGCCACTCCTCGCCGGACACGCCCTCCGGCGCGGCCTCCGGCCAGTCCGGCTGGTTGGCCGGTACCCGCTTCATCAGTTCGGCCCGGTCGACGTCCCGGCTCGCCGGAACGGCGATCGCTCCCGAGCGCACGACGGTCTCGGTGAAGCCGGGCTCGCTGCTCACGTACACCTCGTGGCCGGAGGCGCGCATCGCCCATATGAGCGGGACGAGATGGTAATAGTGCGATCCCCAGTTCGTGGTGACGAACAAGACGCGCATGGGCACCTCCCCTGTTCACGGCTGCCTGGCCGCGCCCACCATCTCAGGGGCCGTTGGAAGATGGCTGGAGACGCCGACCCGCACCTCCAGCGTTTCTCGGCCCGGCCTCAAGCGGTGCCCGCGACGATGGGCCGATCACGGTGATCCATGGTCGATGGGGAGACGATTCGTGAAGTCCTCGCCGCTGCACTTTCCGTTCGAATGGCCGGCCGCCGCCGGGCCGCCTGAGGCGCTCGTCACGCTCCGCGAGGAGCCGGTTGTCCGGGTGACGCTGCCCAGTGGGGACGAGGCGTTCCTGGTGACGCGGTACGAGGAGATCCGGCGGGTGCTCTCCGACCCCAGGGTGAGCCGCAACCGTGACCGGCCCGGGGCGCCGCGGATGACCGAGCGGAAGACGAAGGTCTTTCAGAACCCCCGGATCGACCGGGATCCCCCCGAGCACACGCGCATGCGGCGGTTGATGGCCAAGGCGTTCACCGCGACCCGCGTGGAGGGGATGCGCCCGCACGTGCGGCGAGTGACCGAGGAACTGCTCACGGACCTGCTCAGACGGACCCCGCCGGTCGACCTGCTTGAGGCGTTCGCCGTGCCGCTCACCCTTCGGGTCATCTGTGGCCTGCTCGGGGTGCCGCCCCGGGACCAGGGGCGTTTCCGCGGCTCGCTGGACGAGGCGTGGCGGTACATGGGGGAGCTGATCGAGGCCAAGCGCGAAGACCCCGGTGACGACCTGATCAGCGCCTTGATCGAGGTGCACGACGAGGACGACGGCCGGCTGAGCGCCCACGAACTGCACGTGTGGTGTGTGATCTTGCTGCTGGCGGGGTTCGAGACAACGGCGACGCAACTCGGCAGCGGTGTCGTCCTGCTGCTCACCCATCCGGACCAGTTCGAGCTGCTGCGCGGCGACCCGGCCCTGATCCCCGACGCGGTGGAGGAACTGCTGCGCTGTCAGATCGCAGGCCACTCGCTGTCGATGCTGCGCCTGGTCACCGACGACATCGAGATCGGTGGCGTGACGATCCCCAAGGGGTCCGGGCTGATTCCGGTCCTGGAATCGGCCAACTTCGACGAGACGGTCTTCCCGGATCCGCTGCGGCTGGACATCACCCGGGTGAACAAGCAGCACCTCGTCTTCAGCGCCGGGCCTCACTTCTGCATGGGGGCGGCACTGGCCAGGCTGGAGTTGCAGGTGGCGTTGGAGGCCCTGATGCGCAGGGTGCCGACGCTGCGTCTGGCCGTTCCGCCGGGCGACCTGCGCCATCACGACAGTCCGCTGGATCTGGGTTTCCGCGAGCTTCCCGTCATGTGGTGAACGAGTCAAGGAAGGCAGGCGGCCATGACCGCTGATCACATCCGGTATCCGTTCCGCCGCCCGGGGCCGCTGGCTGTGCCGAAGGAGCTGGGCGCGCTGCGCGACGAGCCCGTGCTGCGGGTGATCCTCCCCAGCGGGGACGAGGCCTACCTGGTGACGCGTTACGAGGACGTCCGGACCGTGCTGACCGACCCGCGGGTCAGCCGCAACCTGAACCGCCCGGGCGCCCCAAGGGTGACCAAGAACAACCTGATGTTCCAGGATTCGAGGATGGACCCCGACCCGCCCGAGCACACCCGGGTGCGGCGGCTGGTGATGAAGGCGTTCACCGCGACGCGCGTGGAGCGGCTGCGCCCGCGCGTGCAGGAGATAACCGACGAGCTCATCGATGCGATGGCGGCCAAAACCCCGCCCGTGAACGTGTCCGAGGAACTTTCCTTCCCGCTCAGCATCCGAGTCATCTGCGACTTGCTGGGGGTTCCGCCGGGTGATCAGCACCGGTTCCGTCGTTGGACGGACCACTTCCTGTCCACGGGGAAGTACACCGGGGAGGAGATCCGGGGCGCGCTGGGCGAGCTCAACGAGTACATGGCCGCGCTGATCACCGCCAAGCGTGAGCAGCCGGCGGACGACCTCGTCAGCGCGTTGATCCACGTACACGATGAGGACGACACCCGGCTGAGCGAGTACGAGCTGCACTGGTGGTGCCGGCTGCTGCTGCTCGTCGGGTACGAGACCACCGCCGGCCAGCTCGGCCTGACCGTGGCCAAACTGCTCGCCGAGCCCGATCAGCTGAAACTGCTGCGCGCGGACGAGTCGCTGCTCTCGGGGGCGGTGGAGGAACTGCTGCGCTGGAAGCTCATGAGCGGCTCGCTGTCGATGTTGCGCTACATCACCGAGGCCATCGAGATCGGCGGTGTGACAATTCCTCAGGGGGCCGGTGTCATCCCGGCCGTGGAGTCCGCGAACTGGGATGAGGAGTTCTTCGACCGGCCCCATGATCTCGACATCACCCGCGAGCGGAACCCGCACCTCACCTTCAGCGCCGGCCCGCACTTCTGCATCGGCGCCGCGCTGGCGCGGGTGGAGCTGGAGACGGCGCTGGGGACTCTGCTCCGGCGGTTCCCGACCCTGCGTCTGGCGATCCCGGCGGAGGAACTGCGGCGCACGGAGGGCACCCTCATCGAGGGCCTCGTCGCGATCCCGATTGCCTGGTGAGTGGCATGCACGTCTCCGTTGACCCCGAAAAGTGCTGCAGCAGCGGTCTGTGCGCGCTTTCGGTTCCTGAGGTGTTCGGGCAGGACGAGAGGGAGTGCGTCGTGCTGGTCCTCACCTTCGAGCCTCCGGCCGCCCTGCATGACAGGGTCCGCGCGGCCGCCCGGCGCTGCCCCACCGGAACGATTGAGGTGCGTGACTGAAACCGTTCCGAGGAACGGAGGCCCGGAGGAGGGAGCCCCGGCCGGGGGACGTCGTGTGGCGGTTCCTCGGCCATGTGGCGGTCCGGATGTGGCCGACAGGGGGGAGACCGGTCCGCGGTGATTCAACGAGGTGCCGTTATGACCAGGCCGGCTTGTCGCGCATGCGTTCGGCGTTGCGCCGCTGCTGTGCCACCTGGCCCTGGACGAACTCGGTGAGCAGGGCGAGCTGGTCGTCGGTGTAGGCGGCGAACTGGGCCTCGGCCTCTTCCACGGCCTGCCCCCAGGCGTCGTGGGCGAGGTCGCGGGCCTTGTCCGTGGGGCGGATGAGCACGCGTCGCCGGTCGACGAGGTCGCGGACGCGTTCGGCGAATCCGGCCTTCTCCAGGCGGTCGACGGCGACCGTCAGGGCACCGGGGGTGAGTCCGGCCAGCTCGGCCAGCTCGCCAGAGGCCATGGGGCCTCGTGTGATCAGGTAGGCCACGCATCGCGCGTCGGTGCGATTGAGACCCAGCTGCTCCGAGATGGCCGCGTCGGCCATCTCGGAGGCGTTTTGCAGGTCGGTCAGAGCCAGCATGAGCTCGTCGATGAGTTGCCGGCGCATGCTGTGAGTCTAACGGAAGCTGCCCTCGTGCTCAGCCGCCCACTCGTGGAAGGTGAACGGCCGCCTGCCTGTCACGTCGTAGACCGTCGTGGTCACGGTGGCGGGCTCGCCCACCGCCTCGGCGAGGCTGTTCAGCAGGGCGTCCACGATCTCCGCCGGCGCGTAGGCGGCCATCTTCTCCCGTACGGCGGCGGCCGGGATCTCCTCGAACCGCAGCTGCCGTCCGAGCACCGTCGCGATGTGGTGGAGCTGGTCGCGGTGGGTCATCGTCTCCGGCCCGGTGAGGAGGAGCTTGGCGCCGTGAAGCCGCTCGTCGAGCAGGGCGCGCACCGCGACCGCCGCGACGTCGCGCTCGTGGATGGGCGCCGACCAGGCGTCCCCGTACGGTGCGCGCACCACGTCGCCCGCCTGGATCTGCGGTGCCCACTGCAGGGCGTTGCCCGCGAACTCGTTGGGCCGCAGGAAGGTCCAGAGCAGGCCCGAGCGCTCCAGGGCGTTCTCGAAGACGGCGTGCCGGGCCGCGATCGCCCCCGGCTGGTGCTCGGTGTCGTCGCGCACCTCGCTGGTTGAGAGCAGTACGACCGTGGTGACGCCGGCGTCCGCCAGAACTTGAGCGGTCTCGTGAGGGTGTTCGCCCATGGCCATCAGGTACACCGCCCTGACTCCGTCGAGCGGCAGCTCGGACGGGCGGGACAGATCGCCGGCGACGACCTCGACCGCCGCGGGCAGTTGGGCGCCGGCGGGGTTCCTGGTGAGCGCGCGGATCATCTGGCCTTCCTTGAGCAGCCCGTCGACGACGTGCCGGCCTACGCTGCCCGTGGCTCCGGTGACAAGGATCATCGTTGTCATCCTTAGATGAGGGTGAGATCTTCCGATATCTCGACAGTCAAAAACTATAGTCACTAGAAGATTTGATTGTCAAAATAACTGGGAGATTCGGCCACCCCTGTGGCCGCCGAGAACTCGGCCCCCTTGGCCACCTGTGGGGGTTCGTGGATCGGCCCGCTGAGGCGGTCGCGCCGGATGACCTTTCCGGTCTCGGCGGGTGTCGCGGGCCGCCGGGTGTTCCGGCGGACACCGGGCGCCGATGACGGCCGTTCCCCGTGTGGCGCGGGAGGGGGTGATCTGCCGGCCGGGGTCGGCGCCACCGGATGACGCCCGGCCCGCCGGCTCCTCGTACAGTAATTCCATGCCTCGTTTCCGTGCGATTTTGGACACAATGCCCGCTTACCGGGCGGGCAGGGCCGTGGTGTCGGCCGACGGCCGGTCCTACAAGCTCTCCTCGAACGAATCCCCCTACGGGCCGCTTCCCTCGGTGGTCGAGGCGATCGCCAGGGCCACGTCCGAGATCCACCGCTACCCCGACCCCGGAGCCGCCGGGCTGACGGCCGCGCTCGCCGACCGCCACGGTGTGTCGGCGGAGCACATCGCGCTCGGCGCGGGGTCGGTGACGGTGGCCCAGCAGCTCTTCGAGACCGTGGGCGAGCCGGGCGCCGAGGTGGTCTACGCCTGGCGCTCCTTCGAGGCGTATCCCGTGCTGGCCGACCTGGCGGGGGCGACCTCGGTCACGGTCCCGCTGCTTGAGGAGAGGCACCACCTGGAGGCGATGGCCGAGGCGATCACGCCCCGGACCCGCATGGTCTTCGTCTGCAACCCGAACAACCCCACGGGGACGGCCGTCCACGGGGCGGAGCTGGAGGCGTTCCTCGACCGGGTCCCCGAGGACGTGCTGGTCGTCCTGGACGAGGCCTACCGGGAGTACGTGCGGGACGGCGACGTCACCGACGGGCTCGCCGTCTACCGGGGCCGGCCGAACGTGGCCGTGCTGCGGACGTTCTCCAAGGCGTACGGCCTGGCCGGCCTGCGCGTGGGCTACCTGATCGCCGACGGGCCGGTGGCGGAGGCCGTCCGCAAGGCGACGGTGCCCTTCGCGGTCAACCACCTCGCCCAGGCGGCGGCGATCGCCTCGCTCGCCGCCGAGAAGGAGCTGCTGGAGCGGGTGGAGACGGTGGTCAAGGAGCGTGAGCGGGTCCGCGAGGCCCTGATCGCCCAGGGGTGGACGGTGCCGGTCACCGAGGCCAACTTCGTCTGGCTCCGGCTGGGCGAGCGCACCGCGGACTTCGCGGGGGCCTGCGCGGCCGAGGGGGTCGCCGTACGTCCCTTCGCCGGTGAGGGGGCCCGGGTCTCCATCGGTACCCCGGAGGCCAACGACACCTTCCTGGCCGCCGCCGGGGCCTTCAGGGGCCTTTGAGGCCCCTTCTTGAGAAGACCCGTGCCCGCGCGGGCACGGGTTCCCCGGCTCCGGGTTCTCCGGCCCTTCCGGGGCCCGGCCGTCCGCGGCGCTCGGTGGAGACCACCAGGGCCACGCCGGCGACGATCACCAGTCCGGCGGCGACCATCGAGCCGGTGACCGCCTCCCCCAGCGCGATCGCGCCCAGAAGCACGGCCACGACGGGGTTGACGTAGGCGTAGGTGGACACCAGGGAGATCGGGGCGTTGCCCAGCAGCCACACGTAGGCGGTGAAGGCGACCAGGGAGCCCATCACGACCAGATAGGCCAGCCCGGCCCAGGACCGCCCGGAGACGGCGGCGAGATCGAGGCGCTCGCCGGCCAGCCCGCCGGTCACCGTCAGGGCGGCGCCGCCCGCGGCCATCTCGACCGCGCTCGCGGTGAAGGGGTCGGAGGGCATCGGGATCCGGGCGGCCAGAAACGAGCCGGCGGACCACGAGAACGACGCCAGCAGGATGAGCGCGCTTCCCGTGGCGGTGGACGTGCCGCCCCCGCCGGTCAGCGACAGCAGCGCCACCCCGCCGAACCCGACGAGCACCCCGGTCAGGGTCAGGGCTCCGGGCCTGTCCCGCGCGAGGACCCTGAAGATCACCAGCCAGAGCGGGACGGCGGCCACGAGCAGCGCGGCCAGTCCGCTGGAGATATACCTCTCGCCCAGCGTGACCAGGCCGTTTCCGAGGGCCAGCAGCAGCACGCCGACCAGCGCGGCCCCGCGCAGCTCCGTGAGGGTCATCCGGAAGGCCCTTCGCCCCCGCAGCAGCAGGGTCACCGCGGCGAGGATCGGCGCGGCCGTCAGAAAGCGGATGGCGCCGCTGGTGAACGGGGGGATCGTCTCGATCGCGACCATGATCCCGAGGTAGGTGGACCCCCACACCACGTATACGGTCGCCAGCGCCCCCCAGGTGAGGAGCGACGGGCGTCGGTCAGTAGTGTCGTGCGCCATAGCTCATGACGATATCCCCCTATAGGGAGATTTATCACGTGAGTTTCGCCCTTTGAAGGGAGAGCCCTCATCGGGGCTTCTCCACCGGCCGGGCCGTACGGTCCTCGCCGCGCGACAGGGGCGGCGGCCTCTCGGCGTCCGGAGCCGGCAGGGGTTCCTGCGCGTGCCCGGGGGTCTCCACCGCGCGGGGTTCGTCTGATAGACGGCCCCGGCGCGCGGGGCGGGCACGCAGGATGAGCCTTCTCGGCGCCTCAGCGGGGCGCCGGGCGGCTCTCAGCGACCGCTCAGCTTCTCCACGATCAGCCGGTAGAGCTGGCGCGGACGGCCCGGCTGAGGAGTGCGGTTCGGCGGGAGCGGCCACGCGAGCCCCTCGTCGACCAGCGTACGCAGCAGCCGCCGTGCCGTACGCGGTGTGACGCCGAGCATCTTGCCGGCGTTCTCCGCGTCCACCACCGTGTCTCCTCCCTCCAGTTTGGCCGCCAGCCGGGCCAGCACCTCCACTCCCTTGGGCTTCAGGGGCCCGCCGGTCTGCGGAGGCATCCGGGGCGCCGGGATGAGCGCCCGGCCCTCCCGGTCGACCGCGAAGCCCTGGGCCTGCTTGCCCGCCTGCGTGCGCGCCAGCGCGGCACGGGCGTGGGCCTCGGCGTCGTGGGTCGTACGGCCCATGCCGACACCCACCTCCACCGCCAGCCCGAGCTCGTCACGCACCCGCGCCGCGAAGGGCAGCACCCGGAAGCCCTCGGTGGCCGTGGCCACCGAGCCCCGGGTCGCGGTGACCATGTAGCTGTGGTCGTCGACCGCGGTCACCGACGCGTTGATCCGGTTGGCCTCCTGCACCAGCAGCCGGTGCAGCGACAGCCGGAGCTCGTCGCGCCAGTAGCGCGGCGCCGCCCGGCGGACCGGCTCGCGGAGCGTGGGGACCTCGACCAGGACCACCGTGAGCTGTGACTCCTCCAGGCGATGGTGTGCTCCGAGCAGCGCCGCGGTGTGCAGCGCCGAGCGGACCGCGGCGGAGGTCGGGCGGACCCTGACCACCGGCACACCGGCCGTCTGGAGGCGGTCGGCGACCGCGGGCAGGCAGGTCAGCGCCCCGGTGGTGTTGCCCTGCCGCGCCAGCCGTTCATGAAAAGCCGCGATCGTGCCGGTCGCGCCCGGCTCGTCGCGGTTGTGCACCTCCCCGGGGGAGAGGCCGAGGTCGGCGTAGGCCTCCTCGACCTCCGTCCGGTTCAGCACGTCGACGCTCACCCTCCGGGGGTCTATCCGCTCGTCCAGCGCGGCCTTCGCCAGCGCGGCGATCAGGGCGGCACCGCCGAGCTGGACATATGTCGCAGGCATCGTCAGCACCCCCGAACGCCGCGCCAGGTCGTAGGGGATCGGGCTGGCGAACAGACAGGCGTCCACTCCCGCCCCGAGGCGGGTGACCTTGTCGGCGGCTTCCTGCTCGTCCCGGTAGGCAGCGGCTACCAGGCGACAGGGCAGGGGCGCCGCCGCGTGTCCCATGAGCATTACTCGCTCGACGAGATCATGGGGCCCCACGACACCGATCGTGAGATCGGGTGTCATGGCACCCGGGCGTGACACTCGTGGAGTTTCTTCGGCACGCTCGACCAATGTTCGTCCCATCCTGCCGTCCGTCTGTTTCGGCTCTCTTTTGGAACGATCGCTTGTGAGGGCCGTAATGTCACGCCCGATTTGCCATCAATTCTTGGATGAACCCACGCTCTAAACCCTGACTCCACCTGTTTACACAGGTCAGAGCGGTTTTTGGGAGACTGAAACCGGTTGATTATGCCGCTGAAATCTCTCGGCGCACATCCGCCCCGAGGGACTGCATGCGCTCGGCGAGATAAGAGTGGCCCCGGTCGATGAGATATCCCGAGCCGATCACGGTCTCCCCATGGGCTACCAGACCGGCTAGAACCAGGGCAATTCCGGAGCGGAGGTCATGAGCGGTCACATCGGTTCCGGTGAGCGGGGTCGCCCCGCGGACCACGGCGCTGTTCTCCTTCACCTCGATGTCGGCGCCCATTTTGTTCAGCTCGGAGGCCAGGGCGAACCGCCCGTCGAAGATGCGCTCGTGGATGTAGCTGGCGCCGTCGGCGAGGCAGGCGACCGTCATGATCGGCGACTGCAGGTCGGTGGCGAAGCCGGGGTAGGTGTCGGTGATCACGTTGATCGGGCGCAGCGGACGGTCCCTGCGGACGTGGAGCACCGCTCCGTGGTCGGCGAACTCCACTCCCATCTGCTCCAGCTTGTAGCGGACCACGCCCAGGTGGTCCAGGTCCGCGCCGACCAGGTTGACCTCGCCCCCGGTGATCGCCGCGGCCATGGCGAACACGCCCGCGTCCAGGCGGTCGGGCATCACGGTGTGCTCGACGGCCTGGAGCTCCTCCACGCCCTCCACGGTGATGAAGCCGGTCCCGCCACCGCTGATCCTCGCGCCCATCCGGGTCAGCATCTCGATCACGTCGAGGACCTCGGGCTCCAGCGCCGCGTTCTCGATCACGGTGGTGCCGCGCCCGAGGGCGCCCGCCATGATCAGGTTCTCGGTGCCGGTGTGCGAGGGGGTGTCGAGGTACAGCGTGGCGCCGGTGAAGCCGGCCGTCTTGACGTGGATGACGCCGTCGCCCTCGTCCACGACCGCGCCCAGCCGCTTGTAGCCCAGGTAGTGGAAGTCGAGGTTGCGGCTGCCGAGGTTGCACCCGCCCACCCCCTCGATGACCGCCTCGCCGAGGCGGTGCAGCAGGGCGGGCACGAACAGCACCGAGCCGCGGAAACGGCGGGCGATCTCCGCCGGCAGCACGGGGCTGCTCAGCGTGGAGGCGTCGATCACCAGCGTGCGCTCCGCCTCGTGGAGTTCGACCCGGGCGCCGATCGCCTCGGCCAGCTCGACCGCGCGGCGGACGTCTTCGATGATGGGGACGTTGCGCAGCACCGTGCGGCCCTTGGCCGCCAGGAGCGCCGCACCGATCATGGGCAGCACGGCGTTCTTGGCACCCTGAATGAAGGCGGTTCCACGGAGGGGGGTGCCACCGCGTACGCGGTAACGGACCATGCGTCATGCTCCTTGGGGGTGGGGTGATATTCGTACAAGCGGGGGCGGCGTCCGGAGTCGTCGGCCAACATTAGCCGCTGGATGCCCCCGAACCGGCCACTTCGTGCGGGAACTACCCCCGGACGGGCCGATCACTCGGCCGCCGCGGATCCTTCGCGCCCCCACCGGGGAACGGGCCCGTCCGAGGAGGGACGGGGTCGCGCCCGCCCGGTGGGAAAGAGCGCCGGTGACCCGCGGGGACGGCCGGAGGCCGCGGGGAGGATGCCCGCGGGGCGCCCGTGTCACCGGCCCGGGTGTGTTCACGCGGCCCTGCCGCCCCGGCCCGCGGGGGTGAGCGGGGAGGCGGCCGACAACAGGCTGTCGGCCCGCTGGTCGACGAAGCGGGTGACGATCTGCTGACCGTACCCGAAGGCCATGGCCCAGACCAGGATCGCCGGCTGGGAGGCCAGGCCGGTGAAGCCGGGGACGAACCCCGAGTTCAGGATCAGCAGCCCCAGTACGGCGGTCGCCACCCCGGCCGGGGCCTTCAGGAGGTTCTGGACCACCGCCAGCGAGTAGCGGGTGGACAGCTCCGAGCGGGTGGACAGCGACGTCGCCGTGGACAGGGCGGCGCCCAGGACGCCGACCAGGGCGACGAGCGGAACGTCGCCGTGGCCGGGCCTGCGGCCGCCGGTCGGGCAGATCCGCGCCGGCAGCAGCCCCTGGGCCTGGATCACCGCCTGGTCGCCGCACATCGGCACGGCGTCCGGCCAGATCGCGCCGACGCCCACCACGGCCAGCACGACCAGGCTCAGCATGACCACCCCGCCGAGCAGCAGGTTGCGGAAGCTGCGCACCCGCCCGGTCTCCATCGCCTGGGCGGTGTAGGCGGCCCGCAGCACCGACTGCATCAGCGGTCTGTCGCCCTCGCCCAGGTCGCCGGCGGCGAGCCTGGCCTGGAGCCCGGCCAGGCGGGGGTCGTCCCCGGGCAGGTAGGCCCGGCCGATCGCCACCACCTCCGGGCCGCGCGCGCACAGCTCCGCCGTGGGCAGCACGCCGTAGAGCATCACGTTCGCGCTGTTGAGGCTCGACCAGGCGCCCTCGACGGCGTGACCGGTCAGCCAGCGCCGCAGGCCGTTCCGGGCCCGCGTGTAGGCCTCCGCGCGCGCCAGGTGCGTGCCGATGCCCTCGCGGGCCGGCACGGGCCGGCCGGCCTCGCCGTACGCGGCCAGCGCGCGCTCGGCGTCCGCCCTGATCTCCTCGCCGCGCGTGACCACGTACACCCGCCAGGTGCCCGGCCAGCGCAGCACGCCGGTGTCGCCGATCCGTTCGGGGGACACCGCGTGGTCGAACGACATCGTTCCTCCGTAGGGGGGCGGAGTGGCCGGATGAGGGGGACCTCCCCGGCTTGTCGCGACGTGCCGATCGGTGCCGCGGGCAACCGCCGCGGGCGGCTGCCCCGGCCCGTCCCGGCGGGACGGGCCGGGGGCCTACAGGCCGCTCGCCGCGATGTCCGTGCGGTGGTGCGAGCCGCGCAGCCGGATGTGCCCGACCGCCTCGTAGGCGCGGGCCCGGGCGACGGCGACGTCGGGGCCGGTGCCGACGACGCTGAGCACCCGCCCGCCGCTGGAGACGACGCGGCCGCCGTCCAGGGCGGTTCCCGCGTGCAGCACGTAGGCGCCGTCCCCGACCTCCGAGAGACCCTCGACGACGTCGCCCTTGACCGGATCGGCGGGGTAGTTCTCCGCCGCGATCACCACGGTCACCGCGGCGCCGTCGCGGTGGGCCGGCGGTCCGAACCCGCCGAGCGTCCCGTTCGCGCAGGCGAGCAGCAGCCCGGCCAGCGGCGTCTCCAGCCGGTCCAGCACGACCTGGGTCTCCGGGTCGCCGAACCGCGCGTTGAACTCGATCACTTTCGGGCCCGTCTTCGTCAGGGCGAGCCCGACGTAGAGCACCCCGGTGTACGGCGTGCCGCGCCGGGCCAGTTCGTTCACGGTCGGCAGGACGGTCTCGGCCATCACCTGCTCGACGAGGCCGGCGGGAGCCCACGGCAGCGGCGTGTAGGCGCCCATGCCGCCGGTGTTGGGCCCCCGGTCGCCGTCGTAGGCGCGCTTGTGGTCCTGGGCGGGCTGGAGCGGCACGGCCGTCGAACCGTCGCAGAGGGCGAACAGCGACACCTCGGGGCCGTCGAGGAACTCCTCGACGACGACCCGCCCGCACGCCGCCGCGTGTCGGAGCGCCTCGTCGCGGTCGCCGGTGACCACCACGCCCTTGCCCGCGGCGAGCCCGTCGTCCTTGACCACGTACGGCGCGCCGAACTCGTCCAGCGCCGCGGCGACCTCCGCGGGGGCGTCACAGGTGCGGGAGCGCGCGGTGGGCACCCCCGCCGCGGCCATGACCTCCTTGGCGAAGGCCTTGGAGCCTTCGATTCTGGCCGCCTCGGCGGACGGCCCGAAGCAGGGGACGCCCGCCCGCCTGACCGCGTCGGCGACCCCGGCGACCAGCGGCGCCTCCGGGCCGATCACCACCAGGCCGGCCCCGATCTCCGCGGCCAGCCGGGTGACCGCCGCGGGGTCGGACGGGGCCACCGGGTGCAGGGTCGCGACCTGGGCGATCCCGGCGTTTCCCGGAGCACAGTGAACCTCGGCGACCTCGGGGTCGGCCGCCAGCGACCGGCACAGGGCGTGCTCACGCCCGCCGGATCCAATCACAAGAACGCGCACTCGGAAGAGCCTATCGGCCCCTTGGCCGTCCGCCCGTCCGGGAGGTTCGACCGGATGCGGCCCGGCGGCGTCCGGGCCGGTCCGTCTTCCGGTGACGCTCCGGATTGGCCATATAACCCCCCGAAGTGTCGAATGTCCCCGTAAAAGCGCCGTTAATTTCGTTGAGTTACGCGTGGCCCCCGTCGGGGGTGGGAGTATCCTGAAGGAAGTCCCCCGGATCTGTGCTAACTTTAGGCTGCTTTGCCCGTCTCGTGCCGATTGGAGGTGGTTGGGGGTGTCCTCTGGTGATCCCAGCAGTACGTGCTCGCGCACACGCTCCGTGCGCGCTCTCAACCACTTCACACCGGCGCCCGACCGGGCCTTCGCGCGCATTTCCGTTTGAACTGAGGTGACATCGCGCCGCGCGCGGGCCGTATCAGGCCGGGCGGGAAAGGCCTGCCATGCGCTCCTCCCTTCTTTTCCCCCGCATCAAGCACACGCGTGCCGTCCGCCCCTCGCACGTGACCGTACCGGTCCGTAGCCGGGTGAACACCCCGTGCGTCGCGCCGAGCGACTCGCTCGTCGACTACGCCGCCTACGTCGACGGCAAGAAGATCGAGGCTCTGGGCATCACCGACGCCCTGGAGCTGGTCCGCGAGCACAACGCCTCCTCCGAGCGGGGCGGCGCCTTCGTCTGGGTCGGCCTGCACGAGCCCGACGCCCCCGAGGTCGAATGGCTCGCGGAGGCATTCGCCCTGCACCCGCTCGCCGTCGAGGACGCCGTCGAGGCCCACCAGCGCCCCAAGGTCGAGCGCTACGGCGACTCGCTGTTCGTGGTCCTGAAGACAGTTGACTTCCTCGGCCGCGACATGCGGTCCGGCGGCGGTGAGATCATCGGAACCGGCGAGATCATGCTGTTCGTCGGCCCCGACTTCGTGGTGACCGTACGGCACGGCAAGCACTGCCCGCTGTCGGAGGTGCGCGAGCGCCTGGAGGACAAGCCCGAGATCCTCAAGCGGGGCCCGGCGGGCGTGCTGCACGCCATCGCCGACCACGTCGTGGACAAGTACCTCACCGTGGCCGACCTGATGCAGACCGAGCTCGAAGACGTCGAGGCCATGGTCTTCGCCGACGTCAGCGCCAGCGACATCGGCCGGATCTACAACCTCAAGCGCGAGATGATCGAGATGAAGCGCTCGGTCGCCCCGCTGCAGGAGCCCATGGCGACGCTGGCCCAGCGCCGCATGTTCCCCTCGGAGATGCGCGGCTACTTCCGTGACGTCGCCGACCACGTGGCCCGCGTCCGCGAGCAGGTCGAGTCGTCCAACGAGCTGTGCAACTCCATCCTGCAGGCGGCGCTCGCCCGCTCCAACGCCCTGGCCAACGAGGACATGCGGAAGATCTCCTCGTGGGTCGCCATCATGGCCGCCCCCACGATGATCGCCGGCATCTACGGCATGAACTTCACGCACATGCCCGAGCTCGACTCCGTCTTCGGCTACCCGATCGTGCTCGGCGTCATGGTGATCGTCTGCTCGCTGCTCTACCGGGGTTTCCGCCGCAACGGCTGGATGTGATCCCTGCCTCCACGGCGTCCCCACGGTCCCGGCGTCCCCACGGTCCCGGCGGTCCCCAGGGTCTCCGGGGTCCCCGGCCTCCGCGGTCCCCGTCGCCCCCTCGGCCTTCGTGATCCCGCGGTTTCCGCGGTTCCGCCCGCCGTCTACCCGCTCGCCCGCAGCGCGAAGCGCGCGGGCGCGGGCAGGCGCATGCCCCGCTCGGTCCACAGGGCGCGCATCCGGTCGGGATAGTCGGTGACGATCCCCGCCACCCCGAGGTCGAGCATCTCCGCGGCCCGGCCGGGATCGTTGACGGTCCAGACCACCAGCGGCAGTCCCGCCCTCTCGGCCCGGCGCGCCAGTTCCTCGTCCACCATGACGTGGTCGGGCGAGAACACGGTGCCTCCGGCCGCAGCCGCGACCGCCGCCAGATCGCCGTCGAAGTCCTCCGGGCGCAGGCCGTTGAACCAGGCCTGGTCGGCGGTGGCACGCTCCAGCAGGGCATAGCGCGCGACCGCGGGGGCCAGGGAGCGGGCCGCCTCCAGGATCCGCCAGTCGAAGCTGAGGATCGCGGCCCCGCCGAGCCGGTCGTGCTGGGCGAGCTCGGCGATCACCGTCTCGGTGAACTCCCGGGGGCCGGGGCACAGCCAGGGCCTCGTCGGGTCCGACTTCAGCTCCACGTGCAGCCGTACGTCGTCGGCGCCGTAGGCCTCCACCAGCCCCAGCACGGCTCCGAGCGTCGGCATGCGGGTGTCGGGCACCGGCAGTTGCGTCGCGGCGAAGCGGTCGGCGGGGTGGCGCGGGTACCGCACCCCGCATTCGAGGGTCCGCAGCTGGGCCAGCGTGAGCTCGCCGACCGGCCTGCCCACGTACGGGAAGAGCGGATCGCCCGGGAAGGCCGGCCGGCGGTCGGCGCTGGTCACCGGCGACACGGTGAGGTCGTGGGTGAGCACCGCCCGGCGGTCGGCCGTCAGCGCGACGTCGAACTCCAGCGCGTCGACGCCCAGCTCCAGAGCGTGGGCGAGACCGGGCAGCGTGTTCTCCGGACGGAGCCCGCGGGCTCCCCTATGACCATGAATCTCGGCATGCACACGAGGACCTTACCGACCTCGCGTCCGGATTCCCCGGCACGGCTCGCGCCCGGCGTGAGGTCCGGGCGCGAGAGCCTCCGGGCCGGAGGCTAGATCAGCGGGTGGATTTGGAGCGTTTCGGTACGGCCGGGCCCGACGCCGACGGCCGAGATCCGGGCGCCGCTCATCTGTTCCAGGGTCTTGACGTACGCCTGGGCGTTGGCGGGGAGGTCCTCGAAGGACTTGGCGCCGGTGATGTCCTCCTGCCAGCCGGGGAACTCCTCGTACACCGGCCTGGCGTGGTGGAACTCGGTCTGGGTCATCGGGATCTCGTCGTGGCGGACGCCGTCCACCTCGTAGGCGACGCACACCGGGATCCGCTCCAGGCCCGACAACACGTCCAGCTTGGTGAGGAAGAAGTCGGTGACGCCGTTGATCCTGGCGGCGTAGCGGGCGATGACCGCGTCGAACCAGCCGCAGCGGCGGTTGCGGCCCGTGGTCACGCCGTACTCGCCGCCGGTGGTGCGCAGCCAGTCGCCCGTCTCGTCGGTCAGCTCGGTCGGGAACGGCCCCGAGCCCACGCGGGTGGTGTAGGCCTTGAGGATGCCGATCACGCCGGTCAGGCGGGTCGGCGGGATGCCCGAGCCCGAGCAGGCGCCTCCGCTGGTGGGGGAGGAGGAGGTGACGAAGGGGTAGGTGCCGTGGTCGATGTCGAGCAGGTTGCCCTGCCCGCCTTCCAGGAGCACGACCTTGCCCTCGTCCAGGGCCCTGTTCAGGATCAGCGAGGTGTCGGCGATGTGCGGCCTGAGGCGTTCGGCGTAGCCGAGGTACTCCTCCAGGACCTGGCCGGCGTCGATCACCCGGCGGTTGTAGATCTTGGTGAGGATCTGGTTCTTCTCCCCGAGGACGACCTCGATCTTCTGGCGGAGGATGCCCGGGTCGAGCAGGTCCTGGACCCGCACGCCCATCCGGTAGATCTTGTCGCCGTAGGCGGGGCCGATGCCCCGGCCGGTGGTGCCGATCTTGGCCTTGCCGAGGTAGCGCTCCGTCACCTTGTCAAGGGCCTTGTGGTGAGGCATGATCAGGTGCGCGTTGGCGGAGATCAGCAGCCGTTCGGACGAGACGCCGCGTTCGCGGAGCCCGTCGATCTCACCGAGCAGCACCCCCGGGTCGACGACCACGCCGTTGCCGATCACCGGGACGACGTTCGGGGAGAGCACCCCCGTCGGCAGCAGGTGCAGGGCATACCTCTGGTCGCCCACGACGACCGTGTGGCCGGCGTTGTTGCCTCCCTGGTATCTGACGACGTAGTCGACCTGGTCGCCGAGAAGGTCGGTCGCCTTCCCCTTGCCCTCATCGCCCCACTGGGCGCCCACGAGAACGACAGCCGGCATTGTTCATCTCCCACCACGCAACCCAAAGCCCCTGACGCAATCGCGGCAGGGGCTCTTGCGTGGTGAGAATACCCGACCTGATGGGAAATGGGGATTCGCCGTCGGCTGAAAGGGGAGGCCACGACCCCGGTGGCGGCCCTGTCCCCGCCTCTGTCGCCGCCCCTGTCACGGCCTCTGTCACGGCGGCCCCTCACGGTTCCGGTGGCCCGGGGTCAGCGGCCGTTCAGCTCCGCGACGGCCTCGGCGCTCGACTCCTTCAGGAACCGCCGGCAGCGTTCGGCCTCGTCCCTCTCGCCGATGGCCTGGGCCGCGCGGCCCAGCGCGTGCAGGCAGCGCAGGAAGCCCCGGTTGGGCTCGTGGTCCCACGGGATCGGGCCGTGGCCCTTCCAGCCCGCCCGCCGTAGCTGGTCGAGGCCGCGGTGGTAGCCGGTGCGGGCGAAGGCGTAGGACGTCACCGCGTGCCCGGCGGTGAAGTACTCCTCGGCGAGCGCGGCCCACGCGGCCGGGTAGGCCGGGAAGCGCGCGGCGACGTCGGATGCTTGGGCGCCCGACCGCAGCGCCTCTCGGGCCTCGGGCAGATCCGGCAGCCGGGTGGGCGGCGGACCGGCGAGGAGGTTCTCGTGCGATTCCATGACAACAGTCCTACCTGCTGCACCCCGGTCAGGCCAAGATCGCCCCCTTGTGCGGGTTACTCACGCGAGGCGCTCGTTTTTTCGCGCGAGGCGCCCGCCGGGACGTCCCTGCCCCGGCGGGCTTTTTTCGTTCGCGCGGCCCGGGCGACCCCTTAGGTGATCTTGGTGCCGGCGGACCTCAGGTGGTGGCACGCCTCGGCGACCCGGGCGGCCATCGAGGTTTCGGCGGCCTTGCCGTACGAGCGGGGGTCGTAGGTCTTCTTGTTGCCGACGTCGCCGTCCACCTTCAGCACGCCGTCGTAGTTCCTGAACATGTGGTCGGCGATCGGGCGGGTGAAGGCGTACTGCGTGTCGGTGTCGATGTTCATCTTGATCACGCCGTAGGAGATCGCCTCGTGGATCTCCTCAAGCAGGGAGCCGGAGCCACCGTGGAAGACGAGGTCGAAGGGCTTGTCCTTGCCGTACTTGGCGCCGACCGCCTCCTGGATCTCCTTGAGTACGCCCGGACGGAGCTTGACGTGCCCCGGCTTGTAGACGCCGTGCACGTTGCCGAAGGTCGCGGCGAGCATGTAGCGGCCCCGCTCCCCGAGCCCCAGGGCGTCGGCGGTGGCCAGGGCGTCCTCGGCGGTGGTGTAGAGCTTCTCATTGATCTCGCCGACGACGCCGTCCTCCTCGCCGCCGACGACACCGATCTCCACCTCAAGCACGATCTTCGCGCGGGCGCACTTCTCCAGGAGCTCCTGGGCGATGTCCAGGTTCTCCTTCAGCGGCACCGCCGAGCCGTCCCACATGTGCGACTGGAACAGCGGGTCCTCACCGCGCGCCACCCGCTCAAGGGAGATGTCGATCAGCGGCCGGGCGAAACCGTCGAGTTTGTCCTTAGGGCAGTGATCGGTGTGCAGCGCGATCGTCACGGGATACCTGGCGGCGACGATCCGGGCGTACTCCGCCAGCGCGGTCGCGCCGGTCACCATGTCCTTGACGGTGGTGCCGGACAGGAACTCGGCCCCGCCCGTCGACACCTGGACGATGCCGTCGCTCTCCGCCTCGGCGAAACCCCGGAGCGCGGCGTTGAGTGTCTGGGATGAGGTCACATTGATCGCCGGATAGGCGAACTCGCCTGCCTTGGCCCGGTCGAGCATCTCGGCGTAGACCTCTGGAGTAGCGATAGGCATGTGTGTCATCTCCCCTAGAGACGGCTGTTGAAGGCTGGCGCGGGGCGCTTGGCGCGGGCACGGCCCGTTGGCCAGTATCCAGGGTTCCTTCCCGGCCCGACAGCTCGGGCAACACTCCGGAGCCGTCGGGATGCTCGCGGGATATCGTTCCCGGGGCCGCACCCCGGGTAGGCTTCACGACGATGGACCTCCTGCACAATCTCCTCGATCCCAAGTGGTGGCTCGGCCTGCTCGGCCCGTTCGCCACCGTCGGCGTCCTCGGCATCATCTTCGCCGAGACCGGTCTCCTGCTCGGATTCTTCCTGCCGGGCGACTCCCTGCTGGTCGCCGCGGGGGTCTTCAGCACCGCGGAGGCCGCCCAGGCCATCCCCGGCCTCAAGCCGCTGTCGTTCCCCCTGTTGCTGATCCTGGCGCCCCTGTGCGCCGTCATCGGCGCCCAGCTCGGTCACCACCTGGGCGCCACCTACGGCCGCAGGATGTTCGACCGCCCCGACTCCCGGCTCTTCAAGCGGGAGTACGTCGAGAAGGCCGAGCACTACTTCCAGAGGTTCGGCCCGGCCAGGGCGGTGGTGCTCGCCCGGTTCATCCCGATCGTCCGGACGTTCCTCAATCCGGTCGCGGGCATGCTCGGCATGGACCGCAAGCGGTTCTTCCTGTGGAACTGCGTCGGCGGCGTCATCTGGACCGACGGTCTGCTGATCTTCGGCCGCCTGGTCGGCTCCGCCGTGCCGAACATCGACAGGTACATCCTGCCGGGCGCCCTGGTGATCATTGTGCTCTCCCTCATCCCGATCGTCCGGGAGGTCATGAAGGGCCGCAAGGACGCCGCCTCCGCGGCCTCCGCTCCCCAGGGCAGGCACCGCCGGGGCTCCTCCACCGCCACTCCGGACTCCTCGGGCGGCGAAGTCCGGCGCTGAGCCGAGGGCGGCCTCTTTCGCGGACGCTCGTGGGACCGCTCCTTCAGCCGCTACCCTCCACACTGTGGGACGCCACAGGACTGATCCGATGGGCATCGCCCGGCTCGCGCTGCTGGGTCTGGCGGTGCTGGCGCTGGTCGCCATGGTCGTCCTGGGCGCTCTCTCCCTGATCGGGGTGCTCGGCGCGGGGGCGGCCCGGCCAAAGGAGCCCCCGCCCGTCGCCGCGTCCCCCCTGGCCTCCTCCTCCGATGCCGTCCCGACGATCCGCGTCCGCTGCCTGAGGCAGCGCTGCCCCACCGTGTTCCTCAGGGTCGCCGGGGGCGACGTGCTGTTCGACCGGGAGATGACCGCCGACGAGCAGGTCCAGTCCTTCGAGGCCAAGGTCAACGTGGTGCTGGCCGACTCCGCCTCCGTCACCGTCGAGGTGAACGGCGTCGCCCGCCCCCCGGACAAGCCCGGCCGCCGTCAGGAGTTCGTCGCCACCCGGAATTGACCTTCGCCGCCACCTGCGAGGTGACCGTGAGGAACGCCTCCGCCGAAGGCCCCGGGCGCGGGCCGTCCCCCCGCCCCTTTCAGCCGAGGCCCAGGTCCTTCAGCGTGTAGGCCGTCCGGTACGGCAGGCCCGCCCCGGCGATCGCGGAGGCGGCCCCCCGGTCCACGATCGTGGCCACCGCCACGACCTCGGCGCCCGCCTCGCGCAGCGCCTCCACCGCGGTCAGCGGGGAACCGCCGGTCGTGGAGGTGTCCTCCACCACGAGCACCCGCCGCCCCGTCACGTCGGGTCCCTCGACCCGGCGCTGCATGCCGTGGGCCTTGCGCGCCTTGCGGACCACGAAGGCGTCCAGCACCCGGCCTCCGGCCGCCGCCGCGTGCAGCATGGCGGTCGCCACCGGGTCGGCCCCCAGGGTCAGCCCGCCGACGGCGTCGTAGCCGAGGTCGCCGGTGAGATCCAGCATGACCCGGCCCACCAGCGGCGCCGCCCGCCCGTCGAGGGTCACCCGGCGCATGTCCACGTAGAAGTCGGCCTCCTTCCCGGAGGACAGCACGACATGGCCGTGCACGACGCCCTTCTGCTTGATCTCGGCCAGCAGGTTCTCACGATCGCTCATGGCACCAAGGTTAGGGGGCGGGGGAGGGAAGGCCGATCGCCGGGAAGATAAGTGAATTCGATCGCCGTCTGGTGATTCACGAACGGGACAAACTGGTACGGTCGGCATGAAGACTTCGGCCTATGGCCATGCGCGGGTCGAATCGTCGGGATTCACCCTCGGGCGATCAGTTGCTTGATTACCCTGAGAAAGGGCCGCCTGTCTGGTCTCTCAGGGGTTCTTTCAGGCCTGTCTGAGCCTGAAAGGGCAGGGCCACATATGAAGGGCGGTGTCGCGTGGATCGCTGCGCGCTTTTCGTGGACGCTGGTTATTTGCTGACCGACGGTGCGGCGGCCGTACACGGCGCCCGCCAGCGGGAGGCTGTCTCCTGGGACTATCCCGGGCTGTTCAAGATGCTCAACACCGTGGCCAAGGAGCGCACCGGTCTGCCGGTGCTGCGCTGTTACTGGTACGAGGCGACCGTCGAGGGCCGGCGGACCTCCGAGCACGACGCGCTCGCCGACATCCCCGGCCTCAAGTTCCGGATGTCGCGCATCCGTCCGGGCCGCCGCGAAGGAGTGGAGGCCCAGCTTCACCGCGACCTGATGACCCTGGCCCGCAACAGCGCGGTCTGCGACGCGGTCCTGATCAGCGGTGACGAGGACCTGGCGCAGGTCGTCTCCGAGGCGCAAGACCTCGGGATGCGCGTCACCATCATGCACATCTCCGCCGAGGGGGGCTGGGTCGCCTCCCGCTCGCTCCGCCAGGAGTGCGACGACCTGGTCGAGATCGGTGGCGTCCACCTGCGGCCGTACGCCACCCTGGCCGCCGGCGCGGGGGAGACGCCCGCGCTGACCAACGGTCAGACGGCCCGCCCGCTCCACCAGCAGCAGCACCCGCAACACCAGCAACAACAACACCATCAGCACCATCAACAGCATCAGCCGCATCAGGGGGGCGCCAACGGTCAGGCCGGCGTCCCGTTCGGCGGCGCGCACGCCGGGCCCGCCCAGGGCACCCCCTCCCCCCGGCTGGGGGCGGGGCCCTCCCACCCCCAGCCCGTGCTGCCGGCCTACACCGGCTACTCCCCGGCCAAGCCGGCCGACCCTCAGGGGGCCCCGTCGCCCTCGCAACAGGGCTCGTCCCTGCCGCCGCTCTCGGGCCCGCAGCCCGTCGCCCCCAGCGGGCCGTCCTCCCCGCCGCAGGCCGCCTCGCCGTACGGCCAGGCCGGCACCGCCGGTCCCCCCGGCTACCAGCCCGGCCAGCTCGGCGCCTACACCGGCCCGCACGCGGCGCCGGTGCCGCCCCAGGCCGCTGCGCCCGGCGGCACGTCCACCCTCGCCGAGTCGGTGAAGGCCGCGCACAAGGAGGGGCACGACTTCGGCGACTCCGTCGCCAAGGACGCCCCCGCGCTCTGGCTGGAGGCCGTTCTCGCCCGGAAGCCCCGCATGCCCTCCGACCTGGAGGCCCGGCTTCTGCAGGGCTCGTCCCTGCCGATCGACTTCCTGCTGCACGACGAGGTCCGGCACGCGCTTCGCCGGGGCTTCTGGGACGCCCTGGAGCGCGCGCGGCGCTAGGCCCTTGGCCCGGCCGCGTCCGATGGCGCCCGGTGGCGCCCGGTGGCGTCCGCCCCGTGTGTCCGCCCGCCCCGTGTCCGGCCGTCCCCGCGGCCCGGCCCGCCGGTCGGGGGAGGCCCCCGGGGCCGGTCCGCCGGGCGGGGACGGGTCAGGAAAGGGCGTCGAAGCCGGCGCGCAGGTGGCCGAGACGGTGGGACAGGTCGGCGAGCGGGCCCGTGAGGCCGGGGTCGCCCGCCTTGCGGACCAGCTCCGTGACCCGGGCGAGTTCGTCCTCGACCGCGGTCAGGCGCCTGGACAGCTCGGGAAGAACGGCCGTCCTGGCGTCGCCGGCGGGCAGTTCGGCGTCCAGGCGCTCACGGAGCATGCCGCTCTGCTCGGCCAGACGGCGGTTCATGTTGTAGAGCTCGACGAACACCGAGACCTTGGCCCTGAGCACCCAGGGGTCGAAGGGTTTGGTGAGATAGTCCACGGCGCCGGCGGCGTAGCTGCGGAAGGCGTAGTCGGGGGCGCTGTCGAC
This sequence comes from Streptosporangium violaceochromogenes, assembly GCF_014654615.1. GTDB lineage: Bacteria > Actinomycetota > Actinomycetes > Streptosporangiales > Streptosporangiaceae > Streptosporangium > Streptosporangium violaceochromogenes. Next base: position 91,350 of record NZ_BNBB01000010.1, on the reverse strand, counting down.
CACCGTCAGGAAGATGATCGGGATGTTACGGGTGCGCTCGCGGCGCTTGATGTGGGAGGCGGTCTCGAACCCGTCCATGCCGGGCATGCGCACGTCCAGGAGGATCAGCGCGAACTCGGTGTTGAGCAGTGCCTTCAGCGCCTCCTCCCCGGACCGGGCCCGGACGGGGAGGAGGTCGAGGGAGCTGAGGATGGCCTCCAGCGCGATGAGGTTCTCCTCCCGGTCGTCGACCAGGAGGATCTTTGCCCGCTCCGCCATTAAAGCTCCCCTTCGTCGGAGTCGCCCGCGGGCCTGCCGCGCGTGAGCCAGCCGCGCAGCCGCTCCAGCAGACGGTCGACGTCCACGGGTTTGGGTACGTAGTCGGAGGCTCCGGAGGCGATGCTCTTCTCCCTGTCACCCCGCATGACCTTGGCGGTGAGCGCGATGATGGGAAGCTCGGCGAACTGCGGCATCCTGCGGATCGCGGACGTGGTGGCCCAGCCGTCCATCTCCGGCATCATGATGTCCATCAGTACCAGCGCCACGTCCTCGTTGCGCTCCAGTTGCTCGATCCCCTCCCGGCCGTTCTCGGCGTAGACCACGGTCGAGCCGTACCGTTCGAGCACGCTGGTCAGTGCGAAGACGTTACGGATGTCGTCGTCCACGATCAGGATCTTGGCCCCGGTGAGCGGGTCCTCGCCCTTCCACGACTGTACGTCGTGCTGGACGAAGGGCACGATCGGCATCTCCTCCGCCGAGGTGATCTCCGGTAGCCCGTCGGGCTCCTCAAGCACCCCGACGATCGTCTGGTTGCGGAAGGAGGAGTTCGGAGCCGCCGCGCCGCCGTCGCGTGAGGCCAGCGGGCCCGCGTAGGACGGCGGCAGGTAGAGCGTGAAGGTGCTGCCCTGCCCCACCTCGCTGACCACGTGGATCTCGCCGCCGAGCAGGCGGGCGATCTCCCGGCAGATCGACAGGCCCAGGCCGGTGCCGCCGTACTTGCGGCTGGTGGTGCCGTCGGCCTGGCGGAACGCCTCGAAGATGACCTCCAGTTTGTCGGCGGCGATGCCGATGCCGGTGTCGATCACCTCGAAGGCCAGGATGCCGTCGGCGCCGCGCAGGGTGTCGTCCACGAAGGCGACGTCGCGCGGGGCGCAGACGACGCGCAGCCGTACCTCGCCCTTGGGGGTGAACTTGATCGAGTTGGAGAGCAGGTTGCGCAGCACCTGCTGCAGGCGCTGCTCGTCGGTGCGGAGCTCCTGCGGGACCGAGGGGTCCACCTCGACCGCGAACGACAGTCCCTTGTCCTGGGCCAGCGGCGTGAAGGACGCCTCGAAGTAGTCGACGAGCTTGGGCAGGGAGATCTGCTGGGGGTGGATGTCCATGCGCCCCGCCTCGACCTTGGACAGGTCGAGGATGTCGTTGATCAGCTGGAGCAGCGCGGAACCGGCGCCGTGGATGGTCCTGGCGAACTCCACCTGCTGGTGGGTGAGGTTGCCCTCGGCGTTCTCGGTGAGCAGCTTGGCCAGCACCAGCAGGCTGTTCAGCGGGGTGCGCAGCTCGTGGGACATGTTGGCGAGGAACTCGGACTTGTAGCGCGAGGAGACCGCGAGCTGCTCGGCGCGTTCCTCCAGCGTACGGCGGGCCTGCTCGATCTGGAAGTTCTGGATCTCGATGGCGCGGTTCTGCTTGGCCAGCAGAGCGGCCTTGTCCTCCAGCTCGGCGTTGGAACGGCGCAACTCCTCCTGCTGGCGCTGGAGTTCGTCGGAGCGTTCCTGAAGCTCGGTGGCCAGACGCTGCGACTCGGTCAGCAGGTCCTCGGTGCGGGAGTTGGCGATGATCGTGTTCATCGTGACGCCGATGGTCTCGACGAGCTGGTTCATGAAGTCGTGGTGGATCTCGCTGAACCGGCTGAACGAGGCCAGCTCCAGCACCCCCAGGACCTGCGTCTCGAACAGGATCGGCAGCACCACGATCTGCGCCGGCACGGAGCTGCTGAGGCCGGTGTCCACGGTCAGGTAACGGGCGGGAACCTCCGGCAGGACGATCCGCTTGCCCTCAAGCGCCGCCTGCCCGACGATCCCCTCGCCGGTCGTGAAGCGCTGCCGGATGCGGGAGCCGGGGTGCGTGCCGTATCCGGCGATCAGGTAGAGGTCGCGGTCGCCGACCGGCTCGGCGAGGTAGAAGGCGCCGTAGTGGGCCGAGACCAGGGGGGTCAGCTCACTCATGATCAGCTTGGCGACCTCCATGAGGTCACGGTGCCCCTGCATCAGACGGGAGATGCGGGCCAGGTTGGACTTCAGCCAGTCCTGCTCCTGGTTGGCCGTCGTGGTGACGCGCAGGTTGGACACCATCGTGTTGATGTTGTCCTTCAGCTCGCCGATCTCCCCCTCGGCGTCGACGGTGATCGAACGGGTCAGGTCGCCCCGGGCCACGGCCGTGGTGACCTCGGCGATCGCCCGGACCTGGGTGGTGAGGCGGCCCGCCAGCTCGTTGACGTTCTCGGTGAGCCGCTTCCAGATGCCCTCGGCGCCCTCCACCCGGGCCTGGCCTCCCAGCTTGCCCTCGGAGCCGACCTCGCGGGCCACGCGGGTGACCTCCGAGGCGAAGGAGGAGAGCTGGTCGACCATGGTGTTGATGGTGGTCTTCAGGGCGAGGATCTCGCCCTGGGCGTTCACGTCGATCTTGCGGGTGAGGTTGCCGTTGGCGACCGCCGTGGTGACCTCGGCGATGTTTCTCACCTGGTAGGTGAGGTTGTTGGCCATGGAGTTGACGTTGTCGGTGAGGTCCTTCCAGACGCCGGAGACGCCGCGCACCCGGGCCTGTCCGCCGAGCTGTCCCTCGGTCCCCACTTCGCGGGCGACGCGGGTGACCTCGTCGGCGAACATGGACAGCTGGTCGACCATGGTGTTGAGCGTGTCCTTGAGCTGGAGGATCTCGCCCTGCGCATCGGCGGTGATCTTCTTGGACAGGTTGCCCTGGGCCACCGCGGTGGACACGGCCGCGATCTGACGCACCTGCGTGGTCAGGTTGTTGGCCATGACGTTGACGTTGTCGGTGAGGTCCTTCCAGGTGCCCGACACCCCCGGCACCTGGGCCTGTCCGCCGAGCTGTCCCTCGGTGCCGACCTCGCGGGCGACCCGGCTCACCTCGGAGGCGAAGGAGGAGAGCTGGTCGACCATGGTGTTGATGGTGGTCTTCAGGGCGAGGATCTCGCCCTGGGCGTTCACGTCGATCTTGCGGGTGAGGTTGCCGTTGGCGACCGCCGTGGTGACCTCGGCGATGTTTCTCACCTGGTAGGTGAGGTTGTTGGCCATGGAGTTGACGTTGTCGGTGAGGTCCTTCCAGACGCCGGAGACGCCGCGCACCCGGGCCTGTCCGCCGAGCTGTCCCTCGGTCCCCACTTCGCGGGCGACGCGGGTGACCTCGTCGGCGAACATGGACAGCTGGTCGACCATGGTGTTGAGCGTGTCCTTGAGCTGGAGGATCTCGCCCTGCGCATCGGCGGTGATCTTCTTGGACAGGTCGCCCTGGGCCACCGCGGTCGCCACCGAGGCGATCGCGCGGACCTGCGTGGTCAGGTTGCCCGCCATGAAGTTGACGTTGTCGGTGAGGTCCTTCCAGACGCCGGAGACACCCCGTACCTGCGCCTGTCCGCCCAGCTCGCCCTCGGTGCCGACCTCGCGGGCCACGCGCGTGACCTCCTCGGCGAACGCCGACAGCTGGTCGACCATCGTGTTGACGGTGTTCTTCAGCTCGAACATCTCGCCCACCGCGTCGACGGTGACCTTGCGGCTCAGGTCGCCCTTGGCGACCGCGGTGGTGACCAGCGCGATGTCGCGCACCTGTGCCGAGACCCGGCTGGACATGGTGTTCACGGCCTCGGTGAGGTCGCGCCAGCTTCCCGACATGCCCCGTACGTTCGCCCGGCCGCCCAGCCGGCCCTCGGTGCCGACCTCGCGGGCCACGCGCGTGACCTCGGAGGTGAACAGCGAGAGCTGGTCGACCATGCCGTTGATCGCCTTACCGAGGCGCCGCACCTCGCCCCTGGCGGTGCGGTCGAGGTCGATCCTGCGGGACAGGTCGCCCTTGGCGACCGCGTCGATCACGTCCGCGGCCCCCGACACCGGCCCCACCAGGGCGTCGATCAGGGCGTTCACCGAGTCGACGCTCTCCGCCCACGACCCCACTCCCGGCCCCGGTGTGAGACGCTCGCCGAACCGCCCCTCCCGCACCACCTCGCGGCGTACACGGTGGAGCTCGTTGGCGAGATGCTCGCGGCGGTCGGCGAGTTCGTTGAGGAGCAGGCGGATCTCGCTCAGGATCCCCGGGGGAGCGTGCGGCACCCGGCGGCGGAAGTCGCCATCGCGCCAGGTGATGAGTGTCTGAAGAATCGGCTGCAGGTCCGATTCGCTGTAACGCCGCTCCTCGACGCCGGACACGGTGTTGGCCGTGGTCATAAGACCTCCTTGACTCCCGGGGGGCGCAGCCGCGAGTCACCCCAGTCTGTCACGGTGCGCAACTCCGAGTCCCGGCTTCGATTTACCCCATGGCGGTGTGAAGTGTGGTAGGCACGGAACAATGACCCACGCTTCCCGCGCCGTCCTGGCCGCGACCTTCGCTCCAGGAGAGACGGCCGCCCTCGCCGCCCAGCGGTTCACCCGTGAGGTGATGACCGCCTGGGCCGCCACACCCGTGCTGGGCGACACCGAGCGGCTCACCGGCGAGCTGGTCTCCCGTACGGTGGCCGACGCGCCCTTCGAGGTCGTATGGACCCACCTGGGGGACGGGCTGCGGGTCGAGGTACGGCAGAGCCGCACGTCCGAGACGACTCCCGACCGCCTCACGATACCCGTGGAAGAGTGGGGCGTCACATTCGCCGACCGGAGGCACACCCACTGGGCCCGACTGCGGCTGCCCGGATCCGCGGCGCGGCAGGCCGAGGAGTGGTTCTCCGAGGAGCCGAACCGCGGGCCGATCTGGATGGGTTTCCTCGCCGACGCCAGCGACCTCCTCGCCGGCACCCTCAACCCCGACATGGTGCCCGCGATCATCTCGCAGATCGTGGTGCCCCGGCTGGCCACCTGGTGCGCCGTCTACACCTGGAGCGACGGCGGCGGCCCGCAGCGCCCCGCCTACCTGTGGCACGCCGACGAGCGCCGTATCGACGAACTGCGCGAGGAACTGGCCGTGGCGCAGATTCCCCAGGCCGGGGGCTCCCTGCAGCTCGGCGACTCGCAGATGCTCGTGATCCCGCTTCTGGCCAGGGGAAGAACGCTCGGGGCGATGTGCCTGGGACGCCCCGACCGCTTCGCCGAGGACGTCTTCCAGTACGCCGAGGACATCGGCCGCCGGGCGGCGCTGGCCCTGGACAACGCCCTGCTGTACGCCACCCAGGCGGCGGCCAACCGGGCGCTCCAGCGCAGCCTGCTGCCTCCCGACGAGCCCGGCGAGATCCCGGGGCTCGACCCGGCCGTGGTCTACGAGCCGGCGGGCGAGACCAACGAGGTCGGCGGCGACTTCTACGACCTGTTCGCCGCCGGAGACTCCTGGCGGTTCGCCGTGGGAGACGTCTGCGGGACCGGCCCCGAGGCCGCCGCCGTCACCGGCCTGGCCCGGCACGCCCTGCGCCTGCTCGCCAGAGAGGGGTACGGCGTGGCCGCCGTCCTCGACCGTCTCAACCAGGCGATCCTGGAGGAGGGCGACCGCGCCCGCTTCCTGACCCTGCTGCACGGGGAGATCAAACCCGTCGCGGCGGGGCTGGACCTGTCGATGGTCTCCGCCGGCCACCCCGAGGCGCTGCGGCTGCGGCCGAGCGGCGAGGTGGAGGCGGTGGTGACCTCGCAGTCGCTGCTGGGTGTCTTCCCCGAGGCGACCTTCAAGGCCGAGATCGTCCATCTCGACCCCGGCGACGTCCTGCTCGCGGTGACCGACGGGGTGACCGAGCGCCGCAGGGAGGGCCGGCTGCTCGACGACGGCGGTGGGCTGGCCAAGCTGCTCGCCGAGTGCGTGGGGCTGTCGGCGCGGGCGGTCGCCGAGCGGATCCGCCGTGCCGTGCAGGACTTCGCCCCCGAGCCGAGCGCCGACGACCTGGCGATCGTGGTGTTGCGCGCCCGGTAGCCGCGCCCGGCGGCCGGTGGCGGGGCTACACCTCTGTTTTGACGTGCTTGCGGACGAAGTCGAGCTGGGCCGTCATCTGGGCGATGCGCTCGGAGACGACCAGCGAGCCGTGGCCGGCGTCGTAACGGTAGACGTCGTGCTCGTGACCGCGCTCGGCGAGCCGGGCGGCGTAGGTCTCGACCTGCCCGATCGGGCAGCGCGGGTCGTTCTCCCCGGCCAGGATCAGCAGCGGCGCCTCGACCTGGTCGACGTAGGTGAGTGGTGAGCAGCTCACGTAGCGCTCGGACCTCTCCTCGGGCGGACCGCCGAACAGCGCGCGGTGGTAGGCCCGCAGCGCCTCGGACTCCTCCCGGTAGGCGGCCAGGTGGTCGGCGATGGGCACGGCGGCGATGCCCGCCGTCCACAGCGTGGGCTGGACGCCCAGGCCGAGCAGGGTGAGATAGCCGCCCCAGGAGGCTCCGGAGAGCACCAGCCGGTCCGGGTCGGCGACACCCCGGTCGATCATGACCTCCCGGACGGCGGCCACGTCGGACAGTTCGATGTGTCCGACGTCGCCGCTCAGGGCTTCGCGCCAGGCGGAGCCGTAGCCGGTGGAGCCCCGGTAGTTGACCCTCACCACCGCGAAGCCGTGGTCGACCCACGCGGCCACCTGGGGCACGAAGGAGTCGTCGTCGCGCGAGGTGGGGCCGCCGTGCAGCAGGAAGATCGTCGGGAACGGGCCGGAGCCGCGCTCGGGCCGCGACACCAGCGCGTGGACGCGTCCGCCGGGCCCCTCCACGTCCACGTCCTCGACCGGGACCGAGGGCGGCGAGGTCGGCCCGCCGTGGCTCACCACCACGTGGCCGTTGGTCGAGCGGATCACCGGCGGGTGCGCGCCGCTGGACCAGGAGTACTCCACCGAGCCGTCGGGCCGGGGCGCCGCCGCGTCGATCACGCCGTGCTGGGTCTCGATCGGGAAGAGCCTGCCGCCCGTGAGGTCGTAGCGGTGCAGGTAGGTCCGGCCCCGATGGGCCCGCACCACGAGCAGTGAGCGGCCGTCGTCGTACCAGTCGGCGGTGATCTCGCCGGGGTCGGGCAGCCAGATCTCACGCTGATCGTCGGTCTCGGGGTCCCAGACCAGGGGCTCCCTTCGGCCTCGGCGCTCGTGCAGGGCGAGCAGCCTGCGGTCCCCGGGCGCGAAGCGCAGGCCGAGCACGCCCTTGCCGGGGCCGTCGCGCAGGTCGCCGACGGTGCGGCCGTTCTGCCTGAGCACGCGCAGCGCGGGGTGGTGGGGGTCGCCGTGCTCGCTGTGGCCGATCGCGATCAGCGCACCGTCCAGCGACATGGCGGCCACGGAGGCGGCCTTGTCGTGCTCGTAGATCGCCCGTGCGGGTTCGCCGGGCCGTACGACATGAATGGTGAAGCCCTCGCCGGGCCTGGCCATGCCGATCGCAGCCTCACCCGACGCCGACAGGGCGATTCCGGCGGGGAAACCGGGCGCGAGGTCGACCGGCTCGTCGGGACCGCCGGTGAACGGCTGGCGCATCCACCGGCCCCACTCGTCGCCGTCGGTGTCGGAGAACCACCAGACCCACCGGCCCGCGGGGTCGATCGCGCCGTGCGGGGTGCCCTTGGGGCGGGAGGTCACCTGGCGCGTCGCGCCCGTCGAACGGTCCCAGGTGTAGATCTCCCACGCGCCGGAGGCGTTGCTGCGGTAGAGGGCGCGGGCGGGGGCGTGGCGGGCCCAGACGGGCAGCGTCACACGCGGCGCACGGAACCTGGTCTGCCAGCGTTCCTCCGCCTTCATATAGCGCTTCCCCTCGTCAAGGCGTGCCTTCAAGCGTCCAGGCGCGGGCTCGCCGGATTGCCGTCCAGTATGTCGCTTCCACCACTGATTTGCTGCACTAATGTTTGGGATTTTCGGGCTAAATGCCACTTCAGCACCATGCGTCTCACGCGCTTCTGTCAAGTTTTCGCTTGATCAGAGGCGGCGATGAAAGATAGACATACGGAAAGAAGCTGCCACTTCGCTCGTTTTAGGCAGTTTCGCGATCTTTGTCGGCATAGCTCCCGGATCGGTGTGCCAGGCGCTCGGCCCCATCCCCACCACGGCCGCAACCGCCTCGTGCCCCAGTGACACGGTGAACTCGTGGAGGCTCCGCTCCGCCTCCACGAACCGGCCGCCCAGGCTCTCGGCCACCCGCCGCTCCTTCGCCTCGTCCACCGAGAGCAGCCCCAGCTCCTCCACCAGGGGGTGGAGATGCCGCCGCGTCGGCGTGACCACGATCAGCGTGCCGCCGTCGGCGAGCACCCGGGCGAACTCCGGCCCGTTGCGGGGGGCGAACACATTGACGAGCACGTCGGCCTTCCCGTCCCCGACGGGCAGGGGCCGCCACACGTCGGCCACCACCGCCCCCAGCCGGGAATGTGCCCGCGCGGCCCGCCTGATCGCGTGTTTCGACACGTCCAGGGCGATTCCGACGGCCTCCGGCCGCCGGTCGAGCACCTCGGCGAGGTAGTAGCCCGTTCCCGCGCCCGCGTCCGCCACCACCCTCGCTCCGGCCGGGCAGGCGGCGGCGACCGCCTCGGCGAGCGGAGCGAAGTGCCCGGCCCCGAGGAAGGTCTCCCTCGCCGCGACCATGGCCGCGCTGTCGGCCGTCCCCGGCGCCCGCGACCCCACCAGAAGGCTGACATACCCCTGCCTGGCCACGTCGAAGGCATGCCCCCGGCGGCAGCGGAGCGCACGTCCGGTGAGTTCCACGCCGTCGGCGCAGACCGGGCAGATGAGGTGTTCGACGACGTCTGTGAGGCTCACCGGGCAACCAAACCGAAGGGAGACCGTCTCCGCCGCCCAGGGTAGTGGTGGATCGGCGCGGCCGGAAACGTTTCCCGTGGGGGGCGGGACCCGGGAGAGGTTGTCCCGGCGCCGTCCGAGGGCGCGGAGGGGAAAGGCCGGTGGGTTGAAGGGTTTTTCGGGGATTCGGTCGTCTTATGCCCGGAACTCTTTCGCCAGGTGAATCCCCGAAGGGGTGGCGGGGGATTTCGGGGGCGTGCCGAGGGGGTGGATTTCTCCCTTTTCTTCGACCGGAGGTTGGTAAGGGGTGTCGCTCGGTGACCCCCCTTACCGGGAGTTCGCGGCCGCCCCGGTGTCCTTTCTTGTGTGGTCAATGGATTTCCGGACTTCCGTCGTCCGATTCCTATCGTTTTGCACTTTCTGGTGTCGAAAGAGGGGGTTCGAGGGGCTGGATGGCTACTTTATGTCGACTGCGGCAAATGCTGTCGTAAACCTGCTTGTAGCGTGCTTCAGAGGTGACATCCACCGCTGCGGAGGTGGGTTTTACCAGGTGGACGGCATGATTCCGGCCTCCCTTTCGGTGTCAATGGAACGGCTTTCCGGTGACGGTCGCGATCGTGGCCGTTTACTCCTCGTCAGTTTTTTTGATCTTGACACGGAGGGGAGGTATCCGGAAAGATTATTTGTTGCCAAAAATCGTAAATCCAGTCATTTCGGGGCCTTCGTCACTAGCATTTCGCCACAAGCGGCTTGCCGTGTTTTGTCAGCAAAGATGCTGGTAGAAGGGAGTGCTTCATGCCTCTGGTCGCCCCCCTCGCCGATGCTGTCGCCCTGGCGCACACGTCGGCGGGACTGTCGCTGGTGCTCGCCGCGGTGGCATGTGTGATCGTCTTCGGTCTGTGTGGCTACCGCGCCCTCACCCGGTGGAAAAGGAGTGGGCGGTGAAGCGGGGTGAGCGGTCCAGGGGGGTCCGGTCGGTGATCGCCGGACTGTTGGTGTTGCTGGCGGCGACTGCGTGGATTGTTCTCTTTCGCGCCTTTCTGAGTGATCCCTCCCACTGGGAGTCGGCCGGAATCTACCTTCTGACCAGCAGTGTTTTCCTCGCCATCCTCGGCTCGACGATCTCCCCCCGCCGATTCACCCACCTGCCGCCGGCGAAAGGATGGCTGGTGGCCGTCATCCCCGTCTACAACGAGACGACCGAGGCGCTGCACTCCACCATCGCGGCGCTGCTCGGCTCCTCCCGCCCTCCGGACGAGATCCACGTCGTGGACGACGGGTCGAACACTCCGGCCATCCGGTTCTCTCACCCGCGCGTTCACTGGTACCGGCGTGAGAACGGCGGGAAACGGGAGGCTCAGGCGCTCGTTCTGCGGGAGCTGGGCTGGCGCAAGGAAAAGGGGTTCGGCAAGGTGGACTTCCTTCTGACCGTGGACAGCGACTCGGTGGTGGACCGGCACGCGATCCGCCACCTCCTCCGCGCCATGTCCGACGACCGCGTTCAGGCGGCCACCGGGCTGCCGATGCTCCGCAACCGTGCCCAGAACCTCCTCACCCGGCTGGTCGACCTGGAGATGGTGTCGGCCTGTCTCACCCAGCGGGCCGCCCGTTCCCGGATGGGGGTGGTGGCGCCGTGCTCCGGCGCGCTCACCCTCTACCGGGCCGATCTGGTTCTCGACAACCTGAACGACTACCTCGCCTCCGGGACGATCGGCGACGACCGCAGGCTGACCCACTACGCGCTGCAGCGCGGCCAGACGGTGGCGGTGGACGAGGCGCTGGTGTTCACCGACATGCCGCACACCGTCCGCACGGTCTACCGGCAGCGCACGCGCTGGTACCGCTCCTACTGGATCTACGCGCTGTGGGAGGTCTCCCACCTCCGCCTGCTTCCCGCGGCGTGGAGGATCTACGCGATGGTCATGAGCGTGCTGACCCCCATCGCCCTGCTGTGGATGGTCGTCATCGCCCCGCTGTCCGGCAGGCCGTTCCCGTGGGAGGGCGTGCTGTACTGGCTCGGCCTGACCTACGTCATCGGGGCCCGATACGCCCTGCGGCGGCCGGGCGCCCCCGGCCTGTCCCGGATCGCGACCTGGCTGATCGGCACGCCGCTGCTGCTGGCGCTGCAGTACGGGGTGATCCGGCCCGCCATGTGGCACGCCGCGGTGACCGCCCGGCGCACCGGGTGGGTGACACGCGGTCCCGTGATGGAGGAGGCCGCCCTGTCGCCGGCCGCCTGATCTTCTCCGTGGGCGGTGGGCGATGGTCCGGACCCCGGTGTCCGGGTGTCCGGGGGCGCGGTGTCCGGGTGTCGCGGCCGCCGCGGACGCCGCCCCTTGAGGTCCGGCCCGGCGGTGACCAGCGGGACGCAAGGGGATCTCAAGCCGTCCGGGCTATCCATGGGAGCCATGGGAAAGAGATCCGCCACCGCCGTCCTGCTCGCGATCACGCTCGCCGGAGCGGCCGGACCGGCCGCGTACGCCGCCACCCCCTCCGCCACCCCTTTCGCCGCCTCCTCCGCCACAGGGGCCGCCGCGAAGCCCGCGCACCACTGGGGACCGGTACGGTCGGCCACCGGGCACGCGGGCCACGCCCGTGCCGACGTGTGGCTCACCGATTTCAGCGCCGAGACGTTCGTGGTGTCGGGCACGCTCCACGATCGCGACGCCCACCCCGGGCACTGCGCGTACATCCGCGCCAGGTTCCACTACACCGGTGGCGGCACGGGCTGGGCCAGGCCCCGCTCGACCTGTGCCGCGAGCGGCGCGTTCCGTCTCTCCTCGGACGGGAAGATCCGCCGGGTGGACGTCAGGGTGTGCCTCGTGAACCGGACGACCCGCGAGGTCGCCTCCTGCCACACCGACCCCGTCAAGGCCGAGACCGTCGCCAACTGGCCCCGCTAGCGCCGTACCGGGCCGCGGACGCTCGTCGGCGCCGGTCGGGGCGGGGCCGCGGGGAACGACGGCTGCCACGCCGCCTGACACCCCGCCGGAACAGACCCGGGTCACATCCGGGGAGGCGGTGTATGAGAAGGCCGCCCTTCTCCTGGTCTCCTCACAGAGGCAGAACGTGCCTGCGCATGGAGACACGAATCGAACCGTTCGCCGATGAGCGGCCCTCGCGGCTTCCCGGCGCGTCGTGGGGAGCCTCGGCTCGGACCCCGCGCCCGGATCAGGGATTCTGCGCGGCCAGGCGCAGGCGCTGTCGCGTCCTGCCCCGGTAGCGCAGGACCTGCGCCACGCCCAGTGCCCAGATCGGGTACTGCACGGCGAACGCCCAGCGGAAGGTGTCCAGGGTGGTCTCCCCCAGGACGTCGAGAACGATGCCGATCAGGGCGATCAGGGCCACCGACGCGACGAACCCGCCGCCGTTCACGATGCCGGTGGCGGCGCCGATCCTCGCCACCGGGTTGAAGGTCCTGGCGTAGTCGAAGCCGATCAGCGACGCCGGTCCGTTGGCCGCGAGCACCACCACGAGGAGCACCAGCAGCCACAGGGGCGCGCGGCCGGGCCAGAGCAGTACGGCGGTCCACGCCCCGGCGGTGGTGCCGACCACGGCGAACACCATCCAGGAGCGGCGCAGCGGGAACCGCCCCGCCAGGTAGCCGAGTAGCGGCCCGCACACCATGCCGCACAGCGTCAGCGTCGACAGCAGCACCCCCGCCGTCGAGGGGGCCAGGCCCTGACCCGTGACAAGGAACGGATATCCCCACAGCATCAGGAATCCGGCGGCCGAACTCTGGGTGGCCGCGTGGGTCCACATGCCCAGCCGGGTGCCGGGCTCGGCCCAGGCGGCCCGCAGGCTCGGCCGTCGCTCCACCCGCTGCGGACGGGCGTCGCGCAGGGCCGTGAGCAGCAGGAGCGCCGCCACCGCGCCGAGTGCGGCGGCTCCCAGGAAGGTGGGCGTCCAGCCGTAGGTGTGCAGGGAATGGATCATCGGTACCGCCGAGGCGATGGCGCCGAGCTGTCCGATCAGGCCGGTGAGCTGGACCAGCAGCGGGTTGCGGTGGGCGGGGAAGAAGACGTTCACCAGCCGGATCACGCTGATGAACGTCATCGCGTCGCCGCAGCCGATCAGCGCCCTGCCGGCGGCTCCGGCGGGAAGGCCGTCGGCCAGGGCGAAGACGAGCTGGCCGCAGGCCATCACCGCCGCGCCGGCGACCAGCATCCGTTTGGAGCCGATGCGGTCGGCCAGCACCCCCACCGGTACCTGCATGGCCGCGTAGACCAGCAGTTGCAGCATCGCCAAGGTGGAGAGTCCCGCCGGCCCGGCCCCCAGCCGCACCGCCGCCTCGATGCCGGCGACGCCGAGAGTCTGACGGTGGAAGACCGCGATGACGTAGGCCAGTACGCCGATGATCCAGAAGATGACGGCTCTTCCCCGTGGCGACATGGAAGAAATATTACTTTTGGCGTATTTCTGTGATCCTGTGGGGGCATCGGCAGGTCACGACATGGGGTCTCGCGGACGCTTCGCTCCGGCCTCTCCCCGTCTTGCTCCGGGCTCTCTCCGTCCGCTAGTGCCTCTCGCGCCTTTCCCGCTCCCTGTCCTCCCGCTCCCCGCGCCTCTTCCGCTCCTTCCGCCCCTCACGCCCCTCGTACCTCTTTCGCTTCTCACGCCCCCTGAGCCTCCCCCCTCGTGCTCCTCGTGCCCCTCCTCGCCCCCTCCCGCAACGGCGGGGACCCTTGGCCCATCCGCTTACGGATTGGATGTGAACCCGGGGGAAGGCGTCGGGTCGGTCTGGTGGTTTGGGCAGGGGGCAGGTGCGAGGGAGCCTGGCCGAGCACGGCGCATCACAACGGCCCGCAGCGGGTTATCGACACGATCTCCTGATGGGCGCCGCGCTTTTCCTGCCCTGCGATCGTGGCGGTCTCCACCTCCGGACCGGTGTCGCTGATCGGGGATGTCGAACTCAGCCGGATGTTCTGGCCGCCCTAGGTCGTGAGCCGCTTTGCGATGTCCTGTTTCGCGTCGTTGCCGAAGGGGGGCCGGACGGGTCGGGACATCGGGGCCTTGAGCGTTCAGGTCCGGCGATGTAGGTGAGGCGGCGGGACGGGCGTTAGCCGCGGTGGCCACCTCGCGTTCACGAGCCCGTCCGGCCTCACCCGGAGACAGACTCCGTGGCGCGTGACCAGCAAAGGCTGTCACCGCTGAGTCTCACCGGGCCCGCCCGGTCTCGCCGGGAGACAGAGGTGTCCCCCGCGAACCTATTCCTACCGGTACGGGGCCGGGCGTTCCCGCCGGTACGGGGCCGGACCGGAGCCTGTGACGGGTTCGCCGCGGAGGCGAAAACATCCCCGCATGTGCGGGGCACGTCTTGTTCATTCGGGACCTTATCGCCTGAGCCCCTTAGAAATCATGCGGTTGGGCCGATATTAGGGGCGGGTTCTCCAGGCGGTGCCGTGATCGGACGGATTTGTCGGATTACGCGTCGTTCACCGGTACCGGTCCGGGGCACTCCGCCCGCCGTGGGCGGGGAACTCCGGGGGGCGTGCGCGGATCGCCGTCACCGCCGGCGGAGTGGAGGTGTCTTCCCGGGGGTCGAGAAGGACACCTCCACTCCGCCGGCGGTGACGGGGTCTCCGGTCACTGTCCGTTCGCGGGGCGTCCGTGACGGCCGGCCACGAGCCGGTCGCCGTCGTGCTGGTGGGGCACTTCGACCCGGGGGTGCGGCGCCGTGGTCTCGGCGCGGTCGTCCACCCCGTCCCCGTCCCCGTCCCGGTCCCGGTCCCGGTCGGCAGCGGCGGCAGCGGTGGTGGTGGCCGGAGTCTTCTCCAGCTTGCGCTCCAGTTCCTCCTTCTCCCTCTCCAGACGGGCGACGCGGTCACGTGCCTGCAGCCGGGAGTCGTAGAGCTTGCGCCGCCGTACGGAGGAGCGCCGCATTCCACCGAGCAGGAGCGCGACGCCGAACAGGAACACCACTCCCGTCACGGCTCCGGCGAAGAAGAACTCCAGTTGGGAGAGCTGGAACGCGCGGTCGAAGACCGTGAACGACGCGGTGGCGGTCGTGGTGGTCGCCTCATCCCAGGAGACCGCGATCACCGCCGCGCCCGCGAGCAGGATCAAAAGAAGTCCTAGCGCTATCATCTGACCTCACCTCGGGATGTGTCGCTGTGATGTTCGCTGCTGCCCCGAAAGAGTCGGATTATTCGTCGCGGGCCCGTGTACGTCGTGAAAAAGGCCGCTCTTCCCGCCGTGCCGCGGCCGCAAGGGCACGGCTCCGGCGCGAGGGTGGAGGATTCCGGGAGCAGGGGGGTGATCTGCGAATTCCCGGCTAATGTTGACGGACATGGACCGCACCCGCCTTTACCGCAACGGCGTCCTGGAGGCCGAGGGTTTTCCCATCGATGACGTTTCCGACCATGTAGGTGACCGTTCGGCCGTGGTGTGGTTCGACCTGTGTTCGCCCACCTCCGACGACCTGGCGAAGATCAGTGAGGAGCTCGGCCTCCACGAGCTGGCCGTCGAGGACGCCCTGCACAGCTGTCAGCGGCCCAAGCTGGACAGCTACGACAGTCATCTGTTCATCACCCTCTACGGCGCCAAGCTGGTGAAGAGCCGTCTCGAACTCATCGAACTGTCCGTCTTTGTCACCAAGAACGCCCTGGTCACCGTGAGGGAAAGCTCCGAGTTCGACATCGACGGGGTGCTCAGGCGCTGGGACGCCAAGGCCGAGATGGCCGCCTACGGTGTGCCGTACCTGCTGCACGGCCTGCTCGATCACGTGGTGGACGGCTACTTCGACGTGTTGCAGGCGATGGACGACCGGATCGAGGAGCTGGAGGACGACCTCTTCGACGAGGCGCCGGGTGACCGGGTGCACATTCAGCGCCAGACGTATGAGATGCGCAAGAAGCTGGTACGGTTCCGGCGGCTGGCGGTGCCGATGCGTGAGATCGTGGGCAGTCTTCTCCGCAGGAGTGTGGAGGTGCTGGATCCGGCGCTGACGCCCTACTACCAGGACATCTACGATCACACGCTGCGCGCGGCCGAGTGGACCGACTCTCTCAGGGAGCTGGTGGGCAACGTCCGTGAAGCTCACATCAACCAGCAGGGGTTCAGGCTCAACGACATCATGAAGAAGATCACGAGCTGGGCGGCCATCATCGCGGTCCCCACGATGATCACCGGCTTCTACGGGCAGAACGTCCCCTACCCCGGCTTCAGTCACCCGGTCGGCTTCTGGACCTCCACGGTCGCCATCTTCCTCGTCTCTTTCGTTCTCTACGTGGTCTTCAAAAAGAGAAACTGGCTCTGAGCGCACGCCTCGGGCCGTCGTCTCCCACTGTCTTCCGGTCGTGTGGCGAGGGAAGCTTTGATCACGCGCCACCGGCAGGCGCGGGCGGGTTCGCGGCGGGCCGGTGTCGGCGATCACGCCGCGGGCACCGGCCCGGCTTTCCGCGGAGCGGATTCCGGTCGTCCTCTTCCTGTCATTCTCTTCCGGTTTCGGTAGCCCCCTCCGGCGGGTCACGGGCTCCCGGTTCCGGATCAGTAGAGCTTGTCCAAGATCATGTGATAGGCGTGCTGGACGTGAGTGTGGGTGATCTCCTGTGCGCGCAGCTCGTCACGTTCTTCGAGGGCCAGGACGAGCTCGGCGTGCTGCTGATCGGAGGTCGCCAGGTCGGCGGCCTCGTAGAGGGCCGCCACCCGGTTGTTGAAGTAGAACAGCCTGTTGCGCTCGATCAGATCGGTCAGACGGCTGTTGCCGGCCGCCTCGACGATCCGGCCGTGGAAGATCGAGTTGTAGAGGACCCGCTCCTCGGCGGAGTGGGTCGCGATCAGGGGCGCGTGGTGGTGGATGTCGGCGATCTCGGCGAGTTCGGCGTCGGTGGCCCGCCGGCAGGCGAGGCGGGCGGCGTAGCCTTCCTGTGCCGCCCGCACCTCATAGATCTCACGCACCTCGTCGGCGGTGTGCTCGTAGACCACCCACCGGCGGCGGCGTGACACGATCAGCCCGTCCGACGCGAGGCGCAGCAGTGATTCGCGGACAGGGGTACGGCTGACGGCCAGCCGCTCGGCCAGCTCGGTCTCGACGAGTGATTCGTTCGGTCGCAGCCGGCCGTACAGGATCTCCTCCCGAAGGCGGGTGTAGACCTCATCGGAGGTGCGCGCCAGAGTTCCTGGTCTCCCTGTGTCCGAACTCACCCGGACCATCTCCATTACTCGTCGCCTGCCCGCGATGTGGGCAGAAGAGGTTACCGCGTTAGTAGACCGGCCGCCGGGTATCGCCGCTCAACGCCGCCTGCCATGGGGCGACCGGCGGTGTCTCCGTCATCAGGTCGGACACTGGTATATCCAAGTACAAGGGCGTCTGTGTGGATTTGGCGCGATGGAGGGCGTCGGCCAGCTCGTCGAGAGAGGTGACGCGGGCGGCCGGGAGCCCGCTCGCCTGGGCGACGAGGACGGCGTCGGTCGGGCCGGGATCCACGCTGAAGTAACGCTCGCCTTCGTACAGATGCTGGAGCATCTTGATCCAGCCGAGGCTGTCGTTGGTGAGCTGGAGGAAGACGATCGGCAGACCGAAGCGGGCGACGGTCTCCAGTTCACCGCAGGACATCGCGAAACTCCCGTCGGCGGTGATGGACAGGATCGGCTCGCCGGGCCGGGCGAACGCCGCCCCGACGGCCGCGGGGATGGCGTACCCCATCGGGCCGTGTCCGCGAGGGACGATCACCGACCTGCCCGCCCGGTCGACGTCCCAGTAGGAGGCCACGTTCGGGGTGGGGGTGCCGGGGTCGGCGATGACCAGGCAGTCGCCCATGACCTCCTTGGCGACCTGGATCACCTGGCGGGGGGAGAGGCGGGAGACGTGCTCGGCGCGGACGGCGGCGTCGGGCGGGGCGGGCCGCCAGGCGGCGTGCCGGTCGGCGACCCACGAGCGGCGCGTCTCGCGCTCCCCGGCGTCGACCGGGGGCAGGGCTGCGGTGATCTGCTCGATGACGGTGCGGGCGTCGCCGGTCAGCCGGATGGCGCCGGGGTAGTTGCGCCCGGCGCGCTCGGCGCAGACGTCGATCGCGACGACCGCCGGGCCGCTCTTGGACGGGCCCGTCCAGCCGTTGGTGTCGGTGGAGTTGGCCCGGGTGCCCACCAGCAGGACGGCGTCGGCCTCGCGGAGGTACTCATTGGCGTACTCGCGGGCGCCGTTGGCGCCGGCGACACCGAGCAGCCAGGGGTGGGAGTCGGGCAGGGCGCCCTTGCCGTGGATGCTGGTCGCGACCGGGATGCCGGCCTTTTCGACGAGCTCCGCCAGGGCCTGCCACGCCTGGGAGACATGCACGCCGGACCCCACGAGCACGGCCGGTCGGCGCGCCTGCGCCAGGGCCCGCGCCGCGGCCGTCACCCGGGCCGGGTCGGCCGCCGCCCGCTCGGCGGGCAGGACGGAGGTGGTCTCGGCGGGGAAGGAGGATGCCTTCACCCGCACCGGCTCGTCGAGGACGTTCTCGGGGAAGATCAGGGCGACCGGCGCCGGCCGGCCCGACACCGCCTGCCGCAGGGCCTCGCCTACCGCGCCCGGGATCTCGGCCGGGTCCTCCACGGTGTGGCACCACTTGGTGACCGCGGAGAACAGCTTGGTCTGGTCGATCTCGGTCAGCGCGCCCGTGCCCCGGCTGGAGACGTGGATGTCGGAGGTGATCAGCAGGACCGGCACAGAGGCGGCGAACGACTCGCCCAGGCCGCCGACGGCGTAGGTGGTGCCGCCGCCGCTCGACACCTCCACCACGCCCACGCGGTTGGTCACCCGCGCGTAGGCGTCGGCCATCGCGGCGGCGTGCCGCTCGTCGCGGCCGAGGACATGCCGGACGGCGTCGGTGCGATGGTAGAGGGCGTCGTACAGGCCGACCCCCGTGTCCCCCGGAACACCGAAGATCGTGTCCACTCCGGCCCGGTGCAGGCACTCGACCAGGAGTTCGGCCGCGGTGCCGCGGAAGGACGAGGCGCGGGGGGTCGACACGTCGGTGCGGGGGGTAGCCGCCGGCGGGGTAGTGGTCACGGCCCGTCCTTCGTCTTGGGGAAAATTTCAACAGCTCTTGTATACCAGCTTGTATCCTCGTACGCTACCTCGCATACCAAGCTCAAGGTGGAGCTGGTGAGAGGGTGGAGGGCGCTGTGCCGGAGTTCGCGATCCAAGATGCTGTTCTGTCCCGCCGGGGTCTGTTGCGGCTCGCGGGCGTGGCCGGAGCGGGTGTCGCCGGGCTGGCCGTGGCCGGTTGCGGCGCCTCCGGTTCCGGAGGCGGCGCCGGCGGCGCCAAGCTGACCATGTTCGTATGGGCGGCGGGCCAGGACCGCGTGCCCAGGGAGGTCGTCGCCGAGCTGGCGAAGACCCGCTCCGACCTGTCGGTCGAGTTCATCGTGGGCACGAACGCGGAGACCTATCCGAAGCTGGTCGCCTCCACACAGATCGATCCCAGCCGCCCGCTGCTGAACCTCGGCTTCTTCAACCCCGACGCCTTCGCCAAGGGTGCCAAGGCCGGCCTGTGGGAGCGGGTCGACGAGACCACCGTGCCCAACGTCGCCAAGGTGCTTCCGGCGTACCGCACGGCCAACGGCCTGGGCGCCTACATGGTGATGGACGCCATGGGCATCCTCTACAACACCAAGGCGTTCCCCAAGCCGCCCACCTCCTGGCGCGACCTGCTCGATCCCAAATACCGCGGCAAGGTCGCGGTCTGGGACGCCCCGTCGTTCGCGCTCAACGGCCTGACCCTGCTGTCGAAGCTGTCCGGTGGCTCCGAGGCCGACATGGACCCGGGGTTGCGCCTGTTCGCGGAGGCCGCGCGCGCCAAGCACTTCCGCGCTCTGTACAAGTCTCTCGACGAGCAGCGCAAGATGCTCGCCTCCGGCGACATCGTGCTGACCCTCGGCTTCCAGGGGACGGCCCGGCCCTGGATCGACGCCGGCGACCCGATCGGCTTCGCCGCCCCCAAGGAGGGCGTCCTGGCCTTCCCGGAGGGCTTCCAGCTCGTCAAGGGCAGCGGCCCCGAACAGCTGGCCGCGGCGCGGGCGGTGATGAACGCCATGTTCGACCCCGCCGCGGTGGCCCGGTACGCCGCCGGCACCGGCACGATCCCGCTCGTCCAGGGCGCCGCCCTCGACCCGAAGTACGCCTCGATCCCGACCTACCAGCTGTCGACCGTCGAATCGGCGATCCAGCTTGACTGGGGCGCCCTCGCCGACGCCACGACCAAATACACCGACGCCTGGAACCGTGAGGTCAAGGCCCACCTGTAGCGCGAGCGCCGACCGAAGAGGGAGATCATGACCGTCGAGGAACGGTTGGACGTTTCATGCCGGCGACTGTGCAAGCGGTTCGCCGACGTCATCGTCGTCGACGACGTCGACCTCGACATCCGCAGCGGGGAGTTCTTCTCCCTGCTGGGCCCGAGCGGCTGCGGGAAGACGACCACGCTGCGGATGCTCGCCGGGCTGGAGCACCCCAGCTCCGGCACCATCCTCCTGGGCGGCCAGGACATCACCCAGGTTCCCGCGCACCGGCGGGCCACCAACCTGGTCTTCCAGCAGGGCGCGCTGTTCCCGCACCTGACGGTCGCCGAGAACGTCGAGTTCGGGCTGCGCGCCGAGCGACTGGACCGCGCCGAGGCCAGGAAACGGGCAGGTGAGATGCTTGAGCTGGTCGGCCTCGCGCACCTGCGCGACCGCCGGCCGGCGCAGCTGTCAGGCGGCCAGGCGCAACGGATCGCCATCGCCCGCGCACTGGTGAAACGCCCCCCGGTGCTGCTGCTGGACGAACCGCTGTCCGCACTGGACCTCAAGCTGCAGGTCCACATGCGGCGGGAGCTGAAGAACCTCCAGCGCGAGCTCGGCACCACGTTCGTGTGCGTGACGCACAACCAGACCGAGGCGCTGGAGATGTCCGACCGCCTGGCGGTGATGAACGGCGGGCGCATCGAGCAGGTCGGCACCGGCCCGGAGATCTATCTGCGGCCGGCGAGCAGGTTCGTCGCCTCGTTCATCGGCGAGACCAACTTCGTCGAGGGGCGGGTCATGCGCGGCACCGGCGACCGGGTGATCCTCGACGCCGGCGGCTTCGTGGTGGAGGCCCGGCACGGCGACGTCGCGGCCGAGCCGGGCGGCCGGGCATCGGTCATGGTCAGGCCGGAGTCCATCGAGCTCCACACCGAGGGGCGAACGGGCCCCAACAACGCCCGGGGCACGGTCGCCGACCTGCTCTACCTCGGCAACACCATGCGATACGTGGTCGAGCTGGACGGCGGCCCTGGCGTGACCGTGGACACCCGCCCCACCCTGCGCCCGATCGCGGCCGGCACGCCGGTGACCGCGAGCTGGCCGGTGGACGCGGCGGTGCTGCTGCCGGCCGGACAGGAGCCCCCCGATGACCACTGAGCTCACCGCGCCCCGGGCCGCCGCGTCCGCCCAGCGCGCCCGGCGCCGCCGCGCGTGGACCCCCTACGCCCTGGTCACCCCCGCCGTGGCCTACCTGGCGCTGGTGTTCGTCACCGCGATGCTCCTGGTGGTGTCCTACAGCACGCGGCGTGAGTCCACGGCGGCGCTGACGGCCCCGCTGGACCTGTCGACCTGGAGCGGCTACCTGTCGGACGGCTACTACTGGGGGGTCCTGGGCACCACCTTGCGGATCGCCCTGGAGGTCGTCGTCCTCACCCTGCTCGTCGCCTACCCCACCGCGTGGCTGCTGTCGCGCATGCGGCGCGGGGTGCGCTTCGCCGCGGCGGTGCTGGTGCTGTTCTCCCCGGTGCTCGTCTCGGTGGTCGTGCGCTCCTACGGCTGGATCCTCCTGCTGGCCGACAACGGCCCGATCGCGGCGATGTCGCCGGTGGGTCTGCTGTACCACGAAGCGGGCGTGGTCATCGCGCTCATTCACGTCGAGTTGCCGTTCGCGGTCTTCCCGCTCATGACCGTCATGAGCGGCCTGCCGGGCCGCGTGCTGGAGGCCGCCGCCGACCTGGGGGCCGGCCCCCTCCAGCGGTTCCGGCGGGTCGTGCTGCCGCTGTCGCTGCCCGGCGTGGTGGCCGCCGCGCAGATCGTCTTCGCTCTCACCGTCAGCGCCTTCGCGACCCCCGCCCTGCTCGGCGGCGGCCGGGTACAGGTGCTGTCGGAGCTCATCTACGCCAACATCGCCCAGCTGAGCTGGCCGCTCGCGGCCGTCCAGGCGATCGTCCTGCTGGCCGTCTCGCTGACCGTGCTGGCCACCTTCAACGTCCTCAACCGCAGGGTCGAGGCGGGCAGGCGGGGAGGAACGCGATGAGGGCCGGGCGATGGCTGGCCGCGGTGTGGCTGACCGCGGTCCTCGGGTTCGTGCTGGCGCCGCTCGTCGTCGTGCTCGTCGGCTCGTTCAGCGCCTCCGGGGGGCGCGCCTTCCCGCCCGACGGCCTGACCCTGCGCTGGTACGGCGAGGTCTTCCGCCACGAGCCGTTCCGCACCGGCCTGATCAACTCCCTGCTCGTCGCCGCGGTCGCGACGATTCTGGCGCTGTCCATCGGTACCGCCGCCGCCTACGCCGTCGACCGCCACCGTTTCCCCGGGCGTGCCGCGCTGCGCGCCCTGTTCATCGCCCCGCTGTCGGTGCCCCGCATCGTCATCGGCTTCGCGCTGTTCGTCCTCCTGGTGACGGCCGCCCCGCGCTTCTACGGGTCCGTCGCCGGAGTGGCGCTGGCCCACGGGCTCATCCTGCTGCCGTTCGTGGTGTCCATCGTCGGCGCGGCGCTCGCGGGCCTCGACCCGGCCCTGGAGGAGGCGGGACGCGACCTCGGGCTCGGCCCGTTCGCCACCTTCCGCAGGGTGACCCTGCCACAGCTGCGCATCGGGCTCACCACCGCCGGGGTGTTCGCGTTCGTCACCTCGTTCGACGAGGTCGACACGTCGATCTTCCTGATCCGTCCCGGGCAATCCACCCTCCCCATCGAAATGTTCCTGTACCTGGAGCAGTCGCAGGACCCGACCCTGGCCGCGCTGTCGGCGATCCTCATCGGGTTCTCCGTGGCCGCGGTCGCCCTGCTGGCCGTGGTCGCGGGGTCCGGCGGCCTGCTGCGCGCGCTCGGTACGGGCACCCGACGTTGAAAGGACTCACCATGCACTGCGAGGCATCCGCATGACCGGGCACCGGCTGGGCATCGACATCGGCGGCACCTTCACCGACCTGGTGCTGATGGACGAGGTCACCGGCGAACTTTTGACCCTGAAGACTCCGTCGATCCCCGCGGACCCCGCCGAAGGCATCATGACCGGCATCCGGACCCTCGTGACCCGTCACGGTGTGGACCCCCGGCGCATCACCTACTTCGCGCACGGCCAGACCTTCGCCCTGAACACGGTCCTGCAGCGCGGCGGCGCCCGTACGGGCCTGCTGGTCACCGCGGGCTTTCGCGACCTGCTGGCGATCGGGCGGCTGCGGCTGGCCGAGCCCATCAACTTCCACGCGGTTCGCCCAGAAGGCCTCGTGGCGCCGGCCGACGTGCGCGAGATCGGCGAACGTGTGCGCGCCGACGGGGAGATCGTGCTCCCCCTGGACCTCGACGAGGTGGCCGCGGCGGTGGCCGACCTGGTGGCCGAGGGCGTCTCGGCCCTGGCGGTCTGCTTCCTGCACTCCTACGCCCATCCGGAGCACGAACGGGCCGCCGTCCACCGGATCCGCGAGCGCTTCCCCGAACTGTACGTCTCGGCGTCCCACGAGGTCTGGCCCGAGCAGCGTGAGTACGAACGCGCCACCGTCACCGTCCTCAACGCGTACGTGGGCGCGCGGATGACCGACTACTTCGAGCGGCTCGGCCACAAGACCGCCGCCGCCGGTGTACCGGCGACGCTGCGGATCACCAAGTCCAACGGCGGCATCATGACGGCGGCCTCGGCGGCCGGCGCGCCGGTCGAGACCCTGCTGTCGGGCCCGGCCTCCGGTGTCACCGGAGCCGTCGCCGCCGCCCGCCAGGCCGGCATCGAGAGGTTCATCACCCTGGACATGGGCGGCACCAGCGTCGACGTGGCGATCGTCGACGGGGCGGTCCCCTACTCCTCCGACAGCAAACTGGAGGAGTTCCCCGTCATCATCCCGTCGGTGGAGATCTCCTCGATCGGTGCCGGCGGCGGATCGGTGGCCTGGATCGATCCATCCGGAGTTTTGAAGATCGGGCCACGCAGCGCCGGCTCCGACCCCGGGCCCGCGTGCTACGGGCGGGGCGGCACCGAGCCCACGGTCACCGACGCCTACCTCGCGGTCGGCCTGCTGGACGCCGGCGGTTTCGCCGGGGGCGGGCTGCGCCTGGACCGGGAGGCCGCGCTGGCCGCGCTCGCCCGTCTCGGCGCCCCGCTCGGCCTCGACGCGCTCCGCGTCGCCGGTGCCATCATCGACGTCACCACGGTCAAGATGTACGCGCAGCTCATGCCCCTGCTCGCTCGTCGTGGCGCCGACCCGGCCGACTTCGCGATCGTCGCCTACGGCGGTGCCGGGCCCACGCACGCCGCCCTGCTGGCCCAGGAGACCGGCATCGGCCGGGTGGTGATCCCCTGGTCGCCGGGCACCCTCTGCGGCCTCGGCTCGCTCATCACCAACCTGCGCCAGGACTTCGTCCGCACTCTGGGCGCCGCCGAGGACGCCATCGACGACGCGGAGCTGGCCACGCTGTACGACACCATGGCCACGCAGGCCGCCGCCTGGTTGGCCGACCAGGGCGAGCAGCTCGATGGCACCGTCCTGGAGCCGAGCGCGGACGTGCAGTTCGTCGGGCAGTCCTTCACCATCGCCGTGCCGCTGGCCCCGGACACCCCGCCGACGGTGGCCGCGCTGAGGGAGCGGTTCGTCGCCGCCTACGCCGACGCCTACGGCATCCGCGACGACCAGACCTCCGTCGAGATCCGCAATCTCCGGCTGTCCATCGTCGGGCAGATCCCGAAACCCGACGTCGTCCCCCGGATTCCGCCGGGCATCCCGGAGCCGCCCGCCCGGCGCGAGATCGTCGAGCGCGGTCGGCTCGTCGCCGCCGAGGTGCACCGGCGCGACAACCTGCGTCCCGGTGACCGGCTCACCGGACCGGCGGTCGTCGAGGCCCCGGACACCACCATCTACCTTCCGGCCGGTGTCACGGCCTTCGTCGACCCCACCTACAGCATCATCGCGACCGTCGGAGGTGCCGATGTCCGGTAAGGCCCTGCGCAGTGACCCGGTGGCCCTGGAGATCCTGCGCAACCGGTTCCAGGCCGTCGTCGAGGAGATGGCCGAGAACATCACCCGCACCAGCTTCAGCGTCTTCGTCAAGCAGACCGCCGACTTCGGCACCTGCCTGGTGACGCCCGAGGGGGAGGTGTTCGCCGCGCCGACCGAGATCTCCGGAAACCTCATGATCGGTATCCCCGCCGCGCCGGCGATCGCCGCGCTGAGCCCCTACCGCCCCGGTGACGTCGGCGTGAGCAACGACCCCGACGGCACCCGCGGCCTGGTGACCCACCTGCCCGACATCTGGATGTGGCGGCCTCTGTACGTCGGCGGCGAACTGGTCGCCTTCGCGTTCGGCTTCGTGCACTCCTCCGACGTGGGCGGCTCGGTGCCGGGCAGCATCTCCTGGACCAACACCGACGTCTACGCCGAGGGGCTTCGGGTGCCGCCCGCGAAGCTGTACGACGCGGGCGTGCTCAACCAGCCGCTGCTGGACACCATCATGGCCAACTGCCGCATCCCCGAGCAGAACTGGGGCGACATGAAGGCCCTGCTCGCGGCCTTTCACACCGCGCAGCGCCGGCTCGACGAGATCGCCGAGCGATACGGCCTGCCGGCGGTCCACGCGGCCACGGCCGACCTGCTCGACCAGGCCGAACGGCGGGCGGGCGACATCGTGGAGGGGCTGCCCGACGGGGAGTACCGCTTCGTGGACTACGTCGAGGGCACCGCGGACGACGCACCGCCGACCCGGATCAGCTGCACCATGCGGATCGACGGGCGCCGCGTGGCGCTCGACTTCGCCGGCACCGGCCCGCGCACGGACGAGGCGATCAACCTGCCGACCTGGGGGCAGGCCGGGCACTACATGGTCGTTCTCGCCCTGGTCAACTACTTCTGCACCATCGACCGGGGGATACCGTACAACTCCGGCCTGGTCCGGCCGATCGGTCTGGAGCTGCCCGAGGGCAGCGTGGTCAACCCCGGTCCCGCCGCCGCGTGCGGGGTCCGGGCCGCCGTCTTCTTCCGGATCATGGACTGCGTGCTCGGCTGCCTCGCTCAGGCGCTGCCCGGCCGCATCCCCGCCGCGAGTTCCGGCGCGGTGGCGATCGTCCTGGTGTCGTCGGTCGAGGCGTCCACCGGCCGGACCCGGGTGTCGGTGGCCCAGCCGCTGACCGGCGGCTCCGGCGGAAGGCCCGCCCTCGACGGCATCGACGGCACCAGCTACACCGGGGGCTGGCTCCGCAACGTCCCCAACGAGGTGCTGGAGCACGAGGCGCCGCTGCTCGTCGAGCAGTACCGCTACCGCCCCGACTCCGGGGGCGCCGGCCGGTGGCGCGGCGGGGCGGGTATCCGCCTGACCCTGCGGGCGCTGGCCGACTCCACCGTGTTCGCGGTGCGCGGCATGGAGCGCATGCGCTTCCAGCCCTGGGGACTGGACGGTGGGCGGGCCGGTGCGCCGGCCCGCGCCGTCCGCAACCCCGGCACCGCGACCGAACAGGACCTCGGCCGCATCAACGTCCTGCGCCTCGACGCCGGGGAGGTCCTCGACGTCGAGACCGCGGGCGGCGGCGGCCTCGGCGACCCCTATACCCGCCCGCCCGCCGACGTGCTGGCCGACATCGTGGCCGGCCTGCTGTCGCCGGCGGCGGCCGAGCGTGACTATGGCGTGGTGCTCCGCGACGGCGCCGTGGACGAACAGGCCACCGCGGCCCGGCGGGCGGACGCGGGCTCGGCCGGCATCGACCTGGGCGCCGCGCGGCTGCGCTACGAACGCCGCTGGCCGCAACCGGTTCAGGATCGGCTCGTCGAGGCCGTCGCCCCGGTACGCGCGCTCAACCGGGGCCGCGCCTACCGGGCCGTCGCCGCGGCGGCCGAAGCGGCCTGTACCGGCATCGAGGTGACCGTCGCCGACGTCGAGGCAGCGGCGGCGGCACACCTTGTGCGGCCCGCCGGCCCCGGGCGGCCGGCCGTGCGGACGACCGCGGCCCCCGGTACCGGCCGATGAACGGCGCCACCCGACCGACACCACGTCCAGAAGGGACCTTCTCTCCATGACCGTGTCAGCCCAGCTCTCCACCCACCTGCGCCACAAGGGCGCCGCGATGCGGGATGCCGCGCGCCGCCGCCCGAAGACCGAAGACTGGGACGAGACCATCGGCGCCGAGTGCGTCGCGGACGACCTCACCGGGGTCAGGAAGCTGCGCATCCGCGACTGGCGGTACATCGGCGACGGCGGCGCCGACATCGGCGGCTGGAACCTCGGTCCCAGCTCGCCTGAGCTGCTGTGCGGGGTGATCAGCACCTGCCTGACGCACACCTATCTGTGCCTGGCAGCCATGCGCGGCCTGCCACTGGACCGGGTCAGCGTGCGGGTGGTCGCCCGCAACAACGACGCCGGGTTCTTCGAGGTGCCCGGCGACCGTCCGATCCACCCCCACGAGCTGACCGCGTACGTACGGATCGACGCCGCGGAGATGAGCCCGGACGAGATCGCCGCCTTCGTCGCCGAGGGCGAACAGCGTTGCCCGATCGCCTACCTCGTCCGCAACCCCGTCGATCTCACCGTCCGCGCCTGTGAGCAGGAGGCCGGCCGATGACCAGGGTGATCCGGTGCGGCAGGCTGATCGACGGGACCGGGGCCGACCCGGTGGAGGGAGTGACCGTCGTCGTCGGCGACGACGGGGTCATCACCGGGATCGGGCGCGACCTCCCCGTTCCGGCGGGCGCGACCGTGACCGACGCGAGCGCCCACACCGTGCTGCCCGGCCTCATCGACTGCCACGTCCACCTGGTGACGCTCGCCGGGCGCACCCTGGCCGAGCGGCTGGCCACGCCGTACAGCCTGGGTGTGGCCGAGGGGTACGTCAACGCCGAGAAAATGCTGCGGGCCGGGTTCACCACGGTGCGCGACCTGTCCGGGATGCCCCTGGGGGGCAAGATGGCCCTGGACCGGGGGCTCTTTCCCGGCCCCCACCTTAAGATCGCCGTCGCGGCGCTGTCCCAGACCGCCGGCCACGGCGACCAGACCACCCTGTCGGGCGTCTGCACCCAGGTGGCCGACCCCGAACACCCCCGCACCGTCGTCGACGGTGCCGACGAGGTCCGCAGGGCGGCCCGTGAGCTGTTGCGGGCGGGCGCCGACCAGATCAAGGTCTACACCTCGGGCGGGGTCATGAGCGACCACGGTGGCCCGGGAACGGTGGGCTTCTCCCGCGAGGAGGTGGTGGCCGCCGTCGAGGTGGCGCACACGGCGGGTAAGCCCGTGGCGGCGCACGCCATCTCCGCGGGCGGCATCCGCCTCGCGGTCGAGGCCGGAGTCGACTCGATCGAGCACGGCATGTTCCTCGACGACGAGACCATCGCGGCGATGGTCCGCCGCGGGACCTACCTCGTGCCGACCCTGCTGGCTCCGGTGTGGATCCGCCGCCGCGCCGAACGGCAGCCGGGTTCGGTGCCCGCGCACATGCTGGCCAAGGTCGAGACGGTCGTCGAGGCGCACACCGCAAGCTTCCGGCGGGCGGTCGAGGCCGGGGTCCGCATCGCCTTCGGCACCGATACCGGCGTCGTGCCGCACGGGTCCGGGGCCGAGGAACTGGAGCTGATGGTGCGGTACGGGATGACCCCGATGGACGCCCTGGTGTCGGCCACCAGGACGGCGGCCGAGCTGACGGGCGTCGCCGGGCAGACCGGCACCCTCACCGTCGGCAGACGGGCCGACCTGTTGATCGTGGCCGGTGACCCGCTGGCCGACATCACGGTGCTTGCCCGGCCCGGCGCCGTGCGCGGCGTCGCCAAGTCCGGGGTGTTCCACGTGGAGGAGATGTGACCGGTCACCCCCTCACCTTCGGCGTGATGACCTACGAGGCGGAGCCCTGGCCGGAGCTGACCGCCCGATGGGAGTGGTTCGAGCGCCTGGGGCTCGACAGCCTGTGGGCCGGCGACCACGTCTGGAGTTCCATCGTCGAGGGCAGGGCGGTCCGGCCGCGCTTCGACGCCTGGCTGTTGCTGGCCGGGATGGCCGCGGCCACCACCCGGCCCACCCTGGGGCCGCTCGTCAGCGGCATGCCCTTCCGCGGACCGGCGATGGTGGCCAAGCAGGCGGTGACCCTGGACCACATGTCCGCCGGCCGCCTGGTGTTGGGCCTCGGGGCCGGCGGCAACCCGGCCGACCACGCGGCCTGCGGGGTGCCGCTCTGGGGACAGGACGAACGGGTCGCGAGATTCGGCGAGTACGTGGAGATCGTCCGGGGCATGCTGTCCGAGGACACCTTCGACTACGCCGGCGCGTACTACCAGGCGACCGGCACGGTCCGGGCCCCCGCGCCGGTTCAGCCGGCGGTGCCCCTGACGATCGCCGCGCACGTCCCGGGTACGCTGCGTGTCGCGGCCCGCCACGCCGACACCTGGAGCTCCTACGGCACGCTCTTCTCGCAGATGCGCCGCGGCGTCACGCTGTCGGAGGAGGAGGCGGTACGAACCACCGCCCGCCGGGCCGCCCTGCTGGACGAATACGCGGCCGAACAGGGGCGTGATCCCTCCTCCATCCGGCGCTCGTTCCTCGCCGGGTTCACCGCCGACAGGCCGTTCGCCTCGGTCGAGGCGTTCCGCGATTTCGTCGGGAGGTACCGCGAGATCGGCATCACGGAGTTCGTCTTCCTGTATCCGGGGCCGGGGGGTGTCGACCCCGTGCTGTTCGAGAAGATCTGCGCCGAGGTCGTGCCGGACCTGCGGGCGGCCGGGTGACCCGGAGGTGAAAAGAGCCGGCGAGGCGGGCCCGGTGCCCGCCCCGCCGTCCCTTTCCGGTTCCGCCGGGAGTCTGTCGTTTCAGGGGCGGAACCGCCGTCTGAGGCCGCCGTCCGCGGGCTGGGGCCGGCCGTCCGGAAGATGGTGCACAATCGACCGCATGCGAACCGGATGGGCGGCCGTGGCGGAGGTCGACTGGTCACGGCTGTTCCACGCCTACGGCCCGGCGTCGGACACCCCCGGGCACCTGCGTGCCCTGGTCGGTGACGACGCCGCGGCGCGGGCCAGGGCCGTTGATCACCTGTTCGGCGCGGTGATCCACCAGGGCACGATCTGGACGGTGACCCCGCCCGCGGCCCTGGTCGTGGCGGGCCTTTTGGCCGACCCCCGCACGGCCGGGCTCGGCGCCGCCCCCGCCGAGCGGGGGGCGTTCGAGGCCGCGCCGCTGCGCGCCGTGCTCCTCGGCTTTCTCTGCGAGGTGACCGAGGCGTCCGCCCCTCAGGTGCCGGAGGGTGAGCTTCGGGCGGCGGCCTTCCCATGGGGGCGCGAGGCGGAGATCGCCGCCACGCTGGAGGCGATCCTCGCCGAGGACGGAGACGCCTGGGACGACGAGCTCGCCGACGCGCTCGTTGCGCGGGCCGTCCTTGACCTCCGGGCGGCGGTGCCCGCCCTCGTCGGCGCGGTGACCGCCTGCCTGGACGACGACAGCGCGCGGGTCAGGAGCGCCGCGGCCGGTACCCTGGCCGCCCTCGCGACGGTTCCGGGCGCTGTCGCCCCGCCGGTCTCGTCACCCGCCCGGGAACGGGCCGCCCGCGAGGGCCGGTGACCGCGACGGGCGCGTGAGTCCCGCCGCCCGGCGCCGGGGCGGGTTCGGGGTGTCTCCGTCGGCGTCCGCGCCGACCGTCGGTGTCGAGGCGCTGGGGTGCCGGGCGGCGGGAGTGTCGGGGTGCTGGAAGTGTCAGAGGAACGGTTGGGGAGTGCCGGGGGTTTTGGCGTGGCGGCGTCAGAACGGCCGGGAGCCTCCCGCGCCGAAGCCGGTCTCGTGGCTCCACAGGTGGGTGCACCCGGGGCACTGCAGGTGGAGAAGGCTTCCGGCGGTGCCGATGAGATAGCGCCAGTGCGTCCCGCAGTTCCGGCCTCCGGTGCAGTCGCCGCAGTCGCGGTCGTCGCGGCATCCGGGGCAGGGCACCCAGGCCCTGCGCCCCAGGTCGGCGTGTGGGTCAAGAGGCAGCATGGCCGGGCCCCCTTCGCGGGAGGACCCCGGTCGCGACGAGCATGTCGTGGATCTCCCGCTGCCGCTCGTCGAGGCCGGAGTAGAGGAGGTCGTAGGCCTCATCCTCGGCGCGCATCGCGGCGGCCGGGTCCCAGCTCGGCTCCAGTGCCGTCATGAACGCGGCCCGTCGGCGGGTCTCCTCAAGGGTGAGGTCGATCTCGAAGACGGCGTGTGCGCTGTTGCTGTCCTGACTCATGGCGCGGCTTTCGGGTGGGTGACTGAAGGAAGACCGGGGTGTTCGGGGTGCGAGTGACCGGCGGGGGTTCCGGGGAGTCTCGGTGACCGGTTCTTTGCGATCACCCGACGGTTCACCGGAGGACGCCCCCCTAAACACAAGGTCCTTTGTCACTATTTATACCTTATGTCGTTTTTCTTGCCCAGTTTGTGACGTGGTTCACAGGGGGCGGCCTGCGCCGGGGTGAGCTCTGCGGGCTGTGCCGTACGGCGGGCACCGGGGAAGGTGACGGAGGAGAAGGGGGGAAGAGAGGAGAGGGCGGGGAGAGGAGTGCGGGGCGGCAGTGTGAGGCGAAATCGGACGTGACCTCAAGAAGGCCCGACGTGGTTCGTGGGGGCTGGGCGTGGCCTCAAGGGGGTGAGGGCGCCGGATTTGACCTCAACCAAAATTGAGGTTCTAGGGTTCGTGTGTGCCGTCGCCCGGAACGACGCGGGTGTCACGGCGGCCCGCGAGTCCGGCGCCTCCGGGAGACGCCGGACTCCCATCGGAGGGTGTGAAGGCGCCGGAAAGCCCGGAACGACGCCGATGTGACCCCTGTCCGAGGGCCCCGCCGATTTTGTCGGTGGCGGATGAGATCGTTCATCCCGTCCGCAAACCTGTTCGAAGAGCCGGTCCAAAGACCCGGCGCACGCCTGATCCCCCCGGAGACAACCGATGGACATGGAAGTGACCGCGTGGATGTCGATGTACCACGCGATGAACGCCCAAGACGACCGGCGGCCGTTCTCCAGGGCGACGCTGCGGCGCATCGCCGGGTTCGCCCGCCCTCACCGTCGCCTGCTGGTGTGGTTCCTGCTGCTCAGCGTCGCCACGGCGGTGCTCGCGGTCGCGACCCCCGTGCTCGCAGGCCGGATCGTCAACGCCATCGTCGAGGGCTCCGAAACCGGTCCGGTCATCGGGCTCGCCGCGCTCATCGCCGTCATCGCGGTGGCCGAGGCGGTGCTCGGCCTGGTGACGCGCTGGCTGTCGGCGAGCGTCGGCGAGGGGCTGATTCTCGATCTGCGCACCACCGTGTTCGACCACGTGCAGCGCATGCCGATCGCCTTCTTCACCCGCACCCGCACCGGTGCGCTGGTCAGCAGGCTGAACAACGACGTCATCGGCGCGCAGCGGGCGTTCAGCGACACCCTGTCGGGGGTGGCGGGCAACCTCGTGACGCTCGTACTCACGCTTGTCGTGATGATGGGGACCTCCTGGCAGATCACCCTGCTCGCGCTGGTGCTGCTGCCGGTGTTCGTCCTGCCCGCGCGGCGGATGGGCACCCGGCTGGCGCGGCTCGAACGCGAGTCGGCCACCCACAACTCGGCGATGACCACACAGATGACGGAGCGGTTCTCCGCCCCTGGGGCGACCCTTGTCAAGCTCTTCAGCCGCCCCGCGGAAGAGTCGGCCGAGTTCGCCGCGCGAGCCAGACGGGTGCGCGACATCGGGGTGCGCACGGCGATGTCGCAGTCGGTGTTCGTCACCGCGCTCGTGCTGGTCTCGGCGCTCGCCTTGGCCCTCGTCTACGGCCTTGGCGGGTTCTACGCGCTGCGGGGGCAGCTCGAACCCGGCGCCGTCGTCGCGCTCGCGTTGCTTCTCACCCGCCTGTACGCCCCGCTGACCGCGCTGGCCAGCGCGCGGGTAGAGGTGATGAGCGCCCTGGTGAGCTTCGAGCGGGTCTTCGAGGTCCTGGATCTGAAGCCGTTGATCACCGATAAGCCGGACGCCCGGCTGGTGCCCGAGGGGCCGGTGTCGGTGGAGTTCGACAGGGTCCGCTTCGGCTACCCGTCGGCGGACAAGGTGTCGCTGGCCTCGTTGGAGGAGGTCGCGACCCTCGACACGCGTGGCGGGGTCGAGGTGCTGCATGAGGTGTCCTTTCGCGCCGAGCCGGGGCAGATGGTGGCGCTGGTGGGCTCCTCGGGCGCGGGCAAGTCGACGATCGCCCAGGTGGCGGCCCGTCTTTACGACGTCGACAGCGGCGCCGTGCGGCTCTCCGGCCTGGACGTCCGCGACCTGAGCGCCGCGTCGATTCGCCAGACGCTCGGCATGGTGACCCAGGACGGGCACCTGTTCCACGAGTCTGTCCGCGCCAACCTGCTGCTGGCGCGGCCGGAGGCCTCAGAGGACGAGCTGTGGGAGGTGTTGCGCCGCGCCCGTCTCGCCGAACTCGTCGCGGGGCTGCCCGACGGCCTGGACACCGTCGTCGGCGAGCGCGGGTACCGCCTCTCCGGCGGTGAGCGGCAGCGCCTGACGATCGCCCGGATCCTGCTGGCCCGCCCCCGGGTGGTCATCCTCGACGAGGCCACCGCCCACCTCGACTCCACCTCCGAGGCGGCGGTGCAGGAGGCCCTGGGGGAGGCCCTGGCCGGGCGAACCTCGGTGGTGATCGCGCACCGGCTTTCCACCGTCCGGGCCGCGGATCTCATCCTCGTGATCGAGGACGGCCGGGTCGTCGAGCGCGGCACGCACACCGACCTGCTCGCCGCCGGAGGTCGCTACGAGGAGCTGTACCGCACCCAGTTCGACCAGTCTCCCGCCAATTCCGACTCCGAGCCCGAGCCCGTCCACTGAACCCGAGCCCGAGCCCGTCCCACCGGCCGGGTACGGCCCCCCTCTCTGTCCCGTCTCGCCGGCCGGGCACCGCCCCCGCCCGCCTTTCCGCGTCAGCGGTGTCGCCGTTCACGGTGCCCGGTCGTTCCAGCCGCCCGCTGTGTCGCCGGTCACCGTGCCCGGCGTCCCGGGACGCCGGGGCGTCGCCGGCCGTGTGCCGCCGGTCCGCGCGTTCCCGGTGGTCTCGAACGAGCCGGGTGGCGCGGGCGGAGAGGAGAGCAGCGAGGAGGGGGAGCGCTGGCCGACCAGGCGATCCCGCAGCCGGGCCGTCTCCTCCTGCAGCGAATGCGGCCGATGGTTCTCGATGGCCTCCTCGACCTGGCGCAGGGCGCCGAAGTCCGGTTCGGGTCCCACGACCCCGGTCAGTTCCGGCTGGATGCGCTCCCGCAGGGACGGACCGCGCTCCCCGGTGGAGAAGGTCGGTGGCAGGCTGCCCGCCTTCTCGTGGAAACCGCGTGCGTACATCATGAACCGGTAGGCGTCGCCGTACCGCTCGGAGATCCCGCTCACCAGGTCGTCGCGGAGCGCGCACAGGTCGCTCCAGGCCAGGGCGTTGCCGGTGACGCGGGTGGCCGTCCTGCGCAGATGCCAGGCGACGAGCAGCCGGGTGACCCGGTCGCGCCGGCGGGCGGCGGACTCCTCGGCGGCGTACGGATCGTAGGCCACGATCTTCAGAGCCAGCGCGCACAGCGTGAGCGTGACGATCAGGATCGTCACGAAGTCGACGGGCAGCGCGAGCTGGGTCACCTCGCCCGCCTCCTGTGCGGAGGTGAGGTTCGCCTCCCGTGCCCGGTACACCGCCCAGCTCGCGGCGACCAGCAGGAGCATGCCGGGCAGCAGCAGACGGAGCAGCCAGGGACCGACGCCGGCGAGCGCCCGTCTGATCCCCTCACGCCCGGCCTGGCGCTCGGCGTGCAGCCGGGCGGCGCGGTGCAGCGGGCCGCCGAGCACCGTCCCGGCGATCACGATGCCGATTGTCAGGGTCAGGCCGGGAAACAACGTGAGCACCTGCTCCAGGCCGGAGATGTCGGCGTTGCCGACGAACTTCTGGAAGATGTCGCGGAAGTACCAGGTGTCGAAGGCGCCGACCGCGACGACCGTCGGCAGCATGATGATCCGCAGCCAGAGCGGCCTGCGCGGGGTCGAGGTCCTGGCGCGCTCGGCGTGCAGCCGTTCCAGGGCCCGTACGGCGCCGCCGGCTCCGCCTCCCTCGACGATCGTCCTGAGCCGGTCCAGGGCGGCCAGCGCCTTCTGGTGCCTTTCGATCAGCCGCCGCCGGCCCGCGTCCATCTCCCCGGCGTGCCGGCGCACCAGGCGCGCGGCCCGGTTCTTGGCTTCAAGGAGCGCGTGCGACTCGACGTTGTCCAGTTGCTCGGCCCCGCGGTCCGGCGTGGTCCGTAGATACTCGGCGAAGTTGCGCTGCCAGCAGTCACAGCCGTGATGGCACAGGTGGACGGGCCGGGCCTCGGCCTCGCCGGCCGGCACGATCCGGCCGTTGAGCGCCGCCTCGGCGGGGGGTTGCTCGGGGGACATCTCATCCACGCACCTTGTATTTGATCTCCACCCTGCGATTGCACTTTCGGTCTTCCTCGGTCGTCCCGGGGCATTCCGGCCGGTTTTCCCCCAGTCCCATGACCCGGATGCCGGTCACGCCCGCCTCCGTGAGCACCCGGCGCACCGACTCGGCCCGCTTCATCGACAGGCGCGCGTTGTACGCGGCGTCCCCCCGGTCGTCGGTGTGGCCGACGACCTCCAGCCACTCCGGCGCCTTGGGGATGACCCTCGCGGCGAAGGAGGCCAGCCTCTCGCGGCCCTCCGGCGACAGCGCGTCGGAGCCGGTCGCGAACAGCAGGTCGCCCGGGAGCCGCTCCACCTGGACCGCGCTGGGGGCCTGTTCGACGTTGCGGAACGTGATCGCGACGTCGTGGGCCCCCTGCGGGGCGGGGTGCGTCCCCTCGGCGGCGGCGGGGGGCGTCTCGGAGCCGACGGTGCACCCGCTCGCCGCCCCCGTCGCCTCCGCGCACAGACCCGTCCACAGGTGGCGCAGCCATTCCAGGTGGGGTTCCTGCGGCTCGGGGTGCCCGGCCCCCACGCCGCCGACCCAGGGCAGGCGCACCTCCCAGCCCGTCAGCTCCGGGACGGCCTGCTGGGCCGTACAGGACCTGACGACGCGATCGGCGTGGGCGAGGTCGCGCATCGCGGTGGCACGCAGGTCGGCGCAGCCGGTCGTGGACAGCCCGTCGGTCGCCACCACCAGGGTTCGCCGTGCCGCGCCCGAGAGACGTGCCCCGATCTGGAACGCGGCCATGACGTTGGTCCCCTCCGTGGCCGCGGGGGAGCGGGTCGCCTCCTCCAAAAGGTGCCGGAGGCAGGCGCCGGTGTTGCCGGCGAACTCCTTTCTGCCGGCCTGGCCGCCGGTCATCCGGGGGAGGTAGACGGGTGTGCCCCGCCAGTCGATCCGCCTGCCGCCGTCGAGGGCGCCGACCTTGACGACGGCGGGGGTCGGCAGGAACGGGATCAGCGCCTTCTCCGCGGCGCCGAAGCTGATGGAGCCGTCCGCCTGCGCCACCCCCCGGCCACCGAAGATCGCGGTGTACCAGTCGGGGACGTCACCGGACTCGGTGTCCCGCATGGACGCGCTGCGGTCGATCACGACGACCAGCTCATACGCGGTCGGTGTCTTGTCCCGCGCGAGCACGCCGAGTGCCGCGCAGGCGGCGCCCGGCCGCGGTGTGCCGCCGGCCGTCCCCGGATCGGCGAAGGAACACCCGGCGACCAGCAGGGCGCAGACCAGCCCGGCCGCTCGGTGCGTGCCGTTCACACCCGCTCCCAGGGCAGGTCGGACGAGGGCTCGGGGAGGCGTACGCCGAGCTGTTCCAGCGCGACCCGCAGGGCACTCTCGCTGTCGGTCACGAGGTCGAAGACGTTGACGGCCTGCTGGGCCCTCACCACGTTGTGCACCAGCGAAAGGAAGCGGTCGGCCTCCTCACGCCGCTCGCTCTCCATGACGCCCATGGTGGCGGCCATGTTCACGGGGTGCTCGGCGAGCTGTACGGCGAAGCGGCTGCGCCAGTTCTTCGCGCTCTCCTCCAGAAAGCCGAGCCACAGATCGCGCTCCCCGCTCAGCCGCTCCACGTGTGCGCGGGTGAGCGCGAGCCGCGCCCGGCTCTCCAGCAGGTCCCGGCCGACTCCGCGTTGGTACTCCAGCACCTCCTCGCCGAGCGTGACCCAGGCGCGGACCGAGCATCTGACGGTCACGTCGTCGCAGTCGTGGATCGGCGCCAGGAAGGCGGCGGTCAGCTCCTTCTCGATCGCCTCCTCGGCCTGCTGGGCGAGGTCGGCGTCGAATCCGCGCGCCGTGGCGCGCACCACGTCGTGCAGGCGCCGGTGCGCGGCCGGCCGCTTGGCGTCGATCTCCGGCAGCAGACCGCCGTCCGGGTGACCGGCTTTCGGCTGGGCGCACCAGGAGCACCACACCGTGACGGTGAAGGTCAGGGCGTCGCCGCGCGCCGGGGTCTCGATGACCAGCCCCTCGTCTGTGACGTGCAGCCCCTCGTCCAGGGGGTGGTCACACGGGCGGGGAGGGGGTTGCATGAAGCGGTGGGTGAGCATGACCGGGTTGTAGGGTTCGGCGTCGACGCACGCGTGAGGGGCCGCCGCGGGGGTGCGACGGATCCGGTTCCAGATCTTTCGGAGGAGTCTCATGGGGCGATGTCGCCTTTCATCAGGTGATAGAGCCGCCGGCCGAGACCGGCGCCGATCGTCTGTCCGCGAAACCAGTGGTGCAGGTGGAGCCGGAGCGGCCCGCGCAGTTCGCGCTCGCCGTCCGAGAAGACCTGTTCGATGACGGCGCGGTGGCGGCCGGACGTCCTGTCCCAGGCGCCCACCCAGGTGGCGAAGGCGGTCCAGGCCTCGTGGATCGGCGGGCCGGTGACGTTCCGCGGGTCGCGGTGGACGATCCCGCAGCCGAGCGCGTTCAGCCACAGCTTCACCAGGTGCCGTTCGACCCGGGGCCAGAGCTCGTCGTCGAACTCCTCCGGGCGGAGCCTGCTGCGCCGGTCCCCCCCTTCCGAGGCGAGCCGGGTCAGGGCCAGTGCCGCGGTGCGGCGCAGCGCCGGATGCTTCCTCTCGGCCCATCGGGCGAGCTCGCCGAGGATGGCCGGCGCGGTCTGGCGGGTGTACACCTCGGTGAGCGAGCGGGCCACCGCGTCCTGCATGTATCTCTGCTGGACCGAGGAGCGCAGCACGATCCGGCGGAAGGCCGCGAGGGCCTCCTCGATCCAGTCGACGCCGATGCGGGAGCCATAGGCCCGCGCCGCCACCGTACGCTTCTTGGCCGCCTCCTTGGAGGACCACAGGCGCAGGCGTTCGAGGACACGGCCCGAGGTGCTCTCGGCGTGCGCGGCGGCCTCGAACGCCCACGCGGCCAGCCACTGCTCACTCTGCCGCGCGGTCTGGCCGCTCCACGGCTGGAGGAACTCCTCGTCGATCACGTCGAAGTCGTAGGTGGCCAGCCGGCCGATCGCGTGAGCCACCTTGATCCGCACGTCGCGGGCGGGGTGCGCCGACAGGTTCTTCAACCAGGTGAGCACGGGGTCGCGGACGCTCTGACCCTCTTGCCAGACAACCTCCAGAACGGCGGCGGCCAGGTGGGGTCTGCGCAGGCGGACCCGGCGGATCCCCCGCGCGTCGTCGTCCCGGCCGCAGTCTGCCTGGGCGTGATCCAGCCATTCGGGTAGCCATTCCCAGGCCGGCGGCTCGGGGCTCTCGGCCGGGGGGTGCTCACCTTTGACCAGCTCCACCAGCAGCGTGGCCGCCCGCGAGACCGTGATGACGGGCAGTTCGTTGAGCACCGCGGAGGCGATGAGGAAGCAGCGCTGCGGCAGGGGGTGCCCGTCGTTCAGCAGCTCACGGGCGGCCTTCCTGAGCTCACCGGGCAGACCGGCCGTGACGTCGCGGAGCTCGCCACCCCGGCGCAGGACGGCGGCCGTCTCCCTGGCCAGCCCGGCACCCTCGGCGGGAGGGCGCCGCTCGGCGGCGAACTCCGCGAGGCCCTCCATCCGGTGGACGGCCGCGAACAGGTCGCCGTCGCCTGTCCTGGTCAGCTCGTACTTCAGCCAGCGCTCGAACACCTGGACGGGCTCAGGAGGGTCGTGGAGGACCGAGGGGTGCCCGGGCAGGCCGCCGGGGCCGGTCAGGACGACGAAGCGGCCGGACAGCGTCTCCGCGAGGTGGCCGAGGTGCCGGAGGACCTCCTGAGGGTTGCGCCTGGTCCAGCCGGCCCGTGTGGCGTCCAGCACGTAGCCGGTCCGTTCGCGCAGGTCGTCGGTTTTCACATAGGCCGGGTCGCCGCTCACCGTCAGCAGCGCGGTGTGACGTTCCTTCCTCTCCCGATGCTCACCGTGGGCCCACCCAAGGAGTGCGGCCTGGGCGGTGTACCCCCTGCCGCCGTCGGCGTGCCCGGCCAGGACCACGACCCGCTCGCCGCGGAGTCGTTCGACGAGGCGTCTGCGGCTCTCCCCGTCCACGAAGGTGTCGCGGATCCGGGCGGCGTCCTCGTCGCCGACCGGGTAGACCCGGGTGATCGGCCCGGAGTCGGGCAGCCCGATGTTGATGTGGCCGCTGTGAGTCTCGAAGAGGGCGCCTCCCACGATGCGATGCGCCGAGCCGTGGACGACGCCGGTGGAGCACAGGCCGTCGAGGCTCTCCTCACGCAGCCGGCGCTCCCTGTCCTCGTCGGGCAGCCGGGTGCTGAGCGGCAGGTCGAGGTCGGGGTCGTCGTCGTCCTCCAGGAAGACCTCGGGCGCCTTCTCCCGCCGGATCGTGGCCGGTGCGGGCGGCTCCGGTGCGGGGGTGGCGGCCTCGGCCTCCGGCGTTCCGGCCGGGGGTTCCGCCGCGGTCTCGCCCATGGGGCCTCACCGCCGCTTCAGGGTGATGTCGCCGATGGTGAAGCCGCCTTGGTGGGTCTCGTTGACGACGGAGTCGCTGATGGTGTGCGCCGAGCCGTACACGATGGACCGGGCCCGCGGCGTTTCGGGCGCGGGGGGACCACCGGGCGTGGGCACCGCCTCGTTGCGCGCGGTGGGATCGAAGGGGTCGAGTGCGGGGACGGTGTAGAGGTCGCAGCCCGGGACGTACAGGTAGGCGAGGTAGGTCTCCTTCCTCTTGCCCCGGACGCGTACCTGGCGGAACTCGGCGGGGCTGAGCCGGCCGTAGCCGTCGGTCAGGTAGTCGTCGAAGATCCGCTCGGAGACGATCACGACGAGGTTCGCGCCCTGGCAGCTCGCCAGCGCCGTCCGCGCCGCGTCCGCGTCGGCCAGGCGGTTGACCTGGACGGCGGGTGAGCCGGGCACGCCGGTGGCGCCGTCGGTCCTGACCGGTCCCTCGTGCAGCGCGAGCCGGAGCCGCAGGCGGGTCCAGGGCTCCGGACGCGGGCGGCCGTTGTGGGTGGCGAGGGCCACGTCGAGTTCCTGGACGAACGTCTCGGCCAGTGTCCGGACCGGTGTCTGTCCGGGCAGTACGGCGAAGCCGCCGTCCCCCGACCACTGGACGGCCCATTCGTCGAGGGCGAGCCTGGCTCCGCGGGTGGCGGTGTGCAGCACGTGGCGCAGCCCGCGCTGGGCCTCGTTCTGCTGGGCCGCGTTGCGCCCGCCGTAGTCTTCCATGTCCACCGAGAGCATCGGCCGGATTTTGGGCATGACGGAATCGCGCATCCGTGTCTCCAGAACTGATGGTTGGGAGTTGTCGGGAAACCCTGTCACCGGCCGGCGAGATGAAAGCCGTCAAAAGTTGGGTTAAGAGATATAGAG
Organism: Streptosporangium violaceochromogenes; assembly: GCF_014654615.1. GTDB lineage: Bacteria > Actinomycetota > Actinomycetes > Streptosporangiales > Streptosporangiaceae > Streptosporangium > Streptosporangium violaceochromogenes. The sequence goes on along the minus strand of NZ_BNBB01000010.1, from coordinate 50,685 downwards.
ATAAAAGTCTGTTTTATGTATGTGTGCTGACGTCCGCGAAACCCGTGAGGGCCTCGCGATTCAGGATCAGCACCCGGCGATGGCCGGTCCGGACGAGGTCCAAGGCCATCAGACGGCGCAGCGCCCGCTGGACGGACCCCTCCTTGGCGCCGATCAGCGCGCCGAACTCGGCCTGGGACAGCCGGACGCCGACGTCGACGCCCTCCGGCAGCTGCCGGCCGTGCAGCCGGGTGAGCTCCAGCAGCACGCGGGCGAGCCGTACCTCCACGTCGTAGCCGGTGAAGTCGAGCCGTCGCCGGTTGGCCTGGCGCAGGCGCTCGCTGAGGATCCGGTTGAGCACCACGGCGGCGGCCGGATGGCCGTGCAGATAGTTCATGAAGACCGGGCCGGCCACCCGGCTGATCAGCGACCTGCGGCAGGTGGAGATCGAGGCAAATCGGGTACTGCTGTCTATTACCGCCATTTCGCCCACGATGTCACCACTCACCCGGATGGCCACAAGGGTCTCGATGCCGTTCTCCACCCGGGCGGTGACGGTCACCAGGGCGTCGAGCAGCAGATAGACGGCTTCGGGGTCGTCGCCCTGGCGGATCAGCGTGTGACCACAAGGGTATGACCGGTGGGTGCCGAGCCCCAGAAGCGTGCGGCGGTCTTCCTCGGTGAGCCGGGCGAGAAGAGTACCGGCGGGCCAGCCGTGGAGTTCTCCGTGAGACCGGTGAGCTGTCACTCTGTCTCCCGCCGTCGACGGCAGATAAGACCGCCGCTCGCGGCGGAGTCCTCTTTCCGAAAGCAGGGACCAGTTTTATCACAGCGGCCGATGATGCTTTTTGCTTTATGTGTTGGATGTCAGATATGTAGCGCAGAAGAGAGTGGAAGCTCTCCCGAAGGGGCTCGGAAGGTGTCCGCGAGGTGATGTCACCCGGACGGTGAGGCGTTCCGGCATCGCGCTCCCGGCGCCGCTTTTCCGGGGTTCCGGCTTTTCCGGCACTGGTTTTCCGGTGTGACGCCCGTCTTTCCGGCGCCGCCCTCCCGGCACGGCCGCGATCGGAGGTCCGTCCGAGCGGACCGTGCCGAAAGGGCGCAAGGAGGGAGGGCCTTCCTGTGAGCCTCTGAGCGCTTGAGCCCCTGATCCGGCCCTCGGCTCAGCCCTGCCCCTTCCCCGACGGCGGTGAGATGCTCGTTCCCTGGGAGGTGTCGGAGGCGGAGGTCGCGCCGGCGAGAATCCGCTCCAGGCCGGCCGGGTCGGAAAGCAGCCCGTTCACCTGCTCCTGGGCCAGCGCCCGCCCGTTGAGCTTCAGGGTGGGGGTGCTGCCCACCTTCTGCTCCTGGGCGTAGCGGGTGCTTTTGTCGACGTCCCCCGCCTTCTGCATGCCGGTCACACACTTCTCGAACTCGGGGGTGCGGAAACCGAGGTCCTTGGCCCAGTTCAGCAACTCCCTGTTCTCGAACCCCTCCCGGCCCTCCTCCGGCTGGTAGGCGAACAGCGTCTTGGTGTAGGAGGCCCACCTGTCGGCCGGCGCGCACAGGGCCGCGTTCGCGCCGCGGCGGGAGACGGACGGCGCGGGCTCCGGCTGGGCGGGCGCCCGGAAAAGCTGGAAGGGCCGGAAGATCACCCTGGCCTTCCCGTCGGCGGCGGCCTTCTTGATCGCGTCACCCGCCGCCTCCTCAAGTCTTTTGCAGGACGGGCACTGGAAGTCCTCGAAGACTTCGAGAGTGGGGCCGGTCACGCCCTTCTTGGCCATGAGGATCGACCCGTCCGCCTGGCGGGAGACCGGAGCCAGCGGTCCCCGATAGGCGACGGCCCTCCGGTCGCCTCCGCTCACCTTGCCGGCGACGGCGACCACGACGATCACGGCCGCCGAGGCCATGACGAGACCGCCCAGCACACCCACCAGCATCTTCCGCCGCCGGTCGCCGACCGCCTTTCTCCTGTGCGCCTCGGCGAGCCGTTCCCTGGCCGCTCTGTGCCGCATGCCCTTACCCATCCGCAGCTCCCCGGTGACGACACTCTCACTGCCTGACTTTTCGTAACGCTCCGGACGCCTGCCCGATCCGCCGGTATTCGTCGGCGACCACGAGACCGAACAGCAGGACGGTGACGATGTGCACGGCCGTGCACCAGAGGCAGATCTTTCCCAAAACGATCAGTTCCGCGCTGACCAGATAGACCACGAAGACGACTCCGGCGAGCGTGGCGCACAGTCTGCCCCGGCGGAGGGCCGGTTTCTCCGACCGCCAGGCCCATGGAGTGATCAGTGCCCCAAATCCGACGAAGAACCCCATCCCTAATACCGGCAGCGGTATGCCCATAAATTCGGAATATTCGCTTGATGTGACGGCGGCACAGTCGATCGTCGCGCTCTCCGTGCAGACCGGCGAGATCTCATGGCTGTAGTGGGCGACGGTCAGGTAAAGTGATATCGCGAGGCCGATGAGGGTCAGAAATGTCATCACGATCGGAAACCGTCGCGGACGCGGCGACGCCGGTGTCCGGCCGGTGCGCGGGCCGACGTCTTCGGTCACGACTGTTTCCTCCTGCGGCGGTCGCCGGTTCGCTCTTGCGGCACGGCTCAGAGGCCCTCGTCGTTCAATTGACAAGGGCGTGGGAATGCTAGGGCATCATGGATAAGCGGGCGGTAAGAACGCCCGCGGTACGCACGATCGGACGAAAGTCGCGGGTAGTCGGCGGTGAGTCCGAGCCACCCTTCACATGTCGTGTCAATCGCCGCCGGGAGTGATCTTCATGCGGGTCGCCTGCGTTCTCTCCGTCGCCGTGTGCGGAGCCGTTCTCACCGGGTGCGGGGGCACGGACGCCCCCGCCGCCGCCGCTCCTCCGGTCGCCGTCACCCAGCCCGCCCCCACCGTGACGGTCACCGAGACGGCGCCCACCGGGACGGGCGCCGAGCGGCCGGAGCGCCCGGCTCCGGTGGTGCCGAAGTCGAGGCGAACGGCTGAACGGATCCTGCCCGACGTCGTCGGAATGAACCTGCAAAAAGGGCAGGACACCATGCAGGCCGCGGGCTTCTACATTCTCGACGACCAGGACGCCACCGGCCGCAAACGCCTCCAGATCTTCGACCGTAACTGGGTGGTGACCAAGCAGGTTCCGCCGGCCGGAAAAAAGGTGCCGCTTGACACTCGGGTCATCCTCTACGCGAAGAAGATTGGCGAATGATCGACCCACACCTTTTGGTCGGTACTTTCCGTTGACCGCACACCCTGTCCGGTCCGCGAGGAGGCTTACAGGTGCCCTGATTGACGGTGGTGATTTTCCGGAAGGCGCGCCGGCTTCGTCTGGAGGATGAGAGTGTTTCGTCTCATGGCTTTCTGTTTCAAGGGCCGTCGGCTTTCAAGGAAAATCGCGGAGCCGAACGAGGGCTTTCCAGCGCCCAGGCCGGTGTGGCGACCGGGCCCCATATGTGTCTGGGCTCCTCTTCATCGAGGAATGAGACCACCCGGTGATCCGCTCTCCTGCTTCCGCGCTGAGTCACCGTGAGCGTCCTTACTCCCTGTCCCTCCCCCCGGATGTAGGCGGCCACCTCGTGCTTCGCGGCTTTTCGGCGGTGTCGGCGTGCCGATCTCGCCCTCGACCACCTCGCCCGGAGAGGAGGGGCGGCGAATCGTCTCTCGTGGACTCCGCCCTCGTGCGCTGGATGGAATTCCCTTTCGCTCGCGATGTTCCGGAGGGCGCGGTTGTTTTCCGTCAGACCTCTGTGACGTGACTGAATTCAGAGGAAGAGTGAGGGCGCGTGCCGGAGGTTTCCTCGTTCGGGGCGGGAGGGGAGGTGGGGTGCCGTCCTGGGGTGCCGGGAGAGGGGCCGTAAGGGAATGCCACGTGCCTGTGGGGGCGGGTGGTGGGCGCGTAGAAGCCGTGGTGGCCGGAAGGGGAGGGGCGGAAGCGGCCACGGAGGATGTGAAGAAAATGATCGAATGTGGCCGGATCCGGCCACATTGTAGACCTGCGATGGGTAACGTGCGTCACATATTCCCCAGTCATCCGGAGATGTCGTGACCTACTCACCGCAGGGCCGGGCCCCCAGGAGGGCGATGGCCCCGGTGGTCATCCTGGTGATCGCGATCGGGGTGATTCTCGGTGTGGGGCTGGTCGTGTGGATCGTCACCGACCCCCTTCGGTCCGTGACGCCGGCCATCGGTGACGATGGGGGGATGAACCCGTCGATGATGGAGCTCCACCCCTCCGATCCCGGCCGGACGGCTTCCACGGACGGTGCCGCGCCTTCGCTTCCCCGGGCCCTTCGTTCCGGTCTTCCGCCCTCGGGAGGGGACGAGGAGGCGTCGCCCGGGCAGTACACCGTCGTGTTCGAGGTGGTCGGCAGCGCGGGTGCCGGCGTGGCCAACATCATCATCGGGACGAACTACGACATAAAGCAGAACTCTGGTCTCCCGCTTCCCTACCGCAAGGAGGTACGGACGGCCGTGATCGGTCACCTGTACCTCTGGGTGCAGAACGGCGAAGGCAAAGGGGCCATAACCTGCCGCATCATTGTCAACGGCAAGGTGGTCAGGGAGGAGACCCAGGCCGCGCCGTATGAGGTCTGCCAGGTGAGCAGCGTCGAGGAGGGGTTCTAGCGTGCGCCGCCCGCCGGCGGATCCGTCGCCGGCCTTTCTCCGGACCGGCCGGTCGTCTCATGCGACGGTCACGGGCGCTCCCGATCGCCGGGGCGGCGTCATCGAGTAAGGCGGCTCGGCCTCCGGAGCCTCAGTGCCCGCACGTGTTCGACGACCGCCGATTCGATCTCCATCTCGGGCTCCAGCTCCTGAACGAAACCGTGAATCCTCGGCTTCTCATCGAGGATGACGATCATTATCGGCAGTCGGTCGCTCAGACTGAGGATCCGCGTGGTGTGGACGGCCCCCTCGGCGACGAAGCCCTCGATCCCGAAGAAGACGCCGGCCCCCGCCAGACCGTATGCGTGCGCCCGGCGGACGATCTCCGAGTACAGCGGCCTGCGGTGCCAGAGGGTGCCGTTGAGAAGGGTGATCGTGAGCCTGCACAGAAAGAGCGGATCACCGAGTGTGCCGATGTCCGCGGACTCGCTGGAAGGCGGTCTGGGGGGGTGACAGGAGCCGTTCGCCATTTCCCTCCTCCGTTAGCCGGTGCCGGTGCCGGTGCCGCCGCTCGGTCGTTGCCGGCCTCAACGCGGTCCGTGGCCGCTCATGGAGGGCCGCGGGGTGCCGGGAGAGCCTCTCTTCGGGGGCGACGGTCCGGTCGCCCCCGAAGAGAGGCCGAAGATCCGCGTTACGGCTTCCTCCCGCCGCGCGCGACCTGGGCGGCGACCGGAGTGCCCTTCTCCACGGTGGCCTCCTGTCTCGCCCGGGGGTCGGTCCTCAACTCTCCTCCACGGCCGATGACCTTCCACAGCCAGAAGCCGGCGAGCTGTGAGGTGATGATCGACAGCAGGACGAGCGAGGCGAAGAAGCTCTCATTGATGATCTTGGCGCCGAAGGCCGTCGAGGCGAGCACGATCCCCGGGCCTCCCCGGGCGTTCATCGCCACCGCGAGGTTGACGGCGGAGGGATTGTCCTCACCGGCCAGCCGTGCCCCCAGCCACACGCTGGTGAACTTCACCACGCACGCCAGGACCAGGAACCAGCAGAAGAAGAAGAGGTCGAAGTGGTGGAGCAGATCCAGTTTGATGCCGACGATGGCGAAGTAGACCGGGATGAAGAATCCTATGGATACCTGCCGGAGCGTCTCCTGGGTCTTCGCCTCCTTCTCTCTCTCCGGGCCCGAGCTGCACATTCCCGCGACGAGGGCGCCGAAGATCGCGTCGATGCCGAGCCCGATGCACCCGACGCACAGAAGGAACATGAAGAAGAGCCGGAACGCGACCGGGCTTGAGCGCTCCAGCACGTTCAGGGGGCTGCTCGTCATGCGGGCGAACAGCGCCGGGCCGAAACGGAGGAAGATCGCCAGGAAGACGAGGGGCGCGATGGTGAAGTAGGCGACCGCCAGCCCCATGGAATCGCTTCCGATCAGCGCCCACAGGCCGTACGCGTCACTGGCCTGGGCTTGGGCCAGCCCCAGGACGATCGCGAGGATGACGTAGAGCAGGATGTCCTCGATGACCGCGACGGCGAGCACCATGCGTGCGAAGACCGTGTTGAGGATTCCGAGATCAAGCATGATCCGGGAGATGACCGGCACGCTGGTGACCGCCACCGCCATGCCGAAGATGAGCGCCAGGGTCGTGGGGGAGCCGTTGGAACCGACCAGCTGGCCGGTGTCCACGAACCGGGCGATGATCAGTCCGAAGGTGAACGGCAGGATCAGCCCGGAGGCCGTCATGAACCCGACCGTGCGCCGCTCACCTCCCCCGCCGGGCATGCGCATCTCGGTGCCCGTCAGGTACACCAGCAGCAGCAGGCCGATGTTGTAGAAGGCGCCGAGGACGCCGGCCGTGGGGCCGGTGGTCGGGAAGAGCCAGTGCTGAGCCTCCGGGAAGAACTCGCCGAGCAGCGTGGGGCCGAGGACGAGGCCGCCGACGATCTCCCCGATCACCTTTGGCTGGCGGATGAGCTCGAATATGCGCCCGCCACAGTGGGCGCACAGCAGAAGAGTGATGATGGCCAGAAGGACGTGCGCGACTTCAGCGGCCTTGAGTGACATAGCCCACCTGCATCTGGTTGCAAATCATACGAATGACGCTGTCGGCGAGCCGTCGAGGGCTCACCGTGACCGGCCCGTCCCGCGCCGTCGTCTCGGGCGATCCGTCCGGTGGCCGAGGTGACCGGTCCGATTCCCCGCGGGACATCACCGGTGTTCGAGGGTCTTGCCGGTGCGGCTCTGCCCGGCTGCCGGAAACGGGCGGGACGACCTTGCCGAAGAGAGGGAGGACGGGCACGGGGCGCCCCCGTGACCTCTTCGATGAGGTGCTTCGCCGTCAAGACGGCGGGGCGGAAGGAGGTCGGCGGAGCCTTACACCGAGCCCTTCACGGGCTCTGGGCCCCTGGCCCTCACCCGGTGCCCATCGGCGACGGCCGGTGCGTCCCCGCGCGGATTTCCAGGCCCCGAGGGCGAAGACCCTCCAGGTGGTTTCCGGACGTCACCCGGACGGTCGCTTACCCCCTTCCAATGGCCAAGGTCGAAACCGCGCCGTTGCTCTCACCGGCAACGGTCGCCGGCTCCCCGTATGTCTAACCAATGATCCGCATGCGAACAAGTGCCCAAAAGTGCGGCCGATAAGATATGTCCAATAGCCCGGACTTTGGGTCACCTTCCGGAGGTGAGTCTGGTGAGTGCCTCTTGAAAGCCTTATATGAGATTGGATCGTGAGAATACCCTTGATCGGCCGGGCCGCGCCTCGTGAGGGCGCTGAGGTGCGCGCGAAATACTAAGGTGAGCACCATGTGACGGTGGCCCGTTCCTTTTGGCCTTCCGGTTCGGGACGGGGCGGAGGTGGCGGGTTCGTGCTTTCCGGAGTCTCCTCCTCGCCCCTCGCGGGGGTGCCGGCGAGGACCGGTGTCTCCCACCTTGCCGCCCGGCACCGTTCCGCCCGGTGGCCCCGTCCACGTTCGGGGCTGGGTTCTCCGCCCCCGGAGACGACGGTGGAGGCGCGGTCAGATCAAGGCTGATCCTCAAAAGGCAGGGGGAAACCCAGCCGCGCGGCCGTCAGCGCCAGCTCCGTGCGGTTCGAGCAGTCCAGCTTGAGCATCAAATGGGAGAGATGACGTTTCACCCCGTGGATTGATATGCCGAGGGCGTTCGCTATCCGCTGGTTGCTCTCGCCCCGGCAGAGCAGACGCAGAACAGAGCGTTCCCTGTCGGTCACCCTGCCGAGGCCGTGTTTCGGCGAACGGCCCAGAAGAGCCGTCTTCGGGGAGACGCCGGCCTGCGGGGTGCGCTTTTTCGCCAACCGCTCGAACACGTCGAGCAGTTCCGCGGAGCCGATCCTCCGCTCGAAAAGCCATGCGTCGGGCTCCCTGTCGTACGCCATGCGGGCCGAAAGCGACTCGGCCCCGGCGGGCAGCGTCAGCACAAGCCGGGCGTCACGCCGCAAGACCAGCGACGCCAGCGCGTCGGTGTGCTCGCCGAGGGGAAGGACGCAGACGTCGTAGCGTTCTTTGGTGATCCACTGCTCGAACGCGCCGACCTCCCGGCACACCTTGCGCGCGCGTACGACGGGCAGCCGGTCGAGCAGGGCGGGAAGCCCGTAGAAGGAGACCTCGTCGTAGGCGAGCCAGAGCACGCGCAACGCACAGGCCCCGTCCCTGTCCTCGCCGATCATGGCGTGCCCGTACGCCGTCCTGCCGGGCCTGTCAAGGGAACCGCGGGCCACCCGGTGGTCCTCCATCGTTTCCCCTCTCGGACGTTGACACACGTGCATTCCACACTGGGAGAACGGCTGTGAGCATGCCCAGAGGAAGGCGCGGTGCGCTATCGCGGCTCGACGTCAAAGATCACAGAGGTATCACGAATCATCGACCTTGCCTGTGAACAAGAGAATCCCCGGAGGGGGACTGCCGACCACGGTAAACCATCGCGTCAGAACTCGGGTGTTTTTCCGGTATGCCGTGATTGCGGTTCCTGTCGACGCCAGAAGCCGCTCGGGACGCCGGTCCCCGTGACCGCGGTGGACGGACCTCGCCGAGGGGGCGACACCGGCCGGCCGTGGCCGGCCGGGTGACGCGCGGTGTCCGATACCGCTCAGGACGAGCGCTGTCAGATCTCGGTGGGTTTCTCGTAGCCTTCGTCTTCCCCGTAAACCCCGTCGTCCGGATCATCCGCCGGTTGCCCGGCGGGATCGGTTGGAGAGGGAGTGAACTCCTCGGCGAAGTCCGGCTCGTCGTGGACTTCCTCCGGGTCGCGCCTGTCGGCGAGCGGAGCCGTCTCATCCGGCTGTGACATGTCCCCTCCTGGCACTGCTGAACGACCGTACTCAGGCAGGCTCGATACCCCTTGCGGTGCCCTCCAATCCTGGGTTTCTCCCGGGTGGGCCGAGCCGGAAGCCCGGCCGGACGCGTCCGGCGGCCCCATCGAGGCCGGTCAGTGCCCGCGCGATGGTCTTTCCCCGCTCGTAGGCGGTGATGACGCGGGGGGCGACAGCGCGAAGGTCGTCTCCCAGATTTCTCCCAGAGACAGCAAAAGGGCCCGGTCCGCTTAGCGGATCAGGCCCTCTACCTCGGGAAACAGAGTCGGGGTGACAGGATTTGAACCTGCGACCTCTTCGTCCCGAACGAAGCGCGCTACCAAGCTGCGCCACACCCCGGATGCACGCCGGACTTGCTCATGCTTGAGAAAGTCTAGCGGACTCCGTGGGTGCTCGTGTCCCCTCCGCGGCGAGGCATCAGGGTCAGGAGGCTGGCCTCGGGGAAGCACGCGAAACGGGCCGGGGCGTAGGGGCTGGTGCCGAGGCCGGCGGAGACGTGGAGGTAGGCGGAGTCGTGGCGGTGCAGGCCCTTGACGCGGGCCCGGTCGATGCCGCAGTTGGTGACGAGGGCGCCGTAGAACGGGATGCAGATCTGGCCGCCGTGGGTGTGGCCGGCGAGCAGCAGCTGGTACCCGTCGTCGGCGAAGCGGGTCATGTTGCGGGGTTCGGGAGAGTGCATCACGCCCAGACGCAGGTCGGCCTCGGCCGGCGCGGGGCCGGCGATCCGGTCGTAGCGGTCGAGGTTGATGTGGGAGTCGTGGATGCCGCCCACGGCCACGTCGAGGTCACCGATCTTGATGCGGGCGGTGGCGTTGTTCATGTCCAGCCAGCCCTCGGCGGACATGGCGGCGCCCAGCTCCTGCCAGGGGAGCGTGGGGGCCTGCCGGGAGCGCTCCCCCTTGGAGGTACGCCAGAGGTAGCGTGCGGGGTTCTTGGGGCGCGGGGCGTACAGGTCGTTGGAACCGTAGACGAACAGGCCCGGACGGGAGAGCAGGGGCCGCAGGGCGTGCAGGAGCGGGGGGATGGCCTCGGGGTGGGCGATGGAGTCACCGGTGTTGACCACCAGGTCGGGCTTGAGATCGCCCAGCGAGCGCACCCAGTTGACGAGCGCTCGCCGCCCGGGGGTGAGGTGCAGGTCGGACAGGTGCAGGACACGCACCGGCCGCCGCCCCGGCTCCAGCACCGGCACGTCGAAGCGCCGCAGGCGGAAGGCGTTGCGTTCGATGACCGAGACGTAGGCCAGACCGGCCATGCCGGCGCCGAGCAGGGACAGGGGCACCGCGGCTGCTTTCCTCACCCTCTCATCATGCCCGACATCGCGCCCCGCGTAGGGGAGTCGGGATACGGCGGGGCTGGTGAGACGGCAAGATGGACCGCATGAGCGCATTGAAGGACAAGTTGAAGGCCGACCTCACGGTTTCCATGAAGAGCAGGGACGAGGTCCGCACCCGGACGCTCCGTATGGCCCTCGCGGCGGTGAACGTCGAGGAGGTCTCGGGCAAGGCGGCCAGGGAGCTCTCCGACCAGGAGGTCGTCAAGGTGCTGACCAAGGAGGCCAAGAAGCGCCGTGAGGCGGCCGAGGCGTTCAGCGGCGCGGGCCGTCCGGAGCAGGCGCGGGCCGAGCTGGACGAGCAGGCGGTGCTGGAGGAGTACCTCCCGGCCCAGCTCTCCGACGAGGAGATCGACGCGATCGTGGACGAGGCCATCGCCGAGAGCGGCGCCGCCGGGCCGCAGGCCATGGGGCAGGTCATGAAGATCGTGAATCCCCGGGTCGCCGGGCGGGCCGAGGGCGGCCGGGTGGCGCAGGCCGTACGGAGCCGTCTGGCGTGACGGTCGTGGGCCGGGCCGTCGGGAAGGGCCCTCCCCCCGGGGGCCGGGGAGGGGCGGGGTGGTTCGGGGGCCGTCCCGCCGTTCGCGGAAAGAGCCCTCCTCTTGGGGGGCAGAGGAGGGCTCAGAAGTCCCCTTAAGGGAACGGACCGGGTTCGTCAGGGGGCGATGGGGGAGCCGATGTCGGTGCTCCGCTGGGGCTCCCGGGGCTCCCGGGTGATCCAGTCGCCGCCGTTGCCGTTGCCGTTGTTGTCGAAACGGCCTCTGCCTCTGCCCCTGCCGTTGCCGTCGCCCTCCTCGTCGGGGCCGACCCGGTCGGGCTTGGGCGGGGGCTTGGGCGCGCACCTGCCGCCGGAGCAGCCGCCGAAGCGCGCCATGTTGACCGGGGTGAAGGCGGTCGGCTCCACGTCCCTGAGCGCGCCGATCATGGAGGACTTCCAGATCCGGCCGGAGATCGAGGCCCCGTACACGTAGCTGTAGTAGCGTCCGCCGATGGTCACGCCCGTCAGGTCGTGCAGGAAGGCGCCCCGCGGGTCGCCGAGGCTGACGGCCGAGGCGAGGTCGGGGGTGAAGCCGGCGAACCAGGCGGCGGTGTAGCCGTCGGTGGTGCCGGTCTTGCCGGCGGCCGGGCGGCCGATCCCGCCGACCTCGGTCATGGTGCCCTTGGTGAAGACCCCGGACATGATGTGGGCCGCGGCGTCGGCGACCTCCTCGTCCAGGACCTGCTCGCACTTGGGCTTGTACGGGGTGGCCTTGTTGTTGCGGTCGCGGATCTCGGTGATGGCCATCGGCTTGCAGTAGGCGCCCCGGGCGCCGATCGCCGCGTAGGCGGCGGCGACCGTCACCGGGTCCATCTCGTTGATGCCGAGCGTGAAGGTCTCGAATTCCTTCAGCTTGTCGCCGTCGGCGCGCTTGATGCCGAGGCTCTTGGCGGTCTTGACGACCTCGCAGAGCCCGACCTCCTGCTCCAGGCGCATGAAGAAGGTGTTGACCGAGCCCAGGGTGCCGGTCGTCAGGGTCTTGAAGCCGCCACCGCTCTCGCTGGAGTTGCGCACCTCGTGGACGGGGTCGCCGACCGCGTTGCCCTTGCAGTCGCGGAACGCGGCGGGGCCCGGGGCGCGGTATACGGCACCGGTGCCGAAGCCGTCGTTGAGCTTGAGCCCCTTGCTCAGGGCGGTGAGCAGGGTGAACGGCTTGAACGTCGAGCCGGCCTGGAAGCCCGCGCCGCCGCCGTGCATGACGTCGCCGACCAGGTTGTAGCTCATCTCGTTCTTCTTGTTGTCCTGGCCGAACTTACGGCTGGCGGCCATCGCCTTGATGGCGCCGGTGCCGGGTACGATCATCGCCTGCGCGGCGACCGGCTTGTCGCTGGTCCTGACGTATTGGGCGATGGCCTTCTCCGAGGCCTGCTGCGCCTGCGGGTCGAGCGTCGTCTTGATCGTCAGCCCGCCGCGCTGGAGCAGCCTCTTGCGCTGCTCGGCGGACTTGCCGAACACCTCGTTGTTGAGGATCTCGTGCTGGGCGTAGAGGCAGAAGTAGGGGTAGGGGCTCTCGTCGCAGCCACCGGGGACCGGGACGTCCTTGAACCCGAGCTTCTTGGCCTTGGCCTCCTCGGCCTCCTGCCGCGTGATCTTGCCGAGCTCGGCCATCCGGTTCAGAACGGTGTTGCGCCGCTCCAGCAGGCGTTCGCGGCCGGCCTTGCCCGCGTTCGGGTCGGTCCGGCTGGGGTTCTGCACGGCCCCGGCCAGGGTGGCGGCCTCGACCAGGGTCAGCTTGGAGGCGGGCTTGCCGAAGAACCGCTTGGAGGCGGCCTGGATGCCGTGAGCGCCGGCGCCGAAGTAGGAGATGTTGAGGTAGCGCTCAAGGATCTCCGACTTGGTGTACTTCTCCTCGATGGCCAGCGCGTAGCGCAGCTCGTTGAGTTTGCGGGAGAGGGTCTGCTCGATGGCGGAGGCCTTCTCCTCGGGCGTCTCGGCGGAGTTGAACAGCACAAGCTTGACGTACTGCTGGGTGATCGAGGAGCCACCCTGGACGCTGCCGCCCGACAGGGTCTTCACCGCCGCGCGGAGGGTTCCCTCGGGGTCGACCGCGCCGTGCTCGTAGAACCGGAAGTCCTCGATCGAGACGATCGCGGTCTTCATGATGTCGGCGACCTGGTCGAGCTTCACCGACTCGCGGTTTTCGAAGTAGAACTGGGCGAACGGCTTGCCGTTGACGTCCAGCAGCGTGGTCTTCTCCGGGAGCGGGGGCTCCTCAAGGTTCTCGGGGAGCAGGTGGAGCTCCTCCGTCACCGACTTCGCGGTCATCCCCGCGCCCCCCACCGCCGGAAGGGCGATGGCGGCTACCAGCACACCCGCGCCGGCGGATGCCGCGAGCAGCCGCAGCACGTTCCCCAATGCGATCCCCTGGGCTTTGCCTTCAGCTTGCACGTGTCCCAGGGTACGTCGGACGGATGACTCAAACGGTAACGGAACCCCGATTCGTCTTGACTTGACCTTGTATCGGACGCAGGTGACTAGTCATTCCCGGCCACATGGCCGCCGATAACCATGAAGGAAATTGGTCCCGCCGGGGTCTGTCGGCCCGAACGTCTGATTGCGTACGTTCTCCTTCTGCGGCAACTGAATACGGAGGCCCGACGACCGCGCCCGTCGGCCCCAAGTCACGACTGACCACCTAAGGGGAGTGGGGTCGAATGTGGATCACGGATTGGACCTCCCGTGCGGCCTGTAAGGGTGCGGATCCTGACGCGTTGTTCGTTCAGGGCGCTGCCCAGAACCGAGCAAAGCTGATCTGCCGGGGATGCCCGGTCCGGACCGAGTGCCTCGCCGATGCGCTGGACAACCGCATCGAGTTCGGGGTGTGGGGCGGGATGACCGAGCGCGAACGCCGGGCGCTGCTCCGCCGGCGACCGGACGTCGACTCCTGGCGTGACCTGCTGGAGTTGGCCAAAGAAGAGTACGAGCGGACCAACGAGCTGATCGCCGGCTGAGTTCGCGCCCATCCCGTACGGCTGGCGCCGGGCGCCAGCCGTACACGCGTGCCCGCATCCGGCAACCGCCTCGCCGGATGACGGGCACGGGTAAGCGGGAAGACGGGTGAGCGGGAACGGCCGACGGGCCGGCCCCGTCACCGGGCGGACAGCAGTTCGCCTATGCGGCGCAGGCCCGAGAGGTCGTGGACGTCCTCGGGCATCGCGGGCACCTGGGTCACGGGCACCGTGGGGTGGGCGGAGACGAAGTGCTCCTGCTCGCGCTGCTCGCGGGCGGCGAGGTACATCCGTCCGGCGTGCATGCGCAGGACGGCGGAGGTGAGGTCGTGCTCCCCCCGCGATTCGAGGTCTTCGGCCGCGGCGGTGCTGCGTGCCGCCGACAGGGCGGCGGCCGGCGCGTGGTGCACGCGGTTGACCACCAGGCCGGCCAGGGGCATGCGCTCCTCGGCCAGCCGTTCCACGAAGTAGGACGCCTCACGCATCGCGTCGCGCTCGGGCGCCGCCACGACGACGAAGGCGGTGCCGGGGGCCTGCAGGAGCTGGTAGGTCTGCTCCGCCCGTGCCCTGAACCCGCCGAAGACGGCGTCGAGCGCGGAAACGAACGTCTGCAGGTCTTTGAGCACCTGCGCTCCCAGCAGTTTGGTCAGGGCTCCGGCGACGATTCCCAGCCCGGCGTTGAGCAGCTTGAACGCGCTGCGCCCTCCCGCCTTGGCGGGGGCCGTCAGGAGCCGGATGAGCCGGCCGTCGAGGAAGCGGCCGAGTCGTTCCGGCGCGTCGAGGAAGTCCAGGGCGGAGCGGGAGGGCGGGGTGTCCACGATGATCAGGTCCCATTCGTCTGACCGGCGGAGCTGACCGAGTTTCTCCATCGCCATGTACTCCTGGGTACCGGAGAAACTGGAGGAAAGAGACTGATAAAAGGGATTTGTCAGAATCTGTCGGGCTCGGTCGGGGTCCGCGTGCGCCTCGATGATCTCATCGAAGGTGCGTTTCATATCGAGCATCATGGCGTGCAGCCTGCCCTCGCCCGCCACGCCCACGACGGGCCTTGGGGTGTTGTCGAGCTCGCTCAGTCCCATGGACTGCGCCAGCCGCCGCGCCGGGTCGACGGTCAGCACCACCGCGGAACGGCCGCGCTCGGCGGCCCGCAGCCCGAGCGCCGCGGCCGTGGTGGTCTTGCCGACGCCACCGGACCCGCAGCAGACGATGATCCGGGTGCCCGGGTCGTCGATGATCGCGTCGAGGTCGAGGACCGGGGCGGTCTTCATGCGGCTCCCTGGGCGTGGATCGATTCGGCCAGCTCGTACAGTCCGGCGAGGTCGACCCCGTCGGCCAGCAGCGGCAGTTCGTAACGGGGACGGCCCGACCGGTCCAGTGACAGTCTCTCCCGGCGTTCGAGGCGGGTGCGGTGGGCGTGCTCGGTGATCTCCTCGGCGAGGGCCTCGGCCATCGCCGAGGCGTTCGTCCGCCCCTCCGCCAGCCCGGCCGCCTTCAGGCCGAGTGTCAGCTCGGCCGGGTCGAACCGGCCCTTGACGGCCGCGTCGAGGATCCGCTTGGGCAGCAGCGACTCCCTGACCATGTTCGTGAAGATTCCGCCCGCCGGCAGCCCGGCCTCCCGAAGCTCGTCGAGCCCGTCCAGGGTCTCCTGGACCGGCATCTCCTCCAGAAGTGTGACGAAGTGCACGGCGGTCTCCGGGGAGGTCACGACCCCGTTCACCAGGTCGGCGTGGTGCTTGATCGGCCCCACCCTGGCCAGGCCGGCGACCTCGTTGGTGACGTTCAGGAAGCGGGCGACCCGGCCGGTCGGCGGCGCGTCGAGCACGACCGCGTCGTAGACCCGCCGGCCGTCCTTGCCCTTGCGCCGCACCGCCTCGGTCGTCTTGCCGGTGACGAGGACGTCGCGGAAACCGGGGGCGATGGTGGTGGCGAAGTCGATGACGCCCATCCGGGTCAGGGCCTTGCCCGCCCGGCGCATGCCGTAGAACATCTCCAGATATTCGAGCATGGCCTCTTCGGCGTCGACGGCCAGCGCGTAGACGTCTCCGCCTCCGGGAGCGACGGCGATCTTGCGCTCCTCGTACGGCAGCGGCGGCAGGTCGAAGACCTGTGCGATCCCCTGCCTGCCCTCGACCTCCACCAGCAGGACCCTGCGCCCGCCCGAGGCGAGGGCGAGGGCGAGCGCGGCGGCCACCGTGGTCTTGCCGGTGCCGCCCTTCCCGGTGACGACGTGGAGGCGTACGCCGTCCCAGTCGGTGTCGCGAGCTCTCACGTTTCGAAGGTTACCCAACGGTCACCTGGCGATTCGCCCGGACCGTCCGTCGACAAACGTTCGGTCGCGATCCGGCGTCGTACCGGAGCCCCGGGAGGGTGGCGGTCGCCGGAGCCGGCCTCGCTAATGTGTCCCCATGACGCAATGGGAGTATTCGACGGTGCCGCTGCTGGTCCACGCGACCAAGCAGATTCTCGATAACTGGGGGCAGGACGGCTGGGAGCTCGTCCAGGTCGTGCCGGGACCGAACCCCGAGCAGCTGGTCGCCTACATGAAGCGGGCCAAGCGGTGACGCCGGAAGAGAGGCTGGGCAAGCTCGGCCTGACGCTCCCCGAGGTCGTGCCGCCGCTGGCCGCCTATGTTCCCGCGGTCCGCACGGGTAACCACGTCCACACCTCCGGCCAGCTTCCGATGGTCGACGGCAAGCTGGTGGCCACCGGAAAGGTCGGCGCCGAGGTCAGCCCGGAGGAGGCCCGCGAGCTGGCCAGGATCTGCGCGCTCAACGCGCTGGCGGCGGTCAAGTCGGTGATCGGAGACCTTTCCGGCATCGTACGGATCGTCAAGGTCGTCGTCTTCGTGGCCAGCGACCCGTCCTTCGGCGGCCAGCCCCAGGTCGCCAACGGCGCGAGCGAGCTGCTGGCCGAGGTTCTGGGGGAGGCGGGCAGGCACGCCCGTAGCGCCGTCGGCGTTGCCGTGCTCCCCGTGAACGCGCCGATCGAGATCGAGCTGATCGCCGAGGTTCGCTGACGAGCGTCCGGGACGGGGGCCCGCCGCGTCGCGGGCTCCGGGACCGGGTGCTCCTTCGTGTCCGGTGGAGGGGCTCACATGGGCGAGACACCGCTTCAGGGTGAGGCCGGTGGACGCGCGCGCGACGTTCCGGCCGGGCGGGCCGCACCCGTCCCGGCCAGGGACGCCGCCACCGTGGCCGTCATCCGCGATCCGGTGGCGGGAGACGGGATCGAGGTCTACCTGCTGAGAAGGAAGGCGAGCATGGCCTTCGCGGGCGCCTGCGTCTTCCCGGGCGGCGTGGTGGACCCGCGTGACACCGACGACGCGATCGCCTGGGCGGGGCCCTCGCCCGGCGCCTGGGGGCGGGTCTTCCGCACGGACGCGACGACCGCCCGCGGGCTGGTCTGCGCCGCGGTCCGGGAGACGTTCGAGGAGTCGGGGGTTCTGCTGGCCGGGCCGTCCGCGGAGTCGGTGGTGGCCGACACCGCCGGCGAGGACTGGGAGGCCGACCGGCGCGCGCTGATCGGCCGGAGCCTGTCGCTCGCCGGGCTGCTGGAGCGGCGTTCCCTGGTGCTCCGCTCCGACCTGCTGCGCCCCTGGGCCCACTGGATCACTCCCGAGAGCGGGAGCCGCCGTTTCGACACCCGTTTCTTCGTCGCCCTGCTCCCGGCGGGTCAGCGCACCCGGGACGTGGGGGGCGAGGCCGACTGGGTCACCTGGGTGCGGCCCGCCGACGCGATCGGTCAGGCGGAGGACGGCCGGATCCTCCTGATGCCCCCGACCCGTCGCACCCTCGTGGAGCTCGGCGGCTATCCGACCGTGGCCGCCGTTCTGGCCGCGGAGCGGGAGATCGTCACCGTTATGCCGAGGGGCGCCGTGGTGGACGGCGGGCCGCGCGCCGTACTCGGCGGCGACCGTGACGGCCGCGCGGACGGCGGGGCCCGGGTGGGGCCAGGGGAGGCGGGATGAGCGGGCTGCGGATTCCTCTCGGCGGGCCGGACGGATCGGGTACGGCCCACGCGCTCAACCTGCTCGCGCCCAACCCCTCCGTCATGACCCTGGAGGGCACCAACACCTGGGTGATCGGCCCCGGGGAGGAGGCGCTGGTCGTCGACCCCGGGCCCGACGACCCCTCCCATCTGCGGCGGATCGCCGACCACCTCGCCGGGCGCCGGGTGCGGGTGATTCTGCTCAGCCACGGCCACCGTGACCACAGCGGCGGGGCCGAAAGGCTCGCCGGGATGCTCGGCGCGCCCGTCCGCGCGCTGGATCCCCGGCACCGGCTCGGCGACGAGGGCCTCGCCGACGGTGACGTGCTCGCCGTGGGCGGTCTGGAACTGCACGTGGTCGGCACGCCCGGCCACTCGTTCGACTCGCTCTGCTTCTGGCTGCCCGAGGACCGGGCGCTGCTCACCGGCGACACCGTCCTGGGCCGGGGTACCAGCGTGATCGCCTCAGACGGGGACCTGGCCGACTATCTCCGGTCGCTGGACCGGCTGCGGGCGACGGTCGAGGGGGTGGGGGCCCAGGCGCTGCTTCCCGGGCACGGTCCGGTGCTGACCGATCCGATCGGCGCGCTCGACGCCTACATCGCCCGCCGGAGACAGCGGCTGGATCAGATCAGGGAGGCGCGGGGGCGGGGCGCCGCGACGCCGCGGGAGATCGTCGAGATCGTCTACGCGGACGTCGACAGGTCGCTGTGGTCCGCGGCCGAGATGTCGGTCCGCGCGCAGCTCGCCTATCTCGACGGCTGACGGAGAACGAGAGACGGGGGACGCCCCGCCGGTGGGCGGCCGGTCGGCGTCCCCGGCCGTCTGAGTCAGCGGGAGCGGTTGTGCAGCCGCTCGGTGTCCATGATGACCACGGCCTTGGCCTCGATGCGCAGCCAGCCGCGCTGGGCGAAGTCGGCCAGGGCCTTGTTGACGGTCTCGCGTGAGGCGCCGACCAGCTGGGCCAGCTCCTCCTGGGTGAGGTCGTGGTGGACCCGGATGCCGTCGTCGATCCGCTGGCCGAAGCGCTCGGCCAGGTCGAGCAGGGCCTTGGCGACCCGTCCGGGGACGTCGGTGAAGACCAGGTCGGCCAGCACGTCGTTGGTACGGCGCAGCCGCTGCGCCAGGGCGCGCAGCAGGTGCAGGGCGACCTCGGGGCGGCCGGTCAGCCAGGGGCGCAGATCGTCGTGGCCGAGCCCGGCCAGGCGGACGTCGGTCAGCGCGGCGGCGGAGGCCGTACGGGGGCGGGGGTCGAACAGGGACAGCTCGCCGAACATCTCGCCCGGGCCGAGCACGCTGAGCAGGTTCTCCCGGCCGTCGGGGGCGGTCCGGGACAGTTTGATCTTTCCTTCCAGCACCACGTAGAGGCGGTCTCCGGTCTCGTTCTCGCTGAACAGGGTCTGTCCTTTGGACAGCCGTACCTCGGAGACGCTCGTGCGCAGCGCCGCGGCGCCTTCGCGGTCGAGCGCCGCGAACAGAGGAGCCCTGCTCAGCACGTCGTCGGTGTTCACTGTGCCTCCTGTCTCACGGCTCACGCAGTCATTGTGACCTATCCCACCGAGCCACCTTCAGGGGGCCCGTGCGCGTAGGCTGGCCGGGTGCTCCGCAACGTCAGTGATGCAGGTGAATCCCGGCTTGCCCTGGTCCGTCGCGCCCGGAGAATGGATCGCATTCTTACCGAAACCTATCCAGACGCGCACTGCGAACTCGACTTCAGCAACCCGCTGGAGCTGCTGGTCGCGACGATCCTGTCCGCACAGTGTACGGACAAAAGGGTCAATATAGTCACTCCAGCTCTTTTTGCGAAGTATCGGGCGGCGGAGGAGTATGCGGGAGCCGACCGGGCGGAGCTGGAGGAGCTCATCCGCTCCA
The DNA here is from genome assembly GCF_014654615.1 of Streptosporangium violaceochromogenes. Classification (GTDB taxonomy): domain Bacteria; phylum Actinomycetota; class Actinomycetes; order Streptosporangiales; family Streptosporangiaceae; genus Streptosporangium; species Streptosporangium violaceochromogenes. The sequence goes on along the minus strand of NZ_BNBB01000010.1, from coordinate 31,119 downwards.
CCGGCTTCTACCGGGCGAAGGCGGGCAGCATCATCGGCATGGCCCAGGCCCTGTGCGACCGCCACGGAGGAGAGGTCCCCGGCCGGCTCGACGACCTGGTCAAGCTCCCCGGCGTCGGGAGAAAGACCGCCAACGTCGTGCTCGGCAACGCCTTCGGGGTACCGGGCATCACCGTCGACACCCACTTCCAGCGGCTCGCCCAGCGGTTCGGCTGGACCACCGAGACCGACCCGGTCAAGGTCGAGCACGTCGTCGCCGAGCTCATCCCCAGACGCGACTGGACGATGACGTCCCACCGTCTGATCTGGCACGGCCGCCGGGTCTGCCACGCCCGCAGGCCCGCCTGCGGCGCGTGTCCGCTCACCGCGCTCTGCCCTTCGTACGGCATTGGGCCCACCGACCCGGCCCAGGCCGCCAAACTGGTGCGTCCCGGCCCCTTCTCGTAACCGGGAAGCGCCGCGAAAAGGGACAGCTGCCGCGAAGATGCCGGAGGTGCGTGTGTCGATGAAGGTGCCCGGGTGGTTGGAGACGCTGGCCGAGCGGGTGGGGAGGGCGCCGGTGCCTCCGTCGCTGCGCCCCCCGGAGTCAGGCGGGCGCCCGGCCGCGGTGCTGATGCTCTTCGGCGAGGGGCCGCTCGGCCCCGACGTCCTTCTGATCCAGCGCAGCTTCCGCGGGCGGCGGCACGCCGGGCAGCCCGCGTTCCCCGGCGGCGGGGTGGACCCCGAGGACGGCGGCCCGGTCGCCGCCGCGCTGCGTGAGGCCAGGGAGGAGACCGGCCTCGACCCGGCCGGCGTCCGGGTGGTCGGCACGCTGCCGGAGCTGTACGTCTATCCCAGCGACAACCGGGTCACCCCGGTGCTCGGCTGGTGGCACACCCCCAGCGTGGTGCACGCGGCCTCACCCGACGAGGTGGAGGCCGTCGAAAGGGTGCCGGTCGGCGAGCTCGTCGACCCGGGCAACCGGCTGCTGCTGCGTCACCCCGGCGGCCGCACCGGGCCCGCCTTCCGGGTGCGAGGTCTGCTGGTGTGGGGCTTCACCGCGAAGGTGCTCGACCGGACCCTCGCCGAGTCGGGCTTCGCGCGCCCCTGGGACCGGTCACGGATCGAGGACCTGCCCCCGGACATCGTCAACCTCGCGTCCCGCTGACGGCTCCCGCCCGCCGTGCGCCCGCGGGGGCCGCTCCCCGGCCTCCTCGACCCCGTGCCCGGTCGCCAGCGCCAGCCCGAGGCGGGCCCAGCCGGCCACGTCCCCGTCGGGGTCCCGGGTCAGTCTCCGGAGGGCGGCCAGGCCCGCGGGGTCGGGAGGGCAGCCGACGATGTTCGGCAGTGCGTAGGCGGCGCCGTACCGGACCCTGGAGTCGGCGTGCGCGCCCAGAGCGATCGCCGAGGACAGCGCGCGGGGGTCCCTGAGGTGGCCGAAGGCGATCAGCACCGAGTAGAGCACCATGCAGTCGCTCTCGCCGGCCGCCAGGGAGCACAGCACGGGCAGGCTCCGGTCGGCGAAGCGAAGGCCGCCGATGATGTCGACCCCGAGCATCCGCTCGGCCGGGGTCGCGCCCGCGCACAGCCGCCGGGCCGCGTCGAAGGTCTCCAGATCGCCGCGTTCGCGCAGCGTGGCGATCGCGTTCCAGCGGATCGTTCCGTCATGGTCGCGGTCGCGCAGCGCGGTCTCGATGAGAGATGCCACGGGCGACGACCCCCCGATCGTTGCCATACGGCCACGATAACCGCAGAGACCTCCCCCAAGGGGTGCACGCGCGGGTTAAGGGCTGGATACCGTAAAGGGGTGAGTGGTGATCTCCTCGATCTCATCCTGATCGCCCTGATGGTGGCCTTTGCGGTGTCGGGATACCGGCAGGGGTTCATCATCGGGGCCTTGAGTTTCGTTGGATTCGTCGGCGGTGCCCTGCTGGGGATGTTCATCGCCCCCCCGATCGCCGGTGCCATCGTCGAGGGAGGCACCGAGCGGGCGCTGCTCGCCATCGTGATCGTCTTCCTCGCCGCCACCATCGGGCAGTTCGCCTCCTCGACGATCGGCGCGGTGGTCCGCAGCCACGTCACCTGGGAGCCCGCCAAGGCTGTCGACGCGGTCGGCGGCACCTTCGCCAGCGCGTTCTCGGTGCTGATCATCGCCTGGATGATCGGCTCGCTGGTCACCTCCTCGCATCTGACCCTGCTGAGCGAGCAGGTCAACAGATCCCTGCTGATCAGCACGGTGGACCAGGCGCTGCCCAGCGCCGCCAAGAAGCTGCAGGAGCCGATCAAGAACTTCATCGACACCTCCGGCTTCCCCAAGGTGTTCGACAGCATCGGCGGCGGCCAGTTCGTGGAGGTCCCCCCGCCCGACCGCAGCGTGCTCAAGGGCCCCCAGCTCGCGCGGGCCCGCCGGGGCATCGTGAAGGTCCAGGGGGTCGCCACGAGCTGCCGCAGGCACATCGAGGGCACCGGCTTCGTCTACTCACAGAACAAGGTCATGACGAACGCCCACGTGGTCGCGGGGGTGAACGAGGATCTCCAGGTCACCGACTACCTCAACAACTCCCACTCGGCCAGGGTCGTGCTCTACAACCCCGACAGAGACATCGCGATCCTGTACGTCCCCGGCCTGAACATGCCGGTCCTGCGCTTCGACGGCACCGCCAAGAAGGGCGACGACGCCATCATCGCGGGATTCCCGCACGGCCAGGGCTTCACCACCAACGAGGCCCGCATCCGGGTACAGCAGAAGGCCAAGGGCCCCGACATCTACGAGCGCAAGACCGTCTACCGCGACGTCTACGCGATCCGCGGCCTGGTCAGGCAGGGCAACTCCGGCGGGCCCCTGCTCACCACGGACGGCCGTGTCTACGGGGTGGTCTTCGCCGCCGCGCTCGACCAGCGGGAGACCGGCTTCGTGCTGACCGCCGCCGAGGTGGCCCCGGACGCCGAGGACGGCGCCAAGCTCTTCAACCGCGTCGGCACCCAGGAGTGCGACCAGAACAGCTGACGCGTCAGGCCGGGCGTTCTCACGCCCCCGCCGCCGGCGGGGGCGTGAGAGCGCGGGCCGCACACGGTCAGAGCAGCCTTTCGATCCTGCCGATCGCCTCCCCGGCGTCCAGGTCGCGGGCGGCGTTCAGGGCGTGGGCGGCCGAGGCGATCTCCTCGTACGGCGGGCCGTAGGGGGAGATCACGGCCGCGCCCCGCGCGAACAGCGCCGAGGCCCCGCGCCGGTTGCCCCGCTGAAGATGGGTGAGGGCCACGCAGATCTGCGCGAGCCCCCGCCACAGCTCCCGCTCCTGCCGGGGAGCGGCCCTCCATCGGGCCTCCAGCACCTCGTGGGCGTGAAAGGGCCGCCCCTCGCCCAGCAGCCGGCGGGCCTGTGCGAGCGCCTCCCGCGCATCGGGCGCGTAGTCGTCGGGGACGCGCTCGACGCCCTCGGCCCCATACGGCAGCGGGCGGCCGAACGCGTCGCGGGGGCGGCGGTTGCGCGGCCTTCCCTCCGGGTCGCGGTCTCGCGGGATCATCACCGGCCCGCTCCCGGAAGGCGGCCGAACGCGGCGGGCGGCCTCACCGGTCGGGCTCCGGAGCACCCAGCCAGGCGATGAGTTCGGCGTCGAACGCCTCGGAGCGTTCCTCGTGGGGGAAGTGGCCCGCGCCCTCGACCAGCCGCCAGCGGTAGGGACCGGTCACGTAGCGGCCGGAGCCCTGGGCGGTGCGGGGCAGGGTGTGCCGGTCGAGGGCGCCGTGCACCTGCAGCGTGGGCGCGTGGATCTCGCCCCGCATGGTCCTGGCGTAGCGCAGCCCGTCGGGGCGGAGCTGGGAACGGGCGAACCAGCGGTGGTACTCCAGCGCGCAGTGGGCGACGGTGGGGATGCGGAACACGTCGCGGTAGGTCCTGGCCACCTCCACCGCGGGCCAACCGGGCCCCGACCACTCCCTGAGCATCCGCTCCACCAGCGCGCCCTCCCTGGCGGTCAGCCGCCACTCGGGCAGGAACGGCAGCTGGAAGCCCAGCGTGTGGGCGCTCGCCCGAAGCTGGCCGAACGGGTCGGTGAACAGCGCGGCGCGGAGCCTGAGCGGGTGCGGGGCCGACACCGGGACCAGCCGCAGGACCGCCTTGGGATCGCGCACGGCCATGGTCCAGGCCAGCAGCCCGCCCCAGTCGTGGCCCACGACGATCGCGCCGCTCTCGCCCAGCGCGCGGATCAGCCCGGCCGCGTCACCGGCCAGGGTGGGCAGGTCGTAGCCGCGCGGGGGCTTGTCGCTGGCGCCGTACCCCCGCAGGTCGACGGCGACGGCGCGGTAGCCCGCCGCGGGCAGTGAGACGAGCTGGTGACGCCAGGTCCACCAGAACTGGGGGAAGCCGTGCAGCAGCAGCACGAGCGGCCCCTCCCCGGCTTCGACCACGTGAAAGCGGGTGCCGCCCGCGTGGACGGCACGGTGGGTCCACGGGCCGTCGATGCGGACCAGGGACTCGTCGGGGTCGCTCACCGGCCCGGTCTCACCGGTTCGCGGTGCGCCCCGACCTGACCCGCGGTGGTGGTGGGGGCCGGGGCGGGAGACGGGGACAGGGTGGGTTCGGTCTCACCGCTCTTGAGGTGCTTCAGCGAGCGCATCGTCCGTTTCATCCCGGCCAGGCCCTTGAGCCTCCGCACCCCCAGAAAGACGAGCAGACCGGCCACGACCAGATAGAAGACCGTGACGACCGTGAAGGCCAGCCACGTCCACACGCCTAGGGCGACCAGGCCGTAGGCGATGGCGAACGAGGCCAGGATCAGGCACAGGTGCGCCATGAACGCCGCGGCGCCGAAGAGCCCCGCGGCCATGCCGACCCGCCGGACGTCGAATCTGAACTCGGCCTTGGCCAGCTCGATCTCGGCGCGCACCAGGGTGGAGATGTGGTCGGCGGCGTTGGCGACCAGCGCTCCCAGCGACTCTTCCCGAGGTTCCGCGGACGGATTATGTGTCATGAACGATCTCCTATCGAGCACCGGTGTCAACCATCATCCTGCGTGGTGACGCGGTTGCGTACGCGGACCCGGAGCAGGATCGCCGCCAGGACCGAGGACGTGAGGCTCGCCGCGAGCACGCCGGTGGTCACCGCGTTCGTCCGGGCCGGATCGTCGCCGAAGGCCAGGCCGCCGATGAGGAGGGAAACGGTGAACCCGATCCCCGCCAAAATCGAGACGGCGGCCATGTCACGCCAGTGCAGCTCCTCCGACAGTCTCGCCAGGCCGAGCCGTACGGCCAGCCACGCCCCGCCGAAGACCCCGAGAAACTTGCCGACGACCAGGCCCAGGACCACCCCGAGCACCACGCGGTCGGTGAATATCCCGCCGAGGCTTTCCCCGCTGAGCAGGACTCCGGCCGACAGGAACGCGAACACCGGCACCACCACGCCGGCCGAGAGGGGGCGGATGTAGTGGTCGGCCCGTTCGGCGGGGGAGCTGTCCTCGCCGGGGCCGCTGTGCACACGGGTCATCAGGCCGAGCGCCACCCCGGCGACGGTCGCGTGGACGCCGCTGAGCTCGACGAAGTACCACGCGAGGAGGGCGAGCGGAAGGTAGATCCCCACGCCTCGGACCCGCCGGGCCTGCAGCAGGCCGTACAGGCCGATGACCGCCACCCCGGCCAGCAGGGCCAGAAGGTTCAGGTGACGGGTGAAGAAGGCGGCGATGACGCTGATCGCGCCGAGGTCGTCCACGACGGCGCTGGTGAGCAGGAAGGCGCGGAGCGCCGCGGGCATCGCGCTGGCCGTCACGGCGAGCACGGCGAGCGCGAAGGCGATGTCGGTCGCGGTGGGGATCGCCCAGCCCCGCCCGGCGCCCGGGGCGCCCCAGCTCACCACGAGGTAGATCAGCGCGGGGACGATCATGCCGGCGAGCGCGGCGAGAATGGGCAGCGCGGCCTTGCGGAGGTTGGAGAGCTCACCGTGGACGAATTCCTCCTTCACCTCGATCCCCGCCACGAAGAAGAAGATCGTCAGCAGGCCGTTCTGGGCCCACTTGTACATTTCGAGGTTGAGGTGAAGGGAGGCCGGGCCGAAGGTCACCGTGCGCAGCGCCTCATAGGAGGTGTTGGAGACGTTGGCCCAGATCAGGGCGGCGACCGTGGCGAACAACATGATGACCCCGCCCACGGTCTCGGCCCTGAGGGCCTCGGCGAGCTGCCGGGTGTATCGAACGGTCGTGCTGAAGGGCCACTTCTCGGCCACGCGGCGCATGAAACCTCCGGGAGTACAGCGGGGGCCGGTTCCCCCACTGGCCGACCAGACTTCCCGGCACACCTGATCGCTAGCCTACAGAGCAGCACAAAACAGGTTTTGGACGGACCTATAGGTAAAAAAGGCGCGGTCCCCGGAGGCCGGGGATCCGCGCCCCTCCGCAGACGCTAGTCCTCGCCTTTGGTACCGGGCAGTTTCTCGGAGATGAGGTTCATCACCGTGCTGTCGGCCAGCGTGGTGACGTCGCCGATGCCGCGGTTCTCCGCCACGTCGCGCAGCAGGCGTCGCATGATCTTGCCGGAGCGGGTCTTCGGGAGCTCGGGCACCACCAGGATCTGGCGGGGCTTGGCGATCGGGCCCAGCGTCCTGGCCACGTGACCGCGGAGCTCGGCGGCGATGTCCTCGCCCTCCTCCACGCCGCCGCGCAGGATCACGAACGACACGATCGCCTGGCCGGTCACCGGGTCGGTCGCGCCGACCACGGCCGCCTCGGCGACCTTCGGGTGCGCGACCAGGGCCGACTCGACCTCGGTGGTGGAGATGTTGTGGCCGGAGACGAGCATGACGTCGTCCACCCGGCCGAGCAGCCAGATGTCGCCGTCCTCGTCCTTCTTGGCACCGTCGCCCGCGAAGTACATGCCCTCGAACCGGGACCAGTAGGTGTCGATGTAGCGCTGGTCGTCGCCCCAGATCGTGCGGAGCATGGACGGCCACGGGTCGCGGATCGTGAGATAGCCGCCACCGCCGTTGCCGACGTTGTTGCCCTGGTCGTCGACCACGTCGGCGGTGATGCCCGGCAGCGGGCGCATGGCGGCGCCGGGCTTGGCGCTCGTCACACCGGGCAGCGGGCTGATCATGATGGCACCCGTCTCGGTCTGCCACCAGGTGTCCACGACCGGGGTGCGGTCGCCGCCGATGTGCTCGCGGTACCAGACGTAGGCTTCGGGGTTGATCGGCTCGCCGACGCTGCCGAGGATGCGCAGGGACGACATGTCGTACTTGGCGGGGATGTCGTCGCCCCACTTCATGAACGTGCGGATGGCCGTCGGCGCGGTGTAGAGGATCGTGACCCCGTACTTCTGCACGATCTCCCAGAACCGGCCCCGGTGCGGGGTGTCCGGGGTGCCCTCGTAGATGACGCTGGTCGTGCCGTTGGCGAGCGGGCCGTACACGATGTAGGAGTGGCCGGTCACCCAGCCGATGTCGGCGGTGCACCAGAAGACGTCGGTGTCCGGTTTGAGGTCGAACACCGCGTGGTGGGTGTAGGCGACCTGGGTCAGATAGCCGCCGGTGGTGTGCAGGATGCCCTTCGGCTTCCCGGTCGTGCCGCTGGTGTAGAGGATGTAGAGCGGATGCTCGGCGTCGTGGGGCCGGGCCTCATGGGTCTCCGGCTGGCCGTCCACCAGGTCGTGCCACCAGACGTCCTTGCCGGTCCACGCCACGTCCTGGCCGGTCCTTCTCACCACGAGGACGTGCTCGACACCGGGGCACTCGGCCACCGCCTCGTCCACGGTCGGCTTGAGCGCGCTGGGGGCGCCGCGCCGGTAGCCGCCGTCGGCGGTCACCACGACCTTCGCGTCGGCGTCCTTGATCCGGCCGCTGAGGGCGGCGGTGGAGAACCCGCCGAACACCACCGAGTGGATCGCGCCAATGCGGGCGCAGGCGAGCATCGTGATCGGCAGCTCGGGGATCATCGGCATGTAGACGGCCACCCTGTCGCCCTTGCCGACGCCCAGCTCCTGTAGCGCGTTGGCGGCCTTGGCGACCTCGCGCCGCAGGTCGGAGTAGGTGATGGTACGGCTGTCGCCCTCCGGCTCACCCTCCCAGTGGTAGGCGATCCTGTCGCCGAGGCCCGCCTCGACATGGCGGTCGACGCAGTTGTAGGCGACGTTCAGCTCCCCGCCGCCGAACCACTTGGCGAAGGGCGGGGTCCACTCAAGGGTGCTGTCCCAGCGCCTGGACCAGGTCAGCCGGCCGGCCTGCCGTTCCCAGAAGGCCAGGCGGTCCTCTCGGGCCTCCGTGTAGGCGTCGGCCGTCACGTTCGCGGCGGCGGCCAGGCCGGGGGGAGGGGCGAACCGCCGGGTCTCGTGCAACAGGTTCGACAGCGTCTCCTGGGTCTCACGCGACTCTGAACCAGGGGTCTCCGGGGCCACTGCACACTCCTCACGTACTTCTGGTCGGCTGGTCGTGTCCCACTTCACCAGGCCGGAGGCGCCCGCCACAAGAGGTCTAGACAGGTACGTACCAACCGGTGATAGCACACCATAAGGTTCACAAGCTCCTTAACACCACCTAACAGGCGTTGCGAAAGCATTACCCTTTCGGCACCAAAAGAATGGGGGTGATGTTATTTCCCGCCCCTTTAGGATGCGGCCGTCACGGTTACGGTGAGTGTCCGGAAGGTGATCCAAGAGCCTTCCTGTGGAGCGGTTTACGGCCTGTCCGTAACTCCGGCGGCCGGATGGGGCGCATTCGCGGCGTGCCTGTCGCGGGACTTTCGCGGCCCGCGCGCCGCGCCTTCCCCTCACGCGCCCGGGTGGTGTGTCGCGGTCGGGGGCCGGAACGGCGCTTCACACACCGGCCGCTATGGTCGGGGAGCGTGAGCGACCCATTGGCGACGATCGCCGGACTGCCGGGAGTGCCCGAGGCGGTCACCGACGCGCGCAAGGCTGTGGACCGGTTGTACGGACATCGCGTGCTGAGGCGCCGGAGCCCGGAGGTGTCGGCGAGATCCGCCCTGCACGGGGCTCGCGCTTCCGCCGCGCTGGAGGGGGCGGACGTCCCGCTTGAGGCCGTCCCCGAATCCGCCGACCCGGTCGTCCAGGGCGCGCTGCGCGTCTCGGCCGAGCTCGGGCGTCTCGGCCCGACCTGGCGCACCGCCCCCCGTCAGGTGCTCGCCCGGCTGCACACCCTCGCCGCCGCCGGGCTGACCGGCGACCCCGGCCGCCCCCGGACCTCCGCCGAGGCGCCCGACCCCCTCGGCCTGGGGCCCGCGCCGGACCCCGCGGAGACCGTGGCCAGGCTGGACGGGCTCGTCGGGCTGGTCACCGGGTCCTCCACGGCTCCCGCGCTGGTGCTCGCCGCCATCGCGCACGCCGAGCTGGCCGTGCTCCGGCCGTTCGGGTCGGCGGACGGCGTGGTGGCCCGGGCGGCGGAGCGGCTGACCCTGACGGAGTTCGGCCTGGACCCCAAGTCTCTGGCGGCCGTGGAACTGGGGCATCTCGAACGCGGCCCCGCGTACGCGGAGGGGCTGCGGGCCTACCTGAGCGGGACCCCCGACGGGGTCGCGACGTGGGTACGGCATTGTGCCCTGGCGGTGACACTCGGGGTGCGTGAGGCCACGGCGATCTGCGAGGCCATGCAGCGAGGCTGATCCGGCGGCGCGTGCCGGCCGGAATCGCCCGTGGCGTCGCCCCGTGACACCGCCCCCGTCGTGACACCGCCCAGGGAGGCCGCCGGCGCCCGCGGAGCCCGTACCGGCGCGGCCGGTGGTGGGGGCGGGCGGGGGCCGGTCGCCTGGAGAGGGGTGGTGGAGAGTGGTCGATGACCGGCGGAACGCTTGATTGCGGACACCTCCCGACACAGCGGACGGCGCCCCTGGAATGGGGCGCCGTCGCCGGCGCGACTCCACCGGGTTACCAAGCGTGCACCTGATTGTCGTCGGGGTGGGGCAAAGCCCGCCCCGAGCGTGCCTCCCGCGGCTCGGCGGCACGTGGGTACCCGGTGGTCGTGCCCGGACAACTGGTCCGTTCACCCTTTGTACGACGAATCCAGGCTGATGGGAACCCCTCCAGGCGAAGTCCTTTACCAATCAAGGGACATTCATGGACAAAGTTCCCATAAGTTGCATTCCCCCCCATGGGGTGGGTGATTGATCGGATTGCCCCGGAGAGTCGATCACGCTGAGTGATCAAAAACGGTCCTATTAGGGACATGGTTGATTGATCGAGACATGGATGCGCAATCGTTACATTGGAAAAAGTGGCGGAGATTGGAGATTGCTCCTCGACGAAACTCCCGTTGATCGGGCAGCATGAGGTGGTATCTCCCTAAACTGGAGAGTGCGCGGGGTTGCTTCGTATTACCCTTGCCATGCTCCGGTTGACCCTTGAAGACTTTTCTCGAATACGGGACCGGCTCTACCCCCCCAGGGCCGGACCGCCTGGCGACCCCCGCTCTCCCCCCCCGGCGGGGGTCGCCACTTTCTTCCCCCACCCCGTCTGCGCGCGGGGCCGTTCTCCTCGATCCCCCCCTTCTGGTTCCCCTCCGGAAGCAGGGGCGGCGGCCGTCTGTCCACAGGTGGCGTCTGTCCACAGGTGGCGACGGACACGCCCCGGTTATCCACAGCGAGGCCCTCGCCGTCCCGCCGAGGCCGTCATCTCGCCGAAAGTGGTGCTCCCGTACGTTCAGGGAGGCACCCCATGGACCGCCCTCTGGTCGTCACCGACGACCACGATCTGCTCGACGACCTGCTCCGCGTCGCCGCCGCGGCCGGAGCCGAACTCGATGTCGCCCACGCCCCGGCCCACGCCCGGCCTCACTGGAACCGCGCCCCGCTGGTCGTGGTCGGCAGTGACATGGCCGACGCCCTGGCCGCCACCGAGCCGCCGCCCAGGCACCGCGTTCTTCTGGTCACCCGCACCCCCGACGACCCCGACATGTGGCGAAGATGCGTCGCGGTCGGCGCTCAGGCGGTCCTCGACCTGCCCGCCGCCGAGCGACGGCTGGTCGGCGAGTTCGCCGATCTCGTGGAGCCGACGGCCAGAGCCGGGCACGTGGTGTGCGTCGTCGGCGGGCGCGGAGGCGCCGGAGCCAGCGTTCTGGCCACCTCACTGGCGTTGAGCGCCTCCCGGCAGTCCCTGCGCACGCTTCTCGTCGACGCCGACCCACTGGGGGGTGGCCTGGATGTGCTGCTCGGCCAGGAGGCGGCCAAAGGCGCGCGCTGGCCCGATCTGGTCGCCCGCGAGGGCAGAGTCAGCTTCACCGCGCTTCAGGCTGCGCTCCCCACCTTCGCGGAGCTGACCCTTCTCTCCTTCCACCGGGAGGAGGCCGAGGCGATCCCCGCGGAGGCGATGCGCTCCGTCCTCGAAGCGGGGCGCCGGGGGTTCGACCTGGTGATCGTCGACCTGCCCCGCCGTCCCGACCCCGCCGCCGTGGAGGCGCTCGGCAGGGCCACGACCACCCTGCTGATCGTCACCGCCGACGTGCGCGGCGTGCTCGCGGCGGCTCAGGTGCTCGCCGGGCTGCGCAAACACACCGGCGAGGTGCGGGCCGTCGTGCGCCCCGGCGTCCTGGAGGACGACGCGGTCACGGCCTCGCTCCGCGTACCGTACGCGGGCAGCCTCCCCTACCAGCCCCGTCTCACCGCCGCCCTTAACCGGGGTGACCTTCCCCCGGTCGGCCGGCGCACCTCTCTCGGCCGCTTCTGCGCCTCGTTCCTGCACGCGCTTCCCGGAGGAGAAAGATGAAACGACCCGGTGTCACCACGGCGGTCGCCCCCGAGTTGGTCGAGGCGGTTCGCGTACGGCTGGCCCGGGCCGGGGTCGAGCCCGGCGCCGCGCACGTCGCGACCGCGCTCAGGGCGGAGCACGCGGTGCTCGGCGACGCCGAGGTGCTGGCGGTGACCCGTGTCCTGTGCGCCGACCTGATCGGAGCCGGGCCTTTGGAGCCGCTGCTGGCCGAGCCCGACGTCACCGACGTCCTGGTCAACGGCCCCGACGAGGTATGGGTCGACGACGGCCAAGGGCTGCGCAGGACGTCGATCGTCTTCCCCGGTGACGACGCGGTCCGGCGCCTGGCCCAGCGTCTGGCCTCGGCCGCGGGGCGCCGCCTCGACGACGCCTGCCCGTATGTGGACGCCCGCCTCACCGGAGGCGTCCGGCTCCACGCGGTTCTGCCGCCGGTGGCTCCCGGCGGCACCTGCCTGTCCCTGCGTCTGCCGCCGCGCCGCACCTTCACCCTCACCGACCTGGTCCAGGCCGGCACGATCGGCGCCGGCACCGTCCCGGTGCTCAGGGCTGTGATCGGAGCGCGCCTCGCCTTCCTCGTCACCGGCGGCACGGGCACGGGAAAGACCACTCTGCTCTCGGCCCTGCTGTCCCTGGCCGATCCCGGCGACCGGCTGCTGCTGGTCGAAGACTCGGCCGAGCTGAGGCCTTCCCATCCCCATGTGGTGCGGCTGGAGGCCCGCCCCGCCAACCTCGAAGGGGCCGGCGGCGTCCACCTCCGAGACCTCGTACGGCAGGCTCTGCGCATGCGCCCCGACCGGCTGGCCGTCGGTGAGGTCAGGGGCGGGGAGGTCGTCGATCTCCTGGGAGCCCTGAACACCGGTCACGAAGGCGGCTGCGGCACCCTTCACGCCAACACCGCGGCCGATGTTCCCTCTCGTCTTGAGGCACTGGCCTGTGCCGCCGGCCTCAGCCGCGAGGCCGTTCACAGCCAGATCGCCGCCGCCCTGGACGCCGTCATCCACCTCACCCGTGACCACACCGACGGGCGCCGCCGCGTGGCCGAGATCTGCATGATGACCCGTCGTCCCTCGGGCCTGGTCACCGCCGAGCCTGCCCTCACCTTCTCGCGGGACGGCCGGACGACCACGGGCCCGGGTTTTCCCGCGCTCGTCGCCCGCGCCCCGGGCGTCCCCTTCCCGCCGGTCTCCCCGGCCGTGCGATGCGAACCGCCGGCCCCCTTCTCCTCCCCTCCCGGGGGAGGCCACCCCCTTCCCGGTGACCGCGTGTCCCTCGGCAGGGCTCACGATCCTCCCGAAAGGCTCACCGATCGCTGGTGAGAGGCGGCGGTGCCCTCACCACTTGGCGCGGGGAGCCGCCGGCAGGGGAGATCGGGTTTCTCCCGGGTCGGCGGGAGAGATCGGGCTCTCCCCGGTAGGGGCCGGTGGTGACGACCGTCCGTCCCCCCGGTCGTTCCGGTGGTGTGGTTGCGGGCCGGGGGACACTCCGGCTCTCCGTCCGGGAGAAGTGCGATGACGGTGACGGCGATTTTTCTTGCCGCCTTGACGGTGTGGTTGTGGACAGGGCCCGCCCCCGGGACGGCCCGTCTACTGCGGATGGGGCATCCTGCCCGGGCCGAGGCGCGCTCGCCGCGTGAGAGGTTCACCGGTTTCTCCCACGCCGCGAAACGGACGGCCGCATGGCGCGCCGCGTCGATCGAGCTGTGTCAGGGGCTCGCGGCCGAACTAGCCGCCGGACGCTCGGCCGGTGAGGCCCTCGCCCGAGCGGTGGCGGCCTCGGACTTCCCCGACCCGGTGTCCCTACGGCCCCTGCTCGCGGCGGCGAGAGACGGTGGCGACATCCCCGCCGCTCTGCTGGCCGTGGCGCCCGAACGAGGGGGAGAGGCGTTCCGGAGACTGGCCGCCTGCTGGCGGGTCGGCATGACGGCCGGGGCGGGCCTGTCGCTTCTCGTCGATCGTGTCGCCGGCTCCCTCCGGGAGGCCGAGGCTCACCGTCAGGACGTCGCGTCCCAGCTCGCCGGTCCACGCGCCACCGCTCGCCTTCTGGTCGGTCTGCCGCTGCTCGGGCTGTTGATGGCGGCCGGGCTCGGCATGAACCCGCTTGCCTTTCTGCTCGGTAGCCCGGCGGGTCTGCTCTGCCTGATCATCGGCCTTGCTCTCGACGGCTGTGGCCTGTGGTGGACACACCGCCTGGTCACCCGAGCCCAGCGGGGTTGACTTCCGGCGTTCCGTCGGTTCGGGCTTGCCGGCCACCTGATCGCGCACGGGTTCCCACACCCGGTGGTCTGTCCTCACACCCGGGGGTCCGGCATGGCGCCGTCCGTCGCTCGCGCGGCATCGACGCTCTTGCGGTGTGCCCGTACGTTACTTACCTTCTGACTCACTCTCGGGTTTCGGCCCTTGGGCTCCGCCACCCTTTTCCGTCAGGCCGTTCGACACCGTGAACTCACCGTCACCGTTTGGAGGCATTCCACCTTTCCTTGTTTCCCGTCTCTTCTCATTCCTCGTTTCCCGGCGGGTTCCCCGTTTTCCGACGGTCTGGTGACGGTCGGCCGGTACGGGGGCCGCGCCGGTGGACGACAAGAGGAGCGCACCAGCCCCTGTCCGTCCGTGGGAGGCCGTCTCCACGCGGCCTGGGGCGGATGGGCGGCACCGGGGGTCTTCGTGAGGTGCCGGGCCGTCCTCCACGCGGCCTGGGGCGGATGCCGCGCCCTGGCTGTCTCCCGAAGGAGGAGCTTCGCCGACCTGGTGGCCCAACGGTTTGTGAAAAGCCCGCCGATCCGATGGCCGGACGGTTTGTGAAAGCCCCGCCGGCCTGGTGGCCGGGCGGTTCGCGTTGTGAGGAGGAGAACGAGTGATCATCATGTTGGCCGTCGTCCTCGCCGGGGGCGCCGGATGGCTGTGGGTGCCGTTCGCCGATCCCACCGGGCGGGTTCAGCGGGCTCTACGGCCGTGGTCCCGCCCCCATATGGGCCCCCGCCCCCACACGGGCTCTCCCACGGGTTCTCGTACGGCGGGAACCCGGCCCGATGGGCAGGCGTTCTTGTTTTCCCCGTCCGAAGCGAGCCCGGGCGGGCCGCAGGAGGGCCGAGGTGGGCCGGCGGAGGGAAGGCGGTGGCCGGGGCGAAGGGAGACGACGTTCTGCGCCGTCGCCGGGCTGGCGATCTTCCTCGTCGTCGGGGGTGTGACAGGAGCCCTCGCAGGAGCGGCCGGCTCGGTGATCGCGTGGGTGACCGTTCGGAGGCGGGAACCACCCCGGGTTCGCCGGGAGCGCGAGCAGGTAACCGCGGATCTGCCCGTGGCGGCCGACCTCATGGTCGCCTGCCTGCGCGCGGGCCAGTCGATCGTCATGGCCGTCGACATCACGGCGGAGGCGATCGGTGGTCCTCTCGGTGAGCGGCTCGCGTGGGTGAGCGGGCAGTTGAGACTGGGGGCGGCACCGGAGAACGCCTGGCTGGCCCTGGCGGCCGAACGTCCCCTGGCCCAGCTGGCCAGGACGATGAGCAGGGCCGCTCTCAGCGGTGCCCCGGTGGCCGACGTCCTCACAAGGCTGTCCGACGACGCCCGGCATGCCGGTCGCGCCCTGTCGGCGGCGGCGGCGCGGCGGGTCGGAGTGCAGGTCGTCGCTCCGTTGGGGCTCTGCTTTCTGCCCGCCTTCGTCGTCCTCGGCATCGTCCCCGTGGTAGCCGTTCTCGCCGGCGACGTGCTGCTTCCCTGAAGTTGTCCACAGGCGATGGCGCCGCGTCCCGAGTTATCCACAGAGGGGGGCCTGCGCCCTCCGAGCCCTGCTTCGGTCAAGCAATCTGATGTGACCGGTCCCGGGCGTCGGCCCGGCGGAAACCTCAGGAGGAAACATGATCTCGTCGACCATGGGCCGAGTCCGGCGTTTTCTGTCGCGCCGGCTCCGCGTCCGCTGGGCGTTGCTGATCACGGGCGCACACCGTGATCGGGGCATGTCCACCGCCGAATACGCCGTCGGCACGATCGCCGCCTGCGCCTTCGCGGCGCTCCTTTTCAAGGTGGTGACCAGTTCAGAGGTCCAGCAGATGATCAGTGGCCTGATCAATCGGGCGCTCAACGTGGCCGGATGACCCTCGTGGCATCGCTCAGGGGGCTCTGCCGATCAAGGGGCTCGGTGACCGCCGAGACCGCGGTCGTCTTCCCGGCCGTCGTGGTGGTGCTGGCGGCGGCGCTGTGGGCGGTGGCGGTGGTGGGGGCACACCTCGAATGCATCGACGCCGCACGGACGGGCGCTCGGGCGGCGTCGCGAGGTGAGCCGATGGAGCGGGTGCGTGGCGATGTCCTGGCCGCCGCCCCACCGGGCGCGCGTGTCATGGTGTCCCGAACCACCGAGGTCACCCGGGTCGAGGTGTCGGCGAGTGTCAGGCCCGGCTGGGGTGTCTCACTCCCAGCCGTCACCGTCCGGGCGGCCGCGATCTCCGCCACCGAGCCGGGAGCGTGGTGATGAAGGCCAGGGATTGGCCCCGGCTCCACTCCCGGCTCCGGTTGCAGTTCCCTTCCCGGCTCCAGTTTCAGCTCCAGCCCCAGTTCCAGTCCGGGTCCTGGCCTCGGCCTCGGTCACAGGAGAGGGAACGGGGGTCGGCGACGATCTGGGCGATAGGTGTCATGGCGGTGATCTTGGTGGTGGCGGGCGCGATCGCGCTCGCCGGCATGACCAGGGCCGCCCGTCATCGGGCGCGCAGCGCCGCCGACCTGAGTGCGCTCGCCGCGGCCGGATTGGCCCTGGCGGATCCGGAGCGCGGATGCGCCGAGGCGTCCTCCCTGGCCGCCGGCAACAGGGCGAGGCTCGTTCGCTGCTCCGTCGACGGTCGCGGCGTCGCCGCCGTCCAGGTGGTCATACGGCTTTCGTTGCCCGTCCTGGGAGGCCATGATGTCGGTGCCGACGCTCGTGCCGGTCCGGTGCACATCGTGTCGGCCGCCGATCCCGCCGAGGGTTCTGGGCGGTGGCCGGATCCGCTGGCACGATCGCATCATGGCGATTCAGGTGTCGGTCTGTGGCCCCCGTGATTGCACCGGTGAAGACGAGGCCAACGCGCGTGAGGTCGGGCGGCTGCTGGCCGAGCGGGGAGCGGTGGTGATCTGCGGTGGCTATACCGGTGTCATGACCGCGGTCACGGCCGGGGCGCGTTCGGCGGGCGGGACGGTGGTCGGCATCCTGTCCCGGCCTGACAGAGAGCACGCCAACCCCGATCTGAGCATCGTGATCCCGACCGGGATCGGTGAGGCGCGTAACTCCGTCATCGTCAACGCGGGGGACGCCGTGATCGCCGTCGGCGGTTCCTGGGGCACGCTGTCGGAGCTGGCCTTGGCGATGCGTCGTGGCCGCGCTCCGGTGGTTCAGCTCGGCGGCTGGCGGCTCCTTGACCGGGAAGGCCGCCCCGTGCCCGGCATACGCCACGCCTCCTCTCCCGCACAGGCTGTGGAGATGACAGGGCTCTGGCCCTGAGAGCGCCGCGCGGGTACGGCGGCGGCCCGGGAGATGGCCGGTCAAGATGACAGGGCTCTGCTCCTGAGAGCACCGCCCGGTGCCTCTGCGGGAGCTTCGCGGGAAGGTTAAGGATTAGGAGGCGGTGAGGCCGGACGGGCCTTCGGAGGCGGTGAGGAGGGTGTCGAGGAGGCGGAGGGCACCCGGTTTGTCCAGGGGGTTGTTGCCGTTGCCGCACTTGGGAGATTGGACGCAGGAGGGGCAGCCCTGTTTGCACTCGCAGGCGGCGATGGCCTCCCGGGTGGCGGTGAGCCAGGCGAGGGCGCGGGCATAGCCGCGTTCGGCGAAGCCGGCGCCGCCCTCGTGGCCGTCGTAGACGAAGACGGTGAGCAGCCCGGTGTCGGTGTGAAGCTCGGTGGAGACGCCGCCGATGTCCCAGCGGTCACAGGTGGCGAAGAGCGGCAGCAGGCCGATCGCGGCGTGCTCCGCCGCGTGCGCGGCACCGCCGATGTCCAGCCCCTCCTCAGCCAGGGAGGCGGTCACGGAGGCGGGCAGCGTCCACCAGACGGCGCGGGTGCGGAGCGTGCGCGGCGGCAGGTCGAGGGGCTCGTCGCCGAGGAGTTCGCCGCTCTGGGCGCGGCGCTTGAGGTAGGACACGACCCGGCGGGTGACCTCCACCGAGCCGAAGTGTAGTTCTCCGGGGCCGAGCGGATGCGAGCGGAGCGATTCCAGGACCGAGATGTCGGTGATGTCCCTGGCGAACGTCGTGTAATCGGGGTTTTTGGCCTCGACGAGGGCGACGTCCGCCTCCAGATCGAGTTCGGTCACCAGGAACGTCTCTCCCTGGTGGACGTAGACGGCGCCGGTGTGCACGCCGGTGTGGGCGGCGGTCTCGTCCACGGTGCCCAGCAGTCGTCCGGTGGACAACTCCACCACCTGGATCACCGCGCCGCCCGAGCCCCTGATGTCGGCCAGGTCGGTGGCCCGCTCCCGTCTCGTCCAGAACCAGCCCGTGGCCCTCTTCCTGAGCAGACCGTCCGCGACCAGCCCGGCGAGGACGTCCTTGGTGGTCGGTCCGAAGACGTCGAGGTCCTCTTGGGTCAGGGGGATCTCGGCGGCTGCGGCGCACAGGTGCGGGCCGAGTACGTACGGGTTGCCGGGGTCCAGCACGATCGCCTCGACCGGGCGGCCGAAGAGGGTTTCGGGGTGGTGGACGAGATAGGTGTCCAGGGGGTCGTCCCGGGCGATCAGCACCGCCAGGGCCTCACGGCCCGCCCGCCCCGCCCGCCCGGCCTGCTGCCACAGCGACGCCCGGGTCCCCGGCCAGCCCGCGATGAGCACCGCGTCCAGCCCGGATATGTCGACGCCGAGTTCCAGGGCGTTGGTGGTCGCCAGCCCGAGCAGGCCGCCGGAGCGGAACGCCTTCTCCAGCTCCCGGCGGTCCTCGGCGAGGTAGCCGGCCCGGTAGGCCGCGACCCTGTCCGGCAGGTCCGCCGGGACGTCCGGTTCGGCGGTGAGGTCCTGGAGCCTGGCCTTGGTGGTCAGGGCCACCGACTCCGCGGCCCGGCGGGAGCGGACGAAGGCCAGGGTACGGACGTCGGCGGCGACGAGGTCCGCGAGGAGGTCGGCGCTCTCGGCGGTGGCGGGACGGCGCAGGGGGGCTCCGCGCTCGCCACGGAGATCGGTCAGGGGCGGCTCCCACAGGGCGAAGGTGATCGCGCCCCTGGGGGAGGTGTCCGTGGTCACCTCGGCCGCCTGGAGGCCCGTCAGGCGTGCCGCGAAGGCCGCCGGTTCGCTGGCGGTGGCCGAGGACAGGAGGAAGACCGGCCGGGAGCCGTGGCGGGCGCAGACGCGGCGCAGGCGCCGGAGGATCTGCGCGACGTGAGAGCCGAACACGCCGCGGTAGCCGTGACACTCGTCCACCACCACCATCCGAAGCCGCCGCCAGAAGGCCGACCACCGTGTGTGACGGGGCAGGAGGGTGCGGTGGAGCATGTCCGGGTTGGTCAGGAGGTAGTTGGCGTGCAGGCGGGCCCAGGTCCGCTCCTCGTAGGAGGCGTCGCCGTCGAAGGTGGCCGCGCGCAGTTCGGGGAGGTCGAGCTCCTCCAGGGCGCGGAGCTGGTCGGCGGCCAGGGCCTTGGTGGGGGTCAGATAGAGAACCGTCCCGCCGTCGAGCACCCAGGACAGGGCCGGGACCTGATAACAGAGGGACTTGCCCGAGGCGGTTCCCGTGGAAATGATCACATTTTGACCGTGATGAACCTGTTCGACGGCTTCGGCCTGATGTGGCCACAAACCTGAGACGCCCCGGTTCGCCCAGCGCGTAACCAGTCGCTCGTCGATCCAGTCGGGCCAGCGGGTCTCGCCCGCCTGACGTGCCGGAATGTGTTCCACGTGTGTGACGCGCTCACGGCGCGCGGCGACACCGAGCAGGTGCGTGAGCGCGGAACCCGTTCGGAGAGAGGAGGATGAGGGCGGAGTCACTGGTTTCCAGTCTGGCATCTGTGGGCAGAGTCGCCGGGAATCGTGATTTCGTATAGACACTGAGCGTACGCATGGTTGAATGCCGCGCGTCGGGGCTTGTCGTCTGGGGGCCACCCGGTCCCAGGAGTCACGCCTGAATCGGTACTTTCGCAGGCAAGGCGCTGGAGGATCTGTGGATCTGAAGTTGGACCACCATTCCGAGGACCGTCTCACCATCGTCGAGGTCGAGGGTGAGATCGATGTCTACACCGCGCCCAGATTGCGTGAGCTCCTGATCGACCTGGTCAACAAGGGGAACTTCCACCTGCTCGTCAACATGGAGAAGGTCGACTTCCTTGACTCAACGGGCCTTGGTGTCCTGGTCGGAGGGCTCAAGCGAGTTCGGGCGCACGACGGCTCACTGGAGTTGGTCTGCACCCAGGAGCGCATCTTGAAGATCTTCCGGATCACCGGGCTCACCAAGGTCTTCGGGATCTACGCCTCGGTGGAGGAGGCCAAGGAAGTTCACGGCCGAGACAAGTAGTCATGGCTACCGTCGAGCTGACGTTCAGCGCCCTTCCCGCCCATGTGCGCACGGCGCGCCTGGTCGCCACGGCGATCGCCAGGCGCACCGGTGTGGAGGAGTCGCTGCTGGACGAGGTACGGCTCGCCGTCGGCGAGGCGTGTTCCCGGGCGGTCGAGGCGCACCGTCTTCACTGTCCGGACGAGCCGATCCGCATCGAGCTCCGTGACGATCTGGGGCGGTTCGAGGTGACCGTCACCGACGCGGCCCCGAGCGATGAACTGGAACAGGATCGTGGGATGCTGCGGTTCGACGATCCTCTCGGCCAGCTGCCCGACACACTGATGTCCGGTTTCGGTATCGCGGTCATCGTCGGCCTGGCCGACGACGTTCAGGTCTATCCGAGCCAGAAGGGCATGCGCATCCGCATGAGCTGGCCCGCCATGACCAACGGCCTGCCCCCGGGCTGACGGCGGCGACATCCGATCTGACGAGCGGCGACATCCGATCTGATGAGCGGTGAGACCCGGCGGCCGGGCGCGTCCGGTGGACGCGCCCGGCCGGCCCCTGTGGGCGGCAGTTTCGGTCAAACATAATTTTGACGCCTGTAGACCGAAAAAAGCGCGGCGCCTGGTTGTGCGCCTCCGTGTCCCGCGTCGGTTCCCCTGTTTGACCAGGTGAGTCGGGGAAGATTGCTGGACATGTCGTTAACTGGGTACTCGCGGAGACTTCATATCGGCCTGTTAACTGCGTAGACTCCCCGCACCGGCCAAGGTTTGTCCTTCGGAACGGTCCCACGCGGGCCCGGTTCGTTGGAGGTCTGCGGACGCAACCGGAAGCGGCACTGCCAACCACCCCGGGCGTGCGCCGCTCCAACCACCGACCACCTCCCGCAGCGCACCCCCGGGCAGGACGTGATCCCGTCTTGCCGAGGAGAGTCGGATGTCTGTGCTTCATCTATCCGCTGCGGAAGAGCCAGGGGTATCCCTGAGCGGTTCCCACTTCACCATCGTGATCGTCGTGGCCGTCGTGGCCCTGATCGCCCTCGCCGTCGCCGGCGTCCTCGTGCGAGAGGTGCTCGCCGCCGGTCAGGGCACCGAGCGAATGCGGAACATCGCGCGCGCCGTACAGGAAGGAGCCTCCGCCTATCTGGCGCGGCAGTTCCGGACGCTCGCGCTGTTCGTGATCCTTATCCCCTTCCTTCTCTACCTGCTTCCCGCGGAGTCGACCGGCGTGGCGATCGGCCGGTCGGCGTTCTTCGTGGTCGGAGCGCTCTTCTCCGCGCTGACCGGTTTCATCGGCATGTGGCTGGCGGTCCGGGGCAACCTCCGCGTCGCCGCGGCGGCCCGCGAGGCGGGGGAGAAGGCCGCGATGCGGATCGCCTTCCGCACCGGTGGCGTGGCCGGCATGATCACCGTTGGCCTGGGCCTGCTCGGCGCCGCCATCGTGGTGATCGTCTACGGGGGCGAGGCCCCGGCCGTTCTGGAGGGCTTCGGTTTCGGCGCCGCGCTGCTCGCCATGTTCATGCGGGTCGGCGGCGGCATCTTCACCAAGGCGGCCGACGTCGGCGCCGACCTGGTCGGCAAGGTCGAACAGGGCATCCCCGAGGACGACCCGCGCAACGCCGCCACCATCGCCGACAACGTGGGCGACAACGTGGGCGACTGCGCGGGCATGGCGGCCGACCTGTTCGAGTCCTACGCGGTCATGCTCGTCGCCAGCCTCATCCTCGGCAAGGTCGCCTTCGGCACCGAGGGCCTGGTCTTCCCGCTGGTCGTCCCCATGATCGGTGTGCTCACCGCCATCATCGGCATCTTCACCACCGCTCCCCGCAAGGGCGACCGCAACGGCATGGCCGCGATCAACCGCGGCTTCTTCATCTCGGCGGTCATCTCGGCGGTCCTGGTCGGCCTCGCCGCCTTCGCCTACCTGCCGGACAGCTTCTCCAAGCTGACCGGGGTGAGCCCGGAGATCGCCGCGATCACCTCCGACCCCCGCCTCATCGCCATCGGCGCCGTCTTCATCGGGCTGGTGCTGGCGAGCGCCATCCAGATTCTCACCGGCTACTTCACCGAGACCAACCGCCGGCCGGTGAGGGAGATCGGCTACAGCGCCAGGACCGGTCCGGCGACCGTCATCCTGTCCGGCATCAGCGTCGGCCTGGAGTCGGCCGTCTACTCGGCCCTGGTCATCGGCGCGGCCGTCTACGGAGCGTTCCTTCTGGGCTTCGGCAACATCACGGTCGCCCTGTTCGCGGTGGCCCTCGCGGGCACCGGCCTGCTGACCACGGTCGGTGTGATCGTGTCGATGGACACCTTCGGCCCGGTCTCCGACAACGCCCAGGGCATCGCCGAGATGTCCGGTGACGTCGAGGGCGAGGGCGCCAGGGTGCTCACGTCGCTGGACGCGGTGGGCAACACCACCAAGGCCATCACCAAGGGCATCGCCATCGCGACCGCCGTACTCGCCGCCACGGCCCTGTTCGGCGCGTTCCGGACGGCGGTCGAGACCCAGCTCGCCCAGGCGACGCAAGGGGTCAAGAACGCACTCGGCGCCTTTGGAACGTTCAGCCTGAGCGTCGACTCCCCGAACGTGCTCGTCGGGCTGGTCGTCGGCGCCGCCGTGGTGTTCATGTTCTCCGGCCTGGCCATCATGGCGGTCGGCCGCGCGGCCGCGCGGGTGGTCTTCGAGGTCCGCGAGCAGTTCCGGACCAAGCCGGGGATCATGGCCGGCACGGAGCTGCCCGACTACGGAAGGGTCGTGGACATCTGCACCCGTGACTCGCTGCGGGAGCTGGCCACGCCGGGACTGCTGGCCGTGCTCACCCCGATCGCCGTCGGCTTCGCCCTCGGCTACGCGCCGCTGGGCGCCTTCCTGGCGGGTGCCATCGCGTGCGGGGCGCTCATGGCGGTGTTCCTGGCCAACTCCGGCGGAGCGTGGGACAACGCCAAGAAGCTGGTGGAGGACGGCCACCACGGGGGCAAGGGCTCTCCGGCGCACGAGGCCACCATCATCGGAGACACGGTCGGCGACCCGTTCAAGGACACCGCCGGGCCGGCGATCAACCCTCTTCTCAAGGTGATGAACCTGGTGGCGCTGCTGATCGCTCCGGCCGTGGTGGCCTACGCCGACAACGTCCCGCTGCGGATCGGGGTGACGCTGGTCGCCGTCGCCGTCGTCGTCGGCGCGGTGGTCGCCTCCAAGCGCCGCTCCGCGAGCATCTCCCCGACCGAGGAGAACCACGTGGACCGCGAGCGGGAGCCGGTGACGAGCTGACCTGAGCCCCGAGGAGGCCCGGGAGGGAATTCGAGGGAAAGTCAAGGGGAAGGGGTGCGCGGGTGCCCGCGTACCCCTTTCGCGTGTGCGGAGCGTTTCGGTGGGAAACTGGGCTCTATGGAACAGCAGCCCTCCGGGGGCAGAGCCCTCGTCCTCATCCTGCTGGCGATGGCCGCGGTGTTCGCGGTGATCGTGGGGTTCGCCATGTGGGCGGCACGATGACAGGCCGCACCCTGGTCGTCCTGCGGCACGCCAAGGCGGTGCACATCCCCGGCCTCGCCGACCGGGAGCGCCCGCTGACCGAGCGAGGCCGGCGCGACGCGCACAGGGTGGGGGAGACGCTGGCCGGCCTGGGGCTCCGGCCCGACCTGGTGCTCTGCTCGCCCTCGACGCGCACTAGGGAGACCGCCGAGCTGGCCCTGCCGGGCGCGGACGTCGTCTTCGAACCGGGCATCTACCAGGCCTACCCCGACGAGCTGCTCACGCTGATCCGGCGGAGCGATCCGGAGGTTCGCACGCTCGTCCTGGTCGGCCACAACCCCGGAGTGCACGAGCTGGTTCAGGGCCTCACCGATGAGGAGGACGATCCCGGGTTTCCCCCGGGCGCGTTCGCGGTGATCGAGGCCGACGGCGAGTGGGCCGAACTGGACGGGGGGCGGGGCACAGTGCGCTGGAGCCCGAAAGAGGTGTGAGGGCGCGGACGGAAGAGGAGTGAGGGCCCGGACGGTGCCCGAGAGCGTCCCGGACCGGAGGGAAGGGCCGTGCCCCGCCGGCCGACCTTGGGGGTGGCATGCGGAGGGTCGCCGGGGGTGGCATGCGGAGGATCGCCGAGGCGCTGCGCGGTGACTTCGCGGTCACCGGCCGTCCCGCGTGGGGGTACGGCCTGCTGTGCACGCTGGGCGTCTGTCTCCCACTGCTGCTCGGCGTCGGGTTCGGACATGTCCGGGAGGGCGCCGCGATGGCGCTCGGGGGCTACCTCACCGCCTTCGGCGACGCCCCGGGCCTGCCGTACGGCGAGCGGGCCCGGAAGCTGCTCACCACCGCGCTGGTGGTCACGCTCGGGGTGGGGCTCGGGCGGCTGATCCAGCCCTGGCCCTGGCTCGCGGTCGTCGTGGTGGGCCTGGCCGCCGCGGGCGGGGCCTCCTGGCCGGTGATCAGCGTTCCCTCGATCCTCGCGCTGACCCTGACCTACTTCGCCCCGACGGCCGGCGGTGTGCCGGCGGCCATGGCGGTCACCGCCGCGGGCGGTCTGCTGATCACCACGTTGCTTCTGGTGCTCTGGCCGGTGCGCCGCCTCCAGCCCCTGCGCGCGGCCTTCGAGGAGGCGGGCCGGGCCCTGGCCGACCTGCTGGCCGCCGCCGGCCGCGCCCCGCTCTCCGACGAGAGCTGGGAGGCGCTGCGCCGGCACGCCGTCACCGCCCGGGACGACGCGGCCCGGGCCTTCTCCCTCTACCGGGTGTCGCAGGAGGACGACCGGGCGCTGAAGCGCCTGCTGGCCACGCTCGACCGTGTCTTCCAGGAGACCGTCGCGCTGCGCGTGCTGCGCGCGGGGGCCGCGCAGGCGGATCCGCGGGCGCGGTGGGCGGAGGAGTTGCACACCGCGGTCGAGGCGCTGGCCCGTGCGTTACGGGAGGCGGTGGCGCTCGGCGGCTCCGTCTCGGTGCCCGAGGCGCTGGAGGCCGTCGCGCGGTTCGCCGACCGGGTGGGGGAGGTGCGCCGGGCCGCCCACGCGGGTGAGGCGCCGTTGCCGGCGGCCGTGCTGCTCGGGCAGGTTCGCCGGTGCCTGGACCGGATCGGGATCGCGGTGCGGTCGGTGTCGCAGCAGGCGGCCGAGGCCGTCGAGGTCGGTCCGCACCTGCCCAGGTTCGGACGCCCGCGCAGGCCGGTCTTCTCGGCCGGCCGTCACCCCGTGCGCCTGGGCCTGGCGGTGACGGCGGCCATGACGCTGATGCTGCTGACCCACGAGCACTACGCCAAGTGGTTCGTGGCGACCGTGGTCGTCAGCCTCCGCCCCGCCTACCGCGACACCGTGGACCGGGTGGCGCTGCGTGTGGTGGGTACGGCGGTGGGTGCCGTGGGGGCGGCCGTGGTGCTGGCGATCGCGCCCGGCCACGTCTACCTGATCGGGTTCATCGGGGTCTGCTCGGCGCTGGGATTCGCGTTCAGGGGGACGAGCTACGGCTACTGGGCGATCTTCTCCACCCCGCTGTCGCTGATGCTGGCGGACTTCACCGTGTCGCTGGGCTGGGGCGCGGCCGCGGCCCGGGTGGCCCTCACGGTCGCCGGCGGGGCGCTGGCGCTGGCCTTCGCCCGGCTGCTGTGGCCCAGGGGGCACAGGACGCGGCTGACCGGCAGGATCGTGGACACCCTCGAACGGCACGCCGAGCTGGTGCGCGCGCTGGCCGACGGGGATCCCGGCGAGGTGCGCTCCAGGATCTCCTCGGCGGCCGATGCCGCCGGCCGGCTCGGCGAGTCTCTCGACCGGCTGGACAAGGAACCCGGGGGCGGCGCGCCACGACGGCTCAGGGAGGCCGTCACGGCCGCCCGGCGGCTGCGTGACAACGCGCTGGCGCTGCTCGCGGTGCCCGCCCCGGCCGAGGAGTCCGGCCCCACGGCGACGGTCCTTGACATGGTCGCCGACCGGTTGGAGAGCGCCGCGGAGGCGATCGGGACCGGGCGCCCGCGGGCGCCCGCCGACGACCTGGACCGTGTGCTCGACGATCTGGGCGCGCACGTGGACCTGCTGGCCGCGCGGCGGCTGGACGAGGTGGCCGAGGGGGCGGCCGAACGGATGACCGGGGTGCGCCGGAGGGTCATGCACGCCGCCGCCGCGCAACCGCCCCTGAGGGGGATCGGCGCCGACGGGCTTCGGCTGGCCGCGCTCACTCTCCCGCGGAGGTGACGCCGTCCTCGGCGTCGGCGGCCTCGACCTCGGCGCGCGGGATGCCGAGCAGATAGAGGATCGAGTCGAGGTAGGGGACGTTGACGGCGGTGTCGGCGGCCTGGCGGACCACGGGCTTGGCGTTGAAGGCGATGCCCAGCCCGGCCGCAGCGATCATGTCCAGGTCGTTGGCGCCGTCGCCGATGGCCACGGTCTGGCTGATCGGGATGTCCGCCTCGCGGGCGAAGCGTTCCAGCGCCCGCGCCTTGCCGGGCCGGTCGACGATCTCGCCGACGACCCGCCCGGTGAGCACGCCGTCCACGATCTCCAGTGTGTTGGCCGCGGAGTAGTCGATGCCGAGGCTCTCCACGAGGGCGTCGGTGAGCTGGGTGAACCCGCCGCTGACGATCGCGAAGCGGTAGTCGAGGCGCTTGAGCGTGCGCACCAGGGTGCGGGCGCCGGGGGTGAGCACCAGTTCCCCGCGGACCTTCTCCAGGGTCTCCTGGGGCAGGCCCTCCAGCAGCGCGACCCGGCGGCGCAGCGACTCGGCGAAGTCGATCTCCCCGCGCATCGCCTCCTCGGTGACCCGGGCCACCTCCTCCAGGCACCCCGCGTGCGCGGCCAGCAGCTCGATCACCTCGGCCTGGATGAGCGTGGAGTCGACGTCCATCACGATCAGCCGCTTGGCCCTGCGGTGCAGGCCGCTGCGCTGCACGGCCACGTCCACCCGCTGGGCGTGCGCCTCGACGGCCAGCTCGGCGCGGAGCGCGCCGGGGTCGGCGCCGGAGACCGCCAGCTCGATGCAGGTCACGGGGTAGTGGGACAGGCGTTCGATCCGGTCGATGTTGGCGCCGGCCGCGGCGATCCGGCCCGTGATGCCGGCCATCGCGGCGGGCCGCAACGGGGCGCCGAGCACGGTGACGTGCAGCCGCCCGCGCCGCCTCTTCTCCTGGAGGTCGGAGCCGGTGGACAGCTCGACCTCCATGCCCAGGTCCCCGGCGGTCCGCTCGACGGCGGTCCACAGGGCACCGAGGGTGCCGCCGGTCCCGGACGGGGTGGCGCCCGAGTAGGCGAGGAGGATGCCGAGGGTGAGCCGCCCCCTGATGACGACCTGCTCGACGTCGGCGACGACGACGGGGAAGGCGGCCAGGACGGAGAAGAGCCGCGAGGTGACCCCCGGTCGGTCGGGGCCGGTCAACGTGATCAGAAGCGTGCGCTGGTTCATCGACATCTAAACTACTTGGCCCCGGAAACGAGGGTGAACGCGGTTCTCCGGACGGATGCCGCATGTACCTCGGATACCGGGGCCGGGGCGTCGGGCGCTGTGGGACGTTCTGGGCGCTTCGGGACGCCGGGGGCGCTGTGGGTCAGCGCGCGATCCTGGTCTTGACCTTCTTCACGAAGTACCAGTGCTTGATGCCCATGCGGGCGAACTCCTCGCGGTTCAAGGTCTCGGCGCCGGTCGGCAGGTCGACGGTGTCGACGCCGAGGACGGCGGTGGCCGTACCTCTGGCCTTACGGCTCAGCTTCACGACGATGTCGACGGTCTCGTACTCGCCGACCTCCAGGGCGTTGGGCGTGAAGCACCAGAAGCCGTCCTGGTAGACGCCGCACTCGGTGCCCTTGGGGGCGTACACCGCCGACGGCTTCGAGCCCTTGGGCAGCGCGCCGCCGGTCCAGAACGAGTCGGCGACGTACGGGCCCTTGTTGGTCGCCCTGATCCGGTAAGTGATCTTCCCGCCGGCTCGGGCCCGCTTCGGTGCCGTGACCTTGATGGCGAAGGACGAGAACGGATCGTCGGCCTTGGTGACGGCTCCGGCGGTCGCCGTGGTGGGAGCCGCCGAGGCGGGGGTGGCGAGCAGCATGGTGCCCGCGAGCGGAGCGGCCAGGGCGAAAGCTGTGATCTTGGAGATCGGGTGGAGCATGGAACGTCTCCCGAGTGAGGGGGCGGGGACGCCTGCGACCGCCCCCGTGAAAGTCCGCAGCGTTCTACCACATAGATCGGAAAGAAGTAAATTTTGGTGGTCTCTTGTTTTTTACCCGGAGTGCCCGGCGCGGCCGTACGTGACCGGCCGGGGTCCCGCACCGCCGGCGTATCCGGTACGGACCGCCTTTTCCCGGGCACTCCGGAGCTGGGGGAGGCCGCCCGGCTATCGCAGGACGCGGGTTTTGACCTTGACGTACTTCAGGTCCACGCCCGCGTCGATGCCGTGGATGTCCAGGGCGTCGATCCCGCCCGCGGGCACGTCGATCGAGGCCGTGGCGAACTCGGCCGCGGCGGTGCCCCGGGCGCTGCCCCGCAGCCACACCTTGACGGTGACGGTGGCCGTCCTGCCGGGCCTCAGGGTGTCGAGCAGGCAGCCCACCTCGCGCCCGTCCGCCTCGCAGTAGGAGCCGGAGGGGCCGGTGATGCGGACCTTGCGGGCCTGCCGGGGGACGCGGCCCCCGACGTAGGCGATGTCGGTGGCCCACTCGCCGACGTTCTTGCTCTTGAGGGTGTAGACGATCGTGCCGCCCGCCCACGCCCTGCGCGGATAGTAGGCGGTCAGCTTCAGCGGTGAGAGCGGCGGGGAGGCGAGGGTCGCGCTCTGCGGGGCCGCGGCGGCGTTCGCGCTCTGCGGAACGAACAGCATGCCTCCCGCCAGGGCGAGGGCGGCGAGGGCGGTCAGATGCCGGCGCATTTCTTACTCCAGTCGGAATTCGGCTTTTCCCCGAAATGTGCTGGTATCAGGATGGGCCCGCCCACTTGGAAACCCCTTGTGACTGACTGGGCGGACCGTCGATCAGATGGACGTCGCCGAACTCGTGCCACAGATAGCCCTCCTGAAGAGCCTCGGCGTAGGAACGGAAGAGCGCCTCGTCCCCGATGATCGCCGAGAGCATCAGCAGGTGGCTGGAGCGCGGCTCGTGCAGCCCGGTGATCAGGCCGTTCACCGCCCTCACCCCGGTCGCGGGGGTCACGAGACGACAGGTCCACCCCCGCGCCGCCCCGACCCGGCCGTCCGGCCTGACGGCCGTCTCCAGCGCCCGCACCACGGTGGTGCCCACCGCGATCACCCGGCCGCCGCACTCGCGTGTGAACTCCACCTGCCGGGCCGTGGTCCTCGGTACCTCGAACCACTCCGGGTACGGCGGCTCGTCCCCCTCGGGAGAGGCGACGCCGGTGTGCAGGGTGATCGGTACGACGCCGATCCCCCTCGTCACCAGCCGGGTCACCAGCCCGGTGGTGAAGGGGCGCCCGGCACTGGGCATCTCCGCGCTGCCGGGCCGTGTGCCGAACACGGTCTGGTAGGCCGACAGCGGCCAGTCCTCCTCCACGTAGGAGTAGCGGATCGGCACGCCGTAGCGGCGGAGGTAGGCGGGAACCTCTCGGTCCAGCGCGGCCCGCCACAGGCGCGGGGTCTCCCGCTCCAGCAGGCGCAGCGTGGCCCCGCCGGGCAGCGGCAGCCACTCCCCGGGGGCCCCGCCCGGATAGGTCCCGCCCGGGTGGGTCCCGTCCCGCGGGCGCGGCTCGGCCGGCAGCCGCAGTTCCACCAGCCAGGCGCCGTCCTCGCGCTCGGTCGAGAAGTGGACCGTGAGCCGGTCGAGGCGGACGGCGGCGGGCAGGGTGGCGGAGTCGTTGACCACCAGCAGGTCGCCCGGGCGGAGCAGGTCCGGCAGGTCGGTGAAACGACGGTGGGCGATCTCGCCGGAGTCGCCGCGGGAGACCAGGAGCCGTACGCCGTCACGAGCCAGCCCCCGTGCCTCCGGTGGCTCGTGCGCCTCCAGCGCGGGCGGGAGCGTGAAGCCGGCGGCCGGGCCCCACCGCGTGCTCACGGGTGTCCCACCCGCCCGCTCGCCGGACGTTCGTCGATCAGCCGCCGCAGGGTGGGGACGACCGTCTCGGGACCGGGAGCCGTCGCCGCCTCCTCCGCGCCGATCGCGGCGGCGAGCATGGCCGTGTTCATCTAATCCTCCAGCGTGGAGACCCCGGCCTTCAGGCCGGGGAGGAAACGCGGCACGGTGCCGCAGGTCTCGGATCGAACACACGCGCGCTTCTTAACTGATCCTGCGGTAGAGTGTGGGGTGTGGCGCAGATGGTGAAGCGGGCCTACAGGTACCGCTTCCACCCGACCCCCGAGCAGGCTTCCGAGCTTGCCCGCACCTTCGGCTGCGTCCGCCTGGTCTACAACAAGGCCCTGGAGATGCGCACCCGCGCCTACACGCTGGAGGGCCGCCGGGTCTCCTATGTGGAGTCGTCGGCCGCGCTGACCGAGTGGAAGCGCGGCGGTGACTACGACTTCCTGTTCGAGGTGTCGTCGGTTCCGTTGCAGCAGGCGTTGCGGCACCTTCAGGCGGCGTTCTCCAACTTCTTCGCCAAGCGGGCGAAGTACCCGGCGTTCAAGAGCCGGAAGAAGTCGCGGGCGTCGGCCGAGTACACCCGCTCGGCGTTCCGGTGGAGGGACGGGCGGCTGACCCTGGCGAAGATGGACGCCCCGCTGAACGTGGTGTGGTCGCGGCCGCTGCCCGAGGGCGCGGAGCCGTCCACCGTCACGGTGTCCCGCGACGCGGCGGGGCGGTGGTTCGTGTCTCTCCTGGTGGAGGAGACGATCCGCCCTCTCGACCCGGTCGAGGGCATGGTCGGCGTCGATGCCGGGATCACGTCGCTGGTGGCTCTGTCCACCGGGGAGAAGATCGTCAACCCGCGCCACGAACGCCGCGACCGGCGCCGTCTGGCCAAGGCCCAGCGGAATCTGACCCGTAAGGAGAAGGGTTCGGCGAACCGGGCCAAGGCTCGGCTCAAGGTCGCCCGCGCCCACGCGCGGATCACCGACCGGCGCCGCGACCACCTGCACAAACTCACCACACGGCTTGTTCGCGAG
>NZ_BNBB01000009.1 GCF_014654615.1 Streptosporangium violaceochromogenes | reverse complement strand
GCGGATACCGCGACAACCGCGACAGCCGTGACAACCGGGGCGACCGCCCGCCGTACAACCGTGGCGACCGCGGTGGTTCTTTCGGCGGTCCTGAAGAAGGGGGCCGCGGCGAAGGGGAGGGCTCTCGTACCCGCTACAGCCGGCACGACCGGGAGGAGACGCCGAGCCGTACGCGCGAGGAGCTGCCTCCGCTCGCTCCCGACATCACCGAGGAGGAACTCGACAAGGAGATCAGGGAGGAACTGCGTTCTCTCCCGCTCGACCTCGCTGATCTGATCTCCCGTCACCTCGTGGCGGCCGGCCGGGCGCTGGAGGCGGACGAGGCCGAGCAGGCGTACGAACACACCAAGGTCGCACGTCGCTTCGCCGCCCGCATCGGAGTGGTCCGTGAGGCTGTCGGCATCGCGGCCTACCGGGCGGGACATTTCGCCGAGGCACTCAGCGACCTGCGTGCGGCCCGCCGTATGACGGGGTCCGACGCGTTTCTGCCGATCATGGCGGACTGCGAGCGCGGACTCGGACGTCCCGAGCGCGCTCTGGACCTGGTCCGTTCGAAGGAGGCCGAACGTCTCGACCGGCCAGGCAAGATCGAGCTCGCCATCGTGGAGTCGGGCGCCCGCCGCGATCTCGGCCAGAAGGACGCCGCGGTCATCACCCTCCAGAGGTTGCCCGAACTGCGCGACACGCGTCCGCATCCCTGGTCGGCCCGGCTGGCCTACGCCTACGCCGACGCCTTGGCCGACGCGGGTCACGAGGAGCCTGCCACCGAGTGGTTCGGCCGCGCGATGACCTTCGACGAGGCCGGTGAGACCGAGGCCGCCGAGCGCTACGCGGAGCTGACCGGCGCGGTCATCGAAGACCTCGAAGAGGATGGCGAAGATCTCGACGACGCCGCTGGCGGAGAGGGCGACGAGCCGCTCGCGGAGGAAGGCCTCGGGGAGACGTTCGGCGACGAGTTCGACGGCAACGACGGCGAGGCGGATGTCAGGATCGACGACGTGGCGGCTCTCGACGCGCAGATCGAGGTCGAAGACGATCTCTACGAGGCCGAGCCCCTCATCGACAACGTCCCGGACGACGAGACGCTCGCCTCCGAGAAGACCGATGAGGAGACCGAGAGGAAGGCCGGCGACCAGGCGGGGGAGAAGGCCGAGACCGGTGTCGGCCCGGCCTTCATCGAGCCCGACTTCGGTGACGTCCTGGAGAACCTCGCCGACGCCGACGAGGAGACCGGCGAAGACGGTGGCAGCGACGGCGACGCGACCAGGAAGCGGCGTTAGTCCGTCCTCTGTTTCGGGTGCGCGGCTCCGCGCACCCGAAACAGAAGGGTGTCCTACGGCTGGACCCGGTCCAGCCAGTGGAGGATGCCCGCCACGTTGGACGGGGCACCGCTGAGGAGCTCGAACCGCTCGGCGGTCGTGTCATCGGCCTTCAACGCGGCGTAGCGCTCCTTTGTGCGTTCCCTGACCATCGCCACCGCGTGGTCCAGATCCATTCCCTCGGAGTGCGCCTGGCGGGTCAGGTCGACCCAGACGCGCAGTTCCTCCGCTGAGCGTTCAAGGGTCTCCTCCACGTTCGTGACCGGCCCGTAGTGACTGAACAGCAGTCGTTGCGGGCCCAGCGCCTCGAACAGGGCGATCGAGTCGAGGGCGGTCCGCAGGTCGAAGTCCGGCGGTGGCGTGGCGGGACGCAGATCACCCGTCTGCGGCAGGTAGACCCCGGCGGCGTCGCCCACATACAGGTCACCGGTGCCCGAGTCGATCAGCCCCACATGATGCTTGGCGTGGCCGGGGGAGTAGTGGCTGCTGAGCGTACGGCCGTTGCCGAGGTCGACCGCCCCCGTCTCGCCGAGCGCGCGGATCCGCGAGGACTCGGTGGGGGACAGTTCGCCGAACAGGGTGTCCAGCCTGTCCCCCCAGACCGCCCGGGCGCTGGCCATCAGCCGGGAGGGGTCGGCGAGGTGTCGTGCGCCCTTCTCGTGGACCACGATCTCCGCCTCGGGGAAGAAGCCGGCGATGTCGCCGACGCCGCCGGCGTGGTCCAGATGGATGTGTGTGACGACGACCGTGGCGAGGTCGCCGGGGCCGACACCGAGAGAGGTCAGGGCGTCGCGGACCACCGGCGCGGAGGTGGATGTGCCCGTCTCCACCAGGCAGGGGCGGTCTCCGAGGATCAGGTATCCCGCCGTGATGCCGGAGTATCCCGCCATCCTTGTGTCGATCTCATAGACCTCTCCGCCGAGGGCGGTGATGTTGTCCACAGGTCACCTCAGAACTGGAACGGGTATCCCCAGAACGGTGTTCGCGCCGTTCCGGCACAGCTCACATCGTAGAGAGTCGTCCTCGTCCGGCAGAGATCGAAGGAGGATTCGATGGATCGCAACGAGGTCACCCTGGTGGGCCGCGTGCCCGAGGTGGTGCGTGTCAGGTCGCTGCAGAGCGGGATCACCCTCGGTGCCTGGCGCGTGGTCGTCCGGAGACGGCGGCCCGGCCGCGGGGTCCGGGTGGACACCATCTCGTGCGTGTCGTTCGAGCCCGAGGTCACCGTGGCGGCGGCCGAGTGGCTCCCCGACGACATGGTCGAGGTGGTGGGTTCGCTGCGCCGCCGCTGGTGGGGGGGCGACGGGGCCAAGTCGTCGGGCTGTGAGGTTGAGGTTCACTCGGCGAGACGCCTCGAACGCCGGGAGGGCGGGCCTTCAGGCGATGGAAAAGGGGCGTCGGCCGCGATCTCCTCCGGGCCGGTGTGCTCGCTTCTGTCCGCGGGGCCTGTCGCGCCCGGGAAGTCTGGGAAGTCTGGGAAGGGCGCGCGAGGCCTTTCCGGCCCTTAAGCCTCAGGGGCCGGTCGGGCCTCGCGGCCGGTGCGGCGCGAGCCGGTGTCCACCCCCCGCGGCCGTCAGTCGAGGGTCAGCATGCGCAGTACCAGCCCGGTCCGGGGTTTGGGGCCGAAGGAGGTGGATTTGCGGGGCACCCGCTCCTCCTGGGCCGCGACCGCGAGTACGTCGTCGACTTTCAGCGGGTTGAGAAGCACCGCCGTTCCCCCCGAGCTCTGGGCCAGTCGTACCGCCGCCTTCGGGTCGTGGTGCACGATACGGACCGACCGCTCGTCGTCTCGCGTGCCCCAGACCTTGGGGAGCAGGAACTCCGAGAGGACGGCCGTGTTCAGCGCGCGCCACCGGGCGGACCTGTGGGCGGGCATGGCCCGGGCGAGCTGAGCCGGGTCCGGGGCGGTGAGGAGGTGCGCCCTCTCCCCTGCCGACAGCAGATAGGCCGGTTCCGCGGCGCCCGCCAGAGCGGCCAGCCCCCGGGCCAGGTCGGCGTGCTCCTCCACCTGCCAGGCTCCTTTCGCCCGGGTCACCGCCTCCTGCAGGGGGAGGTGCGGGATGACCCGGTGGATGGCCTTCAGGACGGGCGGGTAGGAGTCGGCGTCGACGAGGAGCGCCAGCCCGAAGTCCCAGGGGCCCGGCATCCCCGTACGGCCGGGCGCGGCGCCGGCGGCCGCGCCGTGGTGCTCACGCTGAAGCGCGAGATAGGTGGCGTAGCGGTGGTGGCCGTCGGCGATGAGGGCCTGGCGGTTTTGGAGGTCGGCGTTGAGCTCGGTGAGTTCGGCGGCGTCGGTGACGGCCCACAGCCGGTGCTTGAGCCCGTCGCGGGTCTCCACCTCGACCAGGGGCGGGCGAAGGGCGGCGATTCGGTCGACGAGGAGGGTGGCCGCGCCGCCGCCCCCCTGGTAAAGGAGGAAGATGGGTTCCAGGTTGGCCTCGGTGGTGCGCATGAGGGCCAGCCGGTCGGCGACCGGGCCGGGCAGTACGTCCTCGTGCGGCATGATGACCCGGCGCTGCGGGGTGGTCAGGCCCACGTCGCCGATGAGCCCGCGCTGGAGGACCCCCGGGCCGGTCTGCTCGTAGACGTACACGCCGGGCGTCTCGTCGACGACCAGCACGCCGGAGGAGAGCCAGGCGTTCAGG
This sequence comes from Streptosporangium violaceochromogenes, assembly GCF_014654615.1. GTDB lineage: Bacteria > Actinomycetota > Actinomycetes > Streptosporangiales > Streptosporangiaceae > Streptosporangium > Streptosporangium violaceochromogenes. Next base: position 229,734 of record NZ_BNBB01000009.1, on the reverse strand, counting down.
GTTTCCCGTGCCTCGGCGTACCGATGACGGTCGGCGCCGGGAAGGATCAGCCGCACCACGTTGTTGGGATGTGAGGCGAGCAGGTCCTGGACGCCGTTCTCTTCGATGAGGTCGTAAGGAGGGGAGGTCACCTCGGCCAGGTCATCGACCGCGAACCGTACGCCGTGAAACGGGCGCAGCACCAGCCCGTCGGGCACCGGCAGTTCAAGATTCGCCATATAGGGCATGCTCCCATAAAGGCCTGAAACGTCCAGGGGTCGCCTCGGTGCCGTGGTGGCGCCCGGTCCGTCAGGGAATCGATCAGATCTGTCATCTGACGATGAAGGAGGCCTCACGTATGGTCCAAGGACGCAGCGGTCCGTCTGATTCCCCCAGCCCCGAGACGGGCGCTCCGGTCGGGGACGTCTACGAGTGGTTTCAGCGGGGGGTGAAACTCCTGGGTGAGGGCAGCCCGGCGGCTGCCGCGGCGCTGCTGGAACGTGCCGCCGGCGCCGAGCCGGAGTCACGGAGCATCAGAGAGGCCCTCGCCCGCGCCCAGTTCAACTCCAGGCAGTACACCGACGCCGCCGACAGTTTTCGATGGATCATCGATGCCAACCCCACCGAGGACTACGCCTATTTCGGCCTCGGTCTCGCCCTGTGGAGGTGCGGGGACATGGAGGCGGCCCAGGAGCCCCTGGCCATCGCCGCCGCCATGCGGCCCGACCAACGGCACTACGTCTCGGCGCTGAAAAGCGTCCGGGCGACCTTGCGGGCCCGCCGGTCGTGACGCGCGGGTGATGAAATGGGCGGGTGGACGAACAGACGCTGATCGACCCTTACGACACCCTTCTGCTCGACCTTGACGGGGTGGTGTATCTCGGGCGCGACGCCGTGCCCGGTGCTCCCGAGGCGCTGCGCCGGGCGGCGCGGCACGGTGTGCGGCTCGCCTACGTCACCAACAACGCCTCCCGCACCCCCGGTGCGATCGCCCGGCATCTCGCCGCGCTCGGCGCGCCGGCGTCTCCCGGTGACGTGGTCACCTCGGCCCAGGCCGCCGCGAGGCTGGTGGCCGAACGGGTCCAGCCGGGCGCGGCCGTGCTGGTGGTCGGGGGGATGGGCCTGCGCAGCGCCGTGCGTGCCCACGGCCTGCGCCCGGTCACCTCGGCCCTGGAGGTCCCGGCGGCGGTGGTGCAGGGCATCGCCCCCGACCTTTCCTACGGCCTGCTGGCGGAGGGAGCCCTGGCCGTACGGCAGGGCGCCCTGTTCGTGGCCGCGAACGCGGACGCGACCATGCCGACGGGCCGGGGGGAGCTGCCCGGAAACGGCGCGATGATCCGGGTGATCGCCACGGCGACCGGGGTGGAGCCGATCGTCGCGGGAAAACCCGAGCCGCCGCTGCACCGCGAGTCGATGCTCAGGACCGGGGCCAGGCGGCCTCTGGTGGTCGGCGACCGGCTCGACACCGACATCGAGGGGGCGAGCAACGCCGGGGTGGACAGCCTGCTTGTGCTCACCGGTGTGGCGAGCCCGCTGGATCTGCTGACCGCGCCTCCCCGTCATCGTCCCACCTACGTCGCCGCCGACCTGTCCGCTCTGCACCGCCCCTATCCGCGGACGCGGCGCGAGGGGGACGCGTGGGTCTGCGGGGGGTGGAGCGCCCACTGGGAGGGGGGTCGTCTGGGGCTCCGGGGGCGGGGGGATCCTCTCGACGGGCTGCGGGCGGCCTCCGCGGCGACCTGGGAGGCGGCCGGTGGCGGGCGGGCGGACGAGGACGCGGTCAAGGCCGTGCTCGCCTCCTCGCTTCCGGGGTGCGCGCCGTCCGCGAGGTAACCGGCGTGGAAAGGCCGCGTTTACAGGAGCTTGCGCAGGCGCAGCAGGTCACCGAAGCTGGCGTCGATCTTCACCTTGCCGCCGAACACCGCGCGCCCCATGTCCAGCTCGCCGTTGACCAGGGAGACCAGGTCGTCGCTGCCGATCGTCAGCTTCACGTCGGCCCGCCTGCCGTCGCCGGGGGGCAGGTCGTCGAAGGGGCCCAGCCCGCCGTGGTGGATATGGCCGTAGAAGGTGACCTGGAGATCGCTGATATGGCAGCTGATGCTGCGCTCGACCACGTGCCTGCTCCGGCTCTCGCGGTCGAGTTCGTCGAACTGCTCGCCGAGTTTGCGCAGTGCCACCCGGCACTCGTCGACGGTCGCCATCGCTTGGCGCTCCCTTCTGCTCGGGCCGGCCCGGAGGACGGGCGGTCCGATATCCCTGCGTCTACGAACGACGGTAGCGTTCCACAGGACCCCGGCACGCGACCCGGCCTGCGGATGGGGCCGGAGGAGGGGGCGCCCGCGGCGGTGTTCGCGCCGTCGCGAGCGGATGGGTGGCCACCGGTCCCGCAACCGGCACAACGAACAAGGGGGCGCGGTGGTTCGCGGGCCGCCTCCCCCGGAGGGCACGCCCTTTTCCGCGCCGGGGGGCGGCGCGCGGGGCCGCCGGTGCGCCGGCCGCCGCGCTGTCCGATACGGTCAAGACGTCGCCGGGCGGGGCGCCCGGCGGGCCCGGTGCCCGCGTGGTCGCCACGCCGGCGGGGAGCACCCCCGGAGGGAGCGTATGACGGAGCTGCCGGAAGAGTCCGGTGAGGAGCGGGTGGACATCGCGCTGGGCGGGCTCGCCCGCCTTGGGGCGACGCCCGTCTCGGCGCACGTGCGCGTGTTCGAGGAGGTGTTCACCGGGCTGGAGGAGGCGCTCGCCTCGGTGGACGGCACCGCGGACCGGTACCCGTGAGCCGCCGGGCGCGCCTGGACAGCGAGCTGGTGCGGCGCGGGCTGGCCCGCTCCCGGGAACAGGCGGTCCAGCTCATCGACGCCGGCCGGGTCACCGTCGGCGGCCGTACGGCGGTCAAGGCGGCGACCCAGGTGGAGACCGCCTCCGCGATCGTGGTCACCGAGCCGCCCGACGGGCCCGGCTACGTCTCACGGGGGGCGCACAAGCTGCTGGGCGCGCTGGAGGTCTTCGGACCCCGGGGCCTGACCGTCGCCGGGCGCCGCTGCCTGGACGCCGGGGCCTCCACCGGGGGTTTCACCGACGTGCTGCTGCGCGCCGGGGCCTCACACGTTCTCGCCGTCGACGTCGGCTACGGCCAGCTCGCCTGGTCGCTGCGGACCGACGAGCGGGTCACGGTCATGGAACGGGTCAACGTCAGGGATCTGACGCCCGGGGCGGTGGGGGAGCCCCCCGCCCTGGTGGTCGGCGACCTGTCCTTCATCTCGCTGCGTCTGGTGCTGCCCGCCCTGGTCGCCTGCGCCGCGGAGCGCGCCGACTTCGCGCTGCTGGTCAAACCCCAGTTCGAGGTCGGCAGGGAGCGCGTGGGCGCGGGCGGGGTCGTCAGGGATCCCGGGCTGCGGGCCGGGGCGGTCCGGGACGTCGCGGAGGCCGCGCGGGCGCTCGGCCTGACCGTGCGGGGCGTCACCGCGAGCCCTCTGCCGGGCCCGTCGGGCAACGTCGAGTACCTTCTCTGGCTGGGGAAGGGAGAGGGCGCGCCGCCGGTCGAGGACCTCGCCGCCGAGATCGAGCGCGCGGTGGCACAGGGCCCCCAATAGTGCCGAGTCCCCGGAAGAGTGGGAAATGACTGTCAAGCGCACTGTCCTCGTCACCGTTCACACCGGACGGGAGGCGGCGATCGACAGCGCCCGACTGGTCATCGGGCGGCTCCTGGACGCCGGTCTGACCGTGCGCGTCCTCAGCGCCGAGGCGGACGCCGTCGCCTGTGAGGGGACCGAGGTGACGGCGTCGGGCACGGCGGCGGTGCAGGACGCCGAGATGATGATCGTGCTGGGCGGTGACGGCAGCCTCCTGCGGGCCGCCGAGCTGGCGCGCCCGGCCGGGGTGCCGCTGCTGGGCATCAACCTCGGGTACGTCGGCTTCCTGGCGGAGGCCGAGGTGGAGAACCTGGCGGACACGGTGGACTGCGTGGTGCGGGGTCGCTACGACGTGGAGGAGCGGATGACCGTCGAGGTCACCGCCCGCCTCAACGGGCAGGTCCTGGCCGACACCTGGGCGCTCAACGAGGCCACGGTGGAAAAGCGCGAGCGCCTGCTGGAGGTGGTCGCCGAGATCGACGGGCGCCCGCTGTCGCGCTGGGGGTGCGACGGGGTGATCTGCGCCACGCCGACGGGGTCCACCGCCTACGCCTTCTCGGCCGGTGGTCCGGTGGTCTGGCCCGAGGTCGAGGCGATGCTGCTGGTGCCGATCAGCGCCCACGCGCTGTTCGCCCGGCCGCTGGTGGTCTCCCCCCGTTCCACGCTGGCCCTGGAGATCCAGCCGGCGACGGCCGGGGCGGTGCTGTGGTGCGACGGCCGCCGCAGGTTCGATCTGCCGGCCGGGGCGCGGGTCGAGGTGCGCCGCGCCGAGCTGCCGGTACGGCTGGCACGACTGCACGGCGTGGAGGACACCGGCGCGCCGTTCACCGACAGGCTGGTGGCCAAGTTCGACCTTCCCGTGCAGGGGTGGCGTGGCCGGGCGCGACCGTAGTTCGTCCGGGCGATCGCCGTCCCGAGCGCGTAGGATCGTGCCCGCGTGCCGCACTGATGTTCGGTGAATTCGATGTGACGGGAGGGACCAGTGCGACCCAGAGTCGAGGAGGTCCGTATCCGAGGACTCGGTGTGATCGACGAGGCGGTCCTGGTGCTCTCGCCGGGATTCACCGTGCTCACAGGTGAGACAGGTGCGGGCAAGACCATGGTGGTGACCGGCCTGGGGTTGCTCTTCGGGGGCCGGGCCGACCCGGCACGCGTCCGCCCGGGGGCGGACAGGGCCACCGTCGAGGGCACGCTGGTGGTCGACCCGCAGGGCAGGGTGGCCCACCAGGTGCGGGACGTGGGCGGCGAGGTCGAGGACGGCGAGCTGATCATCGCGCGTACCGTCTCCGCCGAGGGGCGCAGCCGCGCCTGGCTGGGCGGCCGTACCGTTCCCGTGGGCACCCTCACCTACCTGGCCGAGGATCTGGTGGCCGTGCACGGCCAGATGGACCAGCAGAGGCTGCTTCAGCCCGGCCGCCAGCGCGCGGCCCTGGACCGCTACGCCGGTGACGACCTTGTCAAGCCGCTGCGGGCCTACGAGCAGGTCTACAAACGGCACAAGCAGGTCGCCGACCGGCTCGCCGAGCTCGCCGGAAGGGCCAGAGAACGCGCTCAGGAGGCCGACCTGCTGCGGTTCGGGCTCCAGGAGGTGGAGCAGGCCGACCCCAAGCAGGGGGAGGAGGTCGTGCTGCGCGAGGAGGAGGAGCGGCTCTCCCACGCCGACGCCCTGCGCAACGCGGCCGAGAGCGCGCACAGGGCGCTGCTGGGCGACCCGATGTCCGGTGAGCAGGAGATGCAGGACGCCATCGCCCTGATCGGCCGGGCGCGCTCCGCCCTGGAGACGGTGGGGGACTTCGACCCGGTGCTGGCCGAGCTCGCCGGCAGGCTCGCCGAGGCCGGCTACCTCGTCTCCGACGTCGCCACCGAGCTGGCCGCCTACGCCGAGTCGGTCGAGGCCGATCCGGTGCGGCTGGCGGTCGTGCAGGAGCGCCAGGCCGTGCTCACCCACCTCGTCCGCAAGTACGGCGAGGACACCGGCGCCGTGCTCGCCTGGGCCGCGGAGGCCGCGAGCCGTGTCGTCGAGCTGGAGGGGGACGACGAGCGGATCGGCGAGCTCGCCCGTGAACAGGAGGACCTCACCCGGCGTCTGACCGAGCTGGCCGCCGAACTGACCCGGATCCGTTCCGCGGCGGCGGAGCGGTTCGGAAGGGCCGTCACCGACGAGCTCGCCGCGCTGGCCATGCCCCACGCCACGGTGGTGGTCGGTCTGAGCTCGGCCGGCGACTTCGGCCCCCACGGGGTCGACGAGGTCGAGCTGCGGATGTCGCCCCACCCGGCCTCGCCGTCCCTGCCGCTGAACAAGGGGGCCTCGGGGGGAGAGCTGAGCCGGGTCATGCTCGCCATCGAGGTCGTCTTCGCCGGGGCCGACCCGGTTCCCACGTTCGTGTTCGACGAGGTCGACGCGGGTGTGGGCGGTAAGGCCGCGGTCGAGATCGGTCGCAGGCTGGCCCGTCTGGCCCGCACCGCCCAGGTGATCGTCGTCACCCATCTGCCCCAGGTGGCGGCCTTCGCCGACCAGCACCTGGTCGTGGAGAAGTCCGGTGACGGCAGCGTGGTGCGCAGCGGGGTGGTCGCGCTCGACAAGGGCGGCCGGGCGCGTGAGCTGTCCCGCATGCTCGCGGGGCTGGAGGACTCCGAGCTGGGCCGGGCGCACGCCGAGGAACTGCTGGCCATCGCCGCCGCCGACAAGGCGTGAGAAGGAATAACAAGGGGCGTTTTGGATGGCTCGGGGGAGCGGAAACGGCGTGGGGATCTCCAGTGACGAATCTGACGGATCGTCGTCCACGTGGCTCGGCGGCTCTTTCGCTCTGGCAGGATGGTCGTGATGAAGGTGCCGACTGACGGGCTTCAGCGCAAGCTCAACGGTTACCTCCGCCGCAGGAAGGTCACGGACCTTCCCGGGGTGACGGCAGTGGCGAGAATCGATCGGCGGACCAAGAGGCTGACCAAGCGCCTCCGGGCCGGGGAAATCGCGATTATCGATCACGTTGACGTCGACCGGGTGAGCGCGGAGGCGCTTGTCGCGTGCGGCGCGGCGAGCGTGGTCAACGTCGCCTCGGGCATCAGCGGCCGTTACCCCAACCTGGGCCCGCAGATCCTTGTCGAGGCCGGGGTGCCCTTCGTCGACAACGCCACCGCCGAGCTGTTCGAGCGGGTCAGGGACGGTGACCTGGTCAGGGTGCACGAGGGGGTCGTCTACCTCGACGACGAGATGGTCGGCAAGGGGGACGTGCAGACGGCCGAGTCCGTCGAGGCGTCGATGGCCGAGGCGCGGGCCGGGCTGACCGTCCAGATCGAGGCGTTCGCCGCCAACACGATGGAGTACGTCCGGCGCGAGCGCGATCTCCTCATCGACGGGGTCGGGGTGCCCGACATCCGGATCGACATGGAGGGACGGCACGTCCTCATCGTGGTGCGCGGGTATCACTACAAGGAGGACATCGCGGCCCTGCGTCCCTACATCCGCGAGTACCGCCCCGTGATGATCGGGGTGGACGGCGGCGCGGACGCGCTCATGGAGGCCGGCTACGTTCCCGACGTCATCGTCGGAGACTTCGACTCGGTGTCCGCCAAGGCCCTGACCTGCGGTGCCGAGCTGGTCGTGCACGCCTACCGGGACGGCAGGGCCCCCGGCCTGGAGCGGGTCCAGCAACTCGGCCATGACGCCGTGGTCTTCCCGGCGATCGGCACCAGTGAGGACATCGCCATGCTCCTCGCCGACGACAAGGGCGCCGACCTGATCGTCGCCGTCGGCACGCACGCGACGCTGGTGGAGTTCCTCGACAAAGGGCGCTCGGGCATGGCCAGCACCTTCCTCACCCGCCTGCGGGTGGGGGGCAAGCTCATCGACGCCAAGGGCGTCAGCCGGCTCTACCGCAGCCGGATCTCAACCCCGTCCCTGCTTCTGCTCGTCGCCACCACGCTGATCACCATGGGGGTCGCCGTCATCGTCTCCCCGGTCGGCAAGATCTGGCTGGACAACGTCCGCGACGTGTGGAACGGGTTCATCTTCTGGCTGGTCGGACTCTTCTCGTGATCGATTTCCGCTATCACCTCGTCTCCATCGTCGCGATCTTCCTCGCGCTGTCGGTCGGCATCGTTCTGGGCACGACCCTGCTGAAGGAGCCGGCCATCGACACGGCCGAAAGCCTCGCCAACCAGCTCCGCGTGGGCAACAGCGAACTGCGCGCCGAGCTGAAGACGGTGCAGGGCCGGGCGGCGGCCAGCGACGCCTTCATCACGGCCGACACCCCCCGGCTCGTGCGGGACGCGCTCGCCGGGGAGCGCGTGGTCATCCTGGAGGCCCCCGGCGGCACGTCCGCCCTGCGTGAGGCGGTGCAGCAGGTGATCACCCAGGCGGGGGCGACCGTGAGCGGGCGCGTCACGCTGACCGACAAGTACGCCGACGTCACCCAGGCGCCCCTCCTCGACAGGCTCGCCACCGACACCAAACCGGTGGATTTGAGCTTCGGCGCCGAGGACACCGCCTACGACAAGGCGGCCGCGGTCCTGTCCGGCACGGTGGTGACCGGGGACCCGGCGCAGGTCGGCAAGGCGAGCCCGGCGTCGGCCGCCGTGCTGGGGGCGTTCCAGCGCGCCGGGCTGCTCACCGTCGCCGAGCAGCCGGCCAAGCGGGCGGACCTGGCCGTTCTGATCGCCCCGGCTGAGCCGTACGCCGGGGAGGGCGCGGCCCGGCAGACGGCCGCGGTCGTCGCGATGGCCTCGCGCCTGGCCGAGGCCGGCCGGGGCGTCGTGCTGGCGGGGCCCCTGACCAGCGGCGGGGCCGGCGGGGTCGTCACCGCGCTCCGCGACGAGGCCGCCGTCGCGGAGAAGGTCTCCACCGTCGACAACGCCGATATGCCCGCGGGCAGGGTCGTGGTGGTCTACGCTCTGCGGGAGCAACTGTCCGGGGGAGCCGGCCAGTACGGCATGGGCCCCGGTGTCTCGGCTGTCGAGCCCAGCGCGCCCCCCACCTCGTCGGCCACCTCCGGAGGATGATCCCCATGGCCCGTCGTGCCCTTCTCGGCGCCCTCGCCGGCGCTCTTGCCGGCGCGGCGGCGGCCCGTGCCGCCTACGCCCTCTTCGGCCGCAGGCCTCCGGTCGGTGACGCGGAGACCTGGGCCAGGACCAACCACCGGGGCGAGCCGATCACCCTCCTGGAGGGCCCGGCGTTCGTCGCCGGCGCCGCGGCGGCGGTCGCGGTGGCTCCGGGGCTGCCGACGCGTGTTCGCGCGGCCGCCGTGCTCGCCGGGGCCGGCAGCGGCCTTCTCGGCGCTTACGACGATCTGTGCGGCGTCACGTCCTCCAAGGGGTTCAAGGGGCACCTGAGCGCCCTGGCCAAGGGTGAGGTCACCAGCGGTGCCGTCAAGCTCCTGGGCATCGGCGCGACGGGGCTGGCCGCCGCCGCGCTGACCGCCCGCCGTCCCGCCGACGTCGTGGTCGACGGCGCGCTGGTGGCGGGAGCCGCGAACCTGGCCAACCTCTTCGACCTGCGCCCCGGCCGCGCCGTCAAGGTCGGCCTGCTGGCCGCCGCCCCCCTGCTGGCGGCCGGTCTTCGCCGGAACGCCCCGGCGGCGGCGGTCCTGGCCGCGGTGCCCGCCGGTGCCGCCGCGGCGCTGCTGCCCGAAGACCTCGGCGAGCGGGCCATGCTGGGAGACGCCGGGGCCAACGCGCTGGGGGCGCTTCTCGGGCTGGCCGCCGTGGTCACCCTCGGCCGTCCCGGCCGCCTGGCCGTGCTCGGCACCGTGGTCGCGCTGACCGCCGCCTCGGAGAGGATCAGCTTCACCAAGGTCATCGCCGGCAACGCGATGCTCAACCGCATCGACATGCTCGGACGCCGTCCCGTGGAGCGGGTGCCCGCCGGCCGATGACCGGAAGGATCGGGCAGGGAGTCGCGGGAGCGGCCCTTCTTATCGGGGTCGTAACCGTGCTGGCCCGATTTGTCGGGTTTGGTCGGTATTTTGTCCAGTCGCAGACCGTCGGCAACCTCTGCCTGAGCACCGCCTACAACACCGCCAACTACGTTCCCAACATCGTCTTCGAGCTGGTGGCCGGGGGAGCGCTCGCCGGGACCGTGGTGCCGCTGCTGGCCTCGGCGGCCTCCCGGTCGGCCGCCGACCCCGAGGCCAGGGCGGAGATCGGCCGGATCGCCTCGGCGCTGCTGACCTGGGTGCTGCTGGTTCTGGTGCCGCTGACCCTGCTCGTCGCCGTGCTCGCCCGGCCGATCATGACGCTGCTGGCCGGAGACGTGGGCGACTGCGACGTGACCGAGGTCGTCGAGACCGGCACCGCCATGCTCGTCGTCTTCGCCCCGCGGATGATCTTCTTCGGGCTCGCCGTCATCCTGTACGGCCTGCTCCAGGCCCACCGGCGCTTTCTGGGGCCCGCCCTGGCGCCGCTGGTCTCCAGCCTGCTCATCGTCGGCTCCTATCTCGTCTTCGAGCCGGTCGCGGGCGGGGCGGCCCGGGAGCTTCGGGCACTGAACACCGCGGGGTTGCTGGCGCTCTCCCTCGGCGCGACGATCGCCGCCGCGGCGATGGTGCTCACGGTGATCGGCCCCGTCGGCGGGCTCGGCCTGCGGCTGCGGCCCTCGCTCTCCTTCCCCCCCGGCGTCGCGGCCCGCGCCCGGCGGCTCGCGACCGCCGGTCTCGCCGTGCTCGTCGCCCAGCAGATCACCCTGACCGCGGTGGTCCGGCTGGCCAACAACCTGGGGGGCGCCGGGGCGACCGGTATCTACACCTACGCCTGGGCGCTGTACCAGCTTCCCTTCGCGGTGCTCGTGGTGCCGGTCGCCACCAGCGCGTTCCCGGTGCTGTCCACCCGGGCGGGCGACGGCGACCGGGCCGGGTTCGACGACCTCACCGCCACCAGCACACGGGTGATCCTGCTGGTGACGGGGCTCGCGGCAGGGGTCATGGCGGCGGTGGCCCTGCCGGTCTCCCGGGTGATCGTGGAGGGGACGCCGGGCGGAGACCCGGCGGAGCTGGCACGGGCCGTCACACTGTTCGCGCCCGGCCTGGCCGGGTACGCGTTGATGTTCCACCTCGCCCGTGTCCTGTACGCCTGCGGCCGGGGCAGGTCGGCCGCGGTCGCCTCGGTCGTGGGCTGGGGGGTCGCGCTGGCCCTGCAGGTCCTGCTGGCCCACGCCGCCGCCGATCGGCCGCAGGTGGTGGGGCAGCTCGCCCTGGGCAGCACCGTCGGCATGACCGCGGGAAGCGTGCTGCTGGTGCTCGCCGTGCTGCGGGCCAGGGGTGCCGCGGCGCTGGGCGGGATGTGGCGGTGTCTGTTCGCCGCCGTGGCGGGCGGGCTCGCGGCCTACGCGGCGGGGCTGGCCGTCGTCTCGGCCTTCGGTGAGGTGTCGAAGGGGATGTGCGTCGTGGTGGGGCTGGTGGCGGCGGTGGCCGGTTCGGCGGCGTTCGCGGCCGTGGCCGCGCCGGTCGACGGCCCGGACGCCCGGATGGTGCTGGAGCGTTTCAGGCGGGTGCCGGTCGCGGAGGGGAGTCGTTCCGATGGATGAGAGACGGTCACGGGTGGCGTTCGTCCTGGGAACCAGCGCGGGCGGGGTCGGGCGCCATGTGGCCATGCTGGCCGGGGGGCTGGCGCGCCGGGGGCACCCGGTGGTGGTGGCCGGGCCGCCGGCGACCGGGGAGGCGTTCGGGTTCGGCCGGATCGGGGCGAGGTTCGTGCCCGTGGCGGTCTCCGACCGGCCCCGGCCCCTGAACGACCTGCGGGCGGTGCGGGCCCTGCGGGCGCTGCGCGGGGCGGGGGTCGTGCACGCACACGGGCTGCGGGCGGGGGCGCTGGCCGCGCTCGCCCTGACCGGCACCGGCACCGGCCTGGTGGTCACCCTGCACAACGCGGCCACCCAGGGCGGCGCGATCGGCGCGATCCACGGTCTGCTGGCCCGGATCGTCGCCCGCCGGGCCGACCGGGTCCTGGTGGTCTCGCCGGACCTCGGGGAGTGGATCGGCCGGCTGGGGGCCCGGCATGTGGCAACGGCGGTCGTCCCGGCCCCTACCTCGGCCCGCGCCTCCCGCGACCCGCGAAAGGTACGGGCGGAACTCGGTGTCGGAGAGCGTCCCGTCCTGCTGACGGTCGCCAGACTCGCCCAGCAGAAGGGGCTGGAGGGCCTGCTGGACGTCGCGGCGGCGGTGGGCTCCGATCCGGCCCCTCCGGCGGGGCGCCCGGTGTTCGTGGTGGCGGGGGAGGGGCCGCTCCGCGAGGAGTTGCGGGGCCGGATCGAGCGGGAGGGCCTGCCGGTCCGGCTGCTCGGCAACCGGGACGACGTGGGAGATCTGCTCGGCGTCGCCCGGGCCCTGCTGGTGCCCTCCCGGTGGGAGGGGCAGCCGCTGACCGTGCAGGAGGCGCTGCGGGCCGGCACACCGGTGATCGCCACCGCGGTGGGCGGCATCCCGCCGATGGTGGGCGACGCCGGGCTGCTGGTGCCGTACGGGGACGTCGCCGCGATGCGCGAGGCGGTCGCGAGAGTGCTCGCCGACGACGCCCTCGCCGCGGCCCTGAGGGAGGCCGCCGTCCGGCGGGGCCGCGACCTGCCCGGTGAGCGGGAGGCCCTTGAGGCCGTCCTCGCGGTCTACGCGGGCCTGCCGAAAACACGGTGAGGCCGGGGAGGAGACGGCGCGGAGGCCTCGATCCGGCCTGTGACCACGGGGTTAGGTGTTATCACCTCCTCCCCCTATACTTGCGGGGTTAGGGAGGGGAGTATCCCTTCGCGACAGTCTCGTCATCACGGTGTCGCCTCACCCCCATGAGGCCCCCGGGGCTGTCGGTCCGCGGCCGTGTGCCGTGGGCGGGAGAGACCTCCGGCAGTGGGTTGTGCGCGCCGGAGGTTTTACTGTGACTGTTCCCGTATGGGCTTGGATCGCCGTGCTCGGCGGTCTCCTGGTGGTCCTCGCTCTTGACCTGTGGATCGTCGACCGGGGTGAGCCCCGGGAGTTCTCCAGCAGGCAGGCCGGGATCTGGGTGGGCTTCTACGTCACGCTCGCGCTGATCTTCAGCGTGGTGCTGTGGTTCACCGCGGGGGCGACCTCGGCGGGGCAGTTCTTCGCCGGCTATCTGACCGAGTACAGCCTGAGCGTCGACAACCTCTTCGTCTTCTACATCATCATGACCCGCTTCGCGGTGCCGAAGATCCACCAGCACAAGGTGCTGCTGGTCGGCATCCTGATGGCCCTGGTCATGCGCGGTGCCTTCATCGCCCTCGGCGCGGCCGCGCTGTCGAGTTTCGGCTGGCTGTTCTACGTTTTCGGCCTCTTCCTCATCTACACCGCGGCGCAGCTCGTCCGCCAGCACGGCCGGGAAGAGGATTTCAACGAGAACGCGGTCCTGCGCTGGGCGCGCCGGGTGCTTCCCCACACCGACGACTACGTCGGCTCCAAGGTCGTGGTGAAGGTCGACGGCAGGCGCATGGTCACCCCCCTGCTGATCGTGATGGTCGCCATCGGCACCACCGACCTGCTGTTCGCGCTCGACTCGATTCCGGCGATCTTCGGCCTCACCACCGACGCCTTCATCGTCTTCACGGCCAACGCGTTCGCGCTGATGGGCCTGCGTCAGCTCTACTTCCTGCTGGGCGACCTGCTGCAGCGGCTGGCCTACCTCACCTACGGGCTCGCGTTCATCCTCGGGTTCATCGGGGTTAAGCTGATTGCCGAGGCGCTGCACTCCAGCGGCGTGTCCTGGGCGCCCGAGGTGCCCATCTGGCTGTCGCTGTCGATCATCGGCGTCACCATGGTGATCACCACCGGCGCCAGCCTGCTCAAGGCCCGTCGCGACGAACGCGAAAGCAAGCAAATCACCACCTCCACGAATACCAACCAGGGCTAGCGGATTGGTGTGGGACGCGCTTTGCTTGTCTGGTTGCGTCGTATAAGGGTTGAGAGATGGGTAGCATCCTGCCTCAGGGCGGGTGACATACCGGTCTAAAGCCGTAAAGACATTACAAAAGGTTTCCTGTGTCCCACGATTCAGCAAGCCGCCAGCCAGGCCGTATGCGTCTGGCACGTGGCGTCTCCCCGTGGTTGCTTCCGACCGTGGCCGCCGCCGCGGTGACCTCGCTGCTCGGCCGCCGTGACCGGCGCTGGGCACTGGCGGCGGTCCCGCTGAGCGCGCTCACCGGCGGCATGCTCTGGTTCTTCCGCGACCCGGAGCGCCCCCCCGGGCCCGCGAGGATCCTGTCGCCCGCGGACGGCGTGGTACAGAGCATCGACCCCTGGCCCGACGGCCGCACCCGCGTGGCCGTCTTCATGAGCCCGCTCAACGTGCACGTGAACCGGGCTCCCCTGGCCGGAACCGTCACCTCGATCGAGCACGTGCCCGGAGGGTTCCTGCCCGCCTTCAACAAGGACAGCGACAGAAACGAGCGGGTTGTGTGGCACCTGGACACCGAGCTCGGCGACGTCGAGCTGGTCCAGATCGCCGGCGCGGTCGCCCGGCGCATCATCCCCTACCTGGCCGTGGGCGCCAAGGTGGCCAAGGCCGACAGAATCGGGCTCATCCGGTTCGGCTCGCGCGTGGACGTCTATCTCCCCCGGGGGATCGAGCCCGCCGTGTCGGTCGGGCAGAAGACCGTCGCGGGGGTGACCGCTCTTGACCACGGCTGACGCGAGCTGGCCCCTGGAGGAGACGGACGACGAGCCACGGGGGCCGGTGGGCAAGGCGTTCCGGCTCTCGGCGGCCGACTCCCTCTCACTCGGCAACGCGCTGTGCGGCTTCCTGTCCGTCTGCGTGCTCGCCTGGTCCGCCATCCGTGCCCTCCAGGAGCACAAGCCCTTCGCGGCCGACCCCCGCTTCTTCGGCACCGCCGTGGTGCTTCTGCTGATCGGGGCCACCTGCGACCTGTTCGACGGGCTGGTGGCCCGGAGGTTCCGCGCCTCGGCCATGGGGGCGGAGCTGGACAACCTGGCCGATGTGATCAGCTTCGGATTCGCCCCCGCCTTCATGGTCGTGATCTGGGCCGGCTTCAACCCGCAGGTGCCGTTCTCGCTGGTCATGGTCGCCGCGGCGTCGGTGCTGCTGGCGGGGGTCATCCGCCTGGCCCGCTTCGCGTGCGTGAAGACCAAGAGCGGCGACTTCATGGGGCTTCCCATCCCGATGGGCGCCATGACCGTGGTCGCGATCGTGCTGTTGTTCGCGCCGTCGGTCTGGACGGTTCTGCCCATCTTCGGCGTCGCCTATCTCATGGTCAGCCGGATCGAGTACCCCAAGCCCAAGGGCAACCTGGCCGCCGTGGTCCTCGCCTGGATGATGATCAACGTGGCCTGCCTGACCATCTGGGCCGCCGGGCTGGCCGGGGGCGACACCATGATCAAGGTGGGCGCCAGCATGCAGGTGGCCATGGTGTCGGCCATCCCGCTGCGCGTGCTGATGTTCAGGCGGGAGAAGCGCAGAGAGCGCAGGGAGGCCGACGTCTCCTGAGCGCCCGGCGTCTCCTGAGCGCCCGCGCCCCACGGCACCCCGCCGTGGGGCGCGCGCCGTTCACCAGCCGCGCTCGCGCCACTCGGGCAGGGACGGGCGCTCGGCGCCGAGCGTGGTGTCCCCGCCGTGACCGGGGTAGACCCAGGTCTCATCGGGAAACCTCGCGAAGAGACGTTCCGTCACATCCGTGAACAACCGGGCGAACCGCTTCGGGTCCTTGTTGGTGTTGCCGACCCCGCCCGGGAAGAGCGAGTCGCCGGTGAACAGGTGACCGGGGTGGGAGAGGGTGATCGAGCCCGGTGTGTGTCCACGCAGGTGGATCACCTCCAGGGGAACCGTGCCGACCGTGATCTCCTCCCCGTGCTCGACCGGCCGGTCCACCGGGACGGGCAGGGCCGCGGCGTCGAGCGGATGGGCGATCACCGTGGCGCCCGTCGCGCGGACGACCGCCTCCAGGGCCTGCCAGTGGTCACGGTGGCCGTGGGTGGTGACGATCGCGCTGATCGGACGGTCGCCGATGAGCGCGAGCAGCCGGTCGGCCTCGGCCGCGGCGTCGACGAGCACGCCGTCGCCGGTCTCATTGCACCGCAGCAGGTAGGCGTTGTTGTCGAACGGGCCGACGGCGAGCTTGGAGATCGTCAGCTCGGGCAGTTCGCGCACATCGGCCGGCCCACCGGTCTTTACGTCGCCGGTGTACGTCATGGGCGCTCCTTACGGTGGTACGGGTGTTAAGGGTGGGAGGCACGCGGGGCGGGGCCGCCGGAGACCCGGCACCCGGAGCGCGCCACCGGCTCCCGCGGATCACCCTGGGCCCCGCCCTCCGGCGCCTCCGTTTACGCCCGGCCTCCCCGCCGGGCATAAACGGGGGCGTCCGCGTGGTTGAACACCCGAGCGGGCCTGTGACGGCCGCGGGAAGGCCCTACCCTGGAGAGGGCTCAGGAAATCCTGAGCACCCGGACGCCGTTCCGCGATTTTGTCGGACCCCCTGGCTAGTCTTCCCGCGACCGCTTCTCAAACCTTCACATCGACGTCGGGACTGCAGTGGCTGACCGCCTCATCGTGCGTGGCGCACGTGAACACAACCTCAAGGACGTCTCGCTGGACCTGCCGCGAGACTCTCTGATCGTTTTCACAGGACTGTCCGGTTCGGGCAAGTCGAGCCTGGCCTTCGACACCATCTTCGCCGAGGGGCAGCGCCGTTACGTCGAGTCGCTGTCGGCCTACGCCCGGCAGTTCCTCGGGCAGATGGACAAGCCGGACGTCGACTTCATCGAGGGTCTCTCCCCCGCGGTGTCGATCGACCAGAAGTCGACGAGCCGCAACCCGCGTTCGACGGTCGGCACGATCACCGAGGTGTACGACTACCTGCGGCTGCTGTGGGCGCGCATCGGCAAGCCGCACTGCCCGCGGTGCGGGCGCGCCATCGCCCGGCAGAGCCCCGAGCAGATCGTCGACCGGGTGATGGAGCTCACCGAGGGCACCCGCTTCCAGGTGCTCGCCCCCGTCGTCCGGGGACGCAAGGGAGAGTACGCCGAGCTGTTCGGCCAGCTTCAGGCCAAGGGCTTCGCCCGCGCCCGGGTCGACGGCACGGTGGTCCGGCTGGACGAGCCGCCGACGCTGAAGAAGCAGGAAAAGCACGACATCGAGGTGATCGTCGACCGGCTCACGGTCAAAGAGAGCGCCCGAAGCCGCCTGACCGGCTCCGTGGAGACCGCCCTGCACCTGTCGGGCGGCACGATCACCCTGGAGTTCGTCGATCTCCCCGAGAACGACCCCAACCGCGAGCGCTTCTACTCCGAGCACCTCTACTGTCCCTACGACGACCTGTCGTTCGAGGAGCTGGAGCCCCGCTCGTTCTCCTTCAACTCCCCCTTCGGCGCCTGCCCCGACTGCACCGGCCTGGGGACGCGCATGGAGGTCGACCCCGAGCTCGTCGTGCCCGACCCCGAGAAGACCCTGGGCGACGGCGCGATCTCCCCCTGGGCGGGCGGGCACACCAGCGACTACTTCGTCCGCCTCATCGAGGCGCTCGGCCTGGCGACGGGCTTCACGCTGGACACCCCCTGGGAGAAGCTGCCCAGGAAGGCGCAGAAGGCCCTGCTGCACGGCCACGACGAGCAGGTCCACGTCCGCTACAGCAACCGCTACGGCCGGCAGCGCTCCTACTACACCACCTTCGAGGGGGTCATCCCCTGGGTGCGGCGCCGTCACGCCGAGTCCGAGAGCGACGGCATGCGGGAAAAGTACGAGGGCTACATGCGGGAGATCCCGTGCCCGGCCTGTAAGGGGGCAAGGCTCAAGCCGGTCTCGCTGGCCGTCACGGTGGACGGCCGCTCGATCGCCGAGGTCTCGGCGATGTCCATCGGCGACTGCGCCGCCTTCCTGTCCCGGCTCAGACTGTCCGAGCGGGACGCCCAGATCGCCGAGCGGGTGGTCAAGGAGATCAACGCCCGGATGGGCTTCCTGCTCGACGTGGGCCTGGACTACCTCACGATGGACCGTGCGGCGGGCACCCTCGCCGGAGGGGAGGCCCAGCGCATCCGCCTGGCCACCCAGATCGGCTCCGGTCTCGTCGGCGTCCTGTACGTCCTCGACGAGCCGTCGATCGGCCTGCACCAGCGGGACAACCAGCGGCTGCTGGAGACCTTGATCAGGCTGCGCGACATGGGCAACACGCTGATCGTGGTCGAACACGACGAGGACACCATCGCCGCCGCCGACTGGGTGGTGGACATCGGGCCCGGCGCCGGCGAGCACGGCGGCCAGGTCGTCGTCTCCGGCACCGTGGCCGACCTGCTGGCGTGCGAGGAGTCGACGACCGGCGCCTACCTGTCCGGGCGCAGGAGCATCCCCGTCCCCGCCCGGCGCCGCAAGCGCGACAGGAAACGGCAGATCACGGTGAAGGGCGCCCGCGAGCACAACCTCAAGGGCGTGGACGTGGAGTTCCCCCTGGGGGTGTTCACGGCGGTCACCGGTGTGTCGGGGTCGGGCAAGTCCACCCTGGTCAACGACATCCTCTACAGCGCCCTGGCCAAGGAGCTGAACGGCGCGCGCACCGTCCCGGGCCGTCACGCCCGCATCAACGGGATCGACCTCGTCGACAAGGTCGTGCACGTCGACCAGTCGCCCATCGGCCGTACGCCCCGCTCCAACCCGGCCACCTACACCGGTGTCTTCGACAAGGTGCGCGACCTGTTCGCGCAGACCGGCGAGGCCAAGGTCCGGGGGTACCAGAAGGGCCGATTCAGCTTCAACGTCAAGGGAGGGCGCTGCGAGGCCTGCTCGGGCGACGGCACCATCAAGATCGAGATGAACTTCCTGCCCGACGTCTACGTGCCGTGCGAGGTCTGCCACGGGGCGCGCTACAACCGGGAGACCCTGGAGGTCCACTACAAGGGCAAGACGATCTCCGAGGTGCTCGACATGCCGATCGAGGAGGCGCTGGGCTTCTTCGACGCCATCCCGTCCATCAAGCGCTACCTCAAGACCCTGAACGACGTCGGCCTGGGCTACGTCCGGCTCGGCCAGCCCGCCACGACGCTGTCCGGAGGCGAGGCCCAGCGTGTCAAGCTCGCCTCCGAGCTGCAGCGCCGCTCCACCGGCCGGACGATCTACGTGCTGGACGAGCCGACCACCGGCCTGCACTTCGAGGACATCCGCCGACTGCTCGGCGTGCTCGGCAAGCTCGTCGACGGCGGCAACACCGTCATCGTCATCGAACACAACCTGGACGTGATCAAAACCGCCGACTGGCTGATCGACATGGGACCCGAGGGCGGCTCCCGGGGCGGCACCGTGCTCGCCACCGGCACCCCCGAGGAGGTCGCCCTGGTCGACGCGAGTCACACCGGCCGCTTCCTGCGCAAGATACTCGGCGGCTGAGGCCGGATTCGGGAGCGGGCCCCCGCGTCAATACGCTGGGCGCGGGAGCCCGGTTACCGGCGGGCGGTGTTTTCGGAAGGGCCGTAATGAGCAGTAGTGAGGGTTTCGCCATGCCCACGCGCAGGTATGTGATCGGTGCCGCGGCGGTGGCGTGCGGGGCGGCGCTCACCGGATGCGCCGCGGGAAAGCCGGGCCCGGCCGTCGTTCCCCCCGGGGTCAAGGGGAAGGTCATCGCCCAGACGGCCGACATCCCGGTCGGCGGAGGCAAGGTCATCACCAAGTGGAAGATTGTGATCACCCAGCCCTCCGCGGGGGTGTTCAAGGCGTTCACCGCGAGCTGCCCGCACAAGGGCTGCGCGGTCGGGCGGGTCGCGGACGGAGTCATCCACTGCCCCTGTCACGGCAGCGAGTTCGCCGCCGACTCCGGCAAATGCCTCAAGGGCCCGGCCGAGGCGCCGCTGGCCGAGTACGCCCTGAAGGTCGAAGGCGACGGCATCGTGATGGTCTGACCTTCCCGCCGCGCCGCCGGAGACGCGACGGGACCGCGATTCTTCACCGTCTCCTGATCCGCGATACGGCATGCTGAACCGTCATCGGGCGCCGCCCGTACCTGTGGGTGATGAGTTCGGAAGGGAAACCATGACAGAAGCGACGCGACGCGCGGTGATGCTGGGTGCGGGGGGAGCGGGAATGGCGGCGGTGCTGACCGCCTGCGCGGGGGGCGGTGACTCCGCCTCACAGGAGACGCCCGCGGCCTCGCCCGCCTCGTCCGCCCCGCAGACCGCCGCATCCCCTCCCGCGGAGCAGGGGGGCTCCGGGGCGAAGGTCCTGGCCAAGACCGCCGACATCCCCGAGGGCGGCGGCAAGGTCTTCAAGGCGGAGAAGGTGGTGGTGACCCAGCCGAAGCCCGGCGAGTTCAAGGCCTTCACCTCCGTCTGCACCCATCGGGGATGCGATGTGAGCGACGTCTCCGGGGGAACGATCAACTGCCCCTGCCACGGCAGCCGGTTCAACGTGGCCGACGGCTCCGTCGCCCGCGGCCCCGCGGCCCGGCCCCTCGCCGAGAAGGCGATCACGGTGGAGGAGGGCTCCATCGTCCTGGGCTGACGGCGAGGACGGAGGGGAACGCCTCCCGATGGACCCCGGCTCCTGGCCTGACCGACCACGGGACTCCGCCGGCTCCGTCCGGGAGGCACCCGTTCTCCGCGGTGAGGGCCTCGGGGGACGGGAATCCTGTCGGCGGCGGCCGATAGGCTTCCCGTGTGGCGAGATCTATGGGAGGTCCGGCGAGTTTCCGGCCCAAGCCGGGGTCGATCCCCGAGTCACCCGGCGTCTACCGTTTCAGGGACGCCGCGGGTCAGGTCATCTACGTGGGCAAGGCCAAAAGCCTGCGTCAGCGGCTCAACTCCTACTTCGCCGACTTCGCGGGGCTGCACCCCCGCACCCAGACCATGCTCACGACCGCCGCGGACGTCGACTGGACGGTCGTGGGCACCGAGGTCGAGGCGCTCCAGCTCGAATACTCCTGGATCAAGGAATACGACCCCCGCTTCAACGTCAAGTACCGCGACGACAAGTCCTATCCCTACCTCGCGGTCACCATGGGCGAGGAGTTCCCCCGCGTCCAGGTGCTGCGCGGGGCCAAGCGCAAGGGCGTCCGTTACTTCGGCCCCTACTCCCACGCCTGGGCGATCAGAGAGACCGTCGACCTGCTGCTGCGGGTGTTTCCGATCAGGAGCTGCTCGGCCGGGGTGTTCAAGCGCTCGGCCCAGATCGGGCGGCCCTGCCTGCTGGGCTACATCGACAAGTGCTCCGCGCCCTGCGTCGGCCGGATCGGCGCGGCCGAGCACCGGGCGCTCGCCGGCGACTTCTGCGACTTCATGGCGGGCAACACCGGCCGCTTCGTCGGGCGCCTGGAGCGGGAGATGCGCGAGGCCGCGGCCGAGCAGGACTACGAGCGCGCCGCCCGGCTCCGCGACGACGTCCAGGCGCTGCGCCGGGCGATGGAGAAGCAGGCGGTGGTGCTGGGCGACAACACCGACTGCGACGTGGTCGCGCTGGCGGACGACCCGCTGGAGGCGGCGGTCCAGGTCTTCTACGTCCGGGGCGGGCGCGTCAGGGGGCAGCGCGGGTGGGTGGTCGACAAGATCGAGGACACCGGGCCCGGAGAGCTGGTCGAGCGGTTTCTGCTGCAGATGTACGGTGAGACGGCCTCCGAGGCGCTCCCCAGGGAGGTGCTGGTGCCCACCCTGCCCCCCGACGCCGGGGCGGTCGCGGAGCTGCTCGGTGAGCACCGCGGCTCACGGGTGGAGATCAGGGTCCCGCGGCGCGGCGACAAGAGGGCGCTCATGGAGACCGTCGAGCGCAACGCCGCCGAGGCCCTGAAGCAGCACAAGCTCAGGCGGGCCAGTGACCTGACCGCCCGGAGCCGGGCGCTGCAGGAGGTCGCCGACGCCCTCGGCCTGGAGCAGGCGCCGCTGCGCGTCGAGTGCTACGACGTCTCCCACACCCAGGGCACCGACGTGGTGGCCTCCATGGTGGTCTTCGAGGACGGCCTGGCCCGTAAGAGCGAGTACCGCCGCTTCTCCGTCCGCTCCGCCGAGGGGGACGTCGCCTCGATCCACGAGGTGATCTCCCGGCGGTTCCGGCGCTACCTGGAGGAGCGCGCGGCCACGGGGGAGCTCGACGCCGGGGATCTGGGCGCCGGGGTCGCCGGTGAGGCCGCGGGCGGGCCTGTGAACGGGACCACCGATGCGACGGCTGCCGAGACCCCGGATGAGACCGCCGCCGAGACCGCTGATGACACCGAGGATGAGACCGTGGACGCCGCCGGGGCGGGCGCGGAGCCGGCCGTCGACCCGGAGACCGGCAGGCCCCGTAGGTTCGCCTACCCCCCCAACCTCGTCGTGGTCGACGGGGGGCCGGCCCAGGCGGCGGCCGCCCAGCGGGCACTGGACGAACTGGGGGTGGACGACGTCGCGGTCTGCGGCCTGGCCAAGCGGCTGGAGGAGGTCTGGCTGCCGGGCGACGACCTGCCGGTGATCCTGCCCCGGGCCAGTGAGGCCCTTTATTTCCTTCAGCGCGTGCGAGACGAGGCTCATCGCTTCGCGATCGCCTACCATCGTTCGAAGCGATCGAAAAGTGTGAGGGAGAGTGCCCTGGACCGGGTTCCCGGGCTCGGTCCGGCCCGCAGGCAGGCCCTGATCAAGCATTTCGGGTCCGTGAAGCGGTTGAGGGAGGCGACCGCCGCCCAGATCCGCGAGGTTCCCGGGATCGGCCCCGCTACGGCCGAGACGATCGTGTCGGCGTTGAAGGGGGAGAACCCATGAGCGAGAGAGAGACCGCGTTCGTCATCGTCACCGGCATGTCGGGGGCGGGGCGGAGCACCGCCGCCAAGGCCCTGGAGGATCTGGGCTGGTTCGTCATCGACAACCTCCCCCCGGGGCTGCTGTTCGCGATGGCGGAGGAGGCCGGGCGGGTCAAGCTGGCCGCCGACAAGGTGGCGGCCGTGGTCGACGTGCGCAGCCTGGCCTTCACCACCGACCTCAACGCCGCGATCGAGGAGCTGGAGGGGCGCGGCGTCGCGGTGCGGGTGGTGTTCCTGGAGGCCAGCGACGAGAAGCTGGTCCGCAGGTTCGAAAACGTGCGGCGCCCGCACCCGCTGCAGGGGGAGGGCCGGCTGGTCGACGGGATCGCCCGCGAGCGCGGCATCCTGCGCGAGGTCCGGGCCAACGCCGACCTGGTCATCGACACCTCCAGCCTCAACGTCCACGAGCTCCGGGGCAAGATCGTCGCCTTCTTCGGCGGCGAGGACCGCCCCGGCCTGCGGGTCAACGTCGTCTCCTTCGGCTACAAGTACGGCCTGCCCGTCGACGCCGACCTGGTCGTCGACTGCCGGTTCCTGCCCAACCCGCACTGGGTCCCCGAGCTTCGCCCGATGAACGGCCTGGACGCCTCCGTGCGGGAGTACGTCCTCAACCAGGCGGGGGCCAAGGAGCTCCTCGACGCCTACGAGGAGGTCATCGGCATCATCGCCGCCGGCTACACCCGTGAGGGCAAGAGCTACGCCACCCTGGCGGTCGGCTGTACCGGCGGAAAGCACCGCAGCGTCGCCATGGCCGAGCAGATCGGCGGGCGATTGCGTGACAGGGGAGGTATGGAGGTGCAGGTGAGCCACCGAGATGTGGGCCGGGAGTGAGTGAGGGCCTCAAGGTCGTCGCTTTAGGCGGGGGGCACGGGCTGTACGCGTCCCTGACGGCGCTGCGGGGGGTCACCTCGGCGCTGACGGCGGTGGTCACCGTGGCCGACGACGGGGGGTCCAGCGGGCGGCTGCGCCGTGAGCTCGGCGTCCTGCCCCCCGGAGACCTGCGGATGGCCCTGGCGGCCTTATGCGGTGACGACGAGTGGGGACGCACCTGGAGCGAGGTCGTTCAGCATCGTTTCCGCAGCGAGGGCGACCTGCACGGGCACGCCGTCGGCAACCTGCTGATCGTCGCGCTGTGGGAGAGGCTCGGCGACACGGTCGCCGGGCTCGACTGGGTGGGGCGGTTGCTCGGCGCGCACGGCCGGGTGCTGCCGATGTCGTCGGTGCCTCTCGACATCGCCGCCGAGGTGGAACTGGACGGCCGGGTGAGTACCGTCTACGGTCAGGTGGCCTGCGCGCTCACCCCGGGCCGGGTCCGGGCCATCTCGCTGCTGCCCGCGGACCCGCCGGCCTGCCCGGAGGCGGTCGAGGCGGTGCTGGAGGCCGACTGGGTGGTCTTCGGCCCCGGTTCGTGGTTCACCAGCGTGCTGCCGCACCTGAAGGTGCCCGAGCTGGCCGACGCCCTGCACCGCACCGGGGCGCGCCGCCTGGTCGCGCTCAACCTGGCGCCGCAGCCCGGCGAGACCGACGGGTTCTCGCCCCAGGAGCACCTGAGGGTGCTCCGCCGGCACGCGCCCTCCCTGAAGATCGACGTGGTGCTGGCCGACACCGGGGTGGCCGAGGACGGGCAGGAGCTGGAGATGGCCGCGGCCGAGCTGGGCGGGCGGCTGGTCCTGGCCGGGGTGGCCGAGGCGGACGGCTCGCCGCGGCACGATGCGCAACGTCTTGCCTCCGTCCTGGACGAGATTTTCCGTGAGAAGCGTTGATCCTGGTCAGCGGTGCCCGGGAGTGCGAGAAACTTCTGTGAGCCCGGTTTTTTCCGGCCGCAGAGGTCTGTATGGGGGAGGACGAACGCGCATGGCGATGACAGGTGTGGTGAAGGACGAGCTGAGCCGGCTGCCGGTCCTGAAGCCTTGCTGCCGTAAGGCCGAGGTGTCGACGCTCCTGCGGTTCGCCAGCGGCCTGCACCTGGTGGGCGGGCGGATCGTCATCGAGGCGGAGCTGGACACCAACGTCACCGCCAGGCGGTTGATCAAGGACATCGGCGAGGTGTTCGGACACAAGGCCGAGGTGCTGGTGCTCGCCCCCGCGGGGCTGCGGAAGGGGTCACGGTATGTGGTGCGCGTCTACCGCGACGGTGAGGCGCTGGCCCGCCAGACGGGGCTGATCGACAACCACGGGCGCCCGGTCCGGGGGCTGCCGCGTCAGGTGGTGGCGGGGGCCACCTGCGACGCCGAGGCGGCGTGGCGGGGCGCGTTCCTGGCCCACGGCTCGCTCACCGAGCCGGGCCGGTCCATGTCGCTGGAGGTCACCTGCCCGGGGCCGGAGGCGGCGCTGGCCCTGGTCGGCTCCGCGCGGAGACTGAAGATCCACGCCAAGGCCCGCGAGGTCCGCGGCGTCGACCGTGTCGTGGTCCGCGACGGCGACGCGATCAGTGCCCTGCTGACCCGGCTGGGGGCCCACGACAGCGTGCTGGCCTGGGAGGAGCGGCGCATGCGCCGCGAGGTCCGGGCGACGGCCAACCGGCTGGCCAACTTCGACGACGCCAACCTGCGCCGCTCGGCCCGGGCGGCGGTGGCGGCCGGGGCGCGGGTGCAGCGCGCCCTGGAGATTCTCGGCGAGGAGGCTCCCGAGCATCTGGTGATCGCCGGTCGCCTGAGGGTGGAGCACAAGCAGGCGTCCCTGGAGGAGCTCGGCCAGCTCGCCGATCCGCCACTGACCAAGGACGCCATCGCCGGGCGCATCCGCCGCCTGCTCGCGATGGCGGACAAGCGCGCCCAGGACATCGGCATCCCCAACACCGAGGCGAACCTCACGGTCGACATGCTGGCACCGTAGGCCTCGCGGCCGGTACGGCGGCACCGGGCTCACGGTGGGCACGCCGGCGCCGTAGGGCCGGTCACGGGGCGTGGGGCCCGTCGCGGCGGCCCCGGGCTGTCCTTCGCACCCCTTTCCGCTCACCCGGGGGTCAGGGGTTTAACGACCTTGGGACAGGTCACGGAGGGCCTGTAGGGCTTCATAGTGACAAGCCGGACATTCCCCTTGAACAGCGTTATACCTTCCCGTGGTGCCGACGAGGGGCGCGGTCACCGCGAGAGGTCTAAACCAATTGGGGTCCGATAGGGTTTGTAGTTGAGGTTTCAGCCCGCCCACGTCGCCGGTCAGGTGGACCGGCGCGCGACGTACGAGGAGATCTGCACCGTGAGCATCCGCGTAGGCGTCAACGGATTCGGCCGCATCGGCCGCAACTTCTGGCGCGCGGTCGCTGCCAGCGGCAAGGACATCGAGATCGTTGCGGTCAACGACCTGACCGACAACGCCACGCAGGCCCACCTGCTCAAGTACGACAGCATTCTCGGCCGCCTGCCGTACAAGGTGGAGAGCACCAAGGACGAGATCATCGTGGACGGCAAGGCGATCAAGGCGTTCGCCGAGCGCGACCCCGCCAAGCTGCCCTGGGGTGATCTGGGCGTGGACGTCGTGGTGGAGTCGACCGGTTTCTTCACCGACGCCAACAAGGCCCGGGTGCACGCCGACAACGGCGCCAAGAAGGTCATCATCTCGGCCCCGGCCAAGAACGAGGACATCACCCTCGTGATGGGCGTCAACCACGACAAGTACGACCCGGCCAGCCACACGATCATCTCCAACGCGTCCTGCACCACCAACTGCCTGGCCCCCATGGCCAAGGTCATCAACGACACCTTCGGCATCGAGAAGGGGCTGATGACCACGATCCACGCCTACACCCAGGACCAGAACCTCCAGGACGGCCCGCACTCCGACCTGCGCCGCGCCCGCGCCGCCGCGCTGAACATCGTGCCCACCTCCACCGGCGCCGCCAAGGCCATCGGCCTGGTGCTGCCCGAGCTCAAGGGCAAGCTCGACGGGTTCGCCCTGCGCGTGCCGATCCCCACCGGATCGGCCACCGACCTGACCGTGGACGTCGGCCGCGAGACCACCGCCGAGGAGGTCAACGCCGCGCTCAAGGCCGCGGCCGAGGGCCCGATGAAGGGGTACCTGACCTACACCGAGGACCCGATCGTCTCCTCCGACATCGTCACCGACCCCTCCTCCTGCATCCTCGACGCCGGCCTGACCAAGGTGATCGGCAACCAGGTCAAGGTCGTCGGCTGGTACGACAACGAGTGGGGATACTCCAACCGTCTCGCCGACCTCATCGAACTGGTCGGCACCGGCCTCTGATGAAGGACCTGTCTGATTTCGACGTGAAGGGCCGGCGCGTCCTGGTGCGCGCTGACCTCAACGTGCCCCTCGACGGTGCCGTCATCACCGACGACGGACGTATCCGGGCCTCGGTGCCGACCATCCGTGAGCTGACCGAGCGGGGCGCGCGCGTGATCGTCTGCGCCCACCTGGGGCGCCCGAAGGGTGAGCCCAACCCGGAGTACTCCCTGGCCCCGGTGGCCTGGCGGCTGGGCGGGCTCCTGGGAACCGAGGTCGCCTTCGCCGATGATGTGGTGGGAGAGTCGGCGCGGGCCGCCGTGGAGTCGCTCCAGGACGGCCAGGTGGCCCTGCTGGAGAACCTGCGGTTCGAACCGGGTGAGGAGTCCAAGGACGACGCGCTGCGCGCCGCGTTCGCCGAGCGGCTGGCCGCCTTCGGCGAGATCTACGTCGGCGACGGCTTCGGCGCCGTGCACCGCAGGCACGCGAGCGTCTACGACGTGCCGCCGCTCCTGCCGCACGCGGCCGGCCGGCTGATCCTGGCCGAGGTCGACGTGCTCAGGAAGCTGACCGACAACCCCGCCCGGCCGTACGTCGTGGTGCTCGGCGGCGCCAAGGTCTCCGACAAGCTCGGTGTGATCGGCAACCTGCTCACCAAGGTGGACCGGCTGCTCATCGGCGGCGGCATGGCCTACACCTTCCTGGCGGCCCAGGGCCACGAGGTGGGGCGGTCGCTGCTGCAGGAGGACCAGATCGACCGGGTGCGCGACTTCCTCGCCGAGGCGGACAAGCGCGGAGTGAAGATCGTCCTGCCGGTCGACGTGCTGGCGGCCACGCACTTCGCCGAGGACGCCGGCTACGAGGTGGTCGACGCCACCGCGATCCCCGCCGACCGGCAGGGGCTCGACATCGGCCCGCGCAGCCGTGAGCTGTTCGCGACGGAGCTGGCCGACGCCGAGACGGTGTTCTGGAACGGGCCGATGGGCGTCTTCGAGTTCGCGGCGTTCGCCGGCGGAACCCGTGCCGTGGCGGAGGCGTTGATCAGCTCGGAGGGCCTCACGGTCGTCGGGGGAGGAGACTCGGCCGCCGCCGTACGCCTGCTGGACCTCCCCGAGAACGGCTTCTCGCACATCTCCACCGGGGGCGGGGCCAGCCTCGAATACCTTGAGGGCAAGACCCTGCCCGGACTCGTCGCCCTGGAGGCATAAGTGGAGCGATGCACCAAGCACCGCGCCGGCCGGGGGTGCCCCCGCTCCGGGCGCCCGCGTGCCGGGCAAGGGAGGGGGAACAGCCGATGAGCACGGCACGCAAACCGCTGATGGCGGGCAACTGGAAGATGAACCTCAACCACCTTGAGGCCATCGCCACCACCCAGAAGCTGGCCTTCGCGCTCAACGACAAGGACTTCGACCGGGTCGACGTGGCGGTCCTGCCGCCCTTCTCGGACCTGCGCAGCGTGCAGACGCTGGTCGACGGCGACAAGCTGCGGATCCTGTACGGCGCCCAGGACCTGTCGCAGCACGACGGCGGGGCCTACACCGGGGACATCTCCGGGACGATGCTCGCCAAGCTCGGATGCACCTTCGTCGTGGTCGGGCACTCCGAGCGGCGGCAGTACCACCGTGAGGACGACGAGCTGGTCAACGCCAAGGTGAAGGCGGCCCTGCGCCACTCGCTCACGCCGATCCTGTGCGTGGGGGAGGGGCTTTCCGTCCGCCAGGCCGGCGGGCAGGTGGCCTACAGCGTCTCGCAGCTCGACGGGGCCCTGCGGCGGATCCCGGCCGAGCAGGCCGCCTCCGTCGTGCTGGCCTACGAGCCGGTCTGGGCGATCGGCACCGGCGAGGTGGCCACGCCGGCCGACGCCCAGGAGGTCTGCTCGGCACTGCGTTCCCGACTCGCCGAGCTGTATGACGGCGAGGTGGCCGCGGCTGTCCGTATCCTTTACGGAGGCTCGGTCAAATCTGACAACATCGCGGGCATCATGGCCCAGCCCGATGTGGACGGAGCCCTGGTCGGCGGCGCGAGCCTCGATCCGGGGGAGTTCGCCAAGATCTGTCGCTTTCGCGAAATGTCTGGCTGACTAAGCCGTTCGGAGGGTACGACTTGACAGCAGGTCGTACCCTCGTAGAGCAAGTTTGAATCGTCACGCCGAAGGCGTCATACAAGGGGGCGCGCCCGGACGCGGGTCGCGCGACACAGGGACAGGTCAACGGTGACAATCGGAATCTCCATCGCCCTCATCCTGGCGAGCATGCTGATGGTGCTGCTTGTTCTTCTGCACAAGGGCAAGGGCGGTGGTCTGTCGGATCTGTTCGGCGGCGGCTTCACGTCGTCGTTCGGAGGGTCCTCGGTGGTGGAGCGCAATCTTGACCGGCTGACCGTCATCACCGGTGTGGTCTGGTTTGTGTGCATCATCGCGTTGGGTCTGCTCCTGAAGCCCTGACCGGCCGCGGTAAGCGTGACAGTGGTTCAGCCCCCCGTATCCACTCAAGCGGCGGGGCCATCGAGCGAGGAGTTCATCCGTGGGTAGTGGCAACGCGATCCGTGGTAGCCGTGTCGGAGCCGGCCCGATGGGAGAGGCGGAGCGTGGCGAGGCGGCTCCCCGTGTCAGGGTCCCCTTCTGGTGCGCGAACATGCATGAGACGCGCCCCAGCTTCGCCAGTGACGCCGCCGTGCCGGAGTTCTGGGACTGCCCCCGCTGTGGTCTTCCCGCCGGCCAGGACGAGGCCAATCCGCCCGCGCCGCCGCGCAACGAGCCCTACAAGACGCACCTCGCCTATGTGAAGGAGCGTCGCAGCGACAAGGACGGTGCCCAGATCCTGGCTGAGGCCCTGGAGCGGCTGCGCTCCTCCTCACGCCCCATCTACTAGCACGGTCCGCCGGAAGGCCCCCGTGGACGGTTCCGCGGGGGTCTTTTCCGTGTACGGGGCCCGGGGAGGATCCGAGATCCGTGTCCGTTCCCGACACGCCTTCGCCCGCCGGCGGCCGTACCGGCGGTCGATTGGATCTTCAACCGGAGTCCGGGTAGCGTGCGCGAGGTCGCCGAGCACGTCGGCGCCACCGAGGAAACTGACGATCGCCCCGCCGGAAGGACACCCGCCATGAACGCCGGAAACCGCCGCCCCCTCCGGATGCTCGTCACCGGCGGCGGGACCGGCGGTCACACCTACCCCGCACTGACCACCGTCGAGGCCGTCCGCGAGCACGCCGCCGCCCGCGGGCTCGACCTCGACGTGCTCTGGGTGGGGACGGCCGGCGGCCTGGAGGCCCGGGTCGCCGCCGAGCACGACATCCCCTTCCGGGTGATCAAGACGGGTAAGCTCCGGCGCTCGCCCAGCCCCCGCGAGATGCTCACCAACCTCGCCGACCTGTTCCGCGTCCCCGTCGGGGTCCTCCAGGCGTTCGCGATCGCCGCCCGCTACCGCCCCGACGTGGTGCTGTCCACCGGGGGGTACGTGTGCGTGCCGCTGGGGGTGGCCTCCTGGCTGCTTCGCCGCCCGCTGGTCATGCACGAGCAGATCACCGCCCTCGGCCTGGCCAACCGCATCCTGGCCCGGTTCGCCTCCCGGATCGCGCTCACCCACCCCTCCTCCGCCGACCACCTGCCCGCCTCGGCGCGGGAACGGGCCGTCGTCACCGGCAACCCCGTCCGGCCCCGGCTGCTGAACGGCAACGCCCCCTCCGGCCGGTGGCACTATCGCCTGTCGCCGGAACTGCCCCTCGTCTACGTGACCGGCGGCGCCCAGGGAAGCCGCCAGATCAACACCATGGTCGAGGCGATCCTGCCGTCGCTGCTCACCCGGGCGCAGGTCCTCCACCAGTGCGGGGCCGGCTGGATCGACAGGTTCACCCAGGTCGCCGCCGCGCTTCCCCCCGAGGCGGCGGCGCGCTACCGGCCGGTGGCCTACGTCGGCGACGAGCTCGCCCACGTCTACGCCGCCGCCGACGTCGTCGTCTCCCGTAGCGGGGCGGGCACCCTCGCCGAGCTGACCGCGGTGGGCAAACCGTCCGTGCTCATCCCGCTCATCCCGTCCGCCGGTGACGAGCAGCGCCAGAACGCGCGCTACCTCGTCGAGGCGGGGGCGGCGCGGGCCCTTCTGGACGCCGGGCCCCCCGCCGAACTGCTCCTGGCCGAACTGGAGGCCCTCCTCGCCGACCACCAGGCCCGCACCGCCATGGCCAAGGCCGCCCGATCCCTCGGCCGCCTCGACGCCGCCGACGCCCTCGCCGAGGTCATCCTCAAGGAGGCGAGAACCCCCCAGACCGGCTGACCGGCGCCTGACCGGCCGTCGCGCGGGCCGCCCTCAGGCGCCGCCGACCCGGTGGGTCAGCCAGGCGCGGCCCGCGCCGGCGGCGCGGGACCGCAATTCCCTGCTCTCCTCGGGACCGTGCACGGCCTTGTGGACACGGAACAGCGTCCAGGCGGCGAGCAGGCCGTTCACGGCGCGTGGGGGTGCGTCTCGCCAGGTGGGTACCCGTGCGAGCAGGGTCTCCGCCTGCTCGGGGGTGTGCCCGGCCTCGCTTTGCGCCGTGTTCCTCCCCGACAGGTCCGCCGGAGCCAGTCAAGAAAATCCAAGCAAATTTCTTGGCCTGCCGTACGCGCCGAAGCACACTCGGCAGATACCTCTCTGCCCGCGATCGAAAAGGAGGCCGCCCGTGGCCCTTCGGTTTCTTGGCAAAGACCCCAACAGCCCCAACGGCGACTCCGCGACCGTGTGGGAGAACACCGAGACCGGTGAGTACGTTCTTCAGGGCTACATCGAGACCGACCAGGCCACCCTCGCCGAGCTTGGCCCCCTCCCGGGAGGGGAGATCCGGATCCGCTTCCCGAAGCGCATGAGGCGGTTCTTCCCGGAGGTGACCGGTGGTCGAGCGGACGCTTGAGCAGCACCTGGCCGCCTGCGAGCGTTCCGCGATTCACCTGGAGATGCGCGACGGCTACACGCTCGACGACCCCTTGGACGACCGCTCCTCCTGGTGGCGACCGTGGTTGCAGAACATCTCCGAGAACACCATCTACGTGGCGATGGCCTTCACTGCTTCACTGCCTCACCCGAGCACCAATCTGACGCTTTTCAGCCACCCTCTATGCGGGGGCACCGGGGTTCTTCTTGCGCCGGGGCGGGTGAACGACGCCGCGCCGGGACGCGCTCCGGCCGGTCTCCTCCGGGAAGGGCAACCCTGCGGTTACGGCTCCCTGTGGAGGTGGACCGAGTGGCGGCCGGGGTGGAGCGGGGGAGGGCCGGCCAGGCGGATGCCCGAGCGGGTGGGGAGGGCGAAGGCCACGGCCTTGGCGGGGGCGCCCGTGCGGAAGGCCGTCGTCGGGTAGGCCCGGCAGTGGCCTTGGGAGAGCTCGCGGACCAGTAGCAGGCCCCGGCCGTTCTCGGCGAGCGGGTCCGGCGGGAGCTGGGCGCGCGGCAGGTCCAGGAGGGCGGGGATCCACCCCAGGTCGGGGGTCCCGTCGACCAGTTCACACCAGACGGGGACACCGCCCCGGCTGAAGACGCGGATCTCGTACGGCGGGCGCGCGTGCCACTCGCAGTTGGCGGCCAGTTCGGCCACGACGGTCTCGGCGTCGGCGATGTCGTCGCCCCGCACGCCTTCGGCCAGGAGCGCCTGGCGCACGACGGCGCGGGCGCGGCGGGAGACCGATCCGGACGGCAGGACCCTGACCAGCAGGTGGACCTCGCTCGGGGGGTGCGCCGCACCGGGCGGGGTGTCGCCGTGCGCGCTCGCGGCCGGCGACCGGCCCGGGACGCCGGTCTCGGCGCCCGTCCTCCAGGCGGAGCCGGCCGGGTGTCCGGCGCGGGGGCCGAGGGGGTCGGCGGGGCCGTGGGGGGATAGCCGCATGCGCTCACTCCGTCGCTGTCGGTGACTGTGCCTGGCAGGAGACATCGCCGCACGCGGGGCGGGCAAGGGGCGCGAGTGAGCGTTGCCGCACGTCACGCGGGGTGCCGGGGGGTTGGTGATCACCGCTCGCCGCCGTGGGGTGCGCCGTGCCGCCTGGTCGTTTCCTGGTCGTTCCCCCTGGAGGGTGGAGTGGCGCGGGGAATCCATTGACAATCGTGTTCAGTCGGTGACGTTACGTGGCGGAGGTGGCTCGTGGGAGAGACGGAGCAGGGCGCGGGGCAGACGGAGCTGGCCGCGGGGCGGCCGGAGCAGGGGGCGGGACGGCCGGAGCTGGCGCGGGCCCGCAAGCGGCTGGGGCTGAGCCAGGACGCGATCGCGGAGGCGCTGTGGGTGTCGTCCACGACGTGGAGCCGGTGGGAGCGCGGGCGGCAGGAGATCCGCCCGGTCTACCGGGCGCGGATGGCCGAGGTGTTCGGCGTGGACGCGGCCGAGGTCGAGCGCTGGGTCGAGGGAGGGGAGCCGGTCGATAGGAAAGCCTGGCTGCTGCCGGACTTCAGCGACCTCGACCCCGAGGTTATCGTCGAGACGGCGGAACGACTGTGGAGGTGCGACGTGGATCCGGAGCGGCGCCAGATGCTGGCCGCGCTGCCGTTCGTGCCGGCGGCGCTGGGAGGGTGGCTGGCGGCGTGGAGTTACGGCGCCCCGGTTCGCTCGGTGGCGCGTGAGGGAGTGGGGACGGCCGTCGGGCTCTCCGACGTCCGCCGCGTGGTCGAGGCCCGGCAGGCGTTCGCGCAGATGGATCTCCAGTTCGGAGCGGGGCTGGTGCGCCCGGCCGTGGTCGACTACCTCAACGGCACGGTCGCGCCGCTGCTGCGGGGCCGCTACGACGACCGGGTCGGGGCCGAGCTGATGACGGCGGCGGCGGGGATGACCGAGATGGCGGGCTGGACCGCCTTCGACCTGGAGCGTCACGGGCAGGCCCAGCAGTACTTCGGCCAGGCGCTCGCCCTGGCCAAGGCCGGGAACGACCCGCTGACGGGCGCCTACGTGCTGTCGGCCATGATGGAGCAGACGCTTTACCTGAAGCAGACGACCCAGGCGCTCTGGCTGGCCAAGGCCGCCGCCGACACCGCCCGCCGGGCCGAGGCGCCGCCCCGGGTCATGGCGATGGTGCTGACCGGCGAGGCGCGGGCCACGGCCGTGCAGGCCCGGCCCGCCGAGACCGGCGACCGGCACAGCGCCCGGCAGGTCGAGCGGCTGCTCGTCGAGGCCGAGCGGGCGTACGCCCAGGGGGCCACCGACCGCGACCCCGCCTGGGTCGCCTGGCATGACGAGCCGCAGCTGACCGCCCGGATGAGCAGGTGCTGGAGGCTGCTCGGCGAGCACCGGCGGGCGGTCGACTGCGCGGAGTCCGCGGTGCGGGAGCTCTCGGCGACGCAGCGGTTCCGGTCGGCCCAGCTCAACCGGATGAACGTCGCCGAGGCGTACCTCGGCATGGGCGAGGTGGAGCAGGCCGTCGACGCCGCGCGCGCCGCCGTCCCCATGGCCCGGTCCCTGACCTCCACCCGCTCGGTCCAGCGCCTCAAGAAGTTCTCCGCCGGGCTGGAGCCGTACGGCACGACCGTCCAGGTCAGAGAGTTCCGCGCCCACCTCGACGGCGAACTCGTCTCCTGAGCCGGTGCTCCCCTCGGCGGCTGCCCGGGCCGGGAGGAACAGCGGGAGGACCCACAGCCTGCCAAGGGACGCGGTGAGTCAGCGGGCGTAGACCTGCTCGCCGGAGACGAAGGTCATGGTGACCTCCGTCCGCCAGATGTCGGCGGCGGGCTCGGTGAACGGGTCGCGGTCCAGGACGGCGAGGTCGGCGCGGTTGCCGGGGGCGAGGGTTCCGGCCTCGCCGTCGTGGTTGATCCAGGCGGAGCCCGCCGTGTAGGCGGTCAGCGCGGTGCCCAGGTCCAGGCGCTGGCCGGGCAGGAACGGCGTCTGCGCCGTCGGGTAGCCGGCGTGCACCGAGCCGCCGGGTTCGGTGCGGTTGACCGCCACGTGCATGCCCTGGATCGGGTCGGCGCTGGAGACCGGCCAGTCGCTGCCCGCGCAGAACCGGGTGCCGGCGCGCAGCAGGTCGGCGAAGGGGTACTGCCAGCCGGAGCGTTCCTCGCCCAGGAACGGGATCGTCAGCTCGTCCATCTGGGCGTGGTGGGTGGCCCACAGCGGCTGAAGGTTGGCGGTCACGCCGAGGGCGGCGAAGCGCGGCACGTCGGACGGTTCGACGATCTGCAGGTGCGCGATGTGGTGCCGGTTGGCGGGATCGGTCCCCGTAAGGCTGTCCAGCGCCTCGCGGACGGCGCGCTCGCCGATCGCGTGGAAGTGGACCTGGAAGCCGTGCCGGTCCAGTTCGGCGACGTACTCCCTCAGCAGCACCGGGTCGACGTAGGACAGGCCGGTGCCGCCGCAGCGGCAGTAGGGCTCGATCACCGCCGCGGTGAAGTTCTCGGGGATGCCGTCCTGCATGATCTTCACGGAGGTGGCCCGGAACCGGTCCGACCCCTCGGCCGACCGGCGACGCTCCACCAGCTCGGGGATCTGCTCGGCGCCGCGTGTGCGGTCCCACCACAGCGCGCCCACGACCCGGGCCTTCAACGCGCCCGAGGCCGCCGCCGCGAGGTAGACGGGAAGCTGGTCGTCCGAGCCGGCGTAGGAGCCGACGATGGCGTCCTGCCAGCCGGTGATGCCCAGGGAGAACAAGTGGTTCTGGGCCTCCAGCAGGGCGCCGGTCAGATCCCGCGCGGTGGGGCGGGGGGTGAGCAGGCCCACCAGGTCCATCGCGCCCTCGTGCAGCACACCGCTCGGCGTGCCGTCGGGGTCGCGCTCGATCCGGCCGTCGGCGGGGTCGGGGGTGTCACGGGTGAGTCCGGCGGCCTCCAGCGCCCGGGTGTTGACCCAGGCGGCGTGGTGGTCACGCTGGATGAGGTACGCCGGCCGGTCGAGGAAGTCGAGCTGGGAGCGGTGGGGGAGGCCGCCGGGGAAGGCCGCCATGTCCCAGCCGCCGCCGTCGATCCAGGATCGGCCGGGGTGGGCGGCGGCGTAGGCGGCGATCCGCCGCAGATACTCCGGCAGGCCGTAGACCTCCGACAGATCGCACCGGGCCCGCTCCAGCCCCGCCAGCACCGGGTGGACGTGGGCGTCGACAACGCCCGGGATGAGCAGGCCGCCGCCGAGGTCCACGGTCTCGTGGCGGGGGGTGGCCCGCCGTACGACGTCGGACTCCGCGCCGACGGCGGCGACGCGGCCGTCGCGGACCAGCACCGCCTCGGCGAAGACACCGGGGGCCAGGAACGCCCGGCCGCCGCGGAACAGGATGTCGCTCACCCGGTGGGGCATGGTTCTCCTCGGTGTCCGGTGACGGGACGGCTCCGCGTCCGCGCGGGCGGCGGTCAGGGGGAGGAGATGCGGACCAGGGACGCGGGAATCTTGGAGGCGGCGGCCTTGTCGAGCAGGAACAGCGTCCGCTGGCGGCCCCGGGCGCCCGCGGCGGGAATCTGCATCGGCCCCGAGCCCGACAGCGCCAGCCGTACGGCGCCGGCCTTCTCCTCCCCGGCGGCGATCACCCACACCTCGCGGGCGCCCTGGAGGACCGGCATCGTCAGCGTGATCCGGGTCGGCGGCGGTTTGGGGGAGCCGTGCACCGCCGTCACCGGGCGCGTGTCGTAGAGCGCCGGCATGCCGGGGAACAGCGAGGCCACGTGCCCGTCCGGGCCCATGCCGAGCATCAGCACGTCGAACGAGGGGGCCGGGCCGTGATCCTCGGGGCGGGCGGCCCGGCGCAGCTCCTCGGCGTAGGCGTCGGCCGACTCCTCGGCGGTCAGGCCCCCGTCGGGGCCGCGCATCACGTGGACCCGCGCCGGGTCGAGGTCGACGTGGTCGAGGAGGGCCCGGCGGGCGCCGGTCTCGTTGCGGTCGGGGTGACCGGAGGGCAGGAACCGCTCGTCCCCCCACCACAGGTCGAGGTGCCGCCAGTCGATCGCGTCGCGGGCCGGGCTGGCGGCGATCTCGGCCAGGGTGGCGATGCCGATGGTGCCGCCGGTCAGCACCAGCGAGGCCGAACCCCTGCCCGACTGGACGTCGACGGCACGGGTGATCACCCGGGCGGCGACGGCCTTGGCGAGCATGTCGGCGTCGCGGTGGACGATCACGGTGGGAACACTCACGGGCTTCCCTCTCGACGGTTCTTTCCGAAGGTGCTGCCGGTCTTCCGGAGATGCCGGCCTTCCAAGGGGGCCGCCGGGGCGGCGGGGGCCCGGCCGGGCGTTCGGCGGCGGCCGGGCCCGGCCGCCTCAGGAGGTGCGGGTGGCGGCGATCCGGCGGATCGCCGCCTCGTAGATCTCGTCGGGGTCCAGGCGCCGGAGCTCCTCGGCCAGCAGCTCCGACATCGGGCGCCGGGTGAGGGCGACCCTGCGGTCGGGCTGACCCGGGCGCGACAGCGTGGCCATGCGGGCGTCGCCGCGGGTGACGGTGATGTCACCGTCGGCCGCCGACAGCCTGACCGCGGTCAGGCCCGGCCCGGCGGACTCGACGACCTTCATCGGCGCGCCGAGACGGTCGCTCAGCCACGCCGCCAGCAGCCAGGCGCTGGCGTGGCCGGGGACGGACTCCACGACGCCCCCCGAGACCCTGCCCACCGGCTGGTCGAAGGCGGCGGCCAGCAGGCTGCGCCACGACGTCAGGCGGGTCCAGGCCAGGTCGGTGTCGCCGGGGACGTAGCCGCGGATCCGCTCGGTGATCGCCTTTACCGAGTCGGCCGCCGAGCGCGCGTCGACGATGCGGCGCTGGGCGAGCACCCCGACGGGGTCCTTGGCGGGGATCTTGGGGCAGTCGCCCGGCCACCAGGCCACCACCGGGGTGTCGGTGAGCAGCAGCGGGCTGATCACCGAGTCGGCGTGCCGGGTGAGCTCGCCGTACAGGCGGAGCAGGATCACCTCGCCGGGGGTGGACTCGCCGAACCGGATCTCGGCGTCCAGGCGGTTCGGCTCGGCGGCGTCGCGCGGGATGACGACCAGTATCCGGGAGGGGTGCTCCCTGGCCGCGTCGGTCGCCGCCCGGACCGCGTCGTACTGGTTGCCCTCGTCGGAGACCACCACCAGGGTCAGCACCATGCCGACCGCCGGGGTTCCCATCTGGTGCCGCAGCTGGGTCAGGTGGGAGGAGATCTTCGACGCGGTCGTGCCGGTGAGCATGAAGCTCGTCATCTTAGAGCCTCCTCCAGGCGCGCCCGTCGCGGTCCATCATCTCGTCGGCCGAGGCGGGCCCCCACGTGCCGGCCGGGTACTCCTGCGGCGGCCCCTGGGTGGCCCAGAACTCCTCGATCGGGTCGAGGATCTTCCACGACAGCTCGACCTCGGCCTGGTGGGGGAAGAGCGGCGGGTCGCCGATGAGCACGTCCAGCAGCAGCCGTTCGTACGCCTCGGGGGACGACTCCATGAACGACTCGCCGTAGGCGAAGTCCATCGACACGTCCCTGACCTCCATCGCGGTGCCGGGCACCTTGGAGCCGAAGAGCACGGTGATGCCCTCGTCGGGCTGGACGCGGATGACCAGGGCGTTCTGCCCCAGGATCTCGGTGTCGTCCTTACTGAACGGCAGGTGCGGCGCTCGCTGGAACATCACGGCGACCTCGGTCACCCGGCGGCTCAGCCGTTTGCCGGTGCGCAGGTAGAACGGCACCCCCGCCCAGCGCCGGTTGGCGATCTCCAGTTTGACGGCGGCGTAGGTCTCGGTGATGGAGCCGGGCGAGATGCCCTCCTCCTGGGTGTAGCCGACGACGGGCTCGCCGCCCTGCCAGCCGGGGCCGTACCGCCCGCGGGCGGTGGAGAGCGTGAGGTCGGCCGGCAGCCGCACCGCCTTGAGGACCTTCTCCTTCTCCCGGCGCAGCGAGTCGGCCTCGAAGGAGGTGGGGTCCTCCATCGCCACCAGCGCCAGCAGCTGGAGCAGGTGGTTCTGGATCACGTCGCGCGCCGCGCCGATGCCGTCGTAGTATCCGGCCCTGCCGCCGATGCCGATGTCCTCGGCCATCGTGATCTGGACGTTGTCGACGTAGCCCCGGTTCCAGATCGGCTCGAACAGGTTGTTGGCGAACCGCAGGGCCAGGATGTTCTGGACGGTCTCCTTGCCCAGGTAGTGGTCGATACGGAACACCGAGCTCTCCGGGAAGACCGCGCTGGTGATCGCGTTGAGCTCCTGGGCGCTCTCCAGGTCGTGCCCGAAGGGCTTTTCGATCACCACCCGGCGCCAGGAGCCCTCGGGCCCGTTGGCCAGGCCGGTCCGCTTGAGCTGCTCGACCACGACGGGGAAGAACTTCGGCGGCACCGACAGGTAGAAGCAGTAGTTGCCGCCGGTTCCCCTGCTCTGGTCGATCTCCTTGAGCATCGTGGCCAGCGCGTCGAAGGCGCCGTCGTCGGTGAACTCCCCGGGGCAGAAGGAGATGCCCTCCGCCAGCTGCTTCCAGACCTCCTCGCGGAAGGGGGTCCGCGCGTACTCCTTGACGGCGTCGTGGGCGAGCTGCGCGAAGTCCTGGTCCTGCCAGTCGCGGCGGGCGAAGCCGACCAGGGAGAAACCGGGAGGCAGCAGCCCCCGGTTCGCCAGGTCGTAGATCGCCGGCAGCAGCTTCTTGCGCGCCAGGTCGCCCGTCACGCCGAACAGCACGAGCACGCACGGCCCCGCCACGCGCGGCAGGCGCTTGTCCATGGGGTCGCGCAGCGGGTTGGCGGCCACCACCTCCTCGACGGTGGCCGCGGTCGCCGTCGTCGCCGCGGCGGGCGTCGCCGGCTCGGCTTCGCCCGGCCTGCCGGGTTCCCGGCGGGCCTCGCCGTCACCGGCCCACGGGGCCGGGGCGAGGGGTTCGGATCGTTGATCGCTCATTCAGACCTCCCGCGCCGCTTCGAGCAGGCGCTTGACTCCGGTGGTGCGATCGGTGAGGTGCAGCCGTACGGCGGGGCGCCCACGGCCGGTCAGCGCGCCGAGGTCGCCCAGAGCCTGGGCGAGCTGGAGGCGGCCCAGGGTGTACGGCCGGCCGGGGACCCGCACGTCCTCCTCGACGGCCCCGGTGATCTGCAGGAACACGCCGTTCTGAGGGCCGCCCTTGTGGTACTGGCCGGTGGAGTGCAGGAACCGGGGGCCCCAGCCGAACGTGACCGGCCGGTCGGTTCGCAGGGCGAGCTCGGCGCGCAGCGTGGCCGGGTCGGCGGCCCGCCACGCGGCGGTCATCTCCTCGAACGAGGCGCCCTCGGGGTAGGGGGCGTCGAAGGCCGCCTCCCGATCGAGATAGGCCATGATAGCGAGATAGCCTCGCGAGGGGACGGCCTTCAGCAAACGGGTGAGCACCTCCGGCAGATCCTTGGGGGTGTGGCCGCCGGGCACCTCGCCGTACACCTCCACGGGGCCGTCGACGAGGATCGGCGTGCCCGTGGGCGGCTCGTCCCGCTCCAGGAGCCGCGCGGTGTTCTCCTTGGACTCGGCCACGTTCGGCTGGTTGAAGGGGTCGATGCCGAGCAGCCGGCCGGCGACGGCGGTGGCGTACTCCCAGACCAGGAACTGCGCGCCCAGCGGGCCGTCGACGGTCAGCGCGCCGTCGGCGGCGATCCCGGCGACGAGTTCGTCCGGGGCCTCGCCGGGGTCGGCTCCGACGACCGGCAGGATTCCCCTGCCGGACTTGCCGGTGGACTCGGCGATCAGCTGCTCGATCCAGTCGGGCAGGCCGTTGATCTCCGACAGGTCGTCCTGGAGCACCAGCTTGTCGCGTCCGGCGGCCGCGGCGGCCCCCAGCGCGGCCCCCAGGGCCAGGCCGGGGTTGCCCTCGGCCCGGCCCAGCAGCGGCAGCACGGCGGCGGCGTCGTCGAGCAGTTCCTTCACGTCGGCCCCGGCCAGCGCGCTGGGCACCAGGCCGAAGGCCGACAGCGCGCTGTAGCGACCGCCCACGTCGGGGTCGGCGAGGACCACGGGGTAGCCGGCCTCGGCCGCGACCCGCTCCAGCGGGGAGCCGGGGTCGGTGACCACGACGATCCGCTCGGCGGGGTCGATCCCCGCCTCACGGAACGCCTGCTCGTAGATCCGCCGGTGGCCGTCGGTCTCGACCGTGCCGCCGCTCTTGCTGGCGACGACCAGGACCGTGCGGTCCAGCCGGTCGGCGAGCGCCCGGCGCACCTGCCCGGGGTCGGTGGTGTCGAGTACCGTCAGGGGGAGCTCGGCGGTGGCGGTGATGACCTCGGGGGCGAGCGAGGAGCCGCCCATGCCCGCCAGGACCACGTGCTCCAGGCCCTGGGCCCGGACCCGCTCCACCAGCTCGCCGATCCTGGGAAGCAGTTGCCCGCCGGTCAGGGGCAGGGTGAGCCAGCCCAGGCGGGTCGCCGCCTCGGGCGCCGCCTCCGGGCCCCACAGGCCGGGGTCGCCGGCGGCCAGGGCCTCCGGCACCCCCTCGGCGGCGAGCCGCCCGGCGGCCTCCGCCGCCAGGCCGGCCAGTTCCTCGTCGCCGAACGTCACGGACACCGACATGGGCTCACGCCTTCCGGAGTTCGGAGGAGACGGTGGCCAGCAGCTCACCCCACGACGCCTCGAACTTCTCCACGCCCTCCTCCTCCAGGACCCTCACCACGTCGTCGTAGTCGATGCCGGCCTCCTTCAGGGCCGCCATGGCGTTCCAGGCGTCCTCGTAGCGGGGGCGGACGGTGTCGCCGGTGACGCGGCCGTGGTCGGCCACCGCCTCCAGCGTCTTCTCCGGCACGGTGTTGACCGTGCCGGCCGTGACGAGCTCGTCGACGTACAGGGTGTCGGGGTAGCTCGGGTCCTTGGTGCCGGTGGAGGCCCACAGCGGGCGCTGCGGGCGGGCCCCGGCCGCGCTCAGCGCGTGCCAGCGCGGAGAGTCGATCATCTCCTCGTAGGCGGCGAAGGCGAGGCGGGCGTTGGCGACGGCGGCCTTGCCCTTGAGCGCCTTGGCCTCGGGCGTGCCGATCCGCTCCAGACGCCTGTCGACCTCGGTGTCCACCCGGCTGACGAAGAACGACGCCACCGAGGCGATGCCGGAGAGGTTCAGGCCGTTGGCCCTCGCCCGCTCCAGGCCGGTCAGCCAGGCGTCCATCACGGCGCGGTAGCGCTCAAGGGAGAAGATCAGCGTGACGTTGACGCTGATGCCCTCCGAGATCGCCTGGGTGATCGCGGGCAGGCCCTCGACCGTGGCGGGGATCTTGATGAACAGGTTGGGCCGGTCGACGGCCCACCACAGCGCGCGGGCCTCGGCGACGGTCTTCTCGGTCTCCTTGGCCAGGCGCGGGTCCACCTCGATGGAGACCCGGCCGTCCACGCCCCCGGTGGCGTCGTAGACCGGCCTGAGCACGTCGGCGGCCCAGCGGATGTCGTAGGTGGTGATGGCGCGCACCGCCTCCTCGACCTCCACCCCCCGCACGGCCAGGTCGTGGAGCTGGGGGGCGTAGGCGTCGCCCTTGCTCAGCGCCGAGGCGAAGATCGTCGGGTTGGAGGTCACGCCGACCACGTTCCTGTCGCGGATCAGCGCCTCCAGGTTGCCGGTGCGCAGGCGCTCGCGGCTGATGTCGTCAAGCCAGAGGGAAACACCCTGGCCGGAAAGGTTCTTCAGGATCTCACTCATGATCAGGTTCCCGTCGTCTCGCCCTTATCGGCCCCGGTCCGGGCGAGGCTCGCCTTAGCGGCGGCGGCCACCCGCTCGGCGGTGATGCCGAACTGTTCGAAGAGGGTCTTGTAGGGGGCCGAGGCGCCGAAGTGCTCCAGGCCGACCACCTCACCGGCGTCGCCGACGAACTCCCGCCAGCCCAGGGCGATCCCCGCCTCCACGGCGACGCGCGCGCGGACCTCCGACGGCAGCACCGTCTGCCGGTAGGCGGTGTCCTGGGCGTGGAACCACTCGACGCACGGCATCGACACCACCCGGGCCGCGATGCCCTCCTGCTCCAGCAGCCGGCGCGCCTCCACGGCGAGCTGGACCTCCGAGCCGGTGCCGATCAGGATCACCGAGGGCTGCCCGGTGGAGGCCTCCTCCAGCACGTAGGCGCCGCGGGCCACCTTCGCCGCGTCCCCCGTGCCCTCGTAGACCGGGACGTTCTGCCGGGTCAGCGCCAGCGCGGCCGGGCGGTCGGCGTGTTCGAGCACCGTCCGCCACGCCGCGGCCGTCTCGTTGGCGTCGGCCGGGCGCACCACGTCGAGGCCGGGGATGGCCCGCAGCGCCCACAGGTGCTCCACCGGCTGGTGGGTCGGGCCGTCCTCGCCCAGGCCGATGGAGTCGTGGGTCCACACGTAGACGACCGGCAGTTTCATCAGCGCCGCGAGCCGTACGGCGGGGCGCATGTAGTCGCTGAAGACCAGGAAGGTGCCGCCGTAGGGCCGGGTGCCGTTGTGCAGCGCGATGCCGTTGAGGATCGCCCCCATGCCGTGCTCGCGGATGCCGAAGTGCAGCGTGCGGCCGTAGCGGTGCCCGGGGAACTCCTTGGTCTGGTACTCCTCGGGGATGAAGGACGGCTCGCCCTTCATCGTGGTGTTGTTGGACTCGGCCAGGTCGGCCGAGCCACCCCACAGCTCCGGCAGCACGGGCGCCAGGCTGTTGAGCACCTCGCCGGAGGCCTTGCGGGTGGCGACGGAGGAGCCGGGCTCGAAGGCCGGCAGCGCCTCGGTCCAGCCGGGGGGGAGGATCCGGGCGGAGATGCGGTCGAACTCGGCGGCGCGCCCGGGATTGGCCGTACGCCAGTTCGCGAAGGACTTGTCCCACTCGGCGCGGGCGGCGCGGGCGCGCTCGACGACGGCGCGGGTGTGGTCGAGCACCTCGGCCGGCACGTCGAAGCTCTTGGCCGCGTCCAGGCCCAGGACCTTCTTGGTGGCGGCCACCTCGTCGGCGCCCAGGGCCGAGCCGTGGATCTTGCCGGTGTTCTGCTTGCCGGGCGCGGGCCAGCCGATGACGGTGCGCAGGCGGATGAAGGAGGGCCGGCCGGTCTCGGCGCGGGCGGCCTCCATCGCGCGGTGCAGGGCCTGGACGTCCTCGGAGTACTCGTCGCCGGCGGTCCAGTCGACGGTCTGGACGTGCCAGCCGTATGCCTCGTAGCGCTTGACGATGTCCTCGCTCAGCGCGATCTGGGTGTTGTCCTCGATCGAGATGTGGTTGCTGTCGAAGAGGACGACGAGGTTGCCGAGCCTCTGGTGGCCGGCGATGGCGCTGACCTCGTGGCTGACGCCCTCCTCGATGTCGCCCTCGGAGACGATGCACCAGATCGTGTGGTCGAACGGGCTGGCGCCCGCCGGGGCCTCGGGGTCGAACAGGCCGCGCTCGCGGCGGGCGGCCATGGCCATGCCGACCGCGTTGCCGATGCCCTGCCCGAGGGGCCCGGTGGTGGTCTCGACCCCGGGGGTGTGGCCGTGCTCGGGGTGCCCCGGGGTCAGGCTGTCCCACTGGCGCAGGCTCTTCAGGTCGTCCAGCGACAGGCCGTAGCCCGCGAGGAAGAGCTGGATGTACAGGGTCAGGCTGGTGTGCCCTGCCGACAGGACGAAGCGGTCTCTGCCCACCCACGAGGGGTCGGAGGGGTCGTGCCGCAGCAGACGCTGGAAAAGCAGGTACGCGGCGGGCGCCAGGCTCATCGCGGTGCCGGGGTGGCCCGACCCCGCTTTCTCTACCGCGTCCATTGCCAGGGTCCGCACGACGTCGACCGCGCGGCGGTCCAGGTCGTTCCATTCGATGGCTGGCGCGAGTTTGCTGCTCAAGTGCTCGATCTCCGGATCTTGTCGTGTGGTGGTGGCGCCGGTTTGGCTTTTCCCGCCCACACCGGACCCTAACGGTTCGGCCACTTGCCCGCCTGCCGAAGGCGGGCAAGAGACGGCCCCCGCGGAGCCGTGGGCGGCGCGGGGAGGTGCCCCTTCGAGGGCGTGTCACATCACGCCGCCTCACCTACCCCATGCCGGAACCGGTTACCCCAGCAACTACAGTTGAGTTCCCAAGGCTGGCTGGTGCCCGCATCCACGGATCCGCTCCACATCAGAGGTTACGCGTTGACCCCGCACGTGCTGGAAGCGCCTTAAATGGTGCTGACCGACAAGCAATCGACGGCCCCCTCCGGGACGGGCACGGCGACCACCGCCGCCCCGCGCTCGGTCGGCGACGTCGTGAAGGCATATGTCGCCCTCACCAAGCCGCGGATCATCGAGCTGCTGCTGATCACGACGCTGCCGGTGATGTTCCTGGCCGCCCGTGGTCTTCCCCCGCTGGGGATCGCCATCTGCACGCTGGTGTTCGGCACCCTCTCGGCGGGCAGCGCCAACGCGCTGAACTGCTACATCGACCGCGACATCGACGCCGCGATGCGCCGCACCCGGCGGCGCCCGCTGGCCCGTGACCAGGTCCCCCCGGGCAACGCGCTGATCTTCGGCGTCGTCCTCGGGGTGCTGTCGACCCTCGGGCTCGGGCTGACCGTGAACTGGCTCGCGGCCGGGCTGTCGCTGGCGGCGAACCTTTTCTACGTGCTCGTCTACTCGATGATCCTGAAGCGGCGGACCCCGCAGAACGTGGTGTGGGGCGGCATCGCCGGCTGCATGCCGGTGCTCATCGGCTGGG
This sequence comes from Streptosporangium violaceochromogenes, assembly GCF_014654615.1. Lineage (GTDB taxonomy): Bacteria > Actinomycetota > Actinomycetes > Streptosporangiales > Streptosporangiaceae > Streptosporangium > Streptosporangium violaceochromogenes. The sequence goes on along the minus strand of NZ_BNBB01000009.1, from coordinate 184,802 downwards.
CCGGCGTCACCGGCGGTCTCGCCTGGGCCCCGCTGGTGCTCTTCGGGGTGGTGTTCTTCTGGACGCCCCCCCACACCTGGACCCTCGCCATGCGCTACAAGGAGGACTACGCCGCGGCGAAGGTCCCCATGCTCCCGGTGGTGGCCACCGAGCGCCGCGTGGTGCTGGAGAGCGTCGTCTACACCTGGGCCACCGTACTGTGCTCGCTGCTTCTGTGGCCGCTGGCCGGCACCACGCTCCTTTACCCCGTGGTGGCCACCGTCCTCGGTGGGGCCTGCCTGTGGGAGGTCTACCGCCTCCTCGGCCGCGTCAACGCCGGCAAGACCGGGGTGGATCTGCGCCCGATGCGCTTCTTCCACTGGTCCAACGCCTATCTGGCGCTGCTCTTCCTCGCCGTCGCCGTGGACTCCATCCTGGTCTGAGGCCTCTTCTCCTTCGCGCGCGACCTTGACACGCGGCCTCCTCGAAGGAGATTAAGGCGGTAAAGGGGGCGGGACACGTCGTGGTCGATCGGTTACCGTGGCCGCATGGCGAGTCGTGATCCCCGCTGGGCCTTGAAAGACCGCCCGTCCGTCGCGCTGATCGCCGGGCTTGTGCTGGCCGGTGTGTGCGCGCTGGCGTCGTTCTCGTTCGACCTGCTCAACGGTGAGCCGGTCTACTTCTTCATCGCCCTGGCCCTTGCCCTGGCCCCGGTCCCGGTGCTGCTGGCGGCCGTGCTGGCGCTGGACCGCATGGAGCCCGAGCCGCGCAGCAACCTGATCTTCGCGTTCGCCTGGGGCGCGGGCGTGGCGGTGCTGGTGGCGGGCCTGGTCAACTCGTTCAACCTCCTCTACATCGAGAACACCGTCCGGCTGGGGTACGACACCGCGCGCGGCATCGCCGCCACCTTCGGCGCCCCGGTGGTCGAGGAGACGATGAAGGGGCTGGTTCTGCTGGGCCTGCTGCGGTTCAGGCGGACCGAGCTCGACGGCCCCACCGACGGCGTCATCTACGCCGGCATGGTCGGCCTGGGGTTCGCGATGAGCGAGAACGTCAGCTACTACGTGGCGGCGCTGCACGACACGGGCGCGCGGGGCCTCGCGGTCACCGTGGTGCTGCGGGGGATCCTGTCGCCGTTCGCGCACCCGCTGTTCACCTCGATGATCGGCGTGGCGGTGGCCTACGCGGCGCAGCGCCGGGGCCCGGTGAGGATCTCCGTGATCGCGGCGGGCTGGGTCGGCGCGATGCTCCTGCACGGGATCTGGAACGGCTTCGCCACCTTCGTCGGCGTCGGCGGCCTGGCCGTCGCCTACCTGCTGCTGATGGTCGTGCTGCTGGTCCTGATCTGGATCGTCTTCAGGGACCGCAAGCGGATCGTCGGCCTGATCCAGACCTATCTGCCCGCCTACCGGGCGACCGGGCTGGTCACCCCGCACGACGTCTTCATGCTCTCCTCGCTGCCCGGGCGGCGTCACGCCCGGCAGTGGGCCAGGACCAACGGTGGCAGGCCCGGACTGCGGGCGATGAGCGACTACCAGCTCGCGGCCACCGAACTCGGCCTGCTCCACGAGCGGGCCAGGCGCCACGTGATCGACGAGCGCACGTTCAACGAGGAGCAGCAGGCGCTGCTGCGCTGCATGGCCGCGGCCCGCGCGGCGTTTCCGCCGTCGGGGTGGCCCGCGTCCGGTTCGGTCGCGCCGCCGCGGGGCGGGCCCTCCGGGCCGCCGGGGATGATCCATCCGCCGCCCGGGTGGGACCCCTACGCCGGGTGAGACGTCAGGTCCGGGCGGGGACGGGCTTTCCGTCCGGTGGGCCCGTCGGCCTTCGGGCTTCCCGGGGCCCGCACCCGGTCCCGTGACCGCGTCGCGAACGCCACCCGCAGCGCGAGGATCCACACCAGGGTGGCGCCGAGCACGTGCAGGTTGACGAGGAACGCAGGGAGGCCCAGGAAGTACTGGACGTAGCCGACGCCTCCCTGGGCCAGCTCCACCGCCAGCAGCGTCAGCGCCGCCCGCCGGACCCGGGCGGGCGCGCCGGTGACGTGGAGGGCGAACAGCAGCGCGAAGGTGAGCCCGGCCACGAGGTAGGCCACGTCGGCGTGGATCCTGGCCACCGTCTCGATGTCGAACCGGAAACGGGAGGCCAGCGCGTCGCCGGAGTGCGGCCCGGTGCCGGTCACCACCACGCCCGCCAGCAGCAGGACGGCCACCGCCGCCACCACGGCGAGGCTCAGCGTGCGGATGTCGCGGTGGACCAGCGGCCGGGGCGGGGCGTCGCCCTCCTTCGCGCGGGCGTGGAGCGCGACCGCCGCGGCGATCATGCCGATGGAGATCAGGAAGTGCATGCTCACGGTGACGGGGTTGAGCGCGCTGCGCACCACCAGACCGCCCCACAGGCCCTGTACGGCCACGCCGATCGGCTGCAGCCAGGCCAGGCGGACCAGGTCCGGGCGGCGTGAGGGCAGTCTCATCGCGGTGACCAGGCAGGCCAGCGCGACGACCAGGACCACGAAGGTCAGCTGCCGGTTGCCGAACTCGATGGCCATGGTGACCGGTGAGACCCCGTCATGGGCGACGGGGACGAAGCTGCCGGGGGTGCAGCGCGGCCAGGTGGGGCAGCCCAGCCCCGATCCGGTGACCCGTACGGCGGCGCCGGTCACCGTGATGCCGGCGTTGACGACCACGCTCGCCAGCGCCCACCGGCGCAGGTCGCCGGGCGTCGGCGACCGCAGGGCCCGCGGGAGGCGGACGAGGGCGCGGCGCGCCTGGCCGAGGAGGTGTTTCACGGCTCACATGCTAGGCGGCGCCGGGGGCGGTCCCTCCGGGGACCCCGCCGGTGTGCCCCGAGGTGGTGTGCCCTTTCAACCCGTGTGCCCGTCACGGGGAACCCCGCGCGCGATCGTACAGCTTATCCCACAGGTTGCCGGGTACGGATCGGCTGAACTGGAGAAATGAGGAAGGGGCGATTGATCTCATTGAGAATATGTGACATATTACTGAGGTGTCGGGCTGGAGAGTGAGGTGAACCATGCCGGACGTCGTAGTGATCGGCGCGGGAGCCGTCGGTGCGGCCTGTGCCTATTACGCGGCACGCGCCGGGCTGGACGTGGTCGTCGTCGACCGCGGGCCCGTGGCGGGCGGGACGACCGGCGCGGGAGAGGGCAACGTCCTGGTCTCCGACAAGGAACCGGGCCCCGAGCTCGATCTGGCCCTGCTCTCCAACGGCCTCTGGCGTGATCTGGCCGAGCGCGACGGGTTCGAGTTCGAACCCAAGGGCGGCCTGGTGGTCGCCGAGTCCGCCGGGGTGCTGGACGCCCTGGTCGGCCTGGCGGGCAAGCAGGGGGTCGAGCACGTCGTGGTCGACCCCGCCGGGCTCGCCGACTACGAGCCCTACCTGACCAAGGACCTGGCCGGAGGCGTGTTCTACCCGCAGGACGCCCAGGTCCAGCCCATGCTGGCGGCGGCCAGGCTCATCCAGCGGGGCGCCGAGCGCTACGGCCAGGGCACCCTGATGCTGCGCACCGGCGTCACCGTCACCGGCTTCGTCCGCGACGGCGACCGGGTCGCCGGCGTCACCACCGACCGGGGCGACATCCTCGCCGGGGCGGTCGTCAACGCCGCGGGCACCTGGGGCGGCGAGGTCGCCGCCCTGGCGGGCGTGCACGTCCCGGTCCTGCCGCGGCGCGGCTTCATCCTGGTCACCGAGCCGATGCGGGAGCCTCCGGTCAGGCACAAGGTCTACACCGCCGCCTACGTCACCAACGTGGCCAGCGACTCCGAGGGCCTGGAGACCTCCGCCGTGGTGGAGGCGACCGCCTCCGGCCCGGTGCTCATCGGCGCCAGCCGCGAGCGCGTCGGTTTCGACCGCACGACCTCGATCCCGGTGCTGGAGCGCCTGGCGCGGCAGGCCGTCGAGCTCTTCCCGGTGCTGGCCGGGCGCAGGGTGATCCGCACCTACTGCGGGTTCCGCCCCTACTGCCCCGACCACCTGCCGGTGATCGGCGAGGACCCCCGGGCCCCCGGCCTCCACCACGCCTGCGGTCATGAGGGCGCCGGCATCGGCCTGGCACCGGCCACCGGCCACCTGATCGCCCAGACCCTGACCGGCGCCCGCCCCGACCTGGACCTCCGTCCCTTCCGCCCGGACCGCTTCGAAAAGGAGCGCCCATGAAGCAGCCGTACAGACTCGTACGGGCGCGCCCCGAGCCGGAGTTCGAGATCAGTGTGGACGGCGCGCCCGTCCCCGCCGTCCCGGGCCAGACCATCGGCGCCGTCCTGCACGGCGCGGGCATCCGCGCCTGGCGCGCCACCCGGTTCGGCGGGCGCCCGCGCGGGCTGTTCTGCGGCATCGGCGTCTGTTTCGACTGCCTGGTCACGGTCAACGGCGGCCCCTCGCTGCGGGCCTGCCTGACCGAGGCCCGCCCCGGGGACCGGGTCTGCACCGGCGAGGGCGGCCTGGCCGTCCTCGGAGAGCCGGGAGAGCCGGGAGAGGGGCCCGGCACGCCCCACGGCGGGCAGGAGAACGGCCGATGAGCCCCGAATACGACCTCGTGGTCATCGGCGCGGGCCCCGCGGGGGTGGCCGGCGCGCTCAGCGCCGCCCTGGCCGGGGTGAACGTCGCGCTGGTCGACGGCGCCGCGCGCCCCGGCGGCCAGTACTTCCGGCACCTGCCCGAGGGGTTCCACCCCGGCAGGCCCGGCGCGCTCCACCACGGGCTGGACAGGTTCACCCGGCAGTGGGAGGCGCTGCGCGAGCGGGCGACCCTCCTGCTCGGGCACCGGGTCTGGGCCGTGGAGCGGGACGAGCAGGGCGTGAGCGTGCGCTGCCTGGAGGGCGACCGCGAGGAGCGGCCCCGCACGGTCACCGGGCGGCGGCTCCTGCTGGCCACCGGCGCCCACGACCGCCCGCTGCCGTTCCCCGGCTGGGACCTGCCGGGCGTGCTCACCGCCGGCGGGGCGCAGGCCCTGCTGAAGGGAAACCTCGTCGTCGCCGGCCGCAGGGTCGTGGTCGCCGGGACCGGCCCCTTCCTGCTGCCGGTGGCCGCCGGGCTCGCCGAGGCGGGCGCCGACGTGCGCGGCGTCTTCGAGGCCAACGGCCGCCTCGGGCTGGCCCGCCACCCCCTGCTGGCCGCCGGCAAGGCCGGGGAGGCCGCCGGCTACGCCGTGAGCCTGGCCCGGCACCGGGTGCCCTACCACGGCCGCCAGGCGGTGATCGAGGCCCACGGCGAGGGCGGGCTGACCCACGTCACCGTGGCGAGGCTGGACCGCCACTGGCGTCCGGTCTCCACCAGGACCGTCGAGTGCGACACCCTCGCCTACGGCTACGGGTTCGTCCCCCAGCTCGAACTGCCGGTCCAGCTGGGCTGCGCGACGCGCCGCGACGCCGACGGCGGCCCCGTCGTCGCCGTGGACGCGGGCCAGCGCACCAGCGTGCCCGGCGTCTACGCGGCGGGGGAGTCCACCGGCGTCGGCGGCGCGGTGCTGGCCGAGGTCGAAGGGCGTATCGCGGGCCGTACCGCCGCGGCCGACCTGGGCCGCCGCGTCGGGCCCCTGCCGGCGCTGCTCCGGCGCAGGGAGCGGCTGTCGGCCTTCGCCCGCGCCCTGCTCACGGCCTACCCCGTCCGGCCCGGCTGGCAGCGGTGGCTGCGTGAGGACACCCTCGTCTGCCGTTGCGAGGAGGTGCCGCTGTCGGGTGTGCGCGAGGCCCGGGAGCTGGGCGCCACCGACGCGCGCTCCATCAAACTACTGGCCCGCCCGGGTATGGGCTGGTGCCAGGGCCGGATGTGCGGCTACGCCGTGGCGTGCCTCGCCGGCGAGAACGTCTCGGCGCCACGGCGCCCGATCGCCCAGCCGATCCGGCTCGGCGATCTGGCCGCGCTGACCCGATCCCCCTTGGAAGGATGACCTTGATGACGACGACCCGTACGAAACCCTGGCACGGCGTGATGGTGGCCACGGCCCTCCCCCTGGGGGAGGACCTCTCGGTCGACCTGGACGGTTACGCCGAGCACTGCCGGTGGCTGGTCGACAACGGCTGCGACGGCGTGGTGCCGAACGGATCGCTGGGCGAGTACCAGACGCTGACCCCCGAGGAGCGCGCCCAGGTCGTGGAGACCGCGGTCGAGGCCATCGGCGGCGACAGGGTCATGCCCGGCATCGCCGCCTACGGGGCGCTGGAGGCCCGCCGCTGGGCCGAGCAGGCCGGTGAGGCCGGCTGCAGGGCGGTGATGCTGCTCCCGCCGAACGCCTACCGGGCCGACGAGCGGATCGTGGTGGAGCACTACCGCGAGGTGGCCAAGGCGGGCGTGCCCATCGTGGCCTACAACAACCCCATCGACACCAAGGTCGACCTCACCCCCGGACTGCTCGCCCGGCTGCACACCGAGGGCCTGATCGTGGCGGTCAAGGAGTTCAGCGGCGACGTCCGGCGGGCGTACGAGATCGCCGAGGCCGCCCCCGGCCTGGACCTGCTGATCGGCGCCGACGACGTGATGCTGGAGCTGGCCCTGGCCGGCGCGGTCGGCTGGGTGGCCGGCTACCCCAACGCGCTGCCCCGCTCCAGCGTGGAGCTGTACAAGGCGGCGGTCGCCGGCGACCTCGCCACCGCGCTGCCCCTGTACCGCGCGCTGCACCCCCTGCTGCGCTGGGACTCCAAGACGGTGTTCGTGCAGGCCATCAAGCTCTCCATGGACCTCGCCGGGCGCAAGGGCGGCCTGAGCCGCCCGCCCAGGCTGCCGCTGGTCCCCGAGGAGGAGGCGGCCGTCCGCGCCGCCACCGAGAAGGTCCTGGCCGAGGGCCTGAGCTAGGCGGCACGTCGTGACTCCCCGGTCGGGCGTGGCGAGTGAGGGTGACGCCCGGCCGGGGCTCGTAGAGTGGAAGGGCCTCCGGCGGGGGGCGAAGGAGAGTCGATGAGGACGAGACGGGTTTTCCACGCGGTGGACTCCCACACCGAGGGGATGCCCACGCGGGTCGTCACCGGAGGGGTCGGGGTCCTTCCGGGCGCGACCATGGCCGAGCGCCGCCTGCGTTTCATGGCCGAGATGGACCACATCCGGACCCTGCTGATGTACGAACCGCGTGGCCACTCGGCGATGAGCGGCGCCATCCTGCAGCCCCCCACCCGGCCCGACGCCGATTACGGGGTGCTCTACATCGAGGTCTCCGGCTGCCTGCCCATGTGCGGCCACGGCACCATCGGCGTGGCCACCGTCCTGGTGGAGACCGGGATGGTCGAGGTGGTCGAGCCGGTCACCACGATCCGGCTGGACACCCCGGCCGGTCTGGTCGTCGCCGACGTGCGGGTGGAGGACGGGGCGGCCACCGCGGTGACGATCACCAACGTCCCCTCCTTCTCCGCCGGCCTCGCGCGCACGGTCAAGGTGCCCGAGTTCGGAGAGGTCGTCTACGACCTGGCCTACGGCGGCAACTACTACGCGATCCTGCCGATCGCGTCGGTCGGCCTGCCGTTCGACCGCTCGTACAAGCAGCGCATCCTCGACGCCGGTCTGGCGATCATGGAGGCGATCAACGAGCAGGACGAGCCGGTTCACCCGCTGGACGACGGCATCCGGGGCTGCCACCACGTGCAGTTCACCGCCCCCGGCTCGGACGCCCGCCACTCCCGGCACGCCATGGCCATCCACCCCGGCTGGTTCGACCGCTCACCCTGCGGCACCGGCACCAGCGCCCGGATGGCCCAGCTCCACGCGCGAGGCGAGCTGGCCCTCGACGCCGACTTCGTGAACGAGTCGTTCATCGGCACCCGTTTCGTCGGGCGGCTCGTCGAGGAGACGGTGGTCGCCGGCCTGCCCGCGGTGGTTCCGGCCATCACCGGCAGGGCGTGGATCACCGGAACCGCCCAGTACTTCATCGATCCCCGTGACCCGTTTCCCGAAGGTTTCCTGCTTTGACTTCTGCACTGATCGAGAGCCGTTCTCCGCACGACCCCGCCGACCTCGTCGTCTCGCTGCCCGCGGTGGGGGAGGCGGGGGTCCGGGAGGCCGTCCGATCGGCCCGGGCCGCCCAGTCCGGCTGGGCGGCGAAGAACGCCGCCGTCCGGGCCGCGGTCCTGGCCAGGGCCGCCACCGCGCTGGAGGGGGCGGCCGACGAGCTGGCCGCCCTGGTGGTCCGCGAGGTCGGCAAGCCGATCACCGAGGCGCGCGGCGAGGTCGCCCGCTCGGTGTCGATCCTGCGCTACTACGCCCAGCAGGTGTTCGACCCGGTGGGCGCGGTCCACGAGCCGTCGGGGGCGGGGCTGCTGTTCACCCGGCGCCGCCCGCTCGGCGTCGCCGGGCTGATCACGCCCTGGAACTTCCCGCTGGCCATCCCGCTGTGGAAGGCCGCGCCCGCGCTGGCCTTCGGCAACGCGGTCGTCCTGAAGCCCGCCCCGCAGGCGCTGGCGTGCGCGCTGCGCCTGGCCGAGCTGCTGGACCTTGAGGAGTTCCAGGTCGTGGCCGGGGACGCCGAGGAGGGCGCGGCCCTGGTGGAGGCCGCCGACGTGGTCTCCTTCACCGGCTCGGCCTCGGTCGGCGCGCTGGTGCGCACCGCCGCCGTACGGCGCGGCGTGCCGGTACAGGCCGAGATGGGCGGCCAGAACGCCGCCGTCGTGCTGCCCGACGCCGACCTGGAGGCCGCCGCGGCCCAGATCGCGGCGGCGGCGATGGGCTTCGCCGGCCAGAAGTGCACGGCCACCAAGCGCGTCATCGCGGTCGGCAACGGCGAGGAGGTCCGTCAGGCGGTGCTCGCGGCCGTGGCCGCCCTGCGGGTGGGCGATCCGTCCGACCCGGCCGTGGCGGTCGGCCCGCTGATCGAGAAGGCGGCCCGTGACCGCGTCGTGGACGCGGCGGCAGGCGCCGTCTCCGCGGGCGGCCGGATCCTGACCGGCGGCAGGGGGGCCGACGGGTTCGACGGCTGGTACGCCGAGCCGACGATCGCCGACGGCCTGCCCGCCGACCACCCGCTGGCCTGCGAGGAGGTGTTCGGGCCGATCTGCGTCGTGCAGGACGCGGCCTCGGCGCAGGAGGCGGTGGCGCTGGCCAACGGCGTGCGCTACGGTCTGGCCTCGGCCGTCTACACCCGCGACCTGGACCGGGCCCTGGACTTCGCCGCGCGCCTGGACACCGGTCTGGTCAAGGTGAACGCCCCGACCAGCGGTGTCGACTTCTACCTGCCGTTCGGCGGGGAGAAGGACTCCAGTTACGGTGGGAGGGAACAGGGCAAGGCGGCTCAGGACTTCTACACCTCCGTCCACACCGTCACCGTCAGCCCGTCACGCTGACGGTCAAACCGAGAGCGCCGATAACGCTGGTAAACGTAAAATCGTCGTCGCAGGGCACCCCCTTTACCCGGGGTGCCCTTGACATTTTCGCGCCGCAAAACAAGAAACGATGTGTGAACGTTAACGGTCTTGTTTCGGCTCTTGACGTGCACATCCGGAACTAGTGCAATGTCACACATCACTTGATGTGAGGAGCCGCACATGCGCGCCATCCCCTTGAAATCTCTCACCCCCCTGGTCCTTCTTGGCCTCCTGACCGCCGGATGCGGTCAGGGACTTCTGGGCGGTGACGACCAGGCCCCCAAGGGCAACGGTCCCATCCTTCTCGGAATGCTGATCCCGCAGTCGGGCAGCGAGGCGGCCATCGGCCCCTACATGAGCAACGCGGCGCAGCTCGCGATCGACGAGATCAACGCCAAGGGCGGCGTGCTCGGCCGCAAGCTGGAGCTGAAGACGGCCGACGACGCCTGCGACGCCCAGTCGGCGGTGGCCGGCGCCAACAAGCTGGTCACCGAGGGGGTGAACGTCTCGGTCGGCGGCTACTGCTCCGGCGCGACGCTGCCCACGCTGCCCATCTTCGGCAAGGCGAACATCCCCATGATCATTCCGGCGGCCAACTCCCAGGAGCTGGTCGACCAGAAGCTCAAGCACGTCTTCCTGATCAACGGAACCGGCTCCCAGCAGGCCGCCGCGGCCGACAAGTGGATGACCAAGGAGGGCGCCAAGAGCGTCGTGCTGGTCCACGACAACACCAGCTACTCCAAGGACATCGCGCTGCGCACCAAGGCCCTGCTGGACGCCCCCGGCGGCGCCGACGCCGTGCTCGTCGAGACGGTCACGCCCAAGGAGAGCGACTACAGCGCCAACGTCACCAACATCCTCGCCAAGAAACCCGACTACGTCTACTGGACCGGCTACTTCCAGGAGGGCGGCCTGATCGTCCGCCAGCTGCGCCAGGCCGGGTACAAGGGGCACATCCTGCTGGGTGACGGCTCGGTCTCCCCCAAGTTCATCGAGATCGCCGGGAACGATGCAGCCGAGGGCGTCTACGCCACGATGACCCAGACCCCCGACACCCTGGAGGGTGCCGAGAACTGGATCGCGTCCTACAAGAAGAAGTTCGGCACCGACCCGGGCCCCTACTCCAACCAGGCCTACGACGCGGTCCGGCTGGCGGCCGAGGCCATCGGCAAGGCGGGCGGCACCGACGGCACCAAGGTCGTCGCCGCGCTGGAGGGGATCGACGGGTTCCCGATGTTCTCCGGGCCGCTGAAGTTCACCCCCGAGCACACGCTGTCCAACGGCGGTTTCCAGATTCTCGTCGTCAAGGGCGGAAAGTTCGCCCTGCAGGACTCCCTCAAATGACGCAACTCGTTTGGAACGGTCTGTTCGTCGGTTCGTTCTACGCCCTGGTCGCGTTGGGCTACAGCATGGTCTACGGGATCATCAAGTTGCTCAACTTCGCCCACGGCGACCTGTACATGCTGGGCGCGTTCGCCGGCTTCGCCATCCTTGGCGCGGTCGGCGGCGTGTCCGCCTCGATGGCCCTGCCGGTGCTGCTCATGGTGCTCGTGGCCACCATGCTGCTCACCGGCCTGGCCGGGGTGGCGTTGGAACGTATCGCCTACCGGCCGCTGCGCGGCGCCCCCCGGCTCTCCCTGCTGATCACCGCGGTCGGCGCGTCCTTCGCCCTGGAGTACGGCATGCGCGCCGCCGCCGGCGCCGACCCGCGGGTCTACCCGGTACGGCTCGGCGGCACCTCCCTGGAGGTGCTCGGGGCCCGGCTGACGCTTCAGCAGCTCGTGCTGGTCGGGGTGGCGGTGGCGCTCATGGTCGGCCTCAACACGCTGATCACCCGGACCCGCGAGGGCCGGGCCATGCGGGCCATCGCCCTCGATCCGCGCACCAGCTCGCTGATGGGCGTCGACGTGAACGCGGTGATCTCCCGGACCTTCTTCCTCGGCTCGGCCCTCGCGGGGGCCGCCGGGGTGATGGCGGGGGCCTACTACGGGAAGATCGACTTTCTGATGGGCTTCCTGATCGGGCTCAAGGCGTTCACCGCGGCCGTCATCGGCGGCATCGGCAACATCCCGGGTACGATGCTCGGCGGGCTGCTGCTCGGGCTGCTGGAGTCGTTCGGCACGTTCTGGCTGGGCGGGGAGTGGCGTGACGTGTTCGCCTTCGGGGTGCTGATCCTGTTCCTCACCGTGCGGCCCACCGGCCTGCTCGGCGAACGTGTGACGGAGCGGGTATGACCAGCGCGGTCAAGGTTCGAAAAGTGGGTACCGACAAGCCTCCGACACGCGCCTCGAAGTTCCTGCAGAACCGGTGGGCGGGCCTCGCCGGCCTGCTGATCGCCCTGCTGGCACCCTTCGTCAACGCCTCCCCCTACGCCCTGTCCGTCATGACCAGCGCGGCCGTGTTCGTGATGCTCGCGGCGGGCCTGAACATCGTGGTCGGCTACTGCGGGCTGCTCGACCTCGGCTACGTCGCCTTCTTCGCGGTCGGCGCCTACACCAGCGGGGTGCTGGCCACCCGCTTCGACCTGCCGCTGCCGGTCACCGTGCCGTTCGTCATCGTGGTCACGGTCATCGCCGGGATCGTCATCGGCGCGCCGACCCTGCGGCTGCGCAGCGACTACCTCGCCATCGTGACCCTCGGCTTCGGCGAGATCATCCGTATCACCGCCAACAACCTGGACGTCACCGGCGGCCCCTCCGGCATCTACGGCATCCCCCACCTGACCGAAAGCCCGGTGGTCTTCTACTACCTCACCGTGGTGGTCGTGTCCCTGGCCGTCGTCGGCGCGGCCCGTCTGGGCCGCTCCCGCCTCGGCCGTGCCTGGCGCTTCGTCAGGGAGGACGAGGACGCCGCCGAGGCCATGGGGGTGAACACCTACCGCGTCAAGCTCGCCGCCTACATCGCCGGCGCCGTCTGGGGCGGCCTGGCCGGGGTCCTGTTCGCCGCGCACCTGTCGGCGATCTCCCCGACCAGCTTCACCTTCCTGCAGTCCGCGCTGGTCCTGATGGCCGTCGTGCTCGGAGGCATGGGGTCGATCCCCGGGGTCGTGGTCGGCGCCGTCGTGATCAGCCTCCTTCCCGAGATCCTGCGGGACCTGGCCGACTACCGGTTCTTCCTGTTCGGGGTGCTCCTCATCGTCGTCATGCTGCTGCGCCCGCAGGGGTTGTGGCCCGCCCGCTCCCGGGAGGTCTCGTGAGCCTGCTGAACGTGAGCGACCTGCGCCTGTCCTTCGGCGGCCTGCTGGCCATCGACGGGCTCACGTTCTCGGTGGAGGAGGCGGAGATCGTCTCCGTCATCGGGCCCAACGGCGCGGGAAAGACGTCGGCGTTCAACTGCGTCACCGGCTTCTACCGCCCCACCTCCGGCCGGATCACCCTGCGCGGCAGGGACCTGCCCGGCCTGCGGCCCTCGGCGATCGCGGGCCTCGGCATCGCGCGGACGTTCCAGAACCTGCGCCTGTTCGGTGAGCTTTCGGTCCTGGACAACGTGCGCGCCGGAACCCACCTGTGGCTCCGGCAGAATGTCTTCGACGCGCTGCTGCACACCCCCCGTTACCGTCGCTCCGAGCGCGAGTGCACCGAGCAGGCCCACCACTGGCTGGACTTCGTGGGCCTGCGCGGTGACCGCTACGGCGCGGCCCGCAACCTGCCCTACGGCGAGCAGCGCCGTACGGAGATCGCCAGGGCCCTGGCCCGGCGTCCGGACCTGCTGCTGCTGGACGAGCCCGCCGCCGGTCTCAACCACGGGGAGAAGGCCGAGATGCTCGACCTGATCCGCCGGATCCAGGGGCTGGGGGTGGCCATCGTGCTCATCGAGCACGACATGGGCCTGGTCATGGAGGTCTCCGAACGCGTGGTCGTGCTCAACTTCGGCAAGGAGATCGCCGACGGCCGCCCCGAGGACGTCCGCCGCGACCCGGCCGTCATCGAGGCCTATCTCGGGAGTGACGCCCATGCTTGAGATCCGGGACCTGGACGTCCACTACGGCGGTGTGCACGCCCTGCGCGGCCTGTCGCTCACCGTCGCGCCGGGGGAGATCGTCGCGCTGCTGGGCAACAACGGCGCGGGCAAGACCACCACGCTGGCGGCGGTCTCCGGCCTGGTGCGGGCCGGTGCCGGGAGCGTCGTGTTCGAGGGAGAGGACGTCACCAGGGAGAAACCCCACAGGATCGCCGCGCGCGGCCTGGTGCACGTCCCCGAGGGGCGCAGGATCTTCAGCACGCTCACCGTGCACGAGAACCTCCAGCTCGGCGGCTACCTGGTCCGCGACCAGGCCGAGATCCGCAGGCGGATCGAGCACGTCTACACCCTGCTGCCCCGCCTGGCCGAGCGTCGCTCCCAGCAGGGCGGCACGCTCTCCGGGGGCGAGCAGCAGATGCTCGCCGTCGGCCGGGCGCTGATCACCGGGCCGAGACTGCTGCTGCTCGACGAGCCCTCGATGGGCCTGGCCCCGCTGGTGGTGGCCGCGGTGATGGAGCTGATCACGGAGATCAACGCGGAGGGCACCTCGGTTCTTCTTGTCGAACAGAACGCCACGGCTGCACTGAAGATCGCTCATCGCGGGTATGTGATCGAAAACGGCGAATGCGTATTGGATGGCCCAGCGTCCGAGTTGCGGAAGGATGCCCGGGTGGTCGAGGCCTACCTGGGCGGCGTCTGACAGAACGGGAGACCATGATTCACACGATCGACTACCACACCGGTGGCGAACCGTTCCGGATCGTCACCGCCGGGGTGCCCCCCATCCCCGGCGACACGGTGCTGGAGCGTCGAGAGGCGGCCGGAGCCGTGGAGATCGACCGGATCCGGCGGCTGCTCTGCCACGAGCCGCGCGGGCACGCCGACATGTACGGCTGCTTCCTCGTCCCGCCCGACGACGAGGGCGCCGACCTCGGCGTGCTGTTCTGGCACAAGGACGGCTACTCCACCGCCTGCGGTCACGGCACCATCGCCCTCGGGGTCCACGCCGTGGACGAGGGCCTGGTCAAGGCCGCCCCGGACGGGGAGACCGACATCGTGATCGACGTCCCCTCCGGCCGGGTGACGGCCAGGGTGCGCCGCTCGGCCGGTCGTGTCGAGTCCGTCGTCTTCCGCAACGTCCCCTCCTACGTCGTGGCCCGCGGGGTCGACCTGGGCCCGCTCGCGGGCCCGGCCGGGCTTTCCGCGGGCCTGTCGGAGGCCCTTTCGGGGGTCACGGCCGACATCGCCTACGGCGGGGCCATCTACGCCTCGATCCCGGCCGGGGCCTTCGGCCTGAGCGTGTCCCCCGAGCACCTCACCGAGCTGATCGCCCTCGGCCGGGCGGTCAAGGCCGCGCTGGCCGGCCACCCCGCCGCCCGGCACCCGGGCGACGACAGGCTCTCCGGCGTCTACGGCGTCATCTTCCACGACGACCTGGGGCCCGCGCACCAGCGGAACGTGACGGTCTTCGCCGACGGCGAGGTGGACCGCTCCCCGTGCGGCTCGGGCACGGCCGCCCGGCTGGCGCTGCTGCACGACGCGGGTTTCACCGGCACGCTCGTCCACGACGGCATCGTGGGAACCCGCTTCCTCGCCAGGGTGGCCGGGACGACGAAGGAGGGGATCGTCCCCGAGGTGGAGGGCATGGCCTACCGGACCGGAGAACACCGTTTCACACTGGATCCCCGTGATCCCCTCGGCGCCGGGTTCACGCTCCGATGAGCGCCCTGCCGCACCTCGACGCGGAGACCCTGCGCGCGCTGGTGCCGATGGCACGTGCCGTACAGGTGCTGGAGGACGCGCTGCGCGGCGGCCTCGACCCCGAGGACACCCCGCCCAGGCCGATCCTGGAGGTTCCCGCCGGCCAGCTGCTGCTGATGCCCGCGACGTGGGGCCGGTACGCCGGGATCAAGATCGCCGGGGTCGCCCCCGGCAACCCCGCGCGGGGGCTGCCGCGCATCCAGGGCACCTACCTGCTCATGGACGGGCCGACCCTCGCCCCGCTGGCCACGCTGGACGGCGTCGCGCTCACCGCGCTGCGCACCCCGGCGGTCTCGGCGCTGGCCGTACGGCACCTGGCCGAGCCGGACGCCGAGACCATGGCGGTGTTCGGCACCGGCCCGCAGGCGTGGGGGCACGTCGAGGCGTTCCGCGAGGTCCGGCCGGTGCGGCACGTGAGGGTGATCGCCAGGGACCGGGAACGGGCCGAGGCGTTCGCCGCCCGGTGCGCGGCCGAGGGCCTCAAGGCCGAAACGGCCGAGGGGCCGGGCCGGGCCGCGCTGGTGGCCTGCTGCACCACCGCGAGGAACCCCCTGTTCAACGGTAGCCTGATCGGAGACGACACCACCGTGGTCGCGGTCGGCTCGCACGAGCCGGACGCCCGGGAGGTCGACGACGTCCTCGTCGCGCGGGCCACCGTGGTGGTCGAGGCTCGCGGCGCGGCCCTCGCGGAGGCGGGGGATCTGATCATCGCTCTGCGGAACGGTACGATCACCACTGGTCAGCTCGCCGGAAACCTCCGGGAGCTGGTCACGGGCGGCGTGCCTCGCGGCCCGGGACCCCGGCTTTTCAAGAGCGTGGGCATGGCGTGGGAGGACTTGGTGGTGGCGACCGCCGCCTACGAGGCGTGGACGACAGTGAGATGAGAGGCGCTGGAATGGCTCCTTCTGCGGAGGATCGGCTCGACCTGCCGACGGTGGGCGAGCGGCAGAGCCTGCGTGAACAGGTGGCCCACGCGCTGCGGGCCGCCCTGATCACCGGTGAGATGCGGCCGGGCCTGGTCTACTCGGCACCGGTGCTGGCCGCCCAGTTCGGCGTCTCGGCCACCCCGGTGCGCGAGGCGATGCTCGACCTGGCCAAGGAGGGCCTGGTCGAGGCGGTGCGCAACAAGGGCTTCCGGGTCACCGAACTGTCCGACCGCGACCTGGACGAGCTCACCGAGATCCGGCGGCTCATCGAGGTGCCCACGGTGGCCCGGCTGGCCGACGCCGACCGCGCCGAGGTCTTCGAGGCCCTGCGGCCGGTGGCCCAGCAGATCGTCGACGCGGCCGAGCGCGGCGACCTGCTCGGCTACGTGGACGCCGACCTGCGCTTCCACGTGGAGCTGCTGTCGCTGGCCGGCAACCTCCACCTGGTGGAGGTGGTGCGGGACCTGCGCAAGCGCGCCCGGCTGTACGGCCTGTCGGCACTCTACGCGCGCGGCGTCCTGATGGACTCCGCCCGCGAGCACCTTCAGCTGCTCGACCTGCTCGCCGCCGGTGACACCCATGGCTCCGAACGGCTCATGCGCGGCCACATCCAGCACGTCCGGGGCATCTGGGCCAGCAAGCCGGAGCCGGAGTAGGCCCGCCGCCCGCCGCACGGCCGGAAGGCCCCGCGGCCTTCCGCCGTGCGCGCGGGCGGCGTCGTCCACGCGGACAGGCGACGGGACGGCCGTGCGGGGAGGGGCCTCCGCGGCGCCTCACACCGCCCGCGCCGGCCGGGTGACTCACTCCACGGAGCCTCGGGAGCCGCGGGCCGCGCCCACGCTGGCGACGACCACGCAGGCCACGGCCGCCCACTCGCGCGCGTCGAGCATCTCGCCCAGCACCAGCAGCCCGACCAGCGCGGCCACCGCGGGCTCCAGGCTCATCAGGATGCCGAAGACCCGCTTGGGCATCCTGCGCAACGCCTCCAGCTCGATCGAGTAGGGGATGACCGACGACAGCAGCCCCACCCCGAGCCCGGCCAGCAGCAGCTCGGGCCGGAGCAGACCGGTGCCGCCCGTGGCGACCCCCACCGGTGCGACCAGCAGGAACGAGACGATCATCGCGAAGGACAGGCCGGTCGTGCCGGGGAAGCGCCGCCCGGCGGCGGCCGACAGCACGATGTACCCCGCCCAGCACGCCGCCGCGACGAGCGCGAACCCGATCCCCGCCCAGCTGATCCGGGCCCCCGCCGCCCCCCAGGGCGCCAGCAGCACCACCCCGGCGCCGGCCGTCGCGACCCACAGCAGGTCCAGGCGCCGGCGTGAGGCGGCCACCGCGACCCCGAGCGGGCCGAGGAACTCGATCGACACGGCGATCCCCATGGGCAGCCGCGACAGCGACTCGTAGAACGACAGGTTCATCACGCTGAGCGTCACGCCGAACATCACGCCGATCCCGGCGTCGGCGCGGCTCAGGCCCCGCAGCCCCGGCCGCGCGATCAGGCCCATGATCAGCGCGCCCATCGCGGTCCGCAGGAACACCACCGCGCTGGGCGGCAGCTGGGCGAACAGATCCTTGGCCAGACCGGCGCCCACCTGGACCGACAGGATGGCCAGCAGCACCAGCCCCGAGGGCGGAATGGCGTCGGAGGCGGCCCGCAGGAGCGTTCCCGGCCTGGCACGGCGGGACGTACGGGGTTCCGCGGGCACGCGCAAGGACTCGGCGGTCACGAAACCCCCCGCATCGAAAAGGCACGGATCGAAAAGGCGCGGACCGCTCCACACTACCCAGCGGCCTCCCGGCCGGCCCTCGGCGGGGGAGGGGGCGCGGTTGCGCGACGCGCACGGGCGCCGGCCGCCGTTCTCACCCCCCGGCCCGGCGCGGGAGGGGGCACTCCCACACGGGAGGGGTCACTCCCAGCGGAACGTCCGCGACGCCAGTCCGAGGGAGAGAACGGCCCAGGCCGAAAGGACGAGCACCGCGCCCAGGGGGAGCACGCCCGTCGCGCCCAGGGCGGAGCGCAGGCCGCCGGTCAGCGCGGTGATCGGAAGCAGCCGCAGCGCCGGCTCCACCGAGGCGGGGAAGGCCGACAGCGGGAAGACGACCCCGCCGCAGCCCAGCATGACCAGATAGACCAGGTTGGCGCCGGCGAGCGTGGCCTCGGCGCGCAGGGTGCCCGCCATCAGAAGGCCCAGCCCGCTGAAGGCGGCGGTGCCGAGCAGGATCAGCGCGAGCGCGGCCGGCACCGAACCGGCGGGCCGCCAGCCCAGGGCGGCCGCCACGGCGGCGATCACGGCGACCTGGACGACCTCCACGCCGATCACCGCGAGGGTCTTGGCGAGCATCAGCCCGGTCCGCGACAGCGGGGTGGCCCCCAGGCGTTTCAGCACGCCGTAGCGCCGCTCGAAGCCGGTCGCGATGGCCTGCCCGGTGAAGGCCGTCGACATCACGGCCAGGGCGAGCACGCCGGGGGTGACGAAGTCCACCCGGGAGCCGCCGCCGATGTTCACCAGCGGCGCGGCCGAGAACCCGACGAGCAGCAGCACCGGGATGACCATGGTCAGCAGGAGCTGCTCGCCGTTGCGGAGCATCGCCCGGATCTCCGCCGCCGTCTGGGCCATCACCATCACGCGCAGCGGCGCGGCGCCCGGCGCGGGTGTGAGATCCAGGGAGTGCACCGTGTCCTTCCGGGGGCCTGCGCCGGCCGTACCCCGCGCCCTCGTGCGCTGCCGGGGGGTCATCGCAGCTCCCGGCCGGTCAGCTCCAGAAAGACGTCCTCCAGGGTGCGGCGCTCGATGCTCAGGTCGTCGGCGGTCACGCCCTCGGCGGCGCACCAGGCGGTCACGGTCGCCAGCATCTCCGGCGCCACCTGCCCCTCGATGATGTAGTGGCCCGAGGGCGACTCCTTGGCCGCGCTGCCGGAGGGCAGCGCGGTGAGCAGCTCCTCCAGGGCGAGGCCGGGCCTGGCCCTGAAGCGGAGCTGACGTTCGGCGCCGGTGAGCGCGGCCGGGGTGCCCTCGGCCACGACCCTACCGCGGTCGATGATCACGACGTGGTCGGAGAGCTTCTCGGCCTCCTCCATGTGGTGGGTGGTGAGCACCACCGACACCCCCGCGGCGCGCAGATCGCCCACCAGGTCCCAGCAGGCGTGCCGGGCCTGGGGATCCAGCCCCGCGGTCGGCTCGTCCAGGAAGACCAGCTCCGGGCGGCCGACGATCGCCGCGGCCAGCGAGACGCGCTGCTGCTGCCCGCCCGACATCCGCCGGTACGGCGTGCGGGCGTGGGCGGTCAGGCCGAGCCGCTCCAGCAACGCCGCCGGATCCAGCGGGGTGGCGTGGAAACGGGCCATCAGGCGCAGCCACTCTCCGCAGCGCGCGGCCGGGGGCACGCCGCCGGCCTGGAGCATCACCCCGACCCTGGCCCGCAGCCGCCGGTGGGACGGGTCGAGCCCGAGCACCCGCACCGTGCCGCCGTCGGGCCGGCGGAACCCCTCGCAGATCTCGACCGTCGAGGTCTTTCCCGCGCCGTTGGGGCCGAGGATCGCGGTCACCGCTCCACGGCGCGCGCTGAGGGTGAGGCCGTCGACCGCGGTCGTTCGGCCGTACCTTTTGACCAGGTCGATGATCTCGACGGCTGGGGACTCCATGGTCACGAGTTTAGGGACTGCGTCCGCCGGTCAGGTCGCCGGACCTGCGGCGCGGATCCTTTCATGTCCGGTAAAAGGCTTCGGGCGGATCCCGCCAAGGCTCTTGATCTCCTCCCGGGCGCCCCGGAAGGGGCGTGCCACGCTTTGAGCCTGTCCCGGATCACGACATGAGGAGGTTCGGCGTGTCCGAGCGGAGCGACCACGAGGCGGGGAGCCCGTGCTGGGCGGAGTTGTCGAGCACCGACGTCACCCTGTCGGTCAGGTTCTACCGGGAGATCTTCGGCTGGGAGGCGGTCTTCGACCCGCGTCCCGGGGCCGGCGGGCACGGCCGTTTCACGCTGGAGGGGAAGGACGTCGCGGGGGTCGGGCCGAATCCCGGGGACGGCGGCTTCCCGGCCTGGAGCACCGCCTGGACCGTCCGCGTCGCCGTCCGGGACGTCGAGGGCGTCGCCGAGCGGGTGCCGCACGCGGGGGGCAAGGTCGTGCTGGGGCCGGTGAGGGACGCCGAAGGGGGCGTCGTGGCCCTCCTCCAGGACCCTTCGGGGGCCCTCCTTTCGGCAGGGCGGCCCGGGGGGCGCGAGGGCGCGAGGGGCGCGGGCGAGCCCGGGACGTTCGCCTGGAGCGAGCTGGTGACGGGGGACACCGGTGCCTGCGAGGAGTTCTACCGGTCGGTCCTCGGCTGGGAGGCCCGGCCGGGGGAGCGGGGCGGGACGCCGTACACCGAGTGGTGGCTGAACGGCCGCCCCGTCGCCGGGATGACGCGGCCCGAGCCGTGGCTGCCCCGGCGGGCGCCGTCGCACTGGAGGGCCTGTTTCGCGGTCGCCGACGTCGGCGCCGCGGTGGCGAGGGCGTGCGAGCTGGGGGGCGTGAGCGCCTGGCACGCCCGGGACGCCGACCCGCCGAGGGCGGTGGTGTCCGACCCGCAGTCCGCCTTCTTCGGGCTGGTGGGGGCGGGCCACGCGCGGTGACCGTGACGGCGCCGGCGGCTTAGGTAAGCCTTGCCTGCGTGACAAATCGCATTCCTCTCAAGCCGGGCAACCATTTGTGCGCGGGGAAGGAATTAGGCCACACTGATGTTGTGAAATACGTGGCCGGGAGAAGAGGCACCGAGGAAGCCGCCGCCGTGCGGCTCTCCGGCGTGTCCGCCGAGCGGAGCACGCGCGCGCGCGTCGCCCGGCTCATCCTGGAGCACGGGCCCGTCGCCGCCTCCGCGCTCGGTGAGCGGCTCGGCCTCACCCCCGCCGCCGTCCGCCGCCATCTGGACGCCCTGCTCGCCGACGGGCTGATCGAGCCCCGGACGACCGGCCCCCGCGGCCGGCGCGGGCGGGGCAGGCCGGCGAAGCTGTTCGCCATAACCGACGCCGGCCGCAGCGCCTTCGAGCACGCCTACGACGGCCTCGCCGGGAGCGCCCTGCGCTTTCTGGCCGAGCGCGCGGGGGAGCACGCGGTGACGGAGTTCGCCCGGTCGCAGGTGGCCGGTCTCGTGACGCGCCTGCGCCGCGAGATGCGCGACATCCCCGCCGACCAGCGGGTGCGCTTCCTGGCCGAGGCCCTGTCCGCCGACGGCTACGCCGCCTCGGCGAGCAAGGCCAGCCTCGGCGGCGACCAGCTGTGCCAGCACCACTGTCCGGTGGCGCATGTGGCCGCGGAGTTCCCGCAGCTCTGCGAGGCCGAGACGGAGGCGTTCGCGCAGATTCTCGGTACGCCCGTACGGCGGCTGGCGACCATCGCCCACGGAGACGGGGTGTGCACCACCCACGTGAGTCCCCATGAGGTGGGGCTGGGCGCCGAAGGGCGCGGCACGCCGGCTGGTGTCCGGGGTGCCGCCGGCGGCGCTCCCATGAAGTGATCGACGAAACGAGCAAGGAGACCGGAAGGTGACTGTCACCGACCGCCCGGAGCTTGAGGGCCTCGGGAATTACAAGTTCGGCTGGGCCGACCCTGACGCCGCTGGGGCCGCGGCTCGTCGCGGCCTGTCGGAGGAGGTCGTCCGCGACATCTCCGCGCTCAAGAACGAGCCGGAGTGGATGCTCGACCTCCGCCTGAAGGGTCTGCGCCTGTTCGGCAAGAAGCCCCTGCCGTCCTGGGGATCCGACCTCGGCGGGATCGACTTCGACAACATCAAGTACTTCGTGCGCTCCACCGAGAGGCAGGCCACCTCCTGGGAGGAACTGCCCAGCGACATCAAGAACACCTACGACAGGCTCGGCATCCCCGAGGCGGAGAAGCAGCGCCTGATCGCCGGTGTCGCCGCCCAGTACGAATCCGAGGTCGTCTACCACAAGATCCGTGAGGACCTTGAGGAGAAGGGTGTCGTCTTCGTCGACACCGACACCGCCCTCAAGGAGCACGAGGAGCTCTTCAAGGAGTACTTCGGCACCGTCATCCCGGTCGGCGACAACAAGTTCGCCGCCCTGAACACGGCCACCTGGAGCGGCGGCAGCTTCATCTACGTGCCGCCGAACGTCACCGTGGAGATCCCCCTCCAGGCGTACTTCCGGATCAACACCGAGAACATGGGCCAGTTCGAGCGGACCCTGATCATCGTGGACGAGAACTCCTACGTCCACTACGTCGAGGGCTGCACCGCGCCGATCTACTCCTCCGACTCGCTGCACAGCGCGGTCGTGGAGATCATCGTGAAGAAGGGCGCCCGCTGCCGCTACACGACCATCCAGAACTGGTCGAACAACGTCTACAACCTGGTCACCAAGCGCGCCGTGGCCTACGAGGGCGCGACCATGGAGTGGGTCGACGGCAACATCGGCTCCAAGGTCACGATGAAGTACCCCGCCGTCTACCTCATGGGCGAGCACGCCAAGGGCGAGACGCTGAGCGTCGCCTTCGCCGGTGAGGGCCAGCACCAGGACGCCGGGGCCAAGATGGTCCACCTCGCGCCCAACACCAGCTCCACCGTGATCTCCAAGTCCGTCGCCCGCGGCGGAGGCCGCACCTCCTACCGGGGCCTGGTCCAGATCGAGGAGGGCGCCCACGGCAGCGCCAGCACCGTCAAGTGCGACGCGCTCCTGGTGGACCAGATCAGCCGCTCCGACACCTACCCCTACGTGGACGTGCGCGAGGACGACGTCTCGATGGGGCACGAGGCCACGGTCTCCAAGGTCTCCGACGACCAGCTCTTCTACCTCATGAGCCGCGGTCTGAACGAGGACGAGGCCATGGCGATGATCGTGCGCGGCTTCGTCGAGCCGATCGCCCGCGAGCTGCCGATGGAGTACGCCCTGGAGCTGAACCGCCTGATCGAGCTGCAGATGGAAGGAGCCGTCGGCTGATGGGTCTCGAAACCGCGTCCGCGCCCCTGTCGACCCTCCACAGGAAGACCTCCTACGACGTGGCCGACTTCGCGGTCCCGACGGGGCGTGAGGAGGAGTGGCGCTTCACCCCCCTGTCACGTCTGAGGGGCCTGCACACCGGCGCCCCCGCGTCGGGGGCTGTCACGGTCCAGGTGGACGCCGCCGACGAGGTCGTCGTGGAGACCGTGGGCCGCGACGACCGGAGGCTCGGCCGGGCCTACGTGCCCGCCGACCGGATCAGCGCCCAGGCGTACACCTCCTTCGAGAAGGCGACGATCCTCACCGTCCCCCGCGAGGCGGTCGCCTCCCGCCCGACCGTGATCACCGTGAACGGCACGGGCGCCGGCGCCGCCTACGGTCACACGCTGGTCAGGGTCGAGCCGATGGCCACCGCCGTCGTCGTCCTCGACCACCGCGGCAGCGCCGTCTACGCCGACAACGTCGAGTACGTCGTGGGCGAGGGCGCCACCCTCAAGGTGGTCAGCCTCCAGGACTGGGCCGACGACGCCGTGCACGTCTCCCACCACCACGCGCTGCTCGGCAAGGACGCGACCTTCCGCAGCTTCGTGGTCACCCTGGGGGGCGACCTGGTACGGCTTTCGCCCTCGGTCTCCTACACCGGGCCCGGCGGCGACGCCGACCTGACCGGCCTGTACTTCGTGGACGCCGGCCAGCACCTGGAACACCGCCTGCTGGTCGACCACTCCCGGCCGAACTGCAGGAGCAACGTCGTCTACAAGGGCGCGCTGCAGGGCGACGGCGCGCACGCCGTGTGGATCGGCGACGTCATCATCCGCGTCGAGGCCGAGGGCACCGACACCTACGAGCTCAACCGCAACCTCCTGCTGACCGACGGCGCGCGCGCCGACTCGGTCCCGAACCTGGAGATCCTCACCGGTGAGGTCGCCGGGGCCGGGCACGCCAGCGCCTCCGGGCGCCTGGACGACGAGCACATCTTCTACCTCCAGGCGCGGGGCATCCCGTTCGAGGAGGCGCGCCGCCTGGTCATCAGGGGCTTCTTCGCGCAGCTCCTGGAGAAGATCGAGCTCGACGAGCTGCGCGAGCGGGTGTTCGCCAAGGTCGAGGCGGAGCTTGAAAAGTGACGTTCGAGAAGGTCTGTAAGATCACCGACATCCCCGACGGCGGCGTCATCGGCCTGGAGGTCGGGCAGACCCCCGTCGCCCTGGTCCGCCGAGGCGGCGAGGTCTACGCCCTGCACGACGTTTGCTCCCACGCCGAGGTGAGGCTCAGCGAGGGCGAGGTCTTCGACGAGAGCCTGGAGTGCTGGCTGCACGGCTCCTGCTTCGACCTGCGATCCGGCAAGCCCACCGGCCCGCCCGCGACCAAGCCCGTCCCCGTATACCAAGTCAAGATCGACGGCGACGACGTCCTCGTCTCGCTCTCGAAGGAGTCGTAACAGTGTCTGATTCGAGCCGAGTTCGCCCGGGTTCCACCCTTGAGATCCGCGACCTGCGGGTCGCCGTGGGGGACAAGGAGATCCTGCGCGGCGTCAACCTCACCGTGAAGGCCGGCGAGACCCACGCCATCATGGGCCCCAACGGCTCGGGCAAGTCCACGCTCGCCTACGCGATCGCCGGCCACCCGAAGTACACCGTCACCGGCGGCCAGGTCCTGCTCGACGGGGCCGACCTGCTGGAGATGTCGGTCGACGAGCGGGCCCGCGCCGGGCTCTTCCTCGCCATGCAGTACCCCGTCGAGGTCCCCGGCGTCAGCGTCTCCAACTTCCTGCGCTCGGCGGTCACCTCCGTGCGCGGCGAGGCCCCGAAGCTGCGCCAGTTCGCCAAGGACCTGAAGACGGGCATGGACGCCCTGTCCATCGACGCCGCCTTCGCCCAGCGCAACCTGAACGAGGGCTTCTCCGGCGGCGAGAAGAAGCGCCACGAGATCCTCCAGCTGGAGCTCCTCAAGCCGAAGATCGCCGTTCTCGACGAGACCGACTCCGGCCTCGACGTCGACGCGCTGCGGGTGGTCTCCGAGGGCATCAACCGCTTCCGCGCCAGTGGCGACACCGGCGTGCTGCTCATCACCCACTACACCCGCATCCTGCGCTACGTGAAGCCGGACTTCGTCCACGTGTTCGCGGGCGGCCGGATCGTGGAGCAGGGCGGCCCCGAGCTCGCCGACAGGCTTGAGGCCGAGGGATACGAGGCCTACGTGAAGGCCTCCGCCTGATGAACACCGGCTTTGACGTGGAGAGGATCAGAAAGGACTTCCCGATCCTCTCCCGGGGGCTGCCCGGCGGCAGGCCGCTGGTCTACCTCGACTCCGGAAACTCCGCGCAGAAGCCCACCTCGGTCATCGAGACCATGCGCGAGCACCTGTCCTCGCACTACGCCAACGTCGGCCGGGCGATGCACACGCTGGGCGCGGAGTCCACCGAGGCCTACGAGGCGGCCCGCGACAAGGTCGCCGCCTTCATCGGCGCGCCGAGCCGCGACGAGATCGTCTTCACGAAGAACGCCTCGGAGGCGCTCAACCTCGTGGCCTACGCCTTCGGCAACCCGATGAGCGAGGACCCCCGCTTCCGGATCGGCCCCGGCGACGAGATCGTCATCTCCGAGATGGAGCACCACTCCAACATCGTGCCCTGGCAGTTGCTCGCCCGGCGCACCGGCGTCACGCTGAGGTGGTTCTCCGTCACCGACGACGGCCGCCTGGACCTGTCCGACCTCGACGAGCTCGTCACCGAGCGCACGAAGATCGTTTCCATCGTGCACCAGTCGAACGTGCTCGGCACGGTCAACCCGGTCGCCGAGGTGCTCGCCCGGGCCCGCCGGGTCGGCGCGCTGATGATGCTCGACGCCTCGCAGTCGGTGCCGCACAAGCCGGTGGACGTCGCGGCGCTCGGCGTGGACTTCCTCGCCTTCACCGGGCACAAGGCGGCCGGCCCCTCCGGGATCGGCGTGCTGTGGGGCCGGGGCGAGCTGCTGGAGGCCATGCCCCCGTTCCTGGGCGGCGGCGAGATGATCGAGGCGGTGTGGATGGACCGCTCGACCTACGCCCCCGCGCCGCACAAGTTCGAGGCCGGCACCCCGCCGATCGTCGAGGCCGTGGGCCTGGGCGCCGCGGTGGACTACCTCTCGGGCATCGGCATGGACGCCATCGCCCGGCACGAGCGCGAGATCACCGGCCACGCCCTCGACGCGCTGGGAGAGGTCCCCGGTCTGAGGGTGATCGGCCCGGAAAACCTCGACGATCGCGGCGGCACGGTGTCTTTCACTCTTGAGGGGATTCACCCGCACGATGTCGGGCAGATCCTCGATGACGCCTTCGGGGTGGCCGTGAGGGTGGGGCACCACTGCGCCCGGCCACTGCACCTGAGGTTCGGGATTCCCGCCACCACGCGGGCGTCCTTCTATCTTTACACCACCCCGGCCGAGATCGACGCCCTGGTCCGCGGCCTCCACCATGTGCGGAAGGTGTTCGCCTAACCATGCCGGAGCAGCCCAGATGATCGCCGAGTCCATGTACCAGGAGCTGATCCTGGAGCACTACAAGCACCCCCAGGGGCGGGGGCTGCGCGAGCCCTACGACGCCGAGGTTCACCACGTGAACCCGACGTGCGGCGACGAGATCACCATGCGGGTGAAACTGGGTGACGGCGGCAAGGTCGAGGACATGTCCTACGACGGCCAGGGCTGCTCGATCAGCCAGGCCGCGGCCTCCGTCCTGTACGAGCTGACCGCCGGGTCGACGGTGGAGGAGACGCTCGCGGTGGTGGAGGAGTTCACCCGGCTCATGCAGGGCAGGGGGAAGGTCGAGGCGGACGAGGAGGTCCTCGGGGACGCCGTGGCGTTCGCCGGGGTCGCCAGGTTCCCCGCCCGGGTCAAGTGCGCCCTGCTGGCCTGGATGGCCTACAAGGACGCGGTTGTGAGGAGTGCGCGATGAGTAAGCCTGTTGAGACGCCGACCACGGTCTACGACGGGGAGACGACCCTTGACGAGGTCATGGAGGCGCTCAAGGACGTGGTGGACCCCGAGCTCGGCATCAACGTCGTCGACCTCGGTCTGATCTACGGGGTCAACCTCGACGCCGCCGAGGGCGGGGCGGCGCCGATCGTCACCATCGACATGACGCTGACCAGCGCGGCCTGCCCGCTGACCGACGTCATCGAGGACCAGGCGCACTCGGCGCTGGAGGGCATGGCCTCCGACGTGAAGATCAACTGGGTCTGGCTCCCGCCGTGGGGGCCGGACAAGATCACCGACGAGGGACGTGAGCAGCTGCGCATGCTCGGTTTCAACGTCTGAGCCGCCCTCCGGTACGGTCCGCGCTCCCGGGGGAGTGCGGGCCGTACCGGATTGTGTGAGAGAATGCCCGAGCCGGGAGGAAAAGCCCGGTGCGGAGCCATGGGCTCCGCCGGCGGACAAGCGCCCGTCCCTGCGACGGACGCCCCGACCGCACCCGGCACTGCGAACGCCGGGTATGCTTGATCGTGGTTTGACTGCGTGCGGGTGAGATCAGCCCGCCCCGTGCGGTGCGCCTCGACTTGCACCGCACCATCGCCCCCGCGGGCGTCGATCGAGCACGGCCCAGGCCGTGCGTACCAGGCTCGTCCTTTCGCAGAAGTGACGTGCCCCCGTTCTTCTATGGAAAGGCACGAATCTTCGTGACCACGCTTGACGCTGTCCTGCCCGAGATCACCGACCTTCCCGAGGCGCCCGCCGGGCCGCCGGAGTTCACCCTGCTCGGCCTGCCGAGGCCGCTGGTGACCGCTCTGGCCCGCCAGGGGATCGACAGCCCCTTCCCCATCCAGCGCGCCACGATTCCCGACATCCTGGCCGGCCACGACGTCCTCGGACGCGGCCAGACCGGATCCGGTAAGACGCTGGCCTTCGGCCTGCCCACGATGGCCCGCGTCGCGGGCGTCAAGGCCCGTCCCGGCCACCCCCTCGCCGTCATCCTGGTGCCGACCCGTGAGCTGGCCATGCAGGTCACCGACGCGCTGGAGCCGCTCGGCCGCGGCCTGTCGCTGCGGATGAAGACCGTCGTGGGCGGCATGTCCATGGGCCGGCAGATCGACGCGCTGCGCCGCGGCGTCGAGGTCGTGGTGGCCACCCCCGGCCGGCTCACCGACCTCGTCCAGCAGGGCGAGTGCACGCTGGACGAGGTCCGGGTGACCGTCCTGGACGAGGCCGACCACATGTGCGACCTCGGCTTCTTCCCGGTCGTCAGCGCGATCCTGCAGCAGACCCCCGCCGACAGCCAGCGCCTGCTGTTCTCCGCCACCCTCGACGGCGACGTGGACAAGCTCGTCCGCCGCTTCCTCACCGACCCGGTGACCCACTCCATGGCCCCGGCCGCCTCCCCGGTCGACACCATGGAGCACCACGTTCTTGAGGTCCACCGCGACGACAAGTTTCCGGTGACCGCCGAGATCGTCAACCGTGAGGGCCGCACCATCGTCTTCGTGCGCACCCAGCACGGGGTGGACCGCCTGTGCAGGCAGCTCGCCCAGGTCGGCGTGAAGGCCGGCGGCCTGCACGGCGGCAAGCGCCAGAACCAGCGCACCCGCATCCTGGCCGAGTTCAAGGAGGGGGAGATCAACGTCCTGGTCTGCACCGACGTCGCGGCCAGGGGCATCCACGTCGACAACATCAGCCTCGTTCTGCACGTCGACCCGCCGCAGGACCACAAGAGCTACCTGCACCGCGGCGGGCGCACCGCCCGCGCCGGGGAGAAGGGCACCGTCATGACGCTGGTGCTGCCCAACGAGCGCCGCTCCACCGACGCGATGACCCGCCGCGCCGGCATCAAGCCCTTCCGCCTGAAGGCGACCCCCGGTCACCCGCGCCTGGAGGAGGTCGCCGGGGCGCGCCGGCCCAGCGGTGAGCCGATCCCGGTCTGGGAGCCCGCGGCCCCGGCGGTGAAGCAGCGCGAGCGGCGTGGCTTCGGCGGTGGAGGCGGCCCGCGCCGTTTCCGCGACCGTCCCGGCTACGGAGGCGAGGGAAACCGGTTCCGTGAGCGGCCGGCCACGGAGGACGGCCACTCCGGAGAGCGGGGCGACCGCGGCCGGTACCGGCCCGAGCGCTCCGAGCGCCGTTTCGACGGCCGTCCCGAGACCCGGGGCGGTTACCGCGGAACCGACCGCCGCGAGCCCTTCCGCACCGAGCGTCCCGGCGGGAGCCTGCGCCCCGAGCGCTCCGCGGGCGACCGCGAGCCGTTCCGCGGCGGCGAGCATCGTGAGCCCTACCGTGACTCCTACCGGGGCGGCGAGCGTCAGGGAGGCTTCCGCGGCGGCGAGTTCCGCGCCGGGGGCCGTTCCTCCGAGGGCCGCGGCCGCCACGGGGCCCGTCACGGCCGCTGAACCCACGCCGGGCGCGCCGGTACGGCTTCCGCCGTACCGGCGCGCCGGTACGGGAGGGCGGTGTGCGGCGCCCGGCGGGCGGACTAGGCTTGACGGGCACATCCGACGACGCCGAGAGAGATCATGAAGACCTTCGAAGAGCTGTACGCCGAGCTGTCCCACAAGGCGCGCACCCGGCCCGAGGGCTCGGGTACGGTGGCCGCGCTGGACGCCGGCGTCCATGCCATCGGCAAGAAGGTCGTGGAGGAGGCCGCCGAGAGCTGGATGGCGGCCGAGCACGAGTCGGAGGAGCGGGCGGCGGAGGAGATCTCACAGCTCCTCTACCACGTGCAGGTCCTCATGATCGCGAAGGGGATCGGGCTGGACGAGGTCTACAGGCATCTGTGAGCCGGTGCGCCCGGCTCACAAGGCCCCTCGTCAGCGATCCCACCCGTGGTTAAGGAAGCCTCACCCGATGATCCGTCTCGCCGTTCCGAACAAGGGCGCCCTGAACGAGGCCGCCCAGACCATCCTCAAGGAGGCGGGCTACCGCCCGCGCAAGGACAGCAAGGAACTCGTGGTCGTCGACCCCGACAACTCCTGCGAGCTGTTCTTCCTGCGCCCCAAGGACATCGCCGTCTACGTCGGCGAGGGCACCTTGGACGCCGGCATCACCGGCCGTGACATGCTTCACGACTCCGGCGCGCAGGTCGAGGAGGTCATGCCGCTCGGCTTCGGCCGATCCACCTTCCGCTTCGCGGCCAATCCGGGGGAGTTCGCCTCCGTCGCCGACCTCAAGGGCCGGCGGATCGCCACCTCCTACGCCGGCCTGCTGGAGTCGTATCTGGCAGAGCAGGGCGTGGAGGCACGGGTGATCAAGCTGGACGGCGCGGTCGAGACCGCCATCCGGCTGGGGGTGGCCGACGCGGTCGCCGACGTCGTGGAGACCGGCACCACGCTGCGCAACATCGGGCTGGAGGTGTTCGGCGAGCCGATCACCCGCTCCGAGGCCGTGCTGATCAAGCGGGCGGGCGGCGCGGAGGGCCAGGGGTTCCGGCAACTCGTTCACCGCCTGCAGGGCGTGCTGATGGCCCGCGACTACGTGATGATGGACTACGACATCCGGGCCGAGCGGATCGAGGAGGCCATCGCCCTGACCCCCGGAATGGAGGGGCCCACGGTCTCCCCGCTGCACCGGGAGGGCTGGGTCGCGGTCCGCGCGATGGTGCCGCGCAAGGGGCACCAGCAGGTGATGGACCAGCTCTGGGAGCTCGGCGCGAGGGCCATCCTGGTCACCGCCATCTTCGCCTGCCGCGTCTGAACCGGCGCGGGGCCGCCGTACGGCGGGGTCCCGCGTGGGTGTCCGGCCCTCGCCGTCCACCCCCGCCGGGCGCGGAGCCGTGGCGGCCTCCCGCGCGGGTGCCGGACCGGTCGCGGCGTCAGGCCGGCGGCAGCGACGCCTCCTCTTCCTCGATCCGCCTGTTCCACTCCTTCTTGGAGGAGCGCCAGGACTCGTCGTCGCGGCCGAAACGCCAGTATCCGGAGATGGACAGCCGCGAGAGCGGCACCCCGCGCTCGGTCCTCAGGTGGCGGCGGATGTCCCTGACGAAGGCCGCCTCACCGTGGACGAAGGCGTGCGGAGGGCCGTCGGGGAAGTCGAGTTCGCGCACGGCGGCCACCAGCGACGCGCCGACCGGCGCGTCTCCCCGGTGGAACCATGTGATCTTCGCGTTGGCGGGGGAGGGGAGCGGCTGCTCCTCCTCCGGGCCGGAGACCTCCAGGAAGACGTGGGCCAGGGCCCCGTCCGGCAGGCGCTCCAGGGAGACGGCGATGGCCGGGAGCGCGCTCTCGTCGCCCACGAGCAGGTGCCAGCCGGCCAGCGGGTCGGGGGCGTAGGCGCCCCCCGGGCCGAGGAAGTGGATCTCCTCGCCCGGCCGTACGGCCGCCGCCCAGGGGCCGGCGACGCCGGTGTCGCCGTGGTGGACGATGTCGAGCGTCAGTTCGAGCGCCCGCGGGTCCCACGCGCGGACGGTGTAGGTCCGCGTGGCGGGCCACCGGTCGCGGGGCAGTTCGCGCCGGATCCGTTCCAGGTCGAAGGGGGTGGGGTAGGTCACGCCGGCGGGGGGGAACAGGAGCTTCACGTAGTGGTCGGTGAACGCGCCCGCCTCGAAGCCCGCGAGGCCCCGTCCGCCGAGCACCACCCGGACCATGTGGGGGGTGAGGCGTTCGACCCGCTTCACCTCGCCGCGTGTGGTCTTTCGCACGGTCCCGCTCTCCGCCATGGGGTACTCCTGACATCAAAACTTAGGTGAGCCTAAGTCGTAGCATACGGTCATACAGGGGATGCGGGGTCGGGCGCCAGAGGCCGGCCGGTAGGCTCCGGTGTCATGACGTCACGGCCCGCGAAGGGGGGAGGCCGCTGGGTCTCGGTGGGGCCCGCGCGCCTCGGCCGGTGGCTTGACGGCTTCGCCGAGCGTCACGGTCCGCCGGCTGTGACGGCCACCGGCGAGGCGGTGACGCTGGAGGGGGCCGACGGTGCGGTGGCCGAGTGCCGGGTGCCCTTCCCGCCGCTGTCCTCCTCGGGGGGCGGGCCGCTGGCGCGCCTCATCGCCCACGCGCGCCGGGAGCGCCGGGTGGGGGTGCTGCTGGTGCGGCTCGGCGGGCACGCGGCCGGCGTCTTCCAGGGGGAGGAACTGCTGGTCTCGAAGGTGGGGTCGCGGCCGGTGCACGGCCGCAGCGCGGCGGGCGGCTGGTCCCAGCGGAGATTCGCCAGGCGCAGGGAGGGGCAGGTCGCCCGGGCGCACGACGCGGCGGCGGAGGTGGCGCTGCGTGTTCTGGGCCCGCACCTGACCTCCCTGGAGGCGGTGGTCCTGGGCGGTGACCGGCGGGCGGTGGACGCGCTGCGGTCCGATCGCGGGCTCGCCCCGGTCTTCGCGCTGGAGGCGGAGCCGTTCCTGGCGGTCCCCGATCCGCGGCTGGCCGTGCTCGCGGGAACCCCCGCCCAGTTTCGCGCGGTCCGCATCAGGGTGACCGATTGCGGCTGATCAGGAGAGGTGGGTCGTCCGCGCGCCGTACACTGATCGGTATGCGCACTTCCGATTGACGCCGCCCCGATGAGGCGAGACAGCCGAGCCGAGAGCCGGGAGACACAGGGCGGCGGCGGGTCCGGCCAGTGAGGTGAGCCTGTGTATTTCCAGTCTGGGAGTGTTCTCCAACCATGATCGTAGCTTCTGACATCGAACTGCGCGCCGGCGCCCGGCTGCTCATCGAGCGGGCGTCGTTCCGGGTGAACCCGGGTGACAAGATCGGGCTTGTCGGCCGTAACGGCGCGGGGAAGACGACGCTGACCAGGGTGCTGGCGGGGGAGGGCATCCCCGCGTCGGGCACCGTCTCCACCACCGGGTCGGTCGGCTACCTTCCACAGGATCCGCGCACCGGCGATCTGCGGATGCTCGCCCGCGATCGGATCCTGTCGGCGCGCGGGCTGGACGAGGTGCTCGCCGAGCTGCGGGAGGCCGAGCTCGGCATGGCCTCGGCCGACGTGCGGACGAGGGACCGCGCGGTGCGCGCCTACGGGCGGCTTGAGGATCGGCTGCACGTGCTGGGCGGGTACGCCGCCGAGGCGGAGGCGGCCTCGATCGCCTCCAGCCTGGGGCTGCCCGACAGGGTGCTCGGCCAGCCCCTGGAGACCCTGTCCGGAGGTCAGCGCAGGCGGGTCGAGCTGGCCCGGATCCTGTTCAGCGGCGCGGAGACTCTCCTTCTTGACGAGCCGACAAACCACCTCGATGCAGACTCAATCGGGTGGCTTCGTGATTTTTTACGATCGCATCAGGGGGGTTTGATCATTATTAGCCATGACGTCGGCCTCCTTGAAGCGACGGTAAACAAGGTGCTCCACCTGGACGCCAACCGGGCGGCGATCGACACCTACAACGTCGGCTGGAAGACCTACCTGGCCCAGCGCGAGGCCGACGAGAAGCGCAGGAGGCGCGAGCGCGCCAACGCCGAAAAGCAGGCGTCCGCGCTGATGTCGCAGGCCGACAGGATGCGCGCCAAGGCCACCAAGGCCAAGGCCGCCCAGGACATGCAGCGCCGTGCCGAGCGCCTGCTCTCGGGGCTTGAGGTCGAGCGGCGCGCCGATCGGGTCGCCAAGCTGCGCTTCCCCCGGCCCGCGCCCTGCGGGCGTACCCCGATCAGCGCGGAGGGGCTGTCGAAGTCCTACGGCTCGCTTGAGGTCTTCACCGACGTGGCCGCGGCCGTGGACAGGGGCAGCCGGGTCGTCATCCTGGGCCTGAACGGCGCGGGCAAGACCACGCTGCTGCGCATCCTGGGCGGCCTCGAAGAGCCCGACACCGGTGTGATCAGGCCCGGCCACGGGCTCAAGCTGGGCTACTACGCCCAGGAGCACGAGACGATCGACCCGGAGCGGACGGTGCTGGAGAACATGCGCTCGGCCGGCGGGGAGCTGGCCGACGCCGAGCTGCGCGGGGTCCTGGGGTCGTTCCTGTTCACCGGCGACGACGTGGACAAGCCCGCCGGGGTGCTCTCCGGCGGCGAGAAGACGCGGCTGGCCCTGGCCACGCTGGTGCTCTCCGCGGCCAATGTCCTGCTGCTCGACGAACCCACCAACAACCTTGATCCGGCCAGCCGAGAGCAGGTCCTTTCTGCACTAAGGTCCTATTCTGGGGCAATTGTGCTTGTCACGCACGATGAGGGTGCTGTAGAAGCGCTACGACCCGATAGGGTGATCTTGCTACCTGACGGAGTCGAAGATGCTTGGAGCGATGAATTTTCCGATCTTGTGGCACTTGCCTGATCTTAATTTGAGCGGGTACGGATCTTTTCCCGTGGAGTAGGTAGCCGATCTCGCTGAAATGACTGATCATGGCGTGAGTAACGCTGCGGAAGTCTGGCACTACAGGAGGTACTCGTGGCCGAGACTCTCAAGAAGGGCACCCGGGTAACCGGGGCCGACCGTGAAAAGCTGGCCGCCGATCTGAAGAAGCGCTACGGCGCGGGTGAGAGCATCCGGGCCCTCGCCGCTTCGACCGGCAGGTCATACGGCTTCATTCACCGCATCCTGAGCGAGTCCGGTGTGACTCTGCGCGGGCGTGGTGGAGCCACCCGGGGTAAGTCGAAGCGCTGACCCGCCTCGGGGAAACGCGCGACCGCAGCCGCTCGTCCTCCACGCTGATACGTCCCGCTCGGGCCTGTAGAACCTCCTTCTAG
Source organism: Streptosporangium violaceochromogenes (assembly GCF_014654615.1). GTDB lineage: Bacteria > Actinomycetota > Actinomycetes > Streptosporangiales > Streptosporangiaceae > Streptosporangium > Streptosporangium violaceochromogenes. Next base: position 150,387 of record NZ_BNBB01000009.1, on the reverse strand, counting down.
AGAATCGATAGGCTCGGGCGAGACGCACAGGCGACAGGCTGGAGAACGGGCGATGGCGGAAGCGACGATCGGGGGAGGTGCGGAGCAGGTCTCTTTCACGGAGGCCGGTCTGCGCTTCGAGGTGGACGGCGAGATCGCGACGATCACGCTGGACCGGCCGGAGAGGCGGAACGCACAGACGTTCGCCACCTGGTCGGCACTGGCCGACATCGGTGACACCCTGCCGGGGCAGGTGAGAGTCGTCGTGATCCGAGGTGAGGGGCCGTCCTTCTCGGCAGGCATCGACCTGCGGATGTTCACCCCCGAAGGGGTTCCCGGTCAAGGTTCGTTCGCGGCCGTCGCCACACTCGACGGCCCCGCGCTCGAACAACGGATAGCACAGGCCCAGCGGGGATTCCTGTGGCTGCGACGTCCTGAGATCGTCTCCGTCGCCGCCGTCCAGGGACACGCGATCGGCGCCGGATTCCAGCTGGCTCTCGCCTGTGACCTGCGGGTCCTGGCCGACGACGCCCAATTGTGCATGAAAGAGCCCGCCCTCGGGCTGGTCCCCGACCTGACCGGCACCAAGCCGCTGGTCGACCTGGTGGGGCCCTCCAGGGCCGTCGAGATCTGCCTCACCGCCCGCACCGTGGCGGCCGAGGAGGCGGCCCGTATCGGCCTGGCCGAATTGGTCGTCGCCCCCGGAGAGCTGACGGAGGCCGTCCGCGACCTGGCCGCCGCGCTGCTGGCGACCCCCAGGGACGCCGCGACGGCGACCAAACGGCTGCTTCACGGGGCCCCGGGCCGGACGCTGGAGGAGCAGAGCGCCGCCGAACGCCACGAGCAGGCCGCGCGCGTCAAGGCGCTGTTCGCCCGGAGCTGACGGGGGAATGAGCCGGCCCCTCCCGGCGCTCGCAGCGGGAGAGGAGGCCAGATGGCGATGATGGGCGGGGACTTCGGCTCCCAGGCGATGCGCTCGCTGCGACGTGACAACTCGGTGACCAAGGAACGCCTCACCCCCGGTACGGTGAGACGCATCGCGCGCTACGCGCGGCCGTTCGCGCGGCACATCGCGGCCTTCCTCGCCCTGGTGGTGGCCGGCTCGGTCGTCGCGATCGCCAACCCCCTGCTGATGAAGGCGATCATCGACGACGGGATCGTCCCGAGACGCGCGGGCGTCGTGGTCACCCTCGCGGCGGTCATCGCGCTCCTCGCGGCGGCCGACGCCGCGCTCACCCTGGCCCAGCGCTGGTTTTCGGCGCGGGTCGGCGAGGGCCTCATCTACACCCTGCGCACCGAGGTCTTCGACCACGTGCAGCGCATGCCCGTGGCCTTCTTCACACGCACGCAGACCGGCGCCCTGGTCTCCCGTCTCAACGGCGACGTGATCGGCGCGCAGCGGGCGCTCACGAGCACGCTGTCGTCGGTCGTGTCCAACGTCGTGACGCTGGTGCTGGTGCTCGGCGCCATGCTGGCCCTGTCCTGGCAGATCACGGTCGTCGCGCTCGTCCTGCTGCCGGTCTTCGTCCTGCCCGCCAGGTGGGTCGGCGGGAGGATGTCGAGCCTGACCCGTGAGCAGATGGAGCTCAACGCCGAGATGAGCTCGATGATGACCGAGCGGTTCAACGTCGCCGGCGCGACGGTCGCCAAGCTGTACGGCCGGCCCGCCGACGAGGCGGCCTCCTTCGGCCTCCGGGCCGGGCGCGTGCGCGACGTCGGCGTCACCGCCGGCATGTACGGAACGGTGTTCCGGGTCGCGCTGGGGCTGGTCGCCGCCCTGGCCACCGCCCTGGTGTACGGCGCGGGCGGCCTGCTGGTCGTCGACGGCGCCTTCGAGCTCGGCACCCTGGTCGCGCTCGCCGCCCTGCTGATGCGGCTGTACGGCCCCCTGACGAGCCTGTCCAACGTGCACGTGGACGTGATGACCGCCCTGGTGAGTTTCGACCGGGTCTTCGAGGTGCTCGACCTCACGCCGATGGTCGCCGAGCGTCCCGGTGCCGCGGAGGTGCCGGAGGGGCCCGCCACCGTCGAGTTCGACGACGTCCGGTTCACCTACCCCGCCGCCTCCGAGGTCTCGCTGGCCTCGCTGGAGGCCGTGGCGCGCCCGGACGCCGGTCCCGGCCAGGAGGTGCTGCGCGGGGTCGGGTTCACCGCCCGCCCCGGCGAGATGGTCGCGCTCGTCGGCCCCTCCGGGGCGGGCAAGACGACCGTCACGAGCCTGGTCACCCGCCTCTACGACGTGAGCGCGGGCGCGGTGCGGATCAACGGCCTGGACGTGCGGGACGCCACCCTCGCCTCCCTGCGCGACACCGTGGGCGTGGTCACCCAGGACGCCCACCTGTTCCACGACACCATCGAGGCCAACCTGACCTACGCCAGGCCGGGGGCGGGTGAGGAGGAGATCTGGGAGGCCCTGCGCGCGGCGCACATCGCCGACCTGGTCGAGAGCCTTCCCGAGGGGCTGCGGACCGTGGTGGGCGACCGGGGGCACCGGCTGTCGGGCGGTGAGAAGCAGCGCCTGGCCCTGGCGAGACTGCTGCTCAAGGCGCCCCGGGTGGTCGTGCTCGACGAGGCCACCGCACACCTGGACTCCGAGTCCGAGGCGGCCGTCCAGCGGGCGCTGAAGAGCGCGCTGGCCGGACGGACCTCGTTGGTCATCGCGCACCGCCTCTCCACGGTCCGCGAGGCCGACCAGATCCTGGTGGTCCAGGACGGCCGTGTCGTGGAGAGCGGCCGGCACGAGGAACTGCTGGCCCGGGGCGCCCTGTACGCCGAGCTCTACCGCACCCAGTTCAGCTCCGAGCCGTGACCCCGGCGAGGCTCACCGGTACCGGCCGGTTCCTGCGCGGCCCCGCCACGAAACCCGGGCCGTGACCCCGGCGGGCTCACCGGTATCCCAGGCGGTTGAGCTCCTCGCGGGCCACCTTCTCCACCAGCTCGGCGTCCGTGCCGCGCAGGCGGGTACGCCACACGCCGACCCGCGGCACCTTCCTGCCGTACAGGGCGACCTTGGAGATCCGGGTCGAGAGGAAGGCAGACAGTCCCTCCACCGCGTCGGCGGGGGCGGTGACCAGGTCCTCGTAGCGCAGGGTGAGCAGCTGCTCGCGGGGGAGCTCCTGGCGCAGCGTGGCCGACAGCCGGACCGCGCTGCGCCAGCGCAGCGCGCACTTGCCCGCCGTGGGCATGGCCTTCCAGCGGTCGCCGTGCGCGCCGGAGTTGACGCCCAGGAACGGGTTGGGAAACTCGGTCTCGTCGCTCAGCATGGCCGGCTTGAACCACGCCAGGGTCGCCGGGTCGGCCAGCATGTCGGCGGTCACGTCGCGGCCGTCCCTGATGAGCTGGACGAACCGCGCGTCGGGGAAGGCCTGCAGCAGCACCGGGGCACTGTAGATCAGGTCGGGGCTGGCGTCACCGAACCGGGACACCGTGCCGGGGGTCGCGCACGGGCCGGCCTCGGTCACGCCCCCCGCCTCCCGGCAGGGGGCGGGGCACTCCCGGCAGGCGCCGGGGACGATCTGCCATGACTCGGCCAAGGCGTCGCGGAGCACCCGGGTGGCGCCCATTCCCCGGCGGGTGATGGAGGGGCGCCGGGCGAAGGCGTACACGACGTGCGCCACCGAGGCGCGGCCCATCGTGACATGGAAGCCGGGGGAGCGCTTGAGGGCACGCGCAAGCAGGTCCGATCCGGAGTGCGGGGCGGCGAGCACGAACACCGGACGACGGACCTTGATGCCGTTGACCACGAGGATGTGGGTCGGAGGTCGCATATGTGAGCCCAGTGTGGCACCGTTTGAGGGGTGAGCGAACCGGTCACGCCAAACCCGGCCGGGCGGGAGGGCGCGATCGTCCCGCCCCGGCTGCGCCCGGGCGACGTCGTGGCGGTCGTCGCGCCCTGCGGCCCCCCCGACCCGGTACGGCTGGCACGCGGTATGCGGGTGCTGGAGGGCCTGGGCCTGAAGGTCGTCACCGGGGCGCACGTTCTTGACCGCGACCGCTATCTGGCCGGCTCCGACGCCGCGCGCGCCGCCGACCTTCAGGAGGCGTGGTGCGATCCGGCCGTGGCCGGGGTGTTCTGCGCCCGGGGAGGCTACGGCGCCACCCGTCTCCTCGACCTGCTCGACTGGCCGGCCATGCGGGCCGCGGCCCCCAAGGCGCTGGTCGGCTCCAGCGACGTCACCGCGCTGCACCGGGCCTTCGCCGTCGAGCTGGGCGTCGCCTCGTGGTTCGGTCCGATGCCGGCCTGTGCCACGATCAGCGACCCCGAAGGGCCCGACGCCGAGAGCTTCGGGCATCTCGCCTCCGCCCTGTTCGGCGACCCCGCCCCGGTGCGCGGGGACCGGGTGATCGTCCCGGGCGCGGTGACCGCCCCGGTCACCGGCGGCAACCTCAGCCTGCTGGCCGCGCTGTGCGGCACGCCGTACGCCCTGAGGGCGCGGGGCGCCATCGTGTTCCTGGAGGACGTCGGGGAGGCCCCCTACCGGATCGACCGGATGCTCACCCAGCTGCTCGGGTCGGGGGCGCTGGAGGGGGCGGCGGGGTTCGCGCTGGGCTCGTGGGTGGGCTGCGGCGATCCCTGTCCGGTGCTGGAGGAGCGGCTCGCGCCGCTGGGGGTGCCGGTGATCGCCGGGCTTCCCGTGGGGCACGGAACGCCACAGTTCAGTGTGCTATTGGGGGCATTTGGTGCTATTGATGCACAATCGTGCTCTTTGACTGGCTCAATCACCGGCTCCGTGGAGGCAGTCTAGGTGCGGACCTAGGAGGAACGCGGCGGAAGGGGATGGATGCGTGAGGCTGTTCCGGCGGCACCGTGACCGGAAGACCGAAAGACCCCCGCGCCCGGTCGAGGAGGTCGATCTCGACTCCCTCCTCGCCCTGGTCGCCGACAGCCTGGGGTACGCCTGCGCCTTCGCCCCCGACGGCGGCACGCTGACCCTGTCGGGTCCCCGCCGCGTCGTGGTGCGGCTGGCCGGGCTGCGGGCCGAGGCGCGCCGCCGCTCGCGGGAGGACTGGCCGACTCTCGTCTCGGAGCACCTGTCCCACACCCTGGCCGCGGCCGACGAGCCCTTCGACGCCTGCGACCTGGCCCAGGTCCGCCCGCTGCTGCGGACCCGGGTCCGGTTCGGCGACGACCTGGAGCCGGCCCGCGTGGTCGGCCGCCACCTCGCCGCCGACCTGGTCGAGGTGCTCACCGTCGGGCACGGCACGGTCAGGCGCCCGGTCCGCCCCGAGGAGGTCGGCTGCTGGCCGATCACCCCGGCCCAGGCACTGGAGGAGGCCCTGGCCAACGCCCACCGGGAGGAGCGGCTGACCGTCACCGAGTCCGACCTCGGCGGGGTGGCGGCCTGGCGGCTGAGCGGGACGACGGTGAGCGCCGCGGCCCACCTGCGCCGCCTGGAGCACTACATGCCCCTGCCCGCCGACGGCGCGCTCGTGGCACTGCCCGCTCCCGCCACGATGGTCGTCCACCCGGTGGAGACCATCGGCGTCGTCCGCGCGATCGAGCGGATGCGGCTGTTCGCCCAGCGCGAGTGCGACCGCGGGGGCGACACGCTCAGCCCGCAGGTCTACTGGTGGCGTGACGGCCGCCTCACCCTCATCCGGGCCGACCTCGTCAGCCAGGACGGCCAGACCCGGCTGGTGGTGGCCCCGCCGAAGGACTTCGCCAAGGTTCTCGCCGCCCTGGCCACCCGCCCCTCCGGCGCCCGGGGCGACGGAGGCGACGGAGGCTGAGACGGGACCGCGGGGCGGGAGGCGGATGCCGTCCGCGTTCCACCCCCCGGGGCCGCGCGGACATCGCCCGCCCACCGCGAACCGTAAGATGGTGCCTTCCCGCCCGGACTGACCCCGACGATCCCCCTCGCCCCTCCCGCGTGTCCGGATCGTTCCCGGCGTGCCCGCCCGCGGCCGGGACGCGGCCTGTCGAACGCGGGCCGCTCGGGTTCGCCTCTACGGCCTCTACGAGGAGTGGGAAATGGCGCAGTGGTGCCTCGGTGTCGATCTCGGGACGAGCTTCTCCGCCGGTGTCATAGCCGCCGAGGGACGCTTCGACGTCCTGGAGGTCGAAGGCGAGCGGCGCATTCCCTCGGCCGTCATGCTCGACGAGCGCGGCACCCTGGTGGCGGGCCGGATCGCCCAGCGCGGGATCGCGATCAGCCCCGAACGCGTCGAGCGCAATCCCAAACGCTACGTCGGCCGGGGACGGATGCTTCTGGGCGGGGTCCCGGTGGACGTCGCCGACGCCATGGCGGCGCTGCTCGAACTGTTCGTCAGCGAGGGCCGGCGCCGGTTCGACGGGGCGGCGCCCGACTGCGTCGCGCTGACCCACCCGGTCGCCTGGGGCGCGGACCGCAAGGAGGTGCTGCTGGCCGCCGCCCGGCGGGTCGTGCGCGGCGTGCGCATCGTGCTCATCGACGAGCCCGTCGCCTCGGCCCGCTACTTCGCCTCCGCCGGGTGGGCCGAGGGCGGGTCACACCTGGCCGTCTACGACCTGGGCGGCGGCACGTTCGACGCCGCCGTGCTCACCGTGGACGGCACCGACTTCAAGGTCGTCGGCGAGCCCGGAGGCAGCGACGAGATCGGCGGGGAGGGCTTCGACGAGCGGGTCTTCACCTTCTTCGGGACGCAGATCGAGCGCCTGGACGCCGAATGGTGGCGGCAGGTGACCACCAACCCCGAGCGCCGCTACGTGAGCTACGCCGCCGACCTGCTCAAGATGGCCCGGGAGGCGAAGGAGGCCCTGTCGAAGTTCGACACCTCCTCCCACTACGTGGTCGGCGTCAACGAGGACGTGCACATCGGCAGGGGCGACCTGGAGGAGCTCATCGGGACGGAGATCCTCAAGACGGTCGACATCCTCGGCGAGACGATCCACGGCGCCGGGGTCGGGACGGACGAGCTGGCCGCGGTGTTCATGACGGGAGGAGCCAGCCGGATGCCCCTGGTCCAGCGGGCCGTGCGCGACCGCCTCGGCGACCGGGTGCGCACCTACGACGACCCGAAGATCGTCGTCGCCTACGGCGCCGCGCAGCTCGCCTGGAAGCTCAAGGTCGAGCACCGCGACACCGGCGCCGCCAACGGCACGGGGCGGCCGGCCCCCGGGACCGGCCCGCACCGGCTCCCCGGCCCCGGGACCGGCCCGCAGGCCGGTCTTCCCCCCACGGGGCCCGCGGGCGGCCCGACCGGAGGCCACCGGGTCCCGGCGGGCCCCGGCGCCACCGCAGGGCACCCGGTCGCCGCCGGCGGCAACGGCCGGGCCCCGGGCGGGCCCACCGCCAGGGGGATCGAGAAGGTGATGGACGCCGTCCTGGAGGCACGCGCCGAGGCGGGCCGGGTCTTCGTCCACCAGGCGTTCGAGAACGGTCACCTTCTGCGCAGGCTCGACGGGGTCGAGGGCCGTCACGACCGCGAGCTGGGCGTGGGCAGGCTGGTGGAGTGGGCCGCGTCGGGCGAGGGTGTCGCCGCGGTGGAGCAGGTCGGCCCGGCGCAGGTGCTGGTCCGCACGCTCACCCCCGACCTGGCCATCCGGGGCACCCATCCGCTCCAGGTGTGGGGCAACCCGGTCGTGATCGCGCACGGCCGTACGGCGTGGGTCTTCTTCGCCCCCCGCCAGCCCCTCGCGGTCGACACCACCATGGGCCTGCCGTGGGGGGAGACCGGGCAGCTGGCGATGATCGAACTGGACCTGGGCGGCGGGTTCCTCTTCGCGCCTCCCCAGCCGCGCGACCTCGGTCCCCACTCCCAGTGGTTCGTCAACGAGGACAACAGGCTGCGGCGGCTCATCGACCAGGAGGGGCCCGGCGGCACCGAGCCCGCGCCCTCGGTGGGCGCGCCGGGCTGCACGGTGGTGCTCGGGCAGTTCAGCAGCGCCAAGCCCATGTTCCACAACAGGCACCAGGACTTCAGGCCGTGGCAGGTGCTGTGCCTGGTCGACCCCGGGGGCGTCGTGCGCCCGGCGGTGCGCGAGCCCGGGCGCAGCTGGCTTCACCAGATGGTCCTGCACAACGGCAGGTGGTTCGCCTCCACCTCGGCCGGGCTGGAGGCCGACACCGCGGACGGCCAGACCAAGCTGGTCATGCCCCGGCCCCGAGCCGGCGCCCTGCGCTGGTTCCCGGCCGGAAGGCAGATCTACGCCGTCGGCGCCGACCAGGTGAGCCCCGCCCGGGGCTGGTCGGTCGGGATCTTCGAACCCCGATCCCACACGGTGGAGTTCCTGATGGGCAAGCAGTCGGCGACCCTGGCCGGCCACCTGACCTCCCGGCACCGCTGGGAGCGCCCGCGCCTGGTCGCCGACGGCGACTCGATGTGGATGACCATGCACGACGCGGGCCGCAGCAGGCTTCTGCACGTCACCCCCGGCGGCGCGCGGGAGGTGCACCGCACCCCGGGCATGTTCGAGCCGGTCGCCCGGGTGCCCACGGGCCTGCTCTGCCTGCACCGTCCCGGCGACACCGCCGGGACCGCCCGCGACCGGCCCGCCGCCCTGGTGCACCTCCCGCTGTGAGCCCCCCCGGCACCTCCCCTCTGCCGGGCCTCCCCGGCAGAGGGGGCGCCTCTGCGCCCGTACGAGGCCCCGCCCGCCGGGCTTTTCCGGGCGGCGTCTTCCTGGGCGGGGCCCCTCCGGCCCCGGAGGGGCCCTCAGACGGCCGGGACCCCCGGGGCGGCGGGAGAGGCGGCCGAGCCCAGGGCCGCCACCGCGGCGGCCAGCTCCCGGCGCAGCTCGTGGCCCCGCGCGGTGAGCGTGTCGATCGCCGCGATGCGGTCCTCGCCCGACTCGCGCGCCCGGCGCCGGTCGGCCGCCGAACGGGCGGAGGCGGACTTCAGCTCCGCGCGCCTGCCCTCCAGCTCCTTGCGGCGCCGCAGCATGCTCTCGTCCGCGGCCTGCTCGACGCCCACCCGCCAGGTGGCCACCATCCGCTCCAGGTCGAGCGTCATCTCCCGTGCGACCACCGAGAACTGGTCGCGCAGAGCACCCCGGATCGCCGCCTGGCTGCGCTGCACCTTCTCCAGTGAGCGCCGGCCCATGAAGATGGCCGCGCCGAGCGCCGGGGCGACCAGGATGAACCCCACCGGGCCGAGCAGGGCCGCGGCCAGGCCGCCGAACGACAGCCCCATCGACACCGAGGGCAGCACGTCGCGCACCATGTCCACGTTGACCGGCTCGTCGGCCGCCTGGTCCCCCTTGACCTGCACCTGCGTCAGGGTGGGCATCGCCCTCCTGTCGGAGGCGAGCTCCACCGGATCGAGGCCGAGGTCGGCGGCGAAGGAGTTCAGCGTGGTCCTCGCCAGCCTCTCCACGTCGTAGACGATCTGCGACCAGGCGGCCTCCAGCGAGCGCTGGACGCTCTCGGGCAGCTCCGTCATGTACTTGTCGAGCTGGGACTGGCTCTTCAGCGTGGCGATCGCGTTCTCGTACGGCTGGCGGATCTCTGCCACCCGCGCGGCCACGATCCCGGCCACCTCGCGCCCGAGGAAGGTGTTGGCCACCGCGCCCGCCCTGCGGCGGCCGGCCAGCTCGGCGAGCCCGGCCAGCTCGGCGTCCACCTCGGCGACCCGCGCGGCGACGTCCCCCTCGTCGTCGGAGCCCGCGGCGACGTCGTCCTTGGCCCCGGCCTTCAGTGAGGACAGCGCCGACAGCGCGGCGGCGACCACGGTGGCGCCGCGCGCCGACTCCCTGCCCTCGGCGAACCCGCGCAGGTGCCGCTCCAGCACGTCCATGCCGCTGCGGGCCCGCAACGCCTCGGCCCGCTCCGGGCGCCCCTGCCGGCGTTTGGCCTCGGCGGCCTCGGCGAGCTTGGAGCTCACCGGGATCCAGGGCGCCTCCAGCAGCGGGGCGAGCACCGCCGCCCTGCCGGGGTCGGCCGCGATCGCCTCGGTGACGAAGGTCCGCAGACGGGCCCTGTTCTCCTCCTGCAGGCTCCGCCAGTTGGCCGAGTCCTCCACCTTGGTCAGCACGAACACGATCGCCTGGACCCGCTCGGCGGCCTCGGCGAGGAACTCCAGCTCGTGCCGGAGCACCGGCTGGTCCTGGGCGCTGAGCGTGAAGAGCAGGGCGTCGGCCCGCTGGAGCATCGCCACGGTGACCTGCCGGTGCCCCACGGTCAGGCTGTCGACGCCGGGGGTGTCGAGCAGCCGCAGGCCCTCCAGCAGCGGGTTGTCCACGGTGATGTCCACGCTGACGACGTCGCGGCGTTTTCCGGCGTCGCCCCGCATCGAGGCGTAGTCGGGAATCGACTCCACGGTGATCGGGGTCTGGACGGGCCCCTTGTCGGTGCCGCGGTGTACGACGGCCGTCAGCCGGGGACCGCGCCGCAGGGACAGAAAGCAGTTGGTGGCCACGTCGGCGTCGACCGGGAGCAGATCGGGGTGGCCCACCAGTGTGTTGAGCAGGCGGCTCTTGCCGCGTTTCTGCGCTCCGGCGACCACGATGTCGGTGCACTCGTCCTTCCAGCGGGCCGCGCTCGTGGCCAGCACCTCCGCCAGGTCCGGCCGGCCGCACCGGCCGGCCAGCGAGTGGACCTCGTTGGCGTAGCGCAGCAGCCGGGCCACCGGGCCCGCCGGATCGGGGGTCGTCATCTGCTTTCGCTCCTGTCGGGGGATATGACGGTGAACAGGGTTTTTCCGCGTTTTTCCACGGAGGGCGCCTTTCCACAAGGGGGGCGCCGCGTTCTCAGGGGGCGCCGCCCTGATAGCGCGACCAGACGGTCTCGCAGACCTCGCAGAGGGTCTCCGCCGCCCGGCGCTGCCGCAGGGAGAGCGGCCGGTGGGTGAGGGTCCGGAACCGGGCGGCGAGCGCCGCGCCGTAGCCCGCCACCTCGGCCCGCGGGGTCCCCGGGGGCGCGCCGAGCTGGGTCGCCAGCTCGGTTCCGGACAGCAGCAGCTCCATCGCCCTGCGGTCGTCGTCGGGGATCATCGGGGAGGCGCGCAGCGCCTCGACGACGGCGGGGTCCACCCGGACCGGGGGAAGGGGGTCGCCGCCCCCGGCGGCGGGGTCGGGCTTTTCGGCCAGGGCCGAGGCGACCATGTCCTCAAGGACCGTCAGCACGTCCCTGGCCCGGTGCCCGCCCGTACGGCCCTCGCTCATCATCGCGAGCGTGCGCCAGCGCATCGAGGCGGCCGTGGCCGCGGCGGCGACCTCGGCACCGGAGGCACCCGGGGGCAGGCCGAGCTGCCCGGCCGGATCGTCGTGGCGGGCCATGCGCAGGAGCTCCGCGGTCATCTCCTCGTTCAGCACGAGCGTCCCGCGGCCGAGCGCCTCGGCCGCGGCGAAGATCCGCAGGCCGCCCAGGGCGGTGGCGATCGGCCTGTTCTCGTCGAGCTGGGCCGCCAGCGCGTCCAGGGCGACGCGGTCCGACCCCAGCGCGGGGGAGCGGGCGATCCGCCGCAGGCGGGTCAGGGCGTCGAGCGCCTTGAGCTGGTCGGCGCGGCGGGCGAAGTGGGCGATGCCCGCCGCCACCGAGCCGGTCGCGGCCCCTCCCGCGGAGGAGTATCCCGATCGTTCCAGCAGGTGGCGGGCCAGGGAGGCGGGATCGGAGACCTCGCCCCGGCGCACCGCGCCGACCGCGGTGGCGATGCCGTACCGGTGCAGCCGTTCGACGAGGCGGTGCCGTACCTCGGCGGGGACGGGCGGATCGGGAGCCGAACGGAAGTCGTCGAGGTCCAGGAGGTAGTCCTCCAGGTCGTCCTCGTCGAGCCCGGCCAGCGTGGACAGGGCCTCGAACTCGCGGGCGTCCGGCGGGCGGGCGCGGGCGGTCTCGGCGAGCAGCCCGATCACCGGGACCACGTCGAAGACGGAGGTCCGCAGGTCCTGGTAGCCCTTGGCGGCCAGCCGCCGGGCGGTCGGCCAGGGGTCGTCCTCGTCCCCGCGCCGGTCGACCTGGCCGAGCACGGCGAGGGTGTTGACACAGCTCATGCCGCACGCGTCGGTGAGGCCGCGGAACTCCCCCAGGGTGGCGTCGTCGAACCGCTGGACGTAGCGCAGCACGTAGATCATCGCCTGGGCGCGGTCGTCCTCCCGCCCGGAGCCGAACAGCATGCTCCGGGCGGCCTGCTCGTTGGAGGCCGTCACCGTGTTCATGCCGGGGGTGTCGACGATGGTGACCGTGCGCAGCGACGGCAGGTCCAGGGTGACGCGCAGCCGCCGGATCCCGGCCACCTCCACCCCGAGGTCGGAGGGGAGCCGGTGGCCGGGGAGCAGCCGGGTGCGGGCGGTTTCACCGTTCTTCAGCTCGATCGTGACGAGGCCGTCGTCCTCGCCGTACTCGTACTGGGTGACCACGAAGGTGCACTCCCCGGCGTCCACCGGGGCGACGGGCAGCCCCAGCAGCGCGTTGACCAGGGTCGACTTCCCGCTGCTCACCGCGCCCGCCACCGCGATCCGGAGCGGCGCGTCGAGGTCGGCGCGTACCCGCGCCACCCGCTCGCGCAGCTCCGCCCCGGCGAGCCGGGCCAGGGTGGTCTCGCACAGGCGGCGCAGCAGGTCCGCGGGCCCGGCGCTCACCCGCCGCCGCCGGAGGGCACGCCGGGCGGTCTCCGGCGTTCGGCGACCCGGGACGGGCAGGTCGGGTCGCCGGCTCGCGCGCGGGCCGGACCGGACCCTGGATTATCACGGTCCAATATCATGGCGGACTACCTCATACCGGGCATTCAAGTGACGTGATGTCATGGGCTGATTTTTCTACCCCGGGAGGATGGGTGACCGATGACGAGGGGGGCGCCGGGCGACGCCGCCGAGGACGAGAGCCTTCTCCTCGCCGCGGCGCGGACGGGAGACGAGGCCGCCTTCGCCGCCCTCTGGGCCGCCGCCAGGCGCCCGGCCTTCGGGGTCTGCTACCACCTGACCGGCAACCGGGCCGACGCCCTGGACGCCCTGCAGGAGACGCATCTCGCCGCCTGGCGGGGCCTGGCGGCCTTCCAGGGCAGGGCCCCCTTCCGGGCCTGGGTTCTCGTCATCGCGCGCAACGCCGCCCAGGCGGTGGTCCGGCACCGCCCGCCCGGAGGGGTGTGCCTGGCCGAGCTGGCCGAGGAGCCGGTGGCCGCCGGCTCCTTCGAGGACGCCGTCGCCCGGCTGGCGGACCTGCGCCGGGCGCTGGCCACGCTGCCGGCCTCCCAGCGCGAGGCGCTGCTGCTGTGGGCGGGCGGGCTCACCTACGAGCAGGTGGCCGTGGCCCTTGAGGTACCGCTGAACACGGTGAGGGCGTGGATCCACCGGGCCAGAAGGCGGCTTCAGGCCGCTCTCGCCGGCAACTGAGCCGCTCACGGCGCCGTTCCGCGCCCGGAGGGCTCGTGGCGGTAGACGGCGACCTGGGGCACCCGTATCAGGCGGTCGCCGTCGGCGTATCCCCGTTTGACGGTCTCGGCCACGATGTCGTGCAGTTCGGGGCGTTCGGTCGGCTCGGTGCCGAACGCCTCGTGCAGGCGCGGGTCGAAGCGATGCCCGTCGGCCACGATCTCCCGGACCCCGGCCCGGTTCAGCCCCTCAAGGAGCAGGCCGGAGAGCCGGGGGTGCCGCTCGGCGATCTGGTCCCGGCAGCCGATGCAGGCGGTCACCAGGGCCGCCCGCCCCGGATGCCCCTCGGCGAAAAGGCGCTCCACCTGCTGGGTGAGCGCCTGGCTGATCCCGCTTCCGGCGACCTCGGCCAGGGCTTCGGCCAGAGGGTCGGACCCCCGGGCGCCGGGGGAGTCCGGAGGGCCCGCGGGAGCGGCGGCGGCGGGAACGGTGGGGGGCGGCACGGGCCCTCGGGGCGCGCCCTCCGCGGCGGCTCCTCGCGGAGGCGAGGGCACGTGGGGCGAGGGCGTATGGGGTGGGGGCGGGGGCGCCGTCGCCGGCCCGGCGAAGGCGTCCGGCCGGGCGGCCGTGGCCTGCGCGGGGCGCCCGCCCCGCCGCCACAGGTAGAGGGCCGAGCCGGCCGCGGCGAGTGCCCCCGCCGCCAGCGCGAGCGGCAGCGGTTCGACCGGGAGCGCGAACCCGCCGGTCGCCTCCGCCTCACCGGGGGCGACCGCCCGCCCGGCGCCGTCACGCAGGGGCCTGACGCCGTCGTCGCGCTCGGCCCCGGTCCGCGCCGAGGACCGGGGGGCGCCGCCCGCCTCACCGCCGGCCCCTTCCGCCGCCAGACCGCAACCGGCCAGGGACAGCCCGGCCGCGAACAGCAGGGGCAGGAGCACGCGTCGGTCTTTCATGGGTCGTCTTTCTCGTCGGCGGCCCGTGTGACCCGGTCCGGGTTCCCGGCGGGGTCACACGGGCGCGTGCCGGATCGTGTGATCAGACAGTCGGGAAGGGACCCTGGGTCTGGGTGTAGTCGGCGACGCCGTCGCCGTTGTAGTCGACCCGGGCCTCGTCGATGTAGCCGTCGCCGTCGTTGTCGAGGTAGACCACGTCGGTGACGCCGTCGCCGTCGGTGTCGTAACGTTCCTCGTCGGCGTAGCCGTCGCCGTCGACGTCGATGAGCTGGGCGTCGGTGCTGCCGTCGCCGTCGTAGTCGACCAGGTCGGTGGTGACGTCGAAGTCGCTCATTGTGGTTCCTTATCTCATGTGATGTTCATCAGATGAGAGTGGTGATCGCGGGGATTTGTTGCACCCGGCCGGGGATTTTTTTCGGGCCGTGCCGCCGTCGCGCCGCCGCGCCGCCGTGTGCCGCCCCCGTCTTGTGTCCCTCCGGCCCCGGCTCACCGCGCGGAGGGCGCCTCGGCTTCCATCTCCGCCTCGCCCTCCTCCCCGCTTCCCGCTCCGGTTCCCTCCCCGGGGCCCGCCTCGGCCCCGGCGGTGGAGGCGAGCAGGCGCGCGGTGTGGATCAGCGGGACGTGGCTGAACGCCTGGGGGAAGTTGCCGACCAGGCGGCCGTGACGGAGGTCGTACTCCTCCGACAGCAGGCCGAGGTCGTTGCGCAGCGCCAGCAGGCGCTCGAACAGCTCGACCGCCTCGTCCCTGCGGCCGATCATCGTGAGCGCGTCGGCCAGCCAGAAGCTGCACGCCAGGAAGGCCCCCTCGCCGCCGGGCAGGCCGTCCACGTCGTTCTCGACGCTTATCGGGTAGCGCAGGACGAGGCCGTCGGTCATCAGCTCGCGCTGGACCGCCTCCACCGTGCCGATCACCCGGGGGTCGCCGGGGGGCAGGAAGCCCACCGCCGGGATCAGCAGCAGCGCGGCGTCCAGCTCGGCCGAGCCGTACGACTGGGTGAAGGTCCCCCGCTCGGGGTCGAAGCCCTTGTCGCAGACCTCGGCGTGGATCCGGTCGCGCAGCTCCCGCCAGCGCTCGACCGGGCCGGGCTGGTCGTACCCCTCGGCCTGCTTGACGGCCCGGTCCAGGGCGACCCAGCACATCACCTTGGAGTGGGTGAAGTGCCGCCGCGGGCCGCGCACCTCCCACAGTCCCTCGTCGGGTTCGTCCCAGTGCGCCTCGACGTAGTCGACGATTTCGCGCTGGATGGTCCAGGCGCGGTGGTCCGGCTCGATGCCCGAGGCGCGCGACAGGCACAGCGAGGCCATCACCTCCCCGTAGACGTCCAGCTGGAGCTGGGTGACCGCGCCGTTGCCGATCCTGACCGGCCGGGAGTTCTCGTATCCGGGCAGCCAGTCGAGCTCCATCTCCGTCACCCGGCGCTCGCCCGTCACGCTGTACATGATCTGCAGATCCTGCGCGCGGCCCGCGATGGCCCGCAGCAGCCACGTGCGCCAGGCGCGGGCCTCGTCGAGATAGCCGGCGCCGATGAGGGCCTCCAGCGTCATGGTGGCGTCGCGCAGCCAGCAGTAGCGGTAGTCCCAGTTGCGGACCCCGCCGAGATCCTCCGGCAGCGAGGTGGTCGGGGCGGCGACGATGCCCCCGGTGGGGGCGTAGGTGAGCGCCTTGAGCGTGATCAGCGAGCGGATCACGGCCTCGCGCCAGGGGCCGCGGTGGGTGCACCGTTCCACCCACTCCTGCCACAGCGCCTCGGTCTCGGTCAGTTGCAGAAAGGGGTCGATCTCCACGGGCCTGGCCTCGTGCGAGGGGTGCCAGGTGAACACGAATGCCAGGCGGTCTCCCTGGGAGACCCGGAACCTCGCCCGGTGGGCGTAGTCGCCGCCCTGCAGCGGGACGGGGGAGTGCAGCCACACCGAGTCGGGACCGCCGACGGCCTGGAGCAGGCCGTCGCTACGGCGAACCCAGGGGACGATCCGGCCGTAGTCGAAGCGGATGCGGATCTCGGTGGCCACGTCCACCGTGCCCGAGACGCACTCCACGATCCTGACCAGATCGGGGTTGAGGTGCCGGGTGGGCATGAAGTCGGTGATCCGGAGTGTTCCTCCGGGGGTGTCCCACTCGCTCTCCAGCACCAGCGACTCGCCCTTGTAGCGCCGCCGGGTGGCGTCGGGGCGCTGCGCGTCGGCCGGGCCCATCCACCACTGGCCGTTGTGCTTGTCGCCGAGCAGCGCCGCGAAGCAGGCCGGCGAGTCGAACTTGGGCAGGCAGAGCCAGTCGACGGAGCCGTCGCGGCCGATGAGGGCCGCCGACTGCATGTCGCCGACGAGAGCGTAGTCCTCGATCCGCATGTGCTCGACGCTAACGCCTTCATCGGCCGGGATCAGCCCCCCGGCCGCATCCGGGGCATGAAGAACTGGCTCATCGGGCCGATCGCCAGGGCGAACACGAGGGTGCCCGGGCCCACGACGCCGCCGAGCAGCCAGCCCGCGGCCAGCACCGTGACCTCGATGATCGTCCGGGCCGGGCCGATGGGCAGGCCCAGGCGGTTCAGGCCGGTCATCAGGCCGTCGCGCGGGCCCGGCCCGAGGCCTGCGCCGATGTAGAGGCCGGTCGCCGCCCCGGTCACCGTGACGCCGAGCAGCAGGTAGGCCCAGCGCGCCGCCGCCGGCTCCGGTGTCGGAGCCAGCCACAGGGCGAGGTCGGCGAACAGGCCCAGGAGGACGGCGTTGCTGACGGTGCCGATCCCGGGCCGCTGCCTCAAAGGGATCCACAGCAGCATGACCAAAGCGCCCACCAGGATGATCCAGGTGCCGATCGACAGGCCCAGCCGGGTGGACAGACCCTGGTGGAACACGTCCCAGGGGCTGCCGCCCAGGCGGGACTCGATCTGCAGGGCGATGCCCACCCCGTAGAGCGCCAGCCCGGCGTACAGGCGCAGCAGGCGATGGGGGAACGATCCAAGGTCGGGCAGGGTGAGTTCGCTCATAGGGTTCCATCGTCCGGTCCGCTCTCGCCGACTAAAAGGGCCAATGGCGATAAGTGGCCTTATATTGGCTCAGGTGGACCGATATCTGAGCGGGCCCCAGCTCGCCCGCCTCGCGGCGATCGAGCCGGGGGCCAGGCCGTACTACCGCGCGCTGGCCCAGGCGGTGCGCTCGCTGATCCTCGACGGGCGTCTGCCGGTGCGGGTGAGGCTCCCGGCCGAGCGGCACCTCGCCGCGGCGCTGGGCGTCAGCCGCACCACCGTCACCGCCGCCTACGACCGGCTGCGCGAGCAGGGCTACCTGGAGAGCAGGCAGGGCTCGGGAAGCTGGACCGCCCTGCCCGACGCCGGATCCCTGGGCACCGACAACCCGTGGATCGCCGCCGCCGACGACGGGCTGCTGCCGCTGCACTCCGCCGCCCCGATGGCCACGCCGGCACTGCCGGCGGCGATCGCCGACGCGTCCGAGCGCTACCCCCGTTATGCGCTCGGCACCGGCTACGACCCGGTCGGGATCGCCCCGCTGCGCCGGGCGATCGCGGCCCGCTACACCGCGCGCGGCCTGGCCACCCGGCCCGAGCAGATCCTGGTCACCGCGGGCGCCCAGCACGCGATCCACCTGCTGACCACGGCGCTGCTGTCGCCGGGCGAGGCGATGCTGCTGGAGTCGCCCACCTACCCGCACGCGATCGACGCGGCCAGGCTGCGCGGAGCCAGGATCGTGCCGGTCGGCATCCCCGACGACGGCTGGCACCTGGACCTGCTGGTCTCGGCGATGCGCCAGTCGTCTCCCCGCCTGGCCTACCTCATCCCCGACTTCCAGAACCCGACCGGTCACCTGATGGACGCCGCCACGCGCGCCGGCCTCGTCGGCGCGGCCAGGAGGCACGACACCACGCTGGTGCTGGACGAGACCTGGAGCGAGCTGGCGATCGACGAGGTGCCGGAGGTCGCCTCCCCGGCCGCCTTCGACACCGACGGGCGGGTGATCGGCGTCGGGTCGGCCTCCAAACTGTGGTGGGGCGGGCTGCGCGTCGGCTGGATCCGCGCCACCGCCGCCCTCGTCCGCCGGCTGGCCGTGCTGCGCGGGACCGTGGACATCGCCGGACCCGTCTTCGAGCAGCTGGTGGTGACCCGGCTGTTCCAGGACATGGAGGAGACCCGGGCCGAGCGCCGCCGCTCCCTCGCCGCCTCCCGGGCCGCGCTGGTGGCGGGGCTGGCCGAGCGCATGCCCGACTGGGACTTCACCGTCCCCGCGGGCGGCGGATCGCTGTGGGTGCGGCTGCCGGGCCCCTTCGGCGCCTCGCTGGCCGACGCCGCCGCCCGCCACGGCGTGCGGCTCGCCCCCGGCTCCTGGTTCGGTGTGGACGGCGCGCTGGAGAGCTTCCTGCGCCTGCCCTTCACCCAGCCCCCGCGGGTCCTCGCCGAGGCGGTGGCGCGCATCGCCGAGGCCCGGGAGGCCCGGCCGCACGGCGCCCGCCCGGCCCGGCCGCTGACCCCCGTGCTGTGAGGCCTCGGCCCGGGGCGCCCTCGGGGGCGGTCTTTCCGCGGTGACGGGCGAAGGGGGTCAGTCCGGGGTGACACCCCTGGCCAGCGGGGCGCGCAGCCGCAGGCGCACGGCCGCGACACGCAGCCCGAAGGCGAGCAGGGCCGCCGACAGGGTGGCCGGCCAGCCGTGCAGGTCCATGCCGTACAGGCCCGCCATGACCAGCGAGCCGAGCATGGCGGGCAGCGCGTAGAGCTGGCGGTCGTACAGCAGGCGGGGGATCTGGCCGGCGAGGATGTCGCGCAGGATGCCGCCGCCGACCGCCGTGGTGACGCCGAGCAGGGCCGCGTGCAGCGGGCTGAGGCCGTGGTTCATCGCCTTCTCCGTGCCGACCGCGCAGAACAGGCCCAGCCCCGCCGCGTCGAGGATGTTCACCGCGGGCATCACCCGCTCCACCTGCGGATGCCAGAAGAAGACGATCGCCGTCGCGGCGACCGGGACGAGCACGTAGCCGGTGCTGTGGAAGGCCGCGGGCCGTATGTTGAGGATCAAATCGCGCAGGATGCCGCCGCCCAGCGCGGTCATCTCCGCCAGCACGGCCATGCCCACCACGTCGAGCCGCTTGCGGACGCCCACCAGTGCGCCGGAGAGCGCGAAGACGAAGATCCCGACGAGGTCGAGAAACTGGTTCACCGATAAATCATCCCATGACCGGCTATATGGGATTTCCTTTATGCCCATTTGGGGGAGGGCCGGCCTCCTCGTGCTCCCCCATCATCACGCGCAGCCGGGGAGCGAACAGGTACAGCGCCACCCCCGCCACCACGGCGATCGACGCCAGGATGAGGAAGTACACCGGATCCGGCACATGGGCCTTCAGCCGGCCGGTCTGCCCGCCCACCGCGTCCCCGACGGAGGTGGCGATGAACCAGACCCCCAGCATCTGGCTCTTGAACGCCCCAGGGGCGAGCTTGCTGGTGACCGAGAGCCCCACCGGGCTCAGCGCCAGCTCGCCGAAGACCTGGACCAGGTAGACCAGCACCAGCCACCACACCGACACCCTCCCCGCCCCGGCCGACCAGGCGGCCAGCGCCATGACCACGAAGCTCAGGCCCACCATGAGGAGCGCGAAGGCGAACTTCCGCGGGGCGGTCACCCGGTCGCCCAGCCGGACCCAGAGCGCGGCGAAGACCGGTACGAAGATCATGATGAACAGCGGGTTGAACGACTGCGTGGCCGCGGGGGTGATCCGCACGCCGAACAGCGACAGGTCGGTGTGGTGCTGGGCGAAGAACAGCAGCACGGTCGGGGCCAGGTCGTAGATCGTCCAGAAGACCGCGGCGGCCGCGAACAGCCAGATGTAGGCGCGCATCCGGGAGCGCTCCTCGCCCGTCAGGTCGTGGTCGCCCAGCAGGATGTAGCCGAAGTAGCCCACCGGGACGATCACGATGGCCACCGTCGTCACCGTCGCGAAGGCGTCGACGCCGAAGGTCCCCGAGGCCACCCAGGCCGCGAGGGCGGCGGCCACCACCACGACGGCGGCGAGGGCGGTGAGGCCGAAACGCCTGCGTTCGGCAGGGGTCAGCCGGTGACCGGGCTCGGCGCCCACACCCCGCAGGTGACGGCCTCCCGCCACGTACTGGGTCAGCCCCAGGGCCATGCCGACCGCCGCCGCCCCGAAGCCCAGGTGCCACCGCTCCCCGGACGCCAGCCGGCCGACCACCAGGGGTGCGATGAAGGCCCCGAGGTTGATGCCCAGGTAGAAGACGGAGAAGCCGGCGTCCCGGCGCGCGTCGTCGTCCTCGGGGTAGAGCTTGCCGACCATCGCCGAGATGTTCGGCTTCAGCAGGCCCGTCCCGGCGATGACGAGCATCAGGCCCAGCGCGACGAAGGCGCCGCCCGTGACCGGGACGGCCATGCTGATGTGCCCGCACATGATGACGAAGCCGCCCCAGAACACCGCCCTGCGGGCGCCGAGGATCCGGTCGGCGATCCAGCCGCCGGGCAGGGCGACGAGATAGATGAGGGCGCCGTAGACGCCGACGACCGCCTGGGCGGTGGCCTCGCTCAGCCCCAGGCCCCCGGTGGCCGGGGAGGCGGCCATGAAGGTGGCCAGGATGGCGCGCAGGCCGTACCAGCTGAAACGCTCCCACATCTCGGTGCCGAAGAGCGTGGCGAGACCCCGGGGATGTCCGAAAAACGTTTTCTCGCCACCGTGTGTCCCCGATGTCATGGTGCCCCCCGGCGTCATGTGTGACGACAGGTCAACTCTACGTACGGGGGCGCCGGGGGGACGGGCCGCTCGCCGTGCTCCGGCCGGCCGGCCGCGAGGCCTTGTTCCCGGTGGATCGGTGTGATGCGATTCAGGACACGGGTGCGGGTGAGCGCTTTCGGGAGGCGCGATCATGACGGGTGTCCTTGAGGAGCGTGCGGCGATCGAGCGGGAGATCGCGGACCGCACCGTCTGTGCCCAGCTGAGGGAGGCCGCCGAGCGCCACCCCGGCTCCCCGGCCTACTCCGACGAGGCGGGGGAGGGGTGGAGGACCCTGACCTACGCCGAGGTCAGGCGGAGGGTCCTGGAGGTCGCCGCGGCGTTCGCCGCGCTCGGGCTGCGCCCGGGGGAGACGGTCGCGCTGATGACGGCCAACCGCAGCGAGCACGTCCTGGCCGACCTGGGCGCGGTGCACGCCGGGGGCGTGTCGTGCTCGGTCTACCCCACCTTCTCCCCCGAGCAGGTGGCCTTCGTCGCCGCCGACGTCGGCGCGAGGATCGCGGTGCTGGGCGGCCCGGACGACCTGGCCCGATGGGGGCCGGCGCTGGACGACCTTCCCGGCCTGCGCACGGTCGTCATGCTGGAGGGCGCCCCGCCCGGCGACCGCTTCCTCACCTGGGACGACCTTCTGGCCCTGGGACGCGAGCGGCTGGCCGGGGACCCGGCCTCGGTCGAGGCCCGGTGGCGCGCGGTGTCCGCCGGGGACGTGCTGACGGTGCTCTACACCTCGGGCACCACCGGCGACCCCAAGGGCGTGCCGCTGACCCACCGCAACGTGTTCTTCGAGGTCGTCGCCACCGCCCGGATCGCCGAACCGCCCGAGCGGGGCACCCAGATCTCCTACCTCACCTACGCGCACATCGCCGAGCGGGTGCTGAGCCTCTACCTGCCGCTGTTCCGCTTCTCCCACGTCTACTTCTGCACCGACCGCGCGCGGCTGGGCGCCGTCCTCGGCCGGGTCAGGCCCGTGCTGTTCTTCGGCGTCCCGCGCGTCTGGGAGAAGATGGCGGCGCGGCTGCGGGCGCTGCTCGCGGAGCAGCCGCCGGAGCGGCGGGAGGGCGCGCGCCAGGCCATGGCCGCCGGCCTGGCCTACGTCGAGGCCCTCCAGTACGGCCGGACGCCCACCGCCGAGGTCCGGGCCGCCTACGAGCGGGCCGACGCCGCGCTGCTGTCGGCCGTCCGCTCGCTGATCGGCCTGGACAACGCGACCTGGCTGGGCACCGCCGCCGCGCCGATGCCGCCGGAGGTGCAGCGCTTCTTCGCGGGCCTCGGGCTGTGCGTGCTCGACCTGTACGGCATGACCGAGACCACCGGCGCCTTCACCGCCAACGCGCCGGGCCGCTTCAAGCTCGGCACCGTGGGCCAGGCCGGCCCGGGGGTCGAGGTGCGCATCGCCGACGACGGCGAGATCCTCACCCGCAGCCCCGCCAACGCCCGCGGCTACCTGAACCGGCCCGGAGCGACCGCCGAACTGCTGGACGAGGACGGCTGGCTGCGCACCGGCGACGTGGGCGCCCTCGACGAGGACGGCTTCCTCACCATCGTCGACCGCAAGAAGGAGATCATCATCACCTCCGGCGGCGAGAACATCTCCCCGGCCAACATCGAGGGCCTGCTGACGGAGCATCCCCTCGTCGGCCAGGCCCTGGCCTACGGCGACGGCCGGCCGTACCCGGTGGCGCTCCTCACCCTGGACGGCGAGGCGGCCGCCGGCTGGGCGAGGGGCCGGGGCGTCGCGTTCACCGGCCTCGCCGACCTCGCCGGCCACCCCGCCGTCCTTGAGGCCGTCGGCGGCGCGGTCGCCGCGGCCAACGCGCGCCTGGCCCGTGTCCAGCAGGTCAAGCGCTGGCGGCTGCTGCCGTGGGAGTGGACGGCCGAGACCCAGGAGCTCACGCCGAGCCTGAAGCTCAGGCGGCGCGTCGTCCACGCCCGCTACGCCGAGGTGATCGACGACCTGTACCGCGACTGAGCGCCCGCGTCGACCGGGCGCCCGCGTTCCCGGCACGGCGAAGGGCTCCTTCGCCGTACCCGCGCTTTGCCCAAGGGGACGTGTGTCCTCCCCCCTGCCATTACCGGGCGATCCCTAGCCTCCTGGCGTATGAGAGTCCTTATCGCGTTGCTGGTGGCGGGGGGCGTCCTTTCGCCGACGCAGGCCGGGGCGGAACCCGCCGAGGGGCCGGTGATCCGCTCCATAACCCTCAACCCGGACTCCCCCGTGGTCGGGCCGGCCGGGGCGGTGCGGCTGGTGATCGAGGTGGTGGCCCGGGGGGTCGAGGATCCGGCCGGGGTGACGATCGAGGTCGAGCCGGGCGTGCCGCCCGGCGTCACGGCGAGGCCCGCCTCTCCGGGAGCCGGAACCGGGCAGGGGGCCGGGCCGTCGGCCCCGGCGTACATCGTCACCCCCCAAGGGACGCCCGCGCCGCCCGCGGGCGGGCCGACCGGCGGGCCGACCGGCGCGGCGGCGGCCCAGGCGACCGGCCCGCGGGCCCGGCAGGGCTGGGAGACCTGGCGGTTCCTGCCGGACAAGGCGCTGACCCGGTGGTATCCGGCGGGGCGCTGGACCGTCACCGCGACCGCCAGGGGGGCGGGCGGTGTCACGGCCACCGGCCGCGCCGCGTTCTGGCTGAGGCGCGAGACCAGGTTCAGCGCGGTCCGGGTGGTCGGGAAGGGCTCCGAGGCGGTGAGGATCAGGGGTGTGCTCAACCGGGTCGATCCGCAGGGGTATGTGGACTACGCCCCCTTCTCCGAGCGGCCCGTCGACATCCTGCACCGGAGGGCGGGGGAGGAGGACTGGGAGAAGGCGGCCACGGTCACCACGGACGTGCGGGGCCGGTTCGTGCGCGCCCTTCCCGAGCGGGGGAGCGGCGAGTGGCGGGTGCGTTTCGCCCAGACGGGACACTACGCCTCCCGCCTCAGCCCCGTCCTCCGGTGACCGGCGCCGGTGGAGGCGAGGCGGGGGGAAGGGCCGGCCCCCTCACCCGCCCCTCCACCGGGGGCCGTCAGGACAGTGCCCGTACCGCCGCGCCGAACAGGGCGGGCATCAGCCGGGCGGCCGGGACGATCAGCCGTGCCGACGCCCGGCGCCTGGCGGCCGCGAGCAGCGCCCCGGTGAGCAGCCGGTGGTGGCGCGACAGCCGCAGCCAGGCGCTCTCGTACAGGTGGGGGGTGCCCGCCCGCAGGCACCCCACCAGGGCATGGGCCGCGAGCAGCGCCAGCGACACCCCCTCGCCGGTGAGCGCGTCGACGTAGCCGGCCGCGTCGCCGACCAGCAGGACCCGCCCGGCGACCCGGGAGCGCACCCGCCGCCGCAGCGGCCCGGCGCCCCGCACCGGGGTCGCGGCGGGGCCCTCCAGCCTGGCCAGCAGGGCGGGGAAGTCCGCCAGGTGCTCGCGGTAGGGCCTGCGGCGCGCGCTCAGCACGGCGACGCCGACCAGCCGCTCGCCCACGGGGGTCACGTACGCCTCCCCGCCCGCGGCCCAGTGGACCTCGACGAAATCCGTCCAGGGTGCGACCGGGTAGTGCCGCCGCAGACCGTAGCGGCGCGGCCCCCGGCAGGGCAGCTCCAGGCCCAGCAGGGCGCGCAGCGGGGAGTGCAGTCCGTCGGCGGCCACCAGCCAGCGGGCCCGCAGCCCCGCGGCCTCGACGCCGTCGTCGCCCTGCCGTACCCCCTCCACCCTGCCGGCGACGACCTCCACGCCCACCTCGGCCGCGCGCCGCGCCAGCGCGGCGTGCAGCGCGGTGCGCCGGACGCCCAGCCCGTCGCCGTCGCGGAACGCCGCCTGGACCCGGTGACCGCCGTCCAGGTATCGGATGCCCCGCAGCGCCATGCCCGGCACCGTCACTCCCAGCGACCGCAGCGCCGCGGCGCCGGTGGGCATCAGCCCCTCTCCGCACGCCTTGTCCACCGGGACCGGCCGGGGCTCCACCACGACGGCGCGCATCCCGGCCAGGGCCGCGTGGATGGCGGTGGCCAGGCCCGCGGGCCCGCCCCCGGCGACCAGGACGTCGATCACGCCGGAGCCTCGCCGGCGGGGGCGGGGGCGGGGGCCCTGCCGGGGGAGGGCGGAGGGAGCGTGGCCAGGGCCGCGTCCTCACACCTGATCCTCACCGCCATCAGCGCGGCGTTCAACGCGGTGAAGACCAGCGCCGTGATCCAGGCGCCGTGCACCAGCGGCAGCGCCGCGCCCTCCACGGCCACCGCCACGTAGTTGGGGTGGCGGGGCAGGCCGGGCCGGTAGGGGCCGCGCGCCACCGGCGGCAGGCCGGGAACCACGATCACCTGCGTGTTCCAGCGCGGGCCGAGCGTGACGACGCACCACCAGCGCAGTGCCTGCGCGGCGATCACCAGGGCCAGCGTCGGCCAGCCCAGTGCGGGAACGAAGGGGCGGTGGGCCAGGGCCGTCTCCAGCAGGCACCCGGCCAGCAGGCCGGTGTGCAGGGCGACCATCCACGGGTAGTGGCCGCGCCCGTGCACCGTCCCGCCGCGGGCCAGGCTCCAGCGCGCGTTACGGCGGGCGACCACCAGCTCGGCCAGGCGCTCGGCCCCGACGAGCGCGATGAGGGCGAAATACCACGGCACGGCGACCCCTACCAGCGCAGCAGGACGAGTTCGGAGCAGAAGCCGGGGCCCATCGCCATGAGCAGCCCCGGTGTGCCCGGCGGCGGCGGGCGCCGGGCGAGGGTGTCGCGCAGGACGTGCAGCACGGAGGAGGAGGACAGGTTGCCGACCTGGGCCAGCGACCGCCAGGTGAGGTCCAGCGCCCCAGGGGGCAGCTCCAGCGTCTCGGCGACGGCCTCCAGCACCCGCGGCCCCCCGGGGTGGCACACCCAGGCCGTCACGTCCCCGATCTTCAGGCCGTGGTCGGCGAGGAAGCCGTGCACGTCGTCGGCCAGGTAGGTCCGTACCACGTCCGGAACGCTGGCGTCCAGCAGCACCCGGAAACCGGTGTCGCCCACGTCCCAGCCCATCACGTGCTCCGAGCCGGGGTACAGGTGGCTGCGGGTGGCCACCACGGACGGGCCCCGGGGCGCCGGGCGCCCGCCCGCCGGGCCGCGTTCGTCGCCGCAGGCCACGACCGCCGCGGCGCCGTCGCCGAACAGTGCCCCGGCGACCAGGTTGGCCATGGAGGCGTCGTCGCGCTGCAGCGTCAGCGAGCACAGCTCGACCGAGAGCAGCGCGGCCACGTGGCCGGGCCAGCCGCGCAGATAGTCGTGCAGGCGGGAGATCCCGGCCGCCCCCGCCACACAGCCGAGCCCGAACACCGGCGTCCGTTTGACGTCGGGGCGCAGGCCGAGCCGGCCGGCCAGCCGGGCGTCCACCGAGGGCGCGGCGACGCCCGTCACCGACGTGAACATGATCATGTCCACGTCGGAGGGGACGAGTCCGGCCGCCTCCAGCGCCTCGCTCAGCGCCCGCGCCCCCAGCTCGACGGCGGACGCGACGAAGACGTCGTTGGCCGCCCCGAAACCGCCGAGCTTGGCGTACTGGTCGAGCGGCAGCGCCAGGTGGCGGAAGCCGACCCGCGCGCTTGCGTGCAGGCGGTCGAGCAGCCGCCGGTCGGCCCCCTCCGGCAGGCACAGCCGCGCGAACGCGTCGGTGACCTCGGCCTGGGAGTGGCGGTTCGGTGGCAGCGCGCCGCGGACGGCGGCGATTCGCGTCATGTGGTGGTTACCCCCGGGCAGCGGACGACGCGGACACCTGCCTTGTGCCCACCTGCGCGTACGGCATGCCTCATCGGGCCCACGACGTCACGGCGTCACCACGCCTACCATCGCCTTCATGAGAAGCCGGACGGCCGGGACATCCCGGCCCGGGGTCGTGAAGGCGCTGGCGCTGGCCTGCCATCCCGGCCCGACCGCCGCCGTCACGGTCCTGGTGACCGCGCTGGCGGTGACGAGCGGCCGTGACGCCGCCGGGTGCGCGCTCGTGGCCGCCGCCGTGCTCGCCGGCCAGCTGTCGATCGGCTGGTGCAACGACGCGGTGGACGCCCGGCGGGACGCCGCGGCGGGCCGTACGGGCAAGCCCGTCGCCGGCGGCGCGGTGGGTGCGCGCGCCGTGTGGGCCGCCGCCGTCGCGGCGGCGGCGCTCTGCGTGCCGCTCTCCCTGGCGTCCGGGATCGTGGCCGGGGCCGTTCACCTCACGGGGGTCGCCGCCGCCTGGGCCTACGACCTGGGGCTGAAGGCCACCGCGCTGTCGTGGCTGCCCTACGCCGTGGGGTTCGGCGCGCTCCCGCCGTTCGTGACCCTTGGCCTGCCGGGCGGTCCCTGGCCCGCGTGGTGGGTGGTCGCGGCCTCGGCCCTGCTGGGCTGCGGCGCCCACCTGGCCGACGTGCTGCCCGACATCCCCCAGGACCTCGCCGCGGGGGTGCGGGGCTGGCCGCAGCGGCTCGGCGCGACCCGCGTCCGGGCGCTGGCGCCGCTGCCGCCGCTGCTGGCCACGGGGCTGCTCGTCCTCGGCCCGGCGGGGCCGCCCGGCCCCGCCGGATGGGCGGTGCTCGCCGGGGCCGGGGCCTTCGCCGCCGCCGGGCCGTCGCTGGCGGGACGGTCGCCGCGGGCCCCGTTCGCGGCGACCGTCGCCGTGGCGGCGGCGGGCGTCGTGCTCCTGCTCGTCCAGGGAACCGCGCTCACCCGGCCCTGACACGCCCACGAAGACCGAGGGGGCGCCGAGGGGACGGGTGAGAAGGCGCTTCAGCCCTTGTAGTTGAACACCTGGCTCAGGGTGTGCTGGACGGCGACGAGGTCCTTCTGGTCCTCCATCACCAGGTCGATCGGCTTGTAGGCCTCCGGGTGCTCGTCCACCAGCGCCGCGGCCCGGTTCGCGTTCCAGGTGCGGGCGCCCATCGCCTCGACCAGGGAGTGGGTGGTCAGCTCCCGCTTGGCCCTGCCGCGCGACATCCTTCGGCCGGCCCCGTGCGAGCAGGAGTGGTACGACAGCGGGTTGCCCAGGCCCCGAACGATGTACGAGCGGGTGCCCATCGACCCGGGAATCACGCCCTCGTCACCGGCGTCGGCCTTGATGGCCCCCTTGCGGGTGATCCACATGTCCCTGCCGTCGTGTCTCTCCCGCTGGGTGAAGTTGTGGTGACAGTTGATCACACGGACCCGGGAGCCCCGGCCGACCACCTGGAACAGCGCCTGGCTCAGCACCCTGTCCATCCGGGCGCGCGAGGCCATGGCGTAGCGCTGTGACCACAGCATGTCCTCCACGTAGGCGGTGAACTCCGCGGTGCCCTGGACCAGGTAGGCCAGGTCGGGGTCCTCCAGGCCGACGAGGTGCTTCCTCATCAGCGCCTTGGCGGCGGCGATGTGCCTGGTCGCGAGCTGGTTGCCGATGCCGCGCGAACCGGAGTGCAGCACCGTCCAGACCCGGTCGCGCTCGTCGAGGCAGACCTCGACGAAGTGGTTGCCGGACCCGAGGGTGCCGAACTGGGTCGCAACCGTCCTCTCCTGCCTGGCGGTCAGGCCGGTGTGCGGCAGGCCGAGGTCGTCCAGGGCGCGGTCGGTGGCCCGGTCCTCGTGCCCCTTGCCCACGCCCGCGGGGATCCGCTCCTCCACCAGGGGCATCAGGGCGTCGAGGGTGTCGGGGAGGTCGGTGGCGGTGAGCGTCGTCTCGGTCGCGATCATGCCGCAGCCGATGTCGACGCCCACGGCGGAGGGGATGATCGCCCCCTCGGTGGGGATCACCGATCCGACCGTCGCGCCGATGCCGACGTGGGCGTCCGGCATGAGGGCGACGTGGCCCGCCACGAACGGCAGCCGGGAGGCGCGGGCGGCCTGCTCGATCGCGCCGGGGTCGATCTCGCTCGCCCACGACAGGAGGTTGGGTACGGGCTGGTTCGGCATGGCGGTCTCCCTCATTGACGTGAGGTCAAGTGTGCCGACATGCCGGGAAAGATCCCACCGAATTAATTCGCGGAGGCCACGGGTATCACTTATCGGATTATCAGGCTTATTCGTGTATTCGCCTCTCGGCCTCCGCCGGCGGGGCGGTGTCCTGGGACGGCCTTTCGGCGTCGTGGGCCGCGCCGGTGCGGCCACGGGGCCCCGCGGGCCGGGGCGGGCGGGACCTCCTGGCCTTCTCCAGCAGCCGGTCGGTGTGGAGCGTCCGGCGGAACACCAGGACCACCGCCAGGAGGATGAGGCCGGAGCCCACGAGGAAGGGAACGGCCTGGATCGCCTCCTCGCCGGTCGCGGAGTCGCGCGCCGGGGCGTGGGAGGCGTCGTCCGGTGCCTTCGCGCGCGCCGCGGGAAGGCCGCCCGCGCCCGGTGGCGCACCGGCGGGGAAGGAGTCCGGCCCCGGGGGCGTCTCCCGCGTGGCGTCCCCCTCCTCGGCGACCGCGGCGGTGGGAGGCGAGGGGAGAAGACCGGCGGGGGCGGCGCGTGTGGGTGGTGAGGCCTCGCCGTACGGCCCGGCCGGGGCGCGGGCGGCCTGGGCCTGCGTCGGAGGGGAGAGGGGCAGGACCGCAAGGAGGGAGGCCGCGAGGAGCAGCCCGCGTATGCGCCCGCCCGGTGCCAAGCTCACGGGTCCGGCTCCCTTCGCGTCGCGGAGGTTGTCGCTACGGATTATGAGCGTGTCATCTGTGCTTTCCGTGACACGGTGGACGTTTGACGCCAAAGCGTTATGCGATAAATAGACATATGTCTATTAATCGCCTGAATGGTTTCCGGGAAATTAGCGGCGCATTACCGGGGCCGGCGGAAGGGGAGAAAGCGGGGGAGAAGAGGGCATGCCGGACGTCCGCCGATCCGCCCGGCCCTTCGGAGACGGCGGGGCCGGAACGTCCGTGCCGGACGGGACGAAAGCGTCCTTCGGGAATCAACCGACCGGCGATGATGTTGTCGCTGTGAAGGAGGTCCGGTCCCCGCGCGCCGGGGGCGGGTCCTTCGCGCGGCCCCTCGCCGAAGGGCGCGAAGATCAGGGGACGTGTAAGGAGATGAGGCCGTGCTGCGAGACTCGTTCGGCCGGGTGGCGACCGATCTGAGGGTGTCTCTCACCGACCGCTGCAATCTGCGGTGCTCGTACTGCATGCCCCCCGAAGGGCTCGACTGGCTGCCCCGGCCCGAACTGCTCAGCGCCGACGAGATCGTCCGCCTGGTGGCCGTGGGGGTCGGCCGCCTGGGCGTCACCGAGGTGCGCTACACCGGCGGCGAGCCGCTGCTCAGGCGGGAGCTGACGGACATCGTGGCCCGCACCGCCGCGCTCCGCCCCCGCCCCCGGATCTCACTGACCACCAACGGCATCGGCCTCGTCCGGCTGGCCGCGCCGCTGGCCGAGGCGGGCCTGGACCGCGTCAACGTCTCCCTGGACACCCTGGAGCCGGAGACGTTCCGCAGGCTGGCCCACCGTGACCGGCTGACCGACGTGCTCGACGGCCTGGCCTCGGCCGGCGCCGCCGGGCTGCGCCCCGTCAAGGTCAACGCGGTCCTGATGCGCGGCGTCAACGACCGCGAGGCCGTGCCGCTGCTGCGGTACTGCCTGGAGCGGGGGTACGAACTCCGGTTCATCGAGCAGATGCCGCTCGACGCCCAGCACGGCTGGCGCAGGGAGAACATGGTCACCGCCGAGGAGATCCTCGCGAGGCTGCGCGAGGAGTTCGCGCTGACGGAGGCCGACCCCGCCGAGCGGGGAAGCGCCCCGGCGGAGCTGTTCTCGATCGACGGCGGGCCGGCCCGGGTCGGGGTGATCGGCTCGGTCACCCGGCCGTTCTGCGGCGCCTGCGACCGCGTGCGGCTCACCGCCGACGGCCAGATCCGCAACTGCCTGTTCGCCACCGAGGAGTCCGACCTGCGGACCGCGATGCGCTCGGGCGCCGGCGACGACGAGCTCGCCGAGCGCTGGCGGGCCGCGGTGCGGACCAAGAAGGCCGGGCACGGCATCGACGACCGGTCCTTCCTCCAGCCCTCCCGCCCCATGTCCGCGATCGGCGGATGAGCGCCCCTCACGACGCGTGCATCCTGGCGGGCGGCCTGGCGCGGCGGCTCGGCGGGCGGGACAAACCCGGCCTTCGCGTCGCCGGGCGCACGCTGATCGCCTCGGTGGCGGCGGCCGTGCCGCGGGCCGGAAGACTGATCGTCGTGGGAGCACCCCGCCCGGGGCTGCCCCGGGCGCTGTTCCGGCGCGAGGATCCCCCCGGCGCCGGGCCCGTCCCCGCCCTGAGGGCGGGACTGGCCGAGGTGACCGCGCCGTGGGTGGCCCTGCTCGCGGCAGACCTGCCCTTCCTGGAGCCCGGGCACGTCTCGGCGCTGCTGGAGGCCGCGGGCGGGGCGGGGACGGGAGCGGTGCTCGTCGACGACGACGGCCGGGAGCAGTGGCTCGCCGGAGCCTGGTGCACGGCGGAGCTCGTCCGGGCGCTGGCCCGCTATGACGGGCGGTCGCTGCACGGGCTGCTGGCCCCGCTCGCCCCGGCCCGGGTCCGCCTTCCCGGGCGGCCGTGGTTCGATTGCGACACGGCGGACGACCTGCGGCGGGCCCGGGGCCGCCGGGCCCGTCCCGGAACCGGGGGGACGGGCGGCGGCGGGAGCGGAGATGAAAGAGATGAGACGTGAACAGGTAGGGCGGACGAGGGTGAATGGGGAGTGACGCGGTGAACGTACTGGCCGAATGGATCGAGCTGGTCTGCCGGGAGCTGGGTGTCGACCCCCAGAAGGTCGACCGGGACGCGCTGCTGGACCTGACCAAGGAGGTCGCCCACGGGGTGGCGCGCCCGGCCGCGCCGCTGACGGCGTACGTGCTGGGACTGGCCCAGGGGGCCGGCTCGGTGCCTCCGGAGGCGGTGGCGCGGCTGACCGCGCTGGCGCGCGGCTGGGAAAGGGATGCGAAGGAGGGGGACGGCTAGCGTCGCAACCGGCGTCCCTCCCCTTCCCGGGGTACGGCCGGGCACGGAAGGGGGCGCAGAGGACGGCGGCGCCGGAGGCCGGAAAAGAGGGCGGCGCCGGGTGGTTACGGGGGCAAACCACCCGGCGCCGCTTCATCGGCGTTCCGACGGGGGCCCGGAACGCCGGCACCAGTGCCCCGACGGGGGACCAGGGCACTTGGTTAAAGCGTACACCTCCAACCCTTGAGATGCGTCAAGACTTAGTCACGACCCGATCTCGCGTCGGTGGCGCGGGATCTCGTTCCGGCTGTCGTCCGTAACATCCAGGGCTGACGGAGGTTCGCGCCGGGGGGCGTTGGCCCCGATCACGGCAACATACGGCAAAAAGATCGCACCCGCGAAGAACAGCACCCGCACGGGCAGCGGAGCGGGCACGGTGAAGGCGAGAATCAGGCAGAGCAGCCGGATCCCCATTTTGATGAAGTAGCTTCTCTCACGCCTGCCGATGTCCTCGCTCAACGAGGGCTGGGCGTCGGTCACCCGGTGGACCGTCCGCCGCGTGTGCGGTCTCCTCACCCCTCCAACCTAGACCTGCCCCCCGCCGGGTCCGAAAGCGCGTGCGACCATGGCCTTCGGCAAGGAGGAGATATGACGGATCGTACGTACCGGGTCACCGAGATAGTGGGTACCTCCGAGGAGAGTGTCGAGGCGGCCGTGCGCAACGGCGTCCGGCGTGCCTCCCAGACCCTGCGTCACCTCGACTGGTTCGAGGTGACCGAGATCAGGGGACACATCGTCGACGGCGAGATCGGCCACTTCCAGGTCGGCATGAAGGTCGGCTTCCGCCTTGAGGACGCCTGAGCCGTTTCGAGGGCGGGCCGCCGGGCCGGTCGGGTCGCCCGCGGGGGCGCGCCGCGGCGACCCGGGGCCCGCGGGCACGACGGACCCCGAGGCGCGCAGGGGCGCTCAGTTCGCCTGGCTGACCGTCGACATGTTGAAGTCGGGCACCCGGATCGCGGGCATGACGGTGCGGGTGAAGTAGTCGTTCCACTCGCGCGGCAGGGTCCGCTCGCAGGCCCCGACCTCGGTGAGGCGGCCGAGCAGGTCCACCGGGCTCTCGTTGAAGCGGAAGTTGTTCACCTCGCCCACGACCTCGCCGTTCTCCACCAGATAGACGCCGTCACGGGTCAGCCCGGTCAGCAGCAGGCTCTGCGGGTCCACCTCGCGGATGTACCACAGGCAGGTGAGCAGCAGGCCGCGCTCGGTGGAGGCGATCATCTCCTCCAGCGACCGGCCGCCCTCGGGACCCGTCATGATCAGGTTGTCGATCGCCGGGGTCGCCGGCAGCCCGGTCAGCTCGGCCGAGTGCCGCGTCTGCAGCAGGTTCGCCAGCCTCCCGTCGGCGATCCAGTCGGTGGGAGCCAGCGACAGGCCGTTGTCGAACACCGAGCTCTGGCGGCTGGAGGCGTGCGCCACCGCGAACGGCGCGCACGCGACGCCCGGCGCGGCGGGGTCGCTGTGCAGGCGGATCGGCAGGGAGGAGAGGGTCTCCCCGACACGCGTGCCGCCACCGGGGGCGGAGAAGACCGTGCGGCCCTCCATCGCGTCCCTCGCCCCGGCCGTCCAGTACAGGTAGATCATCAGGTCGGCCACGGCGGTCGGGGGCAGCAGCGTCTCGTACCGGCCCGCCGGCAGGTCGACGCGGTTCTTCGCCCAGTCCAGGCGCCGGGTCAAGGAGGCGTCCAGCACGGCCACGTCAACGTCGGAGAAGTCGCCGGTGGCGACGCCCGTCCACGCCGAGCGCCTCATGTCGGCCGACTTGGCGTTCAGCTCCAGCCGGCCGGTGGGCTGGGTGTGCCGCAGCCTCACCCCCGTCGAACTGCCCACGAAGGTGGTGGTGAGGAGGTGCTCGGCGAAGCCGTACAGCCTGCGGCCCCCCGCCTCGGCGGCGGCGAACGTCTCGCCGAGCGCCGGGGCGAGCGCGCCGAACACGCCGATGGAGGTGGGTTCCGCCGGAAGGTCCCAGTCCGCGGAGCGGCTCTCCCCGACCAGCGGCCGGGCGTCCTCCGACGGCTGGGCGTCCTCGGCCGCCCGGTCGGCCGCGGCGACGACGTCGGCGAGCTGTTCGGGACGGACCGCCGCCCGTGACACCACGCCCACCCCGCGGCCCGCGATCGAGATCACGGTGAGCCGCGAGGAGCGGTTCACGCCGTTGGTGGTGAGAGTGTTGCCCGCGAACCGCAGGTTGGCGCCGGAGCTTTCGTCCACGATCACGACGGTGTCGTCGGCCGTGGAGAGGTCCAGCGCCTTCTCGATCATCTCCTGAGGACTCATGCCACTCCTCGTTCCGTGCCGGGCCGGGACGTTCCCCGGTGTGCGGTGCTGGTCGCCGATCCGAAGGTGGGCGCGCCCTCGCCGGAGGGGACCCGAGGCCTGTGCCCGGGGGTGCCCCGCCCGCTCACTTTCCACTCTCCTGCAGGGTGTTGAGGATCCGCACGTCGTTGAAGAGAACCGACGGGCAGCCGTGACTGACCGGGGCGACCTGGCCGGGCTGCCCCTTGCCGCAGTTGAACGCGCCGCCGAGCACGTAGGTCTGCGGGCCGCCCGCCGCCGCCATCGAGCGCCAGAAGTCGGTGGTCGTGGCCTGGTAGGCCACGTCGCGGAGCTGGCCCGCGAGCCTGCCACCGTCGATCCGGTAGAAGCGTTGCCCGGTGAACTGGAAGTTGTAGCGTTGCATGTCGATGGACCAGCTCTTGTCGCCCACGACGTAGATGCCGCGCTCCACGCCGGAGATGAGCTCCTCGGTGGACGGGCCGCCGGGGGCCGGCAGCAGCGAGACGTTGGCCATGCGCTGCAGCGGCGTGTGGCCGGGAGAGTCGGCGAAGGCGCAGCCGTTGGAGGCCCCCAGGCCCTTCAGCCGGGCCATCCGCCGGTCGAGCTGATAGCCGGTCAGGACGCCTCCGGAGACGATGTCGAAGCTCCTGGTCGCCACCCCCTCGTCGTCGTAGCCGATCGTCGCCAGCCCGTGCTCCACCGTGCGGTCGCCGACGACGTTCATCGCCGGCGAGCCGTACACCAGCGTGCCGAGCTGGTCGAAGGTGGCGAAGCTGGTGCCGGCGTAGGCCGCCTCGTAGCCGAGCGCGCGGTCCAGCTCGGTGGCGTGCCCGATGGACTCGTGGATCGTCAGCCACAGGTTCGACGGGTCGATGACCAGGTCGTAGCGCCCCGGCTCGACCGAGGGGGCCTTGAGCTTCTCGGCGAGGTGCTCGGGGAGGCCGGCCAGTTCTCCGGGGAAGTCCCAGCCGGTGCCGGTGAGGTACTCGTAGCCCCGGCCGACCGGCGGGGCCAGCGTGCGCATCGACTCGAAGCGGCCGTCCTCGACCCTCGTCGCCTCCAGGTGGGGGTGCAGGCGCACCCGCTGCTGGGTGGTGGAGGTGCCGGCGGTGTCGGCGTAGAACTTCTGCTCCTTGACCTGCATCAGCGCGGCCTGGACGTGGTCCACCCGCGGGTCCCTCAGCAGGCCGGACGACCAGTCGGCGAGCAGATCGACCTTGTCGCGCAGCGGAACCTCGAACGGGTCGACCTCGTAGGACGACACCCAGACGACGTCGGAGTGAACCGGCTCGGGGGCCAGCTCGACGGGTTCGCGGTTGACGGCCGCGGAGACGCCGGCCACCTCCACCGCCTGCTCGGCGACCCGTACGGCCGCCTCGGCGGTGAGTTCGATGCCGGCGGCGAAGCCCCAGGTGCCGTCTTTGACGACCCGTACGGCATAGCCGAGGTCGTCGGCGTCGCTGGAACCCTCCAGCCGGGCGTCGGACAGACGCAGGGTCTCCGCGCGGACGCGCTCGAACCGGAAGTCGGCGTGTTCGGCGCCGAGGTCACGGGCACGTTGCAGGGCCGCGTCCGCCAGGCGCCTCATGGGCAGGGCGAGGAAATCGGGATCGATCTGGCGCATGTCGACGATCCTAGCCCTGTGATCTTGTCCCCCACGGACAACTGGTTTACCGCCCGGTAGCGGATAGCGTCGGTTCCATGGCTCGATCTGTTCTCGTAACCGGCGGCAATCGCGGCATCGGCCTCGCGATCGCCCGTGAATTCGCCGAGGCCGGCGACGCCGTCGCCGTGACCTACCGCTCCGGGCAGCCCCCCGAGGGGCTGTTCGGCGTGCGATGCGATGTGACCAGCACGGCCGAGGTGGACGCGGCGTTCGAGAAGGTCGAGGCCGAGCACGGCCCGGTCGAGGTGCTCGTCGCCAACGCGGGCATCACCAGGGACACGCTGCTGCCCATGATGAAGGAGGAGACCTTCGCCGAGGTCGTCGACGCCAACCTGACCGGTGCCTACCGGGTGGCCAGGCGCGCCACGCGCGGCATGCTCCGGCTCAAGCGCGGCCGGATGGTGCTGATCTCCTCGGTGGTGGCCATGCTCGGCGCCGCGGGGCAGAGCAACTACGCCGCCTCCAAGGCCGGGATGATCGGCTTCGCCCGGTCGGTGGCCCGGGAGCTGGGCTCACGGGGCATCACGGTCAACGTGGTCGCCCCGGGGTTCGTGGAGACCGACATGACGGCCGAACTCGACCCCGCCCACCGGGAGCAGATCCGCAAGAGCATCCCGCTGGGCCGCTACGCCGACGCCGGGGAGGTCGCGCGGGTGGTCAGATTCCTGGCCGGCGACGACGCCGCCTACATCACCGGGGCCGTGATCCCGGTCGACGGCGGTCTGGGAATGGGACACTGAGCGGCATGGGAATCCTCGAAGGCAAGCGCATCCTGGTCACCGGCGTCCTGACCGACGCCTCCATCGCCTTCTCCGTGGCCAGGCTGGCCCAGCAGGAGGGCGCGCGGGTGGTGCTGACCGGGTTCGGCCGGCTCAGCCTGGTCGAGCGCATCGCCCGGCGGCTGCCCGAGCCGCCGCCGGTGGTCGAGCTGGACGTGCAGGACACCGACCACCTCGACTCGCTGGCCGACCGGGTCGGCGAGCATCTGGACGGGCTCGACGGCGTGGTCCACTCCATCGGCTTCGCCCCGCAGAGCTGCCTGGGCGGAAACTTCCTCAACACCTCCTGGGAGGACGTGGCGACCGCCCTGCACGTGTCGACCTACTCCTTCAAGGCGCTGGCCGTCGCCTGCCTGCCCCTGATGAAGGAGGGGGGCGCGGTCGTCGGGCTCGACTTCGACGCCAGCAGGGCCTGGCCGGTGTACGACTGGATGGGCGTGGCCAAGGCCGGCCTGGAGTCCTGCTCCCGCTATCTGGCCCGTGACCTCGCCCAGCACGGCATCCGCGTCAACCTGGTGGCCGCCGGGCCGCTGCGCACGATGGCCGCCAAGAGCATCCCGGGCTTCAAGGAGTTCGAGGACAGCTGGCCGGAGAAGGCGCCGCTCGGCTGGGACCTGAGCGACACCGTGCCGGCGGCCAAGGCCTGCCTGGCGCTGATGTCCGAC
Source organism: Streptosporangium violaceochromogenes (assembly GCF_014654615.1). Lineage (GTDB taxonomy): Bacteria > Actinomycetota > Actinomycetes > Streptosporangiales > Streptosporangiaceae > Streptosporangium > Streptosporangium violaceochromogenes. Next base: position 113,236 of record NZ_BNBB01000009.1, on the reverse strand, counting down.
TGGTTCCCGGCCACGACCGGTGAGATCGTGCACGTCGACGGCGGCGTGCACGCGATCGGCGCCTGAGGCGGGGCCTGAGGCGGCTGGCGCCTTCCTCGGGCTCCCGCGCGCAAGGGCCGCCCTAGGCCGTCCGGTGCCGCCGCGCCCGGAGCGGCTCCAGCGGCATCGACTTCTCGGCGGCCCGTCTGACGTACAGCACGCGGACGGTCAGGGCCGCCCCGGCCAGCAGCGTGGCGGTGAGCGCGGTGCCCAGCGGGTCGGGTGAACGGGTGGGGGTGACCGTCCGGCGGAACCCCCGCATGACCGGGCCCGTGGGCCACAGCAGCTCCAGCCGGGGCGCCTCGGCGTCGATCACGGGGGGCAGGTCGCGGATCGCAGGCTCCCGCCGCTCGCTCTTCACGAGGGGGCGGGGGGACGGCGGGCGGGGCCGTTCCCGCAGCGGGATCGCCGGCTCCTCCTCCCCCGTGAAACGCGGTGTGCTCCGCCGAGGGGGAGCGGGCCGGGGCGACGCCGGCGGCCGTGCCCGGCCGCGCCGCTCAGGCGGGGTCGGCGGGGTCGGCGGGGCCGCGCACCCCGGGGCTCCCGGTCCTGGCGCGCAGGTCTTGTCCGCGACCGCCGGAGTCGGCCCGCCCCCGGGCTCGGTGGCGGCGATCTCCGCCGTCACCGCGGGGGGAGCCGGGAGGTCCGGGAGCGTTCCCGTCCCGGAGCCGGGGGGGACCGGCGCCGTGGCGGGCTGGGCCGGGGGTGGGGCCGGCGGCGGGGCGGAGGAGCCCTGGGCGCCGCCGAGGCCGGTGAGACCGCCGGTGAGGCCGCCGACGACGTCGTTGACCGTGCCCACGGCCTTGCAGAGCCCGCCGGTCACCTCGCCCAGCAGACCGCCTCCGCAGTCGCTCGTCCCGTCGTCGGCGTTCACAGGGGCGGCCGCGACGACCAGCACGCCGCTCAGCGTCAACGCCAGGGCGCCGGCAGAGATCGCAGTTCGCACTTGTCCCCCTCGTACATCAACGACGGGATCTCGCCGACACGCAGGGTGCCCCTCCCGTCACCACTGACAGTTTTGTGGGGGGGCCGGGATTTTCCACGTAAAGTTGCGATTCGGTATCCAGTAGTGATACGCGAGATAGATTCTTATTCTGTTGTGGCCGAGGGGGCTTCCGCGGTTTAAGGGCTCTTCGGCTTGGGGGGGGCCTCGCCGGAGCGGTCCCGCTCTTCGCCGGTCCGCGTTCAGTCGGCCGAGACGTCGTCGAGGGCCTCGCGGATCTCCACCGGCAGAACCAGCTCCTCGCTCTGGAGCACCCCGGCGAGCTGAGCCTGGGTGCGGGCGCCGACGATGGCCGAGGTCACCCCGGGCTGGTCGCGGACCCAGGACAGGGCGACCGCGAGGGGGGACACGCCGAGCCCCTCGGCCGCGGTCGTCACCGACTCCACGACCCGGCGGCACCGCTCGTCCAGGTAGGGCGTGACGAAGTCGGCGAAGTGCGGGGTCGCGGCCCGCGAGTCGGCGGGGATGCCCGTGCGGTACTTGCCGGTGAGCACCCCCCTGCCGAGCGGGGACCAGGCCAGCACCCCGGCGCCCACGTACTCGGCCGCCGTGATCAGCTCCCGTTCGGCCTCCCGTGCCAGCAGCGAGTACTCGACCTGGGCGGCGACGATCGGCACCCGGCCGGGCGCCGCCCGCTGGCCGACCGCCGCCGCGGCGAGCTGCCAGCCCGTGTAGTCGCACACCCCGGCGTAGGCCGCCCTCCCGGAGGAGACGATGGCGTCCACCGCGGCCATGGTCTCCTCAAGCGGTACCTCCGGATCGAAGGCGTGCAGCTGCCACAGGTCCACCTCGTCGACCCCGAGCCGGGTCAGGGAGGCGTCGACGGCCGCGATCAGGTGCCTCCTGGAGGCGTCCCGGGGCCGGCGCCCGGTGGGGGTGAGCACGGCCTTGGTGGACAGCACCAGCTCCGAGCGCGGTACCGTGTCGCGGATCAGCCGCCCCACCAGCCTCTCCGCCTCGCCGCCGGTGTAGACGTCGGCGGTGTCGATGAGGGTGCCGCCGGCCTCGGCGAACGTCCGGAGCTGCGCCGCGGCCTCCTCCGCGCCGGTGTCACGCCCCCAGGTCATCGTCCCCAGGCCGAGCCGGGATACCGACAGGCCGCTCCGGCCCACATAGCGCTGCTCCATGATCCGGCCAGGGTACCGCCCGGCCGGTTAAAAGTAGTGGAGCAGGGCGTGCAAGACTTGCCCGCGTGACGACCTTGTTGCTGGCCAGACACGGCTTGACCGACCTCACCGGCCCCGTCCTGGCCGGCTGGACGCCGGGCGTCCACCTCAGCGCCGCCGGACGCGCGCAGGCGGAGGCGCTGGCCGCGCGGCTGGCGTCCCTGGAACTGGACGCGATCGTCTCCAGCCCCCTGGAACGCTGCCGCGAGACCGCCCTGGCCGTCGCCGCGGGGCGCCGGAGAGAGGTGCTGGTCGACGAGCGGTTCGGCGAGTGCCGCTACGGCGACTGGACGGGCCGCCCGCTCGGCGAGCTGACCGAGGACCCGCTCTGGCCGGTCGTGCAGAACCACCCCAGCGCCGCGACGTTTCCCGGTGGGGAGTCCCTGCCCGCCGTACAGCACCGGGCGGTGGGCGCGGTCCGGGAGTGGAACGAGCGGCTGGGGCCCGGCGCGGTCTACCTGGTCTGCAGCCACGGGGACGTGATCAAGGCCGTGGTGGCCGACGCGCTGGGCCTGCACCTGGACCAGTTCCAGCGGATAACCGCCGACCCCGCCTCGCTCACCGCGATCCGCTACACCCCTTTGCGTCCCTTCGTGCTCAGGCTCAACGACCTGGGCGGGGAGGTGGCCGGTCTGCGGCCCGCCGAGGGCCCGGGGGAGGGGGACGGGAGAGAAAACCCCGCCGGGAGCGACGCCGCGGTCGGCGGTGGGGCCGGGACCACGTAAGGTCGGGGCTATGCCGGTCTTCGACTACGACCCACCCGACAGGTTCGTGGCCGGTGCCGTGGGGCAACCGGGGTCACGAGCGTTCTTCCTGCAGGCCCGGGGGCAGGGCCGGCTGACCACCGTCGCCCTGGAGAAGTTCCAGGTCGCCGCGCTGGCCGACCGCCTGGACGAGCTGCTCGACGAGGTGCTGCGGCGCGGCGTGAGCGGTGAGCGGGTGCCCGCCGCCGCCCCGGCCGCGCTCACCGACAACGGCCCGCTGGACGCGCCGATCACCGAGGACTTCCGGGTCGGCACGATGGCCCTGGCCTGGGACGACGACGCCGCGCAGGTGGTGATCGAGGCCCAGGAGGCGGGCGCCGAGGGCGAGGAGTTCGAACCGCCCCCGGAGGAGGAGCGCTCGGTGCTGCGGGTGCGCATCAGCGCCGGCGCGGCCAGGGCGTTCACCAGGCGTGCCCTGGCCGTCGTGGCCGCCGGGCGCCCGCCCTGCCCGCTCTGCGGCCAGCCACTTGACTCGAATGGGCATATTTGCGTGCGTCTCAATGGTTACCGGGGTAGGACCGCATCAGGCGAAGGAGGCGAATGAGTGCCGAAAGCGAGTACACGCTGAGCACAGCGCCCGAGGCGGGATTGGACGACGAGACCGCCCTGGGACTGCTCCGTGATGGCCGGCTGGAGGTCCAGGGCCGGCTGGTCGAGGCGACCAACATGACGCTCTACTGTTCGGTCCGGCTCGGCGCGCTCGCGGCGGCCTGCGTCTACAAACCCGTGCGCGGCGAGCGCCCGCTCTGGGATTTTCCCGACGGCACCCTCGCCTTCCGCGAGGTGGCCGCCTTCGAGGTCTCGGCGGTGACCGGCTGGCGGGTCGTCCCGCCCACGGTCTACCGGGACGGCCCCTACGGGCCGGGGATGTGCCAGCTGTGGATCGACGCCGACCCCGAGGCCGACCTGATGGCCCTGATCCGCAGCCGCCAGCCCGCCCTGCGGCGGATGGCCGTCTTCGACGCGGTCGTCAACAACGCCGACCGCAAGGGCGGCCACCTGCTTCCCCTCGCCGACGGCCACGTCTACGGCGTCGACCACGGGGTCTCCTTCTCCGCCGAGGACAAGCTCCGCACCGTGCTGTGGCAGTGGCGCGGCAAGCCCCTGCCCCGCGACGCCATGAACGTCCTGGCCCGCCTCCAGCGCGAGCTCGAACAGGGTGTTCTCGGCCGTCGTCTGCGGGAGTTGCTGACCTCCGCCGAGGTCGAGGCCACCTGGTCCCGCGTCCGCAGGCTCCTCGACACCGGCCTGCACCCGCTGCCGTCGCGGGAGTGGCCCGCCCTGCCCTGGCCCCCGATCTGACCCCGTCCGAGGCGGAGGCGATACCCTGCCGGGTATGTGCACGGTTGTCGTCGACATCGATCCGGGCGCCAAGGTCCCCCTCGTCCTCGCCGGCGCGTGCGACGGGCTCGCCGACCGGCCGTGGGTCCCGCCGGACCGGCACCGGCCCGGCCCGGTCGGCGGACGGGATCTTCGCGCGGGCGGCACCCGTCCCCGTGACCCCGCGGCCTTCCGCCGGGTGCCGGTGAAATGACGGGAACGGTCCCGTTGTCGGAGAAGATGCCCTTCACACCCCACTGCCCTGATGTGATCGGGGTGGTCCGTCTGCTGGATAGGCTCAACGCATGAGATCGTGGTCTGCGCCGAAGATCCCCCGGCTTCCCGGTGCCGGTTTCCCGCTGCGGCTGTTCGACACCGCCGCCGGGGAGGTCGTCCCCACCAGGCCGGGGCCCACGGCGCGGATGTACGTCTGCGGCATCACGCCCTACGACGCCACCCACCTGGGGCACGCCAACACCTACCTCGCCTTCGACCTGATCGGCCGTGCCTGGCGGGACGCCGGGCACGAGGTGCACTTCACTCAGAACACCACCGACGTGGACGATCCGCTCCTGGAGCGGGCCACGCAGACCGGGGTCGACTGGCGTGAACTGGCCGAGCGCGAGATCGACCTGTTCCGGACCGACATGGAGGCGCTGCGGATCCTTCCGCCCCGCGACTACGTCGGCGTGACCGAGGTGATCGGCCAGGTGGCCGCGCTCGTCGAGCGCCTGCGCGAGAAGGGCGCCACCTACACGCTCGACGGGGACGTCTACTTCGACGTGGCCGCGGCGCCCAAGTTCGGCGCGGTCTCCGGATACTCCGAGGAACACATGCTCGCGCTGTCGGCCGAGCGCGGCGGCGACCCCGCTCGGCCCGGCAAGAAGCATCCGCTCGACTGGCTGCTGTGGCGCGCCGAGCGCCCCGGGGAGCCGTCCTGGCCCTCCGCCCTGGGCCGGGGCAGGCCCGGCTGGCACGTCGAGTGCACCGCCATCGCGCTGGCCAACCTCGGCCCCGGGTTCGACGTCGCGGGCGGCGGCTCCGACCTGATCTTCCCCCACCACGAGTGCGGTGCCCACGAAGGCCATGTCGCCTGCGGGGAGTGGCCCTTCGCCAAGGCGTACGTCCACGCGGGCATGGTCGCCCTCGACGGGGAGAAGATGTCCAAGTCCAAGGGCAACCTCGTCTTCGTCTCCCGGCTTCGCCGGGAGATCGACCCGACGGCCGTCCGGCTGGCGCTGCTGGCCCACCACTACCGCGCCGACTGGGAGTGGACCGCCGACCAGGGTGTCCGCGCCGGGGAACGGCTGGCCCGCTGGCGCTCGGCCGTCTCGGCGCCGGCCGGCCCCGAGGCGGAGGGCGTGCTGCGGGGTGTCCGCGACCGGCTGGCCGACGACCTGGACGCCCCGGGGGCGCTGGCGGTCGTCGACGGCTGGGTCGAGCGGGTGCTGGCGGGCGAGGGCGGCGACCCGGGGGCGCCGGCGCTCGTCAGGGACGTGGTGGACGCGCTGCTCGGCGTCGGGCTCTAGAAAAACGGCCTGCGGAGGACGGGGCGGGCCTTGCGGGGAGGCTTTCGAGGGGCCCTTCAGCGAGAGGGCCCTTCCCCGAGGGGCCCTTCAGGGAAGGGCGGCGAGGAAGCGCTCGCGCTCCTCCGCGGGCAGACGATCGATGAACAGGACGCCGTCGAGGTGGTCGGCCTCGTGCTGGAGCACCCGGGCGAGGGTGCCGAGCGCCCGGAGCGTGACGGGCTTGCCGAACATGTCGCGGGCTCGGACGGTGACCATGTAGGGGCGCTCCAGCGGCCACCACACGCCCGGAGCCGAAAGGCACGCCTCGTCGGCCACGATCCTCCGCTCCGAGGGGTCGAGGCGGGGGTTGACCAGATGCCCCGACCTGCCGTCCAGCTCGTAGACGAAGACCCGCAAGGGGACCCCGATCTGCGGGGCGGCCAGCCCCGCCCGCCCGGTCCCGGCGCGCACGGTGGCCTGGAGGGATCTGACCAGTCCGCGCAGCTCGCGGTCGAAGTCGGTCACCGGCTCGGCGGGGGTGCGCAGCACCGGGTCGTCGAACAGTCGGATCGGCTGGACGGCCAAGCGCGCTCCCCGGGGTGGCGAATCGACACGAACAAGATTCCCATTGTCGCACCGGCGCAACCGCGGGTGGCGGATTCGGCGCGTTTCCCCGGGCGCGCGAGACGGGGGCCGAGGTCACCGGGGGACGGGCGGTGCCGTCTCCCCGCCGGAGGCGGACTCCAGCCGCAGCTCGCGGATGATCTCCCCGGCGCTCTCGTCCCGTGAGGGCAGGAGGTCGGTGCCGACGAACATCTCGTAGTAGGCGTGGCGGAAGCATCCGGCCAGCAGCAGGCGGGCGCTGGCGAGCGGGTCCACCTCGGGGGGAATCCGGCCCACCCGGCGCTCGGCCGCCAGGTACTTGGCCAGCGGCAGCACCTCCGACATGAGCCCGAGCCGGCTGTCGCGCATCGCCTCGCGGAAGCGGACGGTGACGGCGGGGGAGGTGAAGGCGGGCAGGGCCGCCGACTGCACCTCGCAGTAGTAGTCGATTCCGGTCCGTGCGATGGGCAGCAGGTTGTCGTTCACCCGCTCCTTGCCGACCAGGTGCATCAGGTCGTCGAGGGTGCGGAGCCAGACGGGGAGACGGTCCTGGAGCAGGGCGAGGAACATGTCCACCGCCTGTCCCGGGGTGGCGCCGAGCAGGCGGGGATAGGAGGGGGCGCTCTCGCCGGCCTCACGCTTCATGAATACGGCCATTTCAAGGACGCGGCGTCGTGTCTCCTGTGCCTTCTGGTGCGGGTCGAGCTGTGGAGTGGCCATGGTCGCCCTAACGTGCGCTGTCACGTGGACATTGTTCGGCGTGGTGACGGGGCCGTTCACCGATGTCTGCGGAAGCCGTGTCGCTCCTGGATGTGTCGTCGCGGGCCGGTCCACCGGGCTGGTGCGATCTAGGCAGACCTGGATGAGCAATGATTATTACTGTAAACCAGTTAAAAAGGAGTAAATAACTATAGCCGTCTTCCACGTGTCGCGGCCATCACCGGCGCGGCACGTGTCGTGGCGTCCCTCTCAGCCGTCGCCGTCCCGGTCGCGGCGGCGCAGGTAGCGCTCGAACTCCGCGGCGATGGCGTCCCCGCTCGCCTCGGGCAGCTCGGCGGCGTCCTTGCGCTCTTCCAGCTCCTTGACGTACTCGGCCACCTCGCTGTCCTGCGAGGCCAGCTCGTCCACGCCGTGCTCCCACGCCTGTGACTGCTCGGCCAGCTCGCCCAGGGGCATCGTGATGCCGAGAAGGTCCTCCAGGCGGCCCAGCAGTGCCAAGGTGGCCTTGGGGTTGGGCGGCTGGGCGACGTAGTGCGGCACCGACGCCCACAGCGAGACCGTGTGCACCCCGGCGCCCCCCAGGGCGTGCTGCAGGACGCCGACGATGCCGGTCGGCCCCTCGTAGCGGCTCAGTTCCAGATTGATCGCGCGGGCCAGGCTCTCGTCGGTCGCCGACCCCACGATCGGCACCGGCCGGGTGTGGGGGGAGTCGTTGAGGAGGGCGCCGAGCAGGACCGCCAGCTCCACCCCCAGGCCGCGGCAGAGCGCGATGATCTCTCCGCAGAACGCGCGCCACCGTATGTTGGGCTCGATGCCGCGCAGCAGCACCACGTCGCGCTCGGTGCCCGGCGGCCGGGCCACCGACAGACGGGTGGTCGGCCAGGTGATGGAGCGTGTCAATCCCTCACCCATCTCGACGACGGGACGTGTCACCTGGAAGTCGTAGTAGTCCTCCGGGTCGAAGGACACCAGGGGGGCCGCCTTCCACTCGCTCTCAAGGTGTGCGATCACTCCGCTCGAAGCCTCGCCCGCGTCGTTCCACCCCTCGAACGCGGCGATCAGCACCGGGTCGACGAGCTCGGGTAGACCTTCGAGTTCGATCACGCGCGGCCTCCTCTTCTTTGCCTCGCCGTATTGTCCCGCTAAGCCTATGCGGTGAGGAGGGCCTTACGTCACCTCCCCGAAACCTTCCCCGGGCACCTCGCGGCCGGTCTCCGTTCCCGCTCCCCGCGCCGGGGCCGGGCGGGGCGGAGCGGGGCTGCGGAGCGGGCCGGGCCCTTCGCCCCCATCGCGAACGGTGGCGTTCCGGCGGTTCCCAGTACTCTTGTCCCCATGACAAGCACCCCGTCTTTCCGTGACGTCCTGGCCGAGCGAGTGATGGTCGCCGACGGGGCCATGGGGACGATGCTTCAGGCCCACGATGTCACCCTCGACGACTTCGAGGGGCACGAGGGCTGCAACGAGGTTCTCAACGTCACCCGCCCCGACATCGTCCGCACCGTGCACGACGCGTACTTCGCGGTCGGCGTCGACTGCGTGGAGACCAACACCTTCGGCGCCAACCTCGCGGCCCTCGGGGAGTACGACATCTCCGGCCGTGTCTTCCGCTACTCCGAGGCCGGGGCCCGCATCGCCAGGGAGGCCGCCGACCACTGGGCCACCCCCGATCACCCCCGTTACGTGCTCGGCTCCATCGGCCCCGGCACCAAGCTGCCCACCCTCGGCCACAAGCCGTACGCCGTGCTGCGCGACGCCTACTACGACAACGCGGCCGGGCTGATCTCCGGGGGCGCCGACGCGCTGATCATCGAGACCTGCCAGGACCTCCTCCAGGTCAAGGCCGCCGTGGTCGGCTCCCGGCGGGCCGCCGCCGACTCCGGCCGGGACGTGCCGATCATCGCCCAGGTGACCATCGAGACCAACGGCGCGATGCTGCTCGGCTCGGAGATCGGCGCGGCGCTCACCGCGATCGAGCCGCTCGGCGTCGACGTCATCGGCCTCAACTGCGCCACCGGCCCCGCCGAGATGAGCGAGCACCTGCGCTACCTCTCCCACCACGCGCGCGTCCGGCTGTCCTGCATGCCCAACGCCGGGCTGCCCGTGCTGACCGCCGACGGCGCCCACTACCCGCTCACCCCGGACGAGCTCGCCGCGGCGCACGAGACGTTCGTCCGCGACTACGGCCTGTCGCTCGTCGGCGGCTGCTGCGGCACCACCCCCGAGCACATGCGCCAGGTGGTCGAGCGGGTGCGCGGCCGGCAGGTCACGGCACGCCGCCCCCGCCCGGAGGCCGGGGCGGCCTCGCTGTACCAGAGCGTCCCCTTCCGGCAGGACACCTCCTACCTGGCCATCGGCGAGCGCACCAACGCCAACGGCTCCAAGGCGTTCCGCGAGGCGATGCTGGCCGGCAACTGGGAGGAGTGCGTCGAGATCGCCCGGACGCAGGCCCGCGAGGGCGCCCACATGCTCGACCTGTGCGTCGACTACGTCGGCCGCGACGGCACCCGTGACATGAAGGAGCTGGCGTTCCGCTTCGCCACCGCCTCCACGCTGCCGCTGGTGCTCGACTCCACCGAGCCCGCGGTGCTGGAGGCGGGGCTGGAGATGCTCGGCGGGCGCGCGGTCGTCAACTCGGTCAACTACGAGGACGGCGACGGCCCGGACTCACGCTTCCACAGGATCATGAAGCTGGTCCGCGAGCACGGCGCCGCCGTGACCGTCATGACCATCGACGAGGAGGGCCAGGCCAGGACCGCCGAGGACAAGGTCAGGATCGCCGTCCGCACCATCGAGGACCTGCGCGGCGACTGGGGGATGCGTGTCGAGGACATCGTCGTCGACGCGCTCACCTTCCCCATCGCCACCGGCCAGGAGGAGACGCGCCGCGACGGCGTGGAGACCATCGAGGCGATCAGGGAGATCAAGCGCCGCTACCCGGCCGTGCAGACCGTCCTCGGCCTGTCCAACATCTCCTTCGGTCTCAACCCGGCCGCGCGCATCGTCCTCAACAGCGTCTTCCTCAACGAGTGCGTGAACGCGGGCCTCGACGCGGCCATCGTGCACGCCTCCAAGATCCTGCCGATGTCGCGCATCCCCGACGAGCAGCGTCAGGTCGCGCTGGACATGGTCTACGACCGGCGCCGCGAGGGCTACGACCCGCTGCAGCGGTTCATGGAGCTGTTCGAGGGCGTCGACGCGGCCTCGGTCAAGGCCGACCGCGCCGCCGAACTGCTCGGCCTGCCGCTGTGGGAGCGCCTCAAGCGCCGCATCGTCGACGGTGAGCGCAAGGGCCTGGAGGCCGACCTCGACGAGGCGCTCACCCGCCGCCCCGCCCTGGAGATCGTCAACGACGTACTGCTGGACGGGATGAAGACCGTCGGCGAGCTGTTCGGCTCCGGCCAGATGCAGCTGCCGTTCGTGCTGCAGTCGGCCGAGGTGATGAAGTCCTCGGTGGCCCATCTCGAACCCCACATGGAGCGCGTCGAGGGCGAGACCAAGGGCCGCATCGTGCTGGCCACCGTCAAGGGCGACGTGCACGACATCGGCAAGAACCTGGTCGACATCATCCTGTCCAACAACGGCTACGAGGTCGTCAACCTCGGCATCAAGCAGCCGGTGTCGGCGATCCTGGAGGCGGCCGAGGAGAGGAAGGCCGACGTCATCGGGATGTCCGGCCTGCTGGTGAAGTCCACGGTGGTGATGAGGGAGAACCTGGAGGAGATGAACTCCCGGGGCATCGCCGAAAGGTTCCCCGTCCTGCTCGGCGGTGCCGCGCTGACCCGCGCCTACGTCGAGCAGGATCTCGCGGAGCTGTTCCAGGGGGAGGTGCGCTACGCCCGTGACGCCTTCGAGGGACTGCGCCTGATGGACGCCTTCATGGCGGTCAAGCGCGGAGTGGAGGGCGCCGCCCTGCCCGCGCTGCGCGAGCGGCGCGTCAAGACCGGCGCGCGGCTGGCCAGGACCCCCGTCGAGGACCTGCCCGCCCGCTCCGACGTGGCCGCCGACAACCCCGTCCCGGTGGCGCCCTTCTTCGGCGAGCGCGTCGTCAAGGGCGTCCCGCTGGCCGACTACGCGGCCTTCCTGGACGAGCGGGCGACCTTCATGGGGCAGTGGGGCCTCAAGGCGGCGCGGGGCGGCGGCGGGCCCTCCTACGAGGAACTGGTCGAGACCGAGGGGCGTCCGCGCCTGCGGATGTGGCTGGAGCGGATGCAGACCGAGGGGCTGCTGGAGGCGGCGGTCGCCTACGGCTACTTCCCGTGCGTCAGCGACGGCGACTCGCTGATCGTCCTGGACGACGCCGGCGCCGAGCGGACCCGCTTCACCTTCCCGCGCCAGCGCCGCGACCGGCACCTGTGCCTGTCCGACTTCTTCCGCCCGAAGGACTCCGGTGAGGTCGACGTCGTCGCCTTCCAGATCGTCACGATGGGCAACAGGATCGCCGAGGCCACCGCCGAGCTGTTCGCCAAGGACGCCTACCGTGACTATCTGGAGCTGCACGGGCTGTCGGTGCAGCTCACCGAGGCCCTGGCCGAGTACTGGCACGCGAGGGTCCGCTCGGAGCTGGGCATCGGCGGCGGCGAGTCGCTGGAGGACATGCTGAAGGTCAACGTCACCGGCTGCCGCTACTCCTTCGGCTACCCCGCCTGCCCGAACCTGGAGGACCAGGTTCAGCTCACGCGGCTGATCGACCCGGCCAGGATCGGCGTCCGGCTGTCGGAGGAGTTCCAGCTCCACCCCGAGCAGTCGACCTCGGCGCTGATCGTCCACCACCCCGAGGCCAATTACTTCAACGTCTGACCGTCGCGACCGTACGAGGAATCCCGGAAAATGGACGCGGTTCTCTTCGACATGGACGGGCTTCTCGTGGACAGCGAGAAGATCTGGTTCCAGGTCGAGGCCGAGGTGATGCGCCGGCTCGGCGGCGACTGGACCCCCGCCGACCAGGAGCGCCTGGTCGGCGGCTCCATGGCCTCCAGCGTGGCCTACATGCTCAAGGTCTCCGGCTCGGACGCCGCCCCCGGGAAGGTGGCGGCCTGGATGCTGGAGGGGATGACGGGCAGGCTCGCCGACGGCGTGGAGATGATGCCCGGCGCGGCCGAGCTGCTGTCGGCCGTACGGCGGGCGGGCCTGCCCACCGCGCTGGTCACCTCCTCGGCCCGCCCGATCGCCGAGGCGTGCCTGGACGGCATCGGCAGGCACCACTTCGACCACGTGGTGACCGGTGACGACGTCACGATGACCAAGCCCGACCCCGAGCCCTACCGGCGGGCCGCCCGGCTGCTGGGCGTGGCCGCCGCCCGCTGCGTGGCACTGGAGGACTCCCCCAACGGGGTGGCATCGGCCACCGCGGCGGGCTGCCGGGTGGTGGCCGTGCCGAGCGTGGTGCCCATTCCGCGGGCGCCCGGCCGCCTTGTCGTCGGCTCCCTGCGCGAGGTCGACCTCGCGGCGCTGCGGAGGCTGTCGGCCGCCGGCCGGTGACCCCGCGCGCGGGCGTGGTCGTCGATGTCGCCGGCGGCATCGGCGTCCTGGCCGTATGTCTTACCGCAGGCCACCCGCACCGAGTGGCCGGCGGCGGGGCGGGAAAGGGACAGCCGTGAAGCCCTACCGTGGATCCGGCCCCGGGGGGATCCACGCGGACGCCCCGACGGCACCGCCGCCCCCCGCGCGTCGCCTGGGGCCGGTTCTCACGCGTCGTCGACGTGAGCGCGTCAACCTCCTGGCCGCTACGGCACCCTGACCCACGGCATCGACAGCAGGACGTATTCCCTAGGGGACGTCCCCTCCCCGGGGAGGAGGGGCGGGTCCGCGGCGGCGTGCCAGGATGGAATCCGGGGTAAGCCGACACGAAGGACGGTCCGTGATGTCGTTCGATCAGATCGCGTGGTTGCCGCTGTGCGCCGGGGTGACCGGTGTGGGGGTGGTGTTGAGCGTCCTGCTGATGCGGCGCAGGGGCGCCGCGGCGGGGACGCGCGCCCTGGCCTGGTCGCTGCTGCCGATGGCGGCCTATCTGACCGGGGCCCTTCCCGCCCTCTGGCAGGTCGGTACGGCGGTCGCCGGGTTCTTCGCGGGGATGGTCCTCAGCCCCGTGGTGTGGGCGGGGGTGGCGGTGGCCGGCCTGTCGGCGGCGCTGTTCGCGGTCTCGGGGGTGCTGCGCCGCCGCCGCGCCGCCGCGCCCGCGGCGGGGGCCGCCGCCGCAGGTGGTCCTCCCGCCGCGCCGGGCGGGGGCGCGACGGCACGCCCGCAGGCGTCCGGGGCCGCGCCGCGCAAGGCCGTTCCCGCCGCGAAGCCCGCCGCCGACGACGATTTCTCCGACATCGAGGCCATCCTCAAGCGGCGCGGGATCGGGTGACGCTCAGTGACCCTCCGGTGCAATGTCACGAATTCGAGACACAAGTAAAACGGCTCCCAGACATTCCTTTCAAGATCAAAACAAATGAATTTCGCGTCAATCACAGTTGAGCCACATAGCGCCTCCGGGGGCTAGTCAGCGCAGCTCAGCCCATGGATCCTGCGTCACGGGCCCGCGAAAACGGCCCATAGACTTCAGGGCGCGCTGTCCGATTTGGAAGGCGCGTCATCGGACACGTCGTCTGGGATCCAGGGGGCCACTGGTATGACCGCACCGCTCGATGTCTCCGGCCAGGCCATGGAGGCCCAGCCCGAGGCCGTTCTCGAAGGGGTGGGCGGGAAGGCCATCGAGGGCCGTTCACTCGGGCGCATCGCGTGGATGCGCCTCAAGCGTGACAGGGCCGCGGTCTTCGGCGCCTTCGTCGTGGTCTTCCTGACACTGGTCGCGATCTTCGCCGAGCGCCCCTTCGGGGGACTGGTCGCCCTCTTCGGCGACTCGCCCAGCGTCCCCAACAACGACCTCATCGATCCGCTGACCAGCGCCCCGATCGGCTCCTGGGGCGGGATCAGCCTGGAGCACCCCTTCGGCCTGGAGCCGGTCAACGGCCGTGACCTCTTCGCCCGGATCCTCTCCGGCTCGCAGATCTCGCTCCTGGTGGCCTTTCTCGCCACGATGCTGTCGGTGGTGATCGGCTCGCTGCTGGGCGTGCTGGCCGGGTTCTTCGGCGGCTGGACCGACACGGTCATCAGCCGGCTGATGGACGTCTTCCTGGCCTTCCCGCTGCTGCTGTTCGCCATCGCCATCGTGGGTGCGCTACCCGACCAGGCGCTCGGCCTCAAGGGCAACGCCCTGCGGATCGCGGTGATCGTGTTCATCATCGGCTTCTTCAGCTGGCCGTACATCGCGCGCATCGTGCGCGGTCAGACCCTGTCGCTGCGCGAACGCGAGTTCGTCGACGCGGCGCGGTCGCTGGGGGCGGGAAACGCCTACATCATCTTCCGCGAGATGCTCCCCAACCTGGTGGCGCCGATCCTCGTCTACGCCACGCTGCTCATCCCCACCAACATCCTGTTCGAGGCGGCGCTGTCGTTCCTCGGCGTGGGCGTGAACGAACCCCAGGCGTCCTGGGGCGGCATGCTCACGCGAGCGGTGGACTACTACCAGATCGCCCCGCACTTCATGATCGTTCCAGGCATGGCGATCTTCATCACCGTGATGGCCTTCAACCTGCTGGGCGACGGGCTCAGAGACGCTCTCGACCCGCGTGCCCGGTAGCTGAATCGTAATTTTTCTCCATATCACCATCATCATGACAAGGGGTGTACCACCACGATGAGGAAGACCAACGTCCTGGCGCTCGCCGCGCTGGGTACCGCGCTGACCATGGGGCTCGCCGCCTGCGGCGGCACGGCCGGTGGTGGCGGCAACACGTCCTCCGGGAACAACGCCACCGGTGGCGCGGCCCCCACCGCCAAGCACAACGACGCCTACACCAAGGTCGTCAACGCCTCGGACGCCAAGGGTGGCACGCTCAAGTTCGCGCTGTCGGACGAGCCCGACTCGATGGACCCCGGCAACACCTACTACGCCTGGAACTGGAACTTCTCGCGGCTCTACGCCCGTCCGCTGCTGACCTACGCCGCCGAGCCCGGCGACGCCGGCCTGAAGCTCGTCCCGGACCTCGCCGAGGGCCCAGGTGAGGCCAGCGCCGACGGCAAGACCTGGACCTACAAGCTGAAGAAGGGCATCAAGTACGACGACGGCACCGAGGTCAAGGCCGCCGACGTCAAGTACGCCATCGCCCGCAGCAACTTCACCGACGAGCTCACCGACGGGCCCAAGTACTTCGCCCAGTACCTCGACTCCGGCGGCTACAAGGGCCCCTACAAGGACAAGAACCTCGACGACTTCAAGGGCGTGGAGACCCCCGACGACCACACCGTCGTCTTCAAGCTCAAGGCGCCGTTCTCGGAGTTCGACTTCCTGGTCGCCAACCCGCAGTCCGCGCCGGTGCCGCAGGCCAAGGACACCGGTGTCGACTACGAGAAGACCGTCGTGTCGACCGGCCCCTACAAGTTCGAGAGCCACGAGGTCGGCAAGCAGCTCAACCTCGTGCGGAACGAGAACTGGGACCAGGCCACCGACACCACCCGCAAGCAGATGCCCGACCGCATCGAGGTGCAGTTCAAGCAGAACGCCGAGGACATCGACAACCGCCTGATGGCCGGGCAGATCCACGTCGACCTCGCCGGCACCGGCCTGCAGTCCGCGGGCCGGGCGAAGGTCGTCCAGGACCCCGCCAAGAAGGACTCGACGGACAACCCCTTCACCCCGTTCAACCGTTACGCGATGATGTCGACCAAGGTGAAGCCGTTCGACAACATCGACTGCCGCAAGGCCGTGCAGTACGCCACCGACAAGGTCGCCACCCAGGCACCGTGGGGCGGTCCGCTCGGCGGTGACATCGGCACCACCGCGATGACCCCGACCACGGTCGGCTACAAGCAGTTCGACCTCTACCCCAACGGCGCCGACCACAAGGGCGACCTGACCAAGGCCAAGGAGCACCTGGCGGCCTGCGGTCAGCCGAACGGCTTCGAGGCCAACGTCGCGGTCCGCGGCGACCGCACCAAGGAGGTCCAGGTCGCCGAGGCCCTTCAGGCCTCGCTCGACCGGGTCGGCATCAAGCTGACCATCAAGAAGTACCCCTCGGGTGACTGGAGCGCCCAGTACGCCGGCAAGCCGGACTTCGTGCACAAGAACAACCTGGGCATCATGATCGCGGGCTGGGGCGCCGACTGGCCCTCCGGCTTCGGGTTCCTGTCGCAGATCGTCGACGGCCGCTTCATCAAGGCCTCCGGCAACTACAACATGATGGAGCTCGACGACAAGGCGGTCAACGAACTGCTCGACAAGGGCATCCAGACCACCGACTCCGCCGCCCGCAACGAGATCTGGGCCGAGGTCGACAAGAAGGTCATGGAGTCGGCGGCCTTCATGTCCTTCGTCTACGAGAAGACCCTGATCTTCCGCCCCGCGAACCTGACCAACGTGTACGTGCACCCCGCCTACGGCATGTACGACTACACGTGGCTCGGCGTCAAGCAGTAGTCCTTCTCTAGCTAGCCAAAGGCAGGTGAAGGCCTGACGGTGCCCGGGAGCGACCCTCCCGGGCACCCCGGCCGAACGATCGTGGTCGCTTTCATCGTCCGCCGCGTGATCGCCGCCGTGCTGATGCTCGCCGTCGTCAGCATGGCCACCTTCGCGATCTTCTTTCTCATCCCGCGCGCCCTGGGCCAGACCCCCGAGGGCATGGCGTCGCGTTACGTGGGACGGGACGCCACACCCGAGGCGATCCAGGGAGCGGTCAAGCGGCTGCACCTGGACGACCCGCTCCTGGTGCAGTACGGGCGCTTCGCCAAGGGCATCGTCGCCGGCCAGGACTACTCGCTGGGCCCCAAGAAGGCCGAGTGCCCGGCGCCCTGCTTCGGCTTCTCCTTCAACAACAACCAGCCCGTCTGGCCGACGCTGCTGGACCGCCTGCCCGCGACGCTGTCGCTGGCGCTGGGGGCCGCGGTCATCTGGCTCGTCACGGGGGTGAGCATCGGCGTCGTCTCCGCGCTGAGACGCGGCAGCGTGCTCGACCGGGCCGCCATGACGGTGGCGCTGGCCGGGGTGTCGCTGCCGATCTACTTCACCGGCCTGGTCTCCCTGTCGGTGTTCGCCTACACGCTGGGCATCTTCCCCGGCGGCGGCAGCTACACCCCCTTCACCGAGAATCCGGTCATGTGGTTCCAGGCCCTCGTGCTGCCCTGGATCACCCTCGCGTTCCTCTACGCCGCCCTGTACGCCCGGCTCACCCGGGCGGGCATGCTGGAGACCATGGGGGAGGACTACATCCGCACGGCCCGCGCCAAGGGCCTCAAGGAGCGCACGGTCGTCACCAAACACGCCCTGCGCGCCACGCTGACCCCGATCCTCACCATCTTCGGCCTCGACCTGGGCCTGCTGCTCGGAGGAGCGGTGCTCACCGAGAGCACCTTCTCCATCCAGGGCATCGGCAAGCTGGTCATCGACGCGATCCGGGGCAACGACCTGCCCGTGGTGCTGGGCGTGACCCTGTTCGCGGCCTTCTTCATCGTCCTGGCCAACCTCATCGTGGACGTGCTGTACGCGGTGGTCGACCCGAGGGTGAGGCTCTCATGACGGCTCCGTCGGAGTCCTTCCTGGAACTGCGCGACCTGCGCATCCACTTCCCGACCGAGGACGGCCTGGTCAAGTCCGTCGACGGCCTGTCGTTCAAGCTCGACAGGGGCAAGACCCTGGGCATCGTGGGTGAGTCGGGGTCGGGCAAGAGTGTCACCAGCCTGGGCATCCTGGGCCTGCACAAGGACGGCCGGGCCAAGATCTCCGGCGAGATCTGGCTGGACGGCGAGGAGCTCGTCACCGCGAGCCAGGATCACGTGCGGACGCTCCGCGGCAAGAAGATGGCGATGATCTTCCAGGACCCGCTGTCGGCGATGCACCCCTACTACTCGGTGGGCAGCCAGATCGTCGAGGCCTACCGGATCCATCACAAGGTCGGCAAGGCGGTCGCCCGCAAACACGCGATCGACATGCTCGGCCGGGTCGGCATCCCGCAGCCCGACCGGAGGGTGGACGACTACCCCCATCAGTTCTCCGGAGGCATGCGCCAGCGCGCGATGATCGCCATGGCGCTCTCGTGCGACCCCGAGCTCCTGATCGCCGACGAGCCCACCACGGCGCTCGACGTGACCGTCCAGGCGCAGATCCTCGACCTCATGACCGACCTGCAGCGGGAGTTCGACTCCGCGCTGATCGTCATCACCCACGACCTCGGCGTGGTGGCCGAGCTGTCGGACGACATCCTGGTGATGTACGGCGGCAAGTGCGTCGAGTACGGCTCCGCCGAGGACATCTTCTACCGGCCCGAGCATCCCTACACGTGGGGGCTGCTGGGGTCGATGCCCCGGCTGGACCGCGAGCCCACCGAGCGCCTGCTCCCGATCAAGGGCACTCCGCCCTCGCTGATCAACGTGCCGCCCGGATGCGCCTTCAACCCCCGGTGTGGCTACGCCGGCCGCACGCGGGGAAGGTCCACCTCCCAGGTGCCCGAGCTCCTGGAGACCGAGGGCGGTCATCTGGTCCGCTGCCACCTGCCGCGCGCGGAGCGGCGGTCCGTCTGGGAGAACGAGATCAAGCCGATGATGGAGAGCACGTGAGCGAGCGTGGCCAGCGAGCCGATGGGCGCGCAGCGGCGCCCGCGACCGACGGAGGAGGCCGCGTGACCCCGGCCAAGGACACCAGGGACACCGGGGACGCCGCGGGCGCGGCCTCCACCGATCCGCTGCTCTCCGTCCAGGGGCTGCAGAAGCACTTCCCGGTGACCAAGGGGCTGCTCCGCCGCCAGGTCGGCGCGGTCAAGGCCGTCGACGGGGTCGACTTCGACGTCCGCAAGGGGGAGACGCTCGGCCTGGTCGGTGAGTCCGGCTGCGGCAAGAGCACCACCGGGCGGCTGATCACCCGCCTGCTGGAGCCGACGGGAGGCCGGATCGTCTTCGAGGGCCACGACATCACCCACATGTCCGCCTCGAAGGTCCGCCCCCTCCGCCGCGACATACAGATGATCTTCCAGGACCCCTACTCCTCCCTCAACCCCCGCCACACGGTCGGCGCCATCGTCGGCGCGCCCTACCGCATCCAGGGCGTCAAAACCGAGCAGGGTACGAAGAAGGCGGTCCAGGAGCTCCTGGAACTGGTAGGGCTCAACCCCGAGCACTACAACCGCTACCCGCACGAGTTCTCCGGCGGCCAGCGCCAGCGCATCGGCATCGCCCGCACGCTCGCGCTCAAGCCCAAGCTCATCATCGCCGACGAGCCGGTCTCCGCGCTGGACGTGTCCATCCAGGCCCAGGTGGTCAACCTGCTGGAGGACCTGCAGCACGAGCTCGACCTGACCTACGTCATCGTCGCGCACGACCTGTCGGTCATCCGGCACATCAGCGACCGGGTCGCGGTGATGTATCTCGGCAAGATCGTCGAGCTGGCCGACCGCAAGTCCCTGTACGAGTCGCCCATGCACCCGTACACCAACGCCCTGATGTCGGCGGTCCCGGTGCCCGATCCGGCGCGCCGCAAGGACCGCGACCGCATCCGGCTCCAGGGCGACGTGCCCAGCCCGCTCAACCCGCCGCCCGCCTGCCGCTTCCACACGCGGTGCTGGAAGGCCCAGGCGGTCTGCAAGACGGTGGAACCGCCGCTGGCCGAGCTCGCCTCCGGTCACCGGGTCGCCTGCCACTTCCCGGAGAACGCGCCGGGCACGGGTGAGCCCGCGCCCGCGAAGACCGCCTCCGCCTGACGCGGTTCCCCCCTCGTCCCCCGCACGGCGCGCGCCCGCCGTGCGGGGGATGCACCGCCCCCGCCCGTGACCGGGCACCCGGTCACGGGTCAGGGGATGGTCCCCGGGGTGATCAGGCCGGTCTCGTAGGCGAGGACCACGGCCTGCACGCGGTCGCGCAGACCGAGCTTGGTGAGCACGTTGCCGACGTGGGTCTTGACCGTCGTCTCGCTCACCACCAGCTCACCGGCGATCTCGGCGTTGGACATGCCCCGGGCGATCAGCCGCATCACCTCCAGCTCACGCTCGGTCAGGCGGTCCAGCCGGGCCGGGGTGGACTGCCGGTGGGCCGAGGGCAGGCGTGCTCCGAACCTGTCCAGCAGGCGGCGGGTGACGCTCGGCGCGACGATGGCGTCTCCGGCGGCGACCACCCGGATGGCCTGCACCAGGTCGTCGGGCGGCACGTCCTTGAGCAGGAAGCCGCTGGCTCCGGCGCGCAGCGCCTCCACGATGTACTCGTCCAGATCGAAGGTCGTCAGCACCAGCACCTTCGGCACGTGCGCCCCGCCCGTCGCCTCCCGGACGATCCGGCGGGTCGCCTCGATGCCGTCCACGCCCGGCATCCGGACGTCCATCAGCACCACGTCGGGCAGCAGCGCCCGTGACTGCTCCTGAGCGGCCTTGCCGTCCCCCGCCTCGCCGACCACGGCGATGTCCGGCTCGGCCTCCAGGATGAGGCGGAACCCGGTGCGCAGCAGTGGTTGGTCGTCCACCAGCAGCACTCTGATCGTCATCACACATCCTTGAGGGGGAACCGGGCGTCAACCTCGAATCCACCCTCCGGACGCGGGCCGATCCGCAGAACTCCACCATAGAGGGCGACGCGCTCGCGGATGCCCGCCAGGCCGTGACCGGCCCGCCCGCCGGGGGAGGGGACGCCCGCCGTGCCCCGCCCGTCGTCCTCGACCTGTACGGCCAGCCGCCCGGGCTCGTGCCGTACGGTCACCCTGGCCCGGGCGCCGGGCCCGGCGTGCCGCAGGCTGTTGGTCAGCGCCTCCTGGACCAGCCGGTAGGCGGCGAGGTCGACACCGGGGGGGAGGGCGCCCGGCTCGCCCTCGACGCGCAGCTCCGTCCACAGGCCCGCCTCGCGCATCTGGTCGACCAGGGCGGGGATCTCCCCCAGGCCCGGCTGGGGGTTTCGCTCGGCGGGTGAGGCGTCGGTCCTGAGCACGCCCACCAGGTTGCGCATCTCGGCCATCGCGGCCCGGCCCGTCTCCTCGATCGCCGACAGGGCCTCCCCGGCCCCGTCGGGGTCGCTGGCCAGCACCCGCCGTGCCGCGGAGGCCTGGACGGTCATCACGCTCACGTGATGGGCCACCACGTCGTGCAGCTCGCGGGCGATGCGGGAGCGCTCCTCGGCCCTGGCGGCCCGGGTGTCGGCCTCCCGGGCGCGCTCGACGCGTTCGGCCCGGTCGCGCAGCTCGGCGAGGTAGGCCCGCCGCAGCCGGGAGCTGCGGCCGACGACCCACGCGGTCGCCGTGAGGACGACCGTCAGCAGGTGGGCGCGCCAGTCGCCGGCTCCCCCGGTCAGCGACGCGGAGACGGCGTGGCAGGCGAGGCCCCACGCCAGCGCGCACAGGCTGAGGGCCAGTCCCCGGTGGGCGGCGACGGTGCCGACCAGCACCAGCGTGGCCGGCAGGAGCGGCCAGGCGGCGTGTCCCAGCGCCGCCAGGGTGACGCCGGCCGCGCCGTTCAGCACCAGCATGGCCAGCGGCCTGCGCCGGCGCGCCGCGACGGTCAGGGAGCCGGCCGCGATGAGGGAGAGGGCCGCGGCGCCGGCCTCCCCCGGCCCACCGGTGAGGGAGGGGAGGCCGGCGCAGAGCGCCGAGACCGCCGCCAGCGCCACGGCCAGGACGGCGTCGGGGATCGACGGGCGATCGCCGGGCCGGGCCCGCGGGCGGACGGGGGTGGTGCGCACACCATCAATGTAGGCCGCCTGTTTCGGAGACCACCCTGCTGGAGGGGGATATCCGCCTCATCCCCGCGGATGACCCGGCGAGCGGGTGCTGCGCAC
The DNA here is from genome assembly GCF_014654615.1 of Streptosporangium violaceochromogenes. GTDB lineage: Bacteria > Actinomycetota > Actinomycetes > Streptosporangiales > Streptosporangiaceae > Streptosporangium > Streptosporangium violaceochromogenes. Next base: position 91,332 of record NZ_BNBB01000009.1, on the reverse strand, counting down.
GGTGTCGCCCGGCTGCCGCGCGGGCAGCGGCGGGGGGGTGCCGCCGAACTCCGGGCACAGGCTCCGGTGGTTGCACCAGCCGCACAGCCGGGAGGGGCGCGGATGCCACTCGCCGGTCTCCAGGGCCCGCTCGATGGCCGACCACAGGGCCCGCACCTTGCGCTCGGTGGCGCGCAGGTCCGCCTCGTCGGGGGTGTAGCGCAGAACCTCACCCTCGCCCCCCAGGTACATCAGCTGGAGCAGGCGGGGCACCGAGCCGCGCAGCCGCCACAGCGCCAGCGCGTAGAACTTCATCTGGAACAGGGCCCTGGCCTCGAAGGCGGCCCCCGGGGCGCTGCCGGTCTTGTAGTCGACGACGCGGACCTCCCCGGTGGGCGCGACGTCCACCCGGTCGATGTAGCCGCGCAGCATCAGGCCGTTGTCGAGTACCGCCTCCACGTACAGCTCCCGCTCGGCGGGCTCCAGGAGCGTGGGGTCCTCAAGGGTGAAGTAGCGCTCCAGCATGGAGCGGGCCCCGCCCAGCCACACGGCCCGCTCCCGCTCGTCGGCGAACATGTCGCCGTAGCCGGGCTCCTCGGCCAGCAGCCGGTGCCACTGCGGCTCCAGCAGCGCCAGGGCCGCCGCCGCCGTGCGCGCCGGGGCGGGCAGGTCGTAGAGGCGCTCCAGCACCGCGTGGACCACCGTGCCGCGCACCGCGGCGGGCGACGGAGGCTCGGGCAGCCGGTCGACCACCCGGAAACGATAGAGCAGCGGGCACGTCATGAAGTCGCCGGCGCGGGACGGCGACAGCGCTCCGATGACCGCGGGCTGGGTCGGTGACATGCCCGCACTGTAGGTCACGGCCGTGACAGTTTGGGCGCGAGGTGGTCTCCGGGCGTCTGCGCGTGGCCCGATGGCGCGTAGCATCGAGGCCTGGAGCCCGAGTGAGCGAGGAACGGTGAGTCAGCGGTGAGCAGCGAGAGCCCGCGCGAGGACAGCCCAGGGCTGCGGATAGGTCGGCCGTTCGGCATCCCGGTCTACGTCTCGCCGACGTGGCTCGTCGTGGCGGCCTTCATCACCTACACGGTTCAGCAGCCGGTGAGTTCCTGGCTTCCCGGGATGAGCGTGCCGATGACCTACGTCATCTCGTTCGTCTTCGCGGTGCTGCTGTACGTCTCGGTGCTCCTGCACGAACTGGCCCACTCCGTGGTCGCCAAGCTGTACGGCCTGCCGGTCCGCCGCATCACGCTCTACCTCCTCGGCGGCGTCTCGGAGATCGAGCGCGAGCCGGAGACCCCCGGCAGGGAGTTCATGGTCGCCTTCGCCGGTCCGCTGCTCTCGCTCGGGCTGGCCGGGATCGGGTTCGCCGCCTACCGCTTCCTCGACCCCTACAGCGTCCTCGGCGTCCTCACCCTCCAGTTGTGGGGGGCCAACCTGATCGTCGGGGTGTTCAACCTGCTTCCGGGTCTGCCGCTGGACGGCGGGCGCATGCTGCGCGCGGGGGTCTGGAAGGCCACCGGGAACCCGGGCTCGGGCACCGTCGCGGCGGCCTGGGTGGGCAGGGTGCTGGCCGTCGCCCTGGTGGCGGTGCCGGTCGGCCCGGCCCTGATCAGCGGGCAGACGCCGAGCGTGGGCATGCTCATCTGGTCGATGCTGCTGGCCTCCTTCATCTGGTTCGGCGCCACCCAGGCGCTGCGCGGCGCCCGGGTGCGGGCCCGCATCCCGCAGGTGAACGCCCGCGCGCTGGCCAGGCGGGCGATCCCGGTCACCGGCGACGTGCCGCTGGCCGAGGCGTTGCGCCGGGCCGCGGAGGCCCATGCGGGGGCCATGGTCGTGGTCGACCACGAGGGCCGTCCGACGGGGATCGTCAACGAGGTCGCGGTGGAGGCCACACCGGAGGGCCGCCGTCCCTGGGTGACGGCCGGCTCGCTGGCGCGCAGCCTTGAGCCGTCGCTGGTGCTGGCCGCCGACCTGTCGGGGGAGGCGTTGATCGAGGCCATGCGCGAGGCGCCCGCGGGGGAGTACCTCCTGGTGGAGCGCGGCGGTGAGATCTTCGGGGTGCTGGCCACCTCGGATGTGAACCGCGTGTTCAGCGGGGTGTGAGCGCGCCGGGGCCCCCGCCGGGGCCTGCCGGGGCACCGGGCGGGCGCGGGGGGGATCCTTCTTCTCGTCCCCCTCGTTTTCGGCCGGCGCCGGGACTAGTGTTCTGGCCACGCGCCCGTGGCCGGGGAAGGACCGGCAGGCTATGGCCGGTTTGCTGATACTCGTTCCTGAAGTTCTTCTGCTGTACTTTTTGCTACGGTCCGATGCGGCCGATGGCGCGAGTCCGGTTCCGCCCGCCCTGCCCCCGGGGGGTCTCGCGATCGCTCGGGGGCAGGGCGGTGGCGGGCCGGGGCGGGCGCCGATCATCCGATGGCGTTTTCCGGGAGGGAGAGTCCTGTGACCGACGAGGGCTTCGGGGTGGTGCGTCCACTTCCGGGCAACGGGCTGGTCGCCCACGTGAATGGCCTGCTGCTGGTGTGTGACGCGGCCGAGGCCGTCGCGGAGGACCTGCTGGGGGCGCTGAGGGACACCGCCGCCGTCGGCGGGGACGGCCGCGCTCTGGCCAGGCGCGTGGCCCGGGTGCTCGCCGACATGATGGGCGAGTCCGTCGCGTGCGCCGTCGCCGGCCCCGTGTCCGCGGGGGTGGCGGTGCTGGTCAGCGGTCCGGCGTTCGCGTCGGTCACCGGCGCGGAGGGGGAGGTGCGGCTGGCCGGGCGCGACGCGCTCACCTGGTCCGACCGGCTGGTCCCCGGCCCGGTGACCCGGGTGGAACTGCGCCTGCCCGACGCCGGTGAGCCGCACCCGCTGGCCCGGCTGGACGACGGCGTGGTCATCGCCGGCGGTGTCCGGTGCGACCTCGCGGCCCCGGCGGATCCCGCCGGGGCCGGTGCGGCTCCGGCGGCGGCCCGGCCGTCCCTGCCGGAGACCTCGTCCGCTCCGGCGGCGCGGGCCGTCCCGCCGGAGGCCGTGCCCTCCTCCGGCGCGCCCCCGGTCACGGGGGCCGCCGACCCGCAGGTCTCGCCTGGCGTCCCGCCGCGCCCTGAGAGGCCGGCGCCCCCGGTGGAGGCCGGTCCGCCCGCGCCCTACCCCATGGGGTCCGCCGAGCACTATGCGCCCGCGCCGCCGGAGCAGCGGTCCGCGCCGCCGGCGTGGCTGTCCGACCCCGAGCTCGCGCCGCCCGTTCAGGGAGCGGCCCCCGGCGCCGGGCCGGGGGCGGCCCGGCCCGAGGAGGCGGAGGGCGCCTTTCCCGCCGGAGGCGGCGGTGAGGCCGCCGACCCGCGCGACCGGCCGTTCGACTACGAGCCGCCCGGCGACGCGGAGGGCGGCCCCGAGCCCGCGCCGCCGGAGCCCCAGCCCGAGTCGCGGACGCTGGTCTACGGCGTCGACTGCAAGAACGACCATTTCAACGACCCGCGCGTGCCGTACTGCGCGGTCTGCGGCATCGCCCTGGTGCAGCGCACGCTCGTTCCCTACAAGGGGCCGCGTCCCCCGCTGGGCGTGCTGCTCCTCGACGACGGCATGACGCTGCGGCTCGACACCGACTATCTGGTCGGCCGCGACCCCGAGCGGGCCCCGGAGGTCGCCGACGGCTCCGCGCGCCCGGCCAAGGTCACCAGCCCGGACGGCTCGGTCTCCCGCCGCCACCTGCGGGTGGCGCTGGACGGCTGGGACGTCAACCTGGTGGACCTGGGGTCGGTCAACGGCACCCAGGTCCAGCGGCCCGGTGATTCCGGTTTCTACGACATCCCGCCGAACGAGGCGGTCACGATCCTGCCCGGAACCACCGTGCGTATCGGTGTCTCCCGCACGATGCGCTACGAGTCCCACCGCAATCGCTGACGCGGGTTCCCGCCGGGCGCCGGCCGTGTGCCGGCGGCGCCGCCCTCGTCCGGGTGCCGTCCGGGAGACGGGGCCCTCCCCGGCGGCGGCCCGGTGCGCCGTCAGGTGCCGCCGGCCTGGATCCGGTCGATCTCGGCGCCGAGCAGCCGTTCCAGGCGGTCGGCGCCGAGCCGGTCGGGATACAGCAGCCGGTGCACGCTCAGCCCGTCCACCAGGGCCAGCAGCCGGTCGGCGACGTCGCCGAGGTCCTCACGGGTGCGGATCTCCCCGGCCCGCTCGGCGGCGTCGAGCAGGTCGCGCACCAGGCGGCGCAGGCCCTCGGCCTCGGCGCGCTGGGCCCGCCGCACGGCCGGGCTGGTCAGGCTCCGGCTCCAGAAGCCGAGCTCCAGCCCGCGTTCCCGGACGCGCTCGTCGTCCAGGGGGAGGCCGCCCAGCAGCAGCTCGCGCAGGGCGGCCATTCCGCCCCGGCCGGCGAGCCCGTCACGCAGCCGCTCCACGACGCGGCGGCGCGAGGAGCGAAGCGTCGCCACCATGATGTCGTCCTTGCCGGCGAAGTAGTGGGTGAGCACGCCGTTGGAGTATCCGGCCTCCCTGGCGATGGCCCTGGTGGTGGCCGCCTCGATCCCCTCGCGCAGGATGACGCGGCGGGCGGCCTCGACGACCTCTTCCCGGCGTTTGCCGTGATCGACGTTCCTCGGCATCCGGGTCCTTCCCGATCTCCCTTTTTGACATCGTATGCGGGTGCTCGTCTGTTGTCCGGTGAGAGATGAGGAAGGCTCACCATGATTGCCGCCCCGCGCCCCTTGCGCGCCCCTGCGTGCGGGGGGAGGCGCGAGGGCCGGTGCGGGCCGACGGGCCCCTACGCGCGGGGGCGGAGCCGGCACCACCGCAGGTCGTCCAGGCGTGAGCCGTCCGGGCCGGGCAGCAGGCCGCGCAGCAGCGCCTCCCTGGCGAAGCCCGCGCGTTCGAGCACGCGGTGCGAGGCGGCGTTGCCGGGGGAGGTGCCCGCGATGATCCGGGCCAGGGGGGTGTGCTCGAAGGCCCAGGCCACCAGCAGGTTCACCGCCCGGGTGGCGAACCCCCGGCCGCGGAACTCCGGCAGCGTGCTGTAGCCCGTCATGGCCTCGCCCAGCAGCGGGATGACCGAGGTGAGCTGGATGTGCCCGGCGAAGGCGTCCGTCGCGGCGTCCCGCACGCAGATCTCCGCCCGTTCGCCCGCCAGCCAGCGCATGCCCGCCTCACGGCAGCGCCTGGCCGACTCCGCGGGGTCGGGGGGCTCGGGGGGGACGCTGAAGCGCACGACGTCGGGCAGGCCGTGCAGGGCGTGGTAGCCGCCGGTGTCGGCCGCGGTCAGCGGCGTCAGCCGTACCACGCCGTCGCAGAGCGCGCCGCCGGGGAAGGCCGGCAGGAAGGGGCGGACGGGGTCGCCGGGGTCGTCGTGCACCCTGGCGAAGGCCACCAGGTCGCCCCGGGTGCCGTCCCTCCGGGCCTGGGCCGCGCGGCGCACCCCCTCGTGGCGGAAGCCCGCCGACAGCGCGAGCCTCTGGCCGGGCAGGTTCTCCACGTCGGCCGGCGCCTCCAGGCGCCGCACGCCGTGGGCGAAGGCCCATCCGGCCAGCGCCCTGACGGCCGCGGTCGCCACCCCGCGCCCCCGGGCCCAGGGCGCGACCAGGCATCCGACCTCGCCGTTGCCCCGCGCGCCGGGCGGCGTGAGCCCGGCTCCGCCCAGCCACGCGCCCGTCACGGCGTCGGCGACGGCGAACGAGGCGCCGCCGGCCCCCCAGGCCCGCTCGGCGTCCCGCAGGTGGCCGAGGGCGTCGTCGAGGGTGTACGGCACCGGCACGGCCGGTAGGAAACGGGCGACCTGCGGATCGGCGCAGGCGCGGGCGATCGGCCCGGCGTCGGCGCCGGTGGGCGGGCGGAGGACGACGGGGCCGGCGGCGATGGTCTGTCGGGGCAGCATCCCCAACTGCTACCAGCCTCATGGGGAGGCCGACCAATCGATTTCGGCTCCCGGAGCACGCGGCCCCTCCGCGCGCCCCCTCCACGCGGCCTCCGCGCCGGGCCGCGTCCCGCGGGGAAAGGCCCGGGTCCGGCGGCCTTTCCCACACGGCCGTCTTCGGGACGGGACGGGCGGCGTCCGGGCGCCGATAACCTTGCGGGCATGGGTTTTCGCAGGCATGGGCCCTTCCGGCCCGGGGATCAGGTTCAGCTCACCGACCCCAAGAACAAGCGCCACACGGTGACGCTGAAGGAGGACGGGGTCTTCCACACGCACAAGGGCGCCATCCCGCACAGTGATCTGATCGGGCGGCCGGAGGGGTCGGTGGTGCGTTCGTCCGGCGGCACCCAGTACCTCGCGTTCAGGCACCTGCTTTCGGACTACACGCTGTCCATGCCGCGCGGCGCGGCGGTCGTCTACCCCAAGGACGCGGCGCAGATCGTCGGCATGGCCGACGTCTTCCCCGGCGCCCGGGTCGTCGAGGCGGGGGTCGGCTCCGGGGCGCTCACCTGCTTCCTGCTGCGTGCCGTCGGCCCTGAGGGCAGGGTCACCTCCTACGAGCGTCGCGAGGACTTCGCCGAGGTCGCCACCAGGAACGTGGAGAGGTTCCACGGTGGCCCGGTGGAGCAGTGGCGGCTGGTGGTCGGCGACTTCGCGGCCGCGCTCGACGAGGATGACGTCGACCGGATCGTTCTGGACATGCTCGCCCCGTGGGAGTGCGTCGACGCCTCGGCGAAGGCGCTCACCCCCGGAGGTGTCATCTGCTGCTATGTGGCGACTACGACCCAGTTGTCCCGCACGGTGGAAACTCTGCGCGAACACGGGAGTTTCACCGAGCCCCGCGCGTGGGAGACCCTGGTTCGCGACTGGCATGTCGAGGGTCTCGCCGTACGGCCCGACCATCGCATGGTCGGTCACACGGGGTTCCTCGTCACCGCCCGCCGCATGGCGGACGGGGTGACGCCGCCACCCCGGCGCAGACGTCCGGCGAAGGGGGCATATGGCGAAGAGTCCGCGTCTTCCACTACTTGATGACGATTCGGCCACGAGGAGGGGGCGGGACGTGACACGGGAACAGATTTCCGTGTTCTCATGCTCCCAGAACTAAACGCACCATAAGGAATTATTAAGTACCTACTTAATGTAGCCATACGAACACCGCTCGGTCAGGTAAGGGACAGCCCCTAGATGGGTAGGGTTTTGAGTAGTCGGTCTCGACTGGGAAGGAGGTGACGCCGTGGCAGCTCGTGACGACGCCGAGGCTCGTGCCGCGCAGCGCGAACGGGAGGTTGCCGACCTCACAACACAGGTCTCCTTCCTGCAGGAGGAGATCACCGTGCTACGTCGGAAGCTGACGGAGTCTCCCCGGCAGGCCAGGGTCCTCGAAGAGCGTCTCCATGAATTGCAGGCGAACCTCACGGCCGTCACCGGCCAGAACGAGCGTCTGGTGGCCACCCTCAAGGAGGCCAGGGACCAGATCGTCGCGCTCAAGGAGGAGGTCGACCGGTTGGCGCAGCCGCCTTCCGGGTTCGGCGTGTTCCTTGAGTCCAGGGAGGACGGCACGGTGGAGGTCTTCACCGGTGGCCGCAAGCTCCGGGTCAACGTCTCTCCCGCGGTCGACGTCGACACGCTGAGGCGGGGTCAGGAGGTCATGCTCAACGAGGCGCTCAACGTGGTCGAGGCCCTCGGCTACGAGGAGATCGGCGAGATCGTGATGCTCAAGGAGCTCCTTGAGGACGGCCGGCGCGCGCTGGTGATCTCGCACGCCGACGAGGAGCGGGTGGTGAGGCTCGCCGAGTCGCTGCTCGGCCAGCCGATCCGGGCCGGTGACTCGCTGCTGCTGGAGTCCCGTTCCGGCTACGTCTACGAGCGCATCCCCAAGTCCGAGGTCGAGGAGCTCGTCCTTGAGGAGGTGCCCGACATCTCCTACGAGGAGATCGGCGGCCTCATGCGGCAGATCGAGCAGATCCGGGACGCCATCGAGCTTCCCTACCTGCACGCCGACCTCTTCCGCGAGCACCAGCTCCGTCCCCCCAAGGGCGTGCTGCTGTACGGCCCGCCCGGATGCGGCAAGACCCTGATCGCCAAGGCCGTCGCCAACTCCCTGGCCAAGCAGGTCGCGGAGAAGACCGGCCAGTCCGGCAAGAGCTTCTTCCTCAACATCAAGGGGCCCGAGCTTCTCAACAAGTACGTCGGCGAGACCGAGCGGCACATCCGCCTGGTCTTCCAGCGGGCGAGGGAGAAGGCGTCCGAGGGCACCCCGGTGATCGTGTTCTTCGACGAGATGGACTCGATCTTCCGGACCCGCGGCTCCGGGGTCTCCTCCGACGTCGAGAACACGATCGTCCCGCAGCTGCTGTCGGAGATCGACGGTGTCGAGGGCCTGGAGAACGTGATCGTGATCGGCGCCTCCAACCGCGAGGACATGATCGACCCGGCGATCCTGCGGCCCGGCCGCCTGGACGTCAAGATCAAGATCGAGCGGCCGGACGCCGAGGCGGCCAAGGACATCTTCTCCAAGTACCTGGTCGAGGGCCTCCCCCTGCACCCCGAGGACCTCACCGAGCACGGCGGCAGCCGCGAGGACACCATCTCGGGCATGATCCAGCGGGTGGTCGAGCGGATGTACACCGAGAGCGAGGAGAACCGCTTCCTTGAGGTGACCTACGCCAACGGCGACAAGGAGGTCCTGTACTTCAAGGACTTCAACTCCGGCGCCATGATCCAGAACATCGTGGACCGCGGGAAGAAGATGGCCATCAAGCAGTTCCTGGAGTGCGGGCAGAAGGGCCTGCGGATCCAGCACCTGCTGGCGGCCTGCGTGGACGAGTTCTCCGAGAACGAGGACCTGCCCAACACCACCAACCCCGACGACTGGGCCCGCATCTCCGGCAAGAAGGGCGAGCGGATCGTCTACATCCGCACCCTCGTGACGGGCAAGCAGGGCACCGAGGCCGGAAGGTCCATCGACACGGTGGCCAACACCGGTCAGTACCTGTAGCGCGGCGGCCCCGGCGCGTTCGGGCGGCGCCTCCCCGGCCGGGGAGGCGCCGCCTTCGCGCTTCCGCGCCCGGCCCGCTCCTGCCGGGCGGGGCGTCCGGGCACCCCGGCCCGGGCATCCGGACGCGCCGGCCGGGCCTCAAGGTGATGTCTGGGCGGAATGTGGGGGTTGGTCGGGGAGAGTGTGGCAGGCTAGGACGTCACTTGGGTCCCTTCTGTATTGGTTGGCGGTTCCTTGTCCTCTTTTCGGGCCGCGCGCCTCACCGAGATCGACCTGCTGCGTTTCGGCGCGGCGGCGGCCGTGCTCGCCTTTCACTTCGTGGAGCTGAAGGCGTGGGGCGGCACCGCCTTCGCGGGCCTGAGAAAGTTCAGCGTCTTCGGGGTCTACGGCGTGCAGCTCTTCTTCATGATCAGTGGCTTCGTGATCCTGATGAGCGTCTGGGGGCGCACGGCGGGGGAGTTCGCGGTCTCCCGGGTGGCCCGGCTGTACCCGGCCTACTGGCTCAGCGTGGCCGTGCTCGGGGCGGCCTCCCTGACCGGCCTGTACGGCCCGGGCCTCAAGCCCTGGGAGATCCTGGCCAACCTGACGATGGTCCAGCAGGGCCTGCGGATCCCCGACCTCGGCGTCGTCTACTGGACGCTCTGGGCGGAGTTGCGCTTCTACGTCCTGATCGGGCTGCTCGCCCTGGCGGGCGTCACCTACCGGCGGTGCGTGGCCTTCCTGGCCGCCTGGCTGTTCCTGGCGCTCACCGCGGTGGCGACCAAGAGCGCGCTGCTGGACTTCCTGTTCATGCCCTGGTGCGCCCACTACTTCATCGCCGGGATGGCCCTCTACCTCGTCTACCGGTTCGGCTCCTCGGCCGTCCCCTGGGCCCTGGTCGGGGTCTGCTGGATCCTCGCGGTGACCCGCGCGGTCACCGAGGGCGGGGTGCGGGTACGGGAGTACGTGGGGCAGGAGGCCGGGCCGTACCTGGTCATCGGGGTACTGACCGCGATCTTCGTGGTGATGGGCCTCGCGGCCCTGGGCGGGCTGGCCCGGCTGCGCCGCGGGCCCGCGGCGGCCACGCTGGGCGCTCTGGGCGCGCTCACCTACCCCCTGTACCTCCTGCACCACCCGGTCGGCGCCCTCGTCGTCGCCCCGCTCGCCCCGGTCCTGCCGAAGTGGGCGGTGCTCGCCGTCGCCGTCGCGGCGGCCCTCCTCGTCGCCCACGCCGTGAGCCGGTGGTTCGAGCCGTGGGCCATGCGACGGCTGAGGGGGGCGCTGACCGCCTCCCTCAGCGCGATCCGCCGGGAGGGCGAAACGCCCGGGGACGGAACCCGAATGATCGAGATGCCGTCAAAGGTGCGTGCGTGAACATCTCGCTCCGGCCACCGCATGACCGGCACGGTGGCCCGGGGGAACGCCCGGCTCGGTGAGCTGGACCTCCTGCGATTCGCCGCCGCCATGGCGGTCGTGGCCTTTCACTACCTCATCGCCTTCGCCTCCGTCTGGGGAGAGCGCCCGGCGAGGCTGTTTCCGGCGACGGCGTCGCCGGCGGGCCTGGGCGTCCTCGGCGTCGAGCTGTTCTTCATGATCAGCGGGTTCGTGATCCTGATGAGCGTCTGGGGCAGGGGGCTGGGCGCCTTCGCGCTCTCGCGCCTGGTACGGCTCTTTCCCGCCTACTGGCTCAGCGTGGGCGTCGTCGCGGCGGTCTACGGGCTGACCTCGGTCACCGCCCTCGACCCCCGGCTGAGCCCGCGGGACTACCTGATCAACCTGACCATGCTCCAGCGGGCGGTGGGCGTCGTCGACGCCAACGGCGTCTACTGGTCGCTCTGGGCCGAGCTGCGCTTCTACCTGCTGATCTCGATCCTCGTGATCATCGGGGTGACCTTCGCCCGGTGCCTGGTCTTCATGGGCGTGTGGCTGCTTTCGGCCGGGGTCCTGGCGGGAAGCGAGAACGAGTGGGCGCAGCTGATCGTTATGCCCAGGTACGCACCCTACTTCGTGGCGGGCATGGCCTTCTTCCTCATGACCAGGTACGGTCCCCGGCTGGTTCTGTGGTGCCTGGCCGGGGCCAGCGGCGGGCTGGCGGCCGACGCGGCCCTGGCCAGGGTCGCCGGCCGGATCGAGGCGGTGGGCTATCAGGCGATGCCGGTGCCCCCCTGGGCGGTGGTGGTCACCGTGATCGGCTTCTACGCGCTCATGGCGCTGGTGGCGCTGGGCGGGCTCCGGAGGCTGCGCGGGCGCGGCACGCTCGTCCTGGGGGCGCTCACCTACCCCCTGTACCTGCTTCACCCGACGGTCGCGGCCGTGCTCGTGCCCGCCCTGCGCGACGCCCTGCCCCCCTGGCTCACCGCGCTGGTCACCACGCTGGCGGCGATGGCGCTCTCCTACGCGGTGTACCGGCTGGTCGAGCGGCCCGTGCAGGAGTTCGTCAGGGCCAGGCGGCGTCCCCGGGAGGAGCCCTCACCCGCGGCCCCGGCTCCCGGCGCCGTCCCCGCGGCCGGCTCCCCGCACCCCGCGGCCCCCTTCGCGGCGGGCGAAACGGCCTCGGTGCCATAACTGTCCGGCCACCGGGCATAGTGAAGGGTCTAGGGTCGGGCATATAGACGGCGGAGAGGGCGGTTCTGATGAACAGAGGGTGCGCATGACGGTGCGGCGGGTGATGGGCGTCGAGACCGAATACGGAATCTCCGTGCCCGGACAGCCGGGAGCCAACGCGATGGTGACCTCCTCCCAGGTCGTGAACGCCTATCTCGCCGCCTCGGCGGCCAGGGCGCGGCGGGCGCGATGGGACTTCGAGGAGGAGAACCCGCTGCGTGACGCCCGGGGGTTCGACCTGTCCAGGGAGATGGCGGACCAGAGCCAGCTCACCGACGAGGATCTGGGGCTGGCCAACGTGATCCTCACCAACGGGGCCCGGCTGTATGTGGATCACGCACATCCCGAATACTCCACCCCCGAGTGCACCAACCCGCGGGCCGCGGTGATCTGGGACAAGGCGGGGGAGCGGGTCATGCACGACGCGGCGGTCCGCGCCTCGGCGATCCCGGCCAACGCCCCGATCCAGCTCTACAAGAACAACACCGACAACAAGGGCGCCTCCTACGGCTGCCACGAGAACTACCTCATGCGGCGGGCCACGCCGTTCGCCGACATCGTCCGGCACCTGACGCCGTTCTTCGTCTCCCGTCAGGTCGTCACCGGCGCCGGCAAGGTCGGCATCGGCCAGGACTCACGCGGAGAGGGCTTCCAGCTCAGCCAGCGCGCCGACTTCTTCGAGGTCGAGGTGGGCCTGGAGACAACGCTCAAGCGGCCGATCATCAACACCCGCGACGAGCCGCACGCCGACCCGGAGAAGTATCGCAGGCTGCACGTCATCATCGGCGACGCCAACATGTCGGAGATCTCGACCTACCTCAAACTGGGCTCGACCGCGCTGGTCCTGGCGATGATCGAGGACGGCTACTTCACCCGCGACCTCACGGTGGACAACCCCGTCCAGGCGCTGCGCGCGGTCTCCCACGACCCCACGCTGCGCTACGAGATCCCCATGCGCGACGGCCGGCGGCTGACGGCCGTCCAGCTCCAGATGGAGTACATGGAGCTGGCGCGCAAGTACGCCGAGGAGCGCAGCGGCAACGGTGTGGACGATCTCACCAAGGACGTCCTGGATCACTGGGAGTCCGTCCTGACCCGCCTGGCCGAAGATCCGATGCAGTTGTCCGGGGAGCTTGACTGGGTCGCCAAGCTGGAGCTGCTTGAGGGCTACCGCACCCGCGACGGCCTGCCCTGGTCCCATCCGCGGCTGCAGCTCGTCGATCTTCAGTACTCCGACATCCGGCCCGACAGGGGGCTGTACAACCGGCTGGTCGCCCGGGGCCGTATGCGGCGCCTGGTGACCGAGCAGGAGGTTCTGCGGGCCGTCGAGGCCCCGCCCAGCGACACCCGGGCCTACTTCCGGGGCCGTTGCCTGAGCCAGTTCAGCGAGTCGGTCGCGGCGGCCTCCTGGGACTCGGTCATCTTCGACATCCCCGGCCGCGAGTCCCTGCAGCGCGTCCCGACCATGGAGCCCCTGCGCGGCACCAAGGCCCACGTGGGCGAGTTGTTCGACCGCTGCCGCACCGCCGCCGACCTGGTGACCGCGCTCACCGGAGAGTGACGGCCGGTCCCCGCCCCGTCGCCGGAGAAAGGGCCGCCCTTTCTCCGGCGACGGGGCGGTCCGCTCCCCGCTGACGGGGCGGTCCGCGTTGCCTGCGGATTGACGGGACACGGGAACCGGTATACCTTCCGGGTGTTTTGTGGCGGTGCGAGGGAAGTCCGGTGAGATTCCGGCGCGGTCGCGCCACTGTAACCGCTCCAGCGAGGGCGGAAGCCAGGTCACTCGGCCGCCACCGACCTACGAAAAGGGACGCGTCAATCCCGAAGGAGGTGGCCGTGAGCCAGATCTCGGCTCCGCACACCCAGCCCATCCCCTGGACCTCACTCACCCGCTGGCTGCTCGCCGTACCCGTGCTGCTGCTCCTCGCCTATCTGGTCGCCTTCGACCAGGGAGCGGTCTCGCAGGCCGGAAACTACCTGCACGAGCTCATGCACGACGGACGTCATCTCCTCGGCGTTCCCTGCCACTGAGCGCACACGTGATCGTCAGACTCATCGCCCGCGGCATGATCGTCGGGTTGCTCGCGGGGCTGCTCGCGGCCGTCTTCGCCTACACCGCGGGCGAGCCGCCCATCGACCGGGCCATCGCGCTGGAGGAGGCCGCCTCGGCGGCCTCCTCCCCCCACGAGGCGGCGGAGCCCGCCCACTCCCACGGCGAGGACGGCGAGGGCGGTGAGGAGGGGGCGCCGGTCAGCAGGAACGGCCAGCGCTTCGGTCTCTTCCTCGCCCTCGGCCTGTACGGCGTGGCCGTCGGCGGCCTGTTCGCCCTCACCTACTCTGCGGTGCGTGGCAGGGTCGGCCCCCGCTCCGAGCCGGTGCTCGCGGTCACCCTGGCCGCGGCGGCGTTCGTCGCGGTCGTCCTCGTCCCCTTCATGAAATATCCCGCCAATCCACCTGCCGTCGGGGATCCCGCGACGATCAACCAGCGCACGGTGCTCTACCTGACCGCCGTGACGATCGGGATCCTCGCCGTCGCGGCCGGCGTCGCCGCCCACCGTCTCGCCTCCCGGGGCGAGCCGTGGCTGCGCTGGCCGGCCGGCGGTGTGGCCCTGCTGGTGCCGGTGGCCGCGGCGTGGATCTTCCTTCCCGGGATCGGCGAGGTGCCCGCGGGCTTCCCCGCCGACCTCCTGTGGGAGTTCCGTGTCGCCTCCCTGGGGACCCAGGCGGTGTTCTGGCTCGGCGTCGGCGCGCTGTTCGCCTTCGCCGTGCGCGGACGCCGCCCGGTGTGACGGCCTCCGCCAGGGGGACCCGCCTGCTGCTGGTCTGCCACGCCTCGACGCCGGCCACGGCGCGGGCCGCCTTCCCCGGCGACGAGCCGCTCGACGCGCGCGGCCTTCGCCGGGCAGCCGGGCCGGCTCCGCCCGTCGGCCCGGGGCCGGCGGTCTGCGCCGTCGAGCGGCGCTGCGTCCAGACGGCCCGGGCGCTGGGACTGCGGCCGGTCCCCGACCGGCTGCTGGCCGACTGCGACTACGGGCGCTGGAGCGGCAGAACGCTCGCCCAGGTCGAGGCCGCCGAGCCCGAGGCGCTCGTGGCCTGGCTGACCGACCCCGCCGCCGCGCCCCACGGGGGAGAGTCGATCACCGCGCTGCTCGCCCGGGTGGCCGGCTGGCTCTCCCTGCGCGCGCCGGGCAGGATCGTCGCCGTCACCCATCCCTCGGTGATCCGCGCGGCGGTCGTCCACGCGCTCGGCGCCCCGGCCCAGGCCTTCTGGCGGGTCGACGTCGCACCGCTGGCCCGCGTCGCCCTCACCGGGCGCGGCGGGCGGTGGCGGCTGAGCTGTCCCGAATGACGACATCCAAGGAGACCTCCAAGGTGCGCGACCCGCGTTATCCCTTCACCGCGATCGTGGGGGCGGAGGACCTCAAGCTCGCGCTGATCCTGAACGCCGTCTCCCCCGGCGTCGGCGGGGTCCTCATCCGGGGGGAGAAGGGCACCGCCAAGTCCACGATCGTGCGGGCGCTGGCCGCGCTGCTGCCGCCGGTCGAGGTGGTGCGCGGCTGCCGGTTCTCCTGCGACCCCGCGGTGTGGGACCCCCACTGTCCCGACGGGCCGCACGGGCCGCCGGATCCGCCCGGGCTCTCCGGTCCGTCCGGACCCCCCGATCCGCCCGGGGAGCCGGCCGGTGCCGTACGGCCGGCGCGGCTGATCGAGTTGCCGGTGGGCGCCTCGGAGGACCGGCTGGCCGGCTCCCTGGACCTCGAACGGGCGCTCACCGAGGGGGTGAAGGCGTTCGAGCCCGGCCTGCTCGCCGCCGCCCACCGCGGCGTCCTCTACGTCGACGAGGTCAACCTCCTCCACGACCACCTGGTGGACCTGCTGCTGGACGCCGCCGCGCTCGGCACCTGCTACGTCGAACGCGAGGGGGTGTCGGTGCGTCATGCGGCCCGCTTCCTGCTGGTGGGGACCATGAACCCCGAGGAGGGGGAGCTGAGGCCGCAGCTGCTCGACCGGTTCGGGCTGACCGTGCAGGTGCGGGCGTCGCGGGAGGCGTCCCAGCGGGTGGAGGTGGTACGGCGGCGCCTGGCCTTCGAGGCCGACCCCGCCGGGTTCTCCGCCCGCTGGTCCGGTCAGGAGCGGGCGCTGGCGGCACGCGTGGCCGAGGCCCGCGCCCGGCTGGCCGGCGTCGCCCTGCCCGACTCCGAGCTGCGGCGGATCGCCGCGGTCTGCGCCGGCTTCGAGGTGGACGGCCTGCGGGCCGACCTGGTCACCGCGCGGGCGGCGATCGCGCACGCCGCCTGGCGGGGGCGCGACGCGGTCACCGCCGACGACGTCCGCATCGCCGCCCGGCTGGCGCTCCCGCATCGCCGCCGCCGCGACCCCTTCGACGCGCCCGGTCTGGACGAGTCGAGACTGGAGGACCTGCTCAACGACGATCCCGGCGACCCCGACGATCCCGGTGACTCCGACGGCGGTCCCGGGGGAGGACCCGGTGAGGGGCCGGGGGGCGGTCCGGGGGACGGAGGTTCCGGCGGCGCGGCCCCGGAGGAGGCGGGGGAGGCCCCCGAGCCCGCCGGTGCCCCCGCCGACCCCGGAGGCGGCTCCGCCCGGGACGCCGAGGCCGCCGGGGACGCGGGGAACGCAGAGGGTGCGGAGAACGTGGGGGCCGCGGGAGGCGAGGGGGGAGCGGGAGGTCTCCGGGGAGAGAGCGGCGGAGCCGGCCGGGTCGACGGCGCGGGCCCGGTGCGCCCGGCCCGGGTGTTCACGGTCCCCGGTGTCGGCTCCGGTGCCCCCGGCCGCCGGTCGCGGGCCGCGACCCCCCTGGGCCGGACGACCGGGGCCAGGGTTCCCCGAGGACGGCCCGCCTCCCTCCATCTGACGGCGACCGTCGCCGCCGCCGCGCCGTACCAGGCGAGGCGGGGCAGGAGCGGTCCGGGGCTGCTGCTGCGGCGCGAGGACCTCAAGGAGGCGGTCCGCGAGGGCAGGGAGGGCAACCTGGTGCTGTTCGTGGTGGACGCGAGCGGGTCCATGGCGGCCCGGCGGCGGATGCACGCCGTCAAGGGGGCCGTGCTCGGACTGCTCCTGGACGCCTATCAGCGCCGGGACAAGGTCGGGCTGATCACCTTCCGGGGCGCCCGCGCCGATCTGGCCCTGCCGCCGACCTCCTCCGTCGAGGCCGGCGCGGCCAGGCTGCGCGAGCTGCCGACCGGCGGGCGCACCCCGCTGGCCGCCGGGTTGCTCCGCGCCGCGGAGGTGCTGCGGGTCGAGCGCCTGCGCGACCCGGCCAGGCGCCCGCTGCTGGTCCTGGTCACCGACGGGCGCGCCACCCGCGGAAGCGTCGAGGACTCCCACCGCGCCGCGGGGGCGCTGGCCGGGGTGGCGGCGGTGGTGGTGGACTGCGAGGGCGGGCACGTCCGCCTCGGCCTGGCCGGAGAACTGGCCAGGCGGATGGGCGCCGAGCACGTGCGTCTGGACGATCTGACCGGCCTTGCGGGAATGGTCCGCGAACGCAGGGCCGCCGTGTGAGCGCGGGGACGGCGGCGAGCGCGATGAAGAGCATGACAAATGCACTAAATATGGCAATTGCCGTAGAAGTGATGACGGTGAAAGGTGGGTGGCGATGCCACAGGGCAGACCGGTCAGCGTGCCCGAGGACGGCCTGACCACGCGGCAGCGCCGCAACCGGCCGCTGCTGATCGTTCACACCGGCCCGGGCAAGGGCAAGTCCACCGCCGCCTTCGGCCTCGCCCTGCGCGCCTGGAACCAGGGCTGGCCGATCGGGGTGTTCCAGTTCGTCAAGTCCGCCAAGTGGCGCGTCGGCGAGGAGCGCGCCCTGCGCGTGCTCGGCGACTCGGGCGAGGGCGGGCGGGTCGTCTGGCACAAGATGGGGGAGGGCTGGTCCTGGAGCCGGCGTCCCGGCACCGAGGCCGACCACGCCGCCGACGCCAGGGAGGGGTGGGAGCAGATCAAGCGCGACCTCGCCGCCGAGACGTTCCGCCTGTACGTCCTCGACGAGTTCACCTACCCCATCACCTGGGGCTGGATCGACGCCGCGGACGTGGCCGGCACGCTGGCCCGGAGGCCGGGCAGCCAGCACGTCGTCGTCACCGGCCGTGGCGCGGATCCGCTGCTGCTCGCCGCGGCCGACCTGGTGACGGAGATGGGCAAGGTCAAGCACCCCATGGACAGCGGACAGAAGGGGCAAAGGGGCATCGAGTGGTAGCCCGTCTGGTGATCGCGGCCCCGGCCTCCGGCGCGGGAAAGACGACCGTCGCCATGGGGCTGATGGCCGCGCTCACCCGGCGGGGCACGGTGGTCTCCCCGCACAAGGTCGGCCCGGACTACATCGACCCCGGCTACCACGCCCTGGCGACCGGGCGTCCGGGGCGCAACCTCGACCCGTGGCTGGTGGGGGAGGAGCTGATCGTCCCGCTTCTCCTGCACGGCGCCCGCGGGGCCGGCCTCGCCGTGGTGGAGGGGGTGATGGGCCTGTACGACGGGGCCGCGGCGAGCGGCTTCGCCTCCACCGCGCACGTCGCCCGGCTGCTGGAGGCCCCGGTCGTCCTGGTCGTGGACGCGGCGCGGCAGAGCCGGTCGGTGGCGGCGCTGGTGCACGGGTTCGCCTCCTACGACACCCGGCTCAGGTTCGGCGGGGTGATCCTCAACCGTGTCGGCTCCGCCCGGCACGAGCGGATCTGCCGTGAGGCCCTGGCCGAGAGCGGGGTCGCGGTGCTGGGCGCGATCCGCCGCAGTGACGCCGTCGCCGTCCCCTCCCGGCACCTCGGCCTCGTCCCCGCCGCCGAACGCCGGGCGCAGGCCGTCCGGGCGGTGGACGCCGCCGCGGCGCTGGTCGCCTCGTCCTGTGACCTGGAGGCGCTCACGCGGCTGGCCCGCGCCGCCCCGGCGCTCCGGGGCGCCCCGTGGAGCCCCGGTCCGGACGTCCCCGTCGCCACGCGGGTCGCGGTCGCCGGCGGCGAGGCGTTCACCTTCGGCTACACCGAGCAGACCGAGCTGCTGAGGGCCGCCGGAGCGGAGGTCGCCGTCTTCGACCCCCTGCGCGACGAGTCCCTGCCCGAGGGGACGCGCGGGGTGGTCGTCGGCGGCGGTTTCCCCGAGGTCCACGCGGCCGAGCTGTCGGCCAACGAGCCGTTGCGCAAGGAGATCTCCGCGTTCGGCGGGCCGATCTCGGCCGAGTGCGCCGGTCTGCTGTACCTCGCCAGGCGGCTGGACGACGTGCCGATGTGCGGGGTGCTCGACCTCGACGCCCGGATGACCGGCTCCCTCACCCTGGGCTACCGCGACGCGGTGGCCGTCCGGGACTCGGCGCTGACCCGGGAGGGGGAACGGTACCGGGGGCATGAGTTCCACCGCACGGCCGTACGGCCCGCGCCCGGGCGGCCGCTGTTTCGCTGGAGGGGCGGGGCGGACGGGGTCGCCTCCGGCAGGGTGGTCGCCTCCTACCTGCACCTGCACTGGGCGGGCAGCCCGCACCTGGCCGCCCGCTTCGTGGCGGAGTGCCGCCGGCCACCGGGTAATTAATCTACATTGTAAAGGGCGATGGCCGGTTGTCCGCACTCCGAACGAGCGCGACCGAAACACGACCGGGGAAGGCCTGGCCCCGAAGTGCCCGGAGCCGAAAAGCCGGGGAGGCCCCGAGGAGCCGAAAAGCCTCGCGGGGTTCCGCGTAACGCCGGTGAGGGGGGAGAAGGGCTAGGCGGCGCTGAAACAGCGCACCTCGGCCAGCATGACGGAGGTCTGCGCGGCGCTCAGCCGCTCTCGGGGGTCCTTGCGCAGCAGCCCGTGCAGCACCGGCCCCAGCGCGCCCGCCCGCTTCGGCGGGCGCGGGGGCTCTCGCAGCGCCTCCATCAGCGCGGCCATGGAGTTCACCGCGCGAAACGGCGTCCGGCCCTCCACCGCCATGTAGAGCGTGGCGCCGAACGACCACATGTCCGCCTCGCGTGTGCCGCCCCGGCCGAGCAGGGTCTCCGGCGCGATGAACGCGGGGGTTCCGCGCATGGAGGCGCCGCCCGCGCCCTCCGGCGCGGCGAAGCCGAAGTCCGCCAGCACCACGCGGTCACCCGTCAGCATGATGTTGGCGGGCTTGATGTCGCGGTGGATGACCCCGCCGTCGTGCGCGTGCCGCAGGGCGTCCAGCAGGCGGCGTCCCATCGCCGCCACCAGGTCGGCCGGGAGCGGGCCCGCCTGCATGAGCGTGTCGTGCAGGGTGAGCGCCTCCAGGAACTCCATGACGATCCAGAGCCGCTCGGACTCCTCGGCCAGGTTGTGTACCGTGACGATGCCCCGGTGGCTCAGCCGGGCGGCCATCCGCGCCTCGCGGACCACTCTGTGCCGCTGCTCGGCCGCGGCGGGGCCCGGGGGCAGGGCGATCTCCTTGAGCGCCACCTCTCGCTCCAGCAACAGGTCGTAGGCGCGCCAGACCACGCCGGTCGTCCCCCGGCCGACGGGGGAGAGAAGCCTGTAACGGTCGGCGACGATGGTGCTCACTCGTCAATGATCTCAGTTTCGCGCGGCGTTGGCTTACTCCGGACGGCCCTGTTTTGCCGGGCGGGGCCGTCGCGGCCCGCGGCACGACAGGGAGGCCGGTGCTCGCGGTCGTCGCCGGACACCCTACCGAATCGGGGGGTGGTGATTCCGGCTTTCGGCGCATCCCTCTCCGCCGTCCGGCCCCGGCCGGATGCGGATGGGGCCGGAGCCGAGCCGGAGCCGTTGAATGGCGCGCCCGGCCAATAAGCGGGTGGTTGGACTATCCGGTCAAGAGGTGGGGAATTTGCCTTCGGAGGGCGCGGCCGGGTTGTCTGTGGGAGGAAGTACCGAAGCCACCTCGGCGGACTCCGGTAAAGATCGAGGACGATCCACGCGAAATGTCTGCCGGTTCGGGGAAGATATGGGACAGAGACGTCCCCCACGTGGAGGTGCCACTGATGGCTAGCAAGGACACCGGCGGACAGAAGCAGGCCGGCCGGACCGACAAGGAGGTGGAGGAGACCGCCTCGGCGGACTCCACCGACGTCCAGGACCGTCACGAGAAGCTCTCGGACGACGTCGACGCGATCCTCGACGAGATCGACGAGGTGCTTGAGGAGAACGCCGAGGAGTTCGTCAGGTCCTACGTGCAGAAGGGCGGCCAGTAGGGCGCGCACCGGATCTCGTGGTCGGCGGCGAGGGGATCCGGAGGAGACCCGCCCTGACCTCGGCCCGCCGGCCCGGGCGCGGACGGCGGGTGGCCGCGCCCGCTGTCGCGCCGCCGTACCGCGCCGCCGTCCCACGGAGCCGCGAGCCGCCGCGGTGGAAGGGGAACGAGCCGGGAAGGGGTGGCGGGGAGAGACCGGGGGAGCGGGGAGAAGGCCTTCGCGCGGGGTGATGTCCGCGGGCGGGACGGGCGGCGAAGGCGGACCGCGGGCCCGCGTGCCCGCCCGCCGTAAAGATTCGATGAGGCCGGTGAAGCGGGTTCGCGCTGAGCTGATCCAGGGAAGTGCAAGCAGCACGGCAAGATGAGTAAGGTCGGGCCTTAGTCAAGGACCGCACCTTTGGAGGGAGTCGCGTGGGATCGCACAGGGACCTGCCCGCCGGCATGGTGAATCACATCTTCACAAACAGCGGCATCTCCTCATTCACCGAGTTCGTCGGCTCCTACGCGCCGGACCTGCTGCCCGGCCGGAACGAGACCCTGGCAGCCCCGGTCGGCGATCGGATTCCCCACGCCACCACGATCGTCGCGGCGACCTGCGCCGGCGGCGTGGTGGTCGCCGGTGACCGCCGGGCGACCTCGGGGAACATCATCTCCCAGCGGGACATGGAGAAGGTGTTCCGCACCGACGACTACTCGTGCATCGGCATCGCCGGGGCGGCGAGCACCGGCATCGAGATGGCCCGCCTCTACCGGGTCGAGCTTGAGCACTACGAGAAGATGGAGGGCCGCACGCTGTCGGTGGTGGGCAAGGCCAACCGGCTCGCCACCATGATCCGCGGAAACCTGGGCATGGCCATGCAGGGGCTGGTCGTGGTGCCGCTGTTCGCCGCCTACGACCCCGACATCGACGGCGGGCGCATCTTCGGGTACGACGTCGGAGGCGGCCCCTACGAGCAGTACCACTACTACTCGATCGGCTCCGGCTCGCTCTTCGCGCGCGGTTCGCTCAAGAAGCTCTACCGGGAGGACGCCCCGCCGGAGGAGGTCGTGCTGGCGCTCATCAACGCGCTCTATGACGCCGCCGACGACGACTCGGCCACCGGCGGTCCCGACGTCACCCGCAAGATCTGGCCCGTGGTGGCGCAGATCACCGCCGACGGCTTCCACCGGCTGTCCGACGAGGAGGTCGGCGCCCGTGTCCAGACCGTCCTCGAAGGGCGGATGAGCTCCCCTGACGGCCCCATCGCCCCGCTGCGCTAGCACGAGCCCACACGAGAGGAACACCCCAGGTGTCCATACCCTTTGGATATGTCTCGCCCGAGCAGCAGATGCGGGACAAGGCGGACTACGCGCGCAAGGGGATCGCGCGGGGCCGTAGCGTCGTCGTCCTCCAGTACGAACACGGCATCCTGTTCGTCGCCCCCAACCCGTCGCGGGCCCTGCACAAGATCAGTGAGATCTACGACCGGATCGGCTTCGCCGCGGTCGGCCGCTACAACGAGTTCGAGGCGCTGCGTCTGGGCGGCATCCGCTACGCCGACATCAACGGCTACAACTACGCCCGCGACGACGTCACCGCGCGGGGCCTGGCCAACCTCTACGCGCAGAACCTCGGTCAGATCTTCACCGAGTCGCCCAAGCCCTTCGAGGTCGAGCTCGTCGTCGCCGAGGTCGGCGACTCCTCGGACGAGGACCACATCTACCGCCTGACCTTCGACGGCTCGGTCTTCGACGAGACCGGCCTGGTGGCGATGGGGGGCCAGGCCGAGGCGGTCGCGGGCCGTCTCAAGGAGCGCTACCGCGACGGCCTGCCGCTGGCCGAGGCGCTTGAGGCGGCGCTGTTCGCGCTCACCGAGCCCGGCGGAGAGCGTTTCCCGGCCGGCCAGCTTGAGGTCGCGGTGCTCGACCGCAACCGGCCGCATCGCAAGTTCCAGCGGCTCAACGGCCCCAAGCTGGAGCGTCTGCTGGCCGCGGGGCCCGCCCCCGCCGCGCCGAGCAAGTCCGGCAGGGCCGGGAAGGCGGGCGGGCCCGATGCGCCGCCGACCGCGCCCGAGGGAGACCTCGACACCGGCTCGGACAGCTGAACGCGCGACGGCACGGCGCCGCGTCCCCCGGTGGAGGGGGCGCGGCGCCGCGCGTTTTCCGAGGAGATCCGGCCACCCGAATCCGGTGGCCCGCACATTCCGGCGCTTCGGACGGAGATTCCGTTCACGCTTAGCCGTCCGTCGTGGAGGGCATAAGCCGTACGACCGAAAACCCCAACTGATCCCTCCCACAGGAGGGGTTCGGCGAATAGTGTGAGGAAATGGATCGTCGCATCTTCGGGCTTGAGAACGAGTACGGCGTCACCTGCACGTTCAGGGGGCAGCGGCGGCTGTCGCCCGACGAGGTGGCGCGCTATCTGTTCCGCCGGGTCGTCTCCTGGGGCCGGTCGAGCAACGTCTTCCTGCGCAACGGCGCGCGCCTCTATCTGGACGTCGGCAGCCACCCCGAGTACGCCACCCCCGAGTGTGACAGCGTCGTGGAGCTGGTGACCCACGACAAGGCGGGGGAGCGCATCTTGGAGGGCCTGCTCGTCGACGCGGAGAAAAGGCTCCGCGAGGAGGGCATCGCCGGCGACATCTACCTGTTCAAGAACAACACCGACTCGGCCGGAAACTCCTACGGCTGTCACGAGAACTACCTGGTGGGGCGGCACGGCGAGTTCGGTCGCCTGGCCGACGTGCTCATCCCGTTCCTGGTCACCCGGCAGATCATCTGCGGGGCCGGCAAGGTGCTGCAGACCCCCCGGGGCGCGGTCTACTGCGTCTCCCAGCGGGCCGAGCACATCTGGGAGGGCGTCTCCAGTGCCACCACCCGGTCGCGGCCGATCATCAACACCCGTGACGAGCCGCACGCCGACGCCGAGCGTTTCCGCCGCCTGCACGTCATCGTCGGCGACTCCAACATGAGTGAGACGACCATGCTGCTCAAGGTCGGGGCGACCGACCTGGTGCTGCGCATGATCGAGGCGGGCACCGTGATGCGCGACCTGTCGCTGGAGAACCCCATCCGGGCCATCCGCGAGGTCTCCCACGACATGACCGGGCGGCGGCGCGTGCGCCTGGCCAACGGCCGGGAGGCGTCGTCACTGGAGATCCAGCAGGAATACCTCTCCAAGGCGCGCGACTTCGTCGACCGCCGCGGCGGGGACGAGATCAGCGAGCGGGTGCTTGAGCTGTGGGAACGGACGCTCACCGCCGTCGAGACCGGCAACCTCGACCTGGTCGCCCGGGAGGTCGACTGGGTCACCAAATATCAGCTCATCGAGCGGTACCGCAGGAAGTACGATCTGCCGCTGTCCAGCCCCCGGGTCGCCCAGCTCGACCTCGCCTACCACGACGTGCACCGCCGCAGGGGCCTGTTCTACCTGCTGCAGAAGCGCGGTGCCGTGGAGCGGGTGGCCTCCGATCTGAAGATCTTCGAGGCCAAGTCGGTCCCGCCGCAGACCACCCGGGCACGACTGCGCGGGGAGTTCATCCGCCGGGCCCAGGAGAAGCGGCGCGACTTCACCGTCGACTGGGTCCACCTGAAGCTGAACGACCAGGCGCAGCGCACCGTGCTGTGCAAGGACCCCTTCCGGAGCGTGGACGAGCGGGTGGACAAGCTGATCGCCGGAATGTGATGGTCACGCTTCGGCAAGGCGGTCGTCCGGCTTACCGATCCCGTATGCGGGTGCGGGTAGTGTGGCGCGAATCCGACGTCTTCGTGAGGGATATATATGCGCCGCCGCAGCCTGGCCGTACTGGCCGCAGTACCTCTGTTGTTCGCCGCAGCATGCGGCTCCGGAGGGAGCACCACCACCGCGACCACCGGCGGGTCCGCCGCGGCGTTGCAGGTGAGCGGGGCGGCGAACGCCAAGCCGACCGTGACGTTCCCGGCGCAGGTGGCCGAGAAGTCCTCCTACCGGGTGGTGACGCCCGGCACCGCCGGGATCCCGGCCAAGGAGGGCGACCGCGTGGTGGTCAACTTCACCGTCTTCACCTGGGACGGTAAGGAGAACAAGCTGGCGGGTTCCACCTACGACGACGGCGGGCCCCAGCTCATCACGCTCGACCAGAAGGTCCCCGAGGTCCTGCGCAAGGGCTTCGCGGAGACCAAGGGCGGCGGGCGCTTCCTGTCGGTCGTCGGCAAGGACGGCCTGCCCAAGGAGGAGCAGGCCCAGATCCCCGCGGGCCAGTCGCAGGTCTTCGTGGTCGACGTGGTCGGCGTTCCCGAGGGGAAGGCGGCCCACGGCACCGCGACCGACCCCGGGCTCAAGGGGGTCACGGTCGGGAACCCGGCAGGTGAGGCCGCGCCCACGCTGAGCACCAAGACCAAGGAGAAGGCCCCCGCCGGGCTCGTCGCCAAGACGGTGATCAAGGGTGCCGGGCCGGCGGTCGCGTCGGGCCAGTCGATCCTCGTCCAGTACACCGGCAAGATCTGGGGCTCCGACCTTGAGTTCGACAGCAGTTGGACGCGCGGCGGTGAGCCGATCATCTTCCAGATCGGCACCGGCAAGGTCATCAAGGGCTGGGACCAGGGCCTGGTCGGCGTTCCGGTCGGCAGCCGGGTCCTGCTGAGCATCCCGCCCGACCTGGGGTACGGCAAGGCGGGCTCCGGCGACAAGATCAAGGGCACCGACACCCTGGTCTTCCTGGTGGACGTCGTCGCGGCCTACTGACCGCCGTCCGCCCCCTCGTCCCGGGGGTCCGCGTGCGCGGGCTCCCGGGTGAGCAGCGAGGCCGCGAGGCGGCCGGCGGCGGCCGAGGTCAGGAAGTAGGCGAGGTCCTCGTCCAGGCCGCGGCCCATCGTGGACAGCCGCACCGGAGAGGTCGACAGCGCCTCGTGCAGGCCGTTCACCGGCACCGCGACCAGCTCGTGCCGCCCGGCCAGCGGGGCGGACTGCTCGGTCACCCGCCTGCCGAAGTCCCCCGGCAGCTCGGGGACGGCGACCCGGGCCCGGGCCAGCGCCACCCGTCCGTAGGCGGTCAGAGAGTGGTGGGAGACACCGATGTGCCGCTCGCGCCGGTCCCCCTCGCTGACCCGCAGCGCCGCGACCGGCCGGCCCCCGAGCACCGCGGCGGCGTTGACCGCCTCCCCGGCCGAGACGCCGGAGAAGCCCCAGCGGGTGCCGGTTCCCAGGTTTCCCGGCCCCTGGGTGACGATCGCCACGTCGGCGCCGAGCACGTGCCGGGCCGCCAGCAGGCCCGTGTGCGCCGTCACGGTCTCCAGGTCGCCGCCGAAGGCCTGCCCCACCGTGACCACCCCCTCCAGCCAGCCCTCCTGCCGGAGCCGGGCGCAGGACATGGAGAACCAGGCGGGCAGCGCGCCGCCGTCGAGCATCACGTAGGCGACCCGGGGCGGGGTCCCGCCCGCGGGATCCTCCGCCGTCCGCGCCGTCCCCGGGGGGTGCGCGCCGTACAGGCCGCACAGGATCGCCGGAAGCGCCGAGTGCAGGTCGGCGACGATCACCGGCATGCCGTCCAGCGAGTCGGCCTCGCGCAGCACCTCGTGGAAGGGCGAGCCCTGCTCGTCGGCGCCGAGCACGGTCGC
The DNA here is from genome assembly GCF_014654615.1 of Streptosporangium violaceochromogenes. GTDB lineage: Bacteria > Actinomycetota > Actinomycetes > Streptosporangiales > Streptosporangiaceae > Streptosporangium > Streptosporangium violaceochromogenes. The sequence goes on along the minus strand of NZ_BNBB01000009.1, from coordinate 65,163 downwards.
CTGGAGCGGGGTGTAGCGGGCCTTCACCAGATGTCCGGGACCTTGAGGATCTTTCGGTAGTCTGTCCGGAAGCGCCACCACCATGGCGTACCCTCCCGTACCGAGGCCCATCGCGAGCGCGGTCGTGTTGAGCAGCACCGTGTCGCCGGGCTCCGGGCGGCCTACCAGTGCGGGATAGGCCAGCGCGCGGACGCCGCCCTCCTCGGTGGTGACGTCCAGCTCCACCGCCCCCGGCCACTCACGCCGGACCCGCACGACCTCGCCTCTGCGCCATCTGATCACCGGGGAAGATTAGCGTCACCTGGACGTAGAGTCAGTCGAACAGGGAAGGAGGCCGGATGTCGCGCCGGAAGACCGAGCGGTTGCTGAATCTTGTGATCTGCCTGCTGGCCACGCGGCGGCCGCTCAGCGCCGAGCACATCCGCCAGGCGGTGCCCGGCTACGACTCCGCCAACGACGAGGCCTTCCAGCGGATGTTCGAGCGGGACAAGAACGAGCTGCGCGAGATCGGCATCCCGATCGAGGTGCACAAGGACCCGTGGGAGGAGGATCCCGGCTACCGGATCGTCCGGCAGGCGTACGAGCTGCCGGAGATCACCCTGGAGCCCGACGAGGCGGCCGTGGTGGGTCTCGCGGCCCGGGTGTGGCAGCGGGCCAGTCTGGCGGAGGCCGCCGGCGGGGCGCTGCTGAAGCTGCGGGCCGGGGGAGTGGAGACCGATGAGGCCGGCGGGGTGCTCGACGGCGCGCTGGAGCTGCGGGTGGACACCCGCGACCCGGCGTTTCCCGCGCTGTGGGAGGCCGTGCGCGACCGCCGCGCGGTCCGCTTCCCCTACCGGGCGGCGGCCAGCGAGAGCGTGCTCACCCGTACGGTGGAGCCGTGGGGCGTGGTCAGCCGCCGGGGCCGCTGGTACGTCGTGGGACACGACCGCGACCGCGCCGCGGCCCGGGTGTTCCGGCTCAGCCGGATCAGCGGGCCGGTGACACCGGTGGGCCGGCCGGGAACGGTCGTCGTCCCCGAGGGCGCCGACATCAGGTCCATGGTCGGTTCCCGCGACGACCTGGCGGTGCAGGAGCGCGTCGCCCTCGTCCGGGTCCGCGAGGGCACCTGCCAGGGGTTGCGGCAGGGGGCCAGGGCCGTACGGCCCGGCTCCGGCGGGTGGGACGAACTGGAGATCGACTTCACCGACCCGGTCTGGCTGGCCGGGTGGATCGTCGGCTTCGCCGCCGACGCCGAGGTGATCGATCCGCCGGACGCCAGGGATGCCGTGATCTGCCGGTTGAAGGGGACCCTGGCGTGAGGCGCGCGCCGGGGCGGAGGGGGAAAAGGGCGATGGGCGTCACGGACGCGGAGCGGAGCGGGCGATGAGCACGGCCGACCGGCTGCCCAGGCTGCTGGCACTGGTTCCCTATCTGATGTCGCACCCCGGGGCGCAGGTGCCCGAGGTGGCGAAGGTCTTCGGGCTGAGTGAGAAGCAGCTCATCGACGACCTGCAGCTGGTGTGGATGTGCGGGCTGCCGGGGCACACCCCCGGTGATCTGATCGACGTCTCCTGGGACGGCGGTGAGATCCTCATCGACAACGCCGACACCATCGCCCGCCCGCTGCGGCTGGGGGTGGACGAGGCCAGCGCGCTGCTGGTGGCCCTGCGGATGCTCGCCGAGATGCCCGAGTTCGGCCAGCGCGACGCGCTGGCCCGGGTCATCGCGAAGGTCGAGCGGGCCTGCGGTGAGGGCGCGGCGGCGGTCAGCAACCAGGTGGCCGTGGAGGTGGACGCCACGCCCGACGCCCTGCCGGTCGTCAACGAGGCGCTGCGGCGGGGGCGGCGGCTGTCGCTGCGCTACTACGTGCCGGGCCGCGACGAGGTCACTCCGCGCGAGGTCGACCCGATGCGCCTGGTCATGGTGGACGGGCGCTCCTACCTGTCGGGCTGGTGTTACCGGGCCGAGGCGGTGCGGCTGTTCCGGCTGGACCGGATGCTCACGGTGGAGATGCTCGGCGTGCCGGCCGACCCGCCGGCGGGCGCCGTTCCGGACGAGGTGACGCCCGGCGTGTTCCGGCCCTCGCCCACCGACGAGCTGGTGGAGCTGGAGCTGACCCCCGCCGGCCGCTGGGTCGCCGAATACTACCCGTGTGAGCGGGTCGAGGAGCTTGGTGAGGGCCGCCTGCGGGTGGCGCTGCGGGCCAGGGACCAGGGGTGGCTGGTACGGCTGGCCCTGCGCCTGGGCGGCACCGGCAGGGTGCTCTCCCCCGCCTCGCTGGCCGAGACCGTCAGAGAGACCGCCCTGGCGGCGCTGCGCCGGTACGAATCGGTCTCCTGATCGGTCCCCTGAAAGGGCCGGCGTTATGATCTGCCGGTATGAGCTGGATCATCGCCGCGGTCGTGCCGGCCTTCGCCGGGCTGGCGCTCCTCGGTTTTCTGGCGTTCCGGGTGTTCCTGGCCACCAGGAGGCTGGGCAGGGAGGTGGAGCGTGCCCGCCTGCGGCTGGCCCGCGCGCGGGGGACCCTCGCGGCGCCGCCGCCGGGGCGTCGTGCGAGGTCCGGGCCCGGTAGGGGGTGAGCCCGCCCCCGCGGGCGCGTACCATCGGGGAGGAGAGCGTGTCGTTTGGCGTAAGGATGTGTCATGCCCAACCTTGGTGTTCCCGAGCTTTTGATCATCGGGCTGGTCCTTGTCCTGCTCTTCGGAGCCAAGAAGCTGCCTGACACCGCGCGGTCCCTCGGCCGGTCGCTCCGTATCTTCAAGTCGGAGACCTCCAAGCTCCGCGAGGACGACGAGCCGGCCCCGACCGCCACGGTCGTCCAGCCTCAGCCCACCGCCGCCCCGCAGCCGATCGCGCAGGCTCCGGCCGATGCGACGGTGGAGGAGCAGGCCCGCGCGCTGGAGGAGCAGGCCGCCCGGCTCCGCGCCCAGGCGAGCACCCCCAAGTCCCAGTAGGCTGCTTCCATCCTGACTTTTTCCATCTGCCGGACCGGGATGCGTGAATGGCGCTGCTGAGATGGCCCAAACCGGGTCGTAACGGGTCGACGTCGCCGCGTGAAGCGGACGAGGGGCGTATGCCGCTCATGGAGCATCTCCGCGAGCTGCGCAATCGCCTGATCGTCGCCCTGCTCGGTCTGCTCGTCGGCGTCATCATGGGCTTCGTCCTCTACGACCCGATCTGGGAGTTCCTGGCGCGGCCCTACTGCGGCCTGCGGCAGGCCCAGCAGCTGCGGCCCGGCGAGTGCACGCTGCTCAACCTGGGCGTCTTCAGCCCCTTCCTCACCAACCTCAAGGTCGCCGCCCTGTTCGGCCTGGTCGTCTCCTCGCCGATCTGGCTCTGGCAGATCTGGGCCTTCGTCACCCCGGGCCTGTACCGCAATGAGAAGCGTTACTCGCTCATGTTCATGGGGCTGGCCGTCCCGCTCTTCCTTGGCGGCGCGGGCCTGGCCTACCTCGTCATGGACACCGGGCTGGCGCTCCTGCTCAGCTTCACCCCCTCCGATGTCCTGACCACCCTCACCATCGACGAGTACCTCGGCTACATCCTCGTCATGATCATCGTGTTCGGGATCTCGTTCGAGCTGCCGCTGCTTCTGATGTTCCTCAACGTCATCGGCGTCCTGCCGCGCAGCCTGGTGGCCAAGCACCGCCGCATGGTCATCTTCATCATGTTCGTCTTCGCCGCCGTCGCCACCCCGAGCGGCGACCCGTTCACGATGATCACGCTCGCCCTGCCGATGGTGGTGTTGTTCGCCCTCGCCGAGGTGTTCATGTACTTCCGGGAGAAGCGTCTGCCGAAGGGCGAGGACTTCTCCCATCTGTCCGACGACGAGGCGTCCCCCCTTTCGGAGGACGACTCTCCTCTCGACGGGGACGACTCTCCTCTCGATCCGGAGACGACGGGCGACGGAACCGGCAGATAGCGCCGGGCAGCCGGTAGGTTCCGGTCATGCCGGGAAAGATCGTTGTCCTTGCGAACCCCGCCGCCCGGGGCGGGCGCTCGCGCGCCCTGCTCGCCCCGCTGCTCGGACGTCTGGGAAGGGACGGCCATGAGATCTCGGTGATCGTCGGGCGCTGTGCCGCCGAGGCCCTGGAACGCGCCCGCGCGGCCGTCGCGGGCGCCCCCGCCGCGCTGGTGGCCTTCGGTGGAGACGGCCTGGTCCATCTGGCGGCCCAGGTGGTCGCCGGGACGGATGTGCCCCTCGGCGTCGTCCCCGTGGGCACCGGCAACGACATCGCCGCCGCGCTCGGCCTTCCCCGCGGGAACCTCGCGGCCGCCGCCGACGCCGTGCTCGGGGGCCGGACGCGCGTGATCGACGCGGCCAGGGCCGACGGCACCTGGTTCGCCGGGGTGGTGGCCTGCGGCTTCGACTCCCGTGTCAACGAGCGGGCCAACCGGATGACCTGGCCGCCGGGCGCGGCCAGGTATGTGCTCGCGCTGGCCGAGGAGCTCCGCTCCTTTGAGCCGATCCCCTTCCGGATCACCCTGGACGGGCCGGACGGGCCCGAGACGATCACGCGCGAGGCCATGATGGTCGCCGTCGGCAACACCTCCTCCTACGGCGGGGGCATGCGGATCTGCCCCGGCGCCGTCCCCGACGACGGCCTGCTGGACGTGACGATCCTCGGGGCCGTGCCCAGGGGACGTTTCCTGCGCGCCTTCCCCGGCGTCTACCGGGGCTCCCACGTCACCCACCCCTCCGTCACGGTCAGGCGGGCCCGCCGCATCACGCTGGAAGCCCCCGGCGTGGTCGCCTACGCCGACGGCGAACGGATCGGCCCGATCCCGCTCACCTGCGAGGTCGTTCCCGGAGCGCTGCGGATGCTCGTTCCGGTGCCGGGGGATGGGCCGCCCGCTCCCCGGTGGAGGGGCGGGGGCCGCGCCTGCCGGGGCGGACCGCAATCCCGATATCGGTAGGCTTGGAGCCATGACGACCCCAGCGGAACGTTACGCTGCCTTCCGCCAGAGTCAGGCCGAGAGCGGGCCGGCGCTGACCTCGTTCCGCGGTCTGTACAGCTTCGAGCTGGACGACTTCCAGCTCGACGCCTGCCGCGCGCTGGAGGCGGGCGACGGGGTGCTGGTGGCGGCCCCCACCGGGTCGGGAAAGACCGTGGTGGGAGAGTTCGCGGTGCACCTGGCCCTGCTGGAGGGCCGCAAGTGCTTCTACACCACCCCGATCAAGGCGCTGTCCAACCAGAAGTACAACGACCTGGTCAAACGGTACGGCGCCGCCAAGGTCGGCCTGCTCACCGGTGACAACAGCGTCAACGGCGAGGCCCCGATCGTCGTCATGACGACCGAGGTGCTGCGCAACATGCTCTACGCCGGGTCGGCCACCCTGGCCGGGCTGGGGTTCGTCGTCATGGACGAGGTGCACTACCTGGCCGACCGGTTCCGCGGCGCGGTCTGGGAAGAGGTGATCATCCACCTGCCCGAGTCGGTGCGGCTGGCCGCCCTGTCGGCCACGGTCAGCAACGCCGAGGAGTTCGGCGAGTGGCTGGGCGAGGTCCGCGGCGACACCAGCGTCATCGTCGACGAGCACCGGCCGGTCCCGCTCTGGCAGCACATGCTCGTCGGCCATCGCCTGTACGACCTGTTCGTCACCGACGAGGACGGCCGCCGGCCCCTGGTCAACCCGAACCTGCTGCGCCTGGCCAGGGACGAGGAGCGTCAGTCGTACGGCAGGGGCAGGCGCGGCTACCCCCGCCCGCGCAGGAGCGGCCCGCCCGACCGCGCCCAGGCGATCGAGCGCCTCGACTCCGCCGGCCTGCTGCCCGCCATCACCTTCATCTTCTCCCGGGCCGGGTGCGACGCCGCCGTCATGCAGTGTTTGTACGCCGGGATCCGGCTCACCACCGACGACGAGCGGCACGAGATCCGGCAGATCGTCGACGAGCGCACCGCGCACCTGCCGGACGAGGACCTGGCCGTTCTCGGCTACCTCGAATGGCGCGACGCGCTGGAGCGCGGCCTGGCCGCCCACCACGCGGGCATGCTGCCGGCCTTCAAGGAGGTCGTGGAGGAGCTGTTCACCCGCAACCTGGTCAAGGCGGTGTTCGCCACCGAGACCCTCGCGCTGGGCATCAACATGCCCGCCCGCTCGGTGGTGATCGAGAAACTCGACAAGTGGAACGGCGAGACCCACGCCGACCTGACCCCGGGGGAGTACACCCAGCTCACCGGCCGGGCGGGGCGGCGCGGCATCGACGTCGAGGGGCACGCGGTGGTCCACTGGCAGCCGGGCATGGATCCGCTGCAGGTCGCCGGCCTGGCCAGCACCCGGACCTACCCCTTGCGCTCCAGCTTCCGCCCCTCCTACAACATGGCCGTCAACCTGGTGGGCCAGGTGGGCCGAGAACGCGCCAGAACGCTCCTGGAGTCGTCCTTCGCCCAGTTCCAGGCGGATCGGGCCGTGGTCGGCATCGCCAAGCAGGTGCGCCGCCACGAGGAGGCCCTGAAGGGCTACCGCGAGGCGATGACCTGCCACCTGGGCGACTTCGAGGAGTACGCCGCGATGCGCAGGGCGCTGTCGGACCGGGAGGCCGAGCTGGCGCGGCGGCGCGGCGCGGCCCGCCGGACGCAGGCCCTGCGCTCGCTTGAGGCGCTCCGGCCCGGTGACATCATCCGCGTCCCCGGGGGGCGCAGGGCCGGGCTGGCGGTCGTCCTCGACCCGGGCCTCAACTCCCGGGGGGAGGGCCCCTCCCCGCTGGTGCTGACCGTGGGCAAGCAGGTCAAGAAGCTGTCGCCGGCGGACTTTCCGGTGCCGGTGGAACCGGTCGAGCACCTGCGCATCCCGAAGAACTTCAACGCGCGCTCGCCGAAGGAGCGGGCCAACCTGGTCTCCTCCGTGCACGCCAAGATCGGTGACCGTGACGTCGGCAGGCCGGAAAGGGCCCGCGACCACGCCGCCGAGGACGAGGAGGTCCTGCGCCTGCGCAAGGAGATCCGCCGGCATCCCTGCCACGGCTGTGACGAGCGCGAAGACCACGCCCGCTGGGCCGAGCGTTACCACAAGCTGCTGCGGGAGACCGAGGGACTGCGCCGCAGGGTCGAAGGGCGCTCCCACGTCATCGCCCGCACCTTCGACAAGGTCTGCGGGGTGCTGGAACAACTCGGTTATCTCGACGGGGAGACCGTCACCGCCGAGGGCCGCCGCCTGGCCCAGCTCTACACCGAGCTGGACCTGCTCACGGCCGAGTGCCTGCGGGCCGGGCTCTGGGAGGAGCTCGATCCGGCCGAGCTCGCGGCGAGCGTGTCCTCGCTGGTCTTCGAGTCCCGGCAGGCCGACGAGGCCCGCCAGCCGAGGGTCCCCGCCGGGGGCACGCAGAAGGCGCTGGGGGAGATGGTGCGCCTCTGGGGTGAGCTGGAGGGCATTGAGAGCGACCACGGCCTGTCGTTCATCAGGGAGCCCGATCTGGGGTTCGCCTGGGCGGCCTTCCGGTGGGCCAAGGGCCACAGCCTGGACGCCGTGCTCGGCGACGGCGCGGGCGGCGCGGAGCTGGCCGCCGGGGACTTCGTGCGCTGGACCAAGCAGCTCCTCGACCTGCTCGGCCAGATCGCCGAGGCCGCCCCCGCCGGAAGCAAGGTGCGGCGGAACGCCGGCAAGGCGATGGACGCGCTCCGCCGCGGGGTGGTGGCCTACTCCTCCCTGGCCTGAGCCGGAGGGAGAACCGGCCGGGCCTTCGCCGGCCTCCACGTGCCTTCACGGGCCGGGGCGTGAGCACGGCGGGCCGCCGGGAGTGAACTGACCGCCCGGTCAATACCTTGTGACGATTGGCGCGCAGAACGTCACCTTCAGGACTGTTTTTGGGAGGATCGCACCGGAAATCCCTCATAGCAGACCCCGTTGAGCCCCGCCTCGGGAGGTAGGCATGTTAGCCTTCGTCGCCGCTTTGCTGTTCCTGCTCGCACTGATCTTCCAGATCGCCGGTGTCGCCGTCGGCACCGTCGTGACCGTCACCACGCTCGGCCTCGCCGGGCTGCTCTGCGCCGCGCTGCACCTGGCGGGTGTCGGCGGCGGCTGGAGCCTGAGGAAATAGCGGCCGCTCCCGCGGCTTCGCGGCCGCGCCCGGGGACGGGCGCGGCCCCGGCGTTTTCCGGCCCCCTTGGCGTCCGGTCCGTCAGGCCAGGGTGAAGCGGACCTCCCGGGAGGCCGGGTCGGCGCGCGTCAGCCGTACCCGGACGACCTCGCCCAGCGGGAGCCGGTCGCCGTCGCAGCGGGCCACCACCGCCGGATCGGTGAGCTGTACCTGGCCCCCGGGCCGGCCGCCGTCCACGTCGATCACCACCGCGTCGAACGTCTGACCCACCCGCTCGCGCAGCACGAAGGCCTCCACCAGGTCCACGCACGCCCGCTCCACCGCGCCTGACCGCCGCCCGCTCACCCGCATGACGCCCGGCAGCTCGCCCATGACCCGCTGGATCTCCTCGGGCACCGGCTCACCGGCCGCCACGGCCAGGCAGATCCCGGTGGCGTAGCGGTCGATCAGGCGGCGCAGCGGCGCGGTCACGTGGGCGTACGGCGCGGCCACCGCCGCGTGGTCGGCGTGAAGGGGCGGCTCCCCGTTGAAGGCCACATACCCGGCTCCGCGCAGCAGCACGGTCGACTCCTCCAGGAACGCCGCCTGTCCGGGGATCTTCGGGTCCAGGGCGTGGAGGACGTCGCCGTAGCCCGCCCCCTGCGGCCACGGCACGCCGAGCGCGGCGGCGATCCGGCGGACCTGGGCGATCTTCTCGGCCGGGGCGGGCGGCAGCACCCGCAGCAGGCCGATCTCGGCGTCCAGCATCATCGCGGCGGCGGCCATGCCGGTCAGCAGCGAGATCTGCGCGTTCCACGCCTCGGCCCCCATCGGGGCGCGCAACTCCAGCCGGTAGCCGTCCCCGTCGCGGACGACCTCCTGCTCGGGAGTGGGCAGCGTGACGCCGCCCCGCTCCCGCTCCAGCGCGAGCCGGAGCCGGCCGATCTCGGCCAGCAGCCGCAACGTGCCGTCCGCGGTACCGGTCTCGACCGCCGCCTGCACGTAGTCGTAGTCGAGCCGCTCGCGGCTGCGCACCATGGCCCGGGTCACGTCGGCGCCCACGATCCGCCCGTCGGTGTCCAGGTCGACGCACCACAGCGCGGCCGGCCGGGTGGCGCCGGGCAGCAGGCTGGCCGCCCCCTCCGACAGCACCGCCGGATGCAGCGGCACCCGCCGGTCGGGCATGTAGACGGTCTCACCCCGGACGCGGGCCTCGGCGTCGATCGCCCCGCCGGGCCGGACGAACGCGGCGACGTCGGCGACGGCGTACCAGACGCGGTAGCCGCCGGGGCGCGCCTCCAGGTGCATGGCCTGGTCCAGGTCCATGGCCCCGGGCGGGTCGACGGTGATCAGCGGCAGGTCGGTGCGGTCGAGACCGGGCAGGGTGGGGACCTCGGCGACCCACTCCGCCTCCTCGATCACGGACCGGGGAAAGCCCTCGGGCAGCTTCAGTTCCCGGCGGATCCGCTCGAAACCGTCGTGGAGCCGGGGAGGGGCCTCTTCGGGCACCCGGATGCTCTTGTGCGGCACGGGGGCCAACCTACCGTTTCACGCCGCACGGACCCACCGGCCGCCGGCGGCGGGGCGGCGGGACTCCGGGACCCGGTCGGCCGGCGGCCGGCGGGCGGTGGACGGCGGGGAGGCTAGGACGGCCAGGCGAGCGCCTCCGCCAGCCGGCCGACGGGCCCGGTCAGGCCGTAGCGTCCGGCCAGGGCGTCGAGGGCCGCCGGGTCGCGGGGTCTGGCCGGCAGGGCCGGGTCGAGCGCGGGGAGGGGCAGGCCGGCGGCGACCCGTACCACGGCCGGCGCGAGGCGGAGATAGTCGCGGGCAGCGCTCAGCCGGGCGCGCTGGGCGGAGGTGAGGTCGCCGTCGCCGTCGACGGCCGCGAGCAGCGCCTGCAGTGAGCCGAAACGGGTGATCAGGGCCGCGGCGGTCTTGTCGCCGACCCCCGGCACGCCCGGCAGGCCGTCGCTGGGGTCGCCGCGCAGAACCGCGAAGTCGGCGTAGGAGCGGCCGGGCACACCGTACCTGGCGGTGACGGCGGCCTCGTCGACGACCTGGAGGTTCTTGACGCCCCTGGCCGTGTAGAGGACCCGGATCGGCCGGGAGTCGTCGACGAGCTGGAACATGTCCCGGTCGCCGGTGACGACGTCGGCGCCGCCGGGGGCGCCGACGGCGAGCGCGCCCATCACGTCGTCGGCCTCGTAGCCGGGCACGCCGAGGCGGGCGATGCCCGCCGCGTCGAGGACCCGCTCGATCACCGGAACCTGCGGAACGAGCGCGGCCGGGACCTCCTCACCGCCGCCGGGGGCGACCCGGTGGGCCTTGTAGGACGGGATCGCCGCCACCCGGAAGGCGGGGCGCCAGTCGGCGTCCGCGCAGGCCACCAGCTCGCCGGGGGAGTGCTGCCGGACCAGCATGGCGATCATGTCGATGAGGCCCCGGACCGCGTTGACGGGCGTCCCGTCCGGGGCGGTCACCGACTCCGGCACCCCGTAGAAGGCGCGGAAGTACAGGGACGGGGTGTCGAGGAGCATCAGCCGGGGCATGGCGACCATTTAACCAAGCCGGCCGAGCGGGCCGACCGCCAGCACGCAGGTGTCGTCCTCGGGGTTGGGGCCGCCGACCGCCTCGATCAGCCGGTCCAGGCCGGCCCGCGGGTCGTCGCGCGTGAGGTCGGCGGCCGCGGCCAACGCCAGGGCCACGCCCTCGTCGATGTCGCGGCCACGCCGTTCCACCAGCCCGTCGGTGAACAGCAGCAGGAGGTCTCCGGCCCGGAGCCTCACCCGGGCCGGCTCGTAGGGGGTGGTCAGGGTGGCGCCCAGCATCACCCCGGCCGGCGGGTCGAGCTGGACGGCGGCCCCGTCACGGATCAGGATCGGCGCCGGGTGCCCGGCCTGGCCCCAGGTGAAAACGCCGGTGGCCGGGTCGAGGTGGCCGATCACCGCGGTCGCGGTGGTCTCCTCCATCCGGTACATCACCAGGTCGTTGAGCCAGGTCAGCAGCCGGTCGGCGGGCTCGCCGGTCATCGACAGGCCGGCCAGCGCGTGGCGGATCCCGCTCATGCGGGCGATCGCCTGCAGGCCGTGCCCCGACACGTCGCCGATGGTCAGCAGCGCCCGGCCGTCGGGCAGGGGCGCCGCGTCGTACCAGTCGCCGCCGAGGCCGTTCCTCATCCCCGCCGGGACGTAGCGGACCTCGATCCGGGCGTGGGGCAGGTCGAGGGCCCTCCCGATGCCCGGCACGAGCGCCTCGCGCAGGGCGGCGTTCGTGGTCCGATCCTCGTCGGCCTGCGCGCGGACCGCTCCGAGCAGGTGGCGGGCCTCGATCATGGAACGTTCCGCCCGCCGGCGGCCGGTGACGTCCTGGATCACGCCGTGGACGGCGGTGCGCCCGCCGGAGGTGACGAGGTCGAGGGCCGCGCGCAGGTCGCGGACCTCTCCCCGGCGCCGGATGCGGAACTCCGCCTGCCCGGGCTCGGCCAGCCTCACCACCGCCCGCAGCAGCGTGTCCAGGGCCGCCCGGTCGGCGGGGTCGGCGTGACCGGACAGGTCGCCCAGGGGGATCGGGCCTTCACCGGGGTCACGGCCGAAGATGGTGTAGGCGTGGTCGGACCAGGTGGACTCTCCGGTCTGGAGGTTCCACTCGGCCCAGGCGAGGTCGCCCAGCCGTTCGGCGTGGGCCAGCCGCGTGGTGAGAAGGTGTCGTTCGACGGCCATGTGCTCGTCCAGCTCCCCGCGCAGCCGCTGCACCATCTCTGCGGCGGTCAGGGGAGCCGAGCCGGTCACCTGGTCGTTTCGTGGGGGGAGGGGTGGCTGGTGGCCGCCCACTACGCCGACCATGTAGCTCGCTCTCGAATGTGGGGACCTGAGGGCATCCTGTCGACAAAATGTGATCGTCCTTCAACGGATTGTAGTGACGAGGTCACGGATCCGGCGGCTTTTCCCGGAGTTTCTCCTGTCGGGCCGGGGGCGCGGGCGCGCCGGCGATCCGTCCCTGATTACATTGGTTCATGTGACGATGGAGTCCTCTGACCTGTATCCCGTGACCCGCCTGGCCGCCGCCCGTGAGGCGACCGCCGCCGCCGGGCTCGACGCCCTGCTGCTGACCCCCGGCCCCGACCTTCGCTACGTGACCGGCTACGAGGCGCTCCCGCTGGAGCGCCTCACCTGCCTGGTGCTGCCGGTCGAGGGCGACGCCTTCCTGGCCGTGCCCCGGCTGGAGCTGCCCGCCGCCGAGCACTCCCCGGCGTCGAGGCTGGGCATCGAGTTCGTGCCCTGGGACGAGACCGACGACCCCTACGCGGCGGTGGCCGCGCGCCTGGGCAGCGTCGCCCGGGTGGGCCTGGCCGACCGCATGTGGGCGATGCAGTCGCTGCGCTTCCGCGAGGCGATGCCCGGCGCGGAGCAGGTTCTCGCCGGGACCGTGCTGCGCCACCTGCGCATGCGCAAGAGCCCCGCCGAGATGGAGGCCCTCCGCCGGGCGGGCGCCGCGATCGACGCCGTGCACGCCCGGGTGCCCGGCTTCCTGCGGGCCGGGCGGACCGAGCGCGAGGTCGGCAGGGACATCGCCGAGGCGATCATCGAGGCCGGGCACGCCACCGTCGACTTCGTGATCGTCGCCTCCGGGCCCAACGGCGCCAGCCCGCACCACGAGCTGTCCGACCGGGTCATCGGGGCGGGTGAGCCGGTCGTGATCGACATCGGCGGCCAGATGCCCGGCGGCTACTGCTCGGACTCCACCCGGACCTACTGCGTCGGGGAGCCGCCGGCGGCCTTCGCGAAGTACTACGAGGTGCTCCAGCGCGCCCAGCAGGCCGCCTGCGACGCGGTACGGCCCGGCGTCCCGTGCGAGGCGGTCGACGCCGCCGCCCGCGAGGTGATCGCCTCCGAGGGCTACGGGGAGTACTTCATCCACCGCACCGGTCACGGCATCGGCCTGGAGACCCACGAGGAGCCCTACATCGTGGCGGGCAACGCCGAGCCGCTGGCCGCGGGCCACGCCTTCTCCGTCGAGCCGGGCATCTACCTGCCCGGCAGCCACGGGGCCCGCATCGAGGACATCCTGATCTGCACCGAGGAGGGCGGCGAGCGGGTCAACCACCGGCCTCGCGAACTCGCCGTCGTGTAACGGGTGTCACAATCGGGGTGGCCGGTGATCCCGGCCGCCCCTTTTGCTTTTTCGTTGCCGTTCTGTCGTTCACACCGGGACCTGGAGTGTGCGGAGATGACCGTTGAGCGCGTGCTGCCGACCCCCGAGGCCCGCGACCTGCTGGATCTGGTCCGGGACCTGATCGGCAAGGAGGTCGCCCCCCGGGTGGCGGCCGGTGAGTCCGCCGGGCGCTTCCCCCGCGAGGTGTTCGCCCTCCTGGGCGGGGCCGGGCTGCTGGGCCTGCCCTACCCGGAGGAGCACGGCGGCGCGGCGCAGCCGTACGAGGTCTATCTCCAGGTGGTCGAGGAACTCGCCGCCGGCTGGCTGGCGGTCGGCCTCGGGGTGTCGGTGCACACCCTGTCGTGCTTCCCCGTCGCCGCCTACGGCACCGCCTCCCAGCGGGCCGCGCTGCTTCCGGAGATGCTCGGCGGCGGGTCGCTGGGCGCCTACTGCCTGTCGGAGCCCCACGCGGGGTCGGACGCCGCGGCGCTGAGCACCCGCGCTGTGCCCGGCCCCGAGGGGTACACGGTGGACGGTGTCAAGGCGTGGACCACCCACGGCGGCGTCGCCGACTTCTACACGCTGATGGCCAGGACCTCCCCCGGCGGAGGGCGCGGCGTCTCCTGTTTCCACGTCCCCGCCGGGGTGGAGGGCCTGTCGTTCGGCGCGCCCGAGCGCAAGATGGGCCTGAGGTCCTCGCCGACCGCCCAGGTCCGTCTCGACGGGGTACGGCTCGCCCCCGAGGCGCTGCTGGGCGCCGAGGGCGAGGGGTTCCGCATCGCCCTGGCCGCCCTGGACGGCGGCAGGCTCGGCATCGCCGCCTGCGCCGTCGGCCTGGCCCAAGCCGCCTGTGACGCCGCCGTCGCCTACGCCGGGGAGCGGCGCCAGTTCGGCTCGCGCGTCGCCGACTTCCAGGGGATCGGGTTCATGCTGGCCGACATGGCCACTCAGATCGCCGCGGCCCGCGCCCTCTATCTCGACGCCGCCCGCCTGCGTGACGCGGGCCGGCCGTACGGCACGCGGGCGGCGATGGCCAAGCTGTTCGCCACCGACGTGTGCATGAAGGTCGCCACCGACGCCGTCCAGGTCTTCGGCGGCTACGGCTACGTCGAGGACTTCCCGGCCGAGCGTTACCTGCGGGAGGCCAAGGTCCTGCAGATCGTCGAGGGCACCAACCAGATCCAGCGCCTGGTCATCGGCCGTGCCCTCTCGCGTCCGGGGGGCGGGGACCCGCAGGGGGGCCTCACAACGGAAGGTGGTTCGCGGACGACAGGATGAGGACGGCGGCGCACGCCAGGGCGATGAGCAGGGTGCGCAGCCGCGCGGCGGTCGTCGGGCGCAGCAGGATCGGGAAGACCAGAGCCATGACCGCCAGGGAGACGACCATCCACGGCCCGCTGGGCGAGGGGCCGCCGTGGGCCAGGGACGCCATCTGCTGCAGTGCCCGGCCCCCCTGGCTGAACAGCAGGCCGCTGAACAGGCCCACGCTCACGTCGCCGCCCAGGTCGCGTCGCCGGCTGAGATAGCCGACGAGGCCGAAGACGGCCACCGTGATGCCGAGCGAGATCTGCCAGCCACCCTCGATCCGGCTCAGCAGGCTCTCCTCGTGGTTGAGGGCGTAGGCGATCAGATGGCCGGCCGTCAGCCCCGCGGTGGTCAGCAGGCCGTTCAGGGCCGCCCATCCGGCGCTCACCGAGCCGTACGCCACGACCAGCACCAGCACCCCGTACAGGTAGGGGTCGTAGATCGCGGCGGCGTCCGCGGGCAGTATCTCGGCGAGCAGCTCGCCGGTCAGGCCCAGGAACACGCCTATCGCCAGCCCGCCCAGCATGCGGGTGATGATGAGGCGTTCCCGCCGGTCCAGAGCCTGGAAGTCGACCTGCCAGTGCGTCTCACGGTGGCCGCCGCGCATGCTTTCGTCCATGACCGCCATCTCGTCCCCCCGAACGCTTTGGAAGCCGGTCTACCGGAACTGCTTTCCTCACATTGGTGCCCTCTCATATCGAAAATACGACAAATGAGTCAAAAAATCGCCTTTTCTGTTGGCCGGGGCATTGAGGTCGTCAAACGGAGGCCTGCGAAGCCCAGCGCGGATCGGCGGCGGGAACGGGGATCCCGTCCTCCGGCGCCCCGCCGGGCGCCCCCGGGCGGTCCGTCAGATTTTGCCTGCCGGGCGGCCGGGCCCGTTCCCGCCGGCCCCTCACGCCTCAAACGTTTCCCGGCGTCCCGGCACCCCCTGGCGCCCCTTGAGGCCACCTCAGAGCCCGTACTCCTCCAGCAGCCGCAGCCAGACCTCACCGACGGTGGGGAAGGAGGGGACGGCGTGCCAGAGCCGCTCCAGCGTCACCTCGGCGGTGACCGCGACCGTCGCCGCGTGCAGCAGCTCGGCCACCCCCTGCCCGACGAAGGTCGCCCCGAGCAGCACCCGCCGCCGCTCGTCCACGACGAACTTCGCCCTGCCCCGGTACCCCTCGGCCAGCAGGGAGGCCCCGGCGACCGCGCCCAGGTCGTACTCCACCGCGCGCACCTCGAAGCCCGCCGCCCTGGCGGCCTCCTCGGTGCGGCCCACGGCGCAGGCCTGCGGATCGGTGAAGACCACCTGGGGCGCGCCGTACCCGTCGGCCGCGGCGCGCATCGCCGGCAGGTCGTCGCGCCCGCCCCGCGCCCGCGCCACGATGACGTCGCCGCACACCCGCGCCTGGTACTTGCCCATGTGGGTGAGCAGATTGCGGCCGTTGACGTCGCCCACGGCGTACAGCCGGCCGCCGCCCGCGCCCAGGACGCGCATGCCGTCGTCGACCTCCAGCGGGCCCGTGCCCGAAAGGCCCACGGTGTCCAGGCCCAGGTCCGCGGTCGCGGCCCGGCGCCCGGTGGCCACCAGCAGCTCGTCGGCCTCCACCGGCCGCCCCTCGGCCAGGTGGACGGTGACGGCGCCCCCCGGCGCGGACCGCTCCACCCGGGTCACCCGGGCGCCGGTGCGCACCGTGACGCCGCCGGCGGCGAGCGAGGCCGCCACCAGCTCACCGGCGAAAGGCTCCATCCGGCCGAGCGGCGAGGCCCCGCGCACCAGGAGCGTCGTCTCCCCGGCGCCCAGCCCGTGCAGCGCCTGGGCCATCTCGCACCCCACCACGCCGCCTCCCAGCACGGCCAGGCGACCCGGGACGGCCCGCGCCTCCGTCGCCTCACGGCTCGTCCAGGGCGCGGCCTCGGCCAGCCCCGGGACGGGCGGGATCACCGGGCGGCTGCCGGTGGCCAGCACGACGGCGTGCCGGGCCCGCAGCGGCAGGACGGCGCCGCCGGGAGCGGTGACCTCGACCAGCCCGGAGCCCCGCAGCCGTCCCCTGCCCCGCACGAACCGCGCGGGCAGGTCCTCGATCCACTTCACCTGCCCGGTGTCGTCCAGGTGCGCCACGAGCTCGTCGCGCCGGGCGAGCACGGCGGCCGTGTCGACCGGCCCCGCCGTCAGGCCCGGCACCCGGCCGACCTCGGCCGTCAGCTCCACAGGGCGCAGCAGGGCCTTGCTCGGGATACACGCCCAGTAGGAGCACTCACCGCCCGCCAGGCCCTCCTCCACCACCGCGACGCTCAACCCCCCGCGGGCCACGCGGGCCGCGACGTTCTCCCCGGCGGGTCCCGCGCCCACCACGACCACGTCGAACTCCTCGGACACGGCTACCTCCCACGTTGAGCGGACCCTTCGCCCGGCCGCATCAGCCTTTCATCCCCGCCGCCGCGGCGGGAGGCCGCCTCTCACGCGCGGCGGCGCCCCCGGGGCTTCAGCGGGACGGTGGGCATCTCCGGCGCGGGCAGCGGGGCGGCGGTGGCGCCGGGCACGGTGCCGAACCCCTCGCCGGCCGTCCACCGGCGCCGGAACCCGGCGATCTCGTCGTGGTCGCGCCCGACGAAGTTCCACCACATCACGATCCGCTCCTCGAACGGCTCACCGCCGACGAGCAGCAGGCGTGCCGGCCGTTCGGCCCGCAGGCGCAGATCCGGCCGGCCGGTGCCGAGGTAGAGCAGCGGCCCCCGGGCGAGGTCGATCCCCTCGACGCGCGCGGCACCCTCAAGGGCCAGCGCCGCGTACTCGAAGTCCGGCCGCGCCGGGATCCGGACCTCGGCGCCCGCCTCAAGGGAGATCTCGGCGCCGATCAGGGGGCTGTGGATCCGGGCCGGCGAGACGACGCCGTCCAGCTCGCCCATGAGCACGGTCGCGGTGAAGCCGGGCCCGGCCAGCACCGGCAGCACCGGGTGGTGCTCGAAGCGCGGGTCCGTCCACCGGTGGGCCTCGGGCAGCGCCACCCACAACTGCACGCCGTGCAGGGTGCCGTCGCGGGGCGACTCCTCCGAATGGGAGATCGCCCGCCCGGCGGTCATGAGGTTGAGCTGCCCGGGCCGGATCGTCCGCTCGCTTCCGAGGCTGTCGCGGTGCAGCACCTCGCCCTCCACCAGCCAGCTCACCGTCTGAAGGCCGGTGTGCGGGTGCGGCGGCACCCGCATGGTCGCCCTCTGCGGGCCGTAGTGGTCCAGAAAGCACCACGCGCCGACCGTCCGGATCTCCCTGCCGGGCAGGGTCCTGGTGACCTTCATCCCCCTCGGCCCGCCCAGCACGACCTCGCGGCCCGGCAGCGGCTCGCTCACCGGACCGGCGGCGCCCCCGCGTCCGCCGCACTCCGTTTCCCCGGGGTCCCGCTCCAGATTGCTCACCGGACGACTTTACGGTCGGCTGCGGGAGCGGGAGACCTCGGGGGACGGGAGAGGCCCGGGCCGCTCGGACGCCGGGCGGGCACGGCTTTGGGACCATGCCGTGACCATGGGGCGGCGCGGGGGAGGTCCGGGTGCCGTTACCGTTGACCGGGTGGAGGAGATCGACCGCCGGATCGTGACATTGCTGGCAGGGGACGGCCGGATGAGCTTCACCGACCTGGCGCGGGAGACCGGTCTGTCGGTGTCGGCGGTGCATCAGCGGGTGCGCAGGCTGGAGAAGCGCGGGGTGGTCCGGGGGTACGCGGCGCTGGTGGACTATGACGCGGTCGGGCTCTCGCTCACCGCCTTTGTGTCCATCAAGCCCATCGACCCGGCCGCCGCCGACGACGCCCCCGAGCGGCTGGCCCACCTGAGCGCCATCGAGGCATGCCACAGCGTCGCCGGGGACGAGAGCTACATCCTCAAGGTCCGGGTGGCCTCTCCGACGGCCCTTGAGGAGCTGCTCAACCAGATCCGCACCTCGGCCAACGTCTCGACCCGGACGACGGTCGTGCTCAGCACGCCGTACGAACACCGTTCGCCCGGCCTCGCCGGCCCGGGCGGCGAGGGGCCCGCCGGGCAGTCCTGACGGCCCTTCCGACGACGGCGCCCCCTCGCGAGGGCGGCCTCCGCCGGGTCGGGCGGGTCAGACGGGGGCGGTCGAGCCGAAGACCTCCTCGCGCGTGGCGGTCAGGGCGAGGTCGAGCGCGCCGGCGAGGACCGGGTTGCCCTCGACGGCCGACAGCAGCAACGGCGGCCGCGCGCCGGTCAGCTCGTACAGCTCGCGCTCGACGAGCGCCCGCAGGGGCTCGCCGCCCGCCAGGAAGGTGCCCCCGGCCAGTACGACCAGCTCCGGGTCGACGACGGAGACGATCGAGGCCAGCCCGACGGCCAGCCGGGCGGCGACGTCGCGCAGCCCGGCCCTGGCGTCGCCCGCGTGCCGCTCGGTGCCCTCCGCGTCGTGTACGGCGTTCCGCACGGCCTGCTCGAAGGTGGCGCCGGGCACGCCGTACGACCTGAGGGCCGCCAGCACCGCGGGCCCGCCGGCGAGGGCCTGGTAGCCGTGGCCGCCGTGTGGGCCGGCCGGACGGGGCGCGGGGGCGCCGGGGACGGGCAGGCGGGCGGCCTCCCCGGCCCCGCCGGTGGCACCCCGGTGCAGCCGGCCGCCCAGCACCAGTGCCGAGCCGAGGCTCTCGCCGGCCCAGAGCAGCGCGAAGTCCGAGCGGCCGCGGGCCACGCCGAGCGCCCGCTCGGCCCAGGCGGCGAGGTTGACGTTGTTCTCGACGCAGATCCGGACGCCGAGCCCGGCGCCGAGGGCGGCCACCAGGCCGGGGGAGTGCTGGCCCGGCACGCTCTCGCCGGTGCCGTGCTCGTCGCCGGCGGGAGCGGTCTCCTCCGGGCGCGGGCCGGACGCGCCCCGGACGCCGGCGACCACCCGGCGCAGGCCTCCGGGGACACCGGCGCCCTCCAGGGCGGCGCGGACCCCCTCCACCGTGTCGCGGACGTTCCGGGAGTCGCGGACGTCCGCGACTCCCGGAACGCCCGCGGCCTCCGGGGCGTCCCGGACGCCGTGGACATCGTGGTCGCCGTGGGCGCGGGGGGCGGGGACGGTCAGCCGGCGCCCGCCGATCACCGTGCCGGTGATGTCGGCGACCTGGACGTCGATGTGCCCGGGGGTGATGTCCAGCGCGGCGACGTGCGCCGCGGCGGGATTGAGCCGGTAGACCTCGGCCGTACGGCCGGGCAGCCCCTCCCGGACGCCGTTCGGCACGACCAGGCCCGCCCTCTGGAGCCGGGCGAGAAGCTGCGAGGCGGTGGGTTTGGACAGGCCGGTGAGCGCGCCGATCTCCGGGCGGGTCAGCGGACCGCGCTCCAGCAGGACCTGAAGGGCCGCGCGGTCGTTGATCGCCCGCAACAGGCGGGGCGTGCCCGGGCTCGGCTGGGTCACAGGTCCTCCGCGTCTCCTCCGATGTGCCGCTGCGCGCAAAGTTAGGAAACTTTCCTAATTCTAGGCGAATCTAGGAAGCGAGGGTGAAATCAGTCAAGCACGGGGAGAGGGTTGCGATCAACCTGTGATGGCGGATGATCAGGAGGGGGCTCGACGGACCTGCTAGAGTGATGGTTTGTCACAACAACTAGCCCAATGGCCCGGAGTATCCCATTAGCATCAACGATAATGGAGCGATGGCAACCCGTCAAATCGAGCTGGCCAAGGAGCGGAGGTACGTCTCCGGCCTCTACGCGCGGCTCGACCTGCTGCGGGAGCGTACCCAGCACCGGTTGGACGAGGTCCTGGCGCAGGGCGGGAGCGGCGGAACGCACCAGAACCGGTCCGAACGGGACACCTTTGCCGGGATGTACGCCGAGCGCCTGGGCCGCCTGTGGGCGGTCGAGAACGGCCTGTGCTTCGGGCGGCTGGACAACGCCGACCGTACCTCCCTGTACATAGGACGCATCGGCCTGGCCGACGACGAGCAGCGCCGGCTGCTGATCGACTGGCGTGCCCCGGTGGCCCAGCCGTTCTACGGCGCCACCCCCGCCGCCTCGATGGGCGTCACCCGCCGCCGTCACCTGCAGACCCGGGGCCGCGAGGTGATCGGGATCGACGACGACCTGCTGGACCTCGACACCCTCACCGAGGAGGACACGGCCACCCTCAACGGCGAGGCCGCACTGCTGGCCTCCATCGGCGCCCGGCGGACCGGGCGCATGCGCGACATCGTGGCCACCATCCAGTCCGAGCAGGACCGGATCATCCGCTCCGGCCTGGACGGCGTGCTGGTCGTGCAGGGCGGCCCCGGCACCGGCAAGACCGTGGTGGCCCTGCACCGGGCGGCCTACCTGCTCTACACCCACCGCGACAGGCTGGCCCGCAGGGGGGTGCTGATCCTCGGCCCGAACCCGACCTTCCTGCGCTACATCGAGCAGGTGCTGCCCTCCCTGGGGGAGACCGACGTGCTGCTGTCCACGGTGGCCGAGCTGTACCCCGGGATCACCGCCACGGTCGCCGAGCGCCCGGAGGTCGCCGGGCTCAAGGGCGACGGGCGGATGGCGCAGGTGGTGGCCCGCGCCGTACGGGAACGGCAGCGGATGCCGCGCGGGCCGGTCGAGATCCGGCTGGACCGCTACGCCCTCAAGCTCGACGGCCGCCTGCTGGAGGCGGCCCGCAACCGGGCGGCCCGATCCCGCAGGCCGCACAACGAGGCCCGGGCGATCTTCGTCCGGCACCTGCTCAACGCGCTCGCCCGCCAGGCCGCCAGGGAACTCGGCAGGGGGGCGATCGACGACGACGAGCTGGCCGACCTGCGTGAGGAACTGCGCACCGAGCGGCCCGTCAAGGCCGCCCTGAACAGGCTGTGGCCCTACGTCACCCCGCAGCAGCTCCTCATCGGCCTCTTCACCTCCCGTGAACGGCTCGCCCACGCCGCGTCCGGCCTCACCGGGGCGGAGCGCGAGCTGCTGCTGCGCGAGCCGCCGCGCACGGGGGAGGGGTGGTGGGCGGCCTCCGACGTTCCGCTTCTCGACGAGGCCGCGGAACTGCTCGGCGACATCGACCCGGCCGTGCTGCGGGCGGGGGCGTGGATCGCCGAGGAGGAGCAGGCGGCGGCGCGCGCCGCGGCCCTGGACGAGCGGAGGCACCAGCTTCAGTACGCCAGGGAGGTGCTGGAGCTGACCGGCCTTTCGGAGATCATGGACGCCGAGCGGTTCGCCGCCCGCCACCTGGGCGACGAGGTGTACCTGACCACCGCCGAACGGGCCGCGGCCGACCGCACCTGGGCGTTCGGCCACATCATCGTGGACGAGGCGCAGGAGCTGTCGCCGATGGACTGGCGGATGGTGATGCGGCGCTGCCCGAGCCGTTCCATGACGATCGTCGGCGACCTGGCCCAGACCGGCTCCTTCGCCGGGGCCCGCTCCTGGGCCCGCACACTCGACCCGTACGTGGCCGGGCGCTGGCGCGAGGAGCGCCTCAGCGTCAACTACCGCACCCCGGCCGGGCTGATGGAGGCGGCGGCCGCGGTCCTCACCCTGGTCGGCCCCGGCCTGGCCGCGCCCACCTCGGTCCGCGAGACGGGCGCGCGCCCCTGGGCCGCATCCCCGGTCGAGTCCCTGCCGGAGGTGGTCAGGGCCGAGGTCGTCGAGGGCGGGCGCCTGGCGGTGATCGTCCCCAAGACCCACGTGGCGGAGATGGGGAGGGTCGTGACCGGCGCCGTCGCCGGCGCCGTCGCCGGGCCCGGCGCGGCGGCCCTGGACGCCCCGGTGGCCGTGCTGACCGTGGCGGAGGCCAAGGGGCTGGAGTTCGACACGGTCGTCGTGGTGGAGCCGGAGCTGATCCTCCGTGAGTCCCCCCGGGGGGCGAGCGACCTTTACGTCGCGATGACCCGCGCGACGCGGCGCCTTGGCCTCGTCCACACCCGGCCGCTGCCCGAAGTGCTCACGGGACTTGAGGGACATCGGATCACATGAGAGCATTGACGGCTCTCGCCGATCATGTCCTAGCTGCGAAAACTTGATGTTTCCGCTGTTAGGGACACGGTTGACATCTGCGCTGGGGTCGGTAGTTTGCTGCCCAGTCCAGCACGGGACTGGCCGGTTGGCCGTTTCCGACATCGTCGGTTCCTGCGCCCGTGACGGGGGTCACCCCGTCCGTACAGCCAGGCGCAGGGCCGGCGTTCCGTCGAGGCGGGGCACCCCATCCGGGCGGGGGGTTGGACCCAGGAGGGGCCTGGACACCCAGTAGACAACGGCAATCCGCGCTCGCCGCCGACGGGACGGAACCGGTCCGAAGGGTCGTCCGGGCCCTCTTCCCGCTCCCGTGCGAGCGCCGCAAGCGTCGGGGTGATCCTCCAAGGTCGTGGGGGTCACCCCGTTGCCGTGCCCGGAACCTTGGCCTTCCGCTTGGGCGGCGCGGTGGTGGAGCGGTACCGTTCGTGATGGAAAACAGGTCAGGACCGGATGTCAACCCCCTTCCGGCGGCTTTCACGACCCCATGGCCCCCACGACATCGCGAGGAGTCTCGTCCGTGGTGCAGGAGAAGACGGCGGCCCCGGCGCGGAGCGCGGGCCCCGCGGGCGGTCCGGCGCGGTCCGGCACGCCCGGCCGCGTCCGCCTTCCGCGGCCGGGTACGGCGGGCCGGGCCGCGGGCGCCGTCGCCGGCGGCCTGCTGCTGTTCCTCGCCTTCCCGCCCCTCGGCCTGTGGTTCCTGGCGCCGCCCGGCGCGGCGTCGCTCATGCTGGCGGTGCACGGCGCACGCCCCCGGAACGCCCTGGGGCTGGGGTTCGCGGCGGGAGCGGCCTTCCTGGCGCCCGGTCTGCACTGGGTCAGCCCGATCGGGACGGACGCCTGGCTGGGCCTGGTGGCGCTGGAGAGCCTGTTCTACGCGGCCTGGGCGGTGGGGGCCGCGCTGGTCTCCCGGCTTCCCCTGTGGCCGCTGTGGGCCTCCGCGCTGTGGGTGGCGGCGGAGTGGGCGCGCGGGGTCCTCCCGTTCGGCGGGTTCCCCTGGGCGCGGGTGGCCTTCAGCCAGGGAGAGTCGGTCTTCACCCCTTACGCCGCCCTCGGCGGGGCGCCGCTGGTGAGCTTCGCGGTCGTCCTGTGCGGCGGCCTGGCCGCGTCGGCGGTGCTTCGGCTCGCGGCGGCGCTCCGCCGGGGCGCCCCCCTCGCGCGGCCCCTCACCCTGCCGGTGCTCCTGCCGGTGCTCCTGCCGGTGCTCCTGCCCCTCGCCGGGGCGCCGGCGCTCGCCGTCGCCGCGCTCGCCGTCCCCCGGCCCGCCGACGAGGGCGGGACCGTCAAGGTGGGGGTCGTCCAGGGCAACGTCCCGGGACGGGGGATGAACCCCCTGGGTGACGAGCCGGCCGTGGTCCTCGGCAACCACACCCGCATGCTGCACGAGATGGCGCGGGCCGTACGGGAGGGAAGGATGCCCCGGCCCGACCTCGTCGTGCTTCCGGAGAACTCCACCGACATCGACCCCTACCGCAGTGATCTCGCCCACCGGGCGATCGACGAGGCGGTCAAGGACATCGGGGTCCCCGTCCTGGTCGGCGCCGTGGTCGGCGTCGGGGAGAACGGGCGGGCGACCCGCAGCCTGGTCTGGGACCCGCGCACCGGCCCCGGCGCCTACTACGACAAGCGCAAGCTCGTCCCCTTCGGGGAGTACACCCCCCTCAAAGACCTGGTGCTGGCCCTGTCGGAGCGGGCGGGCCTGGTCGGCAAGCAGTCGGTGCCCGGCACCCGCGACGGCGATCTGAGGCTGGGGCCGGTGACCGTCGGCGCGGTCAACTGCTACGAGGTGGCCTTCGACGACGTCGTGGGCGGCACCGCCCGCACGGGCGCGGGCCTGCTGGTGGTGCAGACCAACAACGCCACCTACGCGCTGACGAACCTGCCGGCCCAGCAGCTCGCCATGTCCCAGCTGCGCGCCGTCGAGCACAACCGGGCGGTGATCACCGCCGCGATCACCGGCATCTCCGCCTCCGTCACCCCCGCCGGCACGATCGCCTGGCGCACCGGCGAGCTGGTCCCCGCGATGAACGTGCTGACCGTCCCGATCAGGACCGCCCAGACGGTCGCCACGCGCGTGGGAGCGCTGCCGGAGTGGGCCGTGACGCTCGCCGGGGCGGGCGCGTTGGCCGCCGCCGTCCGGCGGCGTCCCTCCCGCTCCGAGGGGACCGGTCCGGAACGGCAGGACGAGCGGCGGGCAGGGGAGGAGTGATGGAGCCGACCCTGGGCCGGGTGCTCGTCGTCGTCCCGACCTACAACGAACGCGAGAACCTCCTGGCGATCACCGCGCGGGTGCGCGCCGCGGTGCCGCGGGCGCACGTGCTGATCGCCGACGACAACAGCCCGGACGGCACCGGCGCGCTCGCCGACGCGCTGGCGGCCAAGGACGACCACGTCCACGTGCTGCACCGGCCGGGCAAGGACGGCCTCGGCGCCGCCTACATCGCGGGGTTCCGCTGGGGCCTGCGGGAGGGCTACGACGTGCTGGTGGAGCTGGACGCCGACGGCTCCCACCGGCCGGAGGAACTGCCCGGGCTGTTGCGGGCCCTGGCGGGCGGGGCCGACCTGGTGATCGGCTCACGCTGGGTTCCCGGCGGCAGGGTGGTCGACTGGCCCGGCTCCCGGGAGTTCCTCTCACGCGGCGCCAACGTCTACGCCCGGATGATGCTGGGCGTCCCCGTCCGCGACGCCACCGCGGGCTTCCGCGCCTACCGGTCCTCCACCCTGGAGAAGATCGGGTTGGACGACGTGGAGTCGCAGGGCTACTGCTTCCAGGTGGATCTGACCTTGCGCACCGTCCGGCAGGGCCTGCGCGTCGTCGAGGTGCCCATCACCTTCGTGGAGCGTGCCGCCGGGGCCAGCAAGATGAGCGCGGGCGTGGTGGCGGAGGCGCTGTGGCGGGTCACCCGGTGGGGGCTGTCCGGCCTTCCCCGGCGTCTGGGCCGGTCGCGTTGAGAGAGCGCCGGGAGGTGCTCGGGAGGTATCCGGAACGCCTCGCCGCCCCGGGGCGTTATGACTGTCGTACGGCTGTCGCGTGAGGTGGGGAGAAGATGCGCCTTCTGCCGGTCCTGCTCCTGCTGGGAGTCCCGGCCCTGGAGATCTGGGTGCTGATCCAGGCCGGCCGGGCAGCCGGGGGCTGGCCGACGGCCGCCCTCCTGCTCGCCGGCGCCCTCGCCGGGGCCTGGATCCTCCGCAGGGAGGGGCGCAGGGCCTGGAGCGGTCTGCAGGAGGCGCTGCGCACCGGCCGGACGCCCGCGCGCGGGCCCGCCGGGCGCGGCATGGTGGTCGCGGGCGGCGTGCTCCTGCTCGTGCCGGGCTTCGTCACCGACGTCCTCGCCCTGCTCTGCCTGCTGCCTCCCACCCGGCCGCTGGTCCGCGGGCTGGGCGTCCGGCTCTTCGCCCGCCGGATCCGCACCCTCGCCGAGGCGGCCGGCACGCCGGGGCCGCTGTTCGGGGGGCCCGGTCAGCCCTCCGGCGCGGCACCGGGCCCGGGCGCGGGTCATGTCATCCACGGCGAGGTCATCCGGGACGAGCCGGGCGGGCGCACAGGGCGGGGGGGCCAGGCCGGTCGCGGCGCCGGGCGTGACCTGCCGTCCTCCGATACCGGCCGCTGATCCCGGCGGCCGTTCACCCCGTGGCGGCGAGGCGGGCCAGGCGGCGCAGGGAGATCCGTAACAACGCCTCACCCGCCGGTCTGACCAGCGGCAGGCCGAGCCGGCCCACCGCGCCGAACGGTGGGTCGAGATCCTCCTCCCAGACGATCGTGCTGCCTCCGCCGTCCCGGGGAAGCACCCGGAAGACGCCGGTCCCGCGCACCGGCCGCCCGGTGTGCCGGACCGCCACGGCCCTGGGCGGATCCCACCCGGTGATCTCCATGGTGTCCAGGAAGCCCAGGGGGCCCACGCCGGTGAAGGCGGCCAGCAGGCTTCCCGCGCTGTGACCGTCGCCGGCGGTGACGCGAGCACGGGTCAGGAGCATCCACTCGCCGTGGCGCGGCCAGTCGGTCAGCACGGAGAAGACGCGCTCGGGGGAGGCTGGGGCGTCCACTGAGACGCTGACGTGAAAGCGGCTCATCCCCTTTCCCTCCCCCGAGCGCGTGCCCCCGAACCCCGGGCGCCCCGCCCGATGGGTGGTCTAGTGAGCGGCGACCGCCGCGTCGTCCGTGAAGGTCCGGGGAGGGCGGGAGAGCGTGGGGAGAACACCGAAGTTGCTCTCCACCTCGGCTCGCTCGTCCGCGTTCGGGTCGGGGTTGGTGCAGCCCGTGCCCGCGCTCGCACCGGACATCAGGTCCTCGCAGCGGCCGGTGCGCCGGTCGGGCAGGCCCAGGATGTGGCCGATCTCGTGGGCGGCGATCCGCAGTGGGGCGTGCCCCTCGGAGACGGCCTGCCGTCCCATCCAGACCGTCCCGCGGCCGAGGCCGGTGGACTGGGCGCGGGGCCAGCCGTCGTCGGCGTACACGACGAAGTCCGCGGGGGTGCCGGGGACCAGGCGCACAGTGGTCACGCTGGAGTTCCAGACCTGGGCCGCCTGGTCGACCGTGGCGCGGAACTCGGCGGCGTGACCGGCGTCGTACCGGAGTGTCCGGACGGCGGAGGACGCGTCGGCGGCCTTCGCCTGGGCGGGGCCGGCCGTTCCCAGGAACGAAAGTCCCAGGACGAGCGCGATGGCGGAGCGGGTGATTCTCGACACCTTCGTCGAGCCTCCTCGGCGTTGGGGGAGCCTCGGGAGAACGAGGCGGGGGAGGGGCGGCCGGCGGGGGTGCTCACCGGCCGCCGGAGGGCCGGGCCTTCTTCGGCCGGAGCCGTGAAGAAGGACGGGGACGCCGCGGGCGTCAGCGCGCGCCGGGGCGGGGCGGGCCGGTGCGGGGTGGGCCGGGCGAGGTGCCCTTCGGCGGGCGGCCGGGGCGCCGTGCCGGTGGACGGCGCCCCACGGCGGACGGCGAAGGGGGCCGTGCGGCGTGGAGCCGCGGCGGGAGATGCTCGCGGGACACGTTCACTCCTGAGTGAGGGATATTGTCAAGATAGCTGTCATGGGCGACGAGGGGGATGTGATAAAAGGCCCATAGTGTGCCGTGATGAGATCACGGTGATATGACGTCGCGCCCGGGGGCGCGGGTCCGGGCCGCCTTCGCCGGTTTCCCGCAGGGCCCGGGGCGCGGGCCCCGGAGAAGGACCGGTTCTGACAGTACGGCGGTGCGCGGGGGTCAAATCTCCGGTTCTGGGCACCCCGAACCCGTGGAGATAGATTGCTTGATCCACGCATCACCGATCGACCCCATCGATGATGTCCAGACCATGCCCGTTTGGAGCGTTCCGTGAAGACCGACACAGGAGGATACGCGCCGATGAACCACCAGCCCGCCGACGATGGTGGATCCGGGCCCGCGGCGCAGCCTGAGCTGCCCCGTCGTGCCGAAGCCGCCCGCTGCCCCCACCTGGAAGCCGGTCGCCGATGTGTCCTGCCGTCCGGTCACGATCTCAAACACGTCTATCCGTACCGCAAGGCCGTCGCCGTGTGAACCGCACTCCCGGCCGCCCGGTGCGCCGGGCGGCCCTTCCGTCCGTGCCCTTCCTCCGGCGGGGAGCGGCCCCTCCCCGCGGCGCTCCTCCGCGCGGGATCCCCGCGGCACTCGGGGGCGCCCGCCCAGGCGACTCCTCCGGTCCTTAAAGGCGCCGCAGCGCGGGCAGCAGCTCCCTCTCCGACCAGTCGAGGAACCCCCGCTGGTGCTCGTGGCCGATCTGGACCAGGGCGACATGGGTGAAGCCCGCGTCGACGTACCGGCGAACCGCCTCCACGACCGCCTCCACGTCGGGGCCGCACGGCACCTTCCCGGCGATGTCCTCCGGGCGCACGGTGGCGGAGCAGGCGGCGAAATTGACCGGTGCGGGCAGTTCCGCCATGACCTTCCAGCCGGCCGCCGACCAGCGCCACAGCCGGTGGGCCCGCTCCAGGGCCGCCTTCGCGTCGGGATCGTAGGAGATGGCGAGCTGGCCGTACACCGGCTTGCCGCGGCCCCCGGCGGCGGCGAACCGCTCGACCAGCCCGGCGTCGGGGTCGACCGCCACCAGCGCGTCGCCGTAGCGGGCGGCGATCTCCGCCGAACGGCGGCCGGAGGCGGCGATCGCGAGCGGCACCGGCCGCTCCGGAAGATCGAACAGCTTGGCCGAGTCGACGTCGAAGAAGTCGCCCCGGTAGGTGGTGTAGCGCCCCCCGAACAGCTCCCTGACGATCTCGATGGCCTCGCGGAACATCTCGTGCCGGGTGTCGGCCCCCGGCCAGCCGTGGCCGACCACATGCTCGTTGAGGTTCTCCCCCGAGCCCAGCCCCAGGGCGAAGCGCCCCTGCGTCAAGACCCCCATCGTGGCCGCCTTCTGCGCGACCACCGCGGGGTGGTAACGCATGATCGGGCAGGTCACGTAGGTCATCAGCGGCAGCCGATCGGTGACGTAGGCCGCCGCGCCGAGTACCGACCACGCGTACGGCGAGTGCCCCATCTCCTCCAGCCACGGAAAGTAGTGGTCGGAGATGACGGCGTAGTCGAAGCCCACCCGCTCGGCGACGGCGACGTCCTCCACCAGCTGCCGGGCCGGTGTCTGCTCGCACATCATCGTGTAACCGATCTCTGCCATGCCCCGGCCCCTACCCGGCCGCCCCCGCGACTCGCCGGACGGTGAGGAACCCGGGGCGTTCTTTGCCCGCGGGCGGTCACGCCCTGTCTGCCCGGGTGGCGAACCCATGGGTGTCCGGTCGAATACGATGTGATCGCATTCGCGCGGCACGCGGCGGAGACGAAGGGAAGACGGGGCCCTCCATGTTCGACGACAAGACACGGGAGACCCTCCGGCGTCTTCTCGACCTCGCCGGACATCCCGCGACCCCGCAGCCCGAGCGGGACCTGGCCGTCGCCAGGATCCGGACGCTCGTCATGGCGCCCGAGGAGGACGGCCGTCGCGGGCCGGTCACCCCCGCCATGGACGCCGAGATCCTCAGGAAGGTCAGGCCGCTGGCCCGCAGGGTCGACGAGGCCCTGGTGGACGAGGTGCACGGAGACCTCTACGCCTTCGGCACCCGCCACCGGGTGATCGGCGAGGTCGCCGACGAGATGGCCCGTCTGCTCGAACGCTGGAGCGCCGCCGTCCCCGGCAGGCGGCACCGGCACGACGAGACGGTCCGGATCGCCGCCTCCCGGCTGGCCTACCTCCTGGAGCGCGGTGATCTGTTCCGCGGGCCGAGGCGGGGCGGGCGCCCGCCGCAGTAGGAGCCCGTCCCGCGGCGGGCCGCCCGGTGCCGGGGAGCCCTTTAGATCAGGCCGAGGGCGAGCATCGCGTCGGCCACCCGCTTGAACCCGTCGATGTTGGCCCCGGCCACGTAGTCGCCCGGCATGCCGTACTCGTCGGCGGTCTGCAGGCAGCGGGCGTGGATGTCCCGCATGATCTGCCGCAGGCGGCTCTCGGAGAACTCGAAGGTCCACGAGTCGCGGCTGGCGTTCTGCTGCATCTCCAGCGCGCTGGTGGCCACTCCGCCCGCGTTGGCGGCCTTGCCCGGCCCGAAGGCCACCCCCACCTCCTCGAAGATCCGGATCCCCTCGGGGGTGGTGGGCATGTTGGCGCCCTCGCCGACCGCGATGCAGCCGTTGCGGACGAGCGTCTCGGCGTCGCGGCCGGTGATCTCGTTCTGGGTGGCGGACGGCATCGCCACCTCGCAGGGCACCTCCCAGACGCTCGCGCCGGGCACGAAGGTCGCGTTTCCGCCGCGGCGCTCGGCGTAGGTGGCCATCCGGCGGCGCTCGACCTGCTTGACCTGCTTGAGCAGGGCGAGGTCGATGCCCTTGTCGTCGACGACGTAGCCGGAGGAGTCGGAGCAGGCGATCACGGTGCCGCCGAGCTGCTGCACCTTCTCGATCGTGTAGACGGCGACGTTGCCCGACCCCGACACCACCACGCGCTTGCCCTCGAACGACGTGCCGCGCGCCTTCAGCATCTCGTCGACGAAGAACGCGCAGCCGTAGCCCGTCGCCTCGGTGCGCACCTGCGCGCCGCCGTAGCTCAGCCCCTTGCCGGTGATCACCCCGGACTCGTAGCGGTTGGTGATGCGCTTGTACTGGCCGAACAGGTAGCCGATCTCACGCTGCCCCACCCCGATGTCACCGGCGGGGACGTCGGTGTACTCGCCGATGTGGCGGTAGATCTCGGTCATGAAGCTCTGGCAGAACCGCATGATCTCGTGACGGGAGCGTCCCTTGGGGTCGAAGTCGGAGCCACCCTTTCCCCCGCCGATCGGCAGGCCGGTCAGGCTGTTCTTGAAGATCTGCTCAAAGCCCAGGAACTTGACGATGCCGAGGTAGACCGAGGGGTGGAACCGCAGGCCGCCCTTGTACGGGCCGAGCGCGCTGTTGAACTCGACCCGGAAACCCCGGTTGATCTGCACCTCGCCGCGGTCGTCCTCCCAGGGCACACGGAAGATGATCTGCCGCTCGGGCTCGCAGATCCGCTCGATGATCTTCGACTCGGCGTACTCCGGGTGTTTGCCGAGCACCGGCCCGATGCTCTCCAGGACCTCGCGGACGGCCTGGTGGAACTCGATCTCCCCAGGATTGCGGCGCAGGACGTTGTCGTAGATCTCCGACAGTCTCTCGTGCAGCATGCGGTCAATCCCCTCATTCCGTAGGCCATACCCCCCGTACCACCTTATGGACGAGAAGTGGAGCGGTGCGTTTCCGGGGTCTTCCGGCCGGGCGTCCCGTACGGCGCGGGCCGAGCCGTACGGCCTTCCATCCCCGGCCCGCCCGGGGGTCAGCGCCGGGGAGAGGGCCAGGGGTTGGGGCGGCAGCCGTACAGCGACTTGGTCTGCTGGAGCATCACCGGGGCCCGCCTGCCCGGTCCGGGGCACGGGACGTGGCCGTGGCCGAGGCCGTGGCCGACCTCGTGGCTGATGACGTACTCCCGGTAGGAGGCGACGTCACGGCCGTAACCGCGCGCGCCGGTGTTCCACCGCACCGCGTTGATGACGGCGCGCCCCCGGTTCCAGCAGGACAGCGCGCCGAAGGTGATCAACGGCCGGCATCGCCGGTCCGTCGTCGCCGGGCTCGACAGCGACACCCGGATCCTCACCGGGCCCCGCCTCACCCGGTGGAACCGAAACCCCCAGCCGCGCCGGTCGTTGAGGATCCGGTGCACCTCGTCGGCGAACTCGCCGCCGTCGAACGGCAGCCCGCGCTCGACCTCGACGAGATACCGGATCACCTTGCCCCCGTGCCGTGCCGGTGGCCGCGCCCCGCCGGGGACCACCGCGTAGCGGCCGCCGGCCGACTCCGGCACCCGTACCCTCAGGGGCTGCCGGCGCCCGTTGGCGAGGAGGAACGTCCGTTCGGGCGCGGGCCGCGCCGACTCGACCGGCACCGGGGGCGGGGTGGGCGTCACCGGTGCCTCGGGCGGGCCGGAGGCGGGCGGGTCGGGGAGGCCGGGCTCCTCGGGGGCCTGTGTGAGACGACCGCTCAACAGGGTGCCGCCGCCGACCGCGAGCGACGCCGAAATGCTAAGGGCGACGAGCCATAAAAAGGGCTTGCCCTCGTGAAACCTAACGTTCCTCGACATAGGCCGTAAACTTTATTACCCGTCGCGGTTCGCCGGGACCGCCGCGGAACCGCCCGCGTCTTCCTGGACCACGAGGCGGCGTCGGCCCCGGCCCGCGGGCCCCGGGGTCTTGCGGATCCGTCGTGCGCGCGGATCGCGGCGCGGGGGCGTTCGAGGGTGCGGTGACGGGGGCGCGGGGCCGTGCCTGCCTCGCTCAGCCGCCGCTCTTGCGGCGGAAGGAGCGCTTGCCCGAGGCGGGGCCGTGGGCGCCGTGGATCTTGGAGGAGCCTCGGCCCCTGGCGCCGACGGAGCCGGTCTGGGCGAGTCTCTTCCGCTCCAGCGCCTCACGGAACTTTCGCTTCAGCTCCTCCTCGGAACTCTCGGGCTCCGGCGTGACGTCAGACATACGAACCTCCTGAATTCTGGGCGGGCGCGTCCAACTCCGGCCAACCGGATCATCATTCTCTCATCAGAACTCCTCGGGGATGGATACCCCCGCCTTCGGCCGGGGGAGGGGACGGCGCGGCTCAGTGCAGCCCCATCGCCATCAGCAGCAGCAGTCCCGCGATGTGGCCGATCACCACGAACACGATGACGAAGATGAAGACGAATCTCGCCGGCCCGTGCTCGAAGTGCTTGCCCTCCCTGAGCGAGGGACGGGAGGCTTGACGCTCGGCGATCCGCTCCTCGATCGGCTTGCGGTGAAACATGGAACTCCTCTGCCTGCCGATGGTTGGGGCCACAATGGTTTGTGTGCCAATTAGCTTACTGTGATGGTGAGGAGGGGGCGCGTTTGAGTGACATGTCCGATGCCCTGCGCCTGGAACGGCAGGTCTGCTTCGCCCTGGCGGTCGCCTCGCGCGGTGTCATCGGGGTTTACCGCCCGCTGCTGCAGCCGATGGGCCTGACCCATCCCCAGTATCTGGTGATGCTGGCCCTGTGGGAGAGGGCGCCGCTGTCTGTGAAGGAGCTGAGCAAACTACTGCAACTCGACCCCGGTACGCTGTCACCGCTCCTCAAACGTCTTGAGGCGATCGGTTACGTCCGGCGGCGGCGGGACGATCAGGACGAGCGCGTCCTGATGGTCACGCTCACTCCGGAGGGCCGAAGGCTGAGGAGCGAGGCTGAGAGGATTCCGCCGTCCGTCGTCGAGCGTCTGGGCATGGACATGGAGGAGCTGCAGGAGCTCCACCGGTCGCTGACCAGGGTGATCGACGCGGCGAACGGCGCGCGTCACTGACATGCGCGGAAGAGAGGACAGGAAAGGCTCATGGCTGGAAGCCACGGAGGAAGCCCCAAGTCTTGGCTTGCGGTGACCATCATTCTGCTCGGGTTCACCCTCGGCGGTGTCGCCCTGTGTGCCGGCCCCAACTGGCTCTTCTTCTGGGTGGGCGCCGGGATCGCCGCGGTCGGCGGCGTGATCGCCCTGGCGGTCGACATCTTCTCCGACGTGATCGTGGACGCGCCCCGGGTGCCGATGGACCAGCGGAAGTGATCACGGCTGCCGCAGGGCCTCCTCGACGGAGGGAAGGAGCTCGAAGGCGGCGCGCAGGCCGGTGATGGTCAGGATGCGCGCCAGGGTTCCGTGAACGCCGGTGAGGACCAGGCGGCTGCCCAGGGCGTTGCTCCGGCGGAGGCTCGCGATCAGCTCCGCGACGCCGGTGGAGTCGCAGAAGGTGAGCGCCGCGACGTCGATGACCACGGTCGCGGGAGGGCCTGCCTCCCAGATCCTGGACATCTCGCCGCGGAAGACGGGGGCGTGACGGTAGTCAAGCTCCCCGCTCGCCTGAACGACGCGCGTCGTGCCATGCGCGCTCGACGAAACCGTAAAGAAGGCCATGCTCCGCTCCTTCGCCCGCGGGCCGCGAGGGCGGGCTGCCTCTGTCCTACCAGGTCCGCGACCCTGATGAGACCTCGCTGGTCTCCGCGGGCCGGACGCGCCCTCCTCGTGTGCGGCGGCCCCGCCGTTCGCGCGTCGCGGGCCCGGCGCTCTCCGTCCTCCACCGGCGACCCGGGCAAAAAGCCGATAACGCTGACATAGATCGTGACATCGGGTCTTATGGTCTTGACCGATTTCCTGTTAAGGTCGAGGAGGCCAGGCCCCCATGTCACGAGATCGAACCCGATACTTATACGCGGCCGTGGTCCTCGCGGTGGCCGCCGGGATAGCCGTCGGCTTCGCCGCCCCCGCCCTCGGCCTGGCGCTCAAGCCGCTCGGCACCGCCTTCGTCGGCCTGATCAAGATGTTGATCGCCCCGATCGTCTTCTGCACCATCGTGCTCGGCGTCGGGTCGGTGGCGGGGGCCGCCCGGGTGGGCAAGGTCGGCGGCCTGGCCCTGGCCTACTTCCTGTGCATGTCGACCGCCGCGCTGGCGGTCGGCCTGCTCGTCGGCAACCTCGTCGACCCCGGTCAGGGGCTTCACCTCACCGAGGAACTCCGCGGCGCCGCCGCGGCCGAGGCGGCCAAGGGCGCCGAGAGCGACACGGTCGCCTTCCTGCTCGGGATCATCCCGACCACGCTGGTGTCGTCGCTCACCGAGGGCCAGGTCCTGCAGACCCTGCTGGTCGCCCTGCTCACCGGCTTCGCGCTCCAGGGCATGGGAGAGCGCGGCGTCCCCCTCCTGAACGGCGTCGAACGTCTCCAGCGGCTCGTCTTCCGCATCCTCGCGATGGTCATGTGGGTCGCGCCCGTGGGCGCCTTCGGCGCGATGGCCGCGGTCGTCGGCGCGACCGGGACGGACGCGCTCAAGAGTCTCGCCGTCATCATGTCCGGGTTCTACGCGACCTGCCTGGTGTTCGTGCTGGCCGTCCTCGGGCCGCTGCTCTGGCTCGTGGCCCGGGTCAACCTGCTGTCACTGCTGCGCTATCTGGGCCGGGAGTTCCTGCTCATCCTGTCCACCTCCTCCTCGGAGTCGGCGCTGCCCCGGCTGATCGCCAAGATGGAGCATCTGGGCGTGAGCCGCCCCGTCGTCGGTATCACCGTGCCGACGGGCTACTCGTTCAACCTCGACGGCACGGCCATCTACCTGACGATGGCCACCCTGTTCGTCGCGACCGCCACCGGTGCCCCGCTCTCGCTCGGAGAGCAGGTCTCCCTGCTGGTCTTCATGATCGTCGCGTCCAAGGGGGCGGCCGGGGTCACCGGCGCGGGCCTGGCCACCCTCGCCGCCGGGCTGCAGTCCCACCGTCCGGACCTGGTCGACGGCGTCGGCCTGATCGTCGGCATCGACCGCTTCATGTCCGAGGCACGCGCGCTGACCAACTTCGCCGGCAACGCGGTCGCCACCGTCCTGGTCGGCACCTGGACCGGCGGATTCGACCGGGGCCGCGCCGCCGAGGTGCTGTCCGGACGGGTTCCGTTCGACGAGACCACCCTGCTGGACGACCCTCCGCCCGCGGGTCAGGCGGACCCGGCGATGTCACCGGTCTAGCGCCGCCGGTCCGTACGTCACCGGTTCATACGTCGCCGCGCCGAACGTCGCGCTCCGGATGTCACCGCTCCAGCGGCACCGGTGCGGCGGGCCGGGTGTGCCCGGCCCGCCGCACCGGCTCAAGAGGTCCCGTCGCGGTAGACCTCTCCGGCCAGTCCGGTCATCTGGTCGGTGGAGCGCCGCCAGGTGGCCCCGGAGGGGTGGGCGGTGAGCAGGACCATGATCCAGCGCTCCTTGGGGCCGACGAGCCCGGTGGTGTGCAGAACCGGGCGGCCGAGGTCGGGCACCGGGCCCACGGCCACGGCCGCGGCGGGGGGCACGCCGGCACGGCCGCTCCGCCCGCAGGGGACGGGCGGCGTCGAGCCGTACCCGGACCAGCCCTGCTTGACCGCCCAGGGCGCCGGGACCGCGCGGGGGATGCCGAAGAACTGGTCGAACCCGTCCGAGCCGCACCGTCCCGCCCGGCGCAGGTGGCCGAGGATGAGCCCGCTCACCCTCGGGTCGGCGTCGTCGAGCAGGTAGCGGTAGGTCCGGACGACGTCCATCGCGCTGAGAGAGGTGTATCCCCAGAATCCCGGCTTGTCGGCGGGCGGGGGAGCGGTGTCGGTCAGCTTCAGCCTGCGGGCCGTTCGTTCGACGATTCTCCCCTGGCCGCCGCGGGTCCAGAAGGAGGTCGCGGCGGCGTCGTCGCTGACCCGCAGCATCTTCGCGAGCAGGGCGAGATCGCCCCGGGGAACGCTCGGATGCGACTCCAGATAGTCGATCGCGATCAGGATCTTCACCACCGACGCCGACCGGAACCTCCGGTGCGCGTTGCGGTGCGAGGTGACCGTGCCCGTCCGCCGGTCGAAGACGACGTACCCGGCGGTCACCCCGGCCGGGACATGCGGCCTCGGGACGCTCAGGGCAAGGGCGTGGGCCGGGACGGCGGCCGCCAGCAGGGGGAGGGCCGTCGCGAGCAGTGTCAGAAGGCGTCTCACCGCATATGCCTACCAGATTCCGGAGCCGCCGGGCGGTGAGAAGGGCGGATGGAGGGGGAAAGGCGGGCCGGAGGCGACCCGGCGCGGGGGCAAGGGGCTCACGGCACCGTTCCCGGCTCTCGCTGCCGATCGTGATGCCACCCCCGGTGCCGCCCGCGCCGCGCGTTCCGGTGGAAGGGTCAGGCGCGTTTGGCGACGGCGGTGATGAGGGGCTGGACCAGCCGGGCGGCCAGGGGCCCGAACGCGGCGAGGATGAGCACGTAGGCGGCGGCCAGCGGCCCGAGGTCGGGGTGCACCCCCGCCGCCACCGCGAGCCCGGCGATCACGATGTTGAACTCCCCCCGGGGGATGAGCGCGATGCCCGCCCGCGCCCGGCCGGCCCTGGCGATCCCGGCCCGCCGCGCGGCGTAGGCCCCGGTGAGCAGCTTGGTGATCATGCTGATCAGGGCGAGCAGAGCGGCCAGCCCGGCCACGGGCCCGATCTTGGTGGGGTCGGTCTGCAGGCCGAAGAAGACGAAGAACACCGCGGCGAACAGATCGCGAAGCGGGATCAGCAGCGCCCGGGCGTCCTCGGCGAGCTCACCGGAGAGCGCGATGCCGACCAGGAAGGCGCCGACGGCGGCCGAGACCTGGAGCTTCTGGGCCGCCCCGGCGATCAGCAGCGCCAAGCCCACCACCTTCAGCAGCAGCACCTCGGAGTTGGGGCTGGCCACGAACGCCTCGATCAACCGGCCGTAGCGGAGCGCGACCAGCAGCACGACGCTGACCGTGGCCAGCGCGATGCCCACGGTGACCGCGCCGCCGGCGAAGCTCAGCCCGGCGAGCATGGCGGTGAGGACCGGAAGGTAGACCGCCATGGTCAGGTCCTCGAAGACCAGCAGGGACAGCACCACCGGGGTCTCCCGGTTGCCGATCCACCCCAGATCGGACAGCACCTTGGCGGTGATGCCCGAGGAGGTGGCGTAGGTGACCCCGGCCATGGCCGCCGCGGCGACCGGGCCCCAGCCCAGCAGCAGCGCGGCGATCGCGCCCGGTGCCGCGTTGAGCAGCAGGTCGACGACCCCGGCGCGGGCATTGCCTCTCAGGCTGGTGACGAGCTCGTCGGCGTTGTACTCCAGGCCGAGGGTGAGCAGCAGCAGGATCACGCCGAGTTCGGCGCCGACGGAGATGAACTCCTCGCTGGTGGCCAGGGGGACGATGCCGCCGGTGCCGAAGGCCAGCCCGGCCAGCAGGTACAGGGGGATGGGGGAGATGCCGACGCGCAGTGCCAGGGCGCCGAGCACGCCGAGCGCGAGCAGGATGGCGCCGAGCTCCAGGAAGAGGATCGCT
This sequence comes from Streptosporangium violaceochromogenes, assembly GCF_014654615.1. Lineage (GTDB taxonomy): Bacteria > Actinomycetota > Actinomycetes > Streptosporangiales > Streptosporangiaceae > Streptosporangium > Streptosporangium violaceochromogenes. Next base: position 27,460 of record NZ_BNBB01000009.1, on the reverse strand, counting down.
GTATGCACCCGGCGCCCTATCCGCGGGTGATGATGTCGGAGACGGCCGCGGTGCTCTCGCGGCTGCCGACGGCGACCACCACGTCGCCGCCTTCGAACACGAACTCCGGGCCGGGGCTGGCGAACACCTGCCCGCCGCGCACCACGGCCACGATGGAGGCGCCGGTGCGGGTGCGGACGCGCGCCTCTCCCATCGGCCGTCCCACGTACGGCGTGCCGGGCGGGACCGGCAGCTGCAGACTGACCAGGCCCTCGACCTCGCGGTGCAGGGCGTTGAGGCGCTGCACGATGCGCGGGGCCCCGAGCAGCTCGGCGAGGGCGTCGGCCTCCTCGTCGTTCAGCGTGACGGTCTCGCAGACGCGGTCCGGGTCACCGGGGTCGTATATCACCAGGTCGCGGCGGCCCGTACGGTGGGAGACGATCCCGATCCGCCGGCCGGACCGCGTGGTGAACTCGTGCCGCAGTCCGATTCCGGGCAGCGCCGTCTGCTCGACGTCCACTGTGACGATCCTCCACTAATGCGTGCATCGACGGTTTTCAAGAACCTATCAAGGGGCGGGCCGGTCGCCCGGGGCGCGGCCCGGAGCCGGGCGCGGGCCGGGCGGGGCGTCCCTCACCCGGGGGCGTGCTGCCAGGAGGGGTCGCGGTAGAGAACGACGGTGGCGCCGCGGAGCAACTCGTCGGGGGCGGAGACGAGGACGAGCTCGCCTCCGGCCTCCAGGCGGCGCAGGACGTCGCGGACGCGGGGGCCGACCGGAAGCCGCCCGACGGGCAGGCCCAGGGCGACACGGACCGCGTCGGCCACCTGGGAGAGCCGGAACGGTCCGTCCAGCGGGGCGATCAGCTCACGGACCAGGTCGGCGGTGATCATGTCCTCGGCCTCGGCGTAGGCCAGCTCCCACATGAGCTGGGCCTTGCGGCGGCCGGTTCCGGCGCACGCCGTGCACCCGCGGGAGAAGGCCGGCACGATCGCCTCGACGGCCGTGCCCAGGCAGGTGGTGCACTGGTTGGTCTCCATCGCGTGCCGTTCGGCGGCCTCGCGGTCCGCCGGGCGCTCGCCACACCGGCACGTGTAGGTCCGGAACCCGCCCCGGACCAGGGCGAGGTCGTCGGCGTCGTCCGGAACCTCGGCCCACGACGCGGTGATGGTGTGCTTTCTCATGCTTCGGCGACCCTATCCCTTGAGAATCCCTTGAGAACCTTCTGACAGCCCCCGGAAGTCCCTCAACCGGTTCCTTCGTACGAAGGCACCCAACGCCACGGAGCCCCTCTTCGCGATCTTCTCTCAGGGCCCTTGCGCTCTCGGGGCCCTTGCGCTCGAAGACCCCGTTCCGCTCCTTTCACGCCCTCCGCGGCTCCCCCTGCCGCCGTGGCGCGGGGACCACCCTGGCCGGAGTGCTCCACAGCCAGTCGTCGGTGATGTAGGTGGAGGTCAGCAGGGTCATCAGGGTCAGGGCGCGCTCCGTCGGGGTGGACGGGTGCGCCCCGCAGTCGCCGAAGCGGCACATCCACAGCTCGAACAGGCTGTCGTCGCCGAGCTGGTCGTGCACCGAGGGCCGGGCGATGTTGACGCCGTCGCGCCAGATGTCGACCGAGGTACTGGTGAGGGGGAAGCCGCCGGCCAGGGTCCCGCCGCCGAGGGTGACCATCCGGGCGACGGTGTCGTGCACCGGCAGCATGCCCTCGGTCTGGAAGAGGACGACCCCGCCTCCCGGCGGTCCGGCCACGCGCAGGGTCTCCACGGGGGAGGCGTTCTCCACTCGCCACAGCGACTCCGGGCCGACCGGTGGGCAGCGCTCGGGCGTGGCACCCAGGCGGCGGACCACCTCCTCCTCGCTCACCCCGCCGACGAACGCCACGCAGAACTCCTCGTGGTAGTTCTCGTAGGAGAACATCATGGCGTCGACGGTGTCCTGGATCTCGCGGAGCCGGGGACCGATGCGGGGCGCCCCGGGGAGGTGGGCGAACAGCTCCGCCAGTTCGGTGAAGAGCGCCTGGAGGCCGGGGGAGCGCCCGGCGATACAGGGCTTCCAGGGGTCGGCGCCCGCCGCCAGCAGCAGCCGGACGGCGTCGTCCTGGCCGTGGCGCACGGCCTCCCACAGCGGGGTGGCGCCGTGCTCGTCGGTGGAGTCCACCTCGGCGCCCAGGGCCAGGAGCAGCTCGATCACGTGGACCGCTCCCTCCTGGGCGGCCCGGTGCAGTCCCGTGGTCTCCCCCGGGGAGAGGCGCCGTCCGGGGTCGTGCCCGCCCGCCAGCCGCTCACGGGCCTCCGCGAGGTCGATGTCGAGCCAGGCGCTGATGATCTCATCCCATTCGCTGTCGCCCACTGCTTCAGTCCCATCTCGGTGCTTGACAGGATCAAATCACCCTAAGGCGACATTTTCGATCAACGCCGCACGGCAGAGCCGATCGGAGACACGGGTGGTCTCCGGCAGCCTGTGACGCGGGGTGAGGGTGAGGACGTTGCGGCAGGCGGTGTCGAGGTCGACCCGGTGGCCCACCGAGACGAAGACCGGCCTGACCCCCGGCCTGGTGCGCAGCACCCGGCCCACCACGTCGCCGTCCAGGAGCAGATCGCTCCAGGAGCCCCGTTCGGCGGCGGGGGCGGTGTGGGTGCCGACGAAGGCGGTCTTGCCGACCCCGATCGTGGGCAGGCCGGTCAGCACGCCCAGATGGCAGGCCAGGCCGAAGCGCCGGGGGTGGGCCAGGCCGTACCCGTCGCAGACGACCAGGTCGGGCGGGGCGCTCAGCCGTTCCAGGGCGTCGACGACGGCGGGGATCTCCCGGAAGGCGAGCAGACCGGGAACGTAGCCGAAGGTCACCCGGCCGCCCACCACGACCTGCTCGACGACCTCCAGCGTGGAGCCGTTCAGGACGGCGACCGCCGCCGCCAGCCGGTCTCCGCGGTAGGCCACGTCCACCCCGGCGACTCTGCCGGGATGACGGGGGCCGGGGCCGGTCAGGTCGAGCAGCGGGCGCAGCCCCTCCTGGATCGTCTCGGCCTCCGCGATCGTGCGGGGTGTTCGTACCCTCATTCCCACATGGTCGCTAATTTTGGAGCACGACGCGCGGCCGGGGGCCTCGTCGCGGGGCGAGGGCGGGCGTCGGCGCTGAACGACGAATGAGAATGGGGTGGGACATGTCGGTGCTTGTGGCGTTCAGCGTCACGCCGATCGGGGCGGGGGAGGATGTCGGCGAACTCGTCGCCGAGGCCGTGCGGGTGGTCCGCGCCTCGGGACTGCCGAACCGGACCGACGCCATGTTCACCACGGTCGAGGGGGAGACCTGGGAGGAGGTCATGGAGGTGGTGCGCGGCGCGGTCGCGGCGGTCGAGGCCCGGTGCGGGCGTGTCAGCCTGGTGCTGAAGGCCGACATCCGCGCGGGGCTGGGCGGCAGGATGGAGGCCAAGGTCGCCGCCGTCGAGCGCCGTCTCACCTAGCGCCCCGCGGTCCCGCGCCGGTGACGCGCCTGGGAAGGCGGGTCGTCGGCGCGCTCGGGGAACACGGGACGGGGCGACGGGGTTGGGAGGATCAGGCGATCTTCTGGAGTGTGGGCGGATGGCGGGAAACGGGTCGGCGGGGCGCGTCCTTGCGACAGGGCTGGCGCTGGCCGCCGCGGGGTGGGCGCTGCGGGGTGTCCCGGCCGCGCTGGGCGGCCGGGCCGAGGGAGCCCGCCTGGAGCGGATACGCAGGTCTCCGAGGTTTCGCGACGGCGCCTTCCGCAACCCGGTGCCCGGCGCCGTGGTGCCGCCGGGCACCTGGCCCGGGCTTCTGGGCGCGCTGGCCCTGGAGCGTGACGGACGCCACCCTCCGGCGCCGGTCCCCCTGGTGACCTCCCCGGTCACCGGGCCGTCCGCGGACGGGCTCAGCGTCGTGTGGTACGGCCACGCCACGACGATGGTGGAGATCGAGGGGCGGCGGGTGCTGCTCGACCCGGTCTGGAGCGATCGATGCTCCCCGGTCCCGTGGGCCGGCCCGAGGAGGCTGCACCCGCCGCCGGTGCCGCTGGCCGGGCTTCCGGCCGTCGACGCGATCGTGATCTCACACGACCACTACGACCACCTCGACATGGCGACGGTCCGGGCGCTCACCGCCGCCCAGACGGCGCCGTTCCTGGTTCCGCTGGGGATCGGCGCGCACCTGGAGCGCTGGGGCGTGCCCCCGTCGCGGGTCGTCGAGCTCGACTGGGAGGAGGAGGCCCGGGTGGCGGGGCTGCGGTTCGCAGCCACCGCGGCCCGGCACTTCTCCGGGCGCTCCCTGGTGCGCGACCGGACGCTGTGGGGCTCGTGGGTGGTGGCGGGGGAGGCCCGGAGGGTCTTCTACGCCGGAGACTCCGGCTACTTCGACGGCTATGCCGCGATCGGCGCGACGCACGGCCCCTTCGACCTGACGCTCATGCCCGTCGGGGCCTACAGTCCGAGCTGGCCGGACGTCCACATGACCCCGGAGGAGGCGGTCGCGGCCCACCTCGACCTGGGGGGCGAGCTGCTCCTGCCCGTCCACTGGGCGACCTTCGCCCTCGCCTTCCACCCCTGGGCCGAGCCGATCGACCGCCTGTGGCGTGAGGCCAAGGCCTGCGGTGTCCGCCTGGCGGTCCCCCGGCCCGGCGATCGCGTCGACGTCGACGACGTGCCCTCGCCGGACCCCTGGTGGGAGCTGTTCGGCGGGTGAGCCACCCCGCCGGAGCGGGCGGAGCGGGGGCGGGGCGGGCGCGGGCAGACGAAGGCGGTCGGGGAAGCCTGGTGTCCCTCCCGGGATGCCATTGAATTTTGAAGTAGATTGTCCCGTCCGCGGGTTCCCCGACCTTTCAAAACGGGTGATGTCCGGCTTACCGGTTGGGAATATGATGTCTCACTGATCGCCGATTTACGGGCCGACGTCGATCGTTCCTTCGGGCGGGGCGTCCGGTGTCATCCATCTGGGGGGACGTTGCTGGTCTTCGTCGTGCGCGCCGTGGGGGCGCCGGACCGATGAGCGCCTCCACCGGCACCGCGAGGATCGTCCTCTACGACTACGAGCGGTTCAGCCGGCTCGCCGGCCCCATGACCGAACCGGAGCCCGGCCGGCCGTACCGCGTTCGCTACCGCTCCCTGCTGTCGAGAGAGCCGCACCGGGTGCGGGCGGTGCTGCTGATGATCGCCGCGCTGGTGGTGGAGTTCACCCTGATGGTCTGGCTGCTGCTGCCCGGCCACTGGACGGTCCGCCCCGATCCGTACGGCGTGCTGCCGTGGTATCTGCCGGTCGCCGACCGGGTCATGCTCGTGGCGATCGCCCTGATCGAGATGTTCCGCCTGGTCAGCGTTGTCTCCAACGTGCACGCCATGCTCGCGGCCAGGGACCCGGTCCCGGTCGCCCCCGAGCCGGGAAGCCGGGTGGCGTTCATCACCACCTGCGTGCCGGGCAAGGAGCCCTTGGAGATGGTCAGGGAGACCCTGTCGGCGGCGCTGAAGGTCCGCCACGACGGCGTGCTCGACGTGTGGCTGCTGGACGAGGGGGACGACCCCGACATCCACGAGCTCTGCGACTGGCTGGGCGCGCACCACTTCAGCCGCAGGGGCGTGCCCGAGTGGAACCGGCCCAGGGGCCCCTTCCGGGCCAGGACCAAGCACGGCAACTACAACAGCTGGCTGGCCGCGCACGGCGACGACTACGACTTCCTCGTCTCGGTCGACACCGACCACGTGCCGCTGCCGGAGTTCTGCGAGCGCATGCTCGGCTACTTCCGCGACCCTCGGGTGGCCTTCGTGGTGGGTCCCCAGGTCTACGGCAACTACACCGCCGGGGTCACCAAGGCGGCCGAGAGCCAGCAGTTCCTGTTCCACTCCCTGATCCAGCGCGCGGGCAACCTGTACGGGGCGCCGATGTTCGTCGGCACCAACAACGCCGTGCGGATCCGGGCGCTGAGGCAGATCGGCGGCCTGTACGACTCCATCACCGAGGACATGGCCACCGGCATCGAGTTCCACCGCGCCCGCGACCCGGAGACCGGGCGGCGCTGGATGTCGGTCTACACCCCCGACGTGCTCGCCGTGGGCGAGGGGCCGACGTCGTGGACCGACTTCTTCAGCCAGCAGCTGCGCTGGAGCAGGGGCACCTACGAGACCCTGCTCACCCAGTTCTGGCGGGCGGCGTTCCGGCTGTCGCCCGGACGGCTGTTCAACTACACCCTGATGGTGACGTTCTATCCGATGTCAGCGCTCAACTGGCTGCTGGCCGGGCTCAGCGCCCTGCTGTTCATGGCGGTGGGGGGCTCGGGAGTGACCGTTCCCATGGACATGTGGCTGATGCTGTACGGCGACGCGGCACTGCTGCAGGTCGTGCTCTACACCTGGAACCGGCGGCACAACGTCAGCCCGCACGAGCCGGAGGGCTCCTCGGGGGTCGCGGGGATGGTGATGTCCGCGCTCTCGGCGCCCATCTACGTGGCCTCCCTGGCCGGGGCCGCGCTGCGGCGGCCGAGCCGGTTCGTGGTCACCCCCAAGGGGGACTCGGCCAGCCCCGACCGGATCTCCACCTTCCGCATCCACCTGTGGTGGGCCGCGGTCTTCGGAGGAGGGCTGCTGCTGACCCTGTTCGGGACCGGCCGTGTGCACCTGGTCATGACCCTTTGGAGCGTTCTCGCTCTCGTGATCTGCCTGGGTCCGCTGCTGGCCTGGGCCTGGATGGGCAGGGAGGGCCGTTGAGCCGGTTGCGCAAGAACCTGGTCGCCGCCGCGCTGGTCGCCGTCGTCGCCGGGGTCAACCTGCCGGCGGTCGCCGGTTTCGCCTCCAGAACGTGGCACGACTACCGCATCAACCGGACCGACTACAAGGCGCGCTACGGTCACTGGACCTTTCTGGACATCCCGGAGCGGTTCAAGGTGAACGCGATCCACGCGGCGCTGCTGCACACCGGCAAGGTGCTCATCGTGGCGGGTTCGGGCAACAACGCCGCCGATTTCGCCAAGGGCACGTTCAAGACGCTGCTGTGGGATCCGTCCCTGCCGGGACGGCCGGGCGAGTTCAAGATGATCGACACGCCCGTCGACCTCTTCTGCGCCGGGCACGCGATGCTGCCCGACGGCAGGCTCCTCATCGCCGGCGGCACCCTCCGGTTCGAGGTGCTCAAGAGCAGGGTCAGACGGGCCGGGGGACCCCTGGTGATCAAGAACGAGGATCCGGACGCCGCGCCCAGGGACCTGCACCCGGGCACCCTGGTCGCCGCCCCCACCGGGCAGCTGTACCGCACCACCGCCCACGTCACGGTGCCACCGGCGCGCAAGGTCGAGACCGGCCTGCCGGGAAGGGCGCGGATCACGCCCAGTCAGACCAAGGTCTTCGCCGAGGCCGTGACCGAGGGGGCCGCGGGGCTGTTCTCCTCGCCCGGGGGCTCCGTCAAATACGAGATCCAGGGCCTGACGCGCCGTCAGAGACGTGACCTGTACGCCATGGGCGCCGACATGACGCTGGAGAAGCAGGACTTCCAGGGCATCAGGGACGCCTACGAGTTCGACCCCGTCGCCGAGCGCTACGTCAAGGTCCAGGACATGGCCGAGGGCCGCTGGTACCCCACGATGACCGCCCTGCCCGACGGCGGGGTGATGGCGGTCTCCGGCCTGGACGTCGTGGGCCAGGTGACCCGGGACAACGAGATCTACGACCCGCGGACCAAGACCTGGAAGGCGGGGCCGAAGCGCTTCTTCCCCACCTACCCGGCGCTGTTCCTGCTCGCCGACGGCACCCTCTTCTTCTCCGGGATGAGCGCCGGATACGGCCCCGGCCGGCTCGCGCTGCGCCCCCCGGGGATCTGGGACTACCGTAACGACACCGACCGCCTGATACGGACCCCCGGCGGCACCGGCGGTGTGGCGCCCGACGAGACGGAGGCGTTCACCCCGGTCCCCGGCCTGCCGGAGCCGGAGCTGAACGAGACCGGCGCCTCGGTGCTCCTGCCCCCCGCGCAGGACCAGAAGATCATGGTGATGGGAGGGGGGCCGGTGGGCGAGCGTCAGCCGGGGCAGAGGAACGCCACCGACCGCACCGCCATCGTCGACCTGACGAAACCCGCGCCCCGCTACGTGCGGGGGCCCAACCTCTCCGACCCGGTGCGCTACCCGTCGGCGGTGCTGCTTCCCGACGACACCGTGTTCTCCTTCAACGGGTCCGGCGACTACCGGGGCCGGGGCGCCAGCGACGTCCTGCGGGCGGAGGTCTACCACCCCGAGACCAACGGCTTCCACGAGGCCGCCGCCCCCGCGGTGGGCCGCAACTACCACGCCGAGGGCCTGCTGCTGCCGGACGGCCGGGTGCTCAGCATGGGCTCCGACCCGCTGTTCTCCGACGAGGCGGGCACGATCCCCGGCACCTTCGACCAGCGGGTGGAGATCTACACCCCCGCCTACCTGCACAACGGCGAGCGGCGCCCGGTCTTCACCGGCGGAAGGCGGCGGCTGCTCCTGGGCGGCCGGGCGGGGTTCACCACCCCCGACGCCGACCGCATCCGGGAGGTGCGGCTGATGCGCCCCAGCGCCGTCACCCACGTCACGGACGTCGAGCAGCGCTCGGTCAAGGTCGCCTTCACCCGGGCGGCCCGCGGCATCGTCGTCACGGTCCCGGCCAACCCCGCGCTGACGCCGCCCGGTTGGTACATGATGTTCGGGGTCACGGCCAGGGGAACCCCCTCCCAGGCCCGCTGGGTCCACCTCCGGGCGGCCCGGGCACCCGTGCGGGGGCGGTCCCCGCGGCGGGGCCGGACCCCCCTGGCGGTCCCGGCGCCCCCGGAAGGCCGCCTCCGGGAAGACCGATGAGCCGAGGAGACCGATGAGAGGGTACGGCCGCGCCGCCGCCGCGCTGACGCTCGCCTTCGCCGTGACGGCCTGCGGCCCCGGCCCCGGCCCCGCGCGATCCCCGGCGGCCGCCCCCGACGCCGGTTCCGCGGAGGTCCGGTTCTACGTGGACCCCGACGGCGCCGCGGCCCGGGAGGTCCGCAGGCTGGAGGCGGAGGGCAGGACGGGGGAGGCGGCGCTGATCCGCAGGATCGCCGACCGGCCCAACGCGATCTGGATCGGCGACCCCGACCCCCGGCCCAGGGTCGCCGGCATCGTCGAGGGGGCCAGGCGCGCCGGCCGGGTGCCGGTCCTGGTGGCCTACCACATCCCCGACCGCGACTGCGGGCGGTTCTCGGCCGGCGGGGCCGCGGGCCCCGAGGAGTACCGCGCCTGGATCGGCCGCTTCGCCGAGGGAATCGGTGACCGGCCCGCCTGGGTCGTCGTCGAACCCGACGCCCTGGCCCACATCCTGGACGACTGCACCCGGGGCGGCGGGGCGGCCGAGCGTCTCGGCCTGCTCCGGGGCGCGGTGGAGCGGCTGAAGCGGCAGCCGGGGGCCAGGGTCTACCTGGACGCGGGCAACGCCGGCTGGATCGGCGACCCGGACGACTGGATCGAGCCGATGCGGAGGGCGGGGGTGACCCTGGCCGACGGCTTCGCCTTCAACGTCAGCAACTTCTTCACCGTCGAGGAGAGCGTCGCCGTCGCCCGGCGGCTCTCCGACGGGCTCGGCGGGGCGCCGTACGTGGTCGACACCTCCCGCAACGGCAACGGCCCGCCGCGGGGCGCCCGGGGCGACGACGCCTGGTGCAACCCCGCCGGGCGGGCCCTGGGGGTGGCTCCGACGACGCGGACCGGGCACGAGCGGGTGGACGCCTTCCTGTGGGTCAAGCGGCCGGGGGAGTCCGACGGCGAGTGTCACCGGGGCGAGCCCCGGCCGGGGGAGTGGTTCCCCTCCTACGCGCTGGAGCTCGCGCGCAACGCGCGGTAGGAGCGGGATTCGTTACACCCTGGATCTTGCGGGGGGAGGTGTCGTGCAGCACATTGACCGGTGGTGTCAATTTTCCCAACCACACGGAGTTTCCTTGAAGAACAGGTGGAGAACGGTCCTCATCGCTCTGGCGGTCGCCGTCCCCTCGGGGGTCCTTCCGGCGGCGGCCGCGCGATCGGCGGTCGCCGCGATCGAGAACGGCGAGACCCAGCCGGTCTACTCGCGCGCCGAGGCCCTGAGGGAGACCGTGTTCGTGGAGGTCGCCGGGGTCGACAGCGACTCCGACGGCCGGTCCGACCGGGTCGCCGTCGAGATCATGCGGCCGAAGGAGACCGCCTCCGGGCTGAAGGTCCCGGTCATCATGGAGGCCAGCCCCTACTACGCCGGCGGCAACGAGGTGACCAATCACGTGGTGGACCTCGACGGCTCCGATCCGGCGGGCATGGAGTACCGGCGCGACAAGTTCGACGACCTGCGCGAGGAGATGTTCGGCGCCGACGAGAGCACGGGCGGGTTCCGCACCGGGACGCCGCCCTTCCGGGGCTACTACGACAACTACTTCGTCCCGCGTGGCTACGCCGTCGCGCTGGTGGAGAACGTCGGCTCCGGCCGCTCGACCGGCTGCCCGACGACCGGCCTGGAGAACGAGACCGCCGGCCCCAAGGCCGTGATCGACTGGCTCAACGGCAGGGCCCGGGGGTACGACGCGCAGGGCGCCCCCGTCCGGGCCGGCTGGTCCACCGGGAACGTCGGCATGATCGGCGTCTCCTACAACGGAACGCTCGCCAACGCCGTCGCCGCGACCGGCGTCGAGGGGCTCAAGACCATCGTGCCGATCGCGGCCATCTCCTCCTGGTACGACTACTACCGGGCCAACGGCGGCGTGCTGGCCCCCGGAGGCTTCCAGGGGGAGGACACCGACGTGCTGGCCCGCTACGTCCTGACCCGGCAGGACGGCCCGCGGGTCTGCGGGGCGCTGCTGGACCGGCTGGGGCGCGACCAGGACCGCGTCACCGGTGACTACTCCGCCTTCTGGGAGCGGCGCGACTATCTCGGCGACGCCGACGAGGTCCGCGCGTCCGTCTTCGTGGTGGCCGGCCTCAACGACTGGAACGTCAAGGCCAAGCAGAGCGTCCAGTGGTGGAACGCGCTCGCCCGGCGCGGCGTGCCGCGCAAGATCTGGCTGCACCAGGGCCCGCACTTCAACCCCTTCTCCTACGCCCGGCGCAACGCCGAGTGGCTGCGCCAGCTCCACCACTGGTTCGACTTCTTCCTGTACGGCCTGCGCAACGGCATCCTGGACGAGCCCCGGGCGGACGTGGAGTCGGGGCCGGACCAGTGGGCCACACACGCCTCCTGGCCGCTGCCCGGCACCCGGAGGGCACGGCTGCGCCTGTCCGCGGGTGAGGGGGGCCGCTCCGGCGGGCTCGGCCCGGACCGCGCGCGCGGTCGCGCGGTCGAGTCCTTCACCGACCAGAGCGCCCGCACCGCCGAGCGGCTCGCCGAGAATCCCGACACCGCCGACCCGAACCGCCTGGCCTACGTGTCGGACCCGCTGCCCCGCGACGCCCGGCTCTCGGGCACTCCGAGGGTCCGGCTCAGGGCCGCCTTCGAGGGCGGGCGCTCGCCGTACCTGACGGCCCTGCTGGTCGACTACGGCACCGCCACCCGCGCCTCGGGCAACGTCGTCTACGGCACCACCCCGGTCTGTTACGGCCAGGGCGTGCCCGGCGACACCGGCTGCGCCCGCCTCGCCGAGCACGTCACGGTGACCGCCCCCTTCAAGATCGTCACTAGGGGGTGGCTCGACGTCCGCAACCGCCACTCCGCCTCCCGGACCGAGCCGCTCCGGGAGGGCCGGTTCTACGACTTCGCCTTCGACCTGGAGCCCGGCGACTATGTCGTCAAGGCCGGCCACCGGCTCGGCGTGGTGGTCATCTCCACCGACCACGACTTCACCCTCCGCCTGCCGGCCGGGACCAGGGTCTCGGTCGACCCGGCGGCCGGCTCGGTCGACCTTCCCGTCGTCGGCGGCAGGGACGCCCTGGGCTGATCCGGCCGGCGGGGCGACGGGGCGGCGCCGTCCTCCCCCGTCACGCCGCCTCCCTCACGGCGCGCTCCCCCTGCGGCCGGCGACCCCGGCCGCAGGGGGGACGGGGGTCGGGGACGTCCCTGAGGGATGACCCTGGCTTGTCCCTGACTTCGCCTCGCGCCCCTGCCGCCGGGCCGCGCCGGCGCCTAGCGTGAGGGGCATGGGACGAATTCTGTTGGCGGTGGCGGCCGTGGTGCTCGCCTTCTTCGTGCTCGGCTCTCTGATGGGCCTGATCGTCGGCCTGCTCAAGTGGGCCGTGATCATCGGCCTGGTCGTCGTGGTGGTGATGTTCGTGGCCAAACTGCTGCGCTCCTCCGGAGCCGGACGCTGACGTCCGGCGCCGGAGGGGGCGCCCCGGCGGCGGTGGGCCGTGGGGGCGCCCTACCGGCGGCGGACCTTGCCGAGGCCGAGGGCCCTGGCCACCTCGCCGACGTCGTGGAACTCTCCGTCGGGCAGGTCGCGCAGGCTCGACACCAGGCTGCCGGGGGCCAGCCTGGTGTCGGCGTGGGCCAGCAGGTCGTCGCGGTCCGCCGGCCACTGGGCGTCGCTCAGCCACGTCACGAGGGTTCTGCGGTGTTCGACGTCCGCGGGGGTGATCCCCCCGGGGACGCCTCCGTTCTCGTGTTCGCGCCGGTCGTTCGGGCGCGGGCCGCGCTGGGCGCCGCCGCGTTCGGTGTTCATGGCCTCACCGTCCCCGGGTGGTGAAAACGGGCCGTCGTGAGGACGGTCGTACCCCTTCCGGCGCGCTCAAACGTCTCCGGCCTCCAGGGGGCCGGCCTCCGGTTTGTGGATGATTGGGCGGATACTGGGAAATATCCTGGCATTTCGTTGTTTCAACCGTCCCGCCGCTCAAGGGCGACGGCCGCCGAGGAGGTACCGATGGCGATCGCGACGATCAACCCGGCCACCGGTGAGACCCTGAGGACCTACGAACCGCTGAGCGACCACGAGCTGGAGGAGCGCGTCGCGCTGGCCGCCGCGGAGTTCGCGACCTACCGCACCACCGACTTCAAGCAGCGCGCCGCCTGGATGCGGAGCGCCGCCGACCTGCTGGAGGAGGAGCGGGAGGAGGTGGCGCGGCTGGTGACCACCGAGATGGGCAAGACGCTGGCCGAGGCCCGGGCCGAGGCGGCCAAATGCGTGCGGGGGATGCGCTACTACGCCGACCACGCCGAGGGGTTCCTCGCCGACGAGCCGGTCGACGCGGCGGCCGTGGGCGCGCGGCGGGCCTACGCCCGTTACCAGCCGCTGGGGCCGGTGCTCGCGGTGATGCCCTGGAACTTCCCCCTGTGGCAGGTGATCCGGTTCGCCGCGCCCGCGCTGATGGCCGGGAATGTGGGGCTGCTCAAGCACGCCTCGAACGTGCCGCAGACCGCGCTTTACCTGGGCGCGCTGTTCGCGCGCGGGGGCTTTCCCCCCGGCTGTATGCAGACCCTGCTGATCGAGGCCGGGCGGATCGAAAGGGTGCTGCGGGACAGGAGGGTGGTGGCGGCCACCCTGACCGGCTCCGAGGCGGCGGGACGGTCCGTGGCGGCGATCGCGGGCGGCGAGGTGAAGAAGACCGTCCTGGAGCTGGGAGGCTCCGACCCCTACATCGTGATGCCCTCGGCCGACCTTGAGACCGCGGCCTCCACCGCCGTCACCGCGAGGACGCAGAACAACGGCCAGTCCTGCATCGCGGCCAAGCGGTTCATCGTGCACGCCGACGTCTACGAGGACTTCTCCGGCCGCTTCGCGGCCCTGATGGAGGGGCTGCGGGTCGGAGACCCGACGGAGGAGTCGACCGACGTGGGGCCGCTCGCCACCGAGCGGGGGCTCGACGACGTGGAGAGGCTGGTGGCCGACGCGGCGGGCCGCGGGGCGCGCGTGCTGTGCGGAGGGGTCAGCCCGGACCGCCCCGGCTGGTTCTACGAGCCGACCGTGCTGGCCGACGTCACCCCGCGGATGCGGGTGTTCGGCGAGGAGGTGTTCGGCCCCGTGGCCTCGCTGTACCGGGTCGAGGGCGTGGAGGAGGCGCTGGCGCTGGCCAACGCCACCTCCTTCGGGCTCGGGGCCAACGTCTGGACCACCGACGAGGTCGAGCGGGAGCGCCTGATCACCGAGCTGGAGGCCGGTATGGTCTTCGTCAACGGCATGGTCGTCTCGCACCCGCAACTGCCGTTCGGTGGTGTCAAGAGCTCCGGGTACGGCCGGGAGTTGTCGGCGCACGGCATCCGCGAGTTCTGCAACCTCAAGGCCGTCTGGATCGGCTGAGCGCCCGCCAGGCCCTCACCTGACCCTGATGTGCTCACCCGCCGGCGGGCGGGGGGCGGAGCACGGTTCGTCGCAGGCCGTCTCCGCGGGCGTGCGCGCCCCTTCGTCCTCCCCGGTGAGCAGCAGCGAGAGGCCGGGGGCGTCCTCGACGAAGCGCAAGGCCTTCTCCAGGCAGACGATCGACCCGTGCTCGTCCCGGTTGACGAAACGGACGTCGTCGGCCAGCGCCTTCATGATGAGCAGCCCGCGACCGTGCTCGGAGGTGGGCGAGGGCGAACGCGCTCCGGAGAAGTCGAAGCCCTTCCCCGTGTCCACGACCTTGATCGTGCAACGGTCGCGGGAGAGTTCGGTGCTCACCATGTAGTCGTCACTCGGGGTGGCGTGCTGGATCACGTTGGAGCACGCCTCGGAGAGCATCAGCTGGATGTCCTCGCGAATCTGCGGCTCCACCCCCAGCGTGCGGAGCGAGGCGTCCAGAAGCTGCCTGATGACGGGAACGCTCGCGGCGTCACGTGGCAGCCGCAATGCGATTGTGGCCTCCACAGTCCCTCCTTCACAGCTGACCTCTAAAAGCCCTGCCCCATCCGCCCCGCCCTAATCGAAAAAGGGGGCGCCCCGGGTGCCGGGCCCGGCGGAACCTACGCGGAGAAGGCGTCCACGGACGCCTGGCCGAACGCCTTGAGGTCGTCGGGCTTGCGGCTGGTGACCAGGGTGTTCGGGCCCGAGGTGCAGATCACGACCTCCCTGTCCACCCAGTCGGCCCCGGCGTTGCGCAGATCGGTCCGGATGCTCGGCCACGAGGTGACCGTCCGGCCGCGGACCGCGTCGGCCTCGACCAGGGTCCAGGGGCCGTGGCAGATGGAGGCGACCGGCTTGCCCGCCTCGAAGAAGTCGCCGACGAACCGGACGGCGGCGGGCACGGTCCGCAGGAGATCGGGGTTGGCGACGCCGCCGGGCAGCACCAGCCCGTCGAAGTCGGCCGCCGACACCTCTTCGACCGTCGCGTCCACCGGGAAGCGGTCCGCCTTGTCGAGGTGGTTGAACGCCTGGATCTCGCCCGGCGCGGTGGAGATGAGCCTCGGGGTGCCCCCGGCCTGCTGTACGGCCTGCCAGGGCTCGGTGAGTTCGACCTGCTCGACCCCCTCGGGGGCGACGAGGAAGGCGATAGTCCTGCCGTTGAGCATGATTTCCCCCTTTGATGTTCCCGGCGCGCGGTTCCACCGTGCGCCGGGGCCGGTCATGCCCGCCGGTTCCGGATTCATGCGGGAGGTTCTCGAATCAGGGACGAACCTTGCGTCTGCGCAGACCCGAGGCGAGGAGCCGGGTGAGCAGCTCGCGTGAGGAGACGGGCTCCGCGCCCAGAAGAACCGCGCGTTCGTAGACGGTCTCGGGGACGTCGTAGTGGTCCCGGTCGAAGGCCCGGGGCGGCACGCCCAGCAGGGTGGCGAAGGCGTGCAGTTCCCCGATCGAGCTGTCGCTGACCAGGTGGGACCAGAGCAGCCCGCGCGGACCCGGCCAGGCGGGCGGATCGATCAGGACGCTCACCGGCGCAGGAGGTCGAGCGCGACCTCCAGCGCGGCCTCGCGGCGCTCGTCGTCGGTGAGCGTCGCGTCGCCGAGCACGAACCAGGAGGCGTGCAGGGCGAACAGGGCCATGGCGTTTCTCAGCCGGGTGGTCGCCGGGGCGTCCGGGGCCGACAGGAAGGCCAGCAGCTCGAAGGTCTGCTCGCGGGTCTTCTCCATCATCGGGTGGCCCTTCAGCGCGGTCGGGTTGCGCTCGAAGAATCTCATGATCTCGTGGTGCCGGCCCCGGTACAGGTCGTCGGAGTAGCGGCGGATCAGCTCGTTGCGGGTCTCCTCGCTCCTGGGCTGTCCCCTGGCCCACGCGACGAGCCTTTCGACGGCCCGCAGCCGGTTCTCCGCCAGGCTGGTGATGATCTCGTCCTTGCTCTTGAAGTGGTAGTAGAGGGCGGCCTTGGTCACGCCCAGTGCCTCGGCTATCTCCCGGAGCGACGTCGCTTCGTAGCCCTGTTCGATGAAGAGCTTCAGGGCGATCTCCTGGATACGGGTCCGGGTATCGACGTTTTCCCTCATGGTTCCCTTTGTGGCGAAATCAACTTGACGGCCGGTAGATGGAGGCCTACATTCCCTAGGCTATCCAAAACTGACCGGTCGGCAAGTAAGAAAGATCGCTTACCAGGGGGGGCGGAAGATGACAGAGGTGACGGAGAGCGGGCCCGCGTCGGCGCGCAGACACGAGGTCATGGTGGTGCTGCCGGGGCTGATGCTGGCGATCGTCCTGGCCATGCTGGACAACATGATCGTCGGTACCGCGATGCCCCGCATCGTCGGGGAGCTCGGCGGCCTCAGCCACCTCTCCTGGGTGGTCACGGCCTACGTGCTCGGCACCACCGTGTCGACCCCCATCTGGGGGAAGATCGGCGACCTGTACGGCAGGAAGGCCATCTTCCTGGCCTCCATCGTGATCTTCATCATCGGCTCGATGCTCTGCGGCATGGCCGGATCGGACCTGCTGGGTGGCGTCGGCGGCGGCATGACCCAGCTCATCGCCTTCCGCGCGCTCCAGGGCCTCGGCGCCGGCGGCCTGATGGTCAACGCCATGGCGATCATCGGCGACCTGGTCCCGCCCCGGGAACGCGGTCAGTACCAGGGCATCATGGCCGGTGTGATGTCGCTGGCGATGATCGCCGGACCCCTCGTCGGAGGGTTCATCACCGACCACCTCGACTGGCGCTGGGCCTTCTACGTGAACCTGCCCATCGGGCTCGTCGCCCTGGTGCTGCTGATGATCAAACTCAAGCTGCCCCGATACCGCACCGAGCACCGCATCGACTGGTTCGGCGCGGTCCTGCTCTCGGTGGGCATCACCGCGCTGGTCCTCATCACCACCTGGGGCGGCAACGAGTACGACTGGGACTCGCCGCAGATCATCGGCCTGGCCGTGACCGCCGTGGTCACACTGGCGATCTTCATTCCGGTCGAGACGCGCGCCGCCGAGCCGATCATGCCTCTCGGCGTGTTCCGCAACCGCAACTTCACCCTGATCTCCCTGATCGGCTTCCTCCTCGGCTTCGCCATGTTCGGCGCCATCAACTTCCTGCCGCTGTACCAGCAGACGGTCCAGGGCGCCTCGGCGACCAACTCCGGCCTGCTCCTGCTGCCGATGATGACCTCGGCCATGCTGGTCTCGCTGTTCGTCGGCCGTGCCATCACCAAGACCGGAAAGTACAAGGCGTACCCGGTCGTCGGCGGTGTGATCATGGCGGTCGCCATGTGGCTGCTGTCCACGATGGACGTCGCCACCCCGGCCTGGAGGACCGGCGTGTTCATCGCGGTGCTCGGCCTCGGCATGGGCTTCCTGATGCAGACCACCATGCTGATCGCGCAGAACAGCGTCGAGCAGAAGGACCTGGGCGTCGCCAGCAGCGCCTCCACCTTCTTCCGCTCCATCGGGGGCTCGTTCGGCGTCTCGCTGTTCGGGGCGATCTTCAACAACCAGCTCACCTCCGCTCTGGAGAGCAGGCTCGGCCCGGAGGCGGGCAAGAAGCTCGCCTCCGGCGGAGGCCAGTTCGACCCCGCGGCCCTGCACCGCCTTCCCACGCCCGTGCGGACCGGCTTCCTGGAGTCGCTGGCCGTCTCCATCACCGAGGTGTTCTGGTGGGCGATCCTGTTCGCCGTCCTGGTCCCCGTGTTCGCGGTCTTCCTCAAGGAGATCCCGCTGCGCGGCTCCGCCGAGCAGTCCAGGGAGACGCCGGTCCCGGCCCCGGCCCTCGACTGATCCGGACAGCGCCGGCCAGGGCGGGAAGGCCAGGACGGCGCAGGCCGGAACAGCGCAGGCCGGAACGGGGCGGCGCGGGGCCGCGGATCGAAGGCAAGCCGCGGGCCAGTGAGAGCCAAGTCGCCCCGCCCAGACTGGACGGCATGCAGACAACCGCCCTCGCCGCCGGGTACACCACCCGGCGGCCCCTGGCCGGCGACGCCGCCGACATCCACGCGCTGATCTCCCTCTGCGACACCCAGGTGATCGGCAAGGGGGACATGACCCTCGACGACGTCACCGACCAGCTCAACGAGCCCTCCTTCGACCGGCGGACCGACGGCTGGGTCGTCCACGACGCCTCGGGCCGCCTGGTCGCCTGGGCCTGGGCCTGCCGCAGGGGCACCGGCGGCGGCGTGGACGTCGACGTGGTCGTCCACCCGGACGCCCCCGCGCTCACCGCCCCCCTGTGGGACGCCGTGATCGAGCGGGCCGGCCGGATCGCGGCCGAACACGGCCACGACGAGGCCGTGGTGGACATCGGCCTGTACCGGGAGGACAGCGGCAAACGCGCCGTCGCCGCCGCCCGGGGATTCGTCCCCGCGACCAGCTTCATCCGCCTGCTGGCCGACCACACCGGGCCGGTCCCCGACCCCGGGATGCCACCCGGCCTGTCACTCCACCACGGCACCACCGAGGAGGTGCGCCGCCAGGGGCACGCCGTCCAGCAGGCGGGGTTCGCCGATCACTTCGGGTTCACCCCCAAGGACTACGACGAGTGGTACGCCGACCTCGACGCCTCGGCCAGCACCGACTGGGCGCAACTGGCGGTCGCGAGGATCGACGGCGAGCCGGTCGCGATGCTGCTCGCGACCGACGCCTTCGCCGGTGACGAGAACTGCGGCTACGTACGGCAGCTCGCCGTGCTGCCCGGATTCAGGAGCCGGGGTCTGGGCCGGTTCATGCTCCGCGCGGCGTTCGCCGCCGACGCCCGGCGCGGCCGGGCCGGCACCTACCTCCACGTGGACGCCAACAACAGCACGCCGGCGCTCGACCTGTACCTGTCGGTGGGCATGCGCCAGGTGCTGGCCATCGACGTCTGGCGCCGGACGGTCTGACCCGTCCGGCCCCCTCCCGCCCCCTCGAAGACCCGCGCCTTCCCCGGCGGGGGCCTTCCAGGGGGGCGGAGCGTCAAAGGAGCGGGGTCACCCGGTGCTTGGCGAGGTGGGCCAGCACCGCCTGGTTGGCCTCCCACCCGTCGGGAAACCGCACCGGAACCCCGAGCCGCATCGGCTCCGCCGAGGGATGGGCGTCCAGCAGCTCGGGAATCCCGGCCCTGGCGACCACGACGCAGGCGTGCCGGTGCCGTGAGGTCAGCACGCACAGCCGCCCCGACTCCAGGTGGAAGGCGGTGGCGTCGCGGCGGCCGGACAGCGGATGGAGCACGATCGTCACGTCGTACTCCCGCCCCTGCAGGCGGTTGGCGGTGTCCACCGTGATCTCCTCGGGCACCCCGGCCGCCCGGATCGCCGCGACCTGGTCGCGGTGGGCGGCCCCCACGGCGATCCGGTCGGGCGTGACCCGGTGGCTGCCGCGCTCGGAGTGCGCCACGGGTGCCCGCTGCAGCAGCCGTACCGCCAGCACCGCCACCGCCCGCACCGCCTCGGCGTCGGTGCGCACCGTGTGGCGGCTCGGCAGCTCGTACAGCGCCCAGCCCGCCGAGGCGGCCTCCTCCAGCGCCCGGTCGTAGCAGGTGCGCATGCCCCCGGCGGTCAGCTCCAGCGCCCGGTCGGCGGGTCCGGTCCCGGCCCGGAAGCCGGTGAACGGGTAGAAGGCCTCCGAGACCACCGGGGCGGCCGTGGCGGGCAGCCGCCAGGAGACCGGCAGCCGGTGCACCGGCAGGCCGGGGTTGTGCCGCAACAGCACCGAGACCGCGCTCTGCACCGGATCCCACGACAGGCCGGCCCAGCGCTCGCCGTCCACGATCGAGAACGGGTCGAGCTGGCCGGGGTCGCCCACGAACAGCGACCGCTCGAACAGCGAGGCGATCCGCAGCAGCTTGTCCGAGCGCATCTGGTACGCCTCGTCCACGATCGCCCACGGCCAGGTCCTGTCGCCCACCCAGGCCCACTTGTCGGCGGTGGCGATCACCACCGCCGGGTCGCCCAGATCGGCCACCCTGCCCGCCACCGAGACGTTGGGGCGGGCCTGGATACGGCCGGGCGCGACGTACCCGCTCGCCGCGAGGCGGCCGATCGGCAGGTCGGGACGCTCGGTCGCGAGCCGCTCCACCAGGTCGTCCACCTGCTCGTTGGTCTGCGCGACGATCATCAGCGGCTCGCCCGTTTCGGCGATGTGCCCCGCGGCCCTGACCACCAGCGTGGACTTCCCCGCCCCCGGCGGGGAGTCCACCACCACGCCCCGGTGGCGGGGCAGGTCGGCCAGGACGGCGTCGACGACGGCCGCCGCCTCCCGTTGCGGCGTCATGCCGCGGCCCTCGTCGTTCACGCCCACTCCTCTCGTGCCTCCTCGTCGCCCGGTACGTACTCCTCGGGCGGGCCGCCGTGCGTCCAAGGCGTCAGCTCGGGGTCGGGGAGCGCCGGTGAGGAGGGGAAGTCGCCGGTCAGCGAGGTGTAGGTGACCCGCTCGCCCGGTTCGGGCACCGACCCCGGCGCCGGCGTCCTGCCCCGCCCCATGCCCTTGACGATCTTCAGGGTGATCTCGTCCCCGGCGACCTCCACGACCTCGGCGGCGTGCCCGCGCCGGTCGGGGCTGCCGAGCACGGTGCCGGGCGCCGGCTGTACCGGATCGGCGGTCTTGACCGTGACCAGCGGGCGCAGCTTGCGTGAGCGGCCCTCACCCTCGGCGTGCCCGGGGTCGGCGGCGGTCACCGTCCCGGCGAACGCCTCGCCGGTCAGGCGATACTCGGCCATGATCAGCGGGTCGTCGTAGGCCCGCTGCACCTCGTAACCCGCCTGCGCCCGCTCCAGCCCGGCCAGCCGCGCCGCGGCGCCGACCGCGCCGTCCCGGCGCGCCTGCGGCGGTCCGTTCTCGGCGAGCCGTTCGACGAACCGGGTGAACGACCCGCGGTCCGCCTCCCAGCGCTCCCCCACCCGCCCGCCCTCGGGCAGGGCGCGCAGCAGGCCCGCCGCCCGCCACATCAGCCGCCACGTCGGTTCGAGCTGGGTGCGCAACGCCTGGGCCACCCGCTCCACGGCGTGCCCCGACGGCGCCTCCTCATAGGCCCGTACGGCGGGGGCGAGCACCTCGTTGTCGAAGCCCGGGTCGGTGGCGGGCCCGGCGGGCGGCCACAGCAGCGGATCCTCCGCCTCTTCGGCGGCCCGCGCCCCGCTCATCCCCTCCGGAGGGTCGATCCACCCCACCAGCGCCGCCAGGTTGGCGTCCTCCAGGGCGCTCTGCCCGGTCGCCCAGTGCGTGGACAGCGCCTCGGTCGCGGCCAGCAGCAGGGAGGACCCCGGGCGGTGGGACCGGTCGGCGAAGTAGGTCAGCCACCGTCCCAGCAGCGGCACCGACGGGTGCACCGGGCAGGGGCCGTCGGCCCGGCGGAACCGGGTGGAGCGGCCCAGCAGCCCGAGGAAGGTCACCGCGGGCCGGTTCGGCACCAGGATCTGCGGCGCGTCCAGGCATCGCTCGTACGGCTCGCCGCCCCTGCGCTCGACCGTCTCGGTGGCCCCGGCGAACCCCTCGACGTACGGCAGCAGCACCTCGGCCAGCTCGGCGGCGAAGGAGAACCGCAGGTCGCGGTCGCGCGGCTGGGGGACCACGAGCAGCCTGGGGTGATCGGGGTCGGTGCCCACCACGGCCCCCAGCGGGGCGGCGGCCTCACCGGCGAGCTTGAGCGGGACGAGCACCATCGGCCGGGAGGCGAGATGGCAGTGCCGGACGGTGGCGATCGGCTGCGCCACCCCCTCCCGTGCGGCCCGCAGCCGCGCCAGCGCCGCCAGCACGCTCACCGGAGGCACTCCTGACGGAGCCGCTCGGCGGTGCGCAGCAGCAGGGCGATCTCCTCCTGGCCCTCGGCGGGCGTAAGGACGCCCTCGGCCATGCCCAGCGCCTCGGCCATGCCGGAGACGCCGCCGAGCCGGTCGCGGACCTGGCGGCCCAGCAGGTCGGTGGAGCCGCACTCGCGGGCCTCGCTCCGGCAGAACATGCACATGTCGCAGGTGGACAGGCAGTCGGGCGCGTAGCGGGCGGGCACCCGCGACAGCGCCTCGGCCAGCTCCCGCGCGGGCCGGGTGGGCACGCCGTCGCCGTCCGGCGCCAGGTCGAAGGTGAGGCCGTCGGGAACCTCCGCCAGCAGCCGGTCCACCTCGGTCATCCGCGCGAGCTGCCGCCTGAGCACCGCGAGCTGCCGGCGCACGTCCAACGACGTGGCGACCGGCCGGTTGGTGAAGTTCTCCGGGCAGACGAGCACCGCCTCGTGGGAGGCCAGCCGGGGGTCGTGCCCCAGGTCGGTGAGGAGTGTGCGCAGCGCCAGCACGTAGACCGCGGCCTGCCTCGCCGCCGCGGCGACCTTGTCGGGCGCGGCCTGCCCGTCGATCACGGCGAACGACTTGATCTCCACGATGTGGAAGCGCCCGCCGAGCTGGAAGGCCACCACGTCGGGCTCCAGGTAGGAGGTGTGCCCGGCGATCTCCAGGCTGAGGAGCGGGTGGTCGTAGAAGACCGCCGTCCCCTCGCCCTCGCGCGCCGCCCGGTCGATCAGCGCCCGGGTGTGGGAGTGACGCAGGTGCGCGCCGACGCTCTCCACGTCCTGATAGCCGACCTCCTCGACGGCCAACCCGAACAGCTCGCGCAGCAGCCGCAGCAGCCCGGCGCAGCCGTTCTCCTTCACCAGCGCCTCGAACGCGTTGCCGCGGGTGATCGCGAACTGCGACCGGCCGAACGGGGCGGGGACGCCCAGGTGCCGGGCTGTGCGGTCCTTGTCCACCCCGGCCGCGTCCAGCAGCGCGCGGCGGGCGCAGCCTGGATTGGCGGCCAGCGCCGCGATGGCGCGGGCGTCGTGTGGGCGGGCCGACACCGGCCCGCGCAACGCGTCAAGTCTGTTCACCGGGCGCCCCCGAGGGCGCGGGCGACGTTCTGCCTGCCGTTCAACAGGCCCCCCTCAGCGTGCTCATCGTGGCGGCGCCGAACAGGCCCTCCACGTCCGACAACTGCCTGCCCGCCCGCGCCGCCACCTCGGCGCGCTGCTCCGCGTCGGCGGCGCGGTGCACCTCCAGCTCGGCCCACGCCGCCCGGATCGCGGTCACCGGATCGGCGGGGGCTAACCCCTCCGCGGCCCCGGGGATGTTCTGCGCCATCCGCGTCAGCAGCCGTAGCGCCCCCGGCGGAGGCTCGGCCAGCCGGGCCAGGTGCTCGGCGATCCGCACGGCCGAGACGAGGAAGTCGACGCGCGGGCTCAGCGGGCCGAGCACCCGCCGCTCGGAGGCCCAGGTGCTGTCGGCCAGCAGCCCCCTGGCGGGTGAGAGCCGATCCGTCAGCGCGGCGCACAGGTAGTACGGCC
This sequence comes from Streptosporangium violaceochromogenes, assembly GCF_014654615.1. Classification (GTDB taxonomy): domain Bacteria; phylum Actinomycetota; class Actinomycetes; order Streptosporangiales; family Streptosporangiaceae; genus Streptosporangium; species Streptosporangium violaceochromogenes. Next base: position 4,019 of record NZ_BNBB01000009.1, on the reverse strand, counting down.
TGGCGTAGGGGGAGGCCCGGAAGGAACGTTCCTCGTCCCTGCGCAGACTGGTGAGCTGGGAGCCGCGCAGCGCGCGGGAGAAGAACGCGTCGTTCACCGCCACGATCAGCCGGGCGGAGGCCGGCACCCCCAGCAGGGCGAGCGCCCGGTGCACCTGCTCCCTGATGGGCAGCAGAGGGGGCTCCGGGGCGGGTGCCGCCGACGCGGACTCCTCGGCCGTGACCGTCGCGTCCCACGCCTTCTCGGCCCGCCGCAGTTCTCCCCGCAGCGTGCGGGCCGCGCCACCGTCCCCCTCCCTGACGGCCCGGCGCACCCGCGCGCGGAGCTCGGCTATCCGCAGCTCCAGCGCGTCCAGTGACTCACTCACGGCCCGGAGCGTAACAGGAGTCCCACCGGTCTCCCGTGATTTCCAGGCAATTCCAGTATCAGGAGACGGTGTACGGCGGCGCGCCCGCCTCCCGAGGGGCGGGTGAGGCCGGTCCGGGCGACACGGCGGCACCGGCCCGGCCGGTGGACGGCTCCTCGGCCCTGCTCTCCATGAGCATCAGCCCCACCCCGGCCAGCAGCAGGATCGCGAAGGCCACGGCGACCGCGACGAACACCCGGGTGTTCGACGTCCCGGCGAGCGCCGGGGCGGCCCCGGCCGGCGGCCGGGCGCTCGCCGGCTTCCGCGCCCCCGGCGAGGTCGGATGCGCGCGCACCGGCTCCCGGCCGGGGGTGTGCGGGCCGTACGGAGAAGGCGTGCCGGCGAGGGACGGCGGGTGGGGCGGGGAGGCCGGTGGGAAGGTCGGAGAGGTGAGAGCGGGGGTGTCCGGCCCCGGGGACACGGCGGGAGCCGCGAGGCCGGTGGGGCCGGTGCGCGCCGGGCCGGGCCGGGGCGTGCCGGCCCGGCTCAGGTGAAGGCCGGTCAGGGCGTCCCGCAGCGCCGCCACCGAGGGGGTGCGCTGTGCCGGGTCGGCGGCCATGGCCTGGCGGAGCACGGCGGTCAGCTCCGGCGGCACGCCGGGAATCTCCGGGACGGGCAGGCGGTGCAGGGCCATGATGACGGCGACGTTGACCACGCCGCTCTCCGGGAACCGGGGCGGGCGGCCCGACAGCAGCGCGTAGAGCGTGGCGGCGAGGGAGTAGACGTCGCCGGCCGCGGAGGGCTCGGCCAGGTCGAACGCCTCCGGTGGCGCGTAGGCCGGGGTCAGTGACTCGCGCGTCACCGAGACCTCGCCGCCCGCCGACGGCATGGTCGCCAGGCCGAAGTCGGAGAGCACCACGTTGCCGTACCGGTTGATCAGGATGTTGGCGGGTTTGATGTCACGGTGCAGCACCCCGGCGGCGTGCGCCGCGGACAGCGCGTCCGCGATGCGGATGCCGATGCCGGCCACCTCCGCCGGGGGCAGACGCCCCTCGGCCCGCATCCGGTCGAGCAGCGATCCGCCCGGGCACAGCTCCAGCACCATGTACGGCCGGCCGTCGCCGAGCACCCCCGCGTCGTAGACGTGGGCGACGTGCGGATGACCCGACAGCGCCCCGGCCGAGGTGACCTCACGCATGAAACGGCGGCGGTCGCGTTCAGAGACCAGCACCCGGTTGTCGACCTTGAGCGCGACCTCGCGGTCCACGGCCAGTTGCCTGGCCCGGTAGACGATCCCGAAACCGCCCTGGCCGAGCACCCCGGACACCTCGTAGCCCGGCACCGCCAGGGCACCCGCTTCGGCCACCTGCCACCTCCTGATGAGGGGCAGATTACCGGAGTTTTACGTTCCCCCCGGTGGCGTGCGTCCCCGCCGGGAACACCGCCCGCCGCTTCGCCTCCTGGGCCCGCGCCGGCCCCAGGTCCGCCAGGAGGGCGTCCCACCGGGCGCCCACACTGTCCAGGTCGTACCGCGCCGCGGTGCGCAGGGCGTTGTCACCGAGCCGGGCGCGCAGCTCGCGGTCCTCGATCAGGCGGCAGATCGCCTCGGCCAGGGCGGCGGGCCTCCGGGGGCGTACGAGCAGGCCGTCGTGCTCATGTGTGATGATCTCCGCGGGGCCGTGCGGGCAGTCGAAGCTCACCACCGGCACCCCCTTGCTCATCGCCTCCAGGATCGTCATGCCGAACCCCTCGTAGCGCGAGCTGACGGCGTAGATCGACGCCTTGGCCAGTTCGACGCCGATCTCGGGGGAACTGCCCATGAGGATCACCCTGTCCGCCAGGCCGGCCTCCTCGATCCTCGCGCGCAGCCGTTCCTCGGCCTCGCGCGTGCCGCCGCCGTAGATGCGCAGCACCCAGTCCGGATGCGCCGCGGCGACGTGCTTCCACGCGGTGATCAGGCGGTCGAAGCCCTTGGCGCGTACCAGCCTGCCGATGGCGACCACGCTCCTGCTCTCCAGCGTCGAGACGTCGCCCGCCAGCCGGGGGACGGCGTTGGGGATCCGCAGCAGCCGGCGGGGCGGGTCCGCCCGCAGCGTTTCGGCGTAGTGGTCCAGGTCGGCCTGGGTGAGCGTGACGAAGGTGTCGAGCCTGCCGTACCGTCTCCTGATCAGCCGCCGGACCTCGGGGGAGTGGACGTCGAGCGTCACGTGCTCCTGGCCGATCGTCAGGACACCCGGCGGCGCGAACAGCGCGGTGATGAGGTTGAAGCCGGGCCTGGTGGAGATCACCACACCGGTGCGCAGCGAACGCAGGAACCCCACCAGTCGCAGATCGGTCCAGAGCGTGAGTGAGTGGTAGACGTTCTCCTGCTTCGGGATCAGGACACTGGGAAGGCGGGAGAGCACCTCTGCGATCGGGCCACGCGGCCGGATCCTGTCGTCCAGGAAGGACACCCGCACCCCGGGCGGGACGGGGAAGAAGGGCCTCTCCGCGGCCCGGACGACGGAGACGATCTCCACGTCCCGCTCCCGCGCGAGATACCCCGCGAGGTTGAGCACGGTCCTGATGGTGCCGCCCATTCCATGGGCGTGCTGCAATACGATCTTGATCGTCGAGGTGTCGGGCGCGGGCGCACGGCGTTCCCGCCTCCGGTTCACCGCCCTCAGCAGTGACAGCGCTCCACGCCTTGCCGCCTCGCGGGCTCGCGACGGCAACCGGCCCGGCTTCTTCCCCGACTTCCTGATCGACACCTTGAGAGCCCCCTGCTCAACTGCTTGTTTCCGCGGTATGGCACGCCGGTCCGACTGCCCGCGAGCGCGCGAAATATCCCGCCGCCCTCGGGCGCCGGGACACAAGCCCCCGCTCCTCTTCCTGACGTCGAGCCAGGCCCCGTGGGAGCGGGAGTCCCCTTCCGCTCCTCTTCCCCGTCTTACCGTTCGCTGAAGTTCCGACCGGTGTTTACCCCTATATCGCTATTCTGATGGCTTTCCAGTCTGTTCGGCGTAAAAAGTGAGATGTCAGCTGATCTCAATCGGTTGGGCGGCAGATGCCTGTTCTCCGTGGGCGTCAGCCCTCTTTCCGCAGGCGGAGGGGGCCGTCGCCCGGACGTGTGAGGGGGGCCGAACCGCCGTTGAGCCGCCCTCAGGCCTCTGCCGGGTCGCTGTCTCGGGCTCCCGCCGGGCCGTCGTCGGGCCAACAGGGGTGACATGCGATGACACGCGATGACATGCGGCGACACGGCGGCCGTGCCCGATGGCCGGACACGGCCGTGAGGCCGCTTCGGCACCTGTCCCGATCGCGCGCGGGTGCCGTGGGCTTTCCACCGGCGTGCCGCTGATTTGACGAGGTGGATCGCCGTCCATAAAGTTCAGCAGGCCCGGGGAGGCTGGCGATGCCGCCGGAGGACCCGGAAACTCCCTCTTCAACCGCTTTCTTTCATCGGGGCCTTCGCGTCCCGCTGGGGGGGCGATTCGACACGGGTCGAGCGCCGGAGTAAATTGAAGGGGTTTCCGGAGACGGAAAACGATTTTCGAGGGACCGGCCAGATCGAGTCAATTTGACACGAAAAAGCGGGCCTGCGAGAATGGAAGAGAACGAAACGAACGGAAAAGCCCCGGAGGGTTCCGGCTGGTTTGGTCGGGGTTGATGGTGTACGCGTCCGTTTCTTGAGAAC